>OZ253561.1:4800000-6155028 GCA_965262795.1 Spirochaetia bacterium | reverse complement strand
CAGCCAACACCTGTACCCCGAGGCCCACCCGCTCCACCGCCGGAGCCCGGATGAAGACACCGCAGAACGGCGGAGCGCCCAGCTCCTCGACATCCAGGTGTGCCTCGAAGCTCGCGACCTGACGGCCGTACGCGTTGCGCCGCACGGAGATGTCGAGCAGCCGCAGCGGTTCCGGGCGCGGATCGAGCACCTCCTGAGCCAGCACGATCATGCCGGCGCAGGTTCCCCACACGGGCATGCCGCCGGCCAGGCGTTCCGTCAGCCGATCCGTCATCTCGAAGGCATGCAGCAGGTTGATGATCGTGGTGCTCTCGCCGCCGGGAATGATCAGCGCGTCGACCGTTTCGAGCTGTGCCGCGGTGCGCACCGGTCTGGCGGGCTCATCTATGGCGGCAAGGGCATGGAGATGTTCACGGACGTCGCCCTGCAGCGCCAGGACGCCCACCGCCATGCGTTACCAGCCGCGTACGGCGAGCTGTTCGCCTTCGGGGATCGCCGTCATCTCCAGCCCCCGCATCGGCTCGCCCAGCCCGCGCGAAACGTCGGCCAGGATGTCGGGATCGTCGTAGTTGGTCGTCGCCTTGACGATCGCTTCCGCCATGCGCTGCGGATTCTCGGACTTGAAGATACCGGAGCCCACGAACACCCCGTCGACGCCGATCTGCATCATGAGGGCGGCGTCCGCCGGCGTGGCGATACCGCCGGCGGCGAAGTTGACCACCGGCAGCGACCCGTCCGCCCGCAGCTGCGCCACCAGCTCGAACGGCGCCTGTATCTCCTTCGCGAACGCCGACAGCTCGCTGTCGCCCAGGCCCTGCACCCGGCGCACCGCCTGCAACACGGTCCGTGCGTGGCGTACCGCCTCGACCACGTTGCCGGTGCCGGCCTCTCCCTTGGTGCGGATCATGGCGGCGCCTTCGCGGATGCGGCGCAACGCTTCACCCAGGTTCCGGCAACCGCAGACGAACGGCACCTTGAAGTCGTGCTTCCACACGTGATTGGCCTCATCGGCCGGCGTCAGCACCTCCGATTCGTCGATGTAGTCGATCTCCAGGGACTGCAGGACCTGCGCTTCCACGAAGTGGCCGATACGGCACTTGGCCATGACCGGGATCGTCACCACGCGCTTGATCTCCTCGATCTTGGTCGGATCGGCCATGCGTGCGACACCGCCGGCCTTGCGGATATCGGCGGGCACGCGCTCAAGTGCCATCACCGCAACCGCGCCGGCGTCTTCGGCGATCTTGGCCTGATCGGCGGTGACCACGTCCATGATCACGCCACCCTTCAGCATTTGAGCCAGCCCCGTCTTGACCGTCCAGGTACCGGTATCCTGCATCTCACCTGCCATAGCGAACTCCTCTCACCGGCCGGATCTTGCTCCCGGCCCTGGGAACGAGAGTATACGGCCAAGCATCCGCTCCGGCCTACTGCCGCGTCGTGGATCGGTCAGGCGAGGTCGCTCCCGGCCGGTCAGTCCAGTACCGCGTGTGGCCGGCGTTCGCTTTCCGGCAGCGGGCACGACTCGACGCGGCCGAACCAGGCGCGTCGCCGGCGGGCGACGAAACGGTAGACCGCATCGCGCGCCGGGCCCGGCAGCCCTCTCATCACCCGCGCCAGCAGGCCGAACCGTCCGCCCAGGAGCTGCAGCGTGCGTACCACCGCGTCGGCGGCCCGCATCGTCCGCGGTCCCTCGACCAGCACCACCCAGTCGCCTTGTGTCCGGTCCGCCACCGACAGCAGCCGGCGCGCGGTCACGCCGGCAAGCGGCGCCACCCGCAGCCGGCCGGCGGCATCCGCGTCGACCACAAGGCGCGACAGGCGCCGGCAGAGGACGCAGCCGCCGTCGACGAACAGGATCGCGCAGCCGCCGTCGGATGCTCGCCACGTCCTCACGGCAACCAGCGTGGCGTCGCCGCGGCCGCGATCACCGCACGCTCCCGCCCGGTGAGGTCGAACACCACCACCTCGGGCTCCGGATTGGGGACGTCCAGCCGCGAACGCTGCGCCGCTATGAGGTCTCCACCGGGTGCAAACGCGATTTCGCGATAGGTGAGCCGGGGCTGTGTCGCAAGCGGCGCGGCCTCGAAGTGCGGCCCCCCCGCGTCGGTCGCCAGCCACAACTCCTCCCCGGCGTCGGCCGAACGGATGAAGGCGAAACGGCCGCCGTCCGCCGCCCACGCCGGCGACCGGCCACCGCCGTGCTCCGGGCTGAGCGCTGTGCGGACCGACAGATCCATCAGGTCGATCGATATCAGCACGTCCGTGACCTGTCCGCTCTCGTCGCGCAGGTCTGACGTCAGCAGGGTGAGGGCGCCCGGACGCCACGCCGCCGGAGCGTCGGCCCGGGTCGGGACGAGCACCGTGCGACCATCGGCTATGCCGACGATGCGCAAGCCCCCTTCCAGCGGCGATACGAACGCCACCCACGCCCCGTCGGACGACCAGCGAGGGTCGAAGCCGATCACCTCCTGCTGGAGAAGCGGGCGGTCATCGCCGCTGACCGGATCGATCAGCCAGGGACGGGGCGGCAACGGTAGCCGCCGTTGCGAGAAGACGATGGCGGTCCCGTCGGGCGCCCAGCGAGCGGCACTGCACTCCGCATCGCCGCAGTCCAGCAGCTCGCGCGAACCCCCGCCCTGCAGATCGACCAGCCAGAGGTCCGCCGCGAACACGTCGGTGCCCAGCGTGGCGACCAGCGTACCGCCGTCGGGGGCGCGGTGGAAGTCGCGCACCGGATGTTCGAACGACGCCAGCGTCTGTTCGTCGCCGACACGTTCCGGTCCGTCGCCTCCACCCGCGATCACGGTGCGGGCGGCGATGCTGGTCCGCTCGGCCGCGCCTTCGGTCACGTACGCGATGCGCAGCGTACCGGTGTCGAAGCTCCATTCCAGCGGCGCTCGCAGCCGGCGTCCTGAAGCTGCCCGCAGCGTACCGTCGAGACGCACCGTATAGCTCGTGCGCGCGGACAGCGTGCGACCCGGATCGAATCGCAGCGTGCGGTTGCCCCAGCGCAACGATCCGGCGACCGGCGGCTCGATCGCCAACGTCACCGACCGCCCGGCCCGGTCGACCGGCTCCGAGAAGCGAATCTCGATCGTTGCAAGCGTCGAAACCCCTTCCGCGCCGGCTTCCGGCGTCACCTCCACGACCTGCAGTCCGACCCGATCGCCGATGGCGATCGCCGCCAACGCGACGGCGGCGCACGCGCTCAGGGTCGCAAGCGCGGTTCGATCGAGCGGCCGCATGCGTCAGTAGTACAGGTAGGGAACCGGCGGTGGCTCGATCGGGACCACCTCATCCGCGACCAGGACCGGCATCCGTTCTCCGCCGATCTCACCCACGGCAAACCGCCCGGCGACCGTAAGCCACTGGCCATCCGGCACCATGGCCAGCTCCGGAGCCTGTGCGACGATCCCGATGGGCGTGGCGTCGGCCACGCAGCAACTCAGCAGGAAACGGCTCAGCTGCACCTGATAGGGGCCGAGGTGTACGTCACGGTGCACGAAGCCGGTGATCTGCGCTCCCTGACCGGCGAACCGCTCCGGATCGTCCGCCACGTGGAACTCCACCAGCCAATCCAACATCGACCGGGCTGCCGGTTCCGCGGCGGCCACCCGCGTCAGGCGGCGCTCGGCGTTGGGGGGCAGACTGGCGACGGCCACCTCCCGGTTGCCGAGCGCCGCCGACCCCAGGGGCTGCTCCGGCGCAATGCCCAGGGCGACCGGCAGGGCGAGCACCGCCAGCGCGCTCCAGCCCACCCGCATGCCGTGCAGCCGCCGGGAGTCGCGCGCACGGCGCCATGCGGTGCCGGTTAGCGCCAGCGCCATGGCTCCGAGCCCCGCCACCGCCACCCAGGTGAGCCATTCGTAGCGCGGGTTGATGTAGTACACCAGCGTGCCGGTGAGCAGGCGGTGCAGCAGGATCGCCACGATGCCGTACAGCACCACCGCCGCCAGCAACCGCGACCGGTCGAGCCCGGCCCTCACGCCCATGGCACCAGATTGTGCACGATGATCGCTGCCGTGAACGTCAGTACCAACGGGATCGCGACCAGGTAGATCACGGCGTTGGCGCGGAAGACGCTCATGAACAATAGCGTGCTCTTGACGTCCACCATCGGCCCGAATACCAGGAACGCCAGAATCGATGCCGGCGCGAAGGTGCTGGTGAACGCCAACGCCAGGAACGCGTCGACCGACGAGCACACCGACAGCAGGTACCCGAGCCCGAGCATCGTCGCCACCGATCCGGCGCCGCCGCGGCCGATGTCCAGCAGGACCGACTGCGGCATCACGGTCTGCAGCAGCGCTGCCAGGGCGCAGCCGATGACCAGGTAGCGGCCCATGTCGAACAGATCGGTGGAGCCGTGCAGCAACGCGTCCACCACGAACGCGCCGACGCGGCGCCCGCGCGGTGCCGGCGCCGTTCGTTCCTCATGCCCGTGATCGTGCGGGTGATCGTGCGGGTGATGACAGGCCTCTCCTTCGGACTGCGCCGTGCCGCCGGCCAGCAGGATGTCGGCCGGGCGAGCTTGGCGAAACACCGTGGCCACCGTGGCGGCGACGATCAGGGTGAGTCCCAAGCGGCCGAGAAGCATCCAGCCGAACCCGAACGCCGTCGCCGTGCTGGCGATCACCACCGGATTGAGAACCGGCGCTCCGAGCAGAAAGGCGATGGCGACCGGCGGCGGGAGTCCCTTGCGCAACAGGCGCCGGACGACCAGCACCACTCCGCACTCACAGACCGGGAAGACCATTCCCAGAGCCGCGCCGGCCAGCACGCCGATTCCGGGCCGCTTCGGCACCCAGCGGGCGAGCGTCCGCGTGCTCACACCCATCTCGATCACACCGGACAACAGGGCGCCGATCGCCACGAACGGCGCTGCCTCGATGAAGATGCCCAGGAAGATCGTGGTGAATGCCTGCAGTCGATCGGACCAGGTGACCGGATCGAACGCCTGGTCCGCGTTCGGGGTTCGCAGCACGCGGCCGGCAAGCGTCGCGCCCAACACGATGGCGCCGACGCCGGCCGCGAACAGAAGCCAGCCGCGCCGTGCTGCGGCGACAGAGTGTTCGGTCATTGTCTCGATGGGCGGTGACGGGCTCGAACCGCCGACCTCCTGGGTGTAAACCAGGCGCTCTCCCAACTGAGCTAACCGCCCTCCCGGTCGACAGCGGCGTGCGACGTGCCGACCGCACCCCATAGTGGAACGGTCGGCGCGTGCCGGTATAGCGCCGGCAGCACCGAGTCCTTCGGCCTCGCTTCTGCCCCCATCCGCATCCTCGCTAGAAGTCTGTCGAATCTGGCGCTTGCGCGGCATCTCCGGCAGACTCATAGTCGCCCGCGATGTCTGCCATCGGACGCCTTCTGATCGCCGCGGGCGCGGCCTTCGCCGTGGTTGCGGCGGCAGCCGTCGCGCTGGCACTGAACGACGACCGGCCCGCGCCCGAACGCTTCGTGCCGTTGCGCGCCCCCGTTCGGGCGCCCTACCCGGGGATCTCGCTACGGGGAGTGGTAGCGCCCTGGCGGGTCGCCCTGCAGGTCGGCCATCTGCACACGGACCAGTACCCGCCCGAGCTGGCGCATCGACGCACGGCGACCGGCGCCAGCGCCGCCGGCGTGTCGGAAGTCGACGTCAATCAGGCCGTGGCGGAGGCGGCCGCCGCCCTGCTGCGCCAGCGTGACATCGACGTGGTGCTGCTGCCGGCGACCGTCCCCCCCGAGTTCGACGCCGATGCGTTCGTGTCGATTCACGCCGATGGCGGCGCCAGCTCCGGCTACAAGGTTTCACCGCCGTGGAGGGCCTCCCCCGCATCCCGCCGACTGAGCGCCCTGCTGCACGAGCACTACGGGAAGGTTACCGGGATGCGCGAGGACCTGAACGGGGTGACCTACAACATGCGGGGCTACTACGCCTTCGGCGGCCGATTTCGGCATGCCATCGCGGTCACCACCCCCGCGGCGATCCTGGAGATGGGCTACCTCACCGACCCGAGGGACCGCGCATTCCTGGTGGCCCATCCCGAGCGGGCCGCACGCGCCATCGCCGACGGCGTGCTGGCGTTCCTGGAGGAGCGCGATCCGCTGGACCCGACGGCGGTCATCCCGCCCGCACCGACCGTCCGCTGGCCTGCCGGCAGATCGGTGCCACTGCACGCCGCGCCGACCCGGGACTCCACCGTCCGCTCCTACCTGCGGCCCACGGATCTTCTGCTCGCCCTGGGTCGTGACGGCGACTGGTACGACGTTCGCGTCCGCGGCAGCTACCGCGACTTCGGCTGGATCCACGCCGAAGATCTGACGAGTGGGGAGCGGCAACCTTGACCACGCACTAGGGGCGTGGTACAGGATCGAGGGTGTCGTACGAATCCCGGGTGCTCGAGTGCAGCGTGCTGGTCCTCAACAGTTCATACGCGGTCCTGCGCCTGGTCAGCGCGCGACGGGCGTTCGTGCTGCTGGTGCGGCAGGCCGCCGAGGTGATCACCATTGACGGCGGCCACTATGAGTCCTTCGACTTCGCCAGGTGGACGGATCGGTCCTTCGTCCTCGCCGGGGGAGGCGACGACCATCTCGACTGGGTGCACACGGCGACGCTGACGCTTGCCGTGCCGCGCATCATCCGGTTGACGGATTATCACGGCTTCCCGCGGCAGGGGGTGGCCCTGACGCGACGCAACGTCTACGCCCGCGACGGCAACGTCTGTCAATACTGCGGCAAGCGGCTGGCAGCCCGCCAACTCACGATCGACCACGTGATCCCGCGCTCGCTCGGCGGCACCGAGTCGTGGTCCAATCTGGTCACCGCCTGCATGCCCTGCAACACGCGCAAGGGCGGTCGGACCCCGCGGTCCGCCGGCATGCTGCTCACTCGCAGGCCCGTGGAGCCACACCGGAATCCGCTGATCCTGCTGCGGCTGCGAAGCCCCAAGTACGACTCCTGGCGTGTCTTCCTGAACGAGCCGGCAGACCGGCTCACGGCGGAACTGGTTGCCGCGGAGGCGTGAATGCCGTCCGGCCTCAGTAGGTGAACTGACCGACCCCGAACACCATGCCGGCGCTCGCCGGCACCAGTACGACCCGGTCGCCCCGCTTGAGCCGGCCCTCCGCCTCGGCCAGGACCATGGCCGCCGGAATGCTGGCCGACACCAGGTTGCCCAACCGCGGAAACACCTCGCTATACACCTTGCCGGTCCTGATCCCCGCTGCCCTGCCGGCGCGCAGGTAGGCGACGCTGGAAGCGGCGTGCGGGAAGTAGATATCCGGCACGTTCAGATCGCCCACCGCGCGGCGCACCAGCGGCAACAGGTACTGCTCCGCCCGCGCGAACAGCTCATGGCCATACGCCACGAAGTTGTTCACGCCGTTGAGCGCGATCCGCTCCGAAGCCTCCACGAAGTCCTCATATCCGGCCAGCGGAATGTTGCACAGGCCACACAGCTCGGGCACTGAGTGGTAGTCGAAGCACCACTCGGCGTCCGAGGCGGTGACGATGGTGGCCGTCGCCGCTTCGCCGATGGTGTAGGTGGGGAATGTGTACTCGAGCTGCTCGATGCCCTTGACCTTGAAGTTCTCGGGGTACCCGTGCTCCTTGTAGTTGAATTCGCCGTTGATGATCATCGCGGTTCGGAGCGTGCCCGCGCGCAGGAAGCGGTACGCGACGTCCAGCGCGCGCATCCAGCTCATGCAGGCGTCGGCTATGTCGAAGCACGAGCAGGTCAGGCCGACGGCACGCGCGTAGAAGTAGGCGTTCGCGGGTTCCAGGAACCCCTTGCCCACCCCGCAGTAGATCAGCAGATCGATGTCCGCCGGCGCCACCGACGCCTGCTCCAGCGCCTGCAGCATCGCTTGCTCGACCAGGTCGCTGGCGCGTTCACCGTGCTGCTCATCCCGCACGTAGCGCGTGACCGACCCGGTGCGTTTCAGCAGCCCGCGCACCAGCCGCTGGTACTTGCGCAGCACCCGCGGCTCGACGCCGTTGCTGCACTCTTCCAGCAACGCGACGATCCCATCATTGGTGATCAGCCGTGAAGGGTGCTTGAGGGCGATCGACGCGATGCGCATGGGGAGGTGGACCGCCGGCGTGGGTACGCCAAGGGCGGCGAACGGCACTGTACCACGCGCGGGCGCTTCGCGGAACCCCGGCGGCAGCGCCCAGCTGGCTGCGCGGGTCGGATGGCGGTATGCTTTTGGCTCCCGCGACTGCCGAGCCCCGCTCGGGCCGGCGCCCACCGGAGCGAAGCCCCATGCAGCCTACCCCGTTACCGAATGCCAAGCCTCCCGGCGAAGCGTTCGCCGAACTCTACCGGACCGTCTGCCGCCTGCGCGCGCCCGACGGCTGCCCGTGGGATCGCGAGCAAACGCCGCAATCGATGCGGACGATGCTGCTGGAGGAGGCGTTCGAGGCGATCACCGCGATCGATACCGGCGACGACGCCAACCTCCGGGAGGAACTGGGCGACGTGGTGCTGATCGCCACCATGATCGCTCGCATGAAGGAGCAGGAAGCCGCGTTCTCCGCCGCCGACGTGCTGACCGAGGTGGTCGACAAGCTGCGCCGCCGGCATCCGCACGTATTTCCGCCGGCGGCCGGGGCCGGAGACGCCCCTCCGGCCGGCGGTTATCCCGCCGACGCCGACGGCGTGCTGCGCCAATGGGAGCGCATCAAGCAGGGAGAGCGAAGCGAAGGCGAACAGCGCCCCTCCGCGCTGGAGTCCGTCGGCTCCTCACCCAGCCCGCTGCGCCGTGCGGCCGATCTGCAGACCGCCGCCGCGGCCGTCGGTTTCGACTGGGACAACGCCCGCCCGGTGTTCGCAAAGGTGGCCGAGGAACTGGCCGAAGTCGATCAGGCAACGGCACTGGCTCCGCAGCGCTCCGAAGAGGAACTGGGCGATCTGCTGTTCGCGGTGATCAACCTGGCCCGTCACCTGCGGGTGGACCCGCTGCTGGCGCTCAACGGGGCCAACGAACGATTTCGACGCCGGTTTCAGGAAGTGGAGCGCCGCGTGCGCGAGGCCGACGCAACCCTGGGCGAAGTGCCGTTAGCGGAGCTTGACCGCCATTGGGAGGCGGTCAAGCGCGACGAGAAGCGCACGCCGCCGGCCGACCCCGGCCGCAGCAGGGCCAGCAGCATGCCGACCGCCAGCAGCCCGGTCCACAGCGCGGACCCGCCGTAGGAAACGAAGATCAACGGGATTCCCGTGATCGGCATGATGCCGCTCGCCACGCCGATGTTAACCAGCACGTGGGTGCCGAACATGCCGACGATCCCGGCGGCCATCGCGACCCCGAACTCGTCGCGGGCGCGCCGGCAGATCGCGATCGATCGCATCAGGACCACCGCGAACAGCCCCAGCACCAGCAACGAGCCGCGAAATCCCCACTCCTCGGCCAGGATGGAAAAGATGAAGTCGGTGCTCTGCTGAGGCAGGAACTGATAGTGGCTCTGCGTGCCCTGCAGATATCCCTTTCCAGCCAGCCCGCCCGCGCCCACCGCCGTCATCGACTGGATGATGTTCCAGCCGGCGCCGAGCAGATCGGAACGCGGGTCCAGGAACGCCGCCAACCGAACGATCTGGTAGGGCTTGAGAACCGACCGTACCAGGGCCGAGCCCGTCACGCCGCCGAGGACGATGGAGGCGAGATAGCCGACCCAGTACAGCCACCGGCTGCGGGTGATCCAATAGCCGATGAACGCCAGGGCCATTATCGCCAGCAGCGCCCCCGCGGCAAGGCGTACGCTGCCGGGATCGAGCAGCGCCGCAGCGGCCATGCTCAGGGCGCCGTCCGGGCCCAAGTCCGGCAACACCGCCATGGCGAAGGTGACGATGACCGCGCTAAGGAGGAACGCGAGATGGCGGATCTCGGCTCCCGACACCAGCGCCGCGACCAGGAACATGGGCACGTAGACCATCGCCGTCCCCATGTCCGGCTGCAGCAGGATGAGCCCCACCGGCAGCAGCACTATCACCAGTCCGAGCGCGAAGCGCGGCAACTCCTTGATGCCGTTGCCGATCCCCGCCAGATAGTGCGCGAGGAACACGATGGTGGTGAGCTTCGCGAACTCCGACGGCTGCACCCCGAAGCTGTCGATGCCGATCCAGGCGCGCGCGCCGTTCACCTCCCTCCCGAACAGCGCGGTGAACGCCAGCAGCAGCACCCCGCCCCCGTACAGGTACGGGGCCGCGGACTGCAGCCAGCCGGGGCCCGCCGCGGCCACCACGGCCAGCAGCGCGAACCCGGTCAGCGCCCAGACGATCTGCTTGATCCACTCCCGCGACACCGGCTCACCGGTCGAGTCGACGCCGCTGGAGTAGATGAACAGCACGCCGATCGCGACCAGCGCGGCGGTGGCGCCGAGCAGGGGCACCGCCCGCGCCCCGTCGCCGCTGGTCATCGGTCCCCACCCACCAGTCGGCACGTGGGCGTACGGCTCGGTGCCTCACTCGTCAACCGCACCGTCCTCAGCAACGCCATCTTCGTCGGTCGGCCGGGGCTCCCCTCGGAGGTTGTACATGGGCGTATGGCGCTGCAGATCGTCGATCGCCTCCTCGTAGTCCAGGCCGGTGTAAATCCCGTGCAGCAACACGTTGGTCACCTTCGGCGCCCACCACTCCCACCGGTCGGACGCGTCCGCCATGACCACGGCCACCACTTGTTCCTCCGGCGGAGCGTCGGCCGGCGCGAAGGCGGCGAACCATGAGTGCTTTCGCTCCGGCCCCTCGAAATCCTTGGAGCGGGTCTGGGCGGTTCCCGTCTTGCCGGCCGCCTGCACCGCCGGTGTGGTGATCGCCACCGCCGGGGTTCCGTCGGTCACCGTGTAGCGCATCGCCTCGCGCACGAAGGCGAAGGTTTCCGGCTGCACACCGACCTCCAGCAGCGGTGTGGGCACGGTCCGCCGCAGCAGCGATCCGTCGGCGCCGCTGCGCACCTCCTTCACCAGGTACGGCCGATAGACGACGCCGTCGTTGGCGATCGCCGCCACGGCGTTGGCGATCTGCAGGGGGGTCGCGGTGATGAACCCCTGACCGATCGACATGTTGATGGTGTCGCCGCCCACCCAGGGTTCCCCGTGCTGGCGCTGCTTCCAGGCCGGCGTGGGCAGGAAGCCGGCCTGCTCACGCGGCAGCTCGATGCCGGTGGGGCTGCCCAGCCCTAACGCGCGCGCGTAGTGGACGATGCGCTCGACGCCCAGCTTGTGGCCGACCGTGTAGTAATAGATGTTGCAGGACTGGGCCAGGCCTTCGCGAAGATCGACGGGGCCGTGCCCTTCCAGCTTCCAATCGTCCCATACACGGCCCAATCGGAATTGACCCCTGCATTCGATCTTCTGCTCCGGCGGGATCAGCCGTTCCTCCAGGACGGCGACGGTCAGGATCAGCTTGAATACCGACGCTGGCGGGTAGGCCGAACTAACGGCGCGGTTGACGAACGGATGGGTCGGATCCTCCAGCGCCCGGCGCAGCTCCTGCGCCCCGTCGCCCCCCCGGAACAATCCGGGGTCGAACCAGGGGTAGGAGACCATCGCCAGTATCTCCCCCGTGGTCGGTCGCAGCACGATCACCGATCCGATGCGGCCGGCCAGAGCGTCCTCTGCCAAGCGCTGCGTGCGCGCGTCGATGGTGAGCACCAGATCGTGCCCGGGGATGGGCGCCCGGCCCTCCCGCGTGCCCAGGTCCCGCTGGAGCGCGTCCACCGTCCGGTAGCTCAACCCCGGGGTCCCGCGCAGGCGCTGGTCGTACACCTGCTCCAGACCGCTCTTGCCGATCGTGTCGCCCCCGCGGTAGCCCTCATTGTACTTGGCCTGGAGCTCCTCGACGGTAATCTCGCCCACGTAGCCGATCACGTGCGCCAGGGCACCCAGGTAGCGGTAGTCGCGTACCGGCTCGTTGCGCCAGCTCACGCCCGGGTAGCGGTCGATGTGCTCGCCCAGATAGGCGATCGTGGCGAAGTCGGCGCCGCTCAGGACCTCGATCGGCTGGTAGACGTGGCGACCGGGCGGCAACCGGCCGGCCAGATACTCCGGGCTGACGTCCAGCACTCCCGCGAGCTCGGCGAGCAGCCTGCCCCGGTCCGCCGTGTCGCCCGGCAGCAGGGCGGGGATGACGTCGATCGAGAACGCGGGCCGATTGTCGACTAGCGGCCGCGTGTAGGACCCGTCGTAGATGGCGCCGCGCCGCGCGGGTACGACGGTCTCGCGCTGGGCATTGTCTTTCGCGTCCTGCTCGAACTCGTCGCCCTTGATCACCTGCAGGACGAACAGGTAGAGCGCGAGCCCGCCCAGCACGCCCAGCACCGCGATGCGCAGCGTGGCCAGACGGGAGACCGCGGGGGACTCGTCGACCGGGGCGCCGTTCACGGGCCCAGCCTGGCCCTTTGCGTCTGACGTGTCGGGCGCTCCCGCATCCCCGGCAACAGGCTCAGCAGCACGTACAGGGCGGGCGCGACCACGCCGTTCAGGCCCGCTTCGATCAGGAAGGAGCTCAGGAAGGCCGGCGCTCCGATCCCGTAGATGCCGGAGATCCAGGGCACGGCAAGCGCCAGCACCGTGACGGTGAGCGCCTTGAGGCCGGTGGCGGCGATCGACACGGCGGCGGGAAGCAGCAGCCAGTCCACGGTGACCATGCCCTCCATACGGCCGACCACGTAGCCTACGACGGTGCGGGTCATGGCGGTGAGACCGAGCGGCCCGACGCTGATCGTGTCCGTCAACAGGCCGGAAGCGAACCCCGCGACCTGACCCGTCATGCTGCCCCGGCGCATCGCCACCAGGGCGACGATCACCAGGGCCAAGTCCGGCTTGACGCCGGCGATCGCCACCCAGGACAGCAGGGTCGAACTCAGCACGGATGCCCCGACGGCGATCAGTGTGGTCACCGCGATGACCCGGACGTCACCCATCGGGCCGCTCCGCGGTGTCCAGCACCAGCACGTAGTCCAGGCGCCCGAACTCGACCAACGGTTTCACGATGATCTGCAACGACGATCGCTCCTCGCCGGCGCGATACTCGACGACCCTGCCGATGTGGATGCCGCGCGGATACAGGTTTCCCATGCCCGAGGTGATCACCAGGTCGTCGACCGCCAGGTCCTCTTCGGCGATGCGCGGCACATAGCTCATGATCAGCCGATTGCCCGCCGGCTCCGCCTCGATCTGTCCGTCGTGCTCGGAGCGCTGCAGGCGCGCCGCGACGTACGAGGAGCTGTCCAGAATCGGCCGCACCATCGCCGTAAAGGATGTGACCGATTCCACCTTGCCGACCAGCGCCTGAAACCCGCCGGCGTCGGCGACCACCGTGGCGTCAACCCGCACGCCGTGTCTGGCCCCGCGATTGATCGTTATCGTCTGGATTCGATTGCCCGGATCGCGCCCGATCACCTCGGCGGGAATCGGCGCGGCCGGAGCGGCGAGGGTGAGGTTCAACTGCGCGCGCAGGTTGCGGTTCTCCACCTCGATCTGGACGACACCGCGCAGTCGCTGCTCCATCCGCTCCAGCTCGGCACGCAGCGCCAGCACCTCCTGCCGGCTGCGGTGGAACTCCCCGATGGCAGCCACGGCATTGACGACCCAGCGGCTTCCCGAGCTGATGCCCGTCTGCACCAACGACAGCAACCCGACGTGTCCCGGTGAAGGATCCAGTGTCACCAGCAACAGCGAACTCACCATCAGGATCGCGAATGTAACGCCCGAGCGGCGGCGGCTCACGAAGGGGCGTACCTCGGCCACGGACGATTACTTGGATCAACCCCTCGGTGCCGGCACGAGCCGCTACCGGTAATGCCGGCGTTGGCCGATGCCCGTGGTTTCGAAATATTTTCCGGCCCCGAGCGCGACGCACAGCAACGGCTGTTCGGCCACGATCACCGGCACGCCCGTCTCCCGCCCGATCAGGCGCGGCAACCCACGCAGGAGCGAGCCGCCGCCGGTCATGACGATGCCGCGCTCCACGATGTCGGATGCCAGCTCCGCTGGCGTGCGGCCGAGCGCGCGCTTGATTTCCTCCAGGATCTGACGCGTGGGCTCCTGTAGCGCCTCGCACACCTCGATCGAGTCGACCTCCAGCCGGCGGGGCAGGCCGGTGATCGCGTCCCGGCCCTTGATCTCCATGCGCACGATCTTCTGATCGGGATCGGCGTTGCCGATCTTGATCTTGATCTTTTCGGCGGTCTCCAGGCCGATCAGCAGGTTGTGGACGGTACGCACGTGATTGATGATCGCCTCATCGAACTCATCGCCGCCGATGCGGATGGCGTTCGACACCACCATGCCCCCCAGCGATATCACCGACACCTCCGTGGTGCCGCCGCCGATGTCACAGATCATGTGACCGGTCGGCTCCATGATCGGCAGATCGGCACCGACGGCCGCCGCGATCGACTCCTCGATCGCGAACACTTCGCGTGCGCCGGCCTGCTCGGCGCTCTCCTGCACCGCCCGTTTTTCCACTTCGGTAGCCCCGGCGGGGATGCCGATCACCATGCGCGGCTTGACGAACCAGCGCCGCGGGGCGACCTGCATGATGAAGTGGCGGATCATCTGCTCGGTCATCTCGAAGTCGGCGATGACGCCGTCGCGCAGCGGGCGCACCGCCTGGATCGTATGCGGCGTCTTCCACAGCATGCGCTTGGCCTCGGTGCCGACCGCCAGCACCTGCTTGGTTTCAATGTCGATGGCGACCACGGACGGCTCTGTCAGCACGATACCCTTGCCCTTGACATGTACGAGGGTATTGCAGGTGCCCAGATCGATGCCGATGTCTGAAGAGAAGCTATTGAACAAACGTGTACCTCCGCGTCATGGTGCCGATTACGGCCCTATCGCAAGCGTTCGATCGCGCGGCGATGGTTCGGATCCAGGTCCCGCGCCCCGCGCCACTCCGCACGTGCCCGGATGGAGTCGCCCTGCTGCGCGTAGATCTCGCCCAGATAGAAGTGGGCGTCGGCGGTGCGATCGTCGCCGTCGATGATCGCCCGGTACTGCTCCTCGGCCAGCGGCAGATCGTCGAGCACGCGGTAGACGGCGCCCAACTCGTACCGCGCCCGCTGCTCGATCGCGGGGTCGTCGGTGAGTTCGATCGCCTGGATCAGGTTCTCTCGCGCTCCCTCCACATCCCCTTCATCCACCAGCATGGTCGCCATCTTCAGATGCAACAGGTCGGACGGCCGCCGGGTCAGCGCGTGCCGGAAGTACTCCAGGCCGCGCGGGTCGCCGAATTCGGTGTACGCCAGCCCCAGGTACTCGTAGGTGTCGGCACCGTCATAGCCCAGAGCCAGCGACCCCTCCAGATACCGCACGGCCAGATCGTAGTAGAAGTAGCCCATGTGATAATAGGCCTTGCCGAGCGCGTACTGCGCGGCCGGCTCCGCCATCGCGATTCGCGAATCCAGCAGCGCACGGCGAAGCGACAGCACCGCCGTCGAGAGGCGATCCCCGCCAGCGCGGTCGGATCCCTCGCCATCGACGGCCCCGCCTGGCTCCCGTGCCATCGTTTCGTCGGAGATCGCCGCGTAGAGGGCCGCTACACCGCGGATCAGGTTCGCTTCCGGGTCGAGCGGCCGTCTGGCCAACGTGACGGCCGCGGCATCCGCGGCCTCCGCGAACCGGCCTTCAGCGACGAGCGCGCGCATGTTCACCTCCCGGTCGCGGCGGAGCCAGGCCGCGAACGCGCGGTCGGCCCGCAGCAGCGCCCCGGCGCCGACCGCGGCGACGATGACCAGCAACACGATCACCGCGCGCCCCCTTCCGCCATGCCGCCCCGGCCGGAGCCCGGCCGGCTGATATCCCCATGCCTGCGCCGAACGGCTCTGCCGGGATGAAGCCGAAGAAAGAGGAGGCGGGCCGATAAGCCGGGTTCTGTTCGCCCCGACGCGTGCCGCGCCGCTTGCGCGACCCGGCCGCCACCGGGGCGGGCCATCATTCATCTGGCGCACGCGCGGACGCCTCACGGCGCCGGCGCGGCACTCGAGCAGCCTACCCACGGGCTCGAGGACCGCCGCCCGTCAGCGAGCGGCCTCACGCGGCGAGCAACCCAGCCCGCTGCTTGGCTTTGCTCCGGGCGAGGTTTACCATACCCCCGGCGTCGCCGCCGGGGTGGTGGGCTCTTACCCCACCGTTTCACCCTTGCCGAAAGAGCCGTTCCTTGCGGCACGGCCGTCCGGCGGTCTGTTCTCTGCGGCACTTTCTGTCGCCCGCGCCGTGACGCGGACGCCCGGGGATTACCCGGCACCCTGCTCTACGGAGCCCGGACTTTCCTCCGCGCCCGCACCGGGCGCGGCGATGGCCGACCCGCCTCCTACCGCATTCACGATAACGAAATACACGCGATGGCGCCACCGGGTGCGTCAATCGTCGTCGGACTCATGACCTGCGGCCTGTTCGGTGTGATCCCCGTGATCGCCATTGTCATCGTCGTCGGTCACATCGAGGCCCAGGAACAGCTCTTCCTCTTCCTCGAGCTCATCGTCCCCGTCCGCGTCGGCAAAGAAGCCGGGCTCGTCATCGAACACGTCGATCTGCGCCTCGGTCTCATCTTCGTCCGGCACGTCCTCGTAAAAGACGATACGACCGTGCGTACAGAACAGCATGTCCTCGGCACGGCGGACCCGGTTGACGAAGTGGGCCGGCAGTGTCATGTAGCATCCGGTGCAGATCTGGCCCTGAAGCGGCACGATCCCGTAGCCGTCGGTCGAGCGGACGATACGTTCGAACTTGAACAGCAGTTCCTGTTCCAGGCCGGCGGCGATCTCGGACTCTTCCGTCTTGAGCGCGGCAAGCCGCCCTTCGCGGTCGGCCAGCTCGACCTTGATGCGCGACTCCTCTTCGTGGACCACGCCCTCCTGCTGCTCGATCAGCTCCGCTTCGCGGGCGAGCTCCTCGGACACCTGCGCGAGCCGTTCTTCCTCTTCCTGCAGCCGTCTCCGGTAGTCCATCTCCTGGTCGGACGCGTCCCGGATCTGCTTGTCCAGCGCCTCATACTCCCGCTGCGTTCGGATCTGGTCCATCTGACGCTCGTATCCTTCGCGGACCCGTTCCGATTCCAACGCGTCGTCGCGCAGGCCGTCGATTCGCTTCTTGGTCGATTCCTGCTCCTCGTTGCGCTCCAGGTAGGTGCGCTTGAGCCGGTTCAGCAGCTCGGTCTTGGTGGCCAGCGACCGGGGCAGGTCCTCGATCTGCGCCTCGATCGCGTGCTTCTTGTGCAGCACGTCCTGCAGGGCCCGCAGCTTGTCCAGAGCCTCCTGAACCGCGGGCGTCCCGTGGTTCGTCGGCTCGGTGCGTATGGGTTCGCTACTCACGCTTCCTCCGTCATTCCGTCCAGCCGTCATTCCGTCCAGCCGCTATTCGTCAAGATAGTCCTTCAGCCGCATGCTCCGTTTCGGGTGGCGCAGGCGCCTGAGCGCCTTCGCCTCGATCTGGCGGATACGCTCGCGGGTCACGTTGAAGTGCAATCCTACCTCTTCCAGGGTGAGCGAGTACCCGTCCTCCAGGCCGAAGCGCATGCGCAGGACCTCCTGCTCGCGCTCCGGAAGCGTGCTCAGCACCTGCTGGAGCTGCTCCTGCAGCAGCCGGAACGCACTGGTGGTGGACGGGTTCTCCACGTCCTTGTCCTCGATGAAGTCCCCCAGGATCGAGTCCTCTTCCTCCCCGATCGGGGTCTCCAGGGAGATCGGCTCGCGCGCGACCCCCTTGACCGCCTTGATGCGCGCCGCGGACCAGCGCAGGCGTTCGGCGACCTCCTCGTCAGTGGGCTCGCGCCCGAGCTCCTGCATCAACTGCCGCGACTCGCGGACCACCTTGTTGATCTGTTCGATCATGTGCACCGGAACGCGGATGGTGCGCGCCTGGTCGGAGATCGATCGGGTGATAGCCTGCCGGATCCACCACGTCGCGTAGGTGGAGAACTTGTAGCCCTTGCGGTACTCGAACTTCTCCACCGCCTTGATCAGGCCGATGTTCCCTTCCTGCACCAGGTCGAAGAAGTGCAGGCCGCGGTTGGTGTACTTCTTGGCGATGCTGACCACCAGCCGAAGATTGGCCTGGATCAGGCGGTCCTTGGCGCGCTTGAGCTGGTACTTGCCCTCTTCCAGCCGGCGGTGCATCGCCACCACCTCATCGGCCCGATGCTCGAACGCGACCTCGATCGCGCGGATGTCGGCCTGCCGGCGTTCGTACTCGGCCACCAGCGCGCGGATGTCGTCCGCCTGCATGCGGATCGCCGCCTCCAGTTTGGCCCGCTCCGCCGAGCGGGACAGCTTGCGCTTGACCGCGCGCAGCTCGCGGGGCGCGGTGATGCGCAGCCTGCGCTCTATGCGTTCGCTCTTTCGCTGCAGCGAACCGATCCGATGGGCGGCGTCCGCAAGCCGCTTCGACAACAGCGTGATCTCCTCCTGGTGCAACTCCACCGTGGCGAGGGAGGCCTGCAGCCTGCCGCGCAACTGAGCCAGCTGTTCGTCCTCGAAGATGCGTCCGTCATCGCCGACCAGCGCCTGCTTGTGCTCCATGTAGGTCTTCAGCAGGGGGTACATCTCCTGCACAGCTTCGCGGTAGCAGGCGTTGAGCCTGCGTCGGTCGGCCATCATCTCCGAGAGTTCCTTCTTGGTGAGGTTGAGCTCGCGGGGGTCCCTGGTCGAGCGGGCGCGCTGCGCGATGTTGTAGAACTCCGGCAGGGTGGCGCCGCAACCCTTGATCACCTCGTGGATGAGGTTCTCACCCATCTCCATTCGCTTGGACAGGATCACCTCCTGCTCCGCGGTGAGCAGATTCTCCCTGCCGATTTCACGCAGGTAGAGCCGAATCGGGTCGTCGACCGCGCTCTCCCGGTCATTGTTGTAGACCAGCGGGCGCTTGGCGGCCGCGGCGGCCTGACGCAGGTCGTCTTCGGTCACGTCATCGCCGGCGTCGTCATCCTCCAGCTTGACGTCGTTCTGCTCCAGCAGGGCCGCGACCTCGTCGATTCGGTCGGAGTTGACCAACTGGTCGGGAAGGCGGTCGTTGACCTCCTCATAGCTGATACTCTTCTTCTGTCTGGCGTACTCGAGCAACTGAACGACCGCGGGATCAGTCAACAGATCCGACATCCACCCTTACCTTCTTCAATTTCTCCAGCTCCGAATCGAGGAAAATCTTCTCCTCGAGCAGTTCCCGTATCGCCGAACCGGGCGATCCCTCGCCGTCACGCTCAAGGTGACGCATGCGCGACTCGATGTCGCGGCGCCGGTGTTCCAGTGAGCGGGCCTTCAGCTTGCGCGCCCCATCGTCCAGCACTTCCTCCGGATTCATGGTGAACTCCCGCTGCGAGAGGTTGCGGATGACCAGCGAGCGCAGCTCCTCGGTCCGCAGCCGGCCGAGCAGACCGTCCGGAGAGTCGTCGTCCTGCTGTGCGCTTTCCTCGAGCGCGACGAACAACTCCCGTGCCATCGGATCCAGCAGGTCGCCGGCCACGAGCCGCCTCTGGACCCGGTCGAACCGATCCGGTTGGCGGCGGCCGCGAGCATGTAGGTCATCTCCAACGAACGTCGGGACGCACCCTGGACCTCCTGCCTTGGGGCTGCCTGCGCCGGCCGGGAGTCGCGTCGGTTGGCGCCGGCCGACGCCAACCGGCGGTAGTCACGCACGATGCTGTCGTGACCCACCTCCAGTACGTCCGCCAAGTCGTGCAGCAACGCCTCACGCTTCAACTCCGAACGTACGTGGGTGAGATAAGGGAGCAACTCCCGGAATACCTGTTCCTTCGCGTCTGCCCGTCGCAGATCGAGTGCAGATGTAGCCAGTTTGAGAAGATACTCAAAAGCGAATATAGGGGATGCGAGGGCGGTTTGCAACCGGTCGCTTGCATTCTGCTGGATATAATCGGCAGGGTCCAGGCCGGTCTGGAGCGGAACCACGGAGGTCTGCAGCTCCGTGTCCTCCAGCACGGAGATGGCGCGCCGGGTGGCGTTCACGCCCGCGTCATCCGAGTCCATCACCAAACGCACGTCGGCCGTGTAGCGCGACAGAAGCCGTGCGTGATCGAGACTCAGAGAGGTCCCCAGTGGAGCTACCGCCGCGTGCCCTGCCGCATCGAGCGCGATCACGTCCAGGTATCCCTCCGCCACGTGCGCGGCCCCGCCCTGCTTGATGCGCTCGCGCGCCTCCGCCAGTCCGTAGAGCAACTCGCCCTTGTGGTAGTAAGCGGTCTCCGGCGTGTTGAGATACTTCGGGCCGTCACCCATGGCCCGGCCGCCGAACGCGACCACCTCACCCCGCGGCGTTGAGATGGGGAACACGATGCGGTCGCGGAACAGCGCCAGCATGCCCCCGCGCGTGCTCGTGAACAGGCCGCAGCGCAGCAGGAACTCGTCGCCGTAGTGGCGGGAGCGCAGG
The DNA here is from genome assembly GCA_965262795.1 of Spirochaetia bacterium. Lineage (GTDB taxonomy): Bacteria > Spirochaetota > Spirochaetia > SZUA-6 > Bin103 > CATQHW01. The sequence continues at coordinate 6,134,669 of OZ253561.1, read as the reverse complement.
AACCGTAGCAGCCAGTCGCGATCGCCGGGCGCGTAGCCCACGCGGTAGCGAGCCAGCGACTCCGCCGCAAACCCTCGGCCGGACAGGTGTTCGCGCACCGGCGCCGCGGCGTCGGTGCGCACCAGGATGTGGTGGAAGCTGTCGGTCAGGCGCCGGTACAGCTCCAGGTAGCTCTGCCGCTCGCTGCCCTCGGAGCCGCCCGTCTCTTCCACCTGCATGCCGATGCGTTCCGCCAGCAGCCTGAAGGCCTCCGGAAAGCTCAGCTTCTCCAGCTCCATCACGAAGTCGATCATCGATCCGCCCTTCTGGCACCCGAAGCAATAGAACAGGTTCCGTTCCGGAGTGATGGTGAAGGACGGCGTATTTTCGGTGTGGAAAGGACACAACCCGACGAGCCGGCGGCCGCGGCCCTGCAGGCGCACATAATCGCCTGCCACGACGTCGATCCTCAGCCGGTCGTTCAGCTCCGCGATCTGGTGGGAGGGGATCACAGGCTCACGGATATCGCTGCAAGCGGGTGCCCCTCAGCCGGCCACGCCCTTCAGGTAGAAGAACTTGGCGTCGTTGTGCTCCTTGAGATCGCGGGAGAAGTGATGCTCGCCGGTGTCCGGGTCCTTGAGAACGAAGTACCAGTAGTCGCTTTCCTCAGGAAAGAACGCCGCCTGCAGGGCCACCGCCCCCGGATTCGAGATTGGCGCTGGAGGAAGCCCGCGCCACTTGTAGGTGTTGTAGGCGGAGTCGACCTGCAGCTCCGCATGGGTGATCACGCGCGGGTGCTCCCTGCCCTGCACCTCGGTCAGCACGTAGGCGACGGTGGCGCAGGACTGCAGGCCGACATCCGCCGCCAAGCGGTTGACGAACACCGAAGCGATCAGCCCGGCTTCCTCGGGGCGCTGGTACTCGCGTTCCACGATCGAGGCCAGGATGATCGTGTCGTGCAGTTCGTCCGGATCGATGCTCTCGAAGTCCGGCCGCACCTGGGCGAGCCGCCGGAAGAAATTGCCGACCAGCCTCCGCACCACGTCGGCGGCCGGATAGTCGCGCGGGAAGCGATACGTGTCCGGAAACAGGTACCCCTCCATGCTGGCCGCCCGGATGCCGAGCTCCTCGGTCAGCGCCGGGTCGGCGACCGCCGCCGTGAACGCCCCCGCGGTCGTCACACCCCGTTCCTCGAGCCGTTCGGCGATCCGCCGCACGGTCCACCCCTCCGGGAACGTGACGGTGACCTCTTCCTGACGGCCCTCCAGCAGCAGCTCCAGAACCTCACCGGCGCGCAGCGAAGGGGCGAGCGAGTAGTGCCCGGCACGGATGCGGCTGTCGGCGCGCTCGACGTGAGCCAGCACCCGCAGCATCAGCTCCGAGCGCACCAGCCGCTCGCCGGCCAGCCGGGCGGCGACCGCGCCGAACGGCTCACCGGGATGGACCGTGAAGGGGACCGGCGGACCGGCTCCCCGCTCCTGCGGAGGACCGCTCAGGTACGACGCCGCTACCGCCACACCGGCGACGAGCACCCCACACGCGAGCCCCACCCCGATCGCGATGCGTTTCACGCGATACCCAACACCCCCAGCAGGAGCAAATGTAAACCCTTCAACGGCAGAAACGAAAGTGGCCGCCTTCGAGTGGAATTCGACGGGATTACCCGTATCCGGCGTGAAGCGCATCGGGGACCGATGCGGTTCACGCCAAAGGAGGGGCTGGGCCGAGGTTACGGCGCCCGTGGCGCCGCAACCTCGGGGCGCTAGATCAGCGGCTCCTCGTGACGCCGCGAGAGCCAGTAGTCGATCTCCACCGCGTGGCGCACCGGCCCCTGACCGATGCCCGGGCAGGATCCGGCCGCCTCCGACCACGCGTCGGGGGAAGCCAGATTCGCATCCCAGAACGGGAAGCTGCGGCACTGCAGCGGCCGCGACTCGTACACCGTGCATGCACCGTCTTCCCAGAGGGTGCAGTCGAAGTTGGCCTTCTCCGTCAGGCTGAGCCGGCGAAAGCCGCCGACGTCCACCATCCGGCAGTAGCGCGACGTGAACTCGGCGACAGAAAGCGCCTTCGCCTGTGCCAAGGCCTCCAGATCACGCTGCGAAAGGAACACATACCCCGGTTCGAGTCGACAGCAGCGCTGGCAGCGGGTGCAGTCGAAGCGCAGTCCGCCGTCGGCGGACGACCGGTAGAACGGCTCAGGCACGGGAAATGGGGAGAGAAGGATTCGAACCTTCGAAGGCAACGCCAACAGATTTACAGTCTGCCCCCTTTGGCCACTCGGGAACCTCCCCGCTGTCGGAGCAGCGCATGCTTGCGCAGCCGTTGACCGATGTCAATACCGCCGCGCGCGCTCTGAGTCCGCCGGCAGCGGGGTCAGCCACCTGTCGGGATTGAACCGACGACCTCGAGATTACAAATCTCGTGCTCTACCGATTGAGCTAAGGTGGCGGTGCGTCTCTCCTACCACGAGGAGTCTGGGCAGGTCACGTGCTCGGCGGCGGCAGGTCCGGCCGGAGCGCCTGCGCCCCATCCAGATAGACCGGCACCGGCTTTCGATCGGTGCCGCTGCGATAGGTCAGCAGCATCCGGATGATCCGGTCCGGCTGACCGTCCACGACGGCCTCCTGGACACAGAACAGCGGCGTCTCCGCGTAGCCGGCAGCGCGAGCCGCGGTCGCTGGATTGGCGCGGGTCAGGTCCGGGGTGATCGAGAAGATGATGCTGACGATGTCGTCACAAACCACCTCGTTGCTGCCAAGCACGGCCTCCAGCAGCCGCAGGCCGGCCGTTCGAATCGCATCGGCGTCGTTGGAGCTCACCTGAATGGCGCCCCGCACCGCTACCGTCACGGCGTTCAGAAGCTCAGGCCGGGTGGCGGCGACCCGCCGAGCACGGCCGACACCATGCGCAATGAAGCCAGGAGAGCGAGCGCGGTGGCGGCAGCCAGGAGCGAAAGGACGGTCGGGAAGACGGCGAAGCGCCAGCGCCCGGAAATCGCATGCAGGGCAAACAGACAGCACGAGCACAACGCGAAGGATGCGGTCAGCACCAGCGCGACCTCCAGCAGGCGGAGCAGCCACACCAAGGTCGCATCAAGGAACGACTGCGCGCTGCCCAGGACGGACAGGGACAGCAGCAGTAGCGAAACGAAGAACAGTACGGCGGAGATCCGGCCGATCGCCGGAGCGATGGTCCGCCGCTCGGGCCCAAGCTGCACGTCGGTCACGGGATCTGCGCCACGATATACTGGGTGACATGAAGATCGCCATCACCCTGCTGCTGATCCTGGCGGCGGCCGCTGCGTTCTTCGTCGGCTGGGTCGAACTGGCCCTGCCGGCCGGCAGCTACGCCGTGGCCTTTACCAAGTCGGGCGGATGGGACGAGGAGGTCATAGCCGCCGGCGGCATCACGTGGCGATGGGAGCGGCTGATCCCGACCAACATGACCCTGCATCTGTTCGATCTGACCCCGCAGGCGGTGCCGCGCCGCCTGGCCGCGCGCCTGCCGTCGGCCGAGCTCTACGCAGCGGAGATCGGCATCGATGCCGCGGCGCTCTCCTTCGACCTCGGCATCACTCTCCGGCTCAGGCTTCGCGTGGACCACCTGCAGCCGCTGGTCGCGGAGAAGGATCTGCGCCCGGACACGCTGCCGGCCTGGTACGATCAGGCGACCGCCTCCGCGGGCGACGCGGCGACCGCCGCGCTGTTGTCGCGGGATGCCGCCGTCCTGGTGATGGACCCCCAGGCGCTGGAGGAACACGTCCGGCGCCTGCTGGAAATGCGGCATCCCGAATTCGAGGTCATCGACGTCGAGCTTACGCCCTTTTCGATTCCTGATCCGGACCTGTACCTGCGCGCGAAGGCCGCGTTCACGGCGCGCGTCGATGCGCAGCAACGGGCTCGGTTGGCGGTCCTCGAAAACCTGGCGTCGATGCGGGAACAGGCACATCAGCACGCCGAGTCGCTCGCCACGCTGGGCCGCACCCTCGCCGATTTCCCCGAGCTGGTGGACCTGCTGAGCCGCTCACCGTCCGATCTGCTCACTCAGGTGCTGGGAGTGGTACCGGTAGTCGCTGTGCCGGATCCGCGTACGCTTCAGTCGCAGTCACCAGGTCCGTGACCGCGATCAGCCCGGCAACGCGGCTGCCGGTGCTCTACGGTCTTCCGGGCGGAGCAGCGACCTCCTGACGGTCGAACGACCGGATCATCAACAGGGCACCCGCTGCCATTGTCAACCGCATGGGTGAGGCGGTGATGACGTTGCTGACGCCGCCCTCTCCCGGTTTCCAGCGCAGCCCGTCCAGCGGCCAGCGCAGTCCTTCCGAGCGCTCGATCGCCGCCCCCTCCGACAGCGGGAGAAAGGACACCGTCTGCCCCACCCAGCCGCGATAGGCGGCCGTGCCGCGGATCGCCTCCACGTGCTCGTGCGCGGTGATCCAGCACAGCGGCACGGTCTCCCGCTCGAACAGCGCGACGATGAACAGCAGATGGTCCAGACGGCCGCCGCCGCCGCCGGCGATCACCACCCGATCGCAGCCGAGATCCTTGAGCGCCTGCAGGCCGAGCTCGGTGTCGGTGAACTCCTTGTCACGTGGGAAGCGGCGCACCCGCTCTTGCGGCAGCCGGGCGCGCACCGAATCCATGTCGCCGACGATCAACTCCGGACGCAGCCCCAGGGCCAGCGCCAAGTCGAAGCCGGAGTCGGCGGCGACGATCGGCCCCACCTCGCCCAGGAACGGCTCGAGGTCGGAGCGGCCGGGGCCGTAACCACCGGTGAGGAGCAGCCCGGTCACCGACATTCTGGAGTGCCGAGCATACCCACACGGCGCCCGCAAGCGCCATGCCCCGGCGCGGGACGTACGGCGCTCCGCTTCGGGCCGGTTTCCGCTACCCTGAGGGACGCCTTCGCAATGGGATCGGACGACGTGCAGGAATCGCCCATCGCATCGGTGCCCGGCACCGTGCGCGGCTTCGCCCGCGTTCTGATCGACGCCGGGTACGCCGCCCACTTGGTCGGCGGCGCCGTCCGCAACCTCCTGCAGGGACGGCCCCCCGGTGACTGGGACATCGCCACCGACGCCACGCCCGGCCGCGTGCAGAGTCTCTACCGTCGGACCATACCTACCGGCATCCGCCATGGCACGGTGACCGTGCTGTTCGGGCGCACACGATTCGAGGTCACCACCTTCCGCACGGACTCCGGCTATTCCGACGGGCGCCGCCCGGACTCGGTCCGCTTCGCCGGCACCATCGAAGAAGACTTGGCACGGCGTGACTTCACGATCAACGCGATCGCCGTCGATCTGGATAGCGGCGCCCTGCGCGATCCGCACGGCGGGCGTGCCGATCTGACAGCGCGGCGCCTGCGCACCGTGGGCAGCGCGCCGGAGCGCTTTGCCGAGGACGGGCTGCGGCCGTTTCGGGGCTGTCGGCTCGCGGCGGAGCTGAACCTCACGGTCGACGCCCACACGGTGCGGGCGATGCGGGACGCCGTGCCTACCGCACGCCGGGTCGCCGCCGAGCGGATCTGCGAGGAGCTGCGACGCCTGCTGGCGTCGCCGACGCCGTCGGTGGGCCTGCGCCTGCTCGAGCGGTCCCGGCTGATGGGGCTGTGCTTCCCCGCGCCGGGCGGCACGGAACCCGGCCGCAGCACGGACCGCGCTGCGCGATACGACCGCATCGACTCGACACCCGCCGACGTGGCGTGCCGTCTGGCGATGCTGCTGGCGCCGGAGGCAGCCACGGACGCACCGGCTGCTGCCATACGCGCACGGGCGGCGCTGTCCCGCCTGCGCTTTCCGAACGCCGCAATCCATCGGGTGGTCGCCGCCATCGGCAGCTTGGCGATCCCGATCGCCGCGGACAGTTCCGACGCCGACATCCGCCGGCTGCTGGCTGCCATCGGTCGTGACGGCACCGCGGACGCCATCGCCGTCCGCCAAGCCATCGACACCATCGATGTGCCGCTTGCCCAGCGCATGCGCGCCCAGGCGGCCGCCTCCCACGCGCTCTCGATCCGCGAGCTTGCCGTCGGCGGCACGGAGCTGCAGCGCGAATTGGGCCTGCGACCCGGGCCGCAGATCGGGCTGCTGCTGAACGCCCTGCTGCGGGAGGTGCTCGCCGATCCGTCCGCCAACGATCGCACGCGGCTGCTGGAGGCAGCCCGGGCGCTTCAGCCGGCGGCGGCCGATCCGCCGGAGGCGGACTCCTCACCGACGAGCTCCGAGTAGGCGATCCGCGCGACGCGCTGCTCGGCCTGCTTCTTGCTCTTTCCCTGCGCAGGGCCATACGGCCGGCCGTCGACCACCACGTCCATCGAGAAGACCCGATCATGGTCGGGTCCCCGCCGTTCGGCGACCCGGTACTTGGGAAAGGCTCGAAAGCGCTTCTGGGAGAACTCCTGCAACAGCGTCTTGTAGTCCTGACGGTGGCGTCCGGCGATCACGTCCTCGATCTCCTCGGCGAAGACCTGCTCCACGAATCGCTCCGCTGCGTGCAGGCCGGAGTCCAGATAGCAGGCGCCGATGAGCGCCTCCAGCGCGTCCGCCAGCAGTGCGTTCTTGCCGCGTCCTCCCGACCGCTCTTCGCCACGGCCTAGCAGCAGATACCGGTCGACGGCGATCTGTCTGGCGATGCGTGCCAGGCTCTCCTCGCTCACCACGACCGATTTGACGCGCGCAAGATCCCCCTCCGGCCGCCCGTCCAGCCTGCGGTACAGCCACTGACTGACAACCAGTCCCAGCACCGCGTCACCGAGAAACTCGAGCCTCTCGTTGCTTGCCGCACCGGCCTCAGCCGTATAGGAGCGGTGGCAGAACGACATGTTCATGAGACGCTCGTCACGAAAACGAACGCCCATGCGGCGCTGCAGGGAGCGGAGCTCGGCGCGACGCGCCGACGTTACCGGTCTGAGCTCCGCGCTCGCCCCGACCGTACGGCGGGTGAGCCGCCACTGTCCGCGCAGCGCCTTGAGACCGTCGCCAAACGCCGGTACGAGCCTATGGCCCATCAACCCCGGCCCGTGAGGCTACGCCGAAGTCGGACGATCACGGGAACCACGGGGCATACCCCGCCGGTCGCGGCTACTTGCCGTGCGACTCGATGTAGGCCAGCGCGTCCTTTACGGTTTCGAACTCGTTCGCCTTCTCATCGGGGATGGTGATGCCGAGTTCTTCCTCAATCGCGTAGACGAGCTCGTAGGTGTCCAGACTGTCGGCACCGAGATCTTGTCGGAACGAGGACTCGAGGGTGATCTTGTCCTCCTCGATCTCGAGCCGATCCGCGATCAGTTTCTTCATTTTGTCGAAGAGTTCAGCATCCATGTTCGCATCGCCTCCAGGGAGCGGTTCGGTGTCAGGCGATCTCCGCCGTTTCCAGCACCCGCTTTCCGCGATAGTGCCCGCACTTGGGACACACGCGGTGCAGCAGGACCCGATTGCCGCAGGTGCCGCATTCCACGATAGACGGCGCCTTCACCCGCATGTTGACGGCGCGACGCTGCCGACTGCGGGCTTTGGAGGTCTTTCGCGCGGGAACAGCCATCTCAGTCCTGTGTCCCGGGAAGCTATTGCGAACGGCACGTGGTTGTCAACGCCGAGTCAGCCCGATGTGCCAAGTCCGAAGAGCGAGGCATCGTCACGGATTCGGCAGGCGGCGGACCTGTTCGGTGCGCCATTCCGGCGGCATGCTCTCCGACTCATAGGGGATACGCTTGCGGATGCGGGCGCTGTCACGCCCGCGGCCCGCGCGCACGATCGCGAACACGCCGCCGCCCACGTAGCAGATCTGCTCCCCGTGCTCGAGCTGCTCGTCCTCACGGATCGCGCGCAACACGCACTCAAAGTGGGCAGGGGCCTCGGTGTCCGGGTGGACCAGCGCAAGCAGCAGATCGTCCACCGACTCCGAGCAGAGTGGGCAGAGCGCAGCGAGACCACTCACCGGCGAGGTCTGCGCGACGCGCCGTCGATCAGGATCTGCGCCAGATAGCGGATGGCGCGCTCCAGGTAACGCCGGTCGCCGATCTTGCTGCGCAACTCGGCGTGCCGCGCCTGCGCCCGGTACGCGTCGCGCACCGCCGGCCGCCGTCTGGCAGGACGCTGCACGAGCCTTTCCCTGATCAGAGCAGATCCGAGAGGACGGCGCCGTACCGGCGAGCGACGCCACGCGATCGGGAAGGCCCGTCCCATGCGACGCAGAGCGCCGAGGCGCCGCCTGCGGGACGGCGTCACAGCGGCACGCCGTCGGCGCCGAACGCCGACTCCAGGTGCAGCGGTGCCTGCCCGGTACGCAGCAGCAGGACGTCGAAACGGGGCCGCAGTCGGCCATAGCGCGGGTTGGCGGCCAGGAACGCCGCCGCCGCGCGAGCGATCCGCGAACGCTTTCGGTCGTTCACGACCGCTGCCAAGTCGGAGACACCGAAGCTGCTCCATGCCTTGACTTCCACGAACACGACACGGTCGCCCCGGCAGGCGACAAGATCAATCTCCCCAGCACGCATGCGGAGGTTTCGCTCGACGACATGGTAGCCGCGCTCCCGAAGGTACGCGGCGGCATGTCGTTCACCGATTCTGCCTTTTTGAACACTGTTCAGCCGGTCCTGTCGATCGCTTCGGCCCGTCGCGGATGTCCGCTCCGATCCGTTCATCGGTACATCCGATGTCTCCATACAGTATCGTCAACAACAAAGCGCGGGTTTCGCGCTTTCGCTTTGCCTCCGGCTCCGCGAGTTTTTCGGATCGCCGCCGGCGCGCCAATCCGAAAGACTCCTATCGCTTGCGGACCCGGCGCTCCGGCACCTTGGCGGCCTTGCCCACCCGATCGCGCAGGTAGAAGAGCTTCGCGCGGCGCACGCGGCCCCGGCGCGAGACCTCGATTCTGCCGATCTTCGGCGAGTGCAGCGGGAATACGCGCTCCACGCCGACGCCGTACGAGATCTTGCGGACCGTGAAGGTCGAGCTGATGCCCGATCCCTTGCGGGCGATGCAGATGCCCTCGAACAACTGTGTCCGCTGGGTCTTGCCTTCGATGATCTTGAAGTGGATCCGCACCGAGTCGCCGATACCGAACTCCGTCGCATGAGACCGCGTCTGTTCGGCTTCGATCTCCTGTATCAGTTGCTGCATCCTTCGCTCCTTCGTAGTAAGTCCGGTCGCAGGCGGGCCGTTCGCTCGGTCGCCTGCCGACGACGCCACTCCCTGATCCGTGCGTGGTCCCCGGACAACAGTACCGGTGGCACCGGCACCCCGCGGAAGACCGCAGGTCGAGTGTACTGAGGATATTCGAGAACGTCGCCCTCGAAACTCTCTTCCTCCAGCGATGCCGCCTGGATCACCCCCGGCACAAGCCGCGCCACCGCCTCCATGACCGCCATCGCGGCCACTTCGCCGCCGATCAGCACGTAGTCGCCGATCGACACCTCATCGTCCACGAACATATCGACGACGCGCTGGTCGACCCCCTCGTAGCGGCCTGCGATCAGCAGCAGCTCCCGTCCCTCCGCCGCCCAGCGCTGCGCGAGGTGCCGATCGAACGGTGCGCCGCCAGCCGTCAGATAGACGGTGCGCGGCCTGGACGAGCGCCGTCTCAGCACCGATTCGATCGCGTGGCTGACCGGCTCCGCCTTCAGCACCATCCCGGCGCCGCCTCCATACGGACTGTCGTCGCACGTGTTGTGCGGATCATCGGCGTAGTCGCGGATGTCGACGGTCTCGATGTCGATCAGGCCGCGGTCGACGGCCCGGCCGATGATCGATGTCGCCACGAAGGGAGCCAACAGCTCCGGAAAGAGCGTCAACACCGTGAACGTCATTCCACGACCGCGTCGCTGGCAAGCTCGATGATCCCAGTGTCGACATCGATGGAGCGGACGTACTGGCGGCGAAACGGGATCAGCACGGTGCGGCCGTCCGCACCGACCGTTTCCAGCACATCGCCCGCACCCGCCTCCAGCACGGCGCGCACCGCGCCGACGGTTCGGCCATCCTGGTGCACCTCACAGCCTTCCAGGTCGGCCAGATAGTACTCGTCAGTGCCCAACGGCGCCGCATGGCGACGGTCCACCCAGATTTCCCGTCCGGCCAGCGCGGCGGCGGCGTCACGGTCATCGACGCCGCCGAGCTTCATCAGCAGCGTCGGCGCGCCCAGCCGGAACGACTCCACCTCGTAGCGCCGCGCCGGCTGTCCGCGGCCACGCAGCTCTACCTCCCGCATCGACGGGAAGTGGTCGATCTCTCCGGAGAGGCTCTCGAAGCGCACGAAGCCGTGCAAGCCGTGCGCCCGCCGGATGTGGCCCACCGCGATCCGGTCCTCCTGCCGCGCGCGGCGCGCGGCCGCACCGCTCCGAGCGGCGTCCCCGCTCATGGGCTCAGTCGATGATCTCGAGCACGACCCGTTTCCCGCTCTTGGTGCCGGCGGCGCTGAGGATGGTGCGGATCGCCTTGGCGATCCGCCCCTGCTTGCCGATGACCTTGCCCAAATCGCCGTCCGCGACCTTCAGTTCCACTATGGTCGATTTTTCGCCTTCGACCACGGTGACCTCGACTCCGTCAGGTTCGTCTACCAGGGCGCGAGCGACGAACTCGACCAGCTCCTTTTCCATCGTTCACCTCCACCGTTCACTCCTCGGACGCGGTTACTTCGGACTCGGACGCCTGTCCCTCTCCGTCCTCGCCGCGGGCCTGTCTGTTGAGGATGCGGCGCACGGTCGGCGAAGGCTGAGCGCCTTTGGCCATCCATTCGCGTACGCGCACCTCGTCCAGGGTCGCCTGCGCGCCCTCGGGCTCGGTCGGCTGATAGCGGCCCACCTCTTCGATAACCCTGCCGTCGCGCGGTCGCCGCGAGTCCATCACGACAATTCGGTAGAACGGACGGTTCCTCGTGCCATGTCGCTTGAGCCGAATCGCTACGCTCATCTGTTCGCTCCTGTGTGGTGCCGAGGTCAGCGGCCGAACGGTCGGACGGCGCGAGCGGTGCGGGCGGGTTTCAATCCGCCGGCGCCGCCTCGAGCCATCTTCCGCATGGTCGCCGACATCTTGTCGAATTTCTTCAGGAAGCGGCTGACCGCCAACACGGTCGTGCCGCTTCCACGCGCTACCCTGCGCCGCCGCGACGGGCCCATGATCCGATGATTCTCTCGTTCGGCCGGGGTCATCGACAATATCATAGCCTCTTCGGTGCGCAGTACCCCTTCGTCGATCGCGCCCTCTGCCATCGCCGCGCGTGCGCCCGGGATCTTGTCGATCAGCGCCTCCAGATTCCCCATCTTGCGCAGGCCGCGGATCTGCTCCAGGTAGTCCGCCAGCGTCAGCGTCTTCGAGCGCACGCGCCGCAGCGTCCGCTCCGCCTGCTGCTGGTCGATCACCAGCTCGGCCTTCTCCACCAGGCTGGCGACGTCGCCCATGCCCAGTATCTGCCCGGCGAAGCGTTCCGGGTGAAACGGCTCCAGATCCTCCAGTCGCTCCCCGGTACCGATGAAGCACACCGGCTTGCCGGTGACGCCCTTCATCGACAGGGCCGCTCCGCCGCGGGCGTCCGAGTCGGTCTTGGACAGAATGACGCCGGTGATGCCGATACGTTCCTCGAAGCCGCGGGCGACCGTCGCAGCGGCCTGCCCCGTCATCGCATCGGCGACCAGCACGGTGCGGTCGGGGCGTAGCACCGACCGCACCTGCTCCAGCTCCCGCATCAGCGCGTCGTCGGCCTGACTACGGCCCGAGGTGTCGACGATCACCACGTCATGACCGCTCCGCCGCGCGTGCTCCAGCCCCTCTCTGGTCACCTTTACCGCCCCCTCCGCTCCACGGAGGCCGGCGGCGGTGAAGACGTCGACCCCGATCGTGCGGCCGAGCAGCGCCAACTGCTCGACCGCGGCCGGTCGCGCGCGATCGGCGGCGATCAACAACGGTCTGCGGCCGTCGACGGCCAGCCTGCGGGCCAGCTTGGCCGCGGTGGTGGTCTTGCCGGAACCTTGCAGCCCTACCATGAGGATCTTCGCCGGCGACCGCAGGCCGCGCAGGTCAAGGGCGACGTCGTCGCCGCCGAGCATCTCCGTAAGGCGTTGGTGGACCGTGCGGGTGAACTGATCGGCGGCCGACACCCCCGACACGCGCCGGTCGCCGACCGCCTCCTCCACCGTCCGGTTGACGAAGCGGCGCACGACCCGCACATTCACGTCGGCTTCGAGTAGCGCGTTCTTGATCTCGGTAACGGCGTCGCGGATGTTTCGTTCGGTGAGCTGTTTGCGCGTGGTGACGTTGCGCAACACGTCGATCAGGCGGGAACTCAGACTTGTGCGCATGCGCAGGGAGGCAATATATCGACCGCATTTCTGAGCTGTCAATAAATCTCGGGACCGGGCGGCGGCAGCCGTGATAGGGTAGCGGTTCCCCATGCGACCCCGGCTGTGGAACGCGCCGGCGGTCATCGGCCCCGTAGCGCTGGTGATGGCCGCGCTGCTGATCGTCTCCGCATGTACCCGTGAATCCGCGGAGGCTGTCGACTTCGCGGCCACGCAGGAGCCCGCGGACCAGCGGGAACAGATCACTTCCCTGCAGATCCGCACCTTCGACGAGATGTGGACCCTGCTGCGGGACCACTACGTCTACGGCAATCTGCACGGCATCGCCTGGACCGAGTTGCGCGAACGCTATCGGCCCCTGGTGGTGAACCTCCTGTCGCGGGAGGACTTCCCCGACACGGTGCGGCAGATGCTGGACGAATTGCCGCCGCTCGCCGCGCGCTGGGAGACACGCGACGAGCGCATCCGGGAAGAGCTGGAGGACCCCTCCGCGTACGAAGGGATCGGCGCCTATGTCGCCTTTCGCGAAGAGCCTACGCCCCGCATCATCCTGCTGTCCGTGATGCCCGGCTCGCCCGCGGATCGGTCGGGACTGCGCCCCCACGACGCGGTGACCGCGGTCAACGGCATTCCCGTGCGGCGCGAGGAGGGCCCGGATGCGGTTTCGCGCATCCGCGGACCGGCTGACCAGCCGGTGCGCCTGCGTATCAGCTCGGTCGACCGTGACCAGCGCGACGTGACCGTGATACGCGGCCGCGTGCAGCTCTCCGAGGTGCTGAACCCGCTCAGCTACGGCCTGCTGGAGCCCGGCAGCGTCGGCTACCTGCTGTTTCCCCGAGTCTCCTCCGAGAACCTGGTGACAGAGACGGTACGCAGTCTCGAGGCACTGTTGGCCGGCGGGGACGTGAGCGGCATCATCCTGGATCTGCGTATCGCCAGTGGGCTGCGGTGGCCCCTGGTGCCGCTGCTGTCGCTGTTCTCCGATGGCGACCACGGCGCGATCTACACCGCCGAGGGTTCACAGCCCATCTCGGTCGAAGGCTATGACCTGAACGGCTCCCAGGCGGTGCCGCTGGTGGTGCTGATCGGCCGCGATACCGAGGGGCTGCCGGAGGTCCTCGCCGCTGCACTGCAGGCACGCCGGCGCGCCACCGTGGTGGGCCTCAAGACGCCCGGCAACGTGGAGAGCTTCGTCGATTTCGTCCTCCCGGACGGATCCCGGCTGACCATCATGACCAGCGCCTACCTGTCACCTGCCGGCCGTGAGATCGGCATAGACGGCGTGCGTCCGGACGTGCCGGCATCGCTGGACTGGGACCAGGTCTCCGAACGGACCGATCCGGTTCGCAACACGGCGGTTTCCGTGCTGCGGCGCGGCGTCGGGTAGGCGAACATGGGCCGAAGGGTGATCGCTCGCGGCGCGCTCCTGATCGCCGGCTTGATCGTGGCGGCGCTGGTGCTGAGTTGCCGGCTGCCCGATACCAGCGAGCAGACCTCGCTGATGGGCACTTTTGAGCGGAAGTCCGGGAAGATCGTCTACATGGACATCTACGCCAACATCTGGGTGTCGAATCAGGCCGGCGGCGCCAAGCAGCAGATCACCGCCGACGCCGGCCAGTCGCAGAACGCCAGGCGCATCTATCAGACCCCGATCTGGTCACCGGACGGCAAGCGGGTGGCGTTCGTGGGGATAGACTCGTTTCAGGATCGAAGGTCCGGCCGGGTGCTCACCGCCCGCGCGGACGGCACCGATGCGCAGGCCATCTCCACCGGCGGACGGCTGCCGGCCAATCTCTACTGGTCGCCGGACAGCCGCAAAATCAGCTTCCTCACGGCCGGCGCAGGCGGAGGCGGCTTCCTGCTGCTGAGCTGGCAGCCGTCCAGCGCCACGCCGGTGCAGACCCTGGACGCCGGCCGGCCTCTGTTCTGGGGATGGGCGCCCGACAGCACCGGTGTGACCGTGCATGCCGGTTCGGTGCGCACGTCCGGCCGCCGCGTATCGTTCCTGGAGGTAGGCGCGACCGTGATCGAGAGCGGCCTGCCGCTGCAGCCGGGAGAGTTTCAGACCCCGGCATGGTCGCCGGACGGCTCGGGCGTGGTGCTGGCCACCATCGCCGACGGCGGTCTGACCGACGTGGTCATCACCCATCCGGAGCGGCGGGACCATCCTCCCGACGTGATCGCCAGCGCCCGCGGCGCGGTGACCTTCCTTTGGTCGCCGGACGGCGCGTCGCTCGGCTACATCACCCGCCGCCAGGAGGTCGAATCGATCGTCAGCCGGCTGCATCTGCGCGACGTCGCCACCGGCGCCGAGACGACGCTCGAAGAGGACGGCGTGTTCGCCTTCTTCTGGTCTCCGGACTCCAAGCTCGTCGCGTACTTCGTCCCGTCGGTGATATCGCAGAACGAAGGCAGCGACCAGGCGCTGGTCCTGACGCTGCGTATCTATGACCGCGGGCGGCGTTCGTCGGTCGACATCGAGACGTTCGTGCCCACGCCGCAGTTCGCGGCGGTGATCCGCGTGTTCGACCAGTATGGTCAGGCCGCGCGGATCTGGTCCCCGGACAGCCGCAACATCGTGTACTCGGCGCTCACCGATGCCGGTCCGTACATCATGGTGGCGCGGGCGGCGGGCAACCTGGTGCCGCGCAAGATGGCGCCGGGGCTGATAGGGTTCTGGTCATGGCAGTGAAGTATTCGTCGCGATCGAGCGCCGACCGACGCCGTCTGCACGCGCTGTGGCTGCTCCCGCTGGCGGCCACGCTGCTGGTCTCCTGCTCCGTGCGCGGCGCGCAGATGAGCCAGAGTTCCCTGCTGGAGCGCTTCGAGCGCAAGTCGGGGCTGATCGCGTTCATCGGGCTGGACGGGAACATCGAGACGGCCGACCAGACCGGCGGCGGCGTCACGCAGCTCACCGCCGACGCCGGCAGCCGCGAAGGGGTCAGGCGCTGGTATACGTCGCCCACGTGGTCGG
The DNA here is from genome assembly GCA_965262795.1 of Spirochaetia bacterium. Lineage (GTDB taxonomy): Bacteria > Spirochaetota > Spirochaetia > SZUA-6 > Bin103 > CATQHW01. The sequence continues at coordinate 6,119,419 of OZ253561.1, read as the reverse complement.
CACGGGGCCGCCGCCTTGCCTTCGTCCGCTTCGATCAGCTTGCGGACGGCAGCATCCGCGGAGCCATCCTCACCACCGACCGTGCCTCGCGCAATCCCCGGGTGGTGTGGGAGAGCGGCGAGCTTGCGCCGGTGTATCTGTACTGGTCCCCGGACAGCCGCTGGATCAGCGTACTGTCGCAGCGCAGCGCCGAAGACGGCATGGAGCTGGGGCTGGTGGACCCCGCCGGCAAGCTGAGCTACAAGCCGCTCGATACCGGGCTGCCGCTGTACTGGGCCTGGGATCCCGGCAATCGCTTCATGCTGGCCCATGTCGGCGGCGGCACGGCGTCGGGCGGCCGGCTCACGCTGCTGGACATCCGTGACGGAACCCAGAAACGCAACTTCAACGTAAGCCCGACCCGCTTCCAGTCGCCGCAGGTGTCTCCGGACGGCCAGCGCATGCTGTACGTGGACAGTGAGTCGGGATCGGCCCAGCTCGTGCTGCGCGACATCGAGGGGCCGGGGCTGGACGTGCTCAAGACCGTCTCCGGCAGCGCCTTCTTCAGCTTCTCACGCGACGGACGCCGCGTCGCCGTCATGGAATCGCCGACTCCGCAGCTCTCGGCCGACGGGACGCTGCGCGTCCTGGTGACGCGCCGGTCGGAACGCTCCGTGGAGCTGGACGACCCGTCGGTGATCGCCTTCTTCTGGGCTCCCAACAGCCGGCAAATCGCCTACCTGATACTGGTGAGCCCCGCGGAGCTGCAGCAACTGCTGGTTGAGCCGGTGTTTGCCGCCGATCCGGAGCAGCTCTACGTGCACCTGCAGGTGATGGACGTCCGCTCCGGGGACTCCTGGAACGTCGCCACCTTCCCGATCACCCGCGGGAGCCTGAGCACCCTGCAGTTTTTCGATCAGTACAACCGCTCCGGGAGCATCTGGTCGCCGGACGGCAACTGGCTGGTCTTCTCCGCGGTAGCCCGCGGCGGCTTCCCGGGCATCTACCTGGGATCGGCGTCCGGAAACCTCAAGCCGCGCTTCGTCACCCGCGGCGACCTGGGAGCCTGGTCGATCCGATAGCCTTCAGTTTCGAGTACCGGCCGCTGCCGCCGTTCTGACGCATGTCGTCGGGCTCGTTCACTGGCGTCGGCCACTGGGCAGCGTCCATCCCCTACATGCGATGCCGAGCGCCTTGGCCGGACAGCGATCAACGCCTGACGGTCGCGCGCTCGAACCCAGCCTAGTACATGCTGCGCTCGGTACCGGTCTTGGGCAGACACAGGATAGCCGTCCGTCGAAGGTGTTGTTCGTGCTTGGTGCGCGAGAGGCTGGCGTGCGACCGTCAACGCAGGAAGCGGGGCGGCCCAGCTGGCGCCCTCGCGTAGGTCACGCCGAGGCGCGCATGGCGATCTTCGAGTTCCTGGAAGGCTTCATATAATCGGCGCCGGCGCCATTCAGCGCTGGGCCACCAGTCGCCGGCCGCCTTCGAGGACAACCAGGGACAGGCGGCAGCATGAGCACAGCGGGATCGGCGATCCAAGGCGCACAACACGGTCGGCGTGCGGCCGCGGCAGCTCTGACCGCAGGTCCCTCGCGGACTCGGTCGAGCTCCCCGTCGGCGCCCCGCGTGCCAGCGGCTTGGCGCACGGCCTCACTGGCCAGCACTCGCTTGACCTGCCGGCTCCGTCAGGAGGACTGCTCGCTCTGCGACGGCGTTACAAACCTCAAAGGTTACCTGTCCACCAAACCGGGACAACTCCAGTGCCACTTTGCCGCGTAGCTATCGTTCCCGGCTGCGCAGCACCGTCTGCACGTTTTCGAGGCCGGCGCGGGCCGTTGCGTGGTCCGGGTCCAGCGAAAGGGCACGCTCGAAGCTGCGGCGCGCCTCTTCCGGCCGGTTCAGATGGTACAACACGACCCCTATGTTGGCGTACGTCTGCGCACCGGCGTGACCGATCTCGACCAGCTTCCGATACTGGACGAGCGCCTCCTCGTACCGTTCCTCGCGGGCGTACAGCGTGGCAAGGCGATTGAGCGCGATCGGATCGCGGGGGTCGATCCGCAGGGCCTGTTCGAAGTACCCGGTGGCGGCCTCAGACCGACCTATCGCCTGCGCTGCCAACCCCATGATGCCGTGTAGCGCGCCCGCCTCCGGCAGGTCCGCCTGCAGGGAGACGGCGCGCGTCAGCGACGCGATCGCCGCCTCGTGGCGCCCGAGGTGGAACAGGGCATCACCCAAGCCGGCATGGGCCAGCGCGAACTCGGGATCGAGATCGAGCACCGCACGGTAGGAGTCGACCGCTGCTTCGTAGTCCCCATTTGCGCGTTGGCTGTTGGCCAGATTGTTGCGGGCGTCTCGATGGCGCGGATCGAGCTCCAGAGCGCGGCGGAAGTGCTGAACGGCTTCGTCGGTGCTCTGCACGGCCAGCAGCGCGAGCTCGAGATTGGAGTGCGCGTCGGCGAAGTCCGGGAGCTGCTCCACCGCGATGCGGGCGGCGGCGACCGACTCCTCCGCACGGTCAGCCGTGAGCAGCACCCGCCCCAAATTGTGGTGCGCGTTACGCGCCTGCGGATTGAGCGCGACGATGTGGTTGAAGAAGGTGAGCTCGTCCCGGTAGATCGCCGCCTGCCGCCACGTCAGCACGCCGAGCGCCGCCACCACGGCAGCGGCCAGACCCAGCGCGCCGCGCCGGTAGCCGTCCGGCAGCCTGCCCACGCCGTGCGCGGCGCCGCCTATCACCACCGCCAGCACGCCGATGCCGGCCAGGTACTGGAACCGGTCAGCGACGAACGAGAACTGCATGTAGCCGTAGTCCACGAACCCCAGCACCGGCCCCAGCGTCACCGCGAAGAACAGCACTCCCGCCAACGGGCCCCGACCGATCCGTCGCCGCGCCAGCCACAGCCCGGCCGCCAGCGCCGCCGCGGCGACCACGTACGCCCACCCCAGCAGGTCGCCGGCGTCGATCTCCCACAGCGGGTAGATCACCGCCAGATCGGCCGGCCAGAGCAGCTTGCCGGCATAGAACCACAGCGCCCGCGCCGCGATCAGCGCCCGCTCCACCAGCGTGTAGCCCAGCTCCAGCGGCTCCCGCGACGTGTAGAACGACAGATCGCCCACCGTGATCGCCACCGCGACCGCCACGAACGGCGCCATGCGCAGCAGGTCGATCCGCGTCACCTTCCCCTGCTGCCACCAGTGCCAGATCAAGAGCGCCAGAGGCAGCGTCACCACCACCGACTTGGACAGCAGCCCGGCGGTGAACAGCCCCAGGGCCAGCGCGTAGCGCCACGTCCGGGGCGTCTCGACGAAGCGGATCCAGACCAGCACCGCGCTCAGATAAAACAGCGCCGACAGCACGTCCTTGCGTTCGATGATCCAGGCCACCGACTCCACATGCACGGGGTGCACGGCGAACACCGCGGCGATCACGGCGGCGCCCGGCACGCGCAGGCGCAGCATGAGGCGCCAGAGCAGCAGGCAGTTGAGCAGGTGCAGGGCGATGTTGACGGCGTGGTACCCGGCCGGGCCGAGGCCCCAGAGCTTATGTTCCAGCCAGAAGGTGGTGTAGACGAGGGGCCAGTAGTGGGCTTCGCGCTTGATGTCGGCGGGGGCGAACCAAATGCTAAGCAGGCCGGTGGGGGAGTGGATTATGGGTTCCTCGGCGAAGATCACGTCGTCCCAGACGAAGCCGCCCTGCAGCGCTGGCACATAGCTCACAGCGACCAGCAGGGCGATGGCCAACGCTGCCGCTGTGTCCCGGAGCGAGAGCGTCCCGAGCCAGTTCGCTTCTGGCGCGTGAGGCTCATGACCATCGCTGGCAGGACGGGAATCCACGCTCCCCGTCCTGCTCATCCGCGATCGCGAAACAGCGGTCGACACACGCGCTTGCCGTCTCTTTCTGCTGTTCTTGCGCCCTGCGATACCGGAGACCTATGACGCCCGCCGTTGTGCCACTCTTCGGAGCCGATCGAGGTTTGGAGCGCACCGACTCCACAGAGCGGAGGCGGCAGCATGAGTGCGGCTACCTCGGCGACACGAGCCATCCACGGCGCCCAACGCCGTCATTCAGCGCCGTTTCGCGTGGCGATCCAGACCTACCTCGGCAAGTCCTCGCGAGGTTAACGTTCGAAGCGCTCGTCCACGGCGATCCGCGCTGGCGGCCGTGCCACCCCCAGGCAGGCTGCACACCTACACTCGCGCCCCTTCGCCGCCACGCGGCGGAGCTTCTGGCGACGGCCGCCCATCCGACTCACTGCCGTTCGTGCCGTTGTGGCCGTTCGAGCCGAGGATTTCCAGCACCTCCCCGGTATTGAGCTCGCTGCGTTCGAGCAGGGCGTCGGTGAGGGACGTCAGTTCGTCCCGATGATCACGTAGCAACCGCTCGGTCCGATCCTCCAGGTCCTGCCACAGCCGGTTGACCTCCGGGGGCGCAGGGCCCGTGGTAGCGCCCAGCCCGTCCGCCATGTTCGATATCCATCCCGTCGGCGGGCCGAAGTGCCCGAGCGTGTAAAGGTGCCGGAAGCGGTCCCGGGCCTGACGATAGTCGCTGTAGGCGCCGGTCCACTCCTCGCCGTAGATGATGCGCACGGCGGCGTGTCCGCCCAAGGCGACCATGATGTCGGCCACGATCCGGCGCAGCGGATACGAGTACTGCTCCACCTCGTCGAGCGGCAGCATGAAGCCGAGCGTCTGGCCGCGCGCCAGGATGGTCAGGTGGCCGATCCGCTTCTCCGGCAGCACATAGTGGACCACTACGGCGTGGCCCGCCTCGTGCACTGCGATGGAGCGCCGCTGCTCAGGCTCCATCTCCTCGATCGGGTTCTCCATGCCGGCCAACTGATGGATCAGCGCGCGGTCGATGTCCCGTTGCGTGACCACGTTGCGGTGCTCGAACAGGGCGATGCGCACCGTGTCCTTGGTCAGCGCCGCCATCATCTGCGCAGGTGAGGCGCCCGGGGTGTTGGACACGATCGCCTCCACGTCGACCGAGTCGTCGTGGCGGATGGTCGACAGGTAGCCCTCGACGATGGCGCGCCGGCCGGAGCGATCGGGGAGTCCCACCTCGATCATCTGATCGAAGCGCCCCGGGCGGGTCAGCGCCGGATCCAGGACGTCGGGGCGGTTGGTGGAACCCATGAACAGCACGTGCCAGTTGCGGCCAGGCGGCTTCTTGCCGCGGAGCTGATAGAGCTTGGCGACCATTCGCTCCATGAGGGAGCGCTGATCGACGCCGTCCATCTCATACAGCAGCCGGGTCAGGGCGCCGGTGCCGCCACCCATCATGCCGCCCATCCCACCCATGGCGCCGTTGGAGCCCTGGACGTTACCGCGAGACTGACCGACCGCGTCGATCTCATCGATATAGGCGATGCAGGCACCGTAGCGACGCGCGTACTTGCGCGCCTTGCGTATGAACCAGATCATCTTCAGAACGTCCACACCCACGAACATCGCCCGGAATCCGGAGCCTTCTATGGAGATGAACGCGACGCCGGCCTCTCCGGCCATCGCCTTGGCGAGCATGGTCTTGCCGGTGCCCGGCGGACCGTAGAGCAGCAGGCCGTTGATGTAGCGGCCGCCCATTTGCACGAACTCCTTGCGGTCGGCCAGCAGGCCCAGCCACTGTCGCACCAGCGCCTTCAGGTTGGGCTGCCCCCAATAGTCGTCGAAGGTGATCGACTTGGGATCCGTCGGCCGCACCTTCTCCACTTTCGATCGGGCCATGAACCAGAAGATGGCGACGAACTGGATGATCGCGTAGAAGATCGCAAACAGGAGCTGCAACAGAACCTGCATGACGGCCAGCACCGCGTTCTGAAACGTGGGATTGGTAAGGAAGAAAAAGATGAATGCCGCGATGGGCACGATCGCGTAGAACTTGCGCATCGTCATGAGCAGCTTGCGGCCGGGGCTCTGCTGCGCCTTGATGACATCGATACGCTGCTTGACCAGATCCGGGACGCTCACACCCTGCCAGAACCGCTCGCGGGATTGCTCCTGACCGGCCGACTCCTGCGAATCGTGCGATTGCGCGTCCTCAGGTTCCTGGGGTTCGTTCCGTTCCTTGTCACTCATCTGCTGTGTCTTCCGCCTCGTTGATGATAGGGCCGTGGGCTGCCGCTGGCAATTCGACCCACACCTGCAGACGACGCGGCAATCGCTGTCCGTACCCTATGCGGGTACCTTATGCGGGTACCGGCTCGGGCTCCGCGCGCTCGGGCAGGCGCAGGGTCACCAGCTTGGAGACTCCGGGCTCCTCCATGGTAACGCCGTACAGGTTCGCGGCCGCGGCGATGGTGCGCTTGTTGTGGGTCACGATCAGGAACTGCGAGTCGTGCGCGAACTCCTCCATGAGCCCCACGAAACGGCTGATGTTCTCGTCATCCAACGCGGCATCCAGCTCGTCGAGCACGCAGAACGGTGACGGCTTGACCGAGTACATGGCGAACATCAGCGCCACCGCCGTCAGCGAGCGCTCCCCTCCCGACAGCAGCCCGACGTTCTCCAGCTTGCGGCCGGGCGGCTGGGCCAGGATGTCGACGCCGGCCTCCAGCACCTCCTGCCCGCGGAGCCGCAATTCGGCGCGACCGCCGCCGAAGAGCCGGCGGAAGATGTCGCGGAACGCGTCCGCGATGGCCTGAAAGGAGACGTCGAACCGCTCGGCCGACTCGCGCTGAATTTCGGCGGTCACCCGTTCCAGGTCCGTGCGCGCCTGACTCAGGTCCTCGAGCTGATCCGTCAGGAACTGGAAACGTTCGGCCACCTCCTTGAATTCCTCCGGTGCGAGCAGGTTGACCTGACCCAGACCGCGAATCCGTTCCCGCAGCCGGCCGAGGCGGTCGCGCAACTCACGCGGCGTGGCCTCGATCCGTTCCAGCCGCTCGGAGTGCTCCTCCAGGCGCTGGGAGTGGGTGTGCACGAAGGTATGGCGGATCGCCTTGTCTTCCGCCTCCACCTCGGCAAGCTCGACCCGGACCCGCTCCAGCGTCTCCTGCGCCTGCCGCAGGCGCAGGAGACGCTGCTGCGCGGCCTGGTCGATCCGATCCAGCTCGCGGCGATGCGTGGCGACCTGCGCCGACCGGCGTCCCAGATCCTTCTGCAGCCGTTCGTGCTCCCGGTCGAGGAGTACCTTCTTCCGTTCGCGATCGGAGGTGCTGGAAGCCAGCGCGCGGATCGCCTCCGCGGTCTGGTGCTCCTCCGCGGCCAGATCCGCGCGGATCTGCCGCTGCTCGTCGAGCTGCCGCTGCGAGGCTACGAGCTGTCTGCGCAACGACGCGGCTTGTTCCTGTGCGCGCGCCGCAGCCACCTGGCTCTCCTGGACCGCATCGCGCAACTCGCCCAACCGATCCGCGCGTTCGCGATTGCTCCGTCGCAGCTGCTCGGTCTGCTTGCGGAGTTCCGCGATCGCCCAGAGGGTCTCCCCCATGTCACGGTCGATTGCCCGCTTGTGGGTAACGATCCCCTCCGAGGAGATCAACTCCTCGAGCAGCGATCCGGTCGTCTCGCGATAGCGCGCGAACCGCTCCATCAACCCCTCGGCCATCTCCACCAGTTCGCCGAGCCGACGCGCAAGCTCCTCCTTGGCGATCCCCGTCGCGGATGCCACCAGTCGGCCGATGTCGTGGTGAAGCCGTGCCAGCGATTCCGCCACGTCGTTGCCGAGCGCGGCCGACGGGGTGGACTGCATGCCCTGACCCAGACGCTGATCGAGCTCGGTGACGATCTCGTCCGTGACCTTGCGAAGCCGGTCGCGCAAGCCGTCCAGGCGCTGTTCGTGGGATGCCGTCTGAGCGGAGGCATCAGCGATGAGCCGCTCCGTTTCGGAGATCTGCGCGCCCACCGCGGCCGCATCGCCGCGTGCGTCAGCCGCTTTGCGTTCCGCGTCGGCAGCGCCCTGTTCGGCTGCGGCCAATCCGGTGCGAACAGTTTCAGCCTCGGTCTCCAGGGAGCGGATGCGATCCGCGAGCGCGTGGTCGCGGCTCTGGTACGAATGCATGCTGGCTTCCAGCTCATCCACGCGCTCGCGGCCGAGCCGGATCTCGCTGCCGGCCCCGCTCATTGCCGTCGCAAGCTCGTACAACCGTTCCTGAGAGGTCGCACGCTCACCCTCCAGACGCTCGATCTCGGCCCGATGCTCCCGGGTGCTGGCCGCGGCTGTATCGATCTCGCGCTGGACCTTGTCCCGCTTTTCCGTCTCGCGGGACAGCCGGCTCTGGATACGCTGGCGGCGCTCCCGCAGCGCACGCAGACGCAGCAGCTCCAGATCGCGTTCCACCTCGAACGCCTGTGCGCGCAGGGAGCGGTAGCGCTCCGCCGCCTGCGCCTGCAGGCGCAGCGTCTCGTGGCGGCGTTGCACCTCGCGCCGGACGTTCTCCACCTGGACCACGTTGGCGGCCGCCTGCTTCAGTTCCCGTTCGGCTTCGACAGCGCGGGTGCGGTAGGACAGGATGCCGGCCGCCTCTTCGAACACCGCGCGGCGCTCTTCCGGTTTATCCGAGAGGACGCGGTCGATCTTTCCCTGCTCCAGCGAGGCGTAGCCAGAGGTGGCCAGACCGGTATCGGCGAGCAGCTCGCGCACGTCGCGCAGCCGGCTCTGCGTGCCGTTGACGAAGTACTGACTCTCGCCGGATCGATACAGGCGGCGCTTCACGCCGACCTCCGCGGACGCGATCGGCAGCCGCTCGTCCTCATTGGAGAACACCAGCGTCACCTCGGACACGCTCATCGACCGGCGGCTGCCGGCGCCGTCGAAGATCACGTCCTCCATGCGCTCCGCGCGCAGCGAGCGCGGCGCCTGCTCGCCCAACGCCCAGCGGATCGCGTCCACGATGTTGCTCTTGCCGCAGCCGTTGGGTCCGACCAGCGCCGATACACGGGGGCCGAACTCCAGAACCGTGCGGTCGGCAAAGGACTTGAAGCCGAGGAGCTCGACCCGCTTCAGTAGCTGCCTGCTCATGATGCGAGCGCAACGCACGCGTTGTGGGCTTGCGCGCGCGACGTTACCATCGCCGGCCGACGAGCGTCAAACGCGAGGGGGCAACGATCGTCTGCGGAATCGACGAGGCGGGACGAGGGCCGCTGGCAGGACCGGTCACCGCTGCGGCGGTGATCCTGGGCGGGCGTTTTCCGGACGAACGTCTGGACGACTCCAAGGTACTGCACCCGCAGACCCGCGAAGAGCTGGCGCCGCTGATCCGCGAACACTCGCGGGCGTGGGCCGTCGGCTGGGCATGGCCGGAGGAGATCGACCGCATCAATATCCACCACGCGACGCTGCTGGCGATGGTGCGTGCCTTCCGCGGGCTGGATGTCACGCCCGGCCTGGTGCTGGTCGACGGCCGCTTCGCGCTGGCGGTGGGCGCGCCGTGCCGGGCCGAGATCGACGGCGACGCCCGCATCCCGGAGATCATGGCGGCGTCGATCCTGGCCAAGACGGCGCGTGACCGCTGGATGGTCCGGTACGCCCGCATCGACGACCGCTACGGCTTCGAGTCGCACTTCGGGTACGCCACGCGCAGCCATCGGGAGCGGCTGCGGCTGCACGGACCATCGCCGATCCATCGCCGCAGCTTCAAGCTTTCCTAATCGAGCTCGATCTGAACCAGGCCGTAGGCGCCGATCCAGGCCGGATCCAGGGTGACCGCGACCCGGCCGGCCTCGGCCTCTACCGCAACGGAGCGGGCTGCGGCCACATCCGGGTCGTGATAGCGCGCCTGACACACCGAACGCCCCGATAACGCCGCCGGCATTCGCAGCGTGATGCCGACCGGCTCGCCCCCGAACCGCGGAAACGGGATGGAATCGTCGTGGCCGATGCTCGCTCCCGTTCCCGCCGCCAGGGTCTGCGCCGCGTTCACCAGATGGACCACCAGGGAGTCACCGCTCTCGGTGGCGAAGACCGTCGCCAGCACGCCGGCCGGCAGGTTGTCGAGCTTCAGGTCGGCCCCGCCCGCCAGGCCGCCCAGGAACGCGACCAGCTCATCCCGCAGGCGCTCGTGCGCGGCCGAAACCGGCTGCCACGGCAGACGCGTCCTACGGCCGCCGCCGACAGGACGGGCGATCCGTTCCACCGGCTCCAGCGCGTAGTCGCCGGCCACCTGGACCAGCCGGCCGGCGCCGATTCGGATGGTCACCGGCGGAGCGCCGTCGGGCACTGCTGCGAAGGAGTCGATCCCCCAGAAGCGGCCGAGGACTGCGGCGTCGCGACCCGCGCCGGTCTCGTCGTTGCTGCCGGTGGCTCCGGTCCACACCAGCGTGCCGCCGGCTTGCACGAACCTGCGCAGCGCCTCGAGCTCGGCGTCGCTGAGGAAGACCGCCTCGTTGAGGACCACCACGCGGTACCGCGGCAGCCGGGAGAGCTCTTCGGGCTGAAACAGGTCGAAGGGCAGGTTGCGCCGGTAACACGCCTGCGCCCAGGCGATCAACCCGGCCAGACTTCGCTCTTCGGCGTGCTCGTACAGGTGGCGGGTGGCGCGCGAGTCGTAGAATCCCAGCGATGCCACTCGCTGCACCCGGCGCAGCAGCTCGGGGTGGGCGACCTCGAAGCGGCGCAGCCGCTTCTCGGTGTGATCGAGGGACTCGCCCTCCGGTGTCGCCAGGTACAGGTGGCCCCAGCTCATCGCCAAGCCCCAGCAGAATCGCACGCTATCCGGACGGTCGGGGTAGAACATGCTCATCGGCGGGATGTCGCGCCAGCGGCCGACGGCGTACCGATGGGCCGCCTCGATCGCCCAGCTGCACCAGGAGTAGCGAACGATCGTGGAGTAGTCGTTCTCCTTGAAGATCCAGTCGAGGTCGGGCAGGTCTTCCAGCGACACGCCGTGGGGGTCCCGGTGCAGCACTCGCTCGCTGTAGTTGGGTCGCAGCGGGCGGATGCCGAGCCGGGTGTAGTGGTCCTTGACCGCCTGGTGAAAGGCCGTGGTGGAGGACGTCCGAAACCGCAGCCAGGCGACGTAGGCCGGATCGCCGTGGTCGCCGTGCCAGCGCTCCCAGGCGGGCCCGGGCTCCGGGAGATCGTGACCGCTCTGTTCCCGGAACAGCGCGCGGCAGATGGCACAGGCGCAGGCGTGGCCGGCGCCGAACCACTCGACATCGTCGGTCATGATGCCGTCGATGCCTGTCGCGTACAGCTTCGCCAGATAGGCCAGGTAGGCGCGCCGGTAGTGGGGATTGTTGAAACAGAACGTCCAGCCCTGATAGTCGTAGCGGCCCGGGTAGGCCGAGCGCGCCCACCTGCCGGTGCGGCCGTCGATCTGGCGCCAGCTCGACAGCGGCACGCCGTCGATGACCGGGTCGGCGTCGCAGTCCTCGCGCAGGTGGGGCCACGACTCCAGGCTCGACCCGCGCGTGCGGAGCCGTTCCTCCAGCAGCCGTTCGCCCGCTGCGTCGACCGGGTTGTGCGTGAGGTGGCTCGAGTGGTGCTCGGTCACGCGAATGCCGACGGCGTGGCAGGCGGTCACGACGCGCGCCAGGGTATCGGTCAGCAGGTCCCAGTGGCGGCGAAAGGACCAGCGGAAGTGGGTGCAGCTGAAGGTGATGACGTGGTTGATGCCGACATCCGCGAACGCCTCCGCCTTGCGCGCCAAGTCGGCCGCGGTGTCGTGAAAGATCTCCTGATCGTTGTACCAGAAGAAGGCGAAGCGCGTGTCGGACGGGTCGAAGGGGGTCGCCAACGGTCGTGCGCGCGACTCGCTCACCGGGGATCCGGGAGCCGGCCGGGTGCCGGACTCGTCCGCTCAGCCCCGGCGGGTCTGCTCGCGGGCGCGAATGAAAGCAATCGCCTTGTCGAAGCTGGCCAGGAATCCGGTCATGTCCTCTTCGAAGATGATGATCGAATGGCGTTCGAAATCGGTCTCGCCCCCGCGCTTCTTGCTCTCCACCACGTTGAGGAAGACGTCGCCCGTCCGGTTCTCTTTCACGTTGAAGAAATAGGTGCGATTGCCGACCGTCGTTCGGCTCGAAAACAGCTCGCCTCGTTGACCCACGGCGTAACGGTACCACGCCAGCGCACGATGTTGACAGGCGCACCGGGCGGCCCTACCGTGCTCCGACCACGCGCCTGTCGTATAAAGGTCAATACCCAAGCCTTCCAAGCTTGAGATGGCGGTTCGATTCCGCTCAGGCGCTTCGGAATCGGCTTCCGGGGATACCGGTCGGCAACGCGAGGGGCCGCTGCGATGAGCCGCAGAACGGAGAACACTCCTTTTCAATGCCTGCGCTGCGGCGCCGACGTCCAGCCGTCGACCGACGGCAGCTACCGCAACCACTGCCCGTTCTGTCTGTACTCGCTGCACGTCGATGCGGAGCCTGGCGACCGCCACAGCCGCTGCGGCGGCCTGATGCAGCCGATCGGCTTTCGGCCCCACGGCCGCCGGCCGCAGATCGTGCACCGCTGCGGCCGCTGCGGTCAGGTCAAGGTCAACCGCGTGGTGGAGATCGGCCGCCAGCCCGACTCCATCGACGTGCTTATCACCCTGCCCCCGGACGATGGGCCCCCGGACGATGGGCCCCCGGACGATGGGGCACCCGACGATGGCCCCGAGATCTTCTGACGTGAACGGTCCTCTCCGTACCACGCAGAACCGGGTATGCGCCTGGGAGTACGCCTCGGACCGCAGGCACGCCGGTTGCGCCCCGATCGAGCTGGACGTTCTGATCACCGATCCCGCCGGCCAGGAGCTGACCGTGCCGGCATTCCAGGCTGGCGAGGGCCGGTGGGGCGTGCGCTATGCCTCTGCGGCGGTCGGCCGGCATCGGTTCGTCACCCGCTGTTCGGACCCCACCGACCCGGCGCTGCACGGCCGCACCGGCGTCATCGATGTCGAGCCCGGCGCCGATGACGGCAACCCGCTCTTCCGGCACGGACCGCTGCGCCGCATGACAGCGGGCACCCGGCACCTGGAGCACGCCGACGGGACGCCGTTCCTCTGGCTGGCCGACACCTGGTGGATGGGGCTGGTGGGGCGTCTGGACTGGCCCGAGGGATTCCAGCGGCTCGCCGCCGACCGTGCCGGCAAGGGCTTTTCGGTGGTGCTGCTGGTCGCCGGCCTCTACCCGGACATGCCGCCGTTCGATCCGCGCGGCGCAAACGAGGCCGGCTTTCCCTGGAGCGAAGGGTTCGGCAGCCTCAATCCCGCCTGGTTCGACGCGGCCGACCGGCGCATCGCACATCTGGTCGAGCTGGGCATGGTGCCGGCCATCGTCGGCTCCTGGGGCTACTTCATGCAGTTCGCGGGCGCCGGCGTGCTGCGGCGGCACTGGCGCAACCTCATCGCCCGCTACGGTGCCTATCCGGTCGTGTGGTGCATCGCGGGCGAGGCGCTCATGCCGTTCTATACCTCGGAGCTCTGGGACGACCTGTACCGCGCCCGGATCGCGCGCACCGCACCGACTTCCGAGCCGCTGCTCAGGCACCAGGACCGGGCTCGCGCGGAATGGACCGCGATCACCCGCTACGTGCGGTCCGCCGATCCGTACCGGCGCCCGGTCTCCATCCATCCCAGCTCCGGCGGCTGGTCGCTCGACCTGGTGGAGGACGCGTCGCTGCTCGACCTCGACATGGCGCAGTGCGGCCTCCACGACCTGGTCACGGCCGCGGGGGTCATGCAGGAGCTCGACAGCCGGCTCGACGCCGCCCCGCGCCTGCCGCGGCTGCTCGGCGAGGGCTGCTACGAGGGCGAAGGGGGCTGGAACTGGGAGAACGTGCAGCGCCTGCTGTTCTGGGGGTCGATGCTCCGCGGCACCGCCGGCCACACCTACGGCGCCAGCGGCATCTGGCAGGTGAACACCCGCGACGCTCCGTTCGGCCACGACCCGCGGGTGTTCGGCGATTCGTTCGACGACGACCCATGGGACGTGGCGATGGGGTTTGCGGGCTCCACGCAGGTGGGACTGGGCAAGCGGCTGCTCGAACGCTATCGCTGGTGGCGCTTCCGGCCGCATGGCGAGTGGATCACCTGGGTCGGCGGGCATTACTACGAACCGCTCGCGGGCGCGCTCAGACCGCTTGCCGCCGGCATCCCGGGCGAGGTGCGGGTGATCTTCATCCCGACGCGCTGTATCGTCACGGTCTGCGGGATCGAGCCGGACGCACGCTACCGGGCCACTTGGTTCGACCCGCGCCGCGGCCGCGAGCACGACGCCGGCATGGCCGCGGCGGATGGTGAGGGCCGCTGGCAGCCGCCGCGGCCGCCGATCATCCAGGACTGGGTGCTGGTGCTGGAGACATCGGAAGCGAGGATAGGGTGATGACCGACATGGATCTCCACGACGGCGAGTACCTGCGCACAGCCCTGCCGACTCCGGCGGCGTGGCACGGAGCGGAGTTGGCGGGCAGCGACGACTGGGTGATCGCGCTGACGCCGCAGCACGCGGCCGAACTGACCGCGGCGGGAGCGTCCGCCGAACGTCGAGCGGCCGGCGGCCGGATCCCCTTTGCCGTGACACGCCGCGACTTCCCGCTGCCGACCCTGGCCGGCGTCTGCGCCGACATCGGGCGGCGACTCGAAGGCGGCCGCGGCGTCGTGCTGTTGCGCGGCTTCCCGGTGGGGCAGCACCCCGACCGGAAGCTGGAGTTGCTGCTCTGGGGGCTGGGCACCCACCTCGGCACCGCCGAGCCGCAGGACCGCGACCGGCTGCTCCTGCACCGCGTGCAGGACACCGGCCGTGACATCGGCGACGGCGACGTCCGCTACTTCCAGACCAGCCGCGACCTGGGCTTCCACAACGACGGCGCCGACGTCTTCATGCTGCTGTGCGTGCGCACGGCCGCCCGCGGCGGGCGGAGCCGCATCGTCAGCAGCGTCGCCGCCTTCAACCGGATCGTGCGCGGCGCACCGGAGCTGGCGCTGGCCCTGCAGCAGCCGTTCCACTTCGACCTGCGCGGGCAGCAGGCCGACGGCGAACCCGCGTACCAGTCGGTGCCGATTTTCAACTTCCACCGCGGACGGCTCTGCACGCTCTACAAGCGGCAGTACATCGACTCCGCCCAGCGCTTCGCGGAGGTGCCGCCGCTCACCGGTGCGCAGCGGTCGGCGCTCGACCTGCTGGACGAGGTCTGCGACGAGCTGGCCCTCGAGTTCGCGATGCGACCCGGCGAGGTGCTGATCGCCAACAACTACGACGTGCTGCACGCCCGCTCCGCCTTCGCGGACTCCGGCGACGACGCGGGCCGGCTGATGCTGCGCCTGTGGCTCAGCCTGCCCGGCGGCCGGCCGCTGCCGCCGGCGTTCGCGGCCACCCGCGAGTACAGGCACAGCTACGCCCGCCACCGGGCATGGGAGGAGGCTGCGACTCAGGAGCGGATCTGAGCGGCGATCGTCGCCACGACCGCGGGCGAGGTGATGAAGGAGCGGTGGCGCGCCAGCGGCCCGCACGGCAGGTCGCCAGCCGCACTGACGTCCTGACAGGTAATGTGGTCGGGCACCTGCAGGCCGGCGCAGCCGAGCCTCCCGAGGCGCGGGTAGCGGGTCATCATCACCCGCCGTGAGCCCGGCAGGATCCGGTCGCGCCGGTCGTAGTAGACCACCGTCCGCTCGCCGAGCCGGTCCATCCGGTCGAACCGGTAGCTCCGGCCGGCATCGCCCCGGCTGCTCACCCTGACGCCGCCGGCGCCGATCGCCTCCTGCGGCACGTCGGCGCCGACCAGCAGGCAGGTGCGAAACGGCGGCGCGTCGTGCTGCTCCGCGACGGCCTGAGCCACCATCCCGGCCAGCAGGTGATGGCCGAATGACTGCACCAGCAGATGCAGGCGGCCGCCGGCGGCGTCGCGCAGCGCGGCCAGCACGCCCGACCCCTGCGCGAAGAAGGCGCGGCCGGCCCGGTAGGCTTCGTCATCCTCCGACCACGGCCAGCCGCGGTCCGGCCACGAGAAGAAGACGATCACCCCGACCGGCCCCCGCGGCCCGCCGACATACCGGTCGTGAAGCTCGCGCAGCAAGCCCCAGCCGCAGCCCCGGCAGCGACAGGCGGTGGCCGTGGATGAAGAACAGGACGTCGCGGTGAGCGTCGTCCTGCCGCCGCAGATCCGAGCGCACGGCCGCGCACAGACGATCGGTGACCACCGGCACGGGCCGATGGTCGCGCCGCCCCAGCGCCGCGACCGGCACCGCCACGTGGCGGATCGCACCCGTGGGGTCAGGCGTCCAGTGCCGCGCGTCCATCCTGCCGTCCGGCCGTACGCGCCGGTCGGTGATGATGTGATGCGACAGTTCCGTCGCCGCGGGCGCGGGGCTCCTCAGACGGCGCTCACGCGGCGCCGGCGGCCAGGACGTCCTGCCGCGGGTCCCAGCGAGCGGTTTCCAGATGGTTCAGGAGCGCCGTCGTCGCCCGCGGCGTGGCGATGCGGCGCAGCGCCTGCACGGCATAGCCGCGCACGTAGTGATCATCCGCGGCCAGGGCGCGCTCCAGCGCCGGCACCGCGCCCCCCGCGGCAGGTCCCAGGCGCGCCAGGGACAGCGCGGCATTACGACGCACGACCGCGTCCGCATCCTCCATGGCCGTGGTCAAGCCAAGGGCGGCGCGGCCGGCGACCGCCTCCCCGGCCGCGGTGCTGCCCTGCCCGGCGATCCCCAGCGCGTCGGCGGCAAGCGCACGCACGTCGGTCGCCTCGTCGCGAAGGCACGCGCTGAGCGCCGGCACCGCGTCTCCCGCGGCCAAGCCCACATCACCGATCACGTCCACGGCCCGGGCGCGTACCTCGGCGTCTCCATGCTCGGCAGCCGCCACCAGGTCGCCGATGCCGGCACGGCCGAGCGGCCCGAACCCGTAGGCGGCGCGCCGCCGCGCCACGGGATCGCCGCCGGTCAGCGCCGCCTGCAGCGCGGGGGCCCGGGCAGTCCCCGCGGCGCCGAGCGCGTAGGCCGCGGCCAGACCGCGCCACTCGTCGGCGTGGTCCAGGTCGCGCTGCAGGGCGCGCACGTCCGCCGCCGCGGCCGCCTCCTCCTCACCGTTCGCGGCGCAATCACCGGAAAACCACCGCCATTGATGGCGCCATACCCGCTGCCGGTAGCGAAAATCCTCGCCCGGATCCTCCGGCCACGCCGCCTGCGGCGCGTTCCAACTCGGCCGTACCGGCTCTTCCATGCGCGCGAACAGGAACTTGATCATCAGCCGCGTGTCGCCGCTCCTGTTGGCCAGGCCGCGGTGGAACAGGTCGTAGTGAACGACGGTGACCGTGCCGGCCGGCCCCGCAAGCGCCTGCTCGGCGTCCAGCTCCGCGCCCTCGGTCAGGTACTGCGAGCACGGCACCACCGCGCTCGGACCCATGTCGAGCGTGGTGTCCTGCGGGTAGTAGAAGGCCATCGCCCAGCGACAGTGGTGATGGCGGCGGTTGCCGTCCACGGCGTAGCGGCTGTTGAACAGGCTGTCCTGATGGATGGTCTGCGCGTCGCTGCCGGGCCGGTTGTCGTGCATGTGGCGATGCAGGTGCAGGTAGTAGCCGGCGCCCAGGATGCTGGTGAGCGCCCCGGCGATGCGGGGATGGTCGAACACCCGCCGCAGCTCGGGAATGCGCGGCAGCGCGTTGTTGAGCGGGGAGCCGAGACCCGCGGCCGCGCAGCGGCCCAGCTCCTCCGCCGCGCGCTCCCGGATGTGCCGGTGGAACGCGTCCGGCAGGTCGAGATGAAACGTCAGATAGCCACGGGTGACGAACTGCCGCATCTGCCGGTCGTCCAGCAGGATCCGACCGGTCCCCGAGCTCTGACCCGCCAACATGCTCCGATCTGAAGGCATCGTTCCTCCCCTCGCGGGCCGCCGGTGCGGCCCGAACGTCGTGACAGGTTACCGCATCGCCGCCCACGATCAGACCGTCGCGGGCGCTGGTGGCGGCGGGCGAGGAGCTGGTCGCCAGCCGCGGCAACCGCGATCCGGCTATGGTATCGGACCATGGCTTCAACGCAGATCGACACGATCAACGCAAAGGCTGCCGAGCTGCACCGCGTGGTGGCACGCGTAGCGGCCGCGGTCGGCACGAGTGAGCCGGCTGCCGACACCCTTGCCACGCACCTGGTCGGCGCCGAGCTCACCGGCGTGCAGACGCACGGCATCTACCACATCCCCCGCTACCTGCAGGAGATCGAGCGGGGCGAGCTGGTGCCGGACGCCGAGCCACGCGTGGTGGAGCGGGCGGGCGGCCGCCTGCTGGTGTCCGGCGAGCTGTGCTTCGGGCAGGTCGCCGCCGAGCATCTGACCCGTGCGGCGATCCCGCTGGCGCGCGAGGCCGGCGTCGCGGTCGGCGGCCTGGTGCGCGCGAACCACATCGGCCGCCTGGGCCACTACGCGGAGCTGGCGGCCGCGGAGGGGCTGATCTCGCTGATCTGCGCGGGCGGCTTCGCGGTCACCGGGGCGCGCGCCGCCCCGTTCGGGGGCCGCGACCGGTTGCTGGACACCAACCCGTTCTGCATGGGCTTTCCCGCCGGCCGCGAGGCGCCGGTGATCATCGACTTCGCCACCACCGCGCTGTCCGGGGTCAAGGTGGCCAACGCGCAGGCGCGGGGCGAGCGGCTGCCGCCGGCCAGCATCGTCGACGCCGCCGGGCGCCCCACCACCGACCCCAACGACTTCTTCGCGGGCGGGGCCTACCTGCCCTTCGGCGGCGAGACCAGCGGTCACAAGGGGTACGCGATCATGCTGGCGGTGGAGCTGCTCGGCCGGCTGTTCACCGGCGCCGACGCGCACGCCGTTCCGGACCAGGGCGTCCCGCTCATGCGCCATCAGGGGGCCACCTTCGTGCTGCTGCGCGCCGACCTGTTCCAGCCGCTGCAGGGGGTGCTGGACGGCAACGACGCGTTGCTCGCGGCGATCCGCGAAAGCGAGCCTGCCGCCGGCAACGATCGGGTGCTCTATCCAGGGCTGTCGGAGGCGCGCACGCGCGCCCACCGGCAGCAGCACGGCATTCCCATTGCGCGCGACATCTGGGACCGGTTCGTCACCGCGGCGGCCGGGTTGGGCATCGACACCGGCGACAGCGTCGAACCCAGGAGCGACTGATGAACGACGATCTGGACATGCAGCGCTACCTGTTCGACCTGGCGGGGTTCATGGTGATTCCCAACGTCCTCGACCAAGCCGGGATCGACGAATTGAACCGGCTCATCGACGCGCAGGCGTTGCCGCCGCCACGCGAGGAAATCCGCTTCGGCCGGGCGCCCGCCAAAGTGCCGCCGTCCGCGGGATTCCTGGAATGGGGCAAACCGTTCTGTGATCTGCTCGACCACCCAAGGATCATGCCGTTGTTGCAGATCACGCTCGGCGACTGGTTCCGCCTCGACCGCCTGTTCGGCATCAACATGGAGGCGGGCATGGATTTCGGCAAGCTCCACGGCGGCAACGCGCCGTACTCGCCAGGCGAGTCCTATGACGTGCGCGACGGCGAGATTCACAACAGCTTTACCGTCGTGTCGTGGAACCTGGTGGACACCGGGCCGGAGTACGGCGGCTTCTGCTGTGTTCCGGGAAGCCACAAGAGCAACTTCGTCCGCCCCAACCCGCTTTCCGCGGTGACGCACGGACACTGGGAGATGATGGATGGGGATGCCTTGGCTCCCGGCGTGGTGATACCCGAGGCGCCGGCGGGGTCGGTGGTGCTGTTCTCCGAGGCGCTGACACACGGCACCGCGCCCTGGAAGGGCACCCACCAGCGCCGCACCCTGATCTACAAGTACTGCCAGTCGCACATTGCCTGGTCGCCGCGCCGCGTGCCGCCGCCCGTCTCGGTACCGCTCACCCCGCGCCAGCAGATCCTGTTCCAGAAGCCGGCCAACCGCGGCGCCTCCGCTTCCCTGTTTCCGGAGACCGCCGGCGCTCCGGCCTGATGCCGGGGAGGCGGAAGGCCGAGGCGCAGCGGGATCCATGGTATGCTGCGCGCCGTTTCCTGTTCACGGAGGTGCTCGACGGTGACAGTCCGAACAGCGCTGCGGCTCGCGCCCCTGGCGTGCTTCCTCTTCGCTGCGGCCGGCACTCATGCCGACGCACCGGAATGGCTGCGTGAGGCCATCAGGAAGGACAATCCCTACGAGCTCGGATACCGGGTGTTCGTGGAGCTGGACTGCCCGATCGGGCGGGAAGATGTCGAGCAGATCGTCGACGAGACGATGGCGCTCAACGATATGACGAGGTCCCAGTACGGGCTCCTGGAGACGCATCTGCAGATCGCCGTGTCCTGCTTCGTGCAGGGGACAGTCCACCGTATCTTCAGTCAGGAGGTACACTTCAGTCCGCCGCGAGATACCGACAAGCCGGACTTGGTGTACGACTGGAACTTCGGCCGCTACGGCATCGGCGGCCGCGAGTTCATCCTGCAGAGCGTCACGCGCAGCATCGAGGACGCGATCACGGAGTACCTGCTGGCGAACTTCGACTCGTAGCGGCTCGCACTCAACCGGGTGGCGCCCCGAGGTCGGGAATGTCGAGCAGCTCGCCGCCCCGCAGTGCCGACTCGTGAGCGACGATGCCCGGCACCGTGTAGGCCACGGCGTTCCACACGTGGTTGGGAGGCTGCGTCCCCTCATGGCAGGAGCGGACGAAATCGTCGACCAGGAACTGGTGGGCGCCGGCGTGGCCGTTGGGCAGCCGCGCGAACTCGCGGGGCAGGCGATCCACCGGATGGATGGGCGCGGAGCCCAGGTGCGTGCCGTCGCGCGACGTGACGGCCCCCATCTCCCCGCGGTCGCCATCGGCCGGCTCCGTGCGGCAGGTCAAGAGGTCGGACACGTCCGTCGCGTCGTCCCTGCCCTTGGCCAGGAATCGCTGCGAGCCGACGGCTTCCTCGAACGAGCCCTCCGTCCCGAACAGGCTCATCCGTACCGCGCCGGGGTGGCCGATGCGGCGGAACTCGTTCACCCGGCAGGCGCTGCCGTCCGACATCGCGAACAGGGCGACCTCATTGCTGAAGGTGTTGCCGTACTCATTGTTGGCCGCCTCGTACACGGCGTCCTCGTGGTGGTCGACGAACCCCTGGCAGGAGACGCGGGTCATGCGGGCGCCGGTCACGGACATGATCTGGCTGGTGGAGTGGGTCGGGTAGTGCATGGGCGGCGAGCCGGCCGTCCAGCGCCAACGGTCTCCGCCGCGCCAGCGGGCCACCGCGTACAGCCCGTGGTCCCAGTCGTGGTAGTACTCGCACTCCGAATAGACGATGCTCCCGAATGCCCCCTCGGCATGCCGCTGGCGGCAGTAGATGACCGCCGGGTAGTAGTAGCTGGTCTCCGCCATCATGTAGATGCGGCCGGTTTCCTGCACCGCCTGCACCAGCGCCCGGCACTCGGAGAGCGTGCGTCCAGCCGGCACTGCCGACCAGGCGTGCTTGCCGGCTCGCAGGGCCTGCACCGCCTGCGGGCCGTGCAGCCACGGCTGCGTGATGATGACGGCGGCATCGAAATCCGAGGCGCACACCTCGTCCAGCGACGCGAAGGACTCCGCGATCCCGTGGCGGGCCTTGTTGCTCTCGAGCTTCTCGGCGTCCAGATCGCAGAGGGCGATCCGTTCGACCAGCGGGTGCGCCTTGAACAGCGGGATGAACCCCTGCGCGAACGCCCCGGTCCCGACCATCGCGACGCTGATTCCCATCATCCTCCTCCTATTGCGCGGCTCCGGCTCCCTGGTGGTCTCAAGCAGCTACCAGCGCATGTTGATGTTCTTGACGCGGGTGTGGCTCAGCAGCTCCTCGAACGACTCCTCCTTGCCGATCCCGCTCTGCTTCCAGCCGCCGTAGGGAGCGCCGAGGTAGCGGCCCGAGGAGTTGATCCACACGTAGCCCGCCTGCAACTGCTCGGCGGCGCGCATGGCGGCGCCGAAGTCGTTGGTCACCAGCGACGCCGTCAGCCCGTACATCAAGCCGTTGGCGACTTCGATCATCTCGTCGAAGTCGGACCAGCTCATGATCGCCATCACCGGACCGAAGATCTCCTCGCTGCCGATGCGCATCTCGGGCCGCACGCGGTCGAACACGGTGGGCGCGATGAAGAAGCCCGCGGCGAGTTCCGGATCGGACGGCGGGCCGCCGCCGGTCAGCAGCTCGGCGCCCTGCTCACGGCCGGAGGCGACGTACCCCAGCACCCGCTCGTACTGCGGCCGCGACACGATCGGCCCCATCTCGGCGTCGTCCAGCCACGGCAGGCCGACCGGGATGGCGGCCGCGGCCTTGACCAGCTCGGCGCTCACACGCTCGTGCAGCGAGCGGTGCACGAGCACACGCGAGGTGGAGGAGCACGACTGCCCCTGGCGGTTCATGTTCATCGCCTGCACCGCCTGTGCCGCCGCCTTGGCGGGGTCGGCGTCGGGAAAGATGACGATCGGGTTCTTGCCGCCGAGCTCCAGGGTGACCTCCTTGAGGCTCTCGGCCGCCTCGCGGGCGACGCGGCGTCCGGTCTCCACCGAGCCGACGAAGCCGACCCGCGCCACGTCCCGGTGGCGCACCATGGAGGATCCGGTACCCCCGTCTCCGGTCACGATGTTCACCACGCCCGCCGGGAAGATCTCCGCGCACAGCTCGCCCAGCTTCAGGCTCGACAGCGGCGCCTGCTCCGGTCCCTTGATCACCACGGTGTTGCCGGCGGCGAGCGCCGAGGCCGCCTTTTCGGCGCAGAAGCGGAATGGATGGTTGAACGGGTTGATCCGGGCGACCACGCCGTAGGGCTGGCGCAGGGTCAGGTTCAGGTGGCCCGGCTCGCGCGACATGGTCTCGCCCTTCATCTCGGTGACCAGCCCGGCGAAGTAGCGCAGCGCATCGGCCGTCCAGGTCATGTCCCCGCGCATGCCGGAGATGGCGTTGCCGCTGTCCACCGCGTCCATCAGCGCCAGGTAGTCGGCGTTGCGGTCGACGGCATCGGCCAGCCGGCGCAGGTACTCGGCGCGGCGCGTCACCGACAGCGCCGCCCACGCCGGAAACGCGGCCTTGGCCGCGACCACCGCCCGGTCCACGTCGTGCTCGTCGGCCAGCGGCACCGCGCCCAGCACCTCGCCGTTGGCGGGATTGATGCTGGTGATGGTCCGCCCCGAGTGGGCGGCGACCCATTCGCCGCCGATGAACAGTCCCCGTGGTTCGAAGGCCAGGTCGGGCGCTTTCATCAGGGCACGATCGCGGCGCGCAGCACCGTGCGCTCCGACGCCTTGCGGAACGCCTCGTCGAGCTGATCGAGCCCGAACCTGGCGTCGACGATCCGCTTGAACGGAAACCGATCCCGATTGGCGACCACGAAGTCGAGCGCCTGAATCAGGTGCCGCGGGTGGTAGTTGTGGACGCCGCGCAGCGTGATCCACTTCTTCACCAGCAGGTTGGCATCGATGGTGACGTCGGCGTGGGGGGTGACGATGCCGCCCAGGGTATAGCGACCGCCGACGCGCAGCATCTCCAGTCCGGTCGGGATCACGGCGGCTTCACCGCACACCTCGATCACCGCGTCGACGCCGTCCGGCGGCGCCAGCTCCCGCACCGCGGCCACCACGTCATGTGAGTCGCGGCCCGAGACATCGATCGCGGCATCCGCGCCGAACTGCCTGGCCACCTCGAGGCGGTCGCCCACGGCGTCCAGGCCGATCACCCGCCGGGCGCCGCGCGTCTTGGCGACCGCGCACGCGTACAGCCCCAGCAGGCCCAGCCCCTGGACGGCCACGACGTCGCCCATCCCGATCCGCGTCGCCTCGGTGATCGCGACGACGGTGGCGACGCCGCAGTTGATCGGGGTCGCCTCTTCGTCGCTCAGGTCCTCCGGGAGCTTCAGGATGGCGGTGCCGGGCAGGACGTAGCAGTACTCGGCGAAGCCGCCCAGGAAGTGGGGGTCGTCGGCTACCAGGTCGTGGCCGTACTTCCTCACCCCCGGCGACTTCTGCGGCAGGTCGTGAACCTCCCGGTAGTAGGAGGGGCCGTGGTGGAAGTACTCGGTCCAGGTGATCCGGTCGCCGACCGCAATCCGATCGCCGCGCAGGTCGGTCTCGATGTCCGCCCCGAGCTGATCGATGACGCCGATGATCTCGTGGCCGAGGATCCCCGGGCACGGGTTGGGACGATGCCCGTGATACGAATGGATGTCGGAGCGGCAGATGGTCGACATGGTGACCCGTACCAGGACCTCGTCGCGGCGCGCGTCGCGCAGCGGATAGCGGCGGACGACGAACGGCGTGTTGGGAGCGTCGTAGACGGCGGCGCGGGCCGTGCGCGGTGCCACGAGCAAGCCCTCACTCGGTGCCGTTGATGGCGTAGTCGAGGATCTGGTGATTCATCAGTTGCTCCGACTGCGCCCGCGCGCGGTAGCCGGCGTTCAGCGGCCGGCTGACGATGAACGGCACGTCGCGCTCGGACAGTCCGCCGTGGGTACGCAGCCGCTCGCCGTGCAGGTCGGCCAGGTCGTGATCGGCGCGCCCCATCCCGACACAGTAATCGGCCGTGGAGATCACCGCCACGTCTCCCTCCACGTCGGCGGGAAGATCGAACCGCTGCGCCGCTTCCTCGCGTTCCAGCACCTCTTCGATCCCCTCGAGCGGGCGGATGAAGTCGGCCACGGCGGGCGGCTGCACGCTGCCGAAGCAGTAGACCCGGACGAAGCCGCCCAGCGATCCATGATGGCCGACGAACGCGTCGGTGATCGGGCAGATCACCCTGGTACGGTCCGCGCCGAAGCGCTCGTCCAGGAGATCCTGCAGGTAGACGATGTTGTAGCTCCCGTCGGCCGCGCACTTGTCCTTCATGCCGTGGTCGGCGGTCAGGGCGACGGTCGCGCCCAGCTCCTCCAGCCGCGCGAACCGTCGATCGAGCGCCGCGCAGAAGGCGAGCGCGGCGGGATGGTCGGGCGCGTACTTGTGCTGCACGTAGTCGGTCAGCGACAGGTACAGGAGCGCCGGCGGATCATCCTGCTCCAGGAACCGGATGCCGGCGTCGAGCACGAACAGCGACAGTTCCTCGGAGTACATGTCGGGGAGCGGCTGTCCGACGAAGCCCAGGGCGTCCGTGATGCCGTTCTCGCCGCCCGTGCACCGGTCGGCGTGCTGGGAGGAGAAGCAGACGTTGCCGGCAGCGACGTCCAGGCCCTTGCCGAGCTGGGTGCGGAGCTTGTCCTTGGCGGTGACGACCACGGTCCCGGCGCCGGCCTTCGAGAGCACGTCGAACACCGTGCGTGCGCGCATCAGTTCCGGGCCGGTCATGACGACGGCCTGGCCGGTCGCTCGGTCGAGATAGAAGTTGCCGGAGATGCCGTGGACCTTGGGCGCCGCGCCGGTGGCGATGGAGATGTTGTTGGGACAGGTGAAGCTGGGGATGCCGCAGTGCGCGACTGCGCTGAAGCCGGCGCTCATGAAGCGGGAGACGGTGGGAATGCACCCTGCCGCCCGAGCCGCCTCGAAGTACTCCGGGTCGCCGCCGTCGACGCACACCACGGCAACCGGAGCGTCCGGAACCCGGTACGCGACTCCGTTGAGCTCCACCCTCTCATCGGCTCCTCCCATCGGCTCCTCCCTTCACGTGGCATCCGGCTCCCGGTAGCCGGTCTCAGCCCAGACCTCCCGGGCGAATTGCCTGGCCGCATCCGAGGGCTCGATGTGGCCCAGGATGCTCGACAGCGGCTGGCCCGGCCCCGCGCGCGCCGGATCCGGCGACCAGTGGTCGTCCTCGTATGCGTGCCGCTCTGACTCCTCGCGCAGGTTCGGCACGCTGACGGTCCGGGAGTCCTCCAGCGCCGAGCGCCAGGCCAGCACCCCGACCAGGCTCATCTCCACCCCGCGGTACACGTCCAGATAGGGCTGCGTGCCGGTGCGAATCGCGCGTGCGAACAGGAAGCTGGTGAAGAAGTCCCCGCCGCCGTGGCCCGCCTGCATGGCCAGGTCATGGTGCTCGGGGAAGTCCGGCATGTACACCGTCTCCACCGGCGCGCCGGCCGGCTTGTCGAACGGCTCCCGCCGCAGGCGCACGGCGGCGCGGTCGCCGTGGCGGCAGTTCTCCATCAGCCCGCGGGTGCCATGAATGCGGACGAAGTTCTGATGCCCGCGAAGACCGCCGTGCAGGGACTTGACGACAGCGTCGTTGTCCATGCGGCAGATGATGAGGCCGGCGGTGTCGCTGCGGCGCACGTGCATGGTCTGCGTCGGGTCGTCGGCCGAGTACGGCATGACGAAGCCGTTGACCTTCACCGGGCGCGTGTCGGTGATGTACATGACCGGCGCCAGCGAGTGCGTGCAGTAGTACGTCGCCGGTATCCAATTGCGCCAGTGGTCCATCCCGCAACTGCGCGCCAGCTTGGTGCGCGCGCTGTCCGGGTGCACGTACTCGCCCTCGCCGTACAGGAACGTGCCGACGGTGCCTTCGCGGTACAGCCTGCGCATCTCCTGGTTGTAGGCCATGTAGGGATAGTTCTCCGCGAACAGGTAGATCCTGCCGGTTTCCTCCACCGCGCGGATGAGCGCCACCCCTTCGGCCGGGGTGTGGCACGCCGCGCACTCGCTCATCACGTGGCGCCCCGACCGCAGCGCGGCGATCGCGAGCGGGGCGTGTTCGTGGAAGTGGTTGGCGAGCACGACCGCGTCCATGTCGTGCTGGAGAAACCGGTCGTAGTCGGTATAGGTCGTCACCGCCGTCCCGCGCGCCGCGAGCTCGCGGCGCTCCTGCTCGAGCCGCTCCTCCCAGGTGTCGCACAGGGCCACCAAGCGCAGCCCGGTCGCCGCTTCGGACCCGCGTGCGAAGGCCCGGCCGCGGCGCACGCCGACCACGCCCACGGTGATCGGCCGGCTCATGCCGTTCCCTCCCCGGCCGCCGCGCGTTCCAACCGCACGGTCAGGTGCGATCGGCCCACACCGAGATCCCGGACACCGCCGGGCTCATCGAATCCGTCCATAGCTCCACCCGTACCTGCAAGTAGCGGCGAAGGTCGACGCTCTGGTGCCGCCGCACGCGCCGCCATCCGCTCCAGCCGCCATCGGGCTGCGCATGCTCCCCCGACCGTAACCACACCTCGACCCCCGACTCGGCCCGGCCTTCGGCATACCCGACGGTGCCGAAACCGTTGCCGCAGTACCAGAGGCGATAGACGCCATCGGCCACCTGGATCTCCGGGTACTCGACCATCGCGTCATCCCACGCCGGCCTCGGCGACGGTCCGAGCACGGGGTCGACCGGCGAGCGTTCCCATTCGATGCCATCCAGGCTCTCCGCGTAGCGTATCCGGTAGTCGGGTTTGGCAAAGCTGTACCACATCTGGAACACGCCCGCCTCATGGCGCACGAAACAACGCGAGGTGACGCTGCGCGGTGCGCCGTCGGTGAAGTCATCGCCGAGCACGGGGTTGCCCTCATGCTTGCGCCAGTGCACGCAGTCGGGCGAGGTGGCCAGGCACAGGTGGATGTTCTGGTGGCCGTCGGGGTGGATGCGCGCGGCCGTGTACCACATCCACCACTCGTCTCCGACGCGAATGATCGAAGGGACTACCGCTGCCCCCTCATCCGGCGCGCCGGGGCCGCCGCGCTCCAGGATCGGATCATCGCCGCAGCGCGCCCACGTGAGCCCGCCGTCCTGCGACTCGGCCAGCCCCAGCGCCCAGGTCGTGCCGGCACCCGGGGACCCCCAGCCGGTGTAGTACATCAGCCACCGTTCGTCGGTGAGCGGCACCACCCGCGGCTGGTTGAGCAGGTTTCCTTCCCAGTTGTCCGCCCGAGGGCGCAGCACCGGCGAGGCCGGATGTTCCCGCCAGGTCACCGGGTCGTCGACCGGCGCCTCGGCGAAGCCGATCCCCTCGCCTTTCCGCCCGGCGTAGTACATGCGGTAACGGCGGCCATCCGCGCCCGGGACGATCGACACGCCGTTGGTCCAGGTGTCCCACGGTCCCGAGTCGGCAGGTCCGTAGATCGGGTTGGCCCGGTGCTTGACGAAGCGCTGCGGTGCGGTCCACTGCTCGATCCAGTCGAGCTGCACGCGCCCCGCCGGCGACCGGTACGGCGCCGACTCGAAGCGCCCGCGCCCGGCGTAATGCGCCCCGCAGCGCACCAGACGCAGGCGACCGCGCCCGTCGATCTCCAGATCGGTCCGCCTCCCCCCGCCCAGTTCGATCTGCACCGCTCGATCGTAGCGGCTGAGCGTCGAGCGCGTCGACGATGCGTCACAGGACCGGCCGCGAGCCGGTAACGTCTGACAATGAAACCATTTTACCGAACAAAGTACTGACAAGGAGCTTACAATTGATGGATAATTCCAGAGCACAGCATGAAAATACCTAAAGCGATCGCCCGCGGTAACTCCCGCGGGTTAGGACTGGCGCAGGCAGCCTACCGCATGACCCACAGGGGGACTCGAACCCCATCTCGGACTTAGCCGGCTCTATCGAAATGAGCTATGCACAGGAGGCTTGCCGTCTCGACCTGACTCCCTTGCCCCGCTGTTCCTACTGTCCTAAACTGCCGCCCGTCAGTTCATCATCCCAGATCACTCCGTTTCGCAGCACCGACTTCTTAGACCCTTTTTGCAGGTACTCAACGACTCCGACGATCTGTTCGGCGATATCGATCTCTATTTTCTCCCGGACAGGTTCGTGAACCAAGTATTCTACCCGATACGATAGCATTTTTAGGCGCTGATTTTTGTGGACGAGAAACCCATTCTTCATGTTTACCGTCTTCTCAAATCTTCCGTAAGATGGGCCGTCGTCCGGAGCCTTCAACTCGTTTGCGATCTCTAGAAGGGAGTGTGGATTGTCTCCGTCTTCTTCGACGAATATTTCGGTGTTCAAATCGTTGATGTTCATCGGCTCGCGAGTATCCAGGGAGGTGTTCTCCTGCACCCACTTGCCGTCAACGACGGGATGAAACCCAACAATACGCGGAGGCACCACCAAAACAACTTCGATATTCAGAAATCGTATTCGGGCGAAATTGTCATCGAGAGTATCCCAATCTGATTCCTTGTGTTTTCTTACAATAAGCAAATAGATGTCGTATTCGTCGGCCTTATATCTAGCACCAGATTGATAGACAGCACTGGTAGCCATCACCGCTCTTATGCCCGGAAAATCTCTCATCTTCCCAGCCAGACCGTCTATCTGGTCTATAGACAATGGGCGACTGTGATCTCTGCACTCTATGATCGTTCTATAGGTAAGCCCGCCTAGTTCATACTCCCAGTATACGTCGAACTGCCGCTCGCGCCCGCGTTTGTCCTCTATTCGCTTGTTTCGTTCAACGACTATATTCTGATGTGTCGTGATCGCATCAGAGAGAAGAATCGCTTGCTGTAGGCTGGTTACGAAAATCTCATATGCGCGCCTGGAAGGGTCATTCATCATAGATACAGCGGTGGCCGAGGGCGCGGCGGAGACACCCACGCTGACCGTCATGACCAACTCCGGCGCGGCGGCCCACCATCGCCCGGCGAGCAACGACTTGCCGGCGTACCAGGCGCTGGAAGAGAAATCCGGCATCCACGTCGAGTGGAACGTGATCGAAACCTCCAACTACCGGGAGGTGCTGCGCGCCCGGCTGGCCGCCGGCATCGACCTGCCGGATGTGATCGACCTCCCGAGCGGCGTCGGCGATGTCTACAACTACGCGCTCGATGGGCTGGTCATCCCGCTCAACGACCTGATCGCCGAGCATGCGCCAAACCTCAGCCGCTGGTTCGAGGAGTACCCGATTCACAAGGCGTCCATGACCAGTCCGGACGGCGAGATCTACGCGATCAACCACTTCGTGCTGCCGAACACGCTGTCGAAGAACCTCATGCACAACACGCTCTGGCTGGAAGCCGTGGGCATGGATACGCCGCAGACGACCGATGACTTCGTCGAGTTGTTGACCGCCTTCCGCGACGGCGACCCCAACGGCAACGGCGAAAGGGACGAGATCCCGCTGGTTCCGACCGGCAAGAGTGACATCAACATCATCGGCAACGCTTTCGGACTGCATCTGGCGATGGGTCTCCCCTACACGGTTACCGACGGCGCCGTCTCCTGGGACTACGAGAGCCCCCGCTACCGGGAATACCTCGAGTACATGAACCTGCTCTATCGCGAGCAACTGCTCGATCAGGAGTACCTTACGACCAACAGCGGCACGACGCTGGAGAAGGTGGGCAACGACCGGGCCGGCACGGTGAGCTTCTGGAGCACGTGGGCGTTCATCTTCAGCCGCGCCCATCCACAGGGAACGCCGGACGGTGAGACGCCGATCTTCAACGTCCCGCCGCCGCTGATCGGGCCGCACGGCGACCAGTACTTCGAGCGGCGCATCCTGTCGGGAGGCAGAGGCTTGGTCATCACGCGGGACGCCAAGCGGCCCGACGTGGCCATGCGCTGGATCGACTTCGTGCGCAACAGCGAGGAGGCGATCACCATCCAGAACTGGGGAGTCGAGGGGATCACCTACCGCGTGGTCGACGGCAAGAAGGAGTTCATACCGATCGAGGAGGACGTAGACCTGAACGAACGGTTGCTGCGGATCGGCTCAGGGCAGCCGCCCTATCCGCACCTGCAGGTCAAGCAGGCGTGGATCAACCGCTTCCCCAACTGGATGTTTCCGCTCGATGAGAAGCTGCAGCACTACTACATCGAGCCGTTCCCGCCGATTGGCAGCACCAAGGAGGAGATCGATGCCATCGACGAGGTGCGGGGCGACCTGAACACCTACTACAACGAGATGAAGGACAAGTTCATCGTCGGCCAGGAGTCGATCGAAGAAAAATGGGACGAGTACCTGCAGACCGTCGCCCGCCTGGGCAGCGACCGGTACGTGCAGGTCCACCAGCAGAAGTACGAACGCTACCTGGACGTCGTCGGAGGCAACTGACCCTCCCTTCCCGCGCGGCGGCGCCATCGCCGGCGCCGCCGCGTGCCTTCTGAAGTCGCCGAGCGCTGCAGCCGGCGAGCGCGGAGCCCGTGGCGCCGCCCGTCAGCGGGCGGCGTCCAGCCCGGTCAGGTCGATCGGGTTGCTCCACGCCTTGCGGCCGTGCGTGTCCAGCACCTCCACGCGCACCCAGTCGGCCTCCCGCAGCCCCAGCACGGCGTGCTCGAAGGGGTGCGCCGGATCGGTCGGACCGGCCGGATAGTCGACACCCCTCTGGCTGCAGACCGCCGTCACCCGCAGCGCCGGCGAGCAGCTCACTTCCAGGCGATAGGGCCGATCGGCCGAGTCCGACTGCTCGGACCGGGTGACCCGCAGCGAGCGGATCTCCGGCCCCGTCGTGCTGTACGACGCGCCGCGTTCGAGCGCGGCGACGATCGCCTGCGGCGTGCGGTCGGCCGCGCGCACCATGGTCCAGCCCTGGAACCGGTCTTCGCCGTGCGCGGGGTTTCCGTGGCAGTCGTCGTTGGCGATCGCCGGCAGCGGGTGGCCGGCGTGATCCATCCAGTCGTCCCAGATCAGCCCGGACTCGCCCCGGCCCATGCGCTGGCAGACCGTGTTGAACACCTCGATGCCGGCCAGCCCGGTCAGCGGCATGACGTCGCGCCGGACGTTGATGCCGCTCCAGTGCGGGTGCGCCAGCCACACCGAGCCGCCCTGCTCGCGGACCGCGTCGATGACGTGCTGCGGCGGCATCCGCTGCGCGTCCACGTCACCTGTCATGTTGTAGGCCAGCAGGTGGTACTGCGGTCCCCCGAACGGGTTGTCCGGATGCACCTCGGCACCCTGGATCAGCGTCATCCCGTCAGGGACCGGCACGCGGTCCACGCGCGTCACGCGGTGGTGGTCGGACAGGCACAGGAAGTCGTAGCCGTGCTCCCGGTACTCGGCGACGCGGGGCGCGGGCTCGACCCTCCCGTCCGACTCGGTGGTGTGGGCGTGCAGGTTGCCCTTGAGCCAGACGTTGCCGGCGTCCGGCCCGAAGGGATCGATCAGGCGTTGTGATGGCATGTGGTGCAACTCCTTTGCTGCGTCATTATCCTTTCTGCGGGCGACCGGCGCCACACGGAGCGCCGCACCCACCCCACGGAGAGGGAAAGGACTTGAGCTTGTTTGACTTTCAGGTCGTTCTGCTGAACCTGCTGTACGCCGTGATCGGCGGCACCGGGGCGATCCTGTTCATGTACCTCGGCTTCAAGGTGCTGGACCACGTCACGCGCTTCGACACCAACGAGGAGCTCCGCAAGGGCAACTTGGCGGTCGGCGTGGTGGTGGCCGGCATGTTCGTGGGCATCGGCGTGGCCGTCGGGCTGGTCATCGGTCTGGGGTTGAACTGAGAAGCCATGATCGGCATCCAGGCGACGCGCGTGCTGCTGGGGATCGCCCTGCTTGCCCTGGCGGCGTTCGCCGCTTCGCTGGTCTGGCAGGGTTCGGACGAGGACGAACCGCCACCCGCCGCCGCCCCGGCGCCGAGCGAAGCCCCGGCCGCCGCCCCGCGCGGCCGGCTGCCGGTCGAGGACGATCAGTGGACGAGCCGGTTCGACGACCACTTCCGCAAGTACTCCAAGCGGTTCTTCAGCGTCGCGTTCGACTGGCGGTGGTTCAAGGCGCAGGGCATCACCGAGTCGGGGCTCCGGGAGGACGCCACGAGCTGGGTCGGCGCAAGGGGAATCATGCAGATCATGCCGGCGACGTTCGGGGAGATCGCGGAGCAGTCGTCGCTACCGATCAGCGACACCGAGGACCCGGCCCAGAACATCGCCGCCGGCGTGTTCTACGACCGCCGCCTGTACGACCTCTGGGACGACATCCCGGACCGCCGGCAGCGTCTGGCGTTCACCTTCGCCAGCTACAACGGCGGGCGCAGCCGCACCCTGCGGGCGCAGGACCGCTGCGATGCCGCGTGCGCGCAGTGGCCCAGCGTCATGGCGTACGTGCCGGAGGAGACCCGCAACTACGTCACGAAGATCATGCGCTTGATGGCGGCCGACCTGTAGCGCCGCGCCTGATCGATGGGAATTTCTGTTCCTCAACGCCGGGCACTTTCTCGACCACCTCTTCATGCTGATCTTCGCGACGGTCGCGGCGCTCATCCCGTACGCGACGCCCGGCTTCATCGCGTTCGGGGTCGGCGCGATCGCGGCCGGCTGGATCGCGGACAAGTGGAGCCGGGAAGGCATGATGGTCATCTTCTTCATCGGCATCGGGGCGAGCTCGATCGTCACGGCGCTGGCGGACTCGCCGCTGGAGATGGCGCTTGGACTGCTCGCGATCGGGGTGTTCGCCGCGATCTACCACCCGGTCGGAGTCGCGATGGTCGTACAAGGGAGACGGAAGACCGGCGTTCCGCTCGCGATCAACGGCGTGTCCGGCAACCTGGGTGTCGCCGCGGCGGCGCTGCTCACGGGCTTTCTCATCCACACCGGGAGCTG
This sequence comes from Spirochaetia bacterium, assembly GCA_965262795.1. Taxonomy (GTDB): domain Bacteria; phylum Spirochaetota; class Spirochaetia; order SZUA-6; family Bin103; genus CATQHW01. Next base: position 6,086,198 of record OZ253561.1, on the reverse strand, counting down.
GCGCAACGCCTTCGTCCTGCCCGGCGCCGCCACGATCGGCCTGGGCGTCGCCTACGCGGTCTTCGTATGGACGGGACGGGGGAGCCGGGCCGCCAGCCGCACGAGCGGTGCGGCCGTCGAGCAGGCCCGGGCAGGCGCCTCGTCCATCGAGCGCGCGACGTTCGTGCGCGTGCTCGCGATCATCGTGGTCACGACCGCGATCGGCGGTCTGATCTTCCAGAGCACCACGTTCTCACTCCCGAAGATCTTCGACGAACGGCTCGGCGAGCTCGCCGGATCCGCGACCGCGGTCGGCGGCTATGCGTCCCTGGTGTTCGCGATCGCAGCCCTCGCGCAGCTCGTGGTCGGCTATCTCGTGGACCGCCACTCGGTGCGCACCGTGTTCGCCTTCGTCGCCGGCCTGCAGGCAGTGTCCTTCGCGGTCATGTACCGGCTCACCGGCGTTGCCGCTCTGGTCGTCGCCGTCGCCTTCATGCTCGTCGTCTTCGGGCAGATCCCGATCAACGACGTGCTGATCGGCAGGATCACGAAGGGCGAGTGGCGCAGCCGGGTCTATTTCCTCAGGTACATCGTGACCTTCTCGGTCATGGCCTCCACCCTGCCCGTCATTGCGGGAATTCACGCGGGCTGGGGCTTCGGTGCGCTGTTCGTGGTGATGGCGATCGCGGCGAGCGGCACCTTCGCCGCCGTCCTGATGCTGCCGCGCACCGCTGCGAGCGGGTAGCCTCCCGTTCCCAGCCTCACCAGCGGGCGCGCCGCTCGGGGAGCGGGTCGGCGGTGAACGCCATCCGGTCGGTCAGCCGGCACAGCATGTCGAGCTTCACTTCGCGGTACGCGGGATCGAAGAACCGGTTGATAGCCTCCCCCGGGTCCTCGGCCAGGTCGTACAGCTCCCCTTCGCCGCGGCCATGCGCGACCACCAGCTTGTGCCGGTCCGTACGCACCATGGTCAGGTTCGCGCGCAGCTCCGGGTCCGGGAACATGATGCTGGAGTTGTAGTACTCGCTGTAGACGTCCTCTCGCTGCGCTGCGATCGGCCCGTCGCCGGCGAGCTGCGGCCACCAGGAGCGGCCCTGCATGCCGGCCGGCACCGGCAGCCCCGCGGCCTCGGCCAGCGTCGGCGCCAGATCGGCCGCCTCGATGAGCGCGTCGCTGGCCCGCCCGCCGCCGATCGTCCCCGGCAGGCTGACGATCAGCGGCACGCCGACCGCCTGCTCGTAGAAGAACGGCCCCTTCAGGTAGATGCCGTGGTCGCCGAGCATCTCGCCGTGGTCGGACGTGAAGATCACCAGGGTGCGGTCGCGCTGGCCGGTGTGCTCCAGCGCGTCCAGGATGCGGCCGACCTGCACGTCGATCAGGTCGACCATCGCCCAGTAGGCGGCCCGCACCAGGCGGTGATTCCGGTCGGTGAGATCGCCGTAGCGGAACGCGCCCGCCACGTTGTAGGCGCCGACCTCGTGGAAGCGGCGCTGGAAGACCGGCTTGTCGTCCAGCTCGCCGGCCCGGTACGCGGGCAGCGGGATCTCGTCGAGCCGGTCCACGTAGCGCGCCAGGTAGTCGGCCGGCGGATCGAACGGGTGATGCGGGTCGAACGGGTTCATCGACAGCAGCCACGGCCGGCCGCTGCCGGCGTTGGCCTGGATGAAGGCGATGGTCTTCTCCGCGCACCAGGTGGTCTGATGGTGCGCCTCCTCGATGCCGACCTGGACGAACCGGGACCCCTCGAACGGCTGGGACCGGTAGGGATACGGCAACCCGCGCTCGATCAGCCAATGCGCATAGGCGTTGGTCGCCGAGTAGTCCTCCGGGTCCCGCCAGTCGGGAAAGGGCTTCGGTGACCACTGGAAGTAGTGGTAGCCGTCGTCGCGGCGCTCCTCGCTGATGAAGCCGGCGGCCGCATCGGTGGCGCCGGTGTGCAGCTTGCCGACCATCCCGCAGTGGTAGCCGGCGTCGGCCAGCAGCCGGCTGACCAGCAGCTCGTCGGCCGGGATGGTCTGGCCGTTCTGGCGCATGCGCGTGGTGCGCGGGTAGCGCCCGGTCAGGAAGCTGGCGCGGCTGGGGGCGCACAGCGGATTCTGGACGAAGCAGCGGTCGAAGCGCACGCCGCCGGCCGCCAGGGCGTCCAGGTGTGGCGTAGCGACGAACGGGTTGCCGGTGCAGCCCAGGGTGTCCGGGCGCTGCTGATCGGTGCAGATCCAAAGGATGTTGGGTCGCTCGGCCATCGCCGGGATGATAGCGCGCCCGGCACCGGTCTCACGCCCAGGGGGCGCCTGCCGCGTGCGCGCCGTGGTACAAAGCAGTCATGTCCCCGCCACGCCACGTCCTGATCACCGGCATGAACGGCCTGATCGGCGGACTGGTGCGCCGCTCGCTGGCATCACGCTGCGCGCTGCGCGCCCTGAACCGCTCCCCGATCGACGGCGTCGACACCGTCCGGGCCGACATCAACGACCTCGACGCGATCCGCCCCGCGTTCGACGGCATCGACACGGTCGTGCACCTGGCCGCCTATCTCGGCGACGATCCGGCCGGCCAGTTGTCCACCAACACGACCGGCACCTACCACGTATTCGAGGCGGCTCGCGCCGCCGGCGTACGCCGCGTCGTGTACGCCAACTCGGGCGCGACCGTCGCCGGCTACGAGGCTGACGAACCGTACCGGGCCATGGTCGAGGCGCGCTGGGACGACGTGCCGGCCGACCGCCCGACGGTCACCCCGGACGATCCGGTGCGGCCCATCGGCATCTACGCCGCCACCAAGCTGTTCGGCGAGGCGCTGGCCCGCCACTACGCCGACTCCTGCGGCCTGTCCATGATCTGCCTGCGCATCGGCCGCGTGCTGGACGGCGACAAGCCGCGGGATCCGCGGGAGGCGGCGGTCTACCTCAGCCACCGCGACGTGGTGCAGGCGATCGAGCGCTGCGTCGATGCGCCCGACGACCTGCGCTTCGCGATCCTGTTCGCGGTCTCCGCCAATCGCGGCGGCTACCGCGACCTGGAGCACGCGCGCCAGACCGTCGGCTTCGTCCCCCAGGACGGCGCGGACTGGCCCCCGTAGGCGGCGGGCGGAATCTGGACGAAGTCCGGCTGAGGCAAGCAGGCCTTCGGGAGGAACAGAGGTGAAACTCAAGTACGCCGTCGTTTACGAACGAACTCCCAACAATTACGGTGCATATGCGCCCGAACTACCCGGTTGCATCGCCACAGCGAAGTCGTTGGAGGAGATTCGAGCGATGATACGCGAGGCGATTACCTTCCATATCGAGGGTCTGACGGAGCACGGCGACCCAGTGCCCGAACCTCGGATGTCGGTCGGCGAGGCACGAGCCTACCACTTGGCCAGTTTAGCGGACGCCGGGGAACCAGATCCCAAGGCGGAAGCCATGTTCGGTATGGCCGAGGTTGAGATCATGCCGTCAAGAACAGCTACCGCGCGCTGATGGGGTGCCGGCGGCAGGCACCCCACTGGATTCTTGGTGTAGCTCAACCTCGACCGGGATGACGTTGCCGTGCGGCCGGTACCGCTTGATCGCCTCGTCGTCCAGATCGACGCCGAGGCGTCTACCAGGAGGCGGTCCTACACGCAGCCCGGGAAGCGGCGGCCGCGAATGGTCACGTGATCGCCCGCCTCGCCTCCGAACCTGCAGCGTGCGCTGGCATAGTGGGTGGCGTAGCCCCAGCGCGGCCGGTCGGTCAGGTTCGGGCGGCTGGCGTGCAGGATCAGGCCGTGATGGAAGCTGCAGCTCCCCGCCGCCAGCTCGATCGGCCGCGCCTCCGGCGGCTCCACGCCGTCGACCGGCTCGTAGCTCTGCCACGTCTCGCGATCGGTGACCCCGTCCAGATGGCTGCCGGGAATCATCCACAGGCAGCCGTTGGCGATGGTCGCCTCGTCCATGGCGCACCAGCAGGTGACCATCCGGTCGGGCGGATCCAGGTGGAAGCCCAGCGGCGTGTCCTGATGGAACGCCTGCCGTGACCCGACGCGCGGCGGCTTCATGAACAACTGGTCCTGCGCCAGCACGAGGTCGGGGCCCAGCAGCGACTCGATGATGTCGACGATCCGCGGACTCCGCGCATGCGCCAGGAACACGGGGTCCTCGAACGCCATGTGCGACATTTTGCGCAGCGACGCGGCGTAGCCGTCGGTCCGCATCTGGCCCGCCTCCACGCGCGGCTCCACCTGCCGCTTGGCCTTGACCAGCTCCGGCGCGTCCGGCCCGGCGAGCTCCCGGATGCGGCGCCGCACCGGCTCCAGGCTCTCCGTGTCGAACAGCCCGTCGACGATCAGGTACCCGTCGCGTCGGAACCGCTCGACCTGCTCGGCGCTCACCCCGGCCACGCTCACGACTCCTCGACCACGGGGTTGGTCAGGGCGCCGATCGACTCGATCTCGATCGTCACGCTGTCGCCGGGCTGCAGGAACCGCTGCGGCGTGCGGGCGGCGCCCACGCCGTGCGGGGTGCCGGTCATGATCACCGTGCCGGGCTCCAGAGTAGTGCTGCCGCTCAGGAAGGCGATCAGCTTCGGCACGTCGAAGATCATGTCGCGCGTCGTCCAGTCCTGCATGGTCTCGCCGTTGATGACCGTCTTGATGGCGAGTGCGTTCGGATCGGGAATGTCCTCCGGCGTCACCAGCGCCGGCCCCAGCGGACAGAAGGTGGCGAAGGTCTTGCCCCGGCACCACTGGCCCCCGCCCCACTGCAACTGCCAGTCACGGGCGCTGACGTCGTTGCCGCAGGTGTACCCCAGCACGTAGTCCAGCGCCTCTTCGCGCGCGACGTTGTGGCAGCGCCGGCCGATCACCACCGCGAGCTCCGCCTCGTAGTCCACCTGGTCGCTGCGCAGCCGGCGCGGCAGCACGATGTCCCCACCGGGGTCCTGCACCGCCGACGGCAGCTTCATGAAGAGAATGGGCTGCTCGGGAGGCTGGGCGCCGGACTCCTCGGCGTGCTTGCGGTAGTTCAGCCCGATGCACAGCACCCCGGTCGGCACCACCGGCGCCAGCAGCCTCGCCCCTGCCACGACCGGTCCGTCCGCGGCGTCCAGCGCGATCTCCCACGCCCGCCCCGCGGCCGCCGCCGGCCCGTTGTCGATCACGACGATCGAACCGTCGTCCCGCTGCCGGCCATACCCGACCGTCCCGTTCTGCTCGTAGCGTACGATTCTCATGACGCGCCCGATTGTACGCTAGCGTAATACCGCCGAGGGAGAACGGTCTCCTCCAAGAGCAGCAGCTTACCCATGCCCTTGACAGCATATGCTCCATGCGTCATATTCATGACGATATGTGGTCTGTCGGACTCCATCCGGCCTTCCGCGCGGAATTCAAGGCCCTGCCAGTGTCAGTTCACGACAAGCTCCTGGCCTATGCCGAGCTCATCGAGAGGTTCGGGCCAACGCTCGGTCGCCCATGGGCGGATTCGCTGAACGGATCACGTCATCGCAACATGAAAGAGCTTCGCTTTAGCGCCGGTGGCGGCACATGGCGTGTCGCATTTGCCTTTGACCCCAATCGCAGGGCTATCCTGCTAGTGTCCCGTCCCGGAAATGTACGAGCAAAGTCTCTCGACTTTCGCAAGAATCGATTGCGCCGTCGCCGTCCACACGAACGGGGTCGCCTGCGCGTTGTACTGCTCAACGAAGCTCTCGATTCTGCTCACCAACTCTTTCACGCTCGTGAACGACCCGCGCCGGATCGCTCGCTCGGTGATGATCCCAAACCACCGCTCTACCTGGTTGATCCACGTCGCGTACGTCGGCGTGTAGTGCACGTGGTACCTCGGCCGCTTCGCCAGCCACGCCTTCACCCGCGCATGCTTGTGCGTGGCGTAGTTGTCCACGATCAGGTGCACGTCCAGAGCCGCAGGCACGTTCGCCTCGATATGGCGCAGGAACGACAGGTACTCCTGATGACGATGACGCTACTTGCAGCGGGTCAGCACCGTGCCGTTGTTCACGTCCAGGGCCGCAAACAACGTCGTGGTGCCGTGCCGCACGTAGTCGTGCGTGACCCCTTCGACATACCCGAGGCCCATGGGCAGTACCGGCTGCGAGCGCTCAAGCGCCTGGATCTGGCTCTTCTCGTCCACGCACAGCACCACCGCGTGCTCCGGCGGGTTGAGGTACAGCCCGACGATGTCGCGTACCTTCTCGATGAAGAACGGATCGTTGGACAGCTTGAAGTACCGTTGCCGGTGCGGCTGGAGGCCGAACATCGTGAACCACCGCTGCACGGTGCTCTTGGAGACGCCACTGTGCTCGGCCATGGAGCGGACGCTCCATTGGGTGCGGTCGGCCGGCTTGGTCTGCAGCGCGGCATTGATGACTTCGGCGACTCGTTCATCGTCATAGGTCCGTGCCCGCCCCGGCCGTAGTTCATCGTGCAGACCTGCAAGACCTCGTTCACGGTACCGTTTGCGCCACTTGCCGACGGTGGCGTTACTCAGGCCCATGCGTGCGGCGACCGCGACGTTGGACGTGCCCTCGGCACAGGCGAGGATGATCTTGGCGCGTTGCACCAAGCTGCTCGGCAGCGAGCGGGAGCGGCTGATACTGGTAAGCTCGGATTGCTGCTCGTCGTTGAGTTCGAGTGGGGCGATCGGCCGACCTCGTGGCATGGGTAACTCCCGCGGAAGATGTCACCGTAATTATGCCACGAATCGCCGGGACGGTACACTAGCGGTCGGGGACAAATAGAAGAACATAGAGAGGATTCACATGCAAATAACTACACTTCGGGAAGAAATTGAATTTCTTCCCGAAGATCGCCGTAAGGAAGTCGAGAAGTTGGCCGACGCGCTGATTGCGGAAGAGATGACTCTTCGGGATTTGCGCAAGGCGCGAAATCAGACTCAAGCCCGAGTGGCAGAGAAGCTCGGGATCAACCAGGAAAACGTGTCACGCATCGAACAGCGTAGCGATCTGCTGATATCCACACTCAGCGGATATGTCGAGGCGATGGGCGGAAAGCTGAACTTGGTCGCGGAGTTTCCCGACCGTCCGCCGGTTACCCTGAGTGGCATAGCTGCTTTGGGCGAGTAGCCCTCTGTCGCTGACACGTCCGCTGACATGTCGACGGCGATGCCAAAATGATCCGACAGTCTGGTTTGTCTATAATGGTTGTCGATCACGCGGTGGCTGTCGGCCGTCAGATCTCGGCTCACGGCGATGTGATCGATACATCGCCTGCCTCGGAGTACGATCCCCTCCGATGCGAAGGTCAGGCGCGACGCGACAACACACATGAGCTGTTCGTGAACATCCTTCGGCGTGTAGCGACCCCTCGGAAGTTGCTGGTTGAAGTCGCCCAGCATGATGAGCCTGGTCTCAGGCGCTCCAGTGAGCACTTTCGAGAGGCCTTTCAGGTATTCTCTGTGATCGTCCCACCGCTTGCGGCCCTGCCACTCCTTGTGCGAGGTGGAAGCGGTATTCACGCGGGCGTTCGCCCAGGGGATACAAACGCCGATCAGGGTAAGGGTACCAACGGAAGTACGGGTAACGCCAGATACGAATCGGCCGGGAGGCAGGGAACCATCCCCTAGGTCATCGTTCTGCTCCCAAGGCATCCTGCTCCAAAGCAGCACCTTCCTTCTCCCTTCCTTGATGGGGTAGCCGTAGTCCGGTTTGGAAGCGATCACGTAGCCGTCCGGCAACAGGTCGATGTGCGTCTCGGTGAGACAGACTACTTCGGGCTCGTGTTCCTCGATGTGCCTCAGGATCTCGTCACGCCGCGGGGAGCTTGGCGTCGCCCATTGGACGTTCCAGTTCACCAGCTTCATGACTTCATCGTAGCAGCTAGGCGGCGCGGCGCCGGTGGGCGGCCACGTACTGGTAGTCGTAGTCCGGGTCCTCCTCGACCGGGATGGCGTTGCCGTGCGGCGGGTACCGCTCGATCGCCTCCTCGTCCAGGTCGACGCCGAGCCCCGGCCGGTCCGGCCGCGCGATCGTCCATCTGTACGGCAGGCTGCAGGATGGCCGGCCGTTCCTCGTCCGCGACGGCCGCGACCCGCCCTGCGTCCACGGGTGTTGACACGAAACCATCCCAGGCTATCGTGCAACCATCGTGCTCACATGGCCAGGATCGGTATGGCAAGGAAGCGGCATCCAATTTCAGAACAGCGAGTTATGAACATGTCTTCATATCAGTTTACCTTGATTGTCGAGGGTCCCGATCTACAGAGCGACAGGGCTATCGACGCCCTTTTCGATGCGGGCTGCGATGATGCGCTGGTGGGTCGTACCGACGGGATACAGTACCTCGATTTCGACCGGGACGGGCCGAATCCGGAGACTGCTATCCTGTCGGCAATTGCCGATGTCGAACGCCTCCCTGGCGTCGAGGTGATTCGGCTGGCTGGTGGCGGTCTTGTCTCCATGGCCGATATCGCCACGCACACGGGTCGGAGCCGAGAAAGCATTCGCCTGCTGGTCACGAACGAACGCGGCCCGGGAGGGTTTCCTGCTCCCGTAACCGACCCACGCACCCGGTACCGACTGTGGCGATGGTCGGAAGTCCGCCGCTGGTTCGAGGCCAACTACCCCACCAGCCCTTTCCCGCGGCACGATCAGGGTTACGAGCAAGTTGCCGCGGCGATTAGCGCGAGCCTAGAGCTGCGTCACTACTGTCGCGATGTAAGGCCCGAACAGCGGGCGCGGCTTCATCAGCTCATCGGCATCTGACACCTGACCGTCCTCAGCCGGCCAGCCACGCAGCGCGGCGCCGGTGGGCGGCGACGTACTGGTAGTCGTAGTCCGGGTCCTCTTCGACCGGGATGGCGTTGCCGTGCGGGGGGTAGCGCTTGATCGCCTCCTCGTCCAGATCGACGCCGAGTCCGGGGCGGTCCGGCACCAGGATGTGCCCGTCCTCGATCACCGGCTGCCCGGTCATCACCTCGTAGCGCTGCGGGACGTCGTTCACCAGGTACTCGTGAATCAGGTAGTTCGGCAGGGTCGCGAGCAGGTGGATCGCTGCCATCTCCGCCACCGGGCCGAGCGAGCCCTGGTGCGGGGCCACCATCACCTGGTGCGCCTCGGCGATGGCGGCCAGCTTCTTCATCTGCCACAGCCCGCCGAAGCGGCCGGTGTCCGGCTGCGCGACGTCGATAATGCCGCGCTCGATCAGCGGGCGCAGCGCGAACAGGTCGGGATACGCCTCGCCGATCGCGATCGGCAGGTCGACCGCCTGCGCAACCCGCGCCAATCCTTCTATGTCCACGGCCGACACGGGATCCTCGTAGAACAGCAGGCCGTAGCGCTCCAGCCGCCGGCCCAGCGAGATCGCGTCCGCCGGCGTCTGCCAGGGCCCGCCGCCGGCGTCGACCATCAGGTCGATCTCCGGCCCGTACTCGCTGCGCAGCCTCTGGACACGGCTCACCGCATCCCGCCAGCCGAACAGCTTCATCGCCGTGAAGCCCCGGTCGACCAGCTCGCGCGCCCGCGCCTCGTCGAAGGCGTGGCCGTAGAGCCGGATGCGGTCGCGCATCTTGCCGCCCAGCAGGTTCCAGACCGGCGTGTCCAGCGCCTTGCCCTTCAGGTCCCAGAGCGCCAGCTCGATGCCAGTGATGGCGCCGCTGCCGACCACGCCGGTCATGCCGTGTCCCTGCGTGGAGGCGTACAGCTTCTGCCAGATCCGCTCGATCATGAACGGATCCTCGCCGACGACCAGCGGCGTCAGGTCCTCGATCGCGGTCTGCGCGACCCGCGGCCAGCCCCAGCACTCTCCGACGCCGTAGAGCCCCGTGTCGGTATGGACCTTCACGAACAGCCAGTGGCGCCAACCCGGGCGCTCGGGCGTGCCACCGGAAACCAGGAACGTGAGAATGTCGGTGATGCGCATGGCGAGCTCCACGGGGCGGGCAGGTCTGGAGCCTAGGCAGATGGCCAGCTACTGGCAACCGAGGAGTTGCACCCTGACCCTGAGACGCGCGGCGAGCGCGGAGGTATAACGCCCTGAGCCCCCATCGACCTGGATCGCGGTCCTCCGTCTCTCCAGAGATCTGCACGCAGCTTGACGTTATGTGACAAGATGTGTTGCGATTCCGCATTCAGGTCTGTTTCTCGGCTTCTCAAGCGGTGAGGCAAGGAGGTACACGCATGTTGTTGCGCTTCAGCGTCTCGAACCATCTTTCGATCCGCGATTCCCAGGAACTGCTGCTCACGGCATCTTCCTTGAAGGACCCACGGGACGGACTGATCGACTGCGCAGCGGCGCCGCACGGAGCGGTCGTGCCGGCGGTAGTGATCTACGGCGCCAACGCGTCCGGCAAGAGCAACCTCGTCGATGCGATAGCAATCATGAGGCACATGGTACTCCGCTCGCAAACGGACGGCGATCCGGCCGGGGGCGTGCCACGCCATGCTTTCAGACTCGACGCTACAAGTTCCGGGATACCATCACGCTTCGAAATCGACTTCGTGCTCGACGGCGTCCGGCACCAATATGGGTTTGAAGCAACCAATCGGGAGTTTGTATCCGAGTGGCTATACTCGTTTCCCAAGTCGCACCGTCGCAGGCTGTTCGCTCGTGATCGCGATGACTACCGATTCGGACGCGAGTTAAAGGGACAGAACACCGCAATCGCCGGCTTGACCCGACCCAATAGCCTCTACGTGTCGGCAGCCGCCCAGAACCGTCACGAATATCTTTCCAAAGTGTTCACATACTTCCTTTCTCTTCATCGCTTCATAGGTGTTGGCGTTGCGGGCCCGGAAGCGTCAGCCTGGTTAGCCGACGAAGAGGTGGACTCTCGAGTGATCGATTTTCTCGGACAGATCGATACCGGTATCTGTGGATACAGGCTCAGGGAGAAGGAGCTCCCGGAAGAAGCGCGAGCGTTCCAACGAGCGCGGTTCGAGCTGGTTAGGAAGCGAGGACACGTGTCGATCGAAGGGGATTTGGAAGGCAAACAGGTCACGATCGAGCTGGGCCACCGGAATCGTGAAGGGAAACCAGTATATCTCGAACTTAACCTGGAAAGCGCGGGCACGCGACGCCTGCTGTTGGTGCTCAGCCTGGTCTATCGTGCGCTTGACGAGGGAACACCTCTGGTGATCGACGAGCTCGACGCCAGCCTACACACGCTTGCCGGAGCCGCGGTCCTGAAGTTGTTCTGCTCGCCCGAGACGAATCCCAAGGGAGCGCAGCTCATCGCGACGACCCACGACACCAACCTGATGAACTCCGCCGTACTGAGGCGCGATCAGCTCTGGTTCATTGAAAAGGACGTGGATGGAGCGACCCAGCTCTATCCGCTGACCGACATTCGAACGCGAGGGAGCGACGATTTCGAGAAGGGGTACTTACAGGGCCGCTACGGTGCAGGCCCGAAAACCCTCTACATTTCCTAGTGGCACGGCGTCATAGGGGTCGGGAACGTCCTTCGCCGAACCTGAAGCGTCGCGGGTTTCAGCGCGAGCCGAAGCGGCGATTCCTTCTGTACTGCGAGGGAAAAAACACGGAACCGGCGTATTTCGACGCGATCAAGCGCGTTTGTTCCAGCACTCTGATCGCGGTGGAAATCGCTCCAGGCGTAGGAGTTCCGTATACCATCGCCGAGCGGGCCGTGGAGCGAGCCCGGTCCGAAGGAATCGCTCGGCGCAGCCGTCGGGGGAGCAGAAGCTCGTTTGAGGACGATGATCAAATCTGGGCAGTATTTGACCGCGACGTGCACCCTCGATTCGACGAAGCGATATCGCTCTGCGAACGGTACGGTGTTCGGGTTGGTCGTTCCAATCCTGGTCAGCCGTGTTCAACAGGCCGAACGGCGCGGTGACGTGCTATTGCAACGACGCCGGGAATCCGGGAGTCCATACGGCAATCCATCCACGACGGTCGGCTATCTCACTCGGGAGATCCGCAAAGCCGATGAACTCGTGCGGCGGTAGCGCTGCCAACGCGATTCCCCGCTCGGCGACTCGGACGGATGTCCTTGGTTGAGGGCCCACGAACGGTTCTAACGGTATGATTCCCGGCACCTGGATCACATCGTGACGAAGACGGCGGCGGAGCGGACGGGGACTCGGTGAGCGGGTTCGTCGGCTACATCCTCAACGCGACCTACGTCACGTCCGGCCCGAACGGCCGCGCGATCGTCCATCTGTACGGCAGGCTGCAGGATGGCCGGCCGTTCCTGGTCCGCGACGGGCGCGACCCGCCCTACTTCTACATCGAAGGCTCCGACCGGTTGCGGGCGCAGGCCGCGGGTGCGCGGTCCACGCCGACCGAGCTGCGCACGCTGCACGGTGCGCGGGTGCATCGCGTGGAGCTGGCTCACCCGCAGGAGGCGCCGAGGCTGCGCGAGCGGCTGCACCGTGCGGGCGCCCCCACCTATGAGGCGGACGTGCGCTTCGCCTATCGCTACCTCATCGATCGAGGCATCCGCAGCGCCGTCCGCATCCACGGGAACCCGGCGCTCTCCGCGGGCGAGTGGTCCCGGACGGTAGTGTTCGACGAGCCGTCGTTGGAACCCACGGACTGGACGCCGGAGCTGACCACGCTGTCGCTGGACCTGGAGACCGATCCCGAGGCGAAGCAGATCTACTCCGTGTCGTTGTGGGGCTGTGGAGCTCAGGAGGTGCTGCTGTGGTGTCCGGACGAGGACGCGCGCGCCGCCTGCCCGAGCGGCGCGACGCCGTGCGCGGACGAGGCGGAGCTGCTGACCCTCCTCTGCCGGCGGATCCGCGAGCTCGATCCCGACGTGCTGACCGGTTGGAGCATCATCGACTTCGACGTCCCGGTGCTGATTCGACGGGCGGCGGCCGCCGGCGTGACCTTGGAGCTGGGCCGCGCGCCCGGGGAGCTCCGCCAGCGCGACGGCGGTGCCCGCCGGTTCAGCGACTCGATCTTCATTCCGGGGCGGACGGTGCTGGACGGCATCCGCCTCCTGCGCGCCGTCGGGCTGCGGCTGCCGGACTACAGCCTGGAAACCGCCTCCCGCCACATCCTGGGCGAGGGCAAGACGTTCACTGCCGTCGATCACGCCGCCGAGATCCAGCGCGCCTATGCGCGGGATCCGGAGCGGTTCGTGCAGTACAACCTCACCGACGCGCGCCTCGCCTTCGACATCCTGGACAAGCTCAAGCTGGTGCCGTTCACCGTGCAGCGCAGCCTGCTCACCGGCATGCCCCCGGACCGCGCCGGCGCTTCCATCGCCGCCTTCGACTTCCTGTACCTGTCGCGTCTGCGGGAGCGGGGCGTGGTGGCCCCCACCGTCGGGGTCACCAACGACGAAGATGCCGCGGAGGGGCGGCAAAGCCAGCAGGGTGGGCACGTCCTGGCCTCGCAACCCGGGCTGCACCGGGACGTGATGGTGTTCGACTTCCGGAGCCTGTACCCGAGCATCATCCGCACCTTCCAGATCGATCCGCTGGGACTGATCCGGAAACCGGCTCCCGACGGCGAGGAAGCCGAGGTCATCCGCGCCCCGAACGGCGCCCGCTTTCGCCGGCAACGCGGCATCCTGAGCGACCTGCTGGACGGTCTGTTCGCGAGCCGCGCGCAGGCCAAGGAGGACGGTGACGCGGTGGCCGGCAACGCCATCAAGCTCCTGATGAACTCCTTCTACGGGGTGCTGGGCACGCCGTCCTGTCGGTTTCACGACCACCGGCTGGCGAACGCGATCACCGGCTTCGGCAAGCACTTCCTGCTCTGGGCCAAGGAGTGGATGGAAGAGCAGCGCGGGCTCCGCGTGCTGTACGGCGACACCGACAGCCTGTTCGTCGCGGCCGACGAAGCGGATGCCGCAGCGCAGGGAGAACGGCTGGCGGAGGAGCTGACCGAGGACCTGACTCGCTACATCGCGGAGACGTGGCGCGTGGAGAGCGCGCTGCAGATGGAGTTCGAGACGCTGTTCGACCGGCTGTTCCTGCCTCCGTTGCGCTCGGGCGAGCGCGGCGCCACCAAGCGCTACGTGGGCCTGTCCGGCGGCCGGCTGCAGTTCACCGGCATGGAGGTGGTGCGCAGCGACTGGACAGCGCTCGCGCACGAGGTCCAGCGCGAGCTCTACAGCCGTCTGTTCGCCGGCGATCCGGTCGAGGACTACCTGCGGCAGATGATCGACCAAGTGTCCGCCGGACAGCGCGACCGCCAGCTCGTCTACCGCAAGGCCCTCCGCAAGGAGGTGGAGGAGTACCGGGCGCTGCCGCCGCACGTGGTAGCCGCGCGCAAGCGGGGCGCACCCGCGGCCGGCGAGCTCCGCGGCGTGATCGCGTACGTCATCACGATCGAAGGACCAGAGCCCGTCGAGCGGCAGGAGAACCTCCTGGACTACGACCACTACATCGAGCGGCAGATCCGTCCCGTCGCCGAGCCGGTGCTGCGCATCCTGCAGCGGGACTTCGACGAGATTCGCCGCAACCAGCGCCAGTTGGAGCTGTTTCCCGCGTAGCTGCCGCTACGCACAGAAGGGAGCAGGAGACCAGCCTGCCGTCTTCTACCATGGCGTGCGTTGTCAACCTACGTGCCGAGGGGATATCGTAGATACCTCCGCATGACGCGGCCACGATGAGAACGCAAGGAGCCTCTGATGGACTACAAAGTACCGCTCATCATGACCCCGCAACCCGAGGGCGGCTACACCGTGACGTCGCCCTTGTTGCCGGAATTGATCACCGAAGGTGACACCATTGGCGATACGTTGGAGAACGTCAGAGATGCCCTGGCCGCTGTCATCGAGCTATACGCAGAACTCGGACGTCCCCTGCCTCAGAGCACGCAGATACCGGACACAAGTGGCCCGGTCTGGTTCGAGACTGTGATCTCGACCGTGTGAAGTATCGAGATGTAGCGCGGAAACTGACGGTACTCGGTTGTCGAGAACTTGAGCGACGAGGTGGTGGTTCCCATCGCAAATGGCACAATCCGGTGTCCGAACAAGCGACCGTGCTCCCGGATTGGGGTGGTCACGATCTGAAGCTGGGAACGGTTCGGGCAGCGATCCGACAGTTGGGAGTCGACTGGCAAGACTTTCGGAATGCCTAGCGTCTGACGAGTTCGCTGTTGATCGTCCCCGCTTCCACGGAATCGGCGCCCAGCATGTCGAGCGCGTAGGTCTTGCCGCAAGAGCTTCTCAAATGGCTTCAGTTCACGTCCAATCTCGCGGACGACGACAGCGTGAACGCAGCGCCAGCAGCCGGACCGCTATCGCTCACCGAATAAACCTCCCCGAGGTGCTGGATCGAGCGTCCGGAAGACGCATGATCGTGGCAGGAGACTTCAACCAGCAGCTTCCCAAGAGTCGTTCCACTCCGGCGGATGTTCACGAGCAGCTCATGTCGGATGTCGCCTCACGCCTGACCATCGCCACGGCAAGCGTCGGACTCCGAGGCAGGCGATGCATCGATCACATCGCATTGAGCGAAGATCTGGCGGTCGAGAGTCTGTGCGTGATCGATAACACGAACGGAGCAAGCAAACTGTCCGATCACTTCGGCATCGTCGCGGACGTGTCGTCAGACTCATAGCCTATCCAACGCATTGAACGTCAGGTCGAAACGGGCAGGACCGGCTGGCGACGTGCGCAGCGAGATCAAGCCGAACGCGAGACTCCTCGTCCTCAATCCGATCAACTGCTGTCCGTCACCGTTCTGTCCGTCACCGTTATCGTGGCCGTACTACTGATGGCACTGCCGCCCAAGCGCCCCGTGATCGTTGCCATACCGGCTGCGACTGCGGTAACCGTCGCGGTGGCGCCCGTGTTGCTGCCGGCGAGATCACCCGAGCCGTCGACCGTAGCCACCTCCGAGTCGCTGGTCTCCCAATGCACCACCACTCCCCCGTTGCCGCTTCCTGCCACTCGGATGTCGTGCCCGTTGGCATCCATGGCCGAAGCCCTCAGGATGGCTGTCCCGTCCACCTGCAGGTTCACCGAATCGGGCGACACCGTCACAGTCGCCGGGTTCTGATACACGGTTACGAAGATAGTGGCAGATGCCTTCCCCGGAGAACTGACCGTGATCTTACCGCTTCCCCTTCCTTCAGCCGTGATCTCCAGGCCGTCGTCCACCCTCTTGATGGCGATGCCTCCGCCGGAGAAAATACTGAAGGCGCTGAATTTCGCGTCTTCGTCCTCGTCGCCTTTCTCGTCCACAACCGTGACGGTCACCGTCTTGGTGTCGCCCAGTGCTTCGAAGGTCAGCGAGGCCGGCGAGACCGTCACTCGTGCCGTGGGCAAGGTCACAGTCACCGAGGCCGTGCCCACCACGGCGCTCCCGGCCGCGCTCAGCGTGACGGTGGTGGTTCCCTCCCCGATCGACTGCACGGATGTCTGTAGTTGCGAACCTAAGCGCGAACCAAAGAGGTTCGTCCTCGCCACTTCCTCGTCTGCTGAAGACCAGAACCAGTAGGTGGAGGTGGACTGCATGACGTAGTTGTTCTGGTCGTAGACCGTTGCCGTCAGAGTCTGGAACTCGTCCACCGTGTCGAAGCTCAGCGAATCCGGCGATATCTCGATCCTGGACGCGCGTTGCTGTTCCGCCCCCGGTACCGTCACCACCACCGAAGTCGAGCAGTTGTTCGTCGTGTCCGACTCGTCCGTCACCGCGTCCACGCATGCTCCGTAGTAGTACGTGCCGGGCCCTGGCGCCGTCAGATCCACGGATTGGCTGCTGGTACCGGAAGCCGCGAGCCCCCCGATTGCATCCGCGCCAACCTCCGTGTCCGACGTTGAGATCGTCGCGTACGCCGACTGGTAGTAACGCAGGGTCGTCGTGGACGCGGATCCCTCTCCATGGTTCTCCACCGTCGCCGACAGCGCAAATGGCGCCCCACCCGCCGGGCCGTTATCGTCTACCGATGGCGACCCCACCACCAAGTCTGGCTTCGGCTGCGGTACCGTCACCTGCACAGATGCCGAGCAGTTGTTCGTTGTGTCCGACTCGTCCGTCACCGCGTCCACGCACGCTCCATAGTAGTACGTCCCCGGCGTCGATGGCGCCGTCAGATGCACCACCTCTCTGCTGTATAGCACCACCTCTCTGCTGTATATTAGATGGACAAGCCTCGGCACCGCGTCCGTGTCCACCTGCGTGTCGGATGTTGTAATCGCCGTGTCGGTCGAGTAATAGTAGCGCAGTGTCGTGGCATCCGACCATCCCTCGCCATTGTTCTCCACGGTCACCGTGAGCGTGAACTGCTCACCGGCCTCAGGGTAGCGCTTGCTGACCGACGGCGCCCCCACAACGAGATCGGGCTGCAATAGGGCGACCTTGACGGATCCCGAACAGTTGTTCGTCGTGTCCGACTCGTCCGTCACCGCGTCGACACACGCCCCGTAGTAGTACGTGCCGGGCGTCGACGGCGCCGTCAGCTCCACCGACTGGCTGCTGCTCCCCGATGCCGCCAGCCGCGCCACCACGTCCGTGCCCACCTGCGTGTCGGATGTCGTGATCGTCGCGTCAGCCGATCGGTAGTAGCGCAGCGTCGTCGCCGCGGCGCCTCCATTGCCAGCGTTCGTCACCGTCGCCGACAGCGTGAACTGCGCCCCGATGGCCGGACCGCTATCGCTCGAAGCCGATGTCACCGCCAGGTCGGGATCACCCAGCGGCACCGTCACGGTGACTTGCACCGTGACCTGAGCGGATGTCGAGCAGTTGTTCGTGGTGTCCGTCTCATCCGTCACCGCATCCACGCACGCTCCGTAGTAGTACGCGCCGGGCGTCGCAGGCGCCGTCAACTCCACCGACTCGCTGGCGCTCCCCGATGGGGCAATCCCCGCGATCGCGTGCGTGGCGACCTGCGTGTCGGACGCCGTGATCGTTGCGTCAGCCGACCGGTAGTAGCGCAGCAGCGTAGCCGTGGCGGCTCCATTGCCATCGTTCCTCACCGTCGCCGACAGGGTGAACTGCGCACCGGTGACCGGACCGCTATCGCTCACCAAAGGCGACGTCACCATCAGGTCCGGGTGGCCGTGCGACACCGCCAAGGTGTCGTGCACCATGACCTGAACGGATCTCGAGCAGTTGTTCGCCGTCTCCGTCTCACCCGTCGCCGCGTCCACGCACGCTCCGTAGTAGTACGTCCCCGGCGTGAACGGAGCCACCAGACTCACAGATTCTCTGCCGCTTCCCGAAGCAGCAAGGGCCGCCACCGCGTCCGTGCCGACCTCCATGTCGGATCTCGCGATCGCGGCGTCTGTCGATTGGTAGTAGCGCAGCGTCGCCGCCGCCGCGGCTCCGCCACCGGAGTTCCTCACCGTCGCCGAAAGCGTGAACTGCCCCCCGGCGGCCGGACCGCCGTCGCTCACCGACGGCGGCGCAACCACCAGGTCGGGACTGTTCCCCGCGCCCTGCTCGTCGGACGGAGCCAGAGCAGTGCAACTCGCGAGCGCCGCGCACATGATGGCGGCCAGCCCGATGGACGCGATTCCCTTCATACCGTATGAACGAACAGAACGGAATCTGCGACGAGCACTACAGCGTGTAGGCCTCCGTGTGGGGGTTCGGCGGTGCGGGCTGGCAGCCGATTCAAAGTACGCCGTATCGTTATGGTACGGCCTCTCTTCAGACGTGCGATCGTCTCGCCGCTGCCTGTCGCAAGACGAGAGACCGTAGACATCCGCCGCCGCGTCCGCGCGGCGAAGATCGTGCAGAGGCGCGAGAGCCATTCAGTCGTGTCATCCATAGCGCGACGTGCGACGGATAGCACACGGGTCCGAGCCTGTCAACCGCACGTGTTGGTTTTCCTTCGGGTCTTCGTTATCGTGTTATATGTGACACGATCGGGGTTGGGTCAGCTCCGCTCAGCGATACAGACCCATGTCGAGCGTGAGGGGTTGCGGCCGCTCTCCGTCCGTACCGGGATCCCCGTCGGGCAGATTCGGAGCCTCATGCAGGGGCGCGCCGCGTTGAGCACCACCCTGGAGCGTGTTTCATCTGCCCTCGGTCTGGAGTTCTACATCGGACCGCCTCGTAAGGATTCGGCCCGTGCAGGCAGAGGCTACGAGGGCCGAACGGTCCGCGAGCGTCCCGCGTCCGACGAGGAGGCCGCACCCGCGTGGGCGATGAAGCTGCAGCGTGAGTTGCGCGCCAGCCTTCGAGAAGATCTCGCTCAGGTGCTGCGCGAGCTCACGGACGCCAAACGCGATACCACCCATCCGCAACCGCCAGCCGCTGGCTCGCCCGGCGGTGTCCAGTGAGAACCGCGACCACTCTCTCCTGACGAAGCCGTAGCGGACGTTATCGGATAGACTGCGGCGGTTCCGTCCGGCCTCTCTCAGACCGGCTGGCGATGCGCGCAGCGGGACCACAATGAACTGAGGAGACCCCTTATGTCAGACGCAGCCCTCCTGCAGGAGCTCACGAAGATCGACACGCCCACGGTCACCAACGTGGTGGCCACCTATCCCGGTCACGAGCTGTGCCTGGAGCTGTACCACCCCTGGGAGGCGAACTGGTACACCGACAACCGGCTGTCGTGCTGGTATCCCGAGCTGGGCCCGCTGGCCGGCTACGCGGTGACCTGCGTGTACGGCGTCGCGGACCCCGGCTACTCGGCGCTGACCCTGATGGACGTCCTGGAAGCGGCGGACCGGCTCGGCAAGCCGTCCATCTTCTGCTTCGAGCAGCGCTTCCCGCCGGAGCTGGCCGACAAGGTGGGGCTGGCCGGCGGCAACATGACCTCCGCGCTGCGCGCCTGCGGAGCGGTCGGGGCGGTGAGCAACGGCCCCTCACGCGACATCCACGAGATCCGGCCCATGAACTTCCAGTACCTGACCCGCGGGGTGTGCGCCGGCCACGGCCCGCAGGCGCTGCAGGGGGTGCAGGTGCCGGTGCGCCTGTCCGGAATGGACGTGGCGCCCGGCGAGATCGTCCACATGGACGAGAACGGCGCGGTGAAGTTCCCGGGCGAGCGGCTCGAGGAGGTAGTCACCAACGCCAAGCGCCTGCTGGAGCACGAGGAGGACCGGGTCGGCCGGCTGCTGAAGGCCCGCGGCATCGAGCAGGTTCGCGCCATCATGGGCACGCACCAGTACGTGAAGAAGTAGCTCCGGCTCAGCCGCTCACGGTGGAAGGTGCGGGCACTGCCGCCGCACGTGATAGCCGCGCGCAAGCGAGGCGCACCGGCGGCCGGGGACCTGCGCGGCGTCACAGTACGTCATCGCTCCATCGAGGGAGCCGAACTCGCCGACCGGCAGGAGAACCTCCTGGACTGCGAGCACTACGTCAAGCGGCGGATCCGTCCGGTCGCCGAGCCGGTGCACGGCCTCCGGCAACGGGACTTCGACGAGATTCGCCGCAACCGGCGCCAGTTGGAGCTCTTCCCAGGGGACCTGACATGAGATCGTTAGGAATAGGGCCGCCCACCATGAGAATCGTGCGCTACGAGCAGAACGGGACGGTTGGGTACGGCCGCCAGCGCCATGATGGATCCATCGTCGCCATCTGGCGACGGTCCGGCCGCGGCCGAGAGGCGGGCGTGGGAGATCGCATTGGAAGCCGCGGACCGACCGGCCATGGGAACGGGGGACACTCTCCTGGCGCCGGTGGCGCCGACCGGGCGCTGTGCGTCGACCTGAACTTCCGCAAGGACGCGCAGGAGTCTGGAACGCCGTCTCGGCCCGACTCCCCGCCAAGGCGGTATGAAACGATGACGAGAGCGGACCCGATCCTCAGCGCCGCCGCCGCGCTGTCCGTACTGGTGGCGCTGGCTGCTCACGCCGCCTCGCTGCCGCAGCGCCTGCCGAATTGCACCGGTGCCGACCTCCGCAAAGCCGACCTGTCCGGTGCTTGCTGGTCGCTGCCGACCTACGCGACGCAGAGTTGTCCGACGCCAACTTGGAAGGTGCTGCCTTGTGGGGCGCCGACCTGCGCGACGCCTGCCTGGTAGGTGCCAACTTGGCCGGCGCGTACCTACGTGGGGCCGACCTGCGCGGCGCCGACCTTCCGGTCCCAACTTCGCGGGTGCTGACCTGCACGCAGAGATCGGCCGCACACGAATTGCTAAGCCGCCCGTCTGCACGGCGACGCGGGACTACCACCGCGGGCTCGTCGGCAAGCTACACACCCGCGCCCCGATGCTGCCCTTCGGCTTCATCAGCGAGGAACGCCACGACGACGCTACCACTCGCGTAAGCCCGTCAGATCGGTTGCCGACGTTCAGCGATCGTCGATGGGTCACGTAACGCTCATTCCATCGTGACGGCTGCAACAAACTCGCGAGCCGTATGCCATTCAGTCCCATCTAGGTTCACAGCGCAACCCGCGGCCTGCAAGCGCTGTGCCAACTCCTGCCGACGCTGAGACCCGTCGTCGAGCCGTATCACATGAAGACCCGCAATGTCACTAAACGCCCTCAGAACACCGAGTTCTACGAGAATGGTCCGCTCGCGGTTCCGGCCCATTGCCATGCCGGCTTCGAACAGCACGTTCGGCCGCGCTTGTCCTGAAAGCTCAACCTCATGCGGAGGATCGCTGTCACGCCTGAACTGCGAGCGTAGGCGCGCTTGGTCGTCTGGCGTCAACAAGACTACCACTGCGTGCGCACGCGAAAACGCAGCGTCCAGAATCTGCCCGATGTACGGCATCGGCTTCCCCGTGGCTTTGACCGCTTCGGATCATTCCAATGGACGAAGACCGATCGATCGAAGGAATATGAACAACGCTTTTTGCGCTTCGTCATTGCGGCCGTGAACGACGAAAACAGTACGTTCGTCGACAACATCGTGCGGCCTCATGTTGTCGGTTGCCTCGATCGATGAGCCACTACCTGGAGCACCGGTAATCCAGTCATCTGTAACATTTTCAGCCATTTCAGCAAAGATCGTATCCACGTTCCTTCCGCCATCGTCTGCCATTAGGCACATTGCCTGCCAACTATGGTCCGTTCTGTAAACTCTGAGCCGGTCTATGTCATCCGTTCTGATTGTCTTGCCATTAACGGTTATCGGTCGTCCCATCCGATACGGCACAACAATGCGCCGCTCGAGTTCCTCCCGCGTAAGATCGGACTTCGACTCCCAATGCAGTGGGTTCGACGTCTGATAGATTCGAACGAGATAGTAGTCCATCACGCAATCCCCCCAACCGCGACTTTACGAGAACGCGCAACCCGAGCAGCGCGTCATTCGTAGCATCCTCTTGCCTTCAACAACTGCAATAAGGTCGTACCACACCGGTGGCGGAACCGCCGGGGTTGGCGTGACCTTCACGTTCCACGCCCCCCACGCCACCGCTCGAATGCTTCTGTGAATCTCCCTTCCTCCGGTTTCAGCGACATCGCCTGCAGGTATGCACGCTCGACATCGCTCTTCGGTTCGCGGAGCAAGGCAAGCGTCCCTGCCAGATCGAACCAGCACCAAGCCTCGCGGGTCGGATCGTCCGTCAACTGAATTGCCCGGCGCAGCAACTCCGCCGCTTGCCGGTTGAGCCTCTCCCTGGTCGGCCCGTCTCGATGGTGCACGGCGCGAGCAAGCACCAGCTTCGTCTGGGCAAACTCCTGCACGACCTTGGGGTCGTCGTTCGCACGGTCGTAGAGTCTTTCGAACATGCGATGAGCCTCACCGTAGTTTCTCGCTCGCTTGCTCAGGATCGCTGCTTCGAGAAGATCACCGTATCCGCTGGTCGTCGGAACTCGGCTCAGCCACTTCCGTGCTTCGTCACCCTGCCCCCTGTTCAGCAAAGCCGCGACATAGCGCAGGTAGGGTTGCGAAACCTCGGTTCGCGTCTCCGCCGACTCAAATCGGTCCAGACAGGCCTTGGCGAGATCGAGGTCGTCCGATGCGGCCGCGTACTCGATTGCCTGTCCCGTCACGGCGCCGGAACCCGGCTGATCTTCCGCCACCCGCAACAGATGGTTGAGAGCTTCTTGCCGCTTGCCGGTAGCCCACATCAAAGCGCTCTCCCGAAGCGCATGGATCACCCGATAGCGTGGATGAACAGGCAGGGTTACCCGGAAATACGTACGCCCCTGGTCGAAATCGAAGCGCGGCTCCGGCGATCCTCTTTCGCTCATGTGCCGGCGTATCTTGGGCACCCCCGTGCCTCTCGATTCGGCGAGTCCGAGCTCCTTCAGCAATTCTCCTATGCGCCGGTTCCTCGCCGGCACTGCCGGGATTGATCCTCCATCGGCAAAGTGGTGCAGCTCGACGCCCTGTACCGGGCCTGGATAGCTGGTGATCTCGATCCGGTCCGGATACAGGTAAATCTTGGTGGGTTCGAAGTGTTCATACGATCGGTGGTACACGGCGTTGACAACGGCTTCACGGATCGCCTCGTATGGATAGGTCACCGTCCTGTCGACTTCCGCTCTCCCCGGGATCTTCTCGAGGACCGTGCTGCCCAGCGACTCCAGGTAGCGCAGCGTCTGCCTGATCTGGTGATGCACCGGCCCCCGAATGATCGTCTCTTCGATCAGGTTACCCCCGGCATCATCCGCGAACTGCACCACTTCGATCCTGGCCCCGGGAAAGACCCGATCCGGATCATCGATGAAGAACAGGAGCGTAACATTCCTTGGAGCGTCGTGAGCGTTCAAGGGCGACGTGAGTCTCATGCGCGGATAGACGTCCCGTGCAAACGGAATCGAGCGACCGATATCGCTGCCGATGTCCGCGAGAAACTCCTTCACCAATCTGTCGGATACGTCGTTCAGATCCATGGTTCGATTGATGCGATCATCGAATGGAATCTTCGCGGCCTGCTCGAAGAGCTGAGAACGTATCGAGCCTTTGGCCTCGACGGTCTGCGACCCCTCCCTCACGTAGTAAGCTCGGTCACCCGCCTTCGCCGTCTTCGGAGCTTCGTAGGGACGGTTGTCTCCGCCCGGCGCCCAGACCACCAGGATCGGCCGATCCTGGTATATCACCGGAAAGAGCAATGGATGATACGTCGGGTGAATCCGGTTGCACTGGCCGAGTATCTCTCTCTGAATCGTGTCTACGTTGGCATGCTCCAGGCCTCGCGGGGGGAGAGCGGGATTGCCGTTATCGTCAGCCTCGACACCCAGAATCACGTATCCGCCATTCAGATTCAGCAAATCGTTCGCAAAAGCGCAAATCGTCCGGACCACTGACGACTGCGTCGCAGGGTTCCAAGTTGCTTTGAACTCTCTCCGGTTGTCTTCTACGGACCTGGCATGGATCAGGGCATCAAGATCAACCGGAAGACCACTTTCCATTGCTGTCGATTCGTCCTGCGATCCTATCATGGCGGGTCGTTCCATCGCCGGCTCAGCCGCTCATCTTGTAGGAGCTGGCGGTGTAGACCACCGACTGGCCCGGCTCCAGCGGGACCACCGCGGTGCCGGGGTTCAGGAACGCCACTTGCCGGCTCAGCTCGGCGATGTCAGCCGGCTGGCCGAGCTCGCGCCCTCGGGCACCCCCATGGTGTACTTGCCGCCGACCGGCAGGATCGCCACCTGCGGGCCGTACATCTGGCTGATGAGCTGCATGTCGCTGAACAGGCAGGTGTCGCCCGCGTCGTACACCGTCACGCCGTTGTCGTATGGACCCGACCAAGCGCCGGGTGTTCGCCGGCGAAACGGTGCCGGCCAGCGAGAAGGTGGTGAGCCTGTTCGAGCCGCACACCGACATCATCTGCAAGGGCGGGCGCGCGACGCACTACGGACACAAGATCAACCTGAAGCGCTGCTTCGGTCTGGACCGCTGTCACTGGCGGGGCTGGGAACGTTTCCAGGCGTACGTGCACTCGGCAGTGTTCGCTCCACAACCTGATGCGGCTGATTCCCTTACTGCCATCCTGACACCCGTCAGCGTGGCTGCTTCCGCGAGAAGCTCGTTGACCCTACTCGGTCGACCGCCTGCTCGAGGCCCGCGGCTTCGAGGAGGTGCGCGCCATCATGGGCACGCACCAGTACGTGAAGCGGTGATCCCCGTTCACTCAGGGAGTACGGTGGCACGGCCCCCGCTCATTGCGCCCCGCCCAGCACGAACCGGACCCGCTCGCGGCGCAGCATTTCGTAGGGCGTCATGCACTTGATTCCCAGTCCGATGCAGGCGTCGGGGTCTTGATCTTGCGGGTCGAGGCCGACGGTACTTCATGCGTGACGACCATGTGACCGCCAGCGCGAGCCTGAGCCACTAAATAGTAGCCCATCAGTACCCCATCCCCAAGCTGCGTCCGAGATCGTTGAAAGTTGCCATCTTCTTCAGGCCGAGCATGCGGAAGGTCTCGGTGAATGCGGTACGCCTCTTCGAGGGTGCTCACCACCAGTGCCCGGGCAAAGCGCTTGCTGACGCGGGCGCCGAGCGTGAGGTAGAAGTCGCCTCCGCTACCCTTCGGCAATGCGCGCAAGCGGACGAGCTCGGCGTCGTAGGCGGCCCCTAGCCCAAGTTTAACGGGCTAATGATGATCCTGTTATGGGTAAGTGATTTAGGTGATCGGAAATCGGCGTGTGGCACTACAATCTCTGCACAACTGGTGAGTACCACTACTCTGCCACCAACTTCCTGATGCCACCGGGAGCCGGGGCGACGCCCAACGCGTCGTAGATCGCCTGCTGCTGAGGCTCGGCCTGCGTGGCTTTGCGCACGTGCAGGGTGCGGCCGTCAGCACAGCGAAACGTGGTGGTGACCCGTTGCTGGGCGGCCAGGATGCTGCGCAGCGTCGCCCACGAGGCGTGTTCGCCGCGCTCACGCAGCCGCCGGCGGATCACCTGCACCAACTGATAGGCCAGCACCGTGATGAACAGATGGCCCTTGGAACGTTGCTCCTTCTGATGATAGATCGGTCGCAACCCCAGTTCCGACTTGAAAGACCGAAATACCGCCTCCAGGTCCGTCAACATGATGTAGGTGCGCCACATCGTCTGCGCATCCCAGTCCGTCTGATTGCTGCGCAGGCAGTACACCCCCGGATCGGTCAGCTTCGAGCCGGCCACCGGCTGTTGTTCCCACGTGATCGCGACCGCCTTCTTGCCGCTCGCATCGGCCTGCACCTCGATCTGGTAGTGCTGCCCCACGCCCCCGCTGGCGGCCACAAGGCGCCCGATCCGCTGCCAGATACGCTCCAGCTTCTTGTGCGTCCGCGGCCGCGACAGCCCCTCGTGGAGGTCCTTCAATGCCTTCTCGAAGCGCCTGACGGCCCGCTGCACCATCGCCTGCTCCTTCGCTTGGCGAGCCTCCGAGTAGCAATACAGGCGCACCTCGGCTCCGTCCTCGCTGTTCACCAACTGGACATGGACCTGTTGCCCGGAGGCGGTCCGCAGGCACTGTGCCGAGTCGGCATCAAACCGCCGGGTTCGCTCACGGCTCACCGCCAGATAGCGGTAGCCCTGCTGGCGCATCCACTTCAGATTCTCCTCGGTGGCCGCCCCGCAGTCCATCACGATCAGCGCATCGACGGGCACCTCCAGACGCTTCAGCGTCGCCGCCAAGACCTTCTGTTCCTTCACGTTGCCGGCCAGCACCTCGCTGCGGCGCACGAAGCCGCTGCCGTCCAGCACCAGCGCCAACGTCAGCAGCGGACAATCGCTGCGCTTCTCCTTCGAATGACCGTGCTTCGCCAAGTCCTGCGCGGCTGCCTCCCCCTCAAAATAGGTGTTGGTCAGATCGTAGAGCGTGACGGTCGTCTGCAGCCCAAACAGATCCGTCACCCGGTTGAACAGATGCTGCTCGATCTCCTGTTGCCGGCCGACCAGGGCGTCGGAGGCGCGGTAGAGCTGCATCATGCTCATGGCCTCGAAGTCCGTGTCGAGTAGTTCGCCCAAGGCACTGCGGTGGCACAGCCAGCTATAGGTGGCCCGTTCGGAGCCGGGAGCGGCCATGCGGGCGATGATGGAGCCGACCGCCGCAGCGCGCTGCGGACCGTTCAGACCCAGCTGGGTCAGCAGCGGGATGAACTGCACCTGCTGCATGGCCCACAGGCCGAGATGTTCGACGCCGACTGAGCGCGGGCGCAGCAGTTGCAGTGAAGCGACATCGACGTTGTGGAACTCGCGCTCGCCGTCGCCGGCGTCGTGCTGCGGGGCCGATTCTGGCAGGAGCGGTACTTGGCCGGCGACCAACTGCGCGGCGATCCGGTGAGCTTCCCGTTCGACAGCGTGGGGAATATCGCAGGCTGGCAGCGCCTCTTGCGGGCTGAGCAGCTGATCGATCCGAGCGCACAGCAGCAGCCAATCGGCTTGCGGGACCGAGAAATGGCTGCCGAGATTGAGGAGGGTGCGCTGGCGCACGCGGGAGCCGCGTCGTTCGGATCGCACGAGGCGATGCGTGAAGTAGCGTTCGCCGTTGGTGGTGGAGCGGGTCTGCGTGCGGCGCACGAACATGGCTGAGCAGAAGGGTACGGGGGCGGCAATGAGTGGGTCAATGGCTGAAATAACCATTATGGCACTACATCGGCCGATTCAGCTCATTTTGAGGCAGAGACCCCCATAGATTGGCCAAAATTTTCAAATCTGGCGAAATCGCCTGCGCCGATGTTAAACTTGGGCTAGCTCTTCCCGTGAAAGCTGGCCGGCGTCGTGGATGCGACGCAAGGCAACCAGGGTACTGACCTTGAAGCGACGTGCCAGACGACTGAGTTCGACTTGCAGGTCTGCGCCCGGGTCGATCTCTCCGCGTAGCGCATCGAGCGGGACCAGCAACTCCGCCGCGACCCGATTGCACCAGCGCTCGACCGCCTGATCCGGCATGGCGCGGGCTTCGGTATCGGAGACTCCTGATTGCCACTTCTCCGTCCGCCTCGTGGAGTTCTACGCCCACCTGTCCACCCTGTTCGGCCTGCAGCCCAATTGCCGGCGCGCGGCCATGTTCCGCGACATCAAGGACCACGTGCTGTCGATGAACAACTCCGCCCACGTTCATCCCGTGCTGCTCATCGACGAGGCACATCTGCTCAGCCCCGACATCCTCGCCGAGATCCGCTTGTTGGTGAATTTCGAAATCGATTCTCTCAACGCCCTCACCATCATCCTGTGCGGCTCCGAGATGCTCGTGCGCAAGTTCGGCCTGTCCATGATGGAGGCGCTGGCCACCTCCATCACCGTCGACACGCTGACGGCCGACGAGTCGGCCAGCTACCTCGAGGCGCGCATGCGCGCCTGCGGCGCCCAGCCACCGGTGTTCACCAAGAACGCCCTCGCGCTGATCCATCAGGCCGCAGGCGGCACCCTGCGCACGCTCGGCACCATCGCCAACGCCACCCTGCTGAAGGCGTTCACCGCCCACAGCCACCAGGTGGAGGCCGAACACGTGCAGCAGGTCATCCAGCGATGACCGTCTCCATCCGCAAGATCGCCGGCACTGAGGGCGAGTACTCGCCTACGCCAGGACCTTCGGAGCTCGGGCCACCTATTTCGTATACTTCACCGACGATATCTGGGGCGCCATGACTCTGCACCATTTCGTCGAGATGGTGCGCGCCGTGTTCGACCGCACCACCGTCAAGCTCACGCTCGCCGAGCACGACCTGTCGCTGACGCATCCCGCGTCCTGCACCTGTTGCGCCAGCCGTCCGGCGACGGCGACCATCGGCCCGCTGCCCGCGTTCCTGCTCCGCAGTGACCAGATGCCGGCAATCCCTGCAAAGCGGGAATCCAGACCGTACCTCGACATTTCCCGCTTACCAGTTCGCGGGATTCCCGTCGACCAGAGTGCGGGCGCTTACAGAGGTGGTCACCAACGCCACGAAGCTGCTCGAGCAGGACGAGGACCGGCTCGGCCGCCTGCTCGAGGCCCGCAGCATCGCCGAGGTGCGCGCCATCATGGCCACGCGCCAGTACGTGAAGCGATAACCTCTGCTTCGCCCCACTTCCTTTCCCGTGTACTCCCCTGCTCAGCACAACACCATAACCTCCAATTCCCAATTGCTCTCTCCTGCCACACTGGACCTCGCCGCCCTACCATTCCCCGTTCTCGATGTCTCCTCTCGATGCCCGCGGTCCTCACGCTTCAGCACTTAGTCCCCCGCACGTTCCTGACACCTCGCCACGCCAAGAAGATCATCCCGTGCCCGACTTGTTCGTCCCATCGCTCTCATCTTCATCGCTAGGAACTTCTACAATCTTATCCCCTCTCTTCTCTAACAGTAAACTACGATGTTCTCGCAAGAACTCACGAGTAACCGGCGTCACCTTGTCCTCATAGTAGCGCCGTATCCGACGGGCTATTCTCCTCTGCTCCTCGCTCACCGGCACTATCGTCTCCTGGAAGAAAGCCCCCATACTAATCCAAAAACAATAGCGCAACTCCGAGAATTTCCACTCCTGCACCACCTCATAGGCCTCCATAGTTAATCCGCTCTCGAGCAGACTCACGACCACCCAGAAGCGGATCGCCTCCAACGTCGGTTTGTCCAGGTCATCACTTCCCCCAGCCAAGGACGCCAAGATCGGATCACGGACACGATCGTCGCGTAACGCGTTGAACGGTACCGCGTCCCGCAGCGCAAGATACACGTACGTCATA
Source organism: Spirochaetia bacterium (assembly GCA_965262795.1). Lineage (GTDB taxonomy): Bacteria > Spirochaetota > Spirochaetia > SZUA-6 > Bin103 > CATQHW01. The sequence goes on along the minus strand of OZ253561.1, from coordinate 6,056,841 downwards.
TCTGTCAGCGAATACTCTCCCTCCTCCTCCATCGCGCTTACGCCCTGCGATGTGAACCCTGCCAACTCCCCAACCAGATCTCGCCAAATATCCAATCTATCCTTCACCAATGACAGGTACGATGCTTGGGCCGACAGCCCGATTGTGCGCTGCGCTACCGTACTCTTCTCCCCGCTAGCGGCGACTTTCTCCTGCACTCCCCGCAGATGTCCCGCCTGCTCCGGGTTATCACCATAGAAAAAGACAATCGCCTTCGTCCACCACGGATCCCCGAGACGGTTCCCGATCTCTTCCCCAGGCATCGCACGCCCTGCAAAAAATTCCTGCAGCAAGAGATGCGCGAAACCCACTTCCGAACCTCTCGTTCTCAATAGCCGTGAACGACTAAGTAACTCGTCTTCGATCTCCTGAGTCTCCAACCTGTGGCCGCGCTCACCCAACAGGCGCTCCACCATCGCACTGAACTCGTCCCTACTGATATACACCGTTCCCGCCCTGTGCATACTAAGTGCGACTTTTTGAAGCAAGAAGTCCTTCAGCGGTGCGCGGATCTGTTGCTTGAGGCCCTTGTGTTCGTCCCATCTTCCTAGCATCACTTCGCAATATTTATTGAACAGCTCTGTAACATTAGCCGGCACATCACTTGTCGAGTATTCTGCCGATACAGCGCAAACTGTCGCCAATAGTGGAGTCAACTGGAACCCGTGCACCTCCTCAATCTGTCTCAGCACCTGCTGAGCACCGTTTGCAGCTGACTCCAGCTGTGCCCCGCCGAACGAACGATTCTCCAGCACCTGCTTGACGATCTTCCTCACCTGCCGCCAACTAATCGGTGCAATCTCATAGACTCTGACACCGTAATTCCTGAAATAGCTTTCCGTGTCGGGGTCTGGCCTAGTGGTGGTGATCACCGCACACTTCGGATATTTCGCAGAAATACTCCTCAACATCTCGCAGACCTCTTTCCTGATATCTGCATTAGAGATTTCGTCCAGACCATCAACCAGCAGAGTAACCCGTCCGCTCTTGACATCATCAATTCGGAAGAGGTGCTCCCGCAAAGAAGCAAACTCTCGGGCTAGACATTCCACCTGCCCAAGAAAGCCCGTCACGTCAGAACCGCTCTCCTTGAGGTCTCTGGCGTTCACGATGATGGGCAGCTGTCTGCCCGTGCCCTGATCTCTTCTTGCAATCTCATATGCAATTCGCCATAGAGCCGTGCTTTTGCCGCTCCCGGCATTACCTACAGCAACGATTAGATCCGGATTTGCACCAATCAGTTCGTGGACCCTTAGCTCCTCAAACTCTGACTTGTCTTGGTACGAGCCGCGATATTTTACGCGCTTGAGAGTCTCCCGATAGAACGTCGGATCGACAAAAGAACGGTCGCTTGCCGCGCTTGGTGTAATGACATCGAGTTCGGATTCATTTTGCTCCACATGCTTTCGAATTGAGTCGTAGTAAGAAAAGAAGTCCACACTGATTCCTTGCCACAAGTGCGGGCACTTCTCGTCTATTAGGCTAATAAGTGCCTCGGCGTCAAGAAATCGGAGCCGCCGATCCTCTTCCATCTGGTCGGCGATATGGTTTCTTGCCTTCGTGTTTATGGTGCCGCTCGCACACAATATCACCTCGTCTGGATAGTGATACTGCCTGCTTTGCAGGCGGGCGAGTCTTGTCTTCAGCGCCATTCTGAGCTGAGTTACTATTTCACCGATATTTTGCGAAGGATTCGACGACATGTTTATCTTTCCTCGTTTCGTCTGGACACATGTGATGCGTGTCTCCCCAAGCGGATCCTTTTGCTCGAATAGAACATCCTTTCCTTGCTCGTCGGCACCATGGAGTTCTCTGCCGTCCCTGTATCCAAGGGCAAAGAACAGCTGGCGTACTACCTTGTCGCGGAACTCGTCCTCCGTCATCTTAGTCAAGCGTTTTAGTTTCTCAGATCTCGGGATTTGCAGATGCAGTTCGGGGTCGATGACGGGTGACGACACTGATTGGGCTCCTTCAGTTGGCTCTTTCATAGTATTGACTCATTGCATTGGTTAGGATATGTGGGTCTTCAGGAAACCGGGTGGAAAGAGTGGGTCACCGGGTGACGCCGACGGGGTAGAGATCAAGTCCGCCGAGATGGAAGTAGATGGCGTTGCGGAATCGCTTGCGGTTGCGGAACCCGCGCGCTGAGTACTTCACCTGCTGAATCCCCGCGTTGATCGACTCGGCGCGGGCGTTGGTCACCTTGTCCACGACGGCGGTCACGATCCCGTCCAGATGGCGCTTGATCATGCGTGCCACGCGCTTGACCGGCTCCAGCCGACAGCGGATCGCCGACCGATACCACGCCATCCATGCCTTGCGCGCCCACGCGCGGCTGCGGTACGCCCACAGCGTCATCGCATGCTCTTTGTAGCCCCACGCACGGGCGGTCTGCAGGGCGCTGTCGCGCAGCTCGGCGAATTGCTCCCAGCGCTCCTCATCCATGTTCTCGGGGTTCCTCAGCCACGCGTAGCGGCTGCCTTTCAGCCGCTGATCGTCCTCGCCGGCCAGCCGGCGGTGCTCGGCGCGCCGCACCCGGTCAACGGCGTCCCCAAGGTGTCCGGCAACGTGAAACTTGTCGAACGCGATCTTCTCCTGCGCGTCCGCCACGTACTGGGTGGTCACGCGGATGTAGGGCTCCCACATGTCCATGGCGACCGTCTGGATACCCGCTAACTGCTCACGGTCGAACTGTTTGTAGAACTCCTCCAACGACTCCTTGCCGCGCCCGTCGGCCACGTGCAGCACATGGCCGTCCAGATCGTTGACCACCGTCACGTACTCATGGCGTTTCTGAAACGACGTCTCGTCCACGCCGATGCGCTGCGGCGCCTGCACCTCACGGCGCTCCAACCCGCGCTGCACGGCGCGCTGCATGATCCCGTCCACCTCGTCCCAACTCAGCCCCATCTGAAGCGCCACCGCCGCCGTGTTCGCCTCCTTCAGCCAATCGATCACCACCGCCTCGAACGGCGTCGTGAACCGCGAGCGGCTTTCGCTCCACGGTGCGGCCACCTGCTTGACCTTGTGCCGCTCACAGTGCACCCGCGGCATCTCGGCAGCCAGAATCGTGCGGTACTCGCACGTATCCAGATGACGCCAGCGCCGTCGACGCGTGTCGTAGCGCCGGCTGTCCGCACTGCGGGCAGGTCAGCGCCTCGCCGTCGTGCTCCACATGCACGACCACCTCGCCCTGCTCCAGATTCAGCTCGACGGCTGCGACTCGCCAGGGATCCTCAATCTTCAGAATCCTCGCGTACAGGTCCTTGTCACGCATGGCTCCAGCGTAGCCTTGCTGCCCCAGACCCCGCGACCTCCGGCCGCCTCATCCACACGAAACCCGGAAGGCCCGGATATGTCCAGGGCTGCCCGAGATGAATGCGCTCAGCCGCTCACTTCGTAGGAGCTGGCGGTGTAGACCACCGACTGGCCCGGCTCAAGCGGCACCACCGCGGTGCCGGGGCTCAGGAACGCCACCTGCCGGCTCAGTTCGGCGATGTCCGCCGGCTGGCCGAGCTCCTGGCCGTAGTGGCAGGGAATGACGATGTCGGCCCGGATCAGGCTGGCCGCGCGGGCGCCCTCGCGCACCCCCATGGTGTACTTGCCGCCCACCGGCAGGATCGCCACCTGCGGCCCGTACATCTGGCTGATGAGCTGCATGTCGCTGAACAAGCAAGTGTCGCCCGCGTCGTACACCGTCACGCCGTTGTCGTAGGCCATCACGAACCCCGCCGTGACGCCGCCGGTGTGGTACAGCACGCCCTCCGGCAGCGGGTGCGGCAGGACGTGATCGGACAGCGAGTGGGAATGGTGCGCCTGGGTCATGGTGACCTCCACGTCGGCCACCGTCACCGAGCCGCCCGGATTGAGCGGGCGCAGGGTCGATTCGCTCACGCCGACGGCTTTGGCCACCTCGCACAGTTCGTAGTGACTGATGAACGCGGCGCCGGTCCGCTTGCAGAGCTCGTAGCTGTCGCCGATGTGGTCGGCATGGCCATGGGTGGCCAGCACGATGTCGGCGGCATCGACCTGATCGCGGCTCACCGTGGTGGTGGGATTGTCGTCCAGCCAGGGGTCGAAGTAGCTCACCGTGCCCCGCTCCGACTCGAAGCGGAACGAGGCGTGGCCGATGTAGGTGATGGTGATGCGTGCCATGAGGTTCTCCTTCACGCCGGCACCGGCCGGCGCTCGATGTAATCCAGACTCTGGTGCCGGAAGTAGGTGTCGTACAACTCAGCGTAGTGTCCGCCGGCCGCGGTCAGCGATTCGTGGTCGCCCTGCTCGATGCTCCGCCCGGCGCGGAGCACCACGATCCGGTCGGCGTGCCGGACCGTCGACAGCCGGTGCGCGACCACCACCGCGGTCCGGTCGCGCAGGACCTCGTCCAGTCCCTCCTGGATGAGCGCCTCGGTGAGCGGATCGACGCTGGCGGTGGCCTCGTCCAGGATGATCACCGCCGGATCCATGAGCAGCACCCGCGCCAGCACCACGAGCTGGCGCTGCCCCATGGACAGGCTGCGTCCGCGCTCGCTCACCGCGGTCGCCAGCCCGTCGTGCAGCGCGTTCACCCAGTCGCCGCCGCCGATCCGCCGCGCGGCGCGCTCGACCTCGTCGGAGCCTGCCTCCGGCCGCCCGTAGCGGATATTGTCGGCCACCGTGCCGTTGAACAGGAACGGCGCCTGCGTGACGAAGCCCAGGTGTGACCGGAAGCTCGCCAGGTCGAGACCGCGGATGTCCTGACCGTCGACCAGGATGGAGCCTGCCTGAAACTCGTAGAAGCGGGCGATCAGCTTGGTGATGCTCGATTTTCCGGAGCCGGTGTGGCCGACCAGCGCCACCGTCTCACCCGCGTCAATGGTGAGCGAGAACCGCTCGAACACCGGCTCCCCCGCCTTGTACGCGAAGTCGACGTCGCGGAGCTCGATCCGGCCGCGCAGCGACGCCACCGGCTGCTCACCGGTCTGACGAACCGACGGTTCGGCGTCGAGCAGCGCGAACACGCGCTCGCCGGCCGCCAGGCCAAGTTGGAACTGGCTCCAGAACGACGCGATGGAGGTGAGCGGAAACCACAGCAGGCCCACCCCTTGCAGGAACAGGTACCACTCGCCGATCGACAGCCCGGATTCCCCTACCCGCACCCCACCCAGGTACGCCAGCAGGCTGGTCGTCACGCCCGCGAGCGCGAACAGCAGCGGGAAGATGGCGGAAAAGACCAGGCCGGCGCGCCAGTTCAACCGGTACGAGGCGGCGTTCACGCCGGTGAAGCGGTCGTAGATCAACTGCTCCTTGCGGAACGACTTGGCGACGGCGATGCCGCTCATGGTCTCGTGCACGTGGGCGGTGAGGTCGCCCAGCGCGCGCCGCGACTGGGTGACCGTGCGGCGCGCGACGTGCCGGAAGCCGAGCGCGACGCCGACGATCAGCGGCACCAGCAGCAGGGTCACGCCCGTCATCAGCGCGTCGACCGTGAACAGATAGGCGAACACCAGCACCACCAGCACCGTCTGGCTGACCAACTCCATGGTCAGCGACACGACCTCCGAGAAGGCCTGCGAGTCGGACGCCACGCGGCTGACCACCTTGCCGGTGGGATTGGCATCGTAGAAGGACAGGTCGTGGCGCATCAGCGCCGCGAACGCGTCGTTGCGCAGGCGTTCGACCACGCCGCCGATGGCGCGGGATCCGGACGCGCGGCGGTGGGCGTTGAACAGCCAGCTCACCGTGTTCAGGCCGATGATCGCCGCCGCCGTGCCCACCATCCAGCCCAGCGCGACCGGAGCGCCGCCGGCCAGCTCCGTGCCCACGCCGTCGATAGCGCGGGAGACCATGATCGGCAGGAGCGTCCCGCTCACCGCCGCGGCCAGGATCGACCCGCACACCGCGATGATCCGATCGCGCTCCGGCCGGAACCGGACCAGGATGCGGCGCACCAGCTCACGGTCGCTGTACGAGCGGTCGTACGCCTCGGCCTCGATGCCGTCCATCAGGAAGCCCATCAGCCGGTCTCCGGAACGCCGTTCGGCTGCAGGACCAACGGCGGCAGGTCGATGTCGTAGCGGCTGAAGATGCGCCGGTAGTGCGGGGAGCCGGCCAGCAGCTCCGCGTGCCCACCGTTGGCGACCAGCCGCCCGCCGTCCAGCACCAGGATGCGGTCGGCCCAGCGGATCTGCGAAAGCCGGTGGGTGACGATCAGCGTGGTGCGCCCGCGCTGGATGGCGGCCAGGGCGCGCTGAATGTCGTCCTCGGTGGCGCTGTCGATGGCGCTGGTGGAGTCGTCCAGGATCAGGATGCGCGGGTCCTTCAGGAACGCGCGGGCCAGCGCGAGGCGTTGCCGCTGCCCACCGGACAGGGTGACGCCCCGCTCGCCGATCACGGTGTCGTAGCCGTCGACGAACGAGGCGATGAACTCATCGGCCGCCGCGGCGCGGGCGGCCGCCTCGATCTCCGCGCGCGATGCCCCGGGGCGCGCGAAGGCGATGTTGTCCGCGATCGAGCGGGAGAACAGGAACACGTCCTGCTCCACGCTGGCGATCTGCGACCGCAGGCTGGTGAGGTTCCAGGCGCGCAGATCGACTCCGTCGACGCGCACGCTGCCGTGCGTGGGGTCGTACGTGCGGTTGACCAGCCGCGTCAGCGAGCTCTTGCCGGAGCCGGTCTGCCCGACGATGGCCACCGTCTCCCCGGCGGCGATGTCGACTTCAAGGCCGGCGAGCGCCGGGCCGGCTCCCTCATAGCCGAAGTCGACTCCGTGGAAGGAGATCGAGCCCGCGATCGGGGCGCTGACGCCGCCGCGGTTCTCGTCGATGCCGGCGGCCCCCTTCAGCACGGCCAGGATGCGCCGGGCGCCGGCGATGCCGCCCTGCAGCAGGGAGAAGGAGAACGCGGAGATGAACGTGGGGATGCGCAGCGCGTGCATCAGCCCGACGAAGGCGATCAGGCCGTCCAGCGCGATCACGCCGCGCTGCAGCGCCAGCACGCCGTGCAGCAGCGCCATCCCGGCCAGCGCGCCGTAGATCAGCATCGGGATGTAGAAGCCCTCGATCCGGTTGGACCGTACGAACAGCTCCTTGAAGCCGCTCACCGTGCGCGCGAAGCGGCCGCATTCGAACGCCTCCCGCACCGACACCTTGACCACCTCGATGCCGCTGAGCGCCTCCTCCAGCGTCGCGGTCAGCTCCCCCTGCGCTAGGCGCTGCTCGAACAGCACCGGCCCCAGCCGGCGGACGAACGCCCGCAGGGTGATCGCGAAGGAGATCGCGTACAGCACCGGCACCACGAGCAGCTCGGCGTCCAGCAGCAGGATGTAGACAATCGGCGTGATGAAGCCCATCACCATGTCGCTCACGAAGAGGATGCCCGGATGGACCATCATCGACAGCATCCGCGAGTCGTCGGTGGCGCGGGCGACCAGATCGCCGATCCGCTGCCGGTCGTGGTAGGTCTGGCTCTTGCCGAGCAGGTTGCGATAGAGCTCGTCGCGCGCATCCCGCTCGATGCGGTGGGCGAGGGTCAGCGTGCAGGCGTTGGCCGCCATGGACAGGCAGGCGTCGCCTAACAGCACCACCAGCAGCCACAGACACGCCGCCAGCAGGCCCGCCGCCGGCGCTGCCGCCGACGACGGATCGATGATCTGCGCGGCGACCCGCCCGACCAGGATCGGCGCCAGTCCGTACGCCCACCAGGCGCCGCTGTGCAGCACCACGGCGCCCGTGGTCAGCAGCGGATACCGGCGCAGGTGCGACAGGATCCAGTGCCGCGCCGAGCGCGTGTCGTAGGGCCCCCGTTCCCGGCCCGCACGCGTGTGCCCCTCCGCGCCATCGGGACGCCATTCGCTCGTCACCGTCACGTCCCCCGTGCCGGCGCAACGCGCGGACCGCCGCCGGCCTGTTCGGCCGGTCGTCTCATCAGTGGCGCAGGCGCCCCCGGAAGTCCGCCTGGTTGGTGCAGGCAGCCGCCGCGGCGGCGATGGCGTGTACGGGCAGATCGGCGAATCCCGGCACGCCGGGAAAGTCCACCCCGACCGCGATGCCGCGCGCCACCAGCAGCTCTCGCGCCAGTTCCGCCCGCGCTTCCGTCCGCGCTTCCGCCCGTTGCGAACTCAGCAACGGATCGTCGTCCGGGCCGGTGCCTTCCCGCTCGCCGAGCGCCCGTCCCACCCGTTCCAGCGCCGCGCTCGTTGCCGCGGAGAACGCCGCCTCGTTCAGCGCCGCGTGGATTTCCTCCGCCGTCCAGCCGGGAAACGCTCGGCTTGCCGGAGACTGCCGAAACGCACCGTCCTCCAACAGGTGAATCGTCAAGCCTGACTGTCGCCCCTTTGGACGGCTCGCCGACGGCGCGTCCGGCACCTCCACCCACACTTCCGGGAATCCCCACCACTCGTACTGCGGCAGCTTGCGCGGCCGTACGTCGGTGGTGTGATCCACCTCCAGCACCACGTCGGGCAGGTCGTCCTCTCCCAGCATCATCGCCTTCGGCCCCGGCAGCCGGGCGCGTTCCGGATGCAGGTACACCGACTCGTCCGCCTGCATGATGACCTGCGGCTGACCGTGCCGGTCGCGCTGCAGCAGGTCCATGGAACCGAAGCACCTGATCGGAGAACCGCGCATCCGGGCAATCAGGGTCACCAGGCCGGTCAGACACCGCGCCGGCGACTCGTGATACGGACTGACCGGTTCACACACCCAGGCGGTCTCGCTGACGGCGTCCCAGTACTCGAAGCGCAACTCGCAGTCGTCCAGTTCCTCGCGCGGCAGCGCAACGGGCGTACACCCGGGGAAGTCGGCGGCGGTCGGCGCCGGCGGCGCGTTCGGACATGACAGCGCGCCCGCTACGGCGGGACGGAGCGCAGGGACAGGAGCGGCCACGGCGACAATGTAGGCGGCCAACCCCGCGCACGCAAACGCTCAGCCACGCGAGCAGCCCCGCCGGCCGGTTGGAAGGCGCCCGCTACTCGCCGACTCGCCGCCGGAAGGGTATTATCGGTCTGGCGGGGAGGAGTTGACCATGCTGACACAGGGGCTGACACGAGGGCTGACACGGGAGCTGACGCAGGCGCAGATCGACGAATATCACGAGCGCGGGCTCATCGGGGTGGAGGGGGTCCTGACGGACGAGCAGGTGGCCGAGTTGCAGGCCGTCACCGACGACTTCATCGAGCGCTCGCGCGAGGCCACCGAGCATACCGACATCTTCGACCTGGAGCCGGACCATACGCCGGAAGAGCCCAAGCTGCGGCGCATCAAGGAACCGCACCTGGTGCACGACGCGTACGACCGGGTGTTGCGCGACGAAGGCATCGTCAAGATGGCCAGCCAATTGTTCGGGAGCTGGGCGGTGCGCACGCACGGCAGCAAGCTCAACATGAAGTCGGGCGAGTTCGGCAGCCCCGTGCACTGGCACCAGGATTGGGCCTTCTACCCGCACACCAACGACGATGTGCTGGCGGTGGGGGTGGCCATCGACGACATGACGCGCGAGAACGGCTGCCTGCTGGCGATTCCGGGATCGCATCGCGGCCCGATCCTGGACCACAACCAGGACGGCGCCTTCGTCGGCGCGGTTACCGAGCATGCCTTCGACCCGGCCGACGCGGAACCGATCGAGGTACGGGCCGGTGGTATTTCCATCCACCACGTGCGCACGCTGCACGGATCGATGCCGAACATCTCCGCGGCTCCCCGTCGCCTGCTGCTGGTGATGTACTGCGCGGGCGACGCCTACCCGATCTGGATCGCGGGCGGCCAGATGACCTGGGATCAGTACCGCGCCACCTTCGTGCGGGGCGAGGCTTCCAACGAGGTGCGCATGTCCTCCGCGCCGGTGCGGCTGCCGCAGCCGCCGCCGATCCGCTCCGGCTCGATCTACGAGACGCAGCGCGAGTTGAAGGAGACCACGTTCAGGTAAGGACCCCGGCGCGCATTGCGGACTGCGCCGCGGCCAGCCGGGCGATCGGCACCCGGAACGGCGAGCACGACACGTAGTTCATGCCCTGCCGCAGGCAGAAGTCGATCGAGGCCGGGTCGCCACCGTGCTCGCCGCAGATGCCCACCTTGAGCTCCGGCTTGGCGCCGCGGCCGCGCTCGATGCCGATCCGGACCAGCGCGCCGACGCCGTCGGGATCCATCACCTGGAACGGATCGTGCTCCAGAATCCCCTGGGCGACGTACTCCGGCAGGAACACTCCCGCGTCATCCCGGCTGTAGCCGAACGTGAGCTGCGTGAGGTCGTTGGTCCCGAACGAGAAGAAATCGGCGTGCCGGGCGATCCGATCCGCGGTGAGCGCCGCGCGCGGAATCTCGATCATGGTGCCGATCTGGTACGGAACGTGCTTCTCGGAGCGCGACAGCACCGCCTGCGCCACCGCCTCCGCGTTCTCGCGCAGCCGGCGCAGCTCTTCCTCGGTGCCGACCAGGGGGATCATGATCTCGGGGAGCACCTCGACGCCGTCGGCCGCCTCCGCGCAGGCCGCCTCCATGATGGCCTGCACCTGCATGGCGTAGATCTCCGGATAGGTGATGCCGAGCCGGCAGCCGCGATGGCCGAGCATCGGGTTCTGCTCGTGCAGGCTGTGGATGCGCGCCTCCAGGCGGGCGAGCGGCACGCCGGTCTTCTCCGAGAGCTGCTTCATGTCCTCCGCTGTCCGGGGCACGAACTCGTGCAGCGGAGGATCGAGCAGCCGCACCGTCACCGGAAAGCCCGACATGGCCCGGAAGATGCCGCGGAAGTCCGCGCGCTGCAGCGGCAGGAGCCGGTCGAGCGCCTGCTGGCGCGCCTCGGCGTTCTCCGCCACGATCATCTCCTGGAAGATCGCCAGCTTGCCTTCGTCGAAGAACATGTGCTCGGTGCGGCACAGGCCGATGCCTTCCGCGCCGAACTCGCGGGCGGCTTGCGCGTCGCGCGGCAGATCGGCGTTGGTGCGGACCCCGAAGCCGCGCGGCTGGCCGGGGAGCTGCACGCGCGTGCGCACCTCGTCGGTCCAGGAGAGGAATTCCGCCAGCGGACCCGAGATTTCGGGCTCCGTGAGCGGCGCTTCGCCCAGGAACACCTCGCCGGTGGAGCCGTCGATCGTCACCCAGTCGCCCTCGCCTATTCGCACCGAACCGACGCTGGCGGTCTTGGCGGTGACGGCCAGCGCCATGCAGCCGGCCACGCACGGAGTCCCCATGCCGCGCGCCACCACCGCAGCGTGCGAGGTCATGCCTCCCGTCGCCGTCAGGATGCCCTGCGCCGCGACCATGCCGCCGATGTCCTCCGGCGATGTCTCGCGGCGCACCAGCAGCGTGCGCTCCCCGCGGGCCGTCCACGCCTCGGCATCGTCGGCATTGAATACGGCGCGCCCGGTCGCGGCGCCGGGGGATGCGTTGAGGCCGGTGGCGATCGGCTCGCCAAGCTCGCCGCGCCGATCGGGATCGATGCCGGGGTGCAGGAGCTGGTCGATCTGCTGCGGCTCGACCCGCTCGATCGCCTCCTCGCGGGTGATCAACCCCTCGCTCACCATGTCCACGGCGATCGTCACCGCCGCCGCGCCGGTGCGCTTCCCGGATCGGGTCTGCAGCAGGTAGAGGTCGCCGTGCTGGACCGTGAACTCCAGGTCCTGCATGTCCCGGTAGTGGCGCTCCAGGCCGGTGCGCACCTCTTCGAGCTGCCGGTATACCTCCGGATGGCGCCTGCGCAGCGCCGTCAGCGGCTCCGGCGTGCGGATGCCGGCCACCACGTCCTCGCCCTGCGCGTTCTGGAGGTACTCGCCGTAGAACACGTTCTCTCCCGTCGACGGATCGCGGGTGAAGCACACGCCGGTGCCGGAGTCTTCACCGGAGTTGCCGAACACCATCGACTGCACGTTGACGGCGGTGCCGAGCAGGCCCTTGATGTCGTTCAACTGGCGATAGCGGATGGCGCGATCGTTGTTCCATGAGCCGAACACCGCGTCGATGGCGCCCCAGAGCTGATCCAGCGGGACCTGCGGGAACGCCTCACCGGTGTGCTGGGAGTAGATCTCCTTGTAGGCGGCGATCACCTGGTCGAGGTCGGACTCATCCAGGTCGGTGTCCTCGGTCACCCCCTTGCGGTTCTTCGCGTCCTGCAACGCGTGCTCGAACGCCCCGTGCGGGACCTCCATCACCACGTCGCCGTACATCTGGATGAAGCGCCGGTAGGCGTCCCGGGCGAAGCGGGCATTGCCCGACTGCTCGGCCAAGCCTTCGACCGCGGCGTCGTTGAGGCCGAGGTTGAGCACCGTGTCCATCATGCCCGGCATGGACTGCGCCGCCCCGGAGCGGACGCTCACCAGCAGCGGATCGCGGGACCCGCCGAGCGTGCGGCCCATCAGGGTTTCCAGGCGCTGCAGGTGCCCGGCCACCTCTTCCTTGAGACCCTCGGGGTAGGTGCGCCGGTTCTCGTAGAACGCCGCGCACACCTCGGTGGAGAGGGTGAACCCCGGCGGTACCGGGATCCCCAGGCTGGTCATCTCGGCCAGATTGGCTCCCTTGCCGCCGAGCAGCTCTTTCATGTCGGCGCGCCCCTCGGCGGACCCGTCCCCGAAGAAGTAGACGTACTTGCTGTTGCCCTGTGCCACGTGTGTTCTCTCCCGTCCTGCGTCCGAGTTACTGCCCGTAGAAGAAAGCCCAACGGCAAAGCTGTCAACGCCCTCTACTGACATAGAGCGGACGCCAAGTGCAGCTCCCCAGCTTTGGGCCAAGGTTGCGGCGCCCTTGGCGCCGCAACCTTGGGGCTCAAGCTACGTAGGCTTCGAGGTACTGGGCGCGTGAAGGATGGCGCAGTTGGCGGAGCGCCTTCTTCTCGATCTGGCGGATGCGCTCCTTGGTCAGGTGGTAGCGCAGTCCGATCTCCTTCAGAGAGAGCGGCCGGCGCCCTTCCAGTCCGAAGCGGTGCATGATGATGTCGGCTTCGCGGTCGGTGAGCGAGCGCAGCACGGTCGCGATGTCATCGCGGAGCGACCGCATCAGCGTGCTCTCATCCGGCGCGTCGCCCTTCGGGTCCTCCACGAACTCCGACCGGTTGGCCGATTCGGAATCGGCGTACATCGGCGCGTCGAGCGATATCAGCTCGCGGGAGATCGAGGTCAGCTCCTCGACCAGCTCCGGCTTGAACTGCAGACGGCCGGCGATCTGCTCGGCCGTCCCCTCCGTGCCGGTCTCGCTCTGCAATTCCTTGCGCGTGCGGTCGATCTGCACCAGCTCGTTCGCGCGGTTCAACGGCAGGCGGATCAGGCGGGACTGCTCGCACACCGCCTTCAGGATCGCCTGCTTGATCCACCACACGGCGTACGAGATGAAATGATAGCCCTTGTCCACGTCGAAGCGCTCGATGGCGTGCAGGAGTCCGATGTTCCCTTCGCTGATGAGATCCAGCAGCGGCAGACCCTGATTCTGATACCGCTTGGCCACGTTCACCACGAACCGCAGGTTGGCGCGCGCCAGCGCCTCCTTGGCATCGTTGTCGCCCGCCGCCGACCTGCGGGCCAAGTTCTCTTCCTGTTCTCTGGTGAGCAGCGGTATGCGGTTGATCTCGCGCAGGTACCGCGAGAGAACGCTGTCGTCACTGGATGTCTCTCTTGCCATCTTCTTCTTCCTTGCCTATATTGGAGCAAAATGCGTGCCACTTTAGGAAAATCCGGATATTTATCATAATTCATTATCAGGACAATCTTTAACTCTTGCGAACGCCGTATCGGCGTCGACACCCCGGTGGGTCACAATGACACGCTTGCTCCAGGACCACGATCAGTCCGTGTCAGATTTACCCGACACGCGACCGGACCTGCCCTGCATCACGGTTGGTCTTGACGCCCCTCCGGGGCGACCGTATATTCGGCAGCGATCACAATCACAAGGCGCCAACGGCTTCGGCCGGCGCTACACCACTCATTCAAATAGCGAGGAATTCATGAAGATTCAGCCCATCGGTGACAGAATTCTGGTCAAGACTGTCGACGCGGAGACGCAGACCGCGGGCGGTATCTACATTCCCCAGACCGCCCAGGAAAAGACCCAGGAAGGGATCGTGATGGCAGTCGGCGACGACGAAGAGATCAAGGTCAAGACGGACGACAAGATCATCTACGACAAGTACGCAGGCACCACGATCAAGGTGGAAGGTGAGGAACGACTCATCATCAAAGCCGCCGACGTGCTGGCGGTCGTCGCCTAAGGCCGCGCACTGCGCGCACACGGGCCCGCTCCTCTCGGGGGAGCGGGCTTTTTCGTGCCGTCGTCCGCTGCCGTTGTCTCCCGGCTCGGACACCGATAGGATCCCACCGGAATGGATGCGTTCTTTTCCCGCGTCGAGCGGGTCATCAAGACGCTGCTCAGGCCCGACTCGGATTCGGACCGGCGGCGGACCGACAGCTTCTATTCGGAGGCGTGGGAGGAGCTGGAGGAGTATCTGCGCACGGGCGAGTCGCGTCCCGGGTCCGCGGGCGACAGCGCTTCCAGCCGCGACGGCTCCGGCGGATCGGCCGGGTACCAGACGCGGACGCGCGCGGCGGCACAGGACTACCGCAACCTGGAGCTCGAACCGGGGGCCGATTTCGCGACGGTCAAACAAGCGTACCGGCGGCTGATGCGCACCTACCACCCGGATCGCTATGCGCACGATCCCGACCGCCAGAGGATCGCGACGGAGATCTCCGCCAAGCTCAACGCCTCCTTCAACCGCATCCGCGAGGCGTCCGCGAAATCGTAACGGACAACGCGCGGCGCCTAGGGATCGGATTCGATCCGGTACTCGGCAAGCTTGCGGTGCAGGGTCTTGCGGCCGATGCCGAGCACGGCGGCGGCCTTCGTCTTATTTCCGCGGTGGGCGATGAGCGTGTAGCGGATCAGCTCGCGCTCGGCATCGGCGAGCAGGCTTCCCACGGCCAGCCGCACCTCGGCGTCGCCTGACCCCGTCGTGACGATCGCATCGAGGGCAGGATCGCGGATGTGCGGCGGCAGGTCGGCTGCCGTGATCACCGATCCGCGCGTCATCACCACCGCGCTCTCGATGGCGTTATGCAGCTCGCGGACGTTGCCCGGCCACCCGTAGTACCACAGCCGCTGGCTGGCATCGACGTCGAAGCCGTCGATCTCCTTGTCGTTCTCGGCAGCCAGGTTCTTCAGCATGGCGGCCGCCAGGATCGGAATGTCCTCGCGGCGCTCGCGCAAAGGCGGCACCGGGATGTTCACCACGTTCAGTCGATAGAACAGGTCGTCCCGAAACCGGCCTACCTTGGTTTCCGCCGTCAGGTCGCGGTTGGTGGCGGCGATGATGCGCACGTCGACCTGGACCCTTTCCTCCCCGCCGACCCGCTCGAACGCCCGGTCCTGCAGCACGCGCAGCAGCTTGATCTGCACGGCGGGGCTGATCTCACCGATCTCGTCCAGGAAGATCGTACCGGTGTGCGCAAGCTCGAACCGCCCGCGCTTGCGGCCGGCGGCACCGGTGAAGGCACCCTTCTCATGGCCGAACAGCTCGCTCTCCAGCAGGGTTTCCGCCAGCGCCGCGCAATGCACCTTGATCAGCGGCTGCTCGGCGCGGGGCGACAGGCGATGGATCGCCTCGGCCACCACCTCCTTGCCGGCACCGCTTTCGCCCGTTATCAGCACCGAGGCGCGGCTGGGCGCCACCTGCTCGACCATCTCGAACACCCGGTGCATGGCGGCGCTGTTGCCCAGCAGGCCGCGGGACGCCTGCTGGCGCTCCAGCTCGCGGCGCAGGGCGCGGTTGGACAGGGTGAGCTTCCGTTCGGCCAGGGCGCGCTCTACCAGCAGGGTCAGCCGCTCCAGATTGACCGGCTTCTCCAGGAAGTCGTAGGCACCGTCGCGCATCGCCTGCACCGCGACCTCCACCGTCGCGTGCCCGGTGAGGATGATCACCCGCACCGTCGGATGGCGCTCGACGACCTGCTTGAGAAGCTGGTCCCCGGACAGGCGCGGCATGCGCAGATCGGCGATGATCAGGTCGATCTCCTCGGTGGCCAGCACGCTCAGCGCCTCTGTCCCGTCCGCCGCCGTGGCCACCGTGTAGCCGTCCAACTCCAGCGCCCTGCGCAGCCCCTCGCGGATGTTCCGTTCGTCGTCGGCGACCAGGACCGTGGATGTCATCCCGCCACCCCCTGAAACTCCAGCATACGCCGCGCTCGCAGGGAGACCGGAATGCAGACCCGGAAGGTGGCGCCGGCCCCCAGCTTGGAGGATACCTCGATGTCGCCGGCGTGCTCCTTGATGATCTTGTAGGTGAGCGTCAGGCCGAGCCCGGAACCGAACTCACGGGTGGTGAAGTACGGCTCGAAGATCTTGTCGGTGACGTCCTCGGGAATACCGGTGCCGGTGTCGCGCACGATGATGCAGATGCGCTCGCCCTCCAGGACGGTGCCCACGGTGAGCGTCCCGCCTGCCGGCATCGCCGCCTTGGCGTTCTTGACGATGTTGAGCAGCGCCTCGCGCAGCAGGCGCTCGTCGAGTTGGGCCGGCGGCAGCCGTGACGCCAGCTTCTCGACCACCTCGATGCCGCTCGCACTCAGCTCGGGCCGCAGGAACGCCAGCAGGTGCCTCAGGACGTCGTTGATGTCGCCCTCGCGCAGATTCGAGTTCATCGGCCGGACGGCGAACAGGAAGTCGACGACGATCTTGTTGAGCCGCTGGATCTCCTCCGTCATCGTGTTCAGGCTCTCGCCGATCTCGTCCGGCAGCGTGTCGCCACCGCCCAGAGCGCGCTGGATGAGCTGCAGGTGGATGCTCATCGAGGTGAGCGGATTGCGGATCTCGTGAGCGACGCCGGCGGCGAGCGTGGTCATCGACGCCAGGCTCTCGGCCCTGCGCAGCCGTGTCTCCTCCGAACGGCGCTCGGTGATGTCGTCCACGTGCACCAGGCTGCCTTCGATGTGGCGGTGGCGCACCAGGGGCACGATGGTGATCTCCAGCGTCGCCGCACGGGCGCCCTCCAGGGTGAACTCGCCGTCCAGGACCCGGTCGGAGCCGATGAGAGTGTCGCGCAGGAACGCCGCCACCTGCTCGTCGTCGACCACCTGCCAGACCGCGCGGCCGGTCAGCTCATCGGCCGCGAACGGCAGCAACCGCTCGGCCGCCTTGTTGATCGAGCGGATGGCGTGCACTTCGTCCAGCACGATGATGCCGTCGGTCATCGACTCCAGCACCATGGCCAGCAGGTCGTTCTCCCCCGCCAAGCCGCGCAGCAGCGTGCCGGCCTGCATCGGGTCGAGACGATTGAGCCGTTCGATCGCCTTCTGAAAGAACCGGCTCACCAGCGTCTCATGGGCGGCTCGCCGCCGGCTGCCATGCAGCGGGCGATGTCAGCGACGGTGGCCTCCGGGCTCATGTTCATGGTTTTCACCCTCCATGCCGCGTCGTCCAGGAATCGATACCAGCGTTCGATGCGCCGCACCTCGGCGACGCGCGCCGGCGACCTGAGCAGGGAGCGCAGGTGCTCGGAACAGGACTGCAGGAACGCGAATGCCTCCTCCCGGTCGGCCGGAAGGACGACGCCGGCGTCATCCCAGCCTCCGCCCGACAGCGCATTATCGCAGAACCGCGCCACCGCCCGCTGCAGGTCGGCCGTGTCGCCTCCTGATGCGTTCGCCGCCGCTCTCCGGGCGGCAAGGTAGTCGGCCAGCGTCGTCGCTTTGGCTTGCGGGTCGCCGAACACCGTTTCGATCACGCGGCGCTGATCGGCTGCGCTGCGCTCGCCGAACCGGTAGCGGGCCAGCCGCGACAGCAACGTGGGGATGAGCGCCTGCGGCGAAGGAGCGGTGAAAATGAAGTGAGTGCGGCGCGGCGGTTCCTCGACCGTGCGCAGCAGCGCGTTGGAGGCCGGCTCCGGCAGCCACCGGCGCACCTCCACGATGATCACCTTGACGCCGGGGGTCGCCACCCGCGCCCAGGACTCGATCGCGCGCACGGCCTTCACCGACACCGCCTCCAGGTTCGCGGCGCGCGACAATTCGGCCGCCACGTCCGCCGTGCCGTCGGTGCGCAGCGCGTCGATCCGCTCCTCCAGCTCGACCACGCGCGACCGCAGCCGCCGCAGACGAGGCTCCGATCCGGCCCACAGCATGTCGTCGAACCGGCGGGTCAGGGTGCGCACCGAGCGCACGAACAGCTGCCGCGACGCCGGCGTGTCGGATCGAGCGAGCGCTGCCGATGCGGCGGCGATCTCGGCCGCGAAGTCGCGGCCGCCCAGCAGCAGCACGTGCGGGTCCTGCAAAGCCCGGTGGCTCCCGCACGCGCGGCAGCGGCAGTCCGTCGTGCCGCCGGCCCGGCAGTTCAGGACCCGGCCCAGCTCCAGCGCCGCGGTCAGCTTGCCGCCCGCCGGAGCCCCCTCGAACAGGACGGCCGGCGCCAGCGTTCCCTCCCGCAAAGCCTCGCGCAGGCGTGCGGCGGTGACGGCGTGGCCGATCAGGTTATCGAACATCCGCCGCGCTCCCGACCGTGGGCGGCCCGATGCCGAGCGTCTGCTCGGCCACCTGCGCCGCCACGCTGCGCTCCAGCACGTTGGCCACGTCGAACCACGGTTGAGCGTGCATCCCGGCGATCAGGACCGCGCCGATGACCGCCCCTTCGACGACGCCCAGCGCCAACCCGAACACGTGATCGAGCTGCTGCAGATGCAGGCTCCGAAACAGGCGATGCAGGATGTACTCCACCAGCTTGAGGACCGCGTACGTCGCCAGGAACAGCCCCAGGAAGGCGATCACCTTGTTCCAGAACGAATCGCTGTCGGCGGCGGCGTCCACGTAGGCGCTGGCCGGCACCACCAGGACGGCGGCCACGGCGATGCCGGCGACCACCGACGCGACCCCGAACGCCTCCGACACGAAGCCGCGGATCCCGGCGCGGATCGTCAGGATGAGGCCAATCAGGATCAGCACCACGTCGAGGGTACCCAGCCCGGCCAACACGGCGGCCAGGCGGTCCACGAAGACCGGCACTTGGTGGAGGACGTTTTCCAGGAACTCGGTCATCCCGCTATCACTCTGTGATCGGTCATCACTCCGTGATCGGTCACCCCAGCCCTCCGGCGCGCAGCGTGTGCCGCACGACCTCGCCGGTGGCGTCCGGCCGATCCAGCGAACGAACCGCGGCAGACATCCGGGCGCGGAGCCGATCGTCGGTCAACCGGCGCGCGCAGCGCAACAGCCCGGACGCGGTGTGCGCGCCGGGTTGCAGCACCAGGGCCGCGCCCGCCGCGGCCAGCAGGCGGGCGTTGACGATCTGCTCGCCGCGGCTGGAGGTGCGCGGCAGCGGCACCAGCACCGCGGCCGTCCCGGTCGCCGCGAACTCCGCCAGGGCAGTCGCCCCGGCCCGGCTCACGGCAACGTCGGCCGCCGCCAGCAGGTGGGGAAACTCGTCATCGAAGTACGGCCGCGCCCGGTAGCCCCGCTCATCGACGACCTGCCCGTCGTGGTGGCTGCCGGTCTGGTGGACCACCATCCAGTCGCGGGTCAGCTCGGCCCTGGCGTCTCCTACCATGCGGTTCAGCGTTGCGGCCCCCAGGCTGCCCCCCAGTACCAGCATGATCCGGGTCCCGTCTCCGACCCCAAGGTACTGCCGCCCGCGACCGGCGTCGCCGGCGCGTATCGCCGTGCGGACCGGCAGGCCGGTCAGCCGGGCGCGCGCCGGCAGCGGCAACGTGGCCGACGACGACGGCCAGGACAGCAGCACGCGCCGGGCGACCAGCGAGATGATCCTGGTGGCCAGGCCGGCGGTGCTGTCCGATTCGTGGGTGACGACCGGAATGCCCAGCAGCGCCGCCGCAACCGCCGGCGGCACGCTGGCGAACCCTCCCTTGGCGAACAGGATGTCGGCGCGCTCGCGGCGCAGGATGCGCGCCGCGCCCAGGACGCCCGCACCGGTGCGGCCGACGTCGGTGATATTGCGCAGCGACGCATACCGTCGCAACTTACCCGCGGGGAGCGCATGGAAGTCGATACCGGCCGCACGCACCAGCCGCGCCTCCAGGGCGCCGTGGGTGCCCAGCCAGAAAACGCGCAGCCCTCGCGCCTGCAGCACGCGCGCCACTTCCAGGCCCGGATTGACGTGCCCGGCCGTGCCGCCGCCGGCCAGCGCTACCGTCGCGGTCCGCATCGCCGGCTCCCGCGCCGCCGCGTGCGCGCAGCGTTGCTGGGCGCAGCGTTGCTGGGCGCAGCGTTGTGCCTGCTGCTGCCGGCCCCCGTCGTGGCGCAGCCGACCCCGGCGTGCCTCCCTTCGGGCCACACGGCCACCGACGGCGCCCGCGAGGTCCCGGCCGTGCAGCGCGCGAACGAATCGCTCGCCTGCATGCCGGCCGACACTCCGCTCGGCCAGGAGGTGCACCAACGGTTCGCCGCCCTGCTGCCGAGCCACGCGTTCGAGACCCGCGGCGAGCTACCCGCCAACGGCGCCACGACCGCCGATCTGTACGGAGCGCTGCATGCGATCAGCACCCTGGAGGGCATCCGGTACTTCTCGATCCTGCACCGGGGCGAGCGGGTATTGTTCCGGACCGCCCATGCGATCGACGGACGGGGCGAGGCGACGGCCGACCCGGTCCCGTCCCCCGACGGCCACGGCGTCGCGTACGCGCTGGTCGACGACGCCTCCTTCGGCAGGATGCCGTATCGGTTGGAGTACCGCACCACCGGCGACGTCATCCTGCTCATCGTCAGCAATCCGCTGCCGCTCAGGGTGCTGAGGATTCCTCTGATCGACTCCGAACGGTTGCTGATCGCGCTGCTTATCACCCCCGGCGTCCGGTCCGCGACGGGACAAGCCGCCCCGGACCCCAAATCCGACGGCGCTGGCGCCGAACCGCGGACCGTGTACGGACTGGTTGCCGCGCAGGCGCCGAAGGGTTCGTTCCTCGAGGGCCTGGTGGAAGCGTCGCTGCGCAGCCGCCTGGCCGCAATGCAGGACTGGATCCTCGCGAGAGCCGCCACGGTGGGCCGGACGCACAGCGACACCGGCTCACAGGCCCGCGCCGGCGGCGCCGGCACCGCGCAGAGCTAACTGCGAGAGGCCGATCAGGGATCCGATCAGCGCCCCGAACAGGTTGATCCACTTCAGGTGGCGGGCGATGACGGTCAGCAGGATGCGCTCGACGTCGCGGACATCAAGCCGGTCGATCCGGTCGACCACCAGTCGCTCCACGTCCAACGCCGCCACCATCGCCGGCACCTGCTCGACCAGCAGCCGCTCGGCCCGCGCGGCGACCGCGGCGTCCAACGCCGCCTTGGCGTCGTCGTCGACGGCCAGCAGTTCCGCCAGGCTCACGTCACCCGATTCGGCCAACCGGTCGACTGCGGCGGCGACCTGGGACGCCACCGACTGAGCGGTCCGTTCGTCGGACAGGTAGCGCAGCAGCCGCTGCGAAATCTCATCAACCGTGTCGCTGGCGGACACGCCCAGGTAGCGCGCCGCCAGCTCCGCGATCGGCGTCTGCCCGTGCTCCTCCAGGAAACGCTGCATGAACGCGTCGACCAGGACGGCGATCGGTCCCGCGGCCAGGCAGCCCCACAGCTCGCCGATCCGCTGCTCGGCCGAATCGGGGAGCACCGCCGCCAGCGGCCGATCGCGGGCTGCGGCCAGCCACTCGCGGAGCGCCTCCTGCATGTGGTCGACCACCTCCGGATCGTCGGTGCTGTGCTCCAGTTGGCGGAGCGCGTCGTCGACGATCTCCGGCATGCGGTCGCGCAGCGTGCGGTCGTACTGCGCCGCTCCGATGAACAGCTTCTGCATCAGGTTGAGCCGGTCGAGCACGTTGTGCAGCAGCAACCGCCCGCGCGTTTCCAGCTCCCCGCGGATGGCGGGGCGCCGCAGCCACCCGATCAGCTCGCGCATCAGCGACGGCACGATCTCTGGCAGCATGGCGGTGAGGCGCTCGGCGATGGCCGGCGATACCAGGTCGCCCACCGTCGCCTGCGGCCGCTCGGCCGCGCCGCGGACCGCCAGGCCGATCTGCCGCCCTACCTCCGGGTCGGACAGCCGAGGAATGAGGCGCCGGTCCACGAAGGCCGATAGCGTCAGGTCCTCCGCCACCTCGCGCAACGTGCGGCTGCCCGCGCTCTCCACCGCGCGACCGATCAGGCCCCGCAGCGCGTAGATGAAGCCACGCGAGCTGAACAGCCGGTTCAGCAGCGCGGTCAGTCCGCGCTCGATCTGCGGCCGCGCGTTCTGGACGGCGCCCGCCAGCTTGCGCACCGGCATGGCGAGCAGCTCGCCGGTGAGTTCGGCAAGCTGCACACGCAGGCGCGCGGTGAAATCGGGCCGCTGCAGATGAGCACGGACCGCATCCGGCGTGAGCAGCTCGCGAGAGACCACCTGGGCGATACTCCGCGCGAGCTGTCCGCGCTGGCGCGGAATCACGCCCGGCGTCAGCGGGATCGGGATGCCCAGGACGCGCTTGCGCCGCAGCGGTCGAAACAGCATCCGGATTGCGACGAAGTTGGTCGCATAGCCGATAGCCGCTCCCATGAGCGGCGGCACCGCCCAGACTCGCAGCCAGGCGAGGACGTCATCGAACGGGATGCTCAACTATCGGTCACCTCGGTGATGAAGGCCCCGAACGTCCAGCCGCGCAGGCCGTTGTGGTTGACCTGATACCAGTGATGGGTCTGCCCATCGATCTCCATGGCATCGGGCGTCCGCATCAGTACCTCCACGCGGGCGCCCTGCGTCAACGACAACAGTATCCGGCCGGTCTGGTCCGGTTTGTCCCGCAACCGCAGGCCGTCCACGTCGACCACCGCCCAACGCGTGGACATCTGCAGCACGGAAGTCGGTGGCAGCACCAGCGTCGGCTCGATCTTCGGCGAATCGCACGCACCCATCGCAAGCGCCAACGCGAGCGCCGCCACGCCCGATCCGCGGCGCATCACCGGCGTGCCCCCTGGAGCCGGGCTCGCCGTCCATCCTCTCCGCGCCCGGAGGGCGCCGACTCCCCGGCACCGTCCTTGAGGCGCTCGATCTCGTCGCGCAACACCGCGGCCCGCTCGAACTCCAGCTCCTCGGCCAGCTTCAGCATCTCCCGCTCCAGCGTCCGGATCAGATCGGCCCGCTGCTCCGGGACTTGCACGTCGTATTCGCCGCGGCGGATCTCCAGGTCGCGCGCCTCGGTAGCGCGCTTCTCCTCCGACTTGCGCACCAGGAGCTGCTGGATCTCCTTCTTGATGCTGGTCGGGGTGATGCCGTGGCGGCGATTGTGCTCCGTCTGGATCGCGCGGCGGCGATCGGTCTCCGCGATCGCCTCCCGCATCGCCTCCGACTCGGCATCGGCGTACATCAGCACGGTGCCGTTCACGTGGCGGGCGGCGCGGCCGATGATCTGGATCAGCGAGGTCGCCGAGCGCAGAAAGCCGATCTTGTCGGCGTCCAGGATGGCGATCAGCGACACCTCGGGAAGGTCCAGCCCTTCGCGCAGCAGGTTCACGCCGACCAGCACGTCGTACTCGCCGGCGCGCAGGTCGCGCAGCAGCTCCACGCGCTCGACCGTCTCCACCTCCGAGTGCAGGTATCGCACGCGCAGCCCGATCTCCGCCAGATAGGACGACAGATCCTCCGACATGCGCTTGGTGAGGGTGGTGATCAGGCAGCGCTCGCCGGCTTCGATGCGGGAGCGGATCTCCCCGTACAGGTCGTCGATCTGGCCCTCGCTCGGCCTGACGTGAATCTGCGGATCGACCAGCCCGGTCGGCCGGATCACCTGCTCGGCCACGCAGTCGGACAGCGACAGCTCCAGCCGTCCCGGCGTGGCGGAAACGAACAGCACGCGGCCGATCACCGACTCGAACTCGTCGTAGGTGAGGGGACGGTTGTCGAGCGCCGACGGCAGGCGGAAGCCGTGCTCCACCAGCGCCTGCTTGCGCGAGCGGTCACCCTCGAACATGCCACGGACCTGCGGCAAGGTGACGTGCGATTCGTCGACGATGGTCAGAAACCCCTCGGGGAGAAAGTCGATCAGAACCCCCGGGCGCTCACCGGGCTCGCGGCCGCTCAGGTGCCGGGAGTAGTTCTCGATGCCGGGGCAGTAGCCCATCTCCTGCATCATCTCCAGGTCGTACTCGGTGCGGGTCGAAAGGCGTTGCGCCTCCACCATGCGGTCGGCGGCGCGCAGCTCGGCCAACCGTGCCTGCAGCTCCTGGCGGATCGCGGCGGTGGCGGTGCGGATGCGCTCCTGCGGCATGACGAAGTGCTTGGCCGGATAGATGGCGCAGTAGTCCAGCTCGCCGATCGCGGTGCCGTTCAGAGGATCGATGCGGCGGATGCGCTCCACCTCGTCACCGAAAAACTCGATGCGGATCGCCTGCTCCGAGTAGGAAGGAAAGATCTCCAGCACGTCGCCGCGCACCCGGAAGGTGGCGCGATCCAGCACGGCGTCGTTGCGCTCGTACTGCACGGCCACCAGATCGCGCAGCAGCCCGCGCAGATCGAGGGTGTCGCCCAGCCGCACCTGCAGGCGCATATCGCGAAAGTCGCGCGGATTGCCCAGCCCGTAGATGCACGACACGGTGCACACCACGATCGTGTCGCGCCGCTCGACCAGCGAGGTGGTGGCCGACAGGCGCATGCGCTCGATCTCTTTGTTGATCGACGCGTCCTTCTCGATATACAGGTCGCGGGAGGCGACGTACGCCTCCGGCTGGTAGTAGTCGTAGTAGGACACGAAGTACTCGACCGCGTTCTCCGGGAAGAAGTCCGTGAACTCGCGAAAGAGTTGCGCAGCCAGCGTCTTGTTGTGCGACAGGACCATAGTGGGCCGCTGACACGCCTCCACGATCTTGGCCATGGTGAAGGTCTTGCCCGATCCGGTGACCCCCTTCAGGGTGTGGAACCGGCTGTCGCCGGACAGACCCGCGACGATCGCTTCGGTGGCCTGCTGCTGATCGCCGGCCGGCTGGAACGGCGCGTGGACGGCGAACCGATTCACGGGTGCATTTCCCACGTGTGGCAGGGGCTCACCCACCCGTGATTCACCGCGATCGTTCGCTGAGCGTCACCGACCGTTCCTGAAGGCGGCCATCGCGTTCCACGACTACCGGTACCACGTCGCCCGGTTTGTTGTCCTCCAACGCCGCCAGCAGGTCGGCGAGTCCGCCGATCTGCTGGCCGTCGACCTCGAGGATGATGTCGCCGCCGGCGAAGAACGACAATCGGCCCCAACGTACCGGGCGGGTGCCGCCGCGCAGGCCCGCCTGCTCCGCGAGGGAGTCGGGGTCGACCGTGGAGATCAACAGTCCGTCGCTGCGCGTCAGACCGAGATCGCGCGACAGACGCGACGACAGCGGTATCGGGCGAATGTCGATCCAGCCGCGCAGCACCTTCCCGTGCTCCATCAGCTCCGGCAACACGCGGCGGGCGGTGGCGACCGGCACGGCGAAGCCGATGCCGACCGATGTGCCGGTGGGCGAGAAGATCATCGTGTTGATGCCGATCATCCGTCCGCTCGCATCCAGGAGCGGTCCGCCGGAGTTGCCCGGGTTGATGGAGGCGTCGGTCTGGATCATCTCCTGGATGATGCGCCCGTCGTCCGCCTGCACGGGCCGGCCCAGCCCGGAGACGATGCCGGTGGTCAGCGAACGATCCTGGCCGAACGGGTTGCCGATCGCCAGCACCTTCTGACCGACACGCAGGTCGGTCGACTCCCCGAACGGGATGACCGTCAGCGGCGTATCGCCCGGCTCGAAACGGATCACCGCCAGATCGTTCTCCGGATCGACGCCGACGAGCGACGCGTCGTGCTCGCTGCCGTCCCAGAGGGTGACCGACAGCCGTGTGGCGTTCCTGATCACGTGGTGGCTGGTCAGCACGTGGCCGTCGGTGTCGATGATCACACCGGAGCCGCTGTCGGACCGGGGAACGGGGCGATAGCGGTGGAACACGTTGCCGACCGCGGCGACGTTGACCACTCCCTCGTTGAGGGTGTCGTAGATGGCGATGCTGTTGCGCTCGTCGGGCGAGAAGTAGCGTCCGCCGGCGGCCGGTTCCGTCCACTGCACGGGCTGCGCGGGAGCGGATACCGCCCACGGCTGCGGGACGCGGGGCGCTTCCGGCGCAGGCTGCCCGTGGCCGGCGATCAGCAGGCCCAGGCCCGCCCCGCCGAGCATCAGCACGGCCCCGGCCGCCGCCGCGCTCAGCAGGCGCCCGGCGCGAACGCCGCCGGCATCGTTCATGGCGACCCATCTCCCGTGAGCTCGTCCCAGACGGCGCGCCGCTTGGCGACCTCCTTGTAGTGGTCGGTCTGCGACACGTTGAGCGGGTTGGTGAACGTCAGCATGTCGATCGGCTGCTCCGAGGCGTCGCGCCGGTTCCAGTCCCGCAGGCCATTCATCGCTTCCGGGTCGTGGTTCCACGTCGGCCGCGTGTTGCGCCGCGTGCGGCTGAAGAGGAACTTGATCATGTGCCGGCGGTGCCGCGAGCGATTGGCGGCCGTGCCGTGCCACAGGTCGTAATGGGTGATCGCGAAGGTGCCCGCCTTGACCACCAGCGGCACCTGGCCGCGGATGTTGGTGTAGGTGCGCATGCGATCGGTGGGCGCGTTGCGGAAGTGGGTGCCGGGGACGATGATCGTCGGCCCCATGTCGGCGGTGACGTCGGCCGGGTAGTAGAGCCCCAGGAACCGGTCCAGGCCGGCGCCGCGCCGGTTCTTGCCGTCCTGGTGCCAGTGCATGTACGGGATGCCGGGTTCCTTGCAGTGCCAGTGGCGGTGCTCCATCACCTCGTAGTCCTCTCCCGCCAGGCTGGTCAGGGCGCCCTGCACCAGCGGGTGGTACAGGACCTGATGGAGCTCCGGTAGCGCGTCGGTGATGGCGTCCCCGGGGTTGCTCTGCATGCTGTCCAGGGCCGCGGCGATCCGTTCGTTGACACCGGCGGGCAGGTCGAGCTCCAGAAGGTGATAGCCGTGGATGACGAAGTTCACCACAGCCCCGTCGTCCAGGAGCGTGGCCGGCGGCGGTGCGACGGTACTCATTGGACAACCTCCATCTTCTGCAGCACGAATTCGTAGCCGATCATGTCCAGGTCGTCGTCATCGTAGTCGGCCTGGTGCAGCGGGAACTGCACGATCTGCCAGCCGTCGCATACCGCGTCGTGCACCGACTCGTACGGCGATGCCGGCGGGTCGACCTCCAGCTCGGCCGAGAAGCCGGGCACGGGTTCGTAGATCGTGAGGCCGAGGATCGGGGACAGGATGTTGGGCGTTTGCGCGTGGATGTACATCAGGCGCTGCTTCGGCTGTGCTTGCCGGGTTTGGGCATGCCGCGATTGAGCACTGTGCCGCGTTCCCATCCGCCCCTCCTGGAAACCTGATTGTAGGTCCCGCGCCGTTCGCGGGACAAGCGGCGGGCGCGTCCTGGCGCCGGGAACTCCGGCATGGACTGGCGGAACGGTGGCCGTTGCCCTACCGTGGCCGTCATGCCGGAACGGAATGGGATGACCTGCGAGCGCGCCGCGGTTGATGACAGCCCCGGCATGGACTTCGCCGACGACCGCATCGCCCTTGCGTGCGCGTTTCGCTGGGCGGCCCGCTACGACCTGCACGA
The DNA here is from genome assembly GCA_965262795.1 of Spirochaetia bacterium. GTDB lineage: Bacteria > Spirochaetota > Spirochaetia > SZUA-6 > Bin103 > CATQHW01. Next base: position 6,029,273 of record OZ253561.1, on the reverse strand, counting down.
ATCGGTGGCCAACCACTTCAGCCTGGCAGTCGACGATCAGGGATCGAGGTTCCTGATGAACCCGCGCGGCCGCCATTTCTCGCGCATCAGGGCCAGCGAGTTGCTGCTCCTCGATGCCGGCGATCCGAGCACCATGCAGCGCCCCGACGCGCCCGACCCGACCGCCTGGGCGCTGCACGGCGCCATCCACCACAACGTGCCGGGCGCCCGTTGCGTGCTGCACGTGCACTCGACATTCGCGACGGCGCTGGCGTGCCTGGACGATCCCACGCTGCCGCCGGTCGAACAGAACGCCATGCGGTTCTGGGGGCGGGTGACCATCGACGACGAGTTCGACGGCATGGGCCTGGACGACGAGGCCGAACGCGTCGCCCGCCTGGTCGGCGACAAGCCGATCCTGCTCATGCGCCACCACGGCGTGATGGTGATCGGTCCGACCGTCGCGCAGGCGTTCGACGATCTCTACTACTACGAGCGCGCCTGCTGCACCTACCTCACCGCCCTGCAGACCGGCAGGAAGCTGCGCGTCGTCTCCGACCACGTCGCGGCCAAGACGGAGCTCCAGTGGCGGCACTATCCCGACCTGAGCGAGGACCACTTCCGGGAGCTGCGCGGGATCCTCGACCGGGAAGCCCCCTCGTATCGCCGCTGACCGCGGCTGCCCGGGCGGTCGCAGAAAGGCAACCTCGGAGGTAAAGCAGTAATGGCATGGAAGTGGGATACCACCCTCATGGATGTCGAGACCCACGCCTGCTCGCCGTCCATCTTCAAACTGGAACGGGACAGGCTCGTCGCCACGGTCTCCTGCCATCTGGAGCAGGGCATCTACGTGAGTGACTTCGGGAGCGACCAAGTCCCCGCCCTGCACGTGCTCCGGTCCGATGATGGCGGGCTGTCCTGGTCCGACGGGTACGAAGGGCCGCTGCCGGGTGGGCAGACCGTCAGGGGAGACCGGCTGATCGGTGAGCGCGGCGCCGCGATGCCGGACGGGACACTGGTGCTGGTGGAGCGTGGTTGCGAGCGGTCTGTGGCGGAGAACCGAGCGATGCTGGCAAGCGTCGGCCGCAACCCGGAGGCGGTGGGCGGAACCTGCGACTACTGGCCTGCCGACCGGCGCGAGGAGTTGGTGCGCAAGGGATATCAGGTGTACGGCGCCTTCACCGGCACGGTGATGACGGAGACGGCGCTGGAGTTCCGCATCTCCTCCGACGGCGGCAGCTCCTGGGAGAGGCGCAGGATCGAAGGGGTGCCGCCGATGGCGCGTCGCGTGATGACCGGCGTGCCGCTCTGTCTGAGCGACGGGACGATCCTGGCGCATGGGTGGGGCAACTGGAAGCCGAGCCCGCCCGATGGCGGGCATTTCGCCTACGTGCTGCGCTCTACCGACAAGGGAGAAAGCTGGGAGCTGACGCCGATCGGCGAAGACCCGAGCGGCCGCCTCGACTTCAACGAAAACGAGTTGCTGGAGCTGCCCGATGGCCGGATCCTCGCCATGATGCGCTCATACGAGGTCCCCGGCCGCTTCAACGCCTTCATGCAGCAGTGCTTCTCGGAGGACGGCGGGAGGACCTGGAGTCCGCCCGAGCCGACGCCGATCTGGGGCTATCCGCCCCATCTGACGCTCCTTGCGAGCGGCGCGATCCACTGCGTCTACGCTCATCGACGCTACCCTTACGGCGTGCGCGCGTGCTTGAGCCACGACAACGGCGCGACCTGGGACATCGAGAACGAGATCATCGTTCGCGACGATGCGGTGACCGGCCGCGTCGGCTATCCATCATCCGTCCAGCTCGGTGACGGCACGCTGGTGACGGTCTACACGATCGAGCGGATTCCGCGGGTGCCGTATAGCCCGGAAGACCGGGTGAGCTGGGGCGGCGTGCCGACGGGCGACATCATGATTCGCGGCTGGCGCAGAGATCCCGACACGCAGGCCAGCGTCGGTGGCTGCCACACCTTCGCCGGATTGAGCCGCTATACCGAGGACTACGTACGCGCGCGAGGGCAGAAGACGAGCCAGGTCCTGTACGAGCACAGCCCCGCCGACCCCACCGACTGAGAAGTGCCCGGCATGGTCCTGGAAGTGGCGATACTGGACGTCAAACCCGGTCTCGAGGCCGACTTCGAAGCCGCCTTCGGCACCGCACAGCACATCATCGCGAGCATGGATGGCTACGTTTGCCATGAACTCCAACGGTGCTTGGAGAGACGCAACCGCTACATCCTGCTGGTCACGTGGCGAACGCTCGAAGATCACACCGTCGGGTTCCGAGGATCCGAGCGCTACGATGAGTGGCGCCGGCTGCTGCATCACTTCTACGACCCGTTTCCCGAAGTCGAGCACTATGAGCTGGTGCACGGCGCCCCATGACCGGCGCCGGCATGCTCCGGGTCTTCGGCGACTACCGCGTCCGTATAGATCCGTGGGAGGTCGATTACGGGGACCAGACGCCCCTGGAGTCCTTGAACGATCGACCGACCGAGCAGGTCGACCACGAGGTCGAAGCGTCCGATGACGCATGGAGGGCAATCGTGCCCCCTGCTCGTGGCTCGCTCCGCGATCGCGTCGTGTTCATCGACGGTGTCCGCAGGCTCGACGCCAGGGTGCAGGTCCGCCAGGATGAGGATCTGATCTTCGGCGGCTTCGGGAGCCATGCGGTCGGCGCTGCGATCATGCGCGACTCGGCGGCTGCCTTCGGTGAGATCCGGGTGTTTCGCAGCATGGTACTCGGGGCCGGACGCTGCCTGCCGTCACCGGTGAAGGTTCGCGACGATCTGGTGTACCGGGCCAAGAGCACCCCGAGGACGGAGGCGGACGGGCCGTTGCGGCACATCCAGAACGCGATGCGAACCGCCGAAGCCGCGATGGCCGCGGATCTCTGCGACGCGGACACTCTGGTCATCGTCGACGGCCCGCTCAGCTTCGTGCCCGAGCGGCCGGAACAGGCCGTCGGCTACATCAAGCGACTGCACGACCTCTACCTGCCGAGCCGGTTCCTGCCGCTCTTGGCGACCCTCCCGGCAGGCTCCAGGACGCCTCTGTTCGCGATTCGCGGCGACAGGTCCGGGTTCTCCAGGTACTCCTGGTTCCAGCGCCTCAGCGACCCCGCTCATGGCGCCGTGGAACTGCACGGTCTGGTCCGCCTGGAGGTGGGAGCGTCCGCGGGCGCCGACGCGGCCCGCCGTCTGGCCGACGCCGCCACCGCCTGGCTGCCCGGAATCGCACCGCAACGATCCAGAGACCCGCGGTCGCCGCAGAATCTCCTGCCCATCGGGGCGCTCGAGCAGCAGCTCCGGGCTCGACTCGGCGACGCGCGGCTGATCCGGCGCTGGATCGAAGCCCTGGTGGCGAAGGAGGCCGTGCATGGGTGACCCGGAACGCTCGCCGGAGTTCCCGGTCGGCGTGGTACTCGGATCGGAAGATGCCGGTCCGCTCGAGTTCTGGGTCGGGGTGAGTGAAGGCCGTTTCCTGCAGCTCGACGATCTCGTCACGGTAGAGGCGGCCGTCGATGGCGAGACGGTGAGCTTCTTCGGCATCGTCGATGTCGTGCGCAAGCGGTACGAAGGCGCGCAGTTCGATTCGGATGCGTTCCGCGCGTCGGAAGGCACCTTGCCGGTGGATGTCTCCTACGCCGCTCACGTGCAGGTCACCCGGATCGACCCGGAGGTGTTCGTCCCGCCGCATCCCGGCAGCGCCGTGCGCATCGTCCACGGAGAGCAGTTCCGGCGCGCTCTGTTCATCGATCGGATGGAACGGAAGGTGGTCATCGGCGGCACGCGCACCGGCGAAACGGTCTATGCCAACCTCGACTTCCTCGATGGAGAAAGAGGTGCGCACGCCTCGATCAGCGGCATCTCCGGCGTGGCCACCAAGACCAGCTACGCGACGTTCCTCCTCTACTCGCTGTTTCACTCCGACGCCCTCGGCCGGGACGCCACCAACGCCCGAGCGATCATCTTCAACGTCAAGGGCGAGGATCTGCTGTGGCTCGACAAGGAGAACGTCCATGTCGACGACGAGATCTCCAACCGTTATCGCGCCCTAGGCCTTAACGCGGGACCGTTCGAGGACGTCGGCTTCTTCGCCCCGACCCGGCGCTACGGCGAGGTGCTCATGCCCGAGGTCGGCAGCCGCCACGAGGGGGTTCGTGCTTACGCATGGACCTTGCGCGAGTTCGCACGCAACCGTCTGCTGCGCTTCATCTTCGCGGAGGCCGAGGACGCGCGCTCCCAGCTCTCGTTCCTGATCTACCGGGTCGAACGCGTGCTGGAGCGCGCTACGCGCGCCGGCGACAGGAACGACCCGGGAATCACGGTGGGTGAAGAGCCTATTTCGAGCTTCGATGATCTGCTCGAGCTGCTCGACACCGAAGCGCTGGACCAGATGGCGCCAAGCGCCGCATCCGGCACGCTGGACGCATTCCGCCGGCGCCTGCACGCCGCCGCGCAGCACATGGGACACCTGGTCCGCGGGGACCGGGAGACGGCGCGTCATCGCATCGACTGGCAGGGGCACCAGGTCACGGTCGTGGACATCCACACGCTGCATCAGACCGCGCAGATGTTCGTGGTCGGCGTCCTGCTCAAGCGGATGATGCAGGACAAGGAGCAGCAGGGCACGGCTCGCCCGCTCGTGTTCGTGGTGCTCGATGAGCTCAACAAATACGCGCCGCGGTCAGGCTGGAGTCCGATTCAGGATGTCCTGCTCGACATCGCCGAGCGCGGCCGCTCGCTTGGGGTATCCCTGTTCGGCGCGCAACAGACGGCAAGCGAGGTGGAACGCCGGGTGGTCGCCAACGCGGCGCTCAAGGTGGTCGGACGCCTTGACGCCGCCGAGGCGGAACGGGGCGAGTACGGCTTCCTCACCCAGGTGGCCCGCAAGCGAGCCACGATGCTGTCACCGGGCACGATGATCGTCACCCAGCCGGAGCTGCCGACGCCGATACTGCTGAACTTCCCGTTCCCCTCCTGGGCAACGCGGCAGAGCGAAGTGAAGGACGCCGCCGGGGACGAAGACCCGTTCCTGCGCGCGTAAGGATCGCGCTTGTGAGGATCGTGCACACCAGCGACTGGCACGTCGGACGCCGCTGGAAGGGCCTGCAACGGCTGGACGAAATGGAGACGATCCTCGACAACCTCGCCGGCTTCATCGAGCGGGAGTCGATCGACCTCGTCCTCCATTCGGGCGACGTCTTCGACAGCCGCAACCCGACGGGGGAAGCGGAGCGGATGGTCAACGAGTTCCTGGTGCGCGTCGGCCGTACCGGCGCCCGTACCGTCCTGATCGCCGGCAACCACGACGATCCGTACCGGTTCGACGCCCGTGCGTTGCTGGCGGCGGGAGTCAACGTCCACATCGTCGGGCGACCGCGGCCGGCGGATCGCGGCGGCGTGCTCATGCTCGAAACCCGCGGCGGAGAGAAGGCCGTGGTCGCGGCGCTGCCGTTCGCCTCGCCCGGGGTGTGGGTATCCGCGCTGGATCTGGCCGGGGACGAGGCGTCGGCGCGAGGCAAGTACGCGCGCATGTTCCAACGAGCCGTGGAGAGTCTCTGCAGCGCGTACCGTGACGACGCGGTCAACCTCCTGCTGGCCCATACCCATCTGGAGGGTGCGGTCTATGGCGAGTCGGAGCGTCGGGTCCACCTGTCGGAGGATTGGGCCGCAACACCGCAGACCTTGCCGCCGACGGCGACCTACATCGCGCTCGGCCACATCCATAAGCCTCAGAAAGTGGCAGGCACGCTGCCCGCCTGGTACGCGGGCTCACCGCTGCAGCTCGACTTCGGTGAGGTCGGCCAGGAGAAGACCTTCGTCGTCGTCGCAGCCGCGCCGCGCCGCCCGGCACAAGTCGAGCACGTGCCCTACGAAGGTGGACGGTCGCTACGGGACATCGGGGGAACCATGGCCGAGTTGGCGGACTACGCCGGCGCCAACGGGCACGACTGCTGGCTGCGGGTTACGGTCAAGCTCACCGAGAAAGACCCGGACATCAACCGCAAGGTGCGCGAGATCCTGCCGAACGCGCTGATCGTGCGTGTCGACCTGCCGCAGGCGGAGGTGCAGGACAGCGACCGGCCGGTCGCCGGTGCACCGGCGACCGAACTGTACGCCGCGTACCACCGGCGGGCGCACGAACGGGAACCCGAGCCGATGGTCCTCGACACGTTCCAGCAACTCCACGAGCAGGCCCGCGAGGACGCCTGACCGATGCGCCCGATCCATCTCAGCGTCGAAGGTCTGGCCTGCTTCAAGGAGACGCAGGAGATCGACTTCTCCGGTCTGGACCTCTTCGCGATATCGGGTCCGACCGGCGCAGGCAAGTCGACGCTGCTGGACGCCATTCTGTTCGCCCTGTACGGCGAGGTCCCGCGGGTCGGCAAGCAGGACTTGAAGGAGATGATCTCTGCGGCACGGGAGCGCGTGAGCGTCCGGTTCGACTTCGCCGTCGGGGAGCGGCGGTATCGAATCGCCCGCACGTTGCGCCGCAGGGGATCCGCTACCGTTCGCCTCGAGGAGCATGACGGGACGGACTTCAACAAGGTCCTCGCCGATCAGGTGCGCACAGCATCCGTGGAAGTAACGCGCCTGCTCGGTCTCGACGTGGATGCGTTCACCCAGGCAGTGATCCTCCCGCAAGGGGAATTCGCGAGATTTCTGAAGGCCGACCCCCGCAAACGCCGTGAAATGCTGCGCACGCTGCTCCGGCTCGACGTGTACGAGAGGATGCGACAAGCAGCGCAGGACACATCGACCCGGAAGAAGCACGAGCTCGAGCAGCTGGATACACGTCTCCGTGAGGATTACAACGGCGTCTCCGACGAGGCGCTGGCGACGTTGCAGCTCGAATCGAAGCAGGCGGGAAAGCACCTCGCAGAGCGGCGCAAGGAGAGCGGCGAGGCAGAGACACGCCTAATCACAATCCGTGAACGGCACGAGAAAACGGTCGACCTGACGAAGAATGAGGCACGGCTGGCGGAACTCCGCCTTAACGCTCCTATGATCGACGAAGCGCGCACGGAGCTCGAAACGGCGCGCCGGGCGGCGGAGTTGGTGCCGCTGATCAAAGAAGCGGACCGTGCAACGCGGGATGCCAACGACGCGAGTAACAAGGCGGACAGCGCCAAGCAAGCGAGTGCAGCAGCCGTGCAGGAGCACGCGGAACGTCAGCGGGATCTCGCACAGGCAGAGGAGCAGACGCAGCAGGAGGCTCCCGCCCTGCGTGACCGGGTGACACAGCTCGATCGCATACTGGGACGTCTGCCCGAGCTCAGGAGACTCGCAACCGAGGTTGCCAAGAAACGCACCGGGATCGGGCAGCTTGAACAGGAGATCGAGGAAGGCCGCAAATGCCTGGAGCAGTTCGGAGAGGAAGCTGCCCGACAGCAGGCCTCCGTGGAGACATCCCGAACCGAACTCGACACCATCGACTACGACGCCGAACTCGACGACGCGCTGGACAGGGTCCGCGAGACGGTGACGAAGCTCGATATCGCCCGAGGCAAGTTGCAGGAAGCGAAGCCGGCACGGGAACAGCGTCGGACGACGCTGGATGGGCTTACCGCTGATGTCGACCGCCTGAAGGCTCAGGTACGAGAGAGAGCGGAGGTCCAGGAGAAAGCTCAGTATGATATGGAACAATCCGAGGAGGCGCTGCACGCGGCGCACCGTCTGGACGCCGCCAGTCATCTGCGCGAGGCGCTCGTGCCGGGAGCTCCATGCCCGGTCTGCACCCAGCTTGTGACCGACCCGCCAACCGCTGACCTGCATCCGGATGTCGTAGCCGCCCGCTCCGCACATGAAGAAGCCGCGTGTGCACTACGGCGCGTTCGCGCCGATGCGCAAGGCACGCGTGATGAGCTGACGAAAGCCGAAAGCGATGCTCGCGCTGCTCACGAAGCGCTCGTCGAGGCGGACCACAGAGTGCGCGCGGCCCTTACTGAAATCCGTGAGCTTGAAATGGACATCCGCACGGACCTCGGCTGCCGCGCACCGGCGGACGAGGAAGCCATCGAGGCATGGTGCTCGCGGGAAGTACAGACGGTGTCCGCCGCCCGCCGCCTCTACAACGAGACGACCGAGCGTTTTGAGACGGCCGTAAGCGAGCTGAGCGCGCTACGCCAAAACGAAGAGACAAAGCGCAGCGAGCTCGATCGGATCCAGAGAGAGCGACGTAAGCATGCTGAGGATCTGCGAGCAGAGGAAAAGAGTCTCGATTCGGTCCGGAGCGAGATTGCCGAGGTGACGCAGTCGGACGACCCCGAAGGGGAGGGCGATTGCCTCACCTCCCGCATCGTTGAAATCGAATCGCTTCGGACGAGCGCTGTCTCCGCGGAGGCGGAAGCGAGAAGCACGGTGGCCGCGACGCGACAGGCGCGTGAGGAGCGCGAGCGTGCCGCCTCGGAGGCTGAAGTCAAGCTTGCTGAACGGATCGAGCTACGCGACCGTCGGCTCTCTCTGGCTCTGTTCGACACCGCAGAAGATGTACAAACAGCGGTCCGAGACGATACGGCACAGATTCGACTACGCACCCTGATCGCCGACCACGAACGCGACCTGCATGCGGTCGACCAGCGCGTCCGCGATTTGCGGAACGACCTCGGAGGCGAACGGGTTTCAGCGGACCAACTGGAAGGCGCCCAAGCCACCGCCCGCGGCATCGGCAAGAAGGTAGAGGAACTCGTCAGGCAGACCGAGAGCCTCAGACAGCAGGTCGAGACAATGACGGACCGGCTCGGGAAAGCGGAGACGCTCCGAGAGCAGTTGCGCGCTAGCAGGACAGATCATCGTCTCTTCAGCAGCTTGGCGACAGATCTCCGCAGCGACAAGTTCCAAGCCTACGTCCTGGAAGATAGCTTTACGAAACTGGCACAGGGTGCGTCGGGCCGTTTGTTTACGTTGTCCGGGCAACGCTACTCCTTGACGTTCCAGGAAGACCAGATCCTGGTGGTCGACCACGACAACGCCGACGAGACACGGATCAGCGACACGTTGAGCGGCGGTGAGACCTTTCTTGCGTCGCTCTCGCTCGCGTTGGAGCTAAGCAGGCAGGTGCAGGAGGCGGCGGGAGCCGTGAACCTGGACAGCCTCTTTATCGACGAGGGCTTCGGCACCCTCGATCCGGATACCCTCGCGACGGTCTCCGAGACCATCCAGAGCCTTCAGGTTGCCGGTCGCATGGTCGGCGTCATTACCCACATACCGGAACTGCGCGACGAGTTCTCCCAGCAGATCCACGTAAGCAAACATCAAGGCTACTCCACGGTCCAGGTCAGAGGAACTCTGTAATTGACGAGCGATCGCCGTGTCCGGTCAGGCGTTCCCCGTCCCGGCGACAGCCCGCTACGGTTCAGCTCGCTTGCGTCCCCAGCGCACCGCCCTCTGACACGAGCGTACGCGTCCGTTCATCCAGAATGCGGATCGCCCCCTGGATGACGCCGACCTCACGTTCCTCGAAATATGGCTCGCCGCACTGCCTGCAGATCCACGCGGGGACTGCATCGAACACCACGTGATAGCCGTTTCGGTCGATGTTGAACGGAGCTGTGGAGCGGGCCATCTCCCCTTGGCAGTGAATACAGTTCATGAAGTTCTCCTCGTGCGGTGGTCTTCCTCCCCAGATCCTTGACCGGATCGTCCGAGAACAAGCGGTCGAAGTCCTCTGCGTCACGGCGCCGCCCGCGCAACGCCTGCACCGGCGTGATCGCCAGCTCGGTCAGTGCCCGCTGCATCGCCTCCCTCGTGGCAGCATCGCAGCCACGTCCAGCCCCAGGCCGCTGGCCCGCGAGGTGAGGAACGCCTCCACGGGAATCCGCGGAGCGTCCAGCGCCCGCTCGATGACGTGGGGAGCTGACCGGTCATCCATTCGGGCGCTCGCAACTCTCAGTCAGCCCCCTGCGCATAGTCAACCTCAGATAGTCCTCGGTCGCCTCGAACTCCGGTTCCACACCGTTCAAGGCACGCAGCAGCGGGATGATCTTGTTGCGAACGCCCATGCCGCGCGCGTCCACGTAGCCATAGTCCCGCAACACTTCGACGACGAGTGGATTGCGGGGCGAACGTTGACCGGCGATCATCTTCTTAACGGTCATGGTGTTCTGCAACGCACCGGGGCTCAGGACTTCCATTCGATCGACATAGCGGGCGACTTCGATCTCTTCGTAGCGGGTCCAATCCCGATGAGCGAGCGCATTGACCACCGCTTCACGAAGCGCTTCCAGCGGATAGTGCCAGCGTCGTTCCCGGCGCATGGACTCATCTACCTCACCGGCCTCCTCCGAAACGAACGGGCGCATGGCGTCGGCGAGCACTTCGATCAGACCCTGCTCGGCAATTCGCCGTCCGCCGCCAGGCGCCGCTCGCCGCAGAGCGACCAGGGGACCGTCGATCAGCCGATCGTCCAGTGCGTCGTAGGCTTTCTCCCCTCCCTTGAAGGCCATCCAGCGGATGCCGGCCTGTCGCAACAGGCGCCGCGGCCTATGCCCGAACAACACCAGTCCGGCAATCGTGCACACCGGGAGGCCGTCCTGACGCTCGGTCATGAAACCCAGTCCGCACAGGCGTTCGCCCCATGTCTCGCCGGAGGTCGGTAGTTCGTCGTCGCCGACGATGGCGGTCAGATAGTCCTCCAGCCGTTCCTTGCTCAGATCATGGAACCCACTCCCGGACACCGGCAGCAACTCCGCGTGGATCATGCCGCCGATCGCGAACAGCCGCGCCTGCTGTTCGCGCGTGGCGAGCCGGGACGTGCTGCCGGCGCGCACGTAGATGTCTTCTCGGTCGTTATGGCGAACCACGTAGGGCTTGGTCGCTCCCTGGGTAACGCTGACGACCGCCACCCGGCGTTGGTCGTCGACCTGAATCTCCTCGTAGAACGGGAGAATCATCGGATGCACCTTGCGGCCGAACACCGTGTCCATCACCCAGCGTTCGAGATCGCCTCGTCGAATGCCCGTGATCGTCCCGTCGTCCTCCACTCCCAGCAGAATTCGGCCACCCTGAAAATTGATCAGGGCCACGACCTCCTTCGCGAGCTGTTCCGGACGCACGTCATCGCTCTTGAACTCCACTCCGGAGTTCTCGCCATGACCGATCAGTTCGAGCAGATCAGATCTGGTCATCGACGGTCGACCCCGTATGGTTCCCTTGCGCGGCGTGAAGTGACGTCTGCCACGAGCTGTCTGGTCTGTTCATCAAGAGCCCGAACCGCCCCTTGGATGGCGTCTACGTCACGTTCCATGAGACGGACAATAATGCGCCGAACCCTCCGAGGGAACAGAGTACGAGCCTCACCCACGAAGCCCGATTCACTCCGGCGAGGTGCTCAAGGAGCGCGGGTCCGCTCACCGTTGGCGGCCGCGAAGAGGCCGCCCGCGAGCGCCTCGATGCGCTCGCGCCATGCCAGTGTGTCCAGCCACCCGGCGGGCGCGCCCGACATGCCCCACAACGCGCCGGCAAGCTGTCCGGTGACAGCGGCCACCGTGTCGGCGTCATCGGCGAGATTGGCGGCCAGAATCAGGGCTTCCTTGATCGATCCCGATCTACCCACGCACCACAGTGCCGCTTCTAGCGTGTGCACGACGTATCCCGACGAGGAGATGGCGTCGCGCTCCTTGGCACGCCACGACCCCGCAGCCACCTCGGCGATCTGAGCGTCGCCGCTCCAGTCTCTGGCGCGCAGGACGGTTTCCTGCGGCGCTCCCGCTATGGCCTCGGTCAGCAACTCGGCGAATAGCGCACAGGCCTCTACCGCCTGGACGGCGCCGTGCGTGGTGCGGCTCTGCAGCCGGGCCGCCTCCGTCGCCTCGGATCGGTCATGGCACCAGCGGATCGCCACCGGCGCCAGCCGCATGAGCGAACCGTTGCCAGCGCTCTGCGGATCGGTGCTGCCGCTCAACGGCTCGCCGGTAGCGCGGAAGGAGCGGAGCGCGCCCTTCGTGGTCTCGCCGATATCGAAACACTCGCCGGTGACCGAATTGTGTCCCTCCTCATGCCACCGGAGGAACCGTTCCATCAGGTCGCGCACATCGAGCAGACCCCGTTCAAGCAGCGAGTCCGCGAGACAGAGGGCCATGCTGGTGTCGTCCGTCCACTCCCCGGCGGCGAGGCCGAACGGGCCCCCGCCCACGATGCCGGTGACCGGTGACTTGGTATCCCGCCGGGTGAATTCGAGCGTCGTGCCGAGCGCGTCGCCCAGCGCGAGCCCAACCAGCGCCCCCTTTGCGCGGTCCAGAGCCCCCTCCACGTCATGGAAGGATGCCGGGTCATCACGCCGATCTCGCGAATTCACTTCTGGTGTCCTGTTTCCGCATGCTGTGCCTTCTTTCGTGACCGTGGGAACCCACCGATCATACCGCGCCGACGCGCCGCGGCGGCCCCTGACAGCGAGGCCGGTGTACGATGGCGGCACCATGGCACGCCGCGAACCGACCATCCTCAAGGATGGCCTGTACTTCCCGGAAGGGCCGCGCTGGCGGGGGGACAGGTTGTACTTCTCCGATATCCTGGCCGGCACCGTCCACCGACTGGACCTTGATGGGAACCTGGAGACCATCGCCGCGGTCGACGAGCTGCCGTCAGGGCTCGGCTGGCTGCCGGACGGCACCCTGCAGGTGGTTTCGCTGGAGGACGGCAGGCTGCTCGCGTGCCGGGAGGGGCGCACCGCCGCCGTGGCCGAGATGCGGCGGCTCACGGGGTTCCCCTGCAACGACATGGTGATCGACCGCGCCGGCCGCGCCTACGTCGGCAGTGACGACACCGACTTCGACGAGGAGCGCCTGCCGATGCCGGGAAACCTGCCGCGCCAGAGCAGCATCGTGCTCGTGGAGCCGCCGGCGCCCGGCGCCGCCTGGGACGCCCCGCGTCGAGCGCGCATCGCCGCCGACCGCGTCACCTTCCCCAACGGCATGGTGGTGACCCCGGACGGCGCCACCCTGATCGCGGCCGAAACGTTCGGCGGACGCCTGACGGCGTTCGACATCGAAGCCGACGGCTCGCTCGTCAACCGGCGCCTCTGGGCCGACCTCGGCGTGCCGCCCGACGGGATCACCATGGACCGGGACGGCTGCCTGTGGGTCGCCGTGCCCTACTACCGCTTCGGAGACGGCGGCGGCTACCTGCGCATCGCCGAGGGCGGCGAGCTGCTCGACCGGATCGACGTGGACGGCTACAGCTCCTACGCCTGCACGCTGGGCGGACCGGACGGGACCACGCTGTTCCTGTGCGAGTCGGCGCTGATGGGGCGGCCCCGCAATCCCGGCGACGGGCGCATCCGCATGGTCGAGGTGGACGTCCCGGGTGTCGGCACGCCGTAGTAGCCGTTCAAGTAGCAACACCGTGATGGCTGTGAACGTGAATCACATGATCGCAGGGCTCGACCCCGCGCGGCGGCGCAAGGTCGAGGAACGGGCGGCGAACCTCACCGCCGAGGAGATGACCCTGCGCGAGCTTCGCAAGGCTCGGCAACTCACCCAAGTCAGTATCGCGCGCCAGCTCGGCATCAGCCAGGACGGCGTCTCGCGCCTCTCGCGCCTGGAGCAGCGCAGTGACCTGCTGCTCTCGACACTGCGCAGGACGGTCGAGGCCATGGGCGGAAGCCTCGCGCCCATCGCCACGTTCCCCGACCGTACGCCCGTTGAGCTGTCCGGCATCGCCGAGCGGGAGTCCCGCGATTGAGGCCGGATACGTTCCGAACAGGTGAAGATGGCGGCCTGGCCGATCGTGACCCGATCGAAGCACAGCGACCGGTCGGCGTCCACCAGCACCGCCCCGCTCCCCAGCTTCGCGCCAACCCGGTTACACTCTGCAAACCATCAGTTTGATTCTGGGAGCAGCGCCGTTGGGCAAAGGGACTGTCTGCCTGTGAGTGCAAGGTTCGAACCGCCAAGAGACGAGATTGCCAGCTTCTGCAGACGCTGGCAGGTAAGGGAACTGGCGTTATTCGGCTCCGCCTTGCGAGAGGACTTCGGCCCCGACAGCGATGTCGACGTACTGGTGCGCTTCCATCCGGATGCGCGCCGAACGCTTCTGGATATGGCGCAGATGCAGGAAGAACTCAGCCTCATGTTTGGTCGACAAGCCGATCTGGTTGAACATGACGCCGTCGAGTCGAGCCGCAACTACATCCGTCGCAATGCGATCCTTCGCCATGCGGAGATAGTCTATGCGGCATGATGATGCCTATCTGCTGGACATGCTTCTAGCCGCTCGCGACGCCGTCCAATTCGCTGACGGGATGGCATTCGACGAGTTCAAGCAGAGCCGCCTTCACCAGAACGCCATCCTCAAGTCGATCGAGATCGTCGGCGAGGCCGCTGCCCGCATCAGCAGCGAGACCCGGGGGCAGCACTCCGAGATCTCTTGGCCGGAGATCACCGCCATGCGAAATCGCTTGGTGCACGCGTACTTTGATGTGGATCTTCGCGCGTGTGGGAGATCGTCAAGAGCGACATTCCTCGTCTCATTTCTCTCATCGAACCACTGGTACCTCCCGAGGACACTCAGGTCACTTAGACACAGTCTGACGCCGCCGGATAGTCCTCGATGAGTTCATGGACCTCCTGCTCTTCACGGGCGACGAGGGCAAAGACGCCCGGAACGGCAGCCGTGGTTGCGAAGTTCTCGGCCCCGGGCTTCTTCGCGATGACTTCGGCCGAAGTGAATCGCTCGCCCCGCTACGCCGTGATTATCGGCCCGAAGTGCCCGCGTGGCACGGTACCCGGCCGCCCAACTACGCTCCTGTGAACTCCACTGCACCTGGCGCCTGATCTGCTCCGCGATGTCGCCCAAGTCCGGCAGTCGTGACTCATCTCGCGGTCGGTCTTCGGCGTGGCGCATCCACTCCAGAAGCTGACGTGCGCGCTCACGACTCTGCTTACTGATACCCGCCAGAGGCTCGACAAGCGCCTCTTCGGAGAACAGGTCGCCGGCGTCTTCGATGACTCGAGCATCGATGTCGTCTTGGAGGTCGGGATCGAAATGGAGACAGGCGTTCTCGCCATCGACGAAGATCTGAAGATTGCAGAGCGTGGCCCGCTCCTCCGCCGAGGCGTTGGCGCCTTCGCTGATCCACTCAGTCGACAGCCGAACGCCGCTGGGCCTCAGAGAGCGCGGGGCGCTTCCGTATACGCCGCGCCCGTTTCAACCTGTTTCCTCTCCTGGACGAGTATTACCCTCGACAGGGGTCGCGAGGTGGACTACGGTCATCTCCCATGCTGACGCAGGAACAGGTCGAGGCGTACCGCAACGACGGCTATCTCCGCGTCTCCAACATCTTCACGGCCGAGGAGCTGGAGGAGCTGGAGCGGGAGATGGACTTCATCGTCGACGAGTGGTGGGGGGAGGACAGCATCGGCTGGAAGGGCCCGTGGCGGGACCACTACCTGCCCGCGGGGGAGCAGGAGAACACGCGCGCCGTGTTTGTCGCCAACCCGCAGTTCTACTCCGCGGCCTGGGGGCGGATTATCTTCCACCAGCGGCTGACCGAGTGCGTGCGCGCCCTGGTCGGCCCCGCCGTGCAGTGGCACGGCACCATCCTGCACGCCAAGCCGCCCGAGCGCGGCACGCCGTTCCCGATGCATCAGGACTACCCGTTCTATCCCCACGACGGGCCCGACTTCGTCGATTGCCTGCTCCACCTGGACGATTCGCCGGAGGCCTCAGGATGCCTGCAGGTGGTTCCCGGCAGCCACAAGGAAGGCCCCCTGGAGCACATCACCGGCGATCACACCCGGCCCTACCTGCCGCCCGAGCAGTACCATCCCGACAAGACGCCGTCGGTGCCGGTGCCGGCCATGGCCGGTGACGTGATCTTCTTCAGCTACCTGACCATTCACTGGTCCGACATGAACCGCACGCACGGCTGGCGCCGCTCGGTGCGCATCGGCTTTCACGACGCCGCCATGCGGCCGACCTTCGTGAAGCCGACCGATCCCTACAACAACTTCGTGGTTTCCGGTCTGAAGCGCCGTGGCAAGCAGCCGGGCTTGACCTACAAGGTGGTGGGCCAAGGCCAGGAGCAGCATCTCAAACAGCCGGCGCGCACCTAGCGCGGCAGCGCACCTGCCCGGTCGTCCCCGCCGCGTGGCTACCGCACCGTCGCGCGCGCGTCCCAACGTCGTCCTCTTCCTGGCCGACGACCTGGGCTACGGCGACCTGAGCTGCTACGGCAACACCATCCTGTCCACGCCCAACATCGATCGGCTCGCCGCCGAGGGCGTGCGCTGCTCCCAGCACTACAGCGGCGCGCCGATCTGCGCCCCGGCGCGCGCCGCGCTGCTCACCGGACGCTACCACCACCGCTGCGGCGCGCTGAGCGTGGAATCGAACCGCGGCCTGGACCGCATCGCCCTGCGCGAGTGCACCATCGGTGATGCATTCGGCGCCGCCGGCTACCGCACCGGCTACGTGGGCAAGTGGCACAGCGGCCTGCACGATCCGAGATACCACCCCAACCAGCGCGGCTTCGCGGAGTTCGCCGGCTTCCTCGGCGGCATCATGGACTACTGGAACTGGTTCCTGGACTACAACGGCAGCCCGCGCCGCGCCGACGGCCGGTACCAGACCGACGTGTTCACCGCCGAGGCGGTCGACTTCATCCGGCGCCACACGGCACCGCGCAGCGCCGTCGCCCGGCAGCCGTTCTTCCTGGTGGTTGCCTATCACGCCCCGCACTCGCCCCTGCAGGCGCCCGCCGAGAGCTGCGCGCCGTTCCGGCAGCGTGGCGACCTGAACGACGCGGTGGCCACCCTGTACGGCATGGTGGCGCGCATGGATCAGGGCATCGGCCAGATCCTCGATACCCTAAAGGCCACCGGCTGCGCCGACGACACCGCGGTGCTGGTTACCAACGACAACGGCCCCTGGCTCGGCGCGGAGCGCCACCGCGGGCAGCGGTTCAGCATGAGCCGCTTCAACGGCCCGTTCCGCGGCCAGAAACAGGATGTGCTGGAGGGCGGCATCCGCGTGCCGGCGATCGTCCGCTGGCCTGACGGTCTGCCCGCCGGCGCCGCGTGCGACGAGATGATCCATTTCTGTGACTGGTTGCCGACGCTGGCGGCCGCCGCGGGCGTCACCCCGGCGGGGCAACCGCTGGACGGCTGCGATCAGTTGCCCCGGCTGCGCGGCACGCCTCCCGGCGGCGCACCGCCGCGCTTGTGGCAGTTCAACCGCTATGACCCGGTGCCCTGCTGCAATCTGGCGATGCGCGACGGCCCCTGGAAGCTCTACTGGCCGCGCATCCCGGAGGCGATGGTCAAGCAGCAGGATGACAACGTGGCGGTGCGCGACCTGATGTCGCGGGGGCACTTCGACATGCCGGTGCGCAACCCGCCGGTGGAGCGCGCGCTGTCGGCGCCGGGAGAGCCGGAGCTGTACGACATCGCGGACGATCCCTGCGAGGCGCGCAACCTGGCGGCCGCACATCCCGACCGCGTCGCCCGCATGCGCGTCGCGGCGGAGAACTGGTTCGCGTCCGTGGAGGCGGAGCGCCGCACGATCGCTCGCGATTGACGGCGGTTGGCGACCGCCCCGGATCATCGCCGCCGGGGCCGTCTTCTGGTTTGCTCAGGGCGATCGGTTCGGTTAGCGTACGCGGCAACCCATCGGGCAGGGTTCCGGGCCCGCCCATGCACAAGGAGTAACTATGAGATTCAACGTACTACGGAGAGCGCTCGCGGCTCTGGCGCTGTCGACGCTCGCCGGCGTCACCGTCTGGGCGCAGATGACGTACCAGGAGGCTCCGATGCTGGCCGCGATGGTCGAGGCCGGCGAGCTGCCGCCCGTGGAGGAGCGGCTGCCGTCCAATCCGCTGGTGGTCGAACCGTTCGACTCGATCGGCACCTACGGCGGCACCCTGCGGATGATGGACGTATCCGACCGCATGTCGATCGGCCTGCGGGTGCGCCACACCGGCCTGTTCCGCTACAACCAGACCGCCAGTGCGTTCGAGGCGGACCTGGCCGAGAGCCACGCCTGGTCGAACGACAACCGGACCCTCACCCTCAAGCTGCGCGAAGGGCTGCGCTGGTCGGACGGCGAACCGTTCACGACCGCCGACATGCTGTTCAAGTGGGAGCAGGACATGCTCAACGAAGAGCTCAGCTCGAGCATCGATCCGTTTTATACGCTGGGGGGAGCGCGCGCGGTCTGGGAAGCGCTGGACGACTATACGCTGCGCATCACCTGGGCCGCCCCCAACCCGGTGGCCATGGACCGCTTCGGGCGCACCCACTTCTCCGGCGACAACGTGCTGTTCCTGCCCGCGCACTACCTGCAGCAGTTTCACGCCGGCTTCAACGAGGACGCGGCCGCGCTGGCCGCCGAGCTAGGTTACGAGGACTGGATTCAGATGTTCAGGGCGCACGGCACGCAGGGCTACACCCAGTCGGCGGTGATCATCGGCCGCCCTTACCTGGACATGCACACGCCTGAGGTGGTGGAGAGCGATCGCGTGCTGCTGGTGCGCAACCCCTACTACCACCACGTCGACACGGCCGGCAACCAGCTTCCCTACATCGACCGGCTGGAGGTCAGACACGTCGGCGACCTGGATCTCTACGACCTGAAGGCGTCGGCGGGCGAGGTGGACTTCGCCGCTTACTACACCTCCGCACCGAGCCTGCCCACGTACCGGGCGGGCGAGGCGCAGGGCGACTACCGGACGATCATCGCCCAGTCGCTGCGCACGGCGGAGCTGGTGCTGTTCCTCAACCAGAACATCGAGGATCCCGTGCTGCACGACCTGTTCAACAACCTGGACTTCCGCGTCGGCCTGTCGGTGGCCCTGAACCGCGAGCAGATGAACGAGATCGTGTTCTTCGGACTGGGCGACGCGCACCCGGCGACGCCGCTGAACACGATGGAGTTCTTCGATTCCGCCTGGTACAACGACAATCTGGCTTACGATCCGGACCGCGCCAACCGGTTGCTCGACTCCGTCGGGCTTTCCACGCGCGACGGTGATGGCTTCCGCCTGGGCTCCGACGGGACGCGTCTCAGCCTCGTGATCGAGATCGGCGTCCTGGAAGGTCCCAAACAGGCGATCTGCGAGTTGATCTCGAACGACTGGCGCCAGGTGGGCATTGACGGCGCTTGCAAGGTGATCGACGGCGCCTTGCTCCGCGAACGCCTGGACACCAACCAGACGGCGATTTCGACATGGCACCTGGGTCGCACAACGCTGCTCGGGCGCGGCACGCCGGACCAGTTCGCCTTCGAACGCTGCAACGCGAACAACTGGGGTCGCCAGTGGTGCTTCTGGCTGGTCTCCGGCGGCGAGACCGGCATCGAGCCTCCGGACGAGATCAAGGCGCTCGACGAGCGCTGGCAGTCGTTCAAGCAGGCCGCCACCGGCACGCCGGAAGCGGCCGAGCGCGGCAAGGCCTACTTCGCCTTCTTCGCCGACGAGCTGCCGATGATCCCGACCATCGGGCTGGCGCCGCACCCGGTGGTCATCCACAACCGCATGAAGAACGTTCCCAAGGAGAACATCTTCTGGGGCTCGGACACCAACTTCTACGCCCCGTACAAGCCGGAACAGTGGTACATCGCGGAGTGAGCGGAGCGAACCTCACTCGAAGAGTGATCCCGCACCGCACATGACATCGGGGAGAGTGGGCGGCGGGCCGGGCCGTTCACTCTCCCTTTCTTGTCGCGCACATGAACTATACCTCCTACCTGCTGCGCCGCCTGCTCTACATGGCGGCGACCCTCGTGATCATCAGCGTGCTGATCTACATCGTGATCCAGTTGCCGCCGGGCGACGCCGTGGACACGATCGTCGCGCAACGGGAGTCGGAGGGCGACATGATCACGGAGGCCGAGGAGCTCGCGCTGCGCCACCAGTACGGCCTGGACCGCCCCCTCGTGGTGCAGTACGCCGACTGGGTCATCGAGTTCCTGTCCGGTGACATGGGACGCTCGATCCGCGGCGTGCCGGTCATTGATCTGATCGCCGAACGCTTGGGCGCCACCATCATGCTGTCGGCGATCACCATCCTGTTCACCTACCTGCTGGCGATACCGATCGGCATCTACAGCGCCACGCACCAGTACAGCCTGACCGATTACAGCCTGACCACCCTGGGCTTCATCGGGCTGGCGACGCCCAACTTCCTGCTGGGGCTGATTCTGCTGTACGTGTTCTACAAGTTCTTCGGACTCAGCATCGGCGGCTTCTTTTCGCCCGGCATGGAGGAGCAGCCGTGGAGCCTGGCCAAGCTGTTCGACCTGATCCGCCACCTGTGGATACCGGTCATCGTGATCGCCACGGCGGCCACCGCCGGCACGATCCGGGTCATGCGCGCCACGCTGCTCGACGAGCTCGGCAAGCAGTACGTGATCACCGCCCGCGCGAAGGGGGTCGCGGAGCCCCGCCTGATCTTCAAGTACCCGGTGCGGCTGGCGCTGAACCCGATGGTCAGCGGCGTGGGCGGCGTCCTGCCGGAGCTGATCAGCGGCGAGACCATCGTCGCCATCGTGCTGGGCCTGCCGACGCTCGGTCCGCTGATGTACGCCGCCGTACGAACCCAGGACATCAACCTGTCGGGGAGCGTGTTGATGGTGATCAGTGCGCTGGCCGTGATCGGCGTGCTGGTTTCGGACATTCTGCTGGTGGTCGTGGACCCGCGCATCACCTACGAACGCAAGGGCTGACATGGCGACCGACGCCGCTGCCGTGAACGGCGCTATCGCGGCCGCCAGCGCCGAGGAGCGCTACTTCATCGCCTCCCAGCGGCAGTTGATGTGGCGCAGGTTCAGGAAGCACCGCATGGCGGTCATCGCCGGCGTCGTCTTGCTGCTGTCCTACCTGGTGGCCTTCACCTACGAGTTCTGTGCCCCCTACGGTTCGCTGACCCAGCATGCAGGGTTCGTCAACGCGCCGCCGTCGCGCATCCGCGTGATCGACGCCGACGGCCGGCTGCGGCCGCCGTTCGTCTACGCCCTGACCGGCCGGGTGAACCTGGAGACCTTTCAGCGCGAGTTCGTGGAAGACCGATCGGTGATCCATCCGGTGCGCTTCCTGGTGCGCGGTGAGCCGTACCGGTTCTGGGGCGCGATCGACGCCGATCTGCACCTGTTCGATGCCGGGGAGGGTCGGATGTTCCTGCTGGGCACCGACGAGCTGGGCCGCGACGTGTTCTCGCGCATCCTGACCGGCAGCCGGGTCAGCCTGACCATCGGCCTGGTGGGCGTGCTGATCAGCTTCGTGCTCGGCTGCCTCCTGGGCGGCATCTCCGGCTACTTCGGAGGCGTGCCCGATCTGATCATCCAGCGCCTCATCGAGATCTTCAACTCGATTCCCGGCATTCCGCTGTGGATGGCGCTGAGCGCGGTCATCCCCGTGAACTGGCCGGTCCTTCGCACCTACTTCACTATCACCCTCATCCTGTCGGTGCTGAGCTGGACCGGTGTGGCGCGCGTGGTGCGCGGCAAGCTGCTGGAGCTGCGCGAGTACGAGTACGTGACCGCCGCCCGGCTGGCCGGAACGCGCGCGGGGACGATCATCACCTCCCACCTCCTGCCCGGCTTCATGAGCTATCTGATCGTGAGTCTCACCCTGGCGGTTCCCCGCATGATCCTGGGAGAGACGGCGCTGAGCTTCCTGGGGCTGGGAATTCAGCCGCCCGCGGTGAGCTGGGGGACGCTCCTGCAGGGGGCTCAGAACGTCACCAGCATCGCCATCTATCCGTGGCTGCTGACGCCGGCGCTGTTTGTGATCGTGACGGTGCTGCTCTACAATTTCGTCGGTGACGGGTTGCGCGACGCCGCCGATCCCTACGCCATGAGCGGGAAGGGATAGCGGACTGAAACCGCCACACATCCTCTTCGTCCTGGTCGACCAGATGCGGGCAGATGCCCTGGGCCGCGCAACCCCCACGCTCAACGCGTTGGCGCGGCGGGGGTTGCGATTCGAGAACTGCTATTGCGCGGCGACGCTCTGCTCGCCGTCGCGCAACAGCATCATTACCGGGCTGTTTCCCGGCCAGCACGGGGTGTGCGGCAACATGGGCGAGCCGATTGTCACCGAACTGCGTGCCGACACCTACGCCCGCCACCTTCAGGAACTGGGCTATCACACCGCCTACGTCGGCAAGCATCACTACATCGACCGCTCGGGGCTGGAGTACGACCTGGTCGAGGATGACCGGCTGCTCCGGGAGTACGGGTACCACCACGTCTGGCAGGTGGGCGACGTGGTGGACGCCCGCCACGGAGCGGACCGGTTCACCCGTCACCTGGCGGACCGGGGATTGCTGGAGGAGTGGCGGAGCAAGCTCGGCGCCGAGTACGTGGCCGGCAGTGACCCGGCCGACACCACCGACGGCTACATCGGCCAGTCGGCCGTGCGCTACCTGCAGTCGTACGAGGGCGACGCACCGCTGTTCCTCACCGTCGGATTCGTGGGCCCCCACGGACCGTACTGGACTCCGGAGCCGTACGATAGCCTGTTCGCGCCGGAGGAGGTGGCCGAGCCGGTGGGGATTCGCGGCCGCGTGCGCTCCGGCAGCGACCTCTACGCCGCACAGGACCTGGCCCGGAAGGCCAGTCTGGACGACCGGGCGACGGTCGATCGGTTCCGCCGCCAGCGAGCCGCCAGCCTGGGGATGGTGGCCTTCATCGACCACCAGATCGACCGCCTTCTGCAGGTGCTGGCGGAGCGAGGCTGGCTGGAGGACACCCTGGTGGTGTTTACCTCCGACCACGGCAACCTCCTGGGCGATCACGGGCTTGAGGGCAAGCGTTTCTTCCACGAACCGGTGAGCCGCGTGCCGCTGCTGATGGCCGGGCCCGGCATGTCCGCGGACCGGCGGGTTGGGGTGACCGTCGCCCGGGAGTTGGTGAGCGGCGTCGACCTCTACCCGACGTTCCTGGACGCCGCAGGGGCCGCGCGGCCTGGCGGGGATCGCGCTCGGGAGGGGATCAGCGTGCTGGGGCTCCTGCGCGGGCAGGTCGCCCCGCGCCCTGAGGTGTTCTCGGAGCTGGGGACGGCCATGATGGTCCGTGACGCCCACAACAAGCTGGTCTACGACCCCGAACAGGGCGGCGTGCTGGAGCTCTACGACCTGCGCCGGGACCCCTGGGAGCTGCACAACCTGGCCGGCAGCGCCGATCACCGCCATGTCGAGGCGGAACTGGTCGACCGGATGCTGGCGCGCATGATTCGCCTGACCCACTACAGCCACCTGAAGGAGCGCATCAACTTCCAGCGGGTGCGCGTTTAGGGAAGGCATCGGATGACCACACGACCCAACGTCGTTCTCATCCTGTCCGACGACCAGGGCTACGGGGATCTGGGCGTCTACGGCAATCCGGCCGTGGAGACGCCGCATCTCGACGCGCTCGCCCGACAGGGGGTCCTTCTGGACCAGCACTACTCCGGGGCGCCGCTGTGCGCCCCCGCCAGGGCGGCGCTCCTGACCGGCCGCTACCACCAGCGCACCGGGGCGCTCAGCGTGGAGTCGAACCGCGGCATGGACCGCATCGCCCCGCGTGAGACGACCGTCGCCGACATGTTCAGGGCGGCGGGGTACGCCACGGGCATGGTCGGCAAGTGGCACAACGGCGTGTTCGATCCCCACCATCACCCGCAGGCCCGGGGTTTCGACGAGTTCGTCGGCTTCCTCAACGGCGGCATGTACTACTGGCGCTGGATCCTCGATCGCGGCGGGACGCCCTGGCGCTCCGACGGCCGGTACCTCACCGACGTGTTCACCGACGAGGCAGTCGACTTCCTTCGGCGCCACCGCTCCGAGCCGTTCTTCCTGTACCTGGCGTACAACGCGCCGCACGCGCCCCTCGAGGCTCCGCCGGAGGACGTCCGTCCCTTCGCGGAGCGCGGCATCCTCAGCGAAACGGTGAGCACCCTGTACGGCATGGTCCGACGT
This sequence comes from Spirochaetia bacterium, assembly GCA_965262795.1. Classification (GTDB taxonomy): domain Bacteria; phylum Spirochaetota; class Spirochaetia; order SZUA-6; family Bin103; genus CATQHW01. The sequence goes on along the minus strand of OZ253561.1, from coordinate 6,005,391 downwards.
ATGGACGCCGGCGTCGGCCGGGTGATGGAGGCACTCGACGCGCTGGGGCTGGCGGAGAACACGATCCTGCTGTTCACGAGTGACAACGGGCCGCTACTCGGCGGCGACTACCGGCGCTACAACGGGCCGTTTCGCGGCAGCAAGAACCTGGTGCTGGAGGGGGGCATCCGCGTGCCCGCCATGGTGCGCTGGCCGGCGGGGATTCCCGACGGCCGGGTGTTTCACGGGATGGCCCACTTCACCGACTGGCTGCCCACGCTGCTGGCTGCCTGCGGCGTGAACGAGCGGCCCGAGCTGCCCCCGGACGGCCTGAACCTGCTGCCCGCGCTGAAGAGCGATGTCGGCGGCGATCTGCGCACGAAGCTGTTCTGGCAGCACAACCGCAACCGGCCGGTGCGGAACTGCAATGCGGCGATGCGGGACGGCCAGTGGAAGCTGGTGTGGCCGTACCTGCCGGAGGCGCGCTACAAGTCCGACGACGACACGTGGTGGTACGAGCGGATGTTCACGGAGCCCCATTTCACCGTGGAGATCGAGCAGACCATGCTGGAGCGCCAGGTGCCGGCACCGGACCGGCCGGAGCTCTTCAATCTGGCCGACGATCCCGGTGAAGAGGTGGACCTCTCCGAGCGGCATCCCGAGCGGCGCGCCCGCATGGAGCGGGAGCTGGAGAGCTGGTTCGACGCGGTGGAGGCAGACCGCCGGCGCATCGGATGGTGATCGGCCGCCTGCCGGAGCAGACGTTACGTATCACTCGCCGCGGTCGGCGAGTTGCTCGTCGTCCAGCCGCTTGCCGAGGAGAAACCCCTTGCGGTCCGGGTACCAGAGGACTCGGCGGCCCGCTACGCAGGTCATGCTCACGTACGCCGCCGACTCGAAGCGCTCCCGGCCGGGCGGACCCCAGGGCACGGCGTCGTTGTCGATGAGCAGCCGCTTGCCACCCCACCAGATCGGCTGCTCCGAGCCGGGACGGATCTCCCCGACGCAGGCGTAGGTGGGACGCCGGTTGCGCACGTGCCAGCGGTTGTCGGCGCCGAAGACGTAGCCGTCGTTGTCGTGGAAGAGGAACAGGAACCGCCGGTCCCCGAGGCCGAATATCGGGCACGGCGAGGAGGGGTGGTGCAGCTTCGGGCCGCCGCCGCGCGTGCGCATCGGTCGCGCCTCGTCCCAGGTCCGTCCCTGGTCGGAGGACACCGCGTACCACACCTCGCCGCGGTTGGTGCGAATGGTCATGAAGAGCCTGCCGTCGGGCAGGTTCACCAGGTACGGCTCCTGGGCGAAAGAGGCGCCGGCCACGCTCTCGTGCGGCGCCGTGACCGGGGCGTCCTGGTTGAGCCAGGAGAACTCCAGCCGGTCGGGAAGGGGCGAGTCCTGCAGGTTCTCCACCCGCATCAGCTCAATGTGACTGTACCGTTCCTTGAAGGGCGCCGTTCCGGCGGGCACCCGGGGATTGGACGCCCAGTGGGTGAAGGGAATGAGGATCTGCCCGGCAGCAGTCCGATGCATGCCGCTGCAGCCGATCCAGCGCACCGGTTCGCGTTCGGGGTCCGGGCCATCGATGGCCGAAGGCGGGAACTTCAGTGCGTAGCGCTGCGACCAGGAGCTGCCCCGGTCGTCCGAGTAACGGCAGTACAGTCCGCCGGTGAAGCCCACCGACGGCATGCAGAGCGTGTACAACAGGTAGACCCGTCCGCCGGGCGACTCCAGGGGCACCTGCCATGCCGCAGCCTGGCCGTCGCCGCCCACCCCACGTCCGTCCGCCCACACCAGGGGCGACCAGGAGTCGCCGCCGTCGGTGCTGCGTTTCACCCCTATCCGCATGAGACAGGGAGCGTCGAGCCGCTCCGCCGTCCACGTAGCCAGCAGGGAGCCGTCGCTGAGGGGGTGCACCAGGATGTGCTCGTTCAGCCAGTAGAACTCGCCGTCGTCCCAGGGGCGCTCCCTGCCCCCGGTCGGGTCGTGGATGACGTAGTCCGGACGGGTGCGGTGAATCTCTCGGGGATCGGCAGTCATGGACGCGGGGCTCGCCCGATCATAGCGCGAGCAGATCGCGCTCCGCCCGAGCAGATGCGGCTTGCCGCCAGCGTGCCGCCACAGCCTTGCCGCCCAAGCTGACCGACACTATCCTGCGCCGATGAAGGCAGTACGCGTAGCCGTCATCGGCGCCGGCGGCAGGGGCCGCTCGCTCGGCAACCTCGTCGCCAGCCGTCCGCGGTGGGCTGACATCGTGGCGGTCGCCGAGCCGCGCGACGATTACCGCGATGATTTCGCCCACACCCACCACATCGAGGAGCGCCACCGCTACCGCGACTGGCGCGACCTGTTTGCCGCATCCCTGCCTCTGGACGCGGTGGTGGTCACGACGATGGACCGCGACCACACCGAGCCAGCGCTCGCCGCCCTGGCCGCCGGCCACCACCTGCTGATGGAGAAGCCCATGGCGCCGTCGCTGGAAGAGTGCGAGCGCATCGCGGCGGCAGCCGCCGACTCGCAGGCGATCACGGCGGTATGCCACTCGCTCCGCTACGGGCGCCCGTTCCGGCTGCTCAAGGAGGTAGTAAGCTCCGGCCGCATCGGCATCGTGGTAACCGTGGATCATCTCGAACAGGTGCTGTGGTGGCACCAGGCCCACAGTTTCGTGCGCGGCAAATGGGGAAACGAGGGGCGCTCGTCGTTCATGCTCCTGGCCAAGAGCTGCCACGACGTCGACTACCTCGCATATCTGGTGGACCGACCGTGCCGGGCGGTCAGCTCGTTTGGGTCGCTCAACTACTTTCGTCCCGAGCACGCCCCTGCCGGCAGCGGCGAGCGCTGCGTGGACTGCGACATCGAACCCGACTGCGCCTATTCGGCGATCAAGCTCTACGCCGATACCGATCGCGAGGGCGGGCCGATAAGCTGGCTGACCCTCGACCACAGCCGCCAGGCCCAACTGCAGGCCATCACCGACGGTCCGCACGGACGCTGCGTGTGGCGGTGCGACAACGACGTCGTCGACAACCAGATACTGGCGCTGGAGTTCGACGGCGGCGCTACCGCCACGTTCACGATGACCGGCTTTACCGCGGTCGGCGGCCGGCGCACCCGCGTGCACGGCACCGAGGGGGTTGCGGAACTCTCGGAGGACGGCATCGAGGTGCGGCGCTTCGGCGAAAGCGTCGTCGATCGAATCACCATCGAGCCCGAATCCGGCGGCCACGGCGGCGGTGACCGCCGGGTGGTGGACTCGTGGCTGCGCGCCATCCATACCGGCGACCGCTCCTCGGTCGTCACCGACGTGGCGGTGTCCCTCGACACCCACCGCATCGCGTTCGCCGCGGAGCGGTCCCGCCTGGAGCGGCGGGTCGTCGAGCTGGGATAACGGAGATGCAGAGACCGATTCGCCTGGGTCTGATCGGCTGCGGCGGCATCGTGCGCATCAGCCACGCACCGGGGTATCAGGCGATTCCCGATCTGGTGCGGGTGAGCGCGCTGGCCGATCCGGTCAGCGACAACCTGCTTCAGATGGGAGAGACGCTGGCGGTCCCGCCGGAGCGGCGCTACGCCGACCACCGGCAGATGCTGGGGCACGCCGAGCTGGACGCGGTCACGATCGCCACACCGCACCATATGCACGCGCAGCACGCGATGGACGCGGCGGCGGCGGGCGTGGCGGTGATCTCCGAGAAGCCGATGGCCACCTCGATCGAGCAGGCGCAGGAGGTGCTGGCGGCGGTGCAGCGCCACGGCGTGCCCTACGCGGTGGTGCACAACTTCCTGTTCGCGCAGGGCACGGAGCAGGCGCGGGCGCTGCTGGCCTCCGGCGCCGCCGGCACGCCCTTCTTCGGGCGCGCCAAGTCGCTGTTCAACAAGACCGACGACAGGGCCGACCCGAATCGGGAGTGGCGCGCGTCGCGGGCCGCCGGCGGCGGCGCCATCAACGACACCGCCTACCACGAGATCTACCTGCTGGAGACGCTGGTCGGCTCACCCGTGCGCTACGTCGAAGCACGGGTGGCGACCCAACACTTCGACTTCGACGTGGACGACCTGGCGCTGCTGCTGCTGGAGCATGACAACGGCGCGTTGTCCACGGTGGCCACCTCCTGGTGCGTGCCCGGCGGCGGCGCCGGCGAGAGCGCCAACCTGGCCGAGGTGCACGGCCCGGCCGGAGGCGTGCGCGTCATGCGCCGCGGGCGCGGGCTGTGGCAGTACGCGCGCAGCACCGGGCAGTGGCAGGAGCTGGCGCTGCCGCCGCAGCCGACCTGGGCGGAAAGCGGCCACGCGGCCTACTTCGCCGCCACCTTCGACGCCCTGGCGCGCGGCGCCCCGCCGCCGATCGGCGGCGAACTGGCCCTGCACAACCTGCGCATCGTCGCCGCCGCCCGCCGCGCCACCGCCGAGCGGCGCGCCGTGGACCTGCAGGCCGCCACGGACGACTGACACCCCATCACGGAGAGAGGAACCCCATGAGACCGTACATCGACTGCCACAACCACATCGGCCGCACCCTGAACCGGCTGCCACCCACCGGCCAGAGCACCGCCATGTGCCTGGCCCGCTTCGCGGAGACCAGCGTCTACGCCTGCCTGTCGATGCCGACCGCCACCGGCGGCCTGATCCTGCGCGGGCTGGAGGACATCCGCGACCAGAACCGGATGATCGCCCGCGCGCGCCGCGACTTCCCCGAGCACGTGCCGCTGGGCCTGGCGCTGGTCGAACCCTGCCTGGGACAGGTGGCCGTGGACGAGGCGGAGTGGGCGATGAGCGAGCTGGGCCTGCACGGCATCGTCTCCCACCCGCCGGTGCGCGAGGCGTGCATCCCGTTCGTGGAGATGGCAGCGGCGCGGGGCGGACTGTGCAACGTGCACATGCACGATGCGCTGTTCGGGGAGATCGCGCGCATGTTTCCGGGCGCCACCTTCATCACCCACGCCAGCAGCCACGCCGCCGAGCATTTCGCCGGCATGGACAACGTCTGGTTCGAGGTCGTGCAGTATCCCGACGAGCGCGGCAGCCGCTGGGACTTCGCCAGGCTGGCCGACCGGGTCGGACGCGAGCGCATCATCTTCGGCGCCGATCTGCCCTACTACGACTACCGCCTGCTGCAGCAGATCATCGAACAGGCCCCGATCGACGACGACCTCAAGGACCGCATCGCCTACCGCAACATCCTTGAGCTGATCCGCCGGTACAACCCGGAGTGGCAGCTCCCGGACGGCCCGCCGCAATCCCCGCGCGTCTCCCAGGCCGACGAGCTGTGGGCCGTGGATCCGGACAAACCCGACCGGCTGACCGTCTACGGCTGAACGGAGCTCACTTGGCGCAATCCCCGCCGTGCCGCTTACAGCGAGTTCCGTCGGAGGTCAGCCGCATAGATCGTCAGGTGCAGCTCGGCGTCGTCGATGAGCCGGTACCGAGGCTCCCTCCCGGAAAGGCGCGTGCTGTTGTCCAGGATTACGGACACGCCTTCGCCCCGCTTGTCCATGATGTGCGTGCGATCGGTGACGAGCCAGGGTTCGTCGGGAGCCGGGCACTTCGCCAACAGGCTGCACAGCACTTCATTGCGCGTGGATTGCCGATAGCGGAGACTGCCGAGGGAGAGCGAGCTGGAGATGGCGCCGGGAGAGTAGATCTCCAGGCGACTTTCGAATAGCCGCAGTCGAACCTTGGACCCGTAGACGGAGTAGTCGCGATGGGCGACGGCATTGGCGATGGCCTCGAACACGGCAGCCATGTCGTGCTGCGGGCGATCGACTCCGCCCATGTTCTTGAAGGGTGCGGTCCTCATGTTCCTGACGACGAACCGGCACGCTTCGACGATCTGCCGATCCAACGGCCCGGATATGTCCACGGCGTCGAGCTGATACGGCTCATCGCCCGAACCGGTGCGGATCTCGTCGCCCCGGTAGGCCACCGCCTGCACGTAGGAGTTGGGCAGCCAACGGCGCGGCTCCTCGCTCGCCATCAGGACCCCGGAGACCGTGGGCCTCAGCGTCCCCTCCTCCCCCGATCCTGCCATGCCCAGCTTGCGCAGAAACGTGTCCCCCTCATCGTCGGAGCGCGGCGTGCGAAACCGCTCCCACAAGGGTGGCGCCAAGTCCTCGATGCCGGCGCTGTCGACGATCAGCTCATCGAAGCGGATGAGGCGCGTCTGGCTGCGCTGCTGAAACATCCGCGCGAGATGCTCGGTGGACATGGGCCGCTTCGAATCCGCCACGCGGTGCAGGAAGCCGCCGGGACTGCGGTGCACGAACAGGCTACGCGGAACCTCCACCTTGATCACCGCCACCGCCTCGCCGTCGACGGTGGGCAGAAGCAACCGGAGCAGCGCCCAGTTCTCAAGCGGCGGGTCGATCGAGCTCGCACATACTTCCTTGACGAAGTCGACGACGGTGTCGAGCCGCTCGCCGGGGATGCCGACGACGTCGCGTGTACGGTCCTCGACGCCCAACACGAACACGCCGCCGCGGCTGTTGGCGAACGCGACAAGCTCGTCTGCCAGAGCATCTCGGCGCGGACCGGTAACTCTGTTGCCTGCGAAACGCACTTCGGCGAATTCGAGATGGGTGCTCTCGCCCAGACGAATCTGGTCGAGCAGTTCCTTCGTGCTATCAGAACATGCGGCGGCTCCGCTCCGAGCCGCCGGTAGCGGCGCTCGAACGCCTCCCGTCCACCTTCTATCACCCGACAGACCTCCTCCCGCATGGTGTCGGTCAGCAGAGAGCCTTGCTGGCGGACGTAGCACTGCCCGTGAAAGCCGAGAACGTGCACCATCTCGGCGTCACCGTTTACCACCACATTCGGGTTGTGAGTGACAACGATGATCTGTCGTTTGAGCTCGCTACGCAATCGATATCGGCATCAATGAAGCGTTGCGGCCACCGTTCGGGCGTCACGTCCGACTCATCTCGATGCCTATGCCAATAGCTGTCCGTTCAAGATGGCGTGTGGGTGTGAAGATCGAACTTCCACCACCGCGCCCCCGGGTACGTCCAGGTTCGGCACGGATCGGACATCGTATTCTTGCCTCTATTCCCTCACGAAGTGCTGCAGATCGAAACGCGGGCGTGCGTCGCTCGACATCCCCGACCACGCCCACGGGAGAAAGGTAGCCGACGGCCGAAAATTCGGTTGGATCTTCAGGAATTCGTGTGGAAGGACGTCACATGAAGACCGGCGGGTAGAGATTGAGGCCGCCGAGAACACCGAGCCGGGAGTGGCAGCGGACGGTGTCCCGCAGCAGGACGCTTCGGAGGAGTCGATGGCGACCTCCGCCGCGGCGAGGGTCACGGGTCCTGATTCCTGAACCCTGCCGGCGGCCTTGCAGCACGCGCACCGGCGCCAAGAAAGTCGAGAAATCCTGCCGCGAGGACTTGACGGGGTTTTGCGCATGCGAGCTGGCCCGCCACCGCACGTTCCAGCCCCTTCCGGCATCCGAAAAGCTCACGTATCCCTTCGGGTGCACAGCGGCCCGTTCAGCGCGCGCTGCGCGCAGATTCGTCGCCGGTCCTGGACGAGGAGAAGACTCCTATCTCAAAACCGGTAGTATATTTACGGCATGAAGACCGCACATCTCACTGCCGCCACCCGGCCCGCGATCATCTCCACCGTCGGCGCCCTCTCCGACCGCGAGCTGCTGCGCGAGACCAGGAACCTGGTCCGCCACGAACGGCACCTGCAAGGCGCCGTCATCGACCACTTGTCCGAGATCGAGGCGCGCGGCCTGTATCTGGAGCGAGGCTTCTCCAGCCTGTTCGACTACGCGGTGCGCGAGCTCGGCTACAGCGACGCGGCCGCCGCTCGGCGCATCGGCGCCATGCGGCTGTGCACCGATCAACCGGACGCGCGGGAGGGGTTGCGCGCCGGCTCGCTGACGCTGAGCGCCGCCGCGGAGCTGCAGTGGGCGTTCGACCGGCAGCGGCGCCGCGGGTCGATCTCCGGCACCGCGACGATCGCACCGGCGGGGACGCCGGCGCCAGACTCCGCGCCGGCCGTACCGTTGGCCCCCGCCGAGCCGGAGCCGCCGCCGCTGGTGCTGGATGCGGTGGGGCGGCAGAAACTGGTCGAAGAGGCAGCCGGCAAGAGCGCCCGGCAGGTCCGCCGGATGCTGGCCGACCTGGACCCGGAGCTGGCGCCGCCGGCCGACCGGGTGCGCCCGCTCGGCGACGGCCGCTACGAGATGAAGGCGACTATCGACGCGGAGTGCCAGCAGGGGCTGGAGCAGCTCCGGGGGCTGCTCTCGCACGTGGACCCGCGCATGACGATGGGACAGCTCGTCGGCCGGGTGGTGCAGGAGGCGCTCGACCGCCACGACCCGAGCCGGCCACCGCGCCGAGCGCGCGGCGGCAGTCGACCCGCGGACGCGAAGGCAGACGCCCCGCGAACTCCGACGCCGAAGTCGCAGCCGGCTGTGGAGCGACGCGCCGCTTCGACGACGAAGGACGCGGCGATCCCCGCCGGCGCCGCTCCCACACCGGCGCGGGCGGTTCGGCCGATACCGACCAAGTCGTCGGGCGCCGCCACTCCGGCGGCGAAGCCATGCGCTTCGGGCCGCGCGATTTCGGCGGGTGTCAGACAACAGGTGTGGCAACGCGACGGCGGGCGCCGCAGCTACGTCGATCCACAGACCGGGCGCCGTTGCAACTCAACGCATCTGATCGAGATCGACCACATCGTCCCGCATGCGATGGGCGGCGGCGCCGGTCCTGGGAACCTCAGACTTCTCTGTGGCGCCCATCACCGCCACCGGCACGCGCAGGGCAGGTCCCCGCGTGAGCCTGCACCGTGACCGCTCCTCCCCCAGGGCATGCCTCGGTCGGTCTCACCCAACACAAAACCCGGAAGACCCATTTCGGTCAAACCTTTGGGGTGTTGGTGGCTGGGATTCAGGTCAGTCCCCGAAGTCGATCCTGACCTCGCGCAGCCGCGGTGAGCGACAGCCGTAGTGACGTGGTCCCAGTCCTTTGGACAGCTCGAGGGGTAGGCTAAGGTGTAACCCGTTGGTTGTCAACCTACCCCTCCCTCGTGAGATACAGGCGGCGGTAAAAGGGGGTGGGGGTGCGGGGGAGGGGGTGAACGAGCCTGTGGATAATGTGGATATATTCCACGGCTCGCACACCACACCGCCCTCGGATACCCTCGCAGCGCGCCGGCGCCACCTGCTGTCCATGTCCGCTATGCCACCTCCTTTTCGAGTTCCGTTCCACCGTCTCGATACGCTTCGCCCGGCGTGCGGCCGGCCAGCGCCGAGTGCGGGCGCACTTCGTTGTAGTACTCCATCCAGTCGTCAATGACCCGCTGCGCCGCGAAGCCGTCGGCCAGCTCGTGCAGGTACACCGCTTCGTACTTCAGCGATCGCCACAGCCGCTCGATGAACGCGTTGTCCAGACACCGACCGCGGCCGTCCATCGAGCACCGGATGCCGGCGTCCCCCAGCGCTGCCGTGAACGTGGTGCTGGTGAACTGGCTGCCCTGATCGGTGTTGAATATCTCCGGCGTGCCGTGCTGCGCCAGGGCCTCGGTCAACGCTTCCAAGCAGAACTCGGTGTCCATCGTGTTGCTCAGCCGCCACGCCAGCACCCGCCGGCTCGCCCAGTCCATAATCGCCACCAGGTACAGGAACCCGTCCTGCACCGGGATGTAGGTGATGTCGGAACACCACACGTGATTCGGCCGCTCGATCGTAAGCCCCCTCAGCAGATAGGGATACACTCGGTGCTCCGGGTTCGCGACGGTGGTGCGCGGCTTGCGGTAGATCGCCTCCAGGCCCAGCAGCCGCATCAGCCGCCGCACCCGGTGCCGACCGACCGTCACCCCTTCGCGCGCCAGATGGCGCATCATCTGGCGGCTACCGTAGAACGGATAGCTCAGGTACAGCTCGTCGATACGCCGCATCAGCGTCAGGGTTTCTGCGCTCTCGCCGACCGGCTGGTAGTACAGCGCAGAGCGGCTCAGCGCCAGCAGCAGGCACTGACGGCTCACGCTCAGGCTCGGGTGATCGCGTTCGACCATCATCCGTCGCTGGTCTCCTGTCAGCTCCCGAGCCCGCGCGACAAAAAATCGCGCTCCACGGTCAACTCGCCGATCTTCGCGTGCAGGTCATGCACGATCGTCTCATGGTCGGCCTCCCGGCGGTTCGTGCCGCTGGCGAACACCTCCTGCAGCCCCTCCTGGGCTTGGCGCTTCCAGCCTGTGACCTGGTTCGGATGCACTGCGTGCTTGGCCGCGATCGCCTGGATCGTGCGCTCGCCGCGCAGCGCCTCCATGGCCACCCGTGCTTTGAACTCCGCTGTGAACCGACGCCGTTTCGTCGCCATCTCGTTGCCCCTCCTCCTGGCCAGGATTACACCTTAACTACCTGTCCAGTTTTTCGGGACCACCTCAGTAGAGCGACGTGAACGTCGCGCGGTACTGCACGAATCGGGTCGAAGGCCAAAGATCGGGAATCGCTGCACCCGCCTGCTCGAACATCGTTCCCTCACCACCCGGACCCATCCAAGACGCCTGTTCCAGATCCTCTGCGCGCTCCGCGCACCGCAGCTCGAACTGCAACGCCGTCGTGTCCGGCACCTCCGCCTCCCAGCCGATCCGGGAGGGGCGCCGACTCCCGGTCTCGTGCGCCGGCGAGGTGTAGCGTTCGATCGGCGCACGCGTGTAGGCATTGCCGGGCAGGCGCGCGTTCAGCCGGTGCGGCCCCATGCCGGGTAGCGGCGTCGTGCGGTCGTTCGAGAGTCCCTCCGGGCCGTTCCAGAAGATCTGCGAATCCACCACGTGTCCGACGTCGTTGCGATGGCACGCCACGAACAGGTCGGTCCAGCCGTTCCGGTTGAGATCGATCGGCAGCGCCTCGAATCCCGCGTCGGCGTGCAGCTCGAGCGGGTGCTCCAGGTCGAAGCGGTCCCCGAGGTTCCAGAAAACCTGGATCGGCACGACCCGCGTCAGGTCGGTCGAGTAGGCGGGAACGATCAGGTCGAGCAGACCGTTGTTGTTGAGATCGGCAACGGACATCTGACCGGGCGAGAACCCGCCCTTGTAGTCCTGGGCGTTGTCCCAGCCGTAGCCGTCGGGGCCGCCGTAGAAGATCGTCAGGGTATCCGGCCGGCGGTGATAGTGCCCGGAGCTTGACACCACCAGATCCAGCCAGCCGTTGCCGTTGAGGTCGGCCGCCGTGTTGACGCCCCCGTGCCAGTCCTTCCACATGGGGATGCGCTGCGTGCGATCGAGGGAATAGCCTTCCGGGCCACCCAGATAGATCAGGACGTAGCCGCGTTTGTCCCCGACCATCACGTCCAGGTATCCGTTGCGCGTGAGGTCGGCCAGGTAGCCGGTGGCGCCACAGAACGTCGGGAAGATGTCGTAGCGGTCGGCGCTGAAGCCTTCCGCCGAGCCCCAGAAAATGCGCGAGGAGTTGGCGAACGTTTCCGGCTTGTCGTCGTACGTGTGGCTGAGCGCCAGGATGTCCAGGTAGCCGTCCCCGTTGAAATCGGCCACCTGCACGCACGGCAGGAAGCACGGCAGGTCGTAATGCCGGTCCGGACTGAATCCGTCCGGGCCGCCGGGGAATACGCGTACGCCCGTCATCTTCCCGAAGGCCAAGTCGTTCCACCCGTCGAGGTCGAAGTCCGCGACGGCGCAGTCCCCGCACTCGCCGCCCACCGGCAGCTCCTGGCGCCGGTGCACGCCGTAGTCCGCGCCGGGCCCGCCGAAGTAGATGTACGAGGGAAGCGTCGGGCTGGTCTTGGCGTGCCCGGTCATGGTGTTGCAGAACACGATCACCGGCTTGCCGTCGCCGTCCAGGTCGCCGGCGGTGACCCCCTCCGCCCCCATCGTGGCCACGCGACTGCAGCGATCGGGCGAATAGCCGTCCGCACCGTTCCAGAAGATCGCCGAGCGCGTGTTGAAGGTCTCGTCCTCCTGATACTTGCTGACGATCAGCTCCGGCCGGCCGTCGCCATCCAGATCCGCCACGTGTGCCCAGTGGGCGAACTTCAGCGGCAGGAACTGCTGCACCTCGGTCAGATCGTCCGCGGTCCGGATTTCGATCCCGCGGAGCGTGGCGACGATCAGCTCGTCCCGGCCGTCGCCGTCGACGTCCGCCGCCGTGGCGTAGAGCGCGCCGAGGTGGAACTCGCCACTGAGCCCCTCCGTCTCGACAATCAGGCGGTTGTCGCGGCTGAACCGACCCTCGTCGTTCCAGTAGATCTGCACCTTGTTGTTGCCGCAGAACAAGATCTCCGGCCGCCCGTCGCCGTTGAAGTCGGCCAGGAAGACCTGCGTCGCGGTGTCGGTAGGAAGCCCCTGAGGGGTCGCGTCGAAACCGTCCTCCGTGCCCCAGTAGAGGTAGGAGTCGATCTTGTACTCGAACTCGTGCCGATAGTTGGCCACCACCAGGTCGACATGACCGTCGCCGTTCAGGTCGGCCGCGGCCACCGACCGCGCGCCGATGCCGATCAGTCCGTACTCCTCCCCCACGTCTTGGAACCGCCGGTCCGGGCCCTGCAGGTAGACGTGCAGCGGCAGCGGACGGCCCGGGTTGTGGTGGTCGACCCAGGCGGACGGAAAGATCAGGTCCAGACGCCCGTCGCCGTCCGCGTCGACGGCGGCCACGTCGTACGCGCCGACCGTCGGCAGGTCGGTCCGCTCGCCCGTGAGCCCGCCGGGCCCGCCCCAGTAGATGTGGCAGAGCAGCTCGCACGACACGCCGTTGGTCGAGTTGACGATGATCAGGTCCTCGTACCCGTCGCCGTCGAGGTCGACGATGCGGCACAGGTCTCCGCTGTCCGTGGGCAGCTCCCGCCGCTCCCAGTCCGAGCCGTCGCCGGGGCCGGGCTTGTAGATCCACGTCGGCCCCCGCTCGTTGTAGCCCTGGGCGTTCGGCAGAACGATGTCGACGTAGCCGTCGTTGTCGACGTCGGTCCGGTGGATCGTCTCGATGATCCCCTTCGCGTTGACATACAGGTTGCTGCCGCCGTCCTCGAAGCTCCCCGCGGCGAACGCCTCGAACCCGCGGTGCACCCAGGACTCTTCGCTCATGTTTCCCCCGGTCTTTCGGCGACAGCCTACCCAACCAGGAACCTCTTGCACACCAGATCCTTCTGCGTCATGGTCGCTCGGTTCTCATTCTGATCGTCGCGCGAAAGCGCAAGGAGGAAAGAGATGAGACTACAGGTGCCGGGCTCCGAGTCGATCGTCAACGTGGGTACTCGGAAGCAGCTCTTCATCGATGACTACATCATCGAAACGACGCGCTGGATCACGCCCCGCCAGTCCGAAGCGGCACGCTGGATTCAGCCTCCGGCCCACGCCCGTCCCGACCTGGACGGATGGAACGAGGGCACGGACCGCATCCAGGGCGATGTCCCCGGCCACCTGTTGCGGGCGACCGCATTCGTCCGGCGCACCATCCATCAGCCGCAGCGTTTCGCCGGCAATCCGATCATGAAACCGGAGTACCCATGGGAGGGGGAGTCCGCACCGTGGCCCGCCAACATCATGTGGGATGAGGAGGATGGGGTCTGGAAGATGTGGTACAACGGCCTCACGGTCGTCGACGTTCCCGTACGGAGGCACTACTACCGCTTCCTGTATGCCACCTCCCGGGACGGCATCGACTGGGACCGGCCGACGCTCGGCCTGGTCAAGGACCCCGCGGGCAACGACACCAACATCATCTACCAGGGCAAGGGCCAGTACGTCCTCAAGGAAGCCGGGGCCGCTCCGTCCCGGCGCTACAAGATGGTGTACTCCACCGCCGACGGCGGGGTGCAGCACCCCATGGTCCAGCACTCGCCCGACGGCCTGCGCTGGGAGCCGGCGCCCGGTCCCTACGACCACAACCGCGGCGACGAGAACCTGGCGATCCTCCACGACCCCGTGAGTCACAAGTACGTCGGCTTCTGCCGCCCGGTGTATCCGCGTCCCACGCTCGTCCACCGCACCGAGCGTTCGATCCTGCGCATGCAGAGCAACGACCTGATTCACTGGTCCACGCCGACCCACATCATCGACAGGGACAGCCTCGACGACCTGGATACCGACTTCGAGGCGATGGCCCCGATGTTCTACGAGAACATGTACCTGGGCTTCCTCCGGGTCAGCCACACGGCGCCCAACTACATGGACAGTTGGCTGGCTCACAGCCGGGACGGCTTTCACTGGCAGCGCGTGCGGACGTCTCCCTTCTTCTCGCCCGGCCCGGCCGGCAGTTGGGATTCGAAGTCGATCACGGTGAGCCGGGCGCCGGTGCCGGTCGGCGACCAGCTTCGGGTCTACTACACCGGGGTCGACCACCAGGAGAACACCGCGGTCGGGCTGGCAACGTTGCGCCTGGACGGTCTTGCCTCGATCGAGTCCCCGGCGAACGACCGGCACCCGAAGAACAACCCGGCCACCCTGACCACCAAGCCCCTGTTCTCTCCCGGCAACCGGCTGACGGTGAATGCGGACGCCGCCGACGGCTCGATCGGCGCCGAGCTGATCAGCGTGGACGGCCATGTCATTCCGGGGTACTCGGCCCAGGAGTGCGACACGTTCACCGGCGACAGCCTGTGTCACACGTTCACGTGGAACGGCAATCCCGACGTGGGCGGATGCCTGCCCGCACGGATCCGTTTCTACCTGGAGCGAGCGCGTCTGTACGCACTGCAGTTGCCGCGCGCATAACGGCGACGGCACCTCGCGGCCGCTGTCGTTCAGCCGCGGCTCTGCGGAAGGTGGGCGACCGGCCAGGGCAGGTGTCCTGACCGGTCGCCGCATGCGCGAAGACCGAAGCCTGAGGGAACGGCGAGCTTAGCCGCCCTCCCCGCTCATATACGCCCTGACGTCGGTCGTCTTCTCATACGCCGCAATGATCTCGTCGTAGCCGGCGGCACGCAGATCGCCAAGGTAGGAGTCCCAGGTCTCGTCGATGTTTACCTTGCCCGTGATCGCCTCGACCATGTATGTCTGGGCGATGATGTGCTGCTCCGGCAGGTACTTGGCGAGCACGTCGCTGATATCGGTCGCGTTGAAGATGTCGAAACGTCCGAAGATCGCCATCTGATCCCGCTGGTCGGCCTCCAGGTACTCATTGAAGCCCTTGTAGGTGGGTTTCCACCCCAGCCGCTCGCGATCCAGCAAGCCCCACACGGCGTCGAACCCGGCCACGCCTTCCTTGTAGGGGTCGTCGTACTCCTTGCCGGGGATCGCCGAGATCGCCGAGTTGTAGGGTTCGCCCGCCCAGTCGAAGTGCCTTCCCGGCTCACCGAAGTAGGCCAGGACGCTCAGCTCCGGATCGAGATTGATGTCGTCGATCATCCACAGAATGCGCGCCAGCTTCTCGTCCTGTACGTGGGCACCGACGAAGGTGAAGTAGGCGTTGGTGAAGTAGCTTCCCCGGGCAACGCCGCCGCGGTACTGGCTCTTGCCGTTGCTCCCCACGGTGAAGGGGGTCAACATCAGCTTCGCAGTCGGTATGGACTCCAGCACGTTCATGGGAGCCCGTCCCATGAAGGACTTGTTGGCCGGATCGGCGTACACGATTCCCGCGTCCTGGGCCCCGAACATGCCGGCGGCCCACTTCTGATGGCCCGTGAGGGTGCTCTGCCCGGTGATCGCGTCCGGGTCGATGGCTCCCGCGTCATACAGGTCCGTCATGTACTGCACGTAGGACCTGAAGCCATCGGTCGCGTACCACATCTTCAGCTCGCCGTTCTCGTAGTGGTTGTAGTCGTCTCCGAACTTGCCGATCGTGCCGAAGGCGCCCAGCACCGAGTCGATCAGCAGGGTCGAGACCCCGAAGGTATCCTGCTCGCCGTTCCCGTCCGGGTCGTTCTGCGCGAAGGCGATCATGATGTCCTTGAACTGATCCAGCGTGAACGGCTCCGTGGTGTAGTAGAGCCTGTCGGCCGTGTTGACCAGTTCGCCGTTGGGCTCGATGCCGACCGCCTCCAGCCAGTCCAGGCGGTACCAGTTGGCGTGGGCCGGAAAGTCCCGCTCCCGCAGCGCCCCGAAGCCGATGTAGGCGCCGGGATCGTCCGGGGCCACGTTGAAGCTCCAGCCGTTGTACTGATCGAAGGCCACCGCGACCTTCGGCGCGTACTCCTCGATCATGTCCCGCGGAATCGAGCGGATCATTCCCTGCTCGTACGCTCGGTTGTGATCCAGTCGCACCACGCCGGTGTCCGGCAGGTCGTTCGCCGCCGCCAGCAGATAGAACTTCTCCGCGTCCTTGTAGTTCATGAGGGAGGGCTCTATCAGGTCGACGTTGAAGCGCTCCTCCAGGATCTGATGCAGAAAGCTTCCCTCGGGGAATCCCCTGTCATGGGTTCGGCCCAGCCAGGTGATCTGCATGACCTCGGTCTCGGCAGCCTGCGGCTGCGAAGCCATGGTTCCCGACGCAAAGACACCGATCGCTGAAAGAGACGCCAGCGCGGCCACGGCGACCGCTGTTCTGACCATGTGATTCATTCCGTTATCTCTCTTTATTTTTGTACTCATGAGCCCTGATGGCGCGCCCTGTTCCGGGAGCGCCCCAGGTCTCTCATCGACATGAATCCGCTCGTCGCCGCGCGCACGCGGCCGGCGGCAGACTCATCCCTTCAAGGACCCGATCATCACCCCCTTTACGAAGTATTTCTGCAAGAACGGGTACAGCAGGACGATAGGACCGATCGTGAGAATCATGGTCGCCGCAACGACGTTGGCGGAGTTGATCTCCGTCTCGGTCTGCAGCACGTAGTCGTTGAGCACCTGCTCGTCCTGGCGATAATGCTCGATGAGTCGCTGCAGCAAGGACTGCAGCACGAGAAACCTGTTCCCGCTCAGGTAGATGCGGGCGTAGAACCATTCGTTCCAGTGAGCCACGGCCACCCACAGAGCCACCGTGGCCAGCAGCGGCTTCGACAGGGGCACCATGATGCGGAACAGGATGTACGGGTAGCCGGCGCCATCCACGAGCGCAGCCTCCTCCAGTTCTTCGAGATGGGCGGCCATCAGGTAGTTGCGCATGATGATCATGTAGAAGACGTTGAACATCTGCGGGATCACCAGGACCCACAGGTTGTTGATGAACCCCAGCCCACGGATCAACAGGTAGGTCGGAATCAACCCGCCGCTGAAGAACATCGAGAACACGAAGAAGGCGGTGATCGCGGTGCGCCCGGGGAGGCGGCGCTTCGACAGCGGGTAAGCCGCGAACAGACAGGTGATCGTGGTGAGATAGACCGCGGTCACCGTCCGGAAGAGGGTGTTCCGGTAGGCGATCAGGATGAGTCCGCGGTCGAAAATGTATCGGTAGGTGTCGGTGGACCAATGGGTGATCCACAGGCGGAACCCCACGCCGGATATCTCGCGCGGTCCGGAAAACGAGAAGAGAAAAGCGTCCCAGAACGGGTAGAGAATCGTCGCCGAGAAGCACAGCATGAAGATGACGTTCGCCGCGTCGAACGCCGCCTCGCCAAGACTTCGCCGTGCCATGCGCGTCCTTACCAGAGGCCATATTCGGTGTAGCGCCGAGCAAGGTAGTTGGCCGAGATCACCAACACCAGACCCACGACATTCCTGAAGAGTCCCACGGCGGCGGCGTAGTCGTACTTGAGCTCGACCAGCCCGACCCGGTACAGGTAGGTGTCGATGACGTCCGCAACCTTGTACACCAGCGGGTTGTAGAGGTTGAAGACCTGGTCGAACCCGGCGTCGAGGATCTGTCCCATCCGCAGGATCAGGATGATGGTCATCAGCGGGTACAGGGACGGCAGGCTGATGTGCAGGGCCTTCTGCAGACGGCTGGCTCCATCCACTTCGGCGGCCTCATACAGGCTCTGGTCGACCCCCGCCAGCACGGCCAGGTAGATGATCGCCGACCACCCCACGCCTTGCCAGACCGAGCTGCCCACCAGGATGGCCAGAAACCCCGCCTTGTCCGTCAGCAGGCTGAGCGACTGGCCGGTGACGTTGGCGAGGAGCACGCCGATGACTCCCAGCGAGGGCGACAGCAACTGCTTGATGATGCCGCCCAGGACCACCCAGGAAATGAAGTGCGGCAGGTAGGAGATCGACTGCATCGTCCGCTTGAAGGGCAGGCTCATGAGCTGGTCGATCAGGAGCGCGAAGACGATGCTGGCGGTGAAGCCGAAGGCGAGCTTCAGGAAGCTGATGATGATGGTATTGCGCATCACCCGGTGGAATCCGGGACTCGTGAACAGGAACCGGAAGTGCGCGAAGTCGTTCCAGGCGCTCCCGATCACGCCGTGTTTCATGTTGTAGTCCTTGAAGGCCACCAACAGCCCGTACATGGGGGCGTAGTGAAAGATGGCCCAGTGAACCACCGGAACGGCGAGCAGCAGATACAGGAAGCGCATGCGCACCATGCGGCTGCGGGTCTCGTGGCTGATCCGCGGCAGGAATCTGCGAGCGCCTGCGTCGGGATGGACCCGGTCGAGCACCGCCATCAGCGTGCCTCGGCCGGAGCCGGCACTCCGGTCAACCGCACGGCCGGTTGCGCTGTCACTGCGTGCCTCCTTCCTCCGGCGACGCGCTCAGGACGCTCCATCGTAGCCGGTCCCGCAAGGAGGATCAACAGCGAGAACGACGTGCGGGAGTCGAGGGAGCGGACCGCGGCCCCGCTCGGCCCTACCCGGCCGGCACCGTCATGACGAAGTCAGCCATGAAGCTGAAAGGAGTACAGCCTGGCCTCGCGCATATAGAAACGCAGGCGCACCGCCTTCCCCAGCAGCTCTTGCAGGTCGGACATCCGGCTCCAGGAGATCGGCAGGTCGAACCCGTTCCCGCTTACCCCATGACACTCACGGCAGGTGAAGCCGGGAATCTTGCCCAGCCGCGGGTCGTACACGAAGGAGTTCCCGCCATCCCGTGAGTTGGGCACCACGGGGGCGCCGCCGGAGTGGTCCGTCCAGTGGACGCCGTCCGGAGAGAACGCGGCAAAGACGCGTCCGCCCTTGGAGCTGCGCTTGGTCAGCATCTTGTACCGGCGTGACGGATCCGATTCGTGGCCGTCCTTCAGAACGAACCCACAGCCTTCGGACTGGAACAGGTTGTTGGCGGCCGACCCCCGGTACTCGATGATGCCCAGGTCCGGACACTCCCAGTGCAGCCCATCCTGCGACACCGCGTACGCTCCCCGGTACAGGTAGCTGTGAACGCTGTCCTGGTGGTACCCGGGCGGAAAGGTGTCCATGTTCGTGTCGACGAGGGTGTACCAGAGCTTGAAGAGGCGCTCCTCCTCGTCGTACATGACCGATTGCGCGACCACGCTGCAATCCCCCACCACCGGGTGCGAGTCGATGATCGGATTGCCCAGGTACTTCATCGGCAGCTCGGGAGAGCGCCTGATGTTCCACACGTCGTCCACCACGTAGTCGTCCAGCAAAAGCTGGGTGGAGCATCCAAGGGTCAGAGGTTGCGAGGTCTGCTGCTCGGCCTGGATCATGGTGCGCCTCCCCCCGCGGACGCAGCCGCGGGAACTCGCCGGCTATGAAGGCTTGCAGTCTATCCGGTATCGCAGGTGTAGCCAATCTTGCGCATCGCCGCGTCGAGCATCCGTACGAACGGAGGGGTAGACAACCAAGCGAATACCGCCTATCACGGTGTGCGCAACTTTCCGATTGCAAGAAGGAGATTACGACAGATGGCCACAGAAAGTCAGAGACGCGTCGAACCTTATCCCGATCCGCCGATGGAACGGCAACGGCTCCTCCTGGAAACCTATGAGTATCGCATGCCGTTCAACTACCCGAACGTAGCGGTCAACCGGCGCTACCTGAGAGGCATGGAGTTCCACGGCGTGGAGATGAATCCGATCAACTCGATCGGTGTGGACCAGGAGCACCTGCCCCCGGACAACATCACGATAGAAGAGGACAATCCGATCGTCCGGGTGGTCGTGATCGGATCGGCGTGCACGCCGCCGGGCTGGGTGCAGGTCGAGGCCTTCCCGACCGCCGACTTCCACAAGCCGGTCGACGTTCCCGGAACCGCGGCTACCAGGTTTCGCATCAACAACCTCTGGGGCACCCACCTGCGCTACGATGCATGGGCGGTGGAGTCAGGCGACGACATCAAGGACAGCCGGGGCCGCAGCTACGATCCGCTGCCGGAGGCACGCAAGGCGATCCGCCCCGGTCTGCGCAAGTACGACATCAAGGCGCATTATCGCGAGAATCCGCTGGTCGGAATGAGCTGCGCGATCTTCGAGATCCCCCAGTCCACCAGAGTGAGCATCACCGGCGGATCCGAGATCTGTGCGTGGAGCGATGACGACTTTCCGGATGACGTCCACTACTCCTTCACGATCATTCGCACGACATTGGCCGTGGGAGGATAGGCGGCGAGGCACGCCGGGCGCTCTCCAGCTCGAAACGGGAGAACACCGCGCGTCCCGGCTCACCCTTCGCCGAGTAGGCGCTCGCGAACACGCCGACATCCTGTACGTCCGCGGCCGAGCTCACCTGAAACACCTGTCCCGCGCGCCACAGCGTTCCATCAAGACTGGTGCAGGCGGCGTAACGGTCCCCCGTACGCCTGATGCGAAACCAGATGGGGTACTGGACGGGGAACCCGTCCTTGGTGTCCAGCACGCCGTCGCCGTCGAGATCGGCCCCCCAGTAGGGAAGACCTCCATACTTCGGGCAGACGCAGAGCATCAGGTAGCCCGCGCTGACGGGCGTCCGGGCGATGCGGTTTCTCACGATCAATCCGGCGGCTGCATACGGCCCGCTCGGATCCTGGCTCTCCAGGAGGACCGACACGACATAATCGCCGCGGACCCTGGTGTAGGCGCTGGCGAACTCCGCGCCGGTGGCGTCCCAGGCGGTGGTCAACCCGCCACCCGCCGTCACCTCGATGCGCCGGCCACAGCGGGCGAAATGGGCCGGGACGTTGTTGAAGGTCAGCCACGGCCACTCCCGACCGCCTATCCTGGCGTGCCCTGCCTCCTCACCGGGCACGATGGAGAGTGCGACCTCACGCTCCTCACCCGCGTCGAGCCTGACGGTGCTCGCGCACCGCCGGACCCCATCTACCTCGAGCGGCACCTCGACCGACCCGCTCTCCCCGCCGACGTTACGGACCACGATGCTGAAGGTTCGCCGGCCGCCGGTCCCGGGAGTCACCCGCACCGGCTCCAGGAATTGAAAGCTCGCCGGAGTGGCGGCGATCCGGGTCGTGGCCACGCAGTCGGCCACACGGACCTCGTGGAGGCCGCCTGCGTAGAGGCGCTCCGTACGGAATCGCACCGTCCGCGACTCGCCCTCACCCAGCCACAGCCACCGGCCGCCGGCCTGCATGCCGTCCACGGTCGCGGTGGTCTTCACGAATCCGGCCCGGCCCTCGTTCGAGAGAGCTACCGACAGGGACAGCTCCCGGCCACGATCAGCCATCTGCGGCACCTGCAATTCGGAGTAACGGCATGGCCCTCCCGCCGGCACGATTGCGCCGAGCGGAACCCCGTCGGCGACTGCCGCCGCGTCCGCACCCCCTCTGCCGGCAAGTCCGGCCAGGTCCACGGCGGCGCAGGACTCCCCCTCCACGCCCACCAGCGGCCCGGCAACCGCCTCTGCATTGCAGTCAGCCAGACGCACGTCCCGGGAATCCCGGACCAGGACCAGCGGGCCCGTACCGGCGCCATCCACGTGCAGTCCCTCAACGGTCAGCCGCCGGGAGTCCTGGAACAGCAGACCCGCCCCCCCTCCTGCCTCCTGGCTGATGCGCACGTTCTGCAGGCTCAGGCCATCCACGAACCGGCCGTGCATCCACGGCGTTCCATCCGGCGGGTCCTCCAGCGTGACGTCGCGCAGCGTGATGTTGCGGATCGGCGCGTCCGCCAGGCCGTGCACCCGTGAAGGCGCGCTCACCCCTGCGATATGGATTCGCTGGAATCGGAGTCCATCGATGACGCACTGGCTGACGTCCATCGACGTGAGGTCCAGCAGGCCGGCTACTTGAGCCCCGCAGATGTCGTGCACGTGGACGCCCTCGATGGCGCGGCGCAGCGTCTCGGGATAGTCAGGACGCATGAGCTGCACACAGAACAACGCGCCGGTGCTCTCCAGCCGACAGTCAGCTATTTCGATGTTCTGGAAGACTCCGTGCGTCCCGGTACCGATCTTGAACGCCGGGTGGGTCGTGTTGCGGATACACACGCGGCGTATCCTGATGTCGCGTGACACGAATCCGCACTGCGGACGCGTCGCGAACTCGTAGCGGTGGCTGTCGTTCTTCAGACAGACCGGATCGTCCCCGCTGCCATCCACCGTGACGTCCTCTATGAGCACGTCCTGGCAGCAACACGGATTCAGCCCGTCGGCGAAGCTGTTGAGGATCTGCACGCCGGCAACCGTGACGTGTCGGCAGCCCCAGAAGGTGACCGCCCATCCGGGCGAGTCGACGACTCTGATCCCCTCGACGCGAAGGTTCCGGCAGTTCTCGAATATCAACGGAAGCGGACCCCGATGCCCGCCGTCCAAGGCCAGGTTGCCGTCGATCGTGCCGCTGCCCAGGATATGGACGTCACTGGCACCGATCGCGTGGATGAACGCGAACCGCGAGCTGGTGTGATGCACGTAGCTGTCCGGCGGGGGGTCAACGAAGTCCCGCATAACGCGGCTGGCTACCAGGAAGGCACCGGCTTCCAGGTGCAGCGAGACGCCGCTTCGGAGCATCAGGCTGCCCGACAGGTACGCTCCGGCCGGTATGCGCACCTGACCCTTGCAGCGGCTCGCAGCGTCGATCGCCGCCTGGATCGCCGCGGTGTCCAACGTCTGACGGTTCCCGGCGGCACCGAAGTCGCGTACGTTGCAGATGGTCATGGGTGGAAACCCAACCTACCCGTCAATCGAAGCGTGATGCTACGCTAGGTCGTCGAGAGGGGATCATCGTCAAGGGGGAAGCGGAGATGGCATCCCACATTATGACGACCGTCATCGGCAGCCTGCCGAGGCCCGCCTGGCTGGTCCGGGATGACAACATCCGGCTCTGGCGACTCGGTGGCGAGGCTCTGCGGCAGGGGAAGGATGACGCGGCCCGTTTGGCGATCCGCGATCAGGAAGTCGCAGGCATCGACGTGATCACTGACGGCGAACAGCGCCGCATGCACTACATCAGCCGGTTCATTTCCTCGCTGTCGGGGATAGACCCGAGGCGATCGAACTATGCCGACGTGGAGGAGGGGACCGTGAACAGGGCCTCTCCCATCGTGACGGGTGAAGTCAGTCGGAAACACGCATACGCGCTAGAAGACCTGCGCTTTCTGAAGGCTCACACCGATCGGCGCGTGAAGATGACCATGCCCGGTCCGATGACGGCGATGTATTGGCTCACGAACGAGCATTACGCCTCCGAGGCGGCCCTGGGCATGGCGATGGCGAGTGTTCTGCACCAGGAGATGCTGGACCTTCAGGCGGAAGGATGCGACGTCATCCAGCTCGATGAACCCCAAGCCATAAACCGTCCTGACGCCTTCCGTGAGTGGGGGCGCGCGGCCCTCGATGTCGCCTTCGAGGGGATCGAGACGACGACGTGCGTTCACTTCTGTCTCGGCTTTCCGCCCGTCAGCGAGACTCCGACGGTGCGGGACGCGGAACGGGTCGAAACCCTCGCCCGCATGCTCCCCGACATCGGTTCGTGTCGAGCTCGACAATTCGCCTTCGAGTGCGCCGGCAGCCGCATCGATCCCGAGTTCTTCTCCGGACTTCCGGACGACAAGCAGGTCGTCTTCGGTCTCGTGGACATCGGGTGCACCGCGGTCGAAGATCCTGGGCGCATTGCAGAAAAGATCAGACGCTCTGTCAGTGTTCTGGGCAGGGACCGGGTGTGGGCGGCACCCGATTGCGGGCTCGTCTGGCTTCCGATCGACACGGCCAGAGAGAAGCTCCGTGTTCTGGCGGAGGGCGCCAGGCTGGCATCCCGATGACCTGCTACATAATACTCAGGGCGGAAATCCGCTTGAACCCACCATCGTTCTCTTGGATAGTCTCCGAACTGACCTCCCTCTGACCCGGTCAGGTCGATCGGAGTCTCAAGATCTTTCTACGCTCTTCGAACGTAGAGTGATCTGTCCATCGCACCTCGATATTACCCTCACCTACCAGCATTAACTGAACCATCCCAACCGCCTTCTTCGATAGCTCTTCCGACTCCATGAGCTCGATGAGCTCCGGCAGATGATGCACAAAAAGGGCGATTTCATGCTCGACATCATCGAATGCGTCAGCTCTGATCGTAAGTAGTGTGCCTGATTCTTCGTCCGGAACAGGCAAACCTATCATCAACTTCGTCCGAATCGGATGTTTCTTCCGGAACTCACACAGGCTCGAAGCAAGTGCGCTCAAGGCATCGTCCCTCTTGGAAATCGCCCGCACGGTCGATTTTGCTGCCCCCTTCAAGAGCTCCGCGACGTAGATCGCTGCACCAGCGCCAAGAGCCTGGAACCACCATGGCGCTTCTGCTACGACCTGGAGCCAAGATGGCGGCTCAAGGGACCGGAGCATGATCCTGTGCGTAGTGGTGTCTACGCCGAACATCTTCTTGATGTCGGCGACCAGGGCATCGAGCGCATGACTATCGATGTCCTCGGTATGGCTGATGCATGCGGAGTCACTGGACGCGTCCCGATTGCACCACTCCAGCGTACGTTCCTGCAGGTTGCATCTCTCATCTCTGTGCAGTGTCCCCAGCGCCTGCCCTCGAGCCTGCTTCTTGACCTCGTCGACGTCCTCTACGGGCTTCCACTCGTCGTTCTCCACGGACTCAATGAGGTCTCGCTCCGCTTCGTCGAGATACTCGAATTGTCGATCGTCAGTTTCGCGCATCGACTTCATGCCCTCCGCAGATATCTCTGCGTGTACATTCGGCTCGGATATACTGTCTTGAGGAATACGTTGTCACTACGATCGTCGCTGATCGCTGGAACGACATAGATGTAGTCGTCATGCTCTACGAGGTAGAGCATCTGGTTAGGGAAACGACTCGGGTTCGGATGCTCTATTACAGTCACCAATCCCCCTCCAGCAATACTCGCTACGATCTCCTCGAACGAAATGCCACGCACTTCCTTCAACTGGGCGTTCTTCGCCTCATTCCAGTTGAAAGCCACGAACTATAGCAACGTAGGGGGAACCCTGACCGGCGTCAAGATGGAAGCGGTCCGCGGAAGTTGCCGCAAGGCCCTCAAGCGGCCCATGAATATCACAGCGTGATCCAGCACAGGTCGCCGTCGCCGTAGCGGCGGTGCTGGACCGCCTCCAGCAGGTGGTCGACGGTGACGCCGTCCGAGCGCTCCAGGTCGGCGATCGTGCGTGCCACGCGCGCGATCGAGTGATAGGCGCGTGCGGACAGGCCGAGCCTGTCCACCGCTTCGCGCAGCGCCGTGCGGCCGGCCGTGTCCAGCGGACAGTGGATCTCCACCGCCCCGGCCGGCAGCTCGGCGTTACGCTCCCAGCCCATGGCGCGATAGCGGTGCCGCTGGCGCTCCACCGCCTCCGCGACGCGTGATGCGATCCGGGCGCTGCCTTCCGAAGCCGGCGCCTGCAGGTCTTCCGAGCGCGGCGGCGACACCGGCACGCGCACGTCGATCCGGTCCAGCAGCGCCCCGCCGAGCCGCCGCCAGTAGCGGTGCACGTCGGCGGGCGAGCACAGGCAGACCGCCGCGTCCCGGCCCAGGTTCCCGCACGGGCAGGGGTTGGCCGCGCAGATGAGCTGGAAGCCGGCCGGATAGCGCACCGAGTAGCCGGCCCGCACGACCGTCACCTCCCGCGACTCCAGCGGCTCGCGCAGCGCCTGCAGCAACGCCGTGCGGAATTCCGGCGTCTCGTCGAGAAACAGCACGCCGCCATGCGCCAGCGACACCTCGCCCGGGCGCTGCATGCGGCCGCCGCCGATCAGCCCTTCGAGCGATGCGCTGTGGTGCGGCATCCGGAACGGCGGCCGCGTGATCAGCGACGCGCCCGCGCCCAGGGTGCCGGCCACCGAGTGCACGCGGGTCACCTCCAGCGCCTGCCTGCCACTCAGCGGCGGCAGGATCCCCGGCATGCGCCGCGCCGCCATGGTCTTGCCGCTACCCGGGGGTCCGAACAGCAACGCGTGGTGGCGGCCCGCGGCGGCGATCTGGAGCGCCCGCTTCAGCCGGTCCTGGCCGCGGAGGTCGGCGAAGTCCCCGACCGCCACATCGGCCGGTGCGGCGTCCGGAGCAGCGCTGCAGCGCTGCTCCGCACTGGGCCACGTCTCCGGGCGCACCTCGCGGAGTGTCTTGACCGCTTCGGTGAGCGAATCGACGCCGACGATCGATCCCCGGCCGAGCGCCTGCGCCTCCGCCAGGTTGCTTCGCGGCACCACGAAGCGGTCGATGCCATGCTCCAACCCGGTGCTGACCGCCGCCAGCGCGCCGTGAACCGGACGGACGTCACCGCGCAGCGTCAGCTCGCCGAGCGCCATGATCCCCACCTCATCGTCCCAGGGGACCTGACCCGAGGCGGCGATCACGCCCAGCGCCAGCGGCAGATCGAACGCGGAGCCCCTCTTGGGAACCGCGGCCGGTGACAGGTTGATCAGGATGCGGTCGTCGGGAAACGACAGCCCGCTGTTGCGGATGGCGACGCGGATGCGGTCACGCGCTTCGCGCACCGCACCACCGGGAAGACCGACGATATCCACGACCGGCATGCCGCGCCGGATGTCCACCTCTGCCGTTACCAGAACGCCCTCCACGCCGATCGGGGCGTGGCAGGCCACACGCGCCAACATCTGTCCGAGCTCCCCCCCGGGTGCCGCGTCGCGCGGCTCCCGTCACGGCAGAGAGCGCCCGGACCGGCGGCGGCGCTTTAGCGTCGTCCCATGCGCCCGGCGGCGATCGTCTCGGTGACCAGCCGATCGCAGGCTTCATTGAGCTCGACGCCGGCGTGGCCGCGCACACGCCGGAACTCGACCCGGTAGCCGCGCGCCTGCAGCGCGCGCTTCAGCGCCTGCAACTCCTGCCAGAGATCGCGGTTCTTGACCGGCGACCGTGACTTGGTCTTCCAGCCGTTGGCCTCCCAGCGCGAGATCCACTCGCTGATGCCCCCCTCGACGTAGCGCGAGTCGGTGATGACCGTCACGTCCCCGTCCGCCCGCTCCTGCGCCAACTTGAGGGCTTCGATGACTGCCTGCAGCTCCATGCGGTTGTTGGTGGTGTCGGCCGCGTAGCCCGCGTCGCGCACCTGTCCGCCAGCCGCCTCGGCCACGTAGGCCCAGGCGCCGGGACCCGGGTTGCCAAGGCAGCCGCCGTCGGTGTGGATGGTCATGAGCGCGCCGCCGGCAGGGTCACGACCGCGCAGGTGCCTTCGCTCCCCCGTTGCAGCACGAGCGAGCCGCCGTTGTGCTCGATGAGCACGCGGCTGATGTAGAGGCCGAGCCCGTCGTGGCCCGGTTTGGTCGAGTAGAACGGCTCGAACACGCGCGAGCGTCCCGGTCCGAGGGGGCGGGCTCCCGAATCCTGAACCTCGATCACGGTGTCGTTGCCATGTTCACGAGCACCCATGGTAATCCGTGATCGCCGACGCACGCCCGCTTCCTCGGCATTGATCAGCAGCTCGGCCAACGCGCGCGCCAGCTCGGCGGGATCGCAGGCCACGACCAGGTCTCCGCC
This sequence comes from Spirochaetia bacterium, assembly GCA_965262795.1. Taxonomy (GTDB): domain Bacteria; phylum Spirochaetota; class Spirochaetia; order SZUA-6; family Bin103; genus CATQHW01. Next base: position 5,977,796 of record OZ253561.1, on the reverse strand, counting down.
GTCGGTCAGCTCCACGCGCAGGTCGCTGCGCCGCCCGGCGCGCCGGTACGCCGCCGCGAACAGGTCGGACACCTGCACTTCGACCACCGCACCACCGGCCCTGGTACCGTCATCGAGCCGCCGCAGCGCGGCGAGCGCGGTCAGCGCCGTCCGGCGAAACCCCCGGATGCTGTCGAGGGCTCCTCGCGGCAGCCGCACCGGAGCGGCGTCCGGCGGCCGGGAACCATCGCGCTCCGCCTCCAGTTCGGACTCCAGAGCACTCAACGCGCCGGCTGCCGCGCTCATCGAACCGCCGAGCGACCGATGCAGCGCGCGGGTCAACACCCGCAGATCCCTCACGCCGCGGGATCCGTCCCTGCTGCCGCGCGCGGGTGCCTGCTCAGGCCCCGCGCCGCCGGTACGATCGAACACGCGCACCAGCCATGCATGAAGCGCCAGCAGCGCCACGAACAGTGGGCTGAGCACCAGATACGCGGCGACTCGATCTCCCAGCTCGTAGCTGTCCACGATCTGCCGCTGCAGGTCATCGCCCGCGATCGTGACGAACAGCAACAGCACCGCGAGGACGATGGCCGCCGCCCAGAACCAGTTGATCGCCCGGCGCTGATCGATGCCGAGGATGTGCCTGGTACCCACAAGGAAGAACGCCGGCAAAGGCAGCAGCAACAGATCGGCGATCGCTCCCGTTGGTGCCGGGAAACCGCTTGCCGCCGCATGATCGGCTGCGTGAGCCGGGAGGCGCAGCAGCAGGTACGCGGGCAACGACACCAGCACGCCGCCGATCGTCCACAGGATGGGCTCCCGCGTATGCGCCGTCCGTGCGCGGCGGTACGCCCTGAGCAACAGGCCCAGGGCGACCGCCACGGCGACCGCCGTACCCACGTCGGCCACGGTGCCGGCAAGCGCATGGCGCGCCAACCAGCGCTGATCGCCTGCCGACGCCGCCGAGAAGGTGACGATGTGGAGTGCCGCCATCAGCGCGGGGAATCCCAGGCCGGTCGCGACGGTGGCGACCCGCAGGCGCCGAGACAAACGACTCTGCGGCAGCGCCAGCACCGCCAGGACCAGCAGCCAGGGGGTAACGTTGCCGCTCTGCGCCACGGCATTGCCGAGCACCGACTCCAAAGAGAACGGCCGCGCGGCCACCGTGACCGCGTAGGTGAAGGCAGCCAGCGCCGCCATCCGGCAGGCAGAACGGTAGGTGACGCCGCGCAGCAGCAGGAAGCCGGCGGAAAGCATCCCTACCGCCACCACCGGGACGAGCACGCGATCGAGCGGACGCACCTGCGCCGCCGCCGGCCCGCCGAGGCGGACAACCGGCTCGCCACCGGCGATCAGACGCACCAGGTAGAAGACGGCGACCGCCGCCGCGAGCGTCCCGAATAAGATCAGACGCTGCTGCCGGAGTTCGTCCCTTCGGGACACCTCGCTCAGCACCACCGACTTCATCGCGGAACGCCTGGGTGCCTGCATCTCGAGCCGGCGAGGCGATCAGACCAGCAACGCGCGCCGCCAGCGCTTGGGCCGGAACTTGACATCACGTGCTGAGTGCGCTTACCTCAGGCGCATGGCGGCGTAGCTCAGTTGGTAGAGCAAGCGGCTCATATCCGCTGCGTCAGGGGTTCGAGTCCCTTCGCCGCTATTTCCCTTCTTTCCGCAACTACGGTTGCCGGCCGTCGGAGGCCTACGCCGGCAGGTCGTAGGCACTGTTCCGGGATTGAATGCCGGCTATGAGGCAGGACGCGCTCCACCGGCCGTGGCAGAACTGGGGTTCTGCCGAAACGAATAGCAGGGGCAGGATTCGAACCTGCGACCTCCGGGTTATGAGCCCGACGAGCTGCCAACTGCTCTACCCTGCGTCTTCTTGTCACTTGGTAGGATACTGCGGCGGCAGGCCACCAGTCAAGTAGGGCGCCTCCATGGCACCCGCCGCAGTTACCGACCGGGCGACCGGTTCGCTCCGGTCGCGGCTGATGTTCTCAGCGTTTCAGTTGGGTCTGGATCTTGCGCATTTTCTTCAGGCGCTTGCGTTCCATCGCCTTGCGCCGCTTGTTGCGAACCGTCGACGGCTTCTCGAAGTACTCACGCCGTTTCCACTCTCGGACGATCCCTTCCTTCTCGACGATCCGCTTGAATCGTTTCAGTGCCTTCTCGAGAAGCTCCTCTTCACCGACTAATACGAACGCTATGGCCCCTATCCTCCTTCGCGAGCCGCCGGCACGCAGCGCCGACAGTTCCTCGCAAGAACTCCATCATAGCCGGAGACTCGGTCCTGTCAAATCGTCGCAGCCACATCCATCATCGGCACAGGTCGAGCACGACCATGTGCAGCCGGCGCTCGCCGTCCGCATAGCTCGGTTCCAGCCGGTACACCACGTCCACGACGTCGCCGGGGACGATCTCGCCTGCCGTGGAGCCGGCGCCCCAGTGCAGCGCCGGCCAGCGATACGCCCCGGCATCGAGCAACAGCTTGCAGTGCTCGGACCCGCGGCCGAACAGGCTCACTTCCGCCACCCGTAGTCCACGCGTCCGGAACACCAGCGGGCCATTGCCTATCCCGGTCGGCTCGACCGCGGTGATGAGCCGATCCAGCTCCGGCGTCAGCTCTTGTGCGGGCAGTTCCGCATCGAGAACCCCTCCCGGCTCATCCCCGCCGCCGGTGTCGCTGCCGGTGCCCGGCAGGCTGGACCAGCGCCGGCGCAGCTCCGCGAGGGCGCGTACCGGTGCCACGAAGCCCCCGGCGCTCCGGTGGCCGCCGCGCGTCGCGAGCAGGCTGCCCGCCTCCGCCAGGAGCTGCAGCGCATCTGCACCGTCGTCCGGGCTGCGGATCGAACCGCTGATCACTCCGTCATCGTAGGCGACGACCGCCACCGCCCGGTGCAGAAACCGGCTCAGCCGATAGGCGAGCGGGCCCGTCAGTCCGCGCGTCAGTTCCGGGTCGTCGACCACCAGACAGCGCGCGTCGGGATGTGCGCGGGCCAGGCGGCGCGCCGCAGGCACCAGCCGGTTCCATGCGGCCGACGTCTCTCTCCGTCGGCGTCCATCGAGCTCCAGCAGCCGACCCGACAGGTCCGCGCACTCGGCACGCACCCGACTGACGAGCAACTCCACGGCATGGTCGCCCTCGCCGTAGCGTGCCGCGGACCCGATCACGGGGTTGAGCAGCCGGCTGATCTGATCGGCGGTCGGGGCCGGTGCGGACCGGCCTACCCGAATCCACAGATCGAGCAGCCCGGGGCGGCCGCCCCGTGCCAGCATCCTGAGACCGCGGGCGGTGATACGTCGATTTTCACCGGTGAGCGGCATGCGATCGGCCAGCGTGCTGAGCGCCGCCAGATCGTACGGCGGCTCGGGAGCGATCCGTCCTTCCCGCCCACCGGTCACGCCGTGCACCGCTTCCACGAGCTTCAGCGCGACCGCACCCGCAGCCATCCGGTCCGCCCCGGCGCCTCCCGCGAGCACGGGGTTGAGCATCAGCACCGTTTCCGGGACACGGTCGAGCGGTGGATGATGATCGACCACGAGGACTGCCAGGCCGATGCGAGCCGCTTCCGCGGCTTCCGCTTCGGCTATCGTGCAATCTACACAGATGACCAGTTGCTCGCCCGCCTCCTGAGCCGAGCGCAGGTCATCCGCGCGCAGTCCGTGGCGGCCTCCCGGCGGGATCCGCCATCGCACCCGTGCGCCCAGGCGACGCAGCAACTCCACCAGGATCGCCGTCGCGGCGATGCCGTCGACATCCGGATCGCCGAACACGTATACCCGCTGACCGGCGCAGCGGCAGATGCGCTCCACGGCCGCCCCCATGCCGTCGATCCGCACCGGCGGGACCGGACCGCGGCCCAGAAAGGCCTCCACCGCAACCGGCGCCGTGATCCCCCGCCGCACCAGCACGGCCGCCATGAGCGGGTCCAGATGGTGCCGGCCGGCCACGGCGCGAACCGCGGAGGCTTCCGCGCCCGGCAGCCTCCAGCCGCGACCCACGTCCCCGGTCACCCGCCGACCAGCTCCGCCGTCTGCAGGGGCCGGTACGTGGCGCCGCCGCCCTGCAGCACCGACTGATACAGCACCAGCGATCGAAACGTGCCGTGCGCCGGCGGAAGGCGCAGGCGGCAGAGGCGCTCGCCGGTCTGCCGCGGCACGCGGCGGACGCGCGCCAGGGTGACGTGCGCCAGGAAGGCGGGCGCCAGGAAGGCGGGCGCGAGAAACCGGCGGTCTCCCTGGCCGCCGAGCCGCAAGCGGAGCGTGTCCGCCAGCGTCCGCAGCTCGCCGGCGCCGTCCCGTACGCCGAGACAGACCACGCGCGGCCGCGCCGCGGACGGCAGCAGACCGAGGTCCGTGAGCGTCGCCGGGATCGGCGCCGCCTCGGCGGCGAGCTCCCGGCAGATGCCGCTGAGCCGCCCCACCTCCTCGTCACTCACCTCGCCGATGAAGTTCAGCGTCACGTGAAGGTTCGCCGGGGCGATCATCCGTGCGTCCGGCAACTCCGTGCCCACCGCCGAGCTCCAGGACGCCACGTGTGACAGCGCACCGTCCGGGGTCGGCAGTCCGAAGAACACGCGCGCCATCACAGAATGCCGGCGCCCGCCTGCAGCGCTGCCAGCGGCGCATCCACCGCCCGTTGCACCATGCGATACAGGACGTTGCTCAACCTGCGGTCATCCTGCAGCCGCACGGCAGCGGCGCGAGCCGGGGGGAGCTTTTGCGTGTGACTGAGGTAGGCGCGCGCGCCGGCACTGAACGCCGCGTCGGACAGAGCGGAGCAATCGGCGCAGCGGATGTCGCCATAGCGCTCGGACAGGTAGCCGGCGACTGCCGGAGCCAGCGGCCGGTCGCATGCCGCGCAGCCATGCAGGTCGGGCTGCAGGCCCGCGAGGTGGAGGTAGCGCCAGATGAACTGCGCCGACAGGCCGCGCTGCACCGCCAGGTCGGATGAATGCAGCGCCAGCAGGCAGTCGAGCAGGAGCGCGTACAGATCGGCCGGCTCCGCCGCGCCCGGCGACCTCAGCACCACCTCCGCCCAGAGAGACGCCGCAAAGTAGCGCGGCACACTGGCGCGGATGCCGCCGAAGTCGTCCCGGCACGCGATCTCGGTAATCTTGTAGTGATCCTTGACCGGATCGCGGTAGAGGCGGAGGTCGGCGTTGATGAACAGCAGGGTGGCCAGCCGCAGACGGCTGGTGGTCTTGGCTGCGCCGTACGCCATCGCACGCACCAGCCCTGCCGAGGGGCTGAGGAACGTGACCAGCCGGTTGCTCTCCCCGACCGGCGTCGTGCGCAGAACGAGAGCCGGCGAACTGATGTGACGGCGCGTCAGAGCACGAACCCGAGCGATCCTGGGACCATAGGAAGTTGTCGCGTCAGCGACAAGCTCCTACCTTGCATGCATGGCGCAATTCCCGCCACGGAATATCGTCCCCGCCGCCAGCACACTCCCCAACCGTATGGTGCTGCTGCCCCTGACCGGCAAACCGATCTTCCCCGGCATGCTGACGCCTCTGGTGGCATCGCCGGGCGCCCAGACCGCGACCGTCAACGCCGCGCTGGAGCTGGGCGGTTTCCTCGGGCTGGTGCTGACGCGCGACCCGGATGACGACAAGCCGGCGCCCGAGCGGCTGCACCAGGTGGGGACCGCCGCCAAGGTCGTTCGCAAGATAAACCTCCCCGATGGCGGGTTGAACGTGTTCATCTCCACCATCACCCGCTTCCGGATCGCCAAGATCATGGACCCCGGTCCACCGCTGGTTGCCGCCACGCAGCGCCTCGACGACATGAACCTGGACAGTGACGAGGTGCACGCCCTGGCACGGGCGTTGATCTCCGAAATGAAGCAGGTCTCCGAAGGCAACCCGCTGTTCTCCGAAGAGATGCGGCTGAACATGGTGAACATCGACCAGCCAGGGAAGATCGCGGACTTCCTGGCGTCGATCCTGAACATCGAACGCCAGCAGCAGCAGCACATTCTGGAGCAGCTCGACGTGCGCGAGCGCATGGAGCAGGTGCTGGTCTTCATCAAGAAGGAGCAGGAGCTGCTGAAGATCCAGAAACGGATCCAGAGCGAGCTGGCAGAGAAGATCTCCAAGAGCCAGCGGCAGTACTTCCTGAAGGAGCAACTGAAGGCGATCAAGGCCGAGCTCGGCATGGCGGTCGACCCCAAGAGCGACGAGTACCAGCGCTTCAAGGAGGCCTTCGAGGCCTTCCGGCTCGACGGCGAGGTGGCCGAGCGGGTGTCGGACGAGCTGGAGAAGTTCGCGCTCATGGACCCGAGCTCGGCCGAGTTCGTGGTCACGCGCAACTACCTGGAGACGATCGCGACCCTGCCGTGGGCGGACCCGGAGCCGGACCGGATCGACCTGAAGCGCGCCGCGGCCGCGCTCGACGCCGACCACTACGGACTGGACGACGTCAAGGAGCGCACGCTCGAGTACTTGGCCGTGCGCAAGCTCAATCCGTCCAGCCGCGGGTCGATCCTGGGGCTGGTGGGCCCGCCCGGCGTCGGCAAGACCTCGATCGGCCGCTCCATCGCACGGGCCCTGGGACGGGAGTTCTTCCGCTTCTCCGTGGGCGGCATGCGTGACGAGGCGGAGATCAAGGGCCACCGCCGTACCTACGTGGGCGCCATGCCGGGCAAGATCATCCAGGGACTGCGCATCGTGAAGACGCGCAACCCGGTGTTCATGATCGACGAGATCGACAAGCTGGGCATGTCGTTCCAGGGCGATCCCTCATCGGCGTTGCTGGAGGTGCTCGACCCCGAACAGAACGCCGCATTCCGCGATCACTATCTCGATCTGCCGTTCAACATCTCCGACGTGCTGTTCATCGCCACCGCCAACACGCTGGACACGACCCCGGCGCCCCTGCTCGACCGCATGGAGATGATCCACCTGTCCGGTTACATCGACACCGAAAAACTGGAGATCGCGCGCCGATTCATCATTCCCAAGTCGATCGCCCGGGCCGGGCTGCCGCGCGGCTCGGTGCGCTATCGACGCAACGCGCTGCTGACGATCGCCGACGGCTACGCGCGTGAGGCTGGCGTGCGCAATTTCGAGAAGGCGCTGGACAAGATCCATCGCAAGATCGCCCGCACGGTGGTGGAGACGGCCCCGGACCCGGGCGATGACGCCGGCGCGCCGTTTGTGATCGACCGCGATCAGGTCGGCGACTACCTCGGCAAACCCATCTTCCGCGACCACGATCGGCGCCGCACCATGCGTCCCGGCACCGCGACCGGTCTGGCGTGGACGCCGCTTGGCGGCGCCGTGCTTACCGTGGAGGCGCTGGGCACCAAGGGTCGCGGCGGTTTCAAACTGACCGGGCAACTGGGCGACGTCATGCAGGAGTCGGCCAGCATCGCCTACTCCTGGACACGCCAGGCAGCGCGGCGGATCGGTATAGAAGACGCATTCTTCGACGAGCAGCAGATCCACGTGCACATCCCCGCCGGCGCCACCCCGAAGGATGGGCCTTCGGCCGGGATCACCATTGCTTCGGCGTTGCTGTCGCTGGCAAACGGCAAACGGCTGTCCCGCTCGCTGGCCATGACCGGCGAGCTGTCGCTGGTCGGCGACGTGCTGCCGATCGGGGGACTCAAGGAGAAGGTGATCGCTGCCAAGCGCAATCGGATTCGTGACATCATCATCCCGCGGGCGAACGAGGTGGACATCGCGGACATTCCCGAGCGCGTACGGCGCGACATCAGCTTCCATCCGGTCGGCACGATGGAAGAGGTGATCGAGATCGTCTCTTGAGCGGTCGCAGCACCAGGATCCTCCGGGCGATGACGATGGCCCTGGCAGCCGCCGTCACGCTGTCCGCGTGCGCCGGACCGAAGGAGCGGGCGTCGCTGCACGCGGCATTCGGCGTCACGCTGGACGACCTGGCTGCGCTGATCGAACCGTTTCCTGAGTCGGTTCGGGGCCGAATCCTCGCCGAGCCGGCCGTGTTCCTGGATCTGATGGCGAAGACGCACAACCAGCCGGCGGACCTGCTGGTGCTGGTCGACAAGCAGCACGCGCTCTCGCAAGACTACCGGCCGCCCGACCTGGTCGATCTGGACAACCGGGGCCTCACGGTCACGCGACCGTCGATGCAGCTGCGGGCGCTCGCCCTGCCCGACCTGGTGGCCATGACGCAGGCGGCGCGCCTGGCCGGCACCGACGTGACCATCTCATCGACCTATCGCTCCTACGCCCGGCAGTCCTTCCTGTTCTCGTCCGCCGTGGAACGCGACGGCCTGGAGCAGGCGTCGAGTCTGGTGGCGCGGCCGGGTCACTCGCAGCACCAGCTCGGTACCACCATCGACTTCGGCAGCATCGACCTGGGCTACGGGGAAACGCGCGAGGGGCAGTGGATTATGGCCAACGCGTGGCGCTTCGGCTTCTCGCTGTCCTACCCGCAGGCGTTGGAGGATGTCACCGGCTACCAGTACGAGCCGTGGCACTACCGCTACCTGGGACGCGCCGGCACGGAGTTGGAACGCCGCTTCTTCGGCGTCCAGCAAGTGTTCCTCACCCACTACCGCCACCTGATGCCCGCCCTGCAGGCCGGCTCAGCGTCTGCCGAGAACCCGACATCCTTGCGTTGAGTGAGATCAGGGACGATCCAGTACCTGCGCAGGCAGCTCCACCGAGCCCTGCCTGCGCAGCCGGCACGGCCGTGAGGTGGCGTCGACGACGGTCGACGCCACGGGCAACGCAAGCTCGCCGCCGTCCACAATCAGGTCGACCGACGTGCCGAAGGCGGCCACGATCTGGCTCACCCGCGACAGCGGCGGCAGGCCCGACCGGTTGACGCTGGTCGAGTACAGCGGCGCCCCCACGCAGCGGGCCAGGCGGCAGAGGAAAGGATCGTCCGGGACACGAACCCCCACCGTGCCGCCGCCGGCACGCGCGAACACGATGGTCAGCGCGCCGGGCCAGTAACGCAGAAGGCGTTCAGGCAGCTCACCGCCCACCCCGCAGCGCCACAGCCAGCTCCGATCGGGGATCAGGACCAGGAGCGGGCGATCCTCCGCGCGGCTCTTGGTCCGCCGGATCCTCGCCTCGGCCGCGGGGGCGGCGCCGACGATGCCGTAGATGGTGTCACCGGGCAGGATCGCCAACCCGCCACGACGCAGCGTTCGACAGCAGATCGGCATGATCCTCCGGTGACTCCGGGGGATCACCGTCGCTGCGCGAGCGTTCGAGGAACCTGAGTCGTGCATAGAGCAGCCCTCCTACGGCGATGCCGGCAAGCAGAAACGGCAAGCGGTGTGCCCGCGGCGGGTCGAGCCGCGGCACCACATTGCCCACCTCGTAGAACGGCGTTGGTTCGCTCGTGCCTTGCAGGCGGATTACCCGCTCGCCCGGCGCGTACAGGCCGAGGTCCCGCGCGTACAGCCTGATCAGATCGGGGCTGGTGGACAGCGCGTCGAACTCGGCCTGCAGACGCTGGTTGACCTCCTTCAGCGTCTCCACGTTGCCCTGCAGCGCTTCGCGGTGTTCCTGCATGCGGTCCATCGCGATGGCGACGGTCACCAGGTTCATGACCGTGTACACGAAGTAGGCCGTGACCGCGCACGACAGACCGCGAAGCATACCCATCTTACCCTCTTGATAGTCGGCACACCGCTGGTCCGCGTTGAGGCTGATGAGGAGCGCGAGCCTCACGAGACCGGCTTTCGTTGACAGTGCGGCTCGCGGCCGGCTCATACTGGACGGGCCCGGTGGGCGGGAAACGGTCCGCGCGGGGTGACGATCTGCCAAAACGCATGCCACAGGGAGCCAATTCGGATGACGCCGGACACGCCCCCGATTCCGCAGCAACCCGCTACGAGCCGCATGGAGTCTGGGTTAAGCGCTGGTCGCTGTCGGCTTCCGACTCCCATCCACGCTCGACGGACACCACCAGCCGCGAGCCGCTAGCGGCCGATCCGCCGGAGCCGGACCTGGAGCTCGATCAGGCCTCGGACCCGCTGAACAGTCCCGCGGCCCTCCCGGCCCCATCGCCCGCCGCGATGGCCGGGCATCCGCTCCCGGCGGGAATCGAGCGAGAGCTGCGTGAACTGCACGCTGCCATCGCCGACCTTCGACGCGAGGTGCGCGCACTGCGCACCGGTCACGAAGAGCCCCGCTGACCGTGAGCGAGAGCTTTGTTCGCCGTTTCGCAGGCGCGGGGCTGTTCTGCGTGCTGTCCCTGACCGCGATCACGGGCGCACGCATCCTCGTGCTTCGCGAGCGGGCGGGCGCTGAGGCGGCCGCCGCCCTGCGGTTGGCTGCTGACGGAGCGCCTGCAAGATTCGCCGATCGAATGACGGCCCTGCTGGCGAGCGACCGGCGGTGGCGAGCCCTGGCCTGCTACGCAGCGGACGGCACGCCGCGCTTCGGCGGTGTGCGGACGCCGCAGGGAATCCGTCCGGTCACGGCGCCGTTGTCCGCAGCCGGCACCGAGCCAGCGTCACTGGCTACGGTTGCACTGCGAACCGGGGGTGCCGCCGGCCACTGCGCGGGGCGGTTTCGCGCGCTGAGCGGGGACGCGGTCTACCCGGTCGTCCGAGACACGGCGGTGGCCGCGATTGCGTTGCTTGCGATCGGCGCGCTGACGCTGGTCGCCCGCAGCCGCCCCGGCAGAGTCGATCGGCCGCCGCCGCCGGCGCTCGCCCCGCCTCCCGGGTTCACTCCCGATACGGCAAGCTCAGTTCCTGCAGATCCCGCGTCAGGAACGACTCCCCGAACTCGGCACGAGCGTCGCTGACCAGTTGCCGGAGATCGCGATCGGTATAGCGCGGGCTGTAGTGGATCAATCCCATGCGGCCCACGCCGGCCATGCGGGCGATACGCCCCGCCTGCTGCGCGGTGAGATGCTTCTTGGCGCTGGCGTCAGCGGCCAGATCGGCGCAGAACATGCCTTCGCAGATCAGCAGATCGGATCCGGCGACGAACGGGGCCAGGCCCGGGAACGCGGCGGTATCGGTAACGAAGCTGAAGGTGCGTCCGGGGCGCGGCGCGCCCACCACCGTTTCCGGCTCCACCACGGTGCCGTCGTCCAATCGCACCGACTCCCCCCGTTGCAGCGTTGCCCACAGTGGTCCACGCGGGACGCCGGCGGCGATCGCCTGCTCGGGATGGAACTGTCCGGAACGAGATTCCTCCACCAGCCGGTACCCGAGGCAGGGCTTGGTGTGACGGACACGCAGCGAGTCGATGCGGTATCCGTCGCCCTGCATCACCGTGACGTCGTCGTAGAACTCGTGCACGATGATCTCGTAGTTGATGTAGATATCCAGCACGCGCAGGGTCTGCTCGATGTACTGACGAATGCGCGGCGGGCCGTAGATGTAGAGCGGTTCGGAGCGGTCCACCTGGGAAGACAGCGACAACATTCCCGGCAGTCCGGTCACGTGGTCGGCGTGCGTATGGGAGATGAAGATACTCGTGATCTTCTTCCACTTCAGGTTGAGGCGGCGGAACGCGATCTGCGTGCCCTCGCCACAGTCGAACAACAGCAGGTCGCCTTCGCGGCGTACCAGCACGGAGGTCAGGCCGCGGCCCGGAAGCGGCATCATGCCACCGGTGCCCAGGACGAAGATATCGAGGTTCATGCGGAGATAGCGGTGAGGACCGAAGCCACCCGAGGCGGCCGAGCCAGTAGTATAGGGGTCATGTTCGGCGCTGTCCAAGCATCAGGGCAGCGCCCGCGCACCTCGCCATGACCGGATCTGCGCTCGCGCGCGCCCGCCGCCACAGCGAAGTCATGGCGGCCATCCGCGCCTTCTTCACCGCCGACGGCTATCACGAGGTTTCCACACCCCTGGCTTCGCCTGCGTTGCTGCCTGAGCCGGCGATCGAGGTGTTCGCCACCCGGCTGCATCGGCCCGGCGCGGAGCCAGCCGAGGAAACCGGCGTGCCGCTCTTTCTGAGCCCGTCCCCGGAGCGCCACATGCGCAGGCTCATCGCCCTGGGGTCCGGGCCGATCTTCCAGCTCGCTCCCGCGTTTCGCAACGGCCCCGATCTGGATCGCACGCACAGCCCGGAGTTCACCATGCTGGAGTGGTACTCCCCCGGCGGCGGGTACCTCGCGGAGGCGGACCGCCTGGAGCGGCTCATCGCGTCGCTGCCGGCCGAAGCGCGGCTGCCCCGCCCGTTCGACCGCATCAGGGCCCGCGATGCAGTCCGGCAGGCCACCGGGATCGACCTCGACACTGTCGATGACCGCGACCGTTTTCGCCGCGCGGCGGACGCGGCGGGCGTGCGCACCGCCGACGACGATACCTGGGAGCAGATCTTTGGCCGGATCTGGTTGGCGCGGGTGGAGCCGAGCCTGCCTGCTGACCGGGGTGCCGTCGTATACGAGTACCCGCGGCGGGTGCCGACCTTCGCACAGCCCATCACGGGCACTCCGTACTGCCGGCGATGGGAGCTGTATGCCCGCGGGTTGGAGATCGCCAACTGTTTCCAGGAAGAGACCGACGCCGACCGGCTGGCACGGGTGATCGAGCGGGAAGCGGCACGGAAGGAACGGACCGCGGTGGTCCGGCACCCGCCTGATCGGGCGATGGCCGATGACGTGCGTGGCGGCCCGGCGGTCTGCGCCGGCGTGGCGCTCGGTGTGGAGCGGCTGATGATGGCGCTCGACCGGAGAAACGAGATCAGCCAGGTGATCCCCTTTCCGCTGCACCATTCGGTCAGGCTGTGATAGGGTCCCCGGCGGACGGTTCACGGCGAGATGAAGGCAGGCGCAATCGACAAGGGAATGTACGTGCTGTTTCGGGGAGACCCCTACCAAGTCACCGATCGCGAGTTCGTCAAACCCGGCAAGGGCTCGGCATTCGTGCGTGTGAAGCTCAAGCACGCGCGCACTGGACAGGTGGTCCGGGAAGTCATCAAGTCGCACGAGACGGTCGAGGAAGCCGGCGTGGAGGCGCGGGACGTGCAGTACCTCTACCTGGACGCCGACCATCTGGTGTTCATGGATGTCGGTTCCTACGACCAGTTCAACGTGCCCATGGCCATCGTCGACGAGGGGATCACGCGCTTCATGAAGGAGGGTGAGTCCTATCAGGTGCTGATGTGGGGGGACGACCCGCTGACGGTGCAGCTGCCTCTGAAGATGAAGCTGGAGGTGACCGACGCCCCGCCCGCCGAGCGCGGCGATACCGCCACGGGCGCGACCAAGCCGGTGACCACCGAAACCGGACTGACGCTGCAGGTACCACTGTTCATCAAGTCCGGCGACCGCATCGTCGTCAACACGACTACGGGCGCGTACGTCGAACGGGCCTGACCCAACCCATCCCCGACGCCCGCGAAGCGCCGATCGAGGCTCCTCAGGACCGTGGCCCGTCGGCCGCTGCGCTACGAGCGCACGGCCTGCTGCACAAGCGCGTCGTCCTGCCGTGGGCAGGCCGCAGGTTGCAGTTCTGGCTGTCTCAGTCGCTGTTCAGCGGCGACGACATCGATACGGGAACCCGCGCGCTGCTCAATGCCATAGGCGAGCGCCTCGGAGATCTGCGCGTGCGCCGCGCGTTGGATCTGGGCTGCGGAACCGGGATCATCGGCGTGGCGCTGGCCGCGCTGTGGCCGCGGGCACAGATCGTCATGAGCGACCGTGACGCGCTGGCGGTCACCGTCAGCGCCGTCAACGCTCGCGAGAACGACGCGGGGGGTGCGACGGCGGTCGGCTGTCTGGGCGTGCCGCACGCGCATGCGCCGTTCGACCTGATCGCGGCCAACCTCCCGGCCAAGGTGGGGGAACCGGTATTGCGCATGCTGGTGCAGGCGGCCACGGCCGCAGCGCCGCAGGGCCAGGTCGCACTGGTCGTCATACGAGCGCGCCAGGGTCTGGTAGAACACGCGCTCGGTGGCCGCGCGCGCATCGTGCATCGCCGCGAGCTGCGCGCCCACACGGTGCTGCTGGCCGAGGTCGCACGCCCGCCGGCGCAGGTAGTCGGCGACGGGTTCACCGCCTACCTGCGCGGCGAAGCCGAGCTGCGGTACGGCGGCCACGGCGTGCGGCTGCAGACCGCGTGGGGGCTGCCGGACTTCGACTCCGTCCCCTACGCGCTGCGCACCGCCGAACCCCTGCTGCGCGGGGACGCGCTGGGCCCCCGCGTGCTGATCTGGAACCCGGGTCAGGGGCTGACCGCGTGCCGGCTGGCGGCCGTGGCCGGGGAGCCGCCTTCGATCACCGTCGGCAGCCGCGACCTGCTGCAGGTGGCTACCACCCGGCACAACCTTTGTGAGACCGGCATCGACGCCGGAGGCGTGCACGTCCCGTGGATCGCGGGTGCCGCAACGACCGGCAAACGCTTCAGCGGTGTCATCGCCGTGCACGCCGACACCGACGGCCCCTGGTGGCGGTGGCTGCCCGGAGCCGCCGAGGCGTTGCTGGAGCCGGGCGGCCGGTTGCTCCTGAGCGCGGGCAGTACCCCTGTCGAACGGGCGCTGCGATCCGTGCAGGGGATGGCAAAGCTGCAGGACCGGCGCCGCCGCGGCTACCGGTCAGTGCTGCTGGAGCGGCGCGCTGTTCCAACGCACGCTGGAACAGCGCCCGCTGGAACAGCGGCCGTCAGCCGCTTGAGTCCGCTTCCTGCTCCTTCTGCAGGCGCTCCGTCCACGGGCTGTCCCGATAGCGCTCCAACAGCCGGTTGCTGAGCCGGTCGGCTGACCGATTGGAGCCCTGTTTCCGCAGCAACTCGATGGCATAGTACAGCGCTTCGGAAGCGACATCGGCCTCGTTGGGGAACCGCAACGCCACGTTCGCCAGTTCGTCGGCCGCCGCCAAGTCGCCTTCGGTTTCCACCAGGAGCTGGGCGCGTCGCAGATGCGCCTCCGCCTGCCGGCCGCCGCCGGCCACCGCCACTTCGGACACCACCTGATACGCGTCGATCGCGCGCTGCGGCTCCCCGGCCTGGCGGTAGCTCTCGGCCAGCAGGAAGTAGCCATCGTCGCGCTCGGGACCGGGGCCCAGCTCGGGAAGCGACTCCTCGAGGATCGAGACGACGACTGCCGGCTGCTGTGGATGGATCAGCATGGCGTAGTCGTACATCACGTGCGCACGCACGTCCCTGGGCAACTCCTGGTCGGTGGCCGCCGCCGCGGCCAGGTAGTAGCGCTCGGCGCCCGCCGCGCCTATCGCGACGAAGCTTGCCCGCAGCCCGATGAGCGACCTCTCGCGCAGGCCAGTGTCGTCCGCCGCCAGCAGCGCGCGCCAGTGGAGATCGGCAGCCTCGTCGTACCGGCTGAGCGCCTCCGCGGCGTCCGCCGCTGCCTGCAGGGCCCGGCGGCCCGGCCCGTCATCGCCTGCGTCCGCCGCCACCTGCTGCAGGGCCTGCAGGCCCGCGTCTTCCTGCCCGTTGGCAACCAGGTACTCGCCGTGGCGCAGCCCCGCCTCTGCCGCCATGAGCCCACCCGGAGCGCGCACGCGCAGTTTCTCCAGGGCAGCCCCTGCGTCATCGGCCCGACCGGCAAGGAGCGCCCCGTCCACCAGCATGTACAGGATCTCCTGCGCCAGATCGACGCCGTCGGTGCCGGTGGGTTTCGGCTGCCCGGCGCGGGCTTCCCGCGATTCGATGGTCGTCAGGGCGGTGGTGAACAGTTCCAGGGCCCGCTCGGGCTGATCCATCCGCAGCTCGCTGAGGGCGGCGCGATAGAACGCCGACGGCACCGGTTCGGCATCGGGGAACTTCCTGGTGAACTCCAGATACGCGTCGCGGGCCGGCGCGTAGCGGCCGCCCTGGTAGTGGGCGGCGGCATACAGATAGGCGGCCTCGGCCGCGACCGTGGGATCGGGTGCCTGCGCAGCGATCGCCAACGCGAGGTTCGCTTCGTCGGACTGACGCAGGCGGTAGTACACGCGACCCAGCGCCAGATGGCGGTAGGGCTCCCAGACGCCGCCGTCGCCGTCGCGCAGATAGAGCAGCGCCTGCTCATACTCGCCGGCGTTGTACAGCTCCGCTCCCAGTGCCAGGCGAGCCCGCCAGTTGAGCTCCCCACGCGGTTCGGCCTCCACGACCTCACGGTAGAACCCGGCGGCGCGCATGTGCTCGCCGCGCGTACCGTAGATGCGGCCGATACGGTAGATCGCCTCCAGCGACTCGGTCCCCGCGCCGAACCGCCGCAGATACGCCAGCAACCACAGAGCGCGATCGTCCTCCTCGACGGCGACGGCGGCATCGGCGGCGTGCAGCAACCCGGCCATCGACGCCTCGGCGGGTCCCGTAGATGCCAGGACGGCGGTGGCTCCGTCGGCTTGCATCGCCAGCCACAGCCGTTCCCACGCGCGGAATGCCGCTTCCGTCTCTCCCAGCGCCTCCCGCGTCCGCGCCAGGACCTGCAGCGCCTCGGTCAGGCGCGGGTGATTGGGAAATCGGTCGGCGAAGCTCTGCAGCGCGTCCGCGCCGGCTTCCAGCTCGCCGTCCTCGATCATCAGGTAGGCCCGGTTCAGGGTGGCCCCCGCTGCCAGGTCCGCGTTCGGCCCCTCACCGGCTTCCCTCAGCGACTCCAGTCCCAGCTCCCGCTGGTCGGTCTGCAGATAGGCAAGCGCCAGATGGTAGTCGGCTCGCTGCGTAGCGGCGGCGTCAAGGCCGGCGTCCAGCGCGGCGGTCAACGCGTTCACCGCCCCGTCGGGATCGCCTAGCTGCAGCGCCGCCTCTCCCTTGACCTGGAGCAGTTGGCCGGTGAGGCCGGCGGCCGGTCGCTCCCGCAGGGCGGCATCGGCGGCATCCGCCGCTGACGCGAACTCTTCCATGCTCAGGTACAGAAAGGGCAGACGATTCCGTGCCGCTCCCGCCAGCGGCCCTGCGGGGAACAGTTCCAGGTAGCGTTTGAAGCGTTCGGCGGCCTTCCCGGGCTGACCCGCCAGCAGCGAGGCATCGGCCTGCGCGAACAGCGCTTGCGGGGCGCGGGCGCTGCCGGCGTAATCGAAGACCAAGTGCCCGAAGGTCTCGGCGGCATCCGCATAGCGCCCGGCCTGGTAGGCAAGCTGGCCCGCCCGGAACAGCGCGTCGGCCTGCTCCGACGCGGGCAGCTCGTCGACCATGGCCAGGTAGGCGCGCTCGGCATCCGCAGGATGGCCGGCCTGCTCGAGGGCGGTGGCGTGCAGCAGCAGGGTGCGCCAGCGGTAATCCACCGGCGCATCCGCGCGCGCGAGCTGCCGCTCGGCCAGCGCTGCCGCCTCGACCGCGCGCCCCTGCGCCAACAGGTTGGCCGACTGCCAATGGTCCAGAACCGCGATGTGTTCGGAATCCGGAAACAACCTGGCGAACACCCTCAGCAGCTCCAGAGACTTCGCGTGCTCCTGCAGATGGTACCGGGCGAGCGCGAGCAGAAAGCTGGCGTCGGCGCGCACCGGTGAATCCGGGTGGCGGTCGACCAGCGTCGTGAACGTCTGCGCGGCATTGGCGAACAGACCGTCGGCGAAGGCATCGGCGCCCCGCTGGTAGAGATCGTTGGCGTCCTGAGCGGCCGCCGGCAGGGCCAACGTCAGGAGCAGCGCAACCCACAGCGCGCGTATCAAGGACACGCCGCGGGCACAGGAGCCCGACAAATCAGGTAGTGACGAGCTCTTTGGCTTGCTGGACGGCACGCCGCTTGCGGAACACCAGCCGGTCGTCCTTGACGTCGACCGTCACGCCACTGCCGGGCGGGAACCGACCACGGAGGATTTCCAGCGACAGGGGGTCCTCCACTTCCTTCTGGATCAGGCGCCGCAGTGGCCGCGCGCCGTACTTCTCATCGGAGCCGTTGTCGATCAGGTAGCTGCGCGCCCGCCGGCTTACCCGCAGGTCGATGCTGTGTTCGGCGAGCCGTTCGCCCACGTCCCCGAGCAACCGGTGCAGTATCTTTTCCAGATGCTCGCGCTCCAGGGCGTGGAAGACCACCACCTCATCGACCCGGTTCAGAAACTCGGGGCGGAACAGCCGCTTCATCTCGGCCAGCGCCGAGGACTTGATGTCGGCAAAGCGCATCGCGTGTCGCTCCGTGCGGAAGCCCAGCGACCCGTCCTGGATGATCTCGCGGGCGCCCGCGTTCGAGGTCATGATCAGGATGGTGTTGCGGAACGAAACCGTGTGTCCCAGGTGGTCCTGGAGCTGCCCCTCCTCCAGCACCTGCAGGAGGATGTTGAACACGTCGGGGTGCGCCTTCTCGATCTCGTCCAGGAGGATGACGCTGTAGGGCCGGCGCCGCACCTTCTCGGTGAGCATGCCGCCTTCGTCGTAGCCCACGTAGCCCGGCGGCGCGCCCACCAAGCGCGAGACGTTGTGCTTCTCCATGTAGTCCGACATGTCGACCATGATCAGCGACTCCTCGTCACCGAACATGAACTCCGCCAGGGTCTTGGCCAACTCCGTCTTGCCGACGCCGGTCGGCCCCAGGAAGACGAAGGATCCCATCGGACGCTTGGGGGATGACAGGCCGGTGCGCGACCGGCGAACCGCTGCGGCCACCACGCTGATCGCCTCTTCCTGGCCGACCATGCGCTCGTGCAGCTCGTTCTCGATCTCCAGCAGGCGGCGCGACTCCGATTGGGCGATGCGGACCAGCGGCACCCCGGTGATCTCGGAGATCACCCGTTGGATGTCCTCCGGCTCCACCAGCCGCTGCTCGCCCTGGGTGGTGCTGGCCCACTCGCGCTCCCGCTTGTCGAGCTGCTGCCGCAACAGGCCGACCTTGTCGCGCACCGCAGCCGCCTTTTCGTAGTTCTGGCTGTTGACCAGGTTGGTCTTCTCGATCATCAGCCGTTCGATCTCCTGGTCGAGCTTGACCAGATCCTTCGGCCGGGCGCTGTTGTCGATGCGGCTGCGCGATCCCGATTCGTCCAGCAGGTCGATCGCCTTGTCGGGCAGATGGCGGTCCGAGATGTAGCGGGCGGAGAGCGACGCCGCCGCCTCCAGCGCTTCGTAGGTGTAGACCACGCCGTGAAACTGGGCATAGCGGTCCTTGATCCCCTTGAGGATCTCCACCGTCTCCTCCACGGAGGGCTCATCCACGAACACCGATTGGAAGCGGCGCTCCAACGCGGCGTCGCGCTCGATGTACTTGCGGTGCTCGGCCAGCGTGGTGGCGCCGATGCACTGCAGCTCACCACGCGACAGGGCAGGCTTGAGCATGTTGGAGGCGTCGATCGCCCCTTCCGCGCCACCGGCGCCGATGATCGTGTGCAATTCGTCGATGAACATGACGATGTTGCCGGCGGTGACGATCTCCTTCATCACCCGCTTGAGCCGCTCCTCGAATTCGCCCCGGTACTTGGTGCCGGCCACCAGGGAAGCCAGGTCCAGCGTCAGCACCCGCCGTCCGTGCAGGACATCGGGCGCGGTGCCGTTGACCACCTTCTGAGCCAGCCCTTCGACGATTGCGGTCTTGCCGACACCGGGCTCGCCGATCAGCACCGGATTGTTCTTGGTGCGCCGCGCCAGGATCTGGATCACGCGCTGGATCTCGCGGGTGCGGCCCACCACCGGGTCCAGCTTGCCCTCACGCGCCAGGGTGGTCAGGTCGCGGCTGAACTCGTCCAGGGTCGGGGTGGGCTTGCGGGTGGCGGTCTGCGTCCGTCGCTTCGGCGCGGAGGAGCTCTGCCGCGCCTCGCCCAGTCCGTTGATACGGATGATCGCTTCGCGGAGCTGTTCGGGGGACACGTTGCGCTGAGCCAGGTAGCGAAAGGTCGCGCCGGCTTCGTCGCGCGCCGCGGCCAGGATCAGATGCTCGGTGCCGACGTAGACGTGGCCCATGTTCTTGGCTTCGCGCGTCGCACCCTTCAGAACCGCCTGGGCACGCTCCGACACCTCGATATCGCCTAGTATGAGGCCGCCCTTGCCCTGCGTCAGGCTGCGTTCGATGTCCCGTCGCATCTCGTCGATGTTCACCTTGACCCGCTGCAAGGCCTTCACCGCGACCCCTTCGCCGTCCTTGAGCAGCGCGAGAATGATGTGCTCCGGCATCAGCTTCTCAGCGTGACACCGCTTCGCTTCTTCCTGGGCCCTGAATGAGATGACCTTCTGGGCGCGCTGGGTCAGGCCCTTCCACGTCATGTCGTGCCTCCGTGGTTCACGGTTTCGCGGGGAGCTGATGCATCGGTCCCGATGCATTGCCCAGAAGAGAGTATCGCAAAGGACGGCCGGCCGATCAATCGTCAATCCCCGAAGCTTACCGTTGTCGGAGCGCCTCGACCGGCCTGAGGCGCGCCGCCTGCAGCGCGGGGCGCACCGCCGCGATCGCTGCCGCAACGGTCGCGGCCGCTCCGGTGACCACGAGTTGTCCGAGATCGGCGCGCACGGGAATCTCCTGCAGGTAATAGGAGCGGTCGATCAGCCGCATCGATGCGTCGGCTCCGGACAACAGCAGCGCCAGCGCGTTGACGACCCACTCGATCGCCGCCAGCAGCTCGTTGACGTTGACCGCCGCCACCAGCCCCAGCGCCACCCCGGCCACGCTGCCGGCGGCGCCGCTGATCAGGCCCACCGTCAGGAACGCCATGCCGACCTGGTCGCCCGAGCCGCCCATGGCACGCACGTACGCCATCTCCGCGCTGCGCTCCAGCAGCAGCATGCGGAGGGCCGAGGCGACGTTGATCGTCGCCACCAGCGCGATCACGGCCATGATCAGAGTCAGCCACACCTTGGTGGCGCGAAACGACCGGTACGCTGCCCGTTGCAACTCGTCCCAGGAGATCAGCGCCTCGGGCGGTACCAGCGTTCCCAGGTCGGCCAGCAACGCGTCCAGCCCGCCGAACGGATCGCGCGCCTTGACGCCCACGAACCGGGACCCGGTGGCGCCGAGCTCCACCGCCGCCGAAGCGGCCATGAACGCGAACGCGCCGTCAAGCTGTTGATAGCCGGACCGGTACACGCCGACGATTCGCACCGTAACGAAGCGGCCGACCCACAGCCCCACCAGATCGCCGGCGGCCACACCCAGGGTGTCCGCCGTTTCCCCCCCGATCACCACGAGGTCGTCTGCCCCAAGGTCGAACGCGCCTGCCACGCTGAGATACCGTTTCAGCCCAGGGTCGCGCTCCAGCAGGTCGGGACTTACGAATCGCACTTGCACCCCGGCACGCAGCCCGGCGCTGAACAGTAGCCCCTCGCTGCGCAACTCCGTTTCCGCCAGCGTCACCCCGGGAACCGCGCGCACCGACTCCAACAGCGCATCGACATTCCCTGCGCGGCCACGCAGGGCGATGCGCGCATGATAGGTGTCCACCTCCAGAAAACGCCCCGTGATCCCTTCGATCATGCCGTCGGCGACCACCAGCACCACGATCACCGGCACCAGGCTCAGGGCGATGCCGAGGGTGGTGCCGGCCAGGCCGGGGCCGCCGCGAGCGTGACCACGCCCGGCCATCATGACGCCCAGCCAGGGCGCGGCGGGCAGCCTCATCCCGTGCCGCCGCCGGCAGGCGCCGGCGATTCCCGATCCCCCTCGACGAGCACGCCGTCGCGGAGCGTGAGCACGCGCTCCGCCCGCATGGCCAGTTCGGTGTCGTGCGTCACCAGCAGGCAGGCGGCGCCGCCGTCGGCGACCAGGGTAAATAGCAGGTCGGCGACGGCGCTGGACGCCGCCCGGTCCAGGTTGCCGGTCGGCTCGTCGGCCAGGATCAGCGTCGGCTGCGCCGCGAGAGCCCGCGCCACCGCCACCCGCTGCTGCTCGCCCCCCGACAGCTCGGTGGGGTACCGGTGACAGGCGTCGCCCAGCCCGACGCGGTCCAGCATCTCCCGGGCCATCGCGGTCGCGGCCGCGTGCGGGCGATTCTGCAGGCGGGAGGGCATCAACACGTTTTCGAGCACCGTGAAATCGCGCAGCAGGTGATGGAATTGGAAGATCAGGCCCAGCTTGCGACGCTGCACCGCCAACCCGAACTCGTCCAGTGCCGTGAGATCCGTGCCGCTCAGCCGGATCGTTCCGGACGTGACGCGATCGAGGCCGCCGGCCAGGTTGAGCAGGGTGCTCTTGCCCGAGCCGCTGACCCCGGTGACCGCAACCGAGGCGCCGCCGGCGAGATCGAGATCGATGCCGCGCAGGACGACGCCATCTCCTGTCGCGCGGCCGTAACGCTTGGTGACCGAGCGCATAGCCAGGATCGGATCGCTCATTCCCGCGCCTCGCTCATTCCCGCGCCTCGCTCATTCCCGCGCCTCGCTCATTCCCGCGCCTCGCGCATGATGCGCTCGGGGGTGATGCCACGCAGCCAGCGCCCCGCCGCCAGCGCGGCGGCCAGCCCCGCGCCGATGGCGACGGCGCAGGTGAGCACCGCCTCGTGCAGCAGCACCCGGTTGGGGATCTCCTCGAGAAAGAACGTGGACCCGGAGAACCTCGGCCGCAGGGACGGTTGTGGCGCGAAGCTCGCCGCCACCTCCAGCAGAGCGTTCATCACCGATTGGGTGAGCGTCAGCAGCGCGGTCAGATTGTCGGCGATCGCCAGGCCGACCGCCAGGCCGCATACCACGCCCACCACCCCGCCTGCCGTCGCCTCCACCGAGTAGGCCAGCCGCAGCATCACCGGGGTAGCTCCCAGTGCCCGCAGCACGCCGATCTCCTGGCGGCGTTCCTGGATCCGACGCCGCATGCCGTGGAAGACGTTGAAACCGACCACCACGAACACGAGCGCGATGAGCATCGACATCAGCAACTTCTCGGTGCGCAGCGCGCCGTAGAACGCCTGGTTGAATTCCCGCCAGGTGCGCACCTCGTAGTCCCGGTACTCTTCGGCGAGGATCGCCCCCACCGCTGCGCGCGCCGTCGCATCGCGAAACCGGTTGGCCAGCTTGATGCCATACTCGAGCGGCAGTCCCCCGCCCGTCACCATCTCGGCGGTCGCCAGCGACGTCAGTGCCCAATGCAGGTCGAATTGGGTGAAACCGCTCTCGAACGTGCCGGCGACGACCAGCCGCGCTGCATGCGGCACCGGCCGGCCGCCGACGGCAGTGTCTATCAGGTACACGGTGACCGCGTCGCCGACGCCGACGCCGAGCCGGGCCGCGGCCGCCGCGCCCAGCGTCACGGTGCCGAGGTCGAGCGGCGCCGCGCCCAGACCGAGCTCCTCGGCGAACGACGGCTCGCGGGCCGCGACATCGGCCGGCACCGCGCGCAGGGTCATCGGGTGACGGACGGCGGATGGCGGACGGCCGATCAACGTCGCCAGATCGGCGAGCGGCGTGACCGTGCGCACCGACGCCTGCCCTTCCAGGTCCTCCACGATGACGGCAGAGATGGCCTCGTGGCCGGCGCGGCTGATGCGCAGATGGAACGAGCCGATCTCCACCAGGTCCTCGATGTAGCCGAGTTGCAGCCCGTTCATGATGCCGAGCACGCTGGTCAGCATCATCACGCCGGCCCCCATGCCGACCACCGCCATCGCCAGCGATGCGCGGCCGCTGCCGTGTCCCCGGCGTCCGCGCAGGTGGGCGCCTACCAGCGCCAGGGCCAGCCGCACGTCCCCGCCGGCCGAGGATGCCTGAGTCGGCGCGGCCGCAGCGCTCCGCGCCTGCTCAGCGGTCGGCGCCGTCACTCGCATCGAACACGCGCTCGCGGACCACCGCGCCGTCCCTCAGGACCTGCTCGCGGATCCGCACGTCGTCGCGGAAGTGGACGCGAAGATAGGGTACTGCATCGCGGTAGTAGTCGACCTGACTCGTCGGCGGCTCGTCGTCCCCGCCGGGCCACTCGTAGGTGGTGACCGAGACCACATCGTCGTTCTGCTCATGCCGCACGACAAGCAACCGGTCGTCCGGGTGGTCGCCTGAAGCGGACGCGGGCCGGGCCGCCTCGACGTACTCGTACTCCAACCGCTCCTCGCCGGCTTCGGTCTCGCGCCACGTGGTGACGATCCTGCCGGCGGCATCGCGGTGGTGACGCACCAGCTCGACCTGCCGGCCGCGCTCGGTCGCGACCGATTCCAGAACCCGCCCCGCCGAGTCGAAACGCGTGGTGGTGCGCCGGTCCAACGCGGGTTCGATCATGGTCTCGGCGACCAGGACACCGTCGGGCGAGCGCTCCAACTCGCGCACGGAATGCAGGGTGTCGTCGCGCCACTCCTCGACCTCATAGCGCTCGCCGGCCAGGTAGCGCGACACCAGCCGAATCGACCCGGAGGTGACGACCTCCTCGACCAGCGTCCCGCCGGCGAACACGAAACGGACGCCGCTCCGATCCTCACCCGGAGCGATGCGGATGAAGTCGCGCAGCTGGCCGGTGGCGGCCAGTTCGTAGGTCGCGCGAAACAGCACGGCGCCGTCGCTCCCCGTCGCCTCCACCCGCACAAGGCGCGGCTCGTACGCATAGGCGGTGCCGCTGACCAGCTCTCCGGCCTCGTAGGTGGCCTCCTGGGTGAGCCTTCCCGTGGCGTCGAAGCTGCGCTCGGCGACCAGTGTCCCGTCGACGTAGTCGGATTCCCCGAGGAGGAGGCCGTCGGCAGCACGCCGCGTCACCCACCGCCGGACCTGATCTCCGGCGTCAAGCAGGAGACGCTCGTCGCTGATCTCATCGGCCTGCCCGGCAGCCGAACGGCGCACCAGGACCAACCGGTGATCCGCGGCCTCTGCCTGCGGGATCTGCTCGAAGGGGATGCCGATCTCGTTCGAGCGGTAGTAGAGGACCTGACCGCGGGCCGTCTCCGCCGTGGCGCAGAGGAGCGCGGAGGCCGCAAGCGCCGCCGCCAGCGCCAGCGGCCTCATGCGCCGTCGCCGAGCAGGCCGGTAACGTAGGTCTCGGGATCGAATCGGGACAGGTCCTCCATCCGCTCGCCGGTGCCCACGAAGGAGATGCCCAGTTGGAGCTCCTGACAGATGTCGAGCACCGTTCCGCCCTTGGCGGTGGCGTCGAGCTTGGACAGCAGGATCGAGTCCACACCGGCGCCGTCGCGAAAGGTGCGGGCCTGATCGAGTGCGTTGCGGCCGGTGGTGGCGTCGACCACCAGCAGTCGATGCAGCGCTACCTGACGGCGCTCGGCGATCCGCACCAGCTTGCGCAACTCGGCGTCAAGTCCGGCGTTGGTGTGCATGCGCCCGGAGGTGTCGGCCAGCACCACGTCGAGCGATCGCGCGGTGGCGCTGTCGATCGCGTCGAACAACACGGCGCCGGCGTCGGCGCCCTGCCCTTGGGCGACCACCGGGATCCCGAGACGCTGGCCGTGCGTGCTGAGCTGCTCCACCGCGGCGGCGCGGAACGTGTCGGCGGCAGCGAACAGCACGCGCCTGCCGCGCCGCTTGAGGAGCGCCCCCAACTTCGCCAGATTCGTGGTCTTGCCGACGCCGTTGACGCCGATGGCCATCACCACGGACAACCCCTGCAGATCCGGCTCGAAGGCCGCCACACGCAGACGCTGCAGCACGCGCTCGCGGATGGCGGCAAGCGCCCGGTCGCCGCGCCCGATGCGGCCGTCCAGGCCGTCGAGCAGCTCCTCCACCGTGCGCGGGCCGATGTCCGCTTCCAGCAACGTATCCTCGATCAGGTCCCGACGCTCCGGCTGCGAGCCGAACAGCTCGCGAAGCCGCTTTCCCAGGCCGAACATCAACCGGCCGGCCGATCGGCCGTCTCCGTGTATTCGATCATCATCCCGATGGTACGCACGAGCCGGTATACCGAGTAACCCGCCGCCGCCACCGCGCCGATGGTGACGCCGACGGTCGCCGGCTGCCACACGACCGGTCCGCCTCCCTGGTGCAGCGCCACGTCGCGGGCGGAAAAGTCGGTGATCAGCGCGCTGAGCAGCAGGGGCGGAAGGAGCGACACGGCAAACCAGCCCAGTTCCTCATAGAACCGATCGCGGCCGCTCGCCTGCGCCGCGGCACCGTCGAAACCGGCCGGCTGCAGAGGCACCGTGAGCGTCGCCGGCGTGCCCGGTCCGATGCGCGCGGCGGTATCGGCGTGGCCTTCCAGCACCAGAGACACCGGCATGTCGACCGGTGGACGCGACAGCCGCAGCGGTGTGACGCCGGCATAGGCGGACGCCACGTACACGGCGGCGCCGGCCGGTCGTGAGTCAAGCAGCACCGAGCCCAGGTCGCGCGGCATCAACTCGACGGCGACCCGCACCTCCCGCCCCGGCGCCAGGTCCACCTGGCGGACCGCGTCGTGGTAGCCCGGGCGGGACACCGTCAACTCGGCCCGGCGCGGCGCGGTGTAGCGCAGAAACGTCGCGCCGACACCGATCAGCACGCCATCGAGCCGGACGCTGCTGTCGGCCGGCACCGGGTCGACCGCGAGGCGCGACCACGGCGTACCCAGCAGCAGCGGAGCCAGCCCGTCGGCGACCGGATCGATCGCAGCCAGCAGCACGTCGGGCTCCCCCGATTCGTAGTACGACCAGACGTTGCGCACCAACCCCGCATCGAATGCGTTCACTTCCAGCACGAGGTGCTCGGATACTGTCTCGATCTGGCCCCAGATCAGCAGGTCGAGGTCCGCGGCTACGGCGACCTGGCGCGGCAGCACGCCGACCGGAGCGTCCGCCGCCACCAGCTCCACCCCGTCGATCCCTTCGAGCCGCTCGCGCAGCAGCCGCACCAGCGCATCTGCCAGATAGCGGTGCTCGGAGGCCAGATCGCCCGCCGCCAGCGGGCTGAGGCCGACCCGCCGGCCGTCCGTCGCGGAGCCGACGCGCCGCTCTTCGGCCACCGCCGGCAGAGCGGCTGCCCAGCAGGTCAGAAGGAGTGCCAGCCATCCCCGGCGCCGCACGCGAGACCTCTCAGGCGGAGGCGGTCATGCGCAGGTACGACTCGATGAACGGGTCGATGCGCCCGTCCATCACCGCCTGCACGTTGCCGTTTTCGTGCTTGGTGCGATGGTCCTTGACCATCGTGTACGGTTGGAAGACATAGGAGCGGATCTGGTTGCCCCAGGAGATCTCCTTCTTGTCGCCTTCGATCGCCTCCAGCTTGCTGCGCCGTTCGGCCTCATGGTGCTCGAACAGGCGCGAGCGCAGCACCTTCATGGCGGTGCCCCGGTTCTTGTGCTGGCTGCGCTCATTCTGACACTGCACCACGATGCCGGTCGGCAGGTGGGTGATGCGCACCGCCGAGTCGGTCTTGTTGACGTGCTGGCCACCCGCACCGGAGGCGCGGTAGGTATCGACCCGGATCTCCTCTGCGCGCACCTCCACGTCGGCGGTATCGTCCAGCACCGGTGAGGCGAACACCGACGCGAACGTGGTGTGCCGGCGCTTGTTGGCGTCGAACGGCGAGATGCGCACCAGGCGATGGATCCCGGTTTCGGCGCGCAGGTAGCCATAGGTGTATTCCCCGGAGAGCTGCACCGTCGTCGACTTCAGGCCGCCTTCGGCTTCGGTCAGATCGATGACTTCGGTGCCGAAGGAACGCTCCTCGGCCCAGCGCAGGTACATGCGCAGCAGCATCGAGACCCAGTCGCACGCCTCCGTGCCGCCGGCGCCTGCGTGAATGGTCAGGAAGCAGTCGGCACGATCGTGGGGACCGCCGAGCACGGCCTGCAGGTTCAGCGCGCTGAAGCGGCCTTCCAGCTCGACCAGACCGACCTCGATCTCATCGGAGAACTCCTCGGAGCTCTCCTCCTCGGCAAGCTCACACAGGGTGTCCAATTCGCCCGCGGCGCTGCGCAACGCTTTCCACGGCTCGATCCGCCCTTTGAGCCGCTTCAACTCCGCCAGCGTCGTTCCCGCGGCGGCGCGATCACTCCACAGCTCCGGCGCTGCGGTCAGCTCTTCGAGTTCGGCGAGACGCCGTTCGGATTGTTCCGGGTCAAAGACGCCTCCATGCGACGTCGATGTCGGTGCCAAGCACCGCAAGCCGTTGCCGCAGTTCGGAAAGCATCATCTGGGTACCGCCTCGCTGCATGCTATCACGGGACCCGGTTGGCGCGCAGGCGTGAGAAGGCGATCGATGCCCGACGCGTCCAGCGCTCGCCGGCCACCGGCCGCAGCCGCCAGACGATCACCAGCCCACAGAACTGATGTTCGCCACCGACGTTCACGGGCGCGTAGATCCCCGCTTGGGCGTCTCCGGTGCGAATCATCAGCTGAGCGGCGGCGCCTGGGTCGTCGATCTCCACCAGCGTCGTCGGACCGAACGAGAGGGGCTGCCGCGGCAGGAGCTGCGGTCCACATGGTCCGACCGCACGCGCCGCGCTGTCGGCGGCGACTGCAAGGTTGATCTCCACGCCGAACCATGCGTCCAGATCTCGTTCCGCCACAAGCTCGTAGCGGACCTCCAGCGAGCGAGCGCGGAATCGGTAGGATTTGTGCAGCGTGGCGGGAATCGAGCCTGCCGTACCGGCCCCGGGAATCGAGAGGCCGCGGCGCACCAGCGTCACTCGATCGTCGCCGACCGACTGCACGGCGTACCGTTCGCCGACCAGGCCGGGCGCGGAGGCGAAGCCGCCGGCGTAGTCCTCCACCGTCGGCACCGCTGCCATGACATGATCCAGGAACCCTCTCTTGAGGTAGCGGTCGGTGTGCGCCGGTGCCATGCCGTGGGCGCGGGTGAGCGTGTTCATGTAGTTGACCGAGCCCGGCAGGTAGTCCAGCTCGAACAGCATGCCGCCGGTGGTGTGCAGGTACGCGTTGTACGTCCGGCCGTGATACAGCAACTCGGGGTGGCCGTCCATGTCGTAGTCGGTTTGCATGATGGACGGCAGAAACGACGTCTGGTCACGCGCCTGCACTTCCGCCTGCAGCAGCGACGCGTAGACCGCGTCACGCGTGCGGCGGGTATGGATGCCTCCGTCCGGCCGGTCCCAATAGGCGTGACCACACTGCCCCCGCCACAGGTCGTTGCGTGCGGCGCGCCGCCGCTCGCGATCACCGCGCACCTGGTTCACCAGCAGGTTGGCGTGAACCATCTTCGCGTACAGAAGGCGGCTGTCCGGCAGGTGGGAAAGATGCCGCCGGAAGACGCCGTGATCGCCACCGTACGCCGTTCCCGCGCGCGGCGACGGGCTCCTGCCCGCGTCCATGCCGGAGTCCAGATAGACGAAGCCGCCGGTGCCGTGTCGCCGCAGGTAGGTACGCGGCGTCGTGGGCACGATACGCGGATCGGCGCTCACCAGATCCAGGAATCGCTCCAGCCACCGGTGCTCTCCCAACCGCTCCGGCTCGTCGAGGGCGATCACTACCCGGTTGCCCTCGCCATCGCCGGCGGAGCACAGCGAAGCGACGGCCTGATCCGGGGAGGCGGTCTCCATGAGCTCTGACAAACGATGGTGGATCGGCATGACCGACAGCACCCTCCCCTCGTCCTCGGTGAGGTGGGCACGGTAGATCTCGTCACCGGCAACGCCCGCGGCCGCGAACTGACGGGAATCGAGAAACACGTACTCCATGCCTGCGCCGACCAGCGAATGCGGCAGCGACGGCTCCCACACACAGTCGGTCAGCCACACTCCCCTTGGCCGGGTTCCGAAACGCACGCGGAGCTCGGTGGTCAGTTTCTCAATCTGTCCGACGCGATCGAGCGTGGGGATGATCGGCAGGATCGGCGCAAAGAAGCCCCCGCCAAGGAGCTCCATCTGGCGCCGCTTGGTCATCTCGCGCAGCAGCATGATCAGCTCCGGGTGCCGCCGGTCGATCCACTCCAGCAACTCGCCGCCCAAGTGGAGCATCCAGGGACAGTGCGGGAACCGGTAGGCCAGCTGCGCCAACGGCTTGTAGTGGCTCTGGTAGCACGACTCCAGATCCTCGTCGGAACAGCCGACCGGCCGCTGACTGCATGCGCCGAGGATCAGGTTGACCGTGCCCGACGGCCCACCCATCAACGGGCCGCCCGGGCAGGCCGTACCCATAACGCGGTGCCCACCGCAATGCCTGCGGACACCAGCGCCAGCGCGGTCACGGAGGCTGCGGGCCGGCGCGAGCGTACCAGGTCGGCCAGCCAGCGCCGGTGCACGTTCACGGTGCCTGCGTCGAGCAGCAGCCGGCCGACGCCGGTCGCTTCGGCGACCACCCGCTCCAGCCACCTCTGATCGTAGGTGACGACCAGGCGCTCGCGCCGCAGCATGCGCCGCGCGTGCGGATCGAATCGGAACGAGGACACGGTCAGGCGCTCTCCTTCCTGCGGAAGCCGGTACGGGCGTCCGTACGGCATGCCTTCCTGGAAGGCGACGTGCGTCACGTAATCGGCAGCGGTCGGCAATCCGCCCAGGCTCGGGTCCCGCACGCCCAGCCGCGCGAGCTCATCCCAGGTGACCGTGGCGCTGCCGGCACCCGGGGCCGGCAGCGCCACGGTCGGCAGCGACGCGCCCGCGGCCACGACGACGGTCGCCAGCGCGACCAGCGACCCAGGGAGCACCGCCCCGATCACACGCCGCGCGCGCGGTTCACCCGTTGGCGGGGTCCTGAGTGCGCTCCACCAGGTCGCGGTCGCGGCGACGGAACCGATGGCCGCCACGCCGACCGTGAAGCCCGCAAGCATTCCGCCCAACAGGACGCTGGCCGTCGTCACCACCACGATGACGACAGCAGCCCCGGCCGCCGCCCGCGCGGGCGCCGGGCCGGGTAGCCTTCGCAGCGCGGGAAGCACCGCAGCCGCGGCGATGATCGCCACGCTGCCGGCGTTCAGCGCCGCGACCACCCACGGCACGATCATTCCGACCAGGCCGAGCGCGGACCCGAGACGGCCGGCGACGACGCGAACCCCCAGCTCCGCCAGAGCGATTGCGGCGATCATGCCGGCCGCCAGAAGCCGCCGGCGGGCATCGAAATCCAGCACCCTGAGCGGCGCCGCGGGTGACTGGAGCGCCAGGCGCAGCAGCAACCCGAACGGTGCCAGGTCGGTACGCAGGTAGGTGAGGTTCCGGTCCTCCCCGGAGGCCGCCATGGCGAGGAAGTAGCCCCCGACGGTGCGCAGGAACGGATCGAAGCGCGGGTCCAGCGGATCCAGCCGTTGCGCCAGACGATCTGCCGGTTGTTCTTCGAAGCGGTCGAAGACCGTGAACCGCACCGGCACGGCACGGGTCAGCGATCCGGCGAACGCCCGCTCGACCGGGTCGCCGTCGGTCTGCCTGTCGCTGGCGAGCAGATAGTATCCGTTCCAGATCTGCGCTTCCGTCGAAAACAGCGATACCGTCGCCGGTGCCGCAACGGAACCGACGAACAGCGCGGTGAGAAGCATCCCGACAACCGATCGCCTGCCGGCGCGCCGCCGACCTGCATCCTGCCCGCGGCGCGCTGCGTTCGGGCCGAGCGCTGCCGCGCTCGTTAGGCGCATCCGTCCACTATCGAACCGGTCTGGAGGAAGTGTCAACGCGGCCGGCGACACTGCGACCCACGCCATCAAACAGGTGATACTCCGCTCTCCGGTCGCCCCCTGCAACGGTATTCCGGGAAAAACCCCACTCCTGACGCGACACTTCCCGAACGCCACCTGCGACGCGCGCGACCGCGATTGACCTGGCAATGCGATACAGGACGCTCGATTCGCCCACGTGTCGCGGATGCCTTGGTGCGTCGGACTGTCACTCCCACCGCACGGGGTGCGGGGCCCTCCGGTTCGAGTCATCATCCGGACCGGTGGACACTCCCAACAGGACGACGACGAGCGGGCAACGCACTAGCTACGAGGCCGGGCGCAACGATGCCGGCCGGCGCATCGACCGGGTGCTGCGCAGGATGCTGCCATCCACACCGCTGAGCGTGGTGTATCGCCTGTTGCGTACCGGTGCGGTGCGTCTCAACGGCGCGCGGACCGTGCCCGGCGCCCGTGTCGCGGCCGGCGACCGGATCGCCGTGCCGGCATCGCTTGCTCCCGCTGCAATGGGCGCAAGCACGGCGACCGCGGGGGCCGAACGGCCAGCCTCGACCGAGCAGCCGCTCGGAGCGCGGCTTCCGGTCATCCTGGACAACGAGCATGTGTTCGTGACCAGCAAGCCGCCCGGCATCACGATCGCGGGCCCTGCCACCGAGCGGCCGCTGCCGCTCAGCCATTGCCTTGAACCGCTCCTGGCCGACCGGGTGCCGAGGTCGTTGTCGTTCCGTCCGGTCGCGGTGCACCGGTTGGATCGCATCTGTTCCGGCTTGCTGATCTACGCCAAGACGATCGACGCGGCCCGCGACCTGACCGCCCTGCTGCGCGAAAGCAGGGCCACCAAGGTCTACCTGGTAGTGATCGAGAGGGTCATCCGCCGGGCGCAATCGCTGCAGGCACGCCTGCGCTACGACTCCGCGCGTCGCCGAGCGGTGATCGACCACGCAGCCCAGCCCCTGTTCGCCCACCTGCGGCCGATCAGTACCAGGGACGGCATGACCCTTGCAGCGGTATCCACCCACACCGGCCGTCGCCATCAGGTCCGGGCCCTGTGCGCGGAGGCCGGCATGCCGCTGGCAGGTGACCGTCGCTATGGCTCGCGGCGCCGGCAGCGGCCGTTCCTGCACGCGTGGTTGTTGTGCTCGGCCGACCCTTCCCTTTCGCGCTTCACTGGTGCACCGTGGCTGGAGGCGCCGCCCGAGGTCGAGCGGCTCGTCCGGCACTCTGCCGACTGGAAGCGAGCGGCCGCCGCGTTGCGGGCGCGATACACTGATCGCCCGGTACATCGATGACGTGGCTGCGAACCCTGGTGCATCACCTCACATGGCGGCTGCGCGGCGTGCGCGTCACCGCGCTGATCGGGCGCAGCGGCACCGGCAAGAGCTTCCGGGCTCAGCTCATCGCCACCCGCCACGGCATGGATCTCATCATCGACGACGGGTTGCTGATCCGGGACCAGAAGATCCTCGGCGGTCGGTCTGCGAAGGTCGCCATTAACGCGATCGCGGCCGTGAAGGCTGCGGTGTTCCACGACCCGCGTGCCGCTCAGGAGGCCCGACGGCGGATTGCCGCCATGCGCCCGCGCCGCGTGCTGGTGTTGGGCACCTCGGCGAAGATGGTGCAGTTGATCACCCGCCGCCTCGGGCTGCCGGCGCCGCACAGATACCTGCACATCGAGGAGATCGCCAGCCGTGCGGAGATCGACGCCGCCCGCGCGGCGCGCGAGTCCGAAGGCAAGCACATCATCCCGGTGCCGCCCGTCGAGGTGCGCCGGGACTACGCGCACGTGGCGATCGACGCCATCAGGATCTTCTGGCAGCGGGGCGTGCTGCGGAACAAGGGGTTGGTCTTCGAGAAGACGGAGGTGCGGGGGGAGAGCCGCGGCGCCGTCTCGGTATCGGAGACGGCGCTCACCCAGATGGTCGCCCACTGCCTCCATGAGCACGATCCGCGGCTGCATCTGGCGCGCGTGATCGTCAGCAAGTCGACCGGAGCGTGGGCGCTGGAGGTAATCGTCGACGTTCCATCGGGGCTGGCGGTGGGATCGGGGTTGCACGACCTGCGCGAGCTCATCATGTCCAGCCTGCAGCGCTACGCGGGTCTCGTGCTGAGTCAGGTGGATGTCACCGTTGGCAACTTGCTTCCCGACGGCGACGGCAACCCGGCGGGCTGACGTGAACGCCGCGACGCGCTAGCGGGACGACGGCCGCGACCCCGTGCGCGATCGTGACCGCCGCCGCCGCCGTGGCTCCGCGTTTCGCCCGTCCGACCCGTCCCCGGTGGTTGTCGCATTCCCCGTACCC
Source organism: Spirochaetia bacterium (assembly GCA_965262795.1). Classification (GTDB taxonomy): domain Bacteria; phylum Spirochaetota; class Spirochaetia; order SZUA-6; family Bin103; genus CATQHW01. The sequence continues at coordinate 5,944,301 of OZ253561.1, read as the reverse complement.
CCCAGGAACGCAACGATCGAGCGCGCGTCGTCGTTGGTGATCATCAACGGCGCGAAGGCCTGCTTGACGCCGCGGAACGTGTGCTCGCCACCCTCCCCGTTCACCGTCGCTGCCAGCGCCGCCATCGCGCGCAGGCGCACCGTTTCTCCGTCCGGCGCCGTCCGCTCGATGCGTGCCAGCTCCGCGATCAGCGGATCCTGCCGCCGCGGCCGCATCCGTCCGGCAACCGCGGGAAGCAGTTCGGCCAGCAGTCCCAGCCGCGCACAGTCCAGCAGGATGTCCGAGCCGTTGCCCGAGGCCAGCAGCTTGCGCAGCTCCTCGCTCAGCCGGCCGGTCGGGCACTCGCCGAGCAGCCGGGCGTGCCGCCGGATCAGCCGCCGGTACTGCTCGGGTAACCGCACGCCCAGAAAGGCCGTGTACTTGATTGCCCGCAGCATGCGCACCGGGTCGCCGACGAACGCCTGCTCCGGGTCGGCGATGGTCCGCAGGCGGCGGGCGGCGAGATCACGGAAGCCGCGCACGTAGTCGATGATCTGCTGACGCCGCGGACAGTAGTACAATCCGTTGATCGTGAAGTCCCTGCGCAGCGCGTCCTCGGCCATGGTGCCGTAGTGGTTGTTACCCTCCGTGCCCGGCCCCCGAAACGTCGACACCTCGAGCATGCCCTCCCGGCCAGCGGGCACGTGCACCAGCTTGAATCGCCGGCCGATGATCCGCGCGCGGGAGAACAGCCGTGTGACCGTGCGAGGACGGGCGCTGGTGGCGATGTCGATGTCTTTCGGGCACCGTCCCGTCAGCAGATCGCGGATGGCACCGCCCACCACGTAGGCCTCGTGGCCGGCGCGTTGCAGGCGGCCGACTACTGCCAACGCGTCACGATCGAAGTGTTCACGATCGATCCCGTGCTCGTCGCGCATATAGACGCGGGCGGCGACGGCGTGCTCGCCATCGGCCGACGCGCGGTACCGGCTCAACACTTGCGGCAATTCTACCCGCTCGCGGGTCGGGAAGCACGCGCCGGCGGCGTGCCGGCGCCGGGCTGCGGATCGCCCCGGCGCCATCGGTGATGTCGATACCCGCTTCCGCGATGGACATGCCGGTGTACCGGCACCGCCGGCGCATCCTGGAAGCGCTCGAATCGCACGGCGCGGTCGTGGTGGAGAGCCCTACCGGTTCTGGCAAGACCACACAGATTCCGCGGCTGCTGTACGAGCATGGCTACGGCCGAACGGCGCGCATCGGCATCACCCAGCCGAGGCGCATCGCCGCAGTCTCCGTATGCCGGTATCTGCAGCAACAGATGACCGCTGCCGACGGCGTGCCGGCAGACCTGATCGCCTACAAGATGCGTTTCGAGGACACCACGACCCCCTCCTGCGCGATCAAGATCATGACCGACGGAATACTGCTGCAGGAGATGAAGCTCGATGCCGATCTGCGCGAGTACCAGGTGGTGGTCGTGGACGAGGCGCACGAGCGCAGCCTCAACATCGACTTCACCTTGGGCTTGCTCAAGCAGGTGCTGGAGCGGCGCGACGACCTGCGCGTGGTGGTCTCCTCCGCCACGATCAACGCCGAGGCCTTCTCCGCCTACTTCAGCGGCTGCCCGATCGTGCGGGTGGCCTCACGCACCTTTCCCGTCGACGTCCACTACCGGCCGATCCACCCCGACAACGATCCGGAGGCGACCCTGGCGGCGATCGGGGAGATCGTCACCGACATCGACCGCGCCTGCGTGCCGGGAGACGTCCTGATCTTCCTGAGCGGCGAACGCGAGATCCGCGAGTGCATCGAAACCCTGCGTTCCTTGCCGCTCGACCAGCCGCTTCAGCCGCTGCCTATGTTCGCCAGGCTGAGCGGCGACGAACAGCAGCGGGTGTTCGATGACTATCCGGGACATCGCAAGGTGGTGGTCGCGACCAACATCGCTGAAACGAGCCTGACCATCGACGGGATCGTCTGGGTGATCGATCCCGGACGGGCCAAGCTCAACGCCTACGATCCGCGCACGTTCACGGCCTCCCTGACCGATACGCCGATCTCCCGAGCCTCCTGTGACCAGCGCAAGGGTCGTGCGGGACGCACCCAACCGGGCGTGTGTTACCGGCTGTACGATCGACGGTCGTTCGACGAGCGTCCGCAGTTCACCGAAGAGGAGATCCTGCGAACCGACCTGACCGAGGTCGTGCTGCGCATGGCCGATCTGGGGATCGACGACTTCGAGGGTTTCGACTTCATCTCGCCTCCGGGCCGGCCGCACATCCGGGCAGCGGTGAACTCGCTGCGCTGGCTCGGCGCACTCGACGACGGCCGCCGCCTGACCGACATAGGCGAGCAGATGGTGCTCTTTCCGATTCTGCCGCGGTTGGCCCGTATCATCGTCGAGGCGATCCACCGCTACCCGACGGTGATCGACGAAGCGATCACCGGCGCATCGTTCCTATCCACGCCGTCGCCGTTCCTCTACCCGCTGGGAGAACAGGAACAGGCGCGCAGCGCTCACCAGGGGTTCCACCACCGCCTTGGCGACTTCGCGGGATTCCTGGATTTGCTGCGCAGGTACGAGCAGGCCGGTGACCGCGAGGGGTTCTGCAAGCGGCACTTCCTGGACGCTCGCGTGCTCGGCGAGGTCGCCAACATCAAGCGACAGCTCTCGCAGATCGTCTCCGACACGGGTGTGCCGCTATCGCGCGGCGGTCCGGTGCACGACTACCTGTGTGCGATCGCGCGGGGACTGATCCAGTCCGTGTGCGTCGACACGGGGCGCGGGGTGTACCGGTCGCTGTCCGCGGAGCGGATCCACATCCACCCCGGGTCATCCCTGTACCGGGCGGATGCGCGCTTCATCGTCGCCGGCGAGCTCGTGCGCACCTCACGCCTGTACGCCCGCTCGGTCTCCCCGCTGCGCGCGGCGATGCTGGCCCGCATCGATCCGCGGTTGGCCGAGGAGTTGCTCCCCGAGCCGCGCGGTCGGCCGCAGTCGGGGCGGGGCCGCGCCGATCGCGGCGACGGAGTCCGCGGAGCGAAGGCAGGCCCGCGCGCCGGCCTGCAACTTGCCGGAGTGAATCTGCCGGTTGCACCCGCCAAGGGCGCGCGTCGCGTGGCCATCTTGGAGTGGCGTGCGGTCCGCGATCGGCGCGCGGAGCTGTCCGCGGTGAACCAGCGGGACCTGGGAGACATGCGCGGCGTGATCCGGGAGGAGGGCGGTGAATTGCTGCGCGGCGCGCCGCTGGCCGCCATACTGCAGGCGCTGCCCTTCCTGCGCCTCGACGAAGGGGTGCTGCGCTCCTGGCCCGAGCAACGGTTCGACGCACGCGCCGACGGCGCGTCGCTGCTCACGGCCGCCGAGCTGGCCTTGCGTATCGTGCCCCGCGGGGCGGGCAGCCGCCGACTGGGGTTCTTGTCCCTCACCACCGATGGCGCAGGCGGCTTCCGTCTGGTTCCACGCCGGGGATGGCGCCATGCGGTGGAGGAGACGCTCGCGAGCCTCCAGTCGGCTCCCGGCGGTCCGCAATCGCTGGAGAGACGGTTGCGGGAGATGCTCGCGCGGGGATCGGAGCGGTAGGCGGCGTCGCGGCGATCAGAGGGTTGCGGCGGCGAGTACCAGCAGCACTTCAGCGCGATCGACGGCCCGCACGAAGGTGTCGCCCACGCCCCGCTGCAGCACGAACCGCAGTTGCCCTCCCCGGCGCTTCTTGTCGGCCGCCATCGCCGCCACCAGCTCCTGCGGCCGCGCCTCGGCAGCCACCTGCAGCCGGAACCGGAGTGCTGCCAGCAGCGACAGCACCCGTATCCGGTACTCCGGGGGGGTCTCTCCGAGCTGTACTCCCAGATCCATCGCACGCGCGATGCCCCACGCCACCGCCTCGCCATGGTTCCACGGTCCGAAACCGGTCACTGCCTCGAGGGCGTGGGCGAAGGTATGTCCCAGGTTGAGCACGTCGCGCAGGCCGGTACGCTCGGTCGGATCGGCGGCCACGATGCCTCCCTTGACCTGCAGGCACCGCCGGACCACCGAGCAGGCCGCCTCCGCGTCGCCGGTGACCGCCGCGACCCCGTCGCGTTCCAGCACCTCCAGCAGACCGCGATCGCCGAGGAGCGCGGTCTTGATCACCTCGGCCATGCCGGCCGCGAGCTGCCGTGCCGGGAGGCTCGTGAGCGCGCCCGGCCAAATCACCACCTCCTCGGCCGGGTAGAACGAGCCGACCAGGTTCTTGCGGCCCCCGTAGTCGATCCCGGTCTTCCCGCCAAGGGCAGCGTCCACCATCGCTACCAGGGTCGTCGGGATCAGCACCAGCCGTATGCCGCGCAGGTAGACCGAGGCCGCGAATGCCACGACGTCGCAGAGGACTCCGCCCCCCAACGCCGTGATGCGGGCGCCGCGATCGAGTCCCGCCCGGTGTGCGGCGTCGATCACCCGCGCAACCGTGTCCCAGTCCTTGTGCGCCTCCTCGGCTTCGATGACGAGGGGTTCAGGCGACCCGGCGGGGAGCAGGAGCGCGGTGTGGTGGTCGCAGACCAACAGCGCGTTGTGCGGCGGCCCGACATCGGTCGGCCGCAGCGTTGGGACGAAGCGAACGGTCGACGTGGATGATCCGAGCCGGAAGACCTGATCGGCCGTGATCGGGGCGTTTCGCGCGCTAGGCACGCGGTGCCGACCCGGGGTCGACGAATCGCCCGTCCTTCGTTACGACGAAGTACAGCCGTGCGGTGTTGTCGTGCGGGTTGACCCCTAGCTGGCCGATCTGCGATCCGACCTGTACGCGGTCGCCGACCTGCACGAGCACCTGCTCGTTGTTGAGGTACGCGTAGACATAGCGGTCCTTGCGAACCAGCACCACGTACCCGTAGCCGCGATGAGGCCCGGACCAGGTGACGGTCCCGGAGGAGACCGACCGCACGGGTTGCCCGGCAGCGCCGCGGATGGCTACGCCGTCCAGCTTGCCGGTGAGTGGCTGCCGTTCGCCGTCAGTGGGCCACAGCACCGGACCGGGCAGGGCCACCGTGCGGCGGCGCGCGCCCTCGAGGGTCAGCACGGTGCCGGTGGCGAGGTCGTGCGGGTCGTCGATGTCGTTGATCCGGATCAAATCGGCCACATCCAGACCGAAGCGGGCCGCGATCGAGTACAACGTGTCACCCTTCGCCATCGCGTAGGTGACCGGCATGGACGGCCCCGCGGCAGGTTGCGCCGGGCGCGACGTCGACGAGAGCGCAGATCGGCTGCCTGACGGGCCCACGAGGGGTTGCGACGTTCGGCTGACCGCCTGCGTTCCGGCGACCAGCGGCCGCAGTCCCCCCTCCACGCCCGGCAGCTTGAGACGCGTGCCCACCGCTACGTTCCTGGCGTCGTCTATGCCGTTGACCGTCATGAGCTGCTGCACCGGTACGCCCAACTCACGCGAGGCGCTGTACAGCGTGTCGCCCCGCTGCATGACGTAGTAACGCTCCTGCCCGTGGGCACAGCCGACGGCACCAAGGCAGATCGACAACAACACGAGCGCCCGCACCACGACTCCCCTATCTTCGGCTGCCGGCGACCTGATGTTGAGGCCCCTGCGATCGAAGCCTGGAATGGCTCGGGCGAACGCGGCGGGGGGACGCGAGGGCATGCGCGCGGGAGTCGGGCTGGGGAGATTCGAACTCCCGACCTCTCGGTCCCGAACCGAGCGCGCTAGCCACTGCGCCACAGCCCGCAGTTCTGTTTCGGGAGCGACGGGACTTGAACCCGCGGCCTCCGGCTTGACAGGCCGGCGCGATAACCAGCTTCGCCACGCCCCCAAAAGAGAGCCGGAGAGTGCGACGCCGCGACACGCTTGTCAAGGCCCGCCACGTCGGTCGTGTCAGTTCAGTACGGCCACACAACCCGCGCCCACGTTGACAGCGCACTGGCCGCGCGACTACCTTCGTCGTCCATGGCGCGGGACGGCAACCCGCTGTCCGTAGAGGCACGCAAGAACCGGTCGTATCTCCTCTACGGGTTCAGCGTCGTGATAATGGTCATCATCGGCGTGTCGATGATCGGTACGCTGGCCCCTTCCGGGTTTGGCGACGCGGGGTCGACGCTCGTGTTCGGGACCTACGACGGACAGGAGATCACGTTCACGCCGACCAACTTCTTCGGGGCCGCGTACGAGTGGCACTACCGCGACCAGTCCTCGCAATTCCCCGAGGGCGTCGATCAGCGGATACTGGCCTACGGCGTCTGGCGCCGGGCGTTCAACGACACCGTGCTGCACACCGCCCGGGTGCATGCCGCCCTGGCCAGCGGCGTTCACGTATCGCAGCAGCGTGTCGACCAGGCGCTCATCAATTCGGTCGCGTCCTACGAAGACCTCGAGGAGATGCCGGTGGCGACGCGCGAGGGCAACCTGGAGCGCGTGCGAGAGCTGCTGGTGCGCGAGCGCTACGCGGACGACCTGACGCGCGGACGCCTGAGCAGCGGCAATGAGGTCACCTTCTACGAGGAGATGATCAGGGACGAGCGCCGTTTCGAGTTCATCAGCCTGGCCGACGACGCGTACCCCGACTCCGAAGTCGCCGCCTACGGCGAAGCCAACGCAGCCGATTTTCGTCGCGTGGACCTCAGCCGCATCCAGATCAGAGGCGGGGCCGACGCCGCCGAGCAGATCCGGCAGCGCATCGTCTCCGGCACCGCCACCTTCGAGGATCAGGCGCGCGCCCACTCGCAGGACGAGTTCGCCGATCAGGGCGGCGAGTTGGGCTTCCGCCACTTCTACCAGGTGAGCCAGGACTTCACGGATCCGGAGACCGCGGAGCGGGTCTTCGCCCTTGCCGAAGGCGAGGTCTCCGAGGTGCTCGCGAGTCGCGTCGAGGAAACCCGCTATCTCTACCGGGCGGACAGCCGGGTGGTCCAGCCTGATTTCTCGGACACCGATACCATCGCGACGATCAGGGCCTACCTGACCACGGCCGAGCGCGGCATGGTGGAGAACTACCTGCTGGCTCAAGCCGACCGATTCGGCGTCGCGGCGGCTCAAAGCGACTTTCACACGGCCGCCTCCGAGCTCGACCTCACCGTGCACACCACCGAGTGGTTTCCGATCAACTACCGCAACGGAGCCGCGCCGCGACCCGTCGCGACGACCGGTGAGCTGCCGCTGCTGGCCGGCGCCGCCAACTTCGATGAGTTCTTCCAGCAGGGGTTTGCGCTGCAGCGACGCGGAGACGTGTCAAAGGCGATCCGCCTTCCCGATCAGGTGATCGTTCTCAGCTTTCTGGACGAGCGGGAGATACCGTCGGAGAATCTGCGGAGCGCGGCGGGAGAAAGCGTGTTGGACCTGTTCATCGCACAGGCACGCAACGCGGACCTGGAGTGGTGGGTCAACACCAACGGGCTGCTGGAAGACACCTTCAGTCAGGCGTTCGCGGCGATCACGGGCAGCAGCAGCGGCGGATAACGGGCCGCCTCCGGCTACGCGTCGGCACCGCGCAGCACGGCCACGAACGCGGCCTTGGGTATCTCCACAGCTCCGACCGCCTTCATTCGCTTCTTGCCGGCCTTCTGCTTCTCCAGGAGCTTGCGCTTGCGCGTGATGTCGCCGCCGTACAGCTTGGCGGTCACGTCCTTGCGATATGCGTTGATCGTTTCCCGGGCGATGATCTGACCGCCGATCGCTCCCTGGATCGGGATCTTGAACTGATGACGCGGGATCTCGTCGCGCAGCCTGCGGCACACCTCACGCGCACGGCGCACCGCCGAGCCGCGGTACACCAACTGCGCCAGCGCGTCCACCGGCTGGCCGTTCAACAGGAGGTCCAGTCGCACGATGTCGGTGTCACGGTAGTCGGCGACGTCGTAGTCGAATGATGCGTATCCGCGCGTGACCGACTTCAGCCGGTCATAGAAATCGGTGACGATCTCTGCCAGCGGCAGATCGAAGCGAAGCTCCATGCGCGTCTCGTCCAGATAGTTGAGCGACTGCTGGATGCCGCGCCGCTCCAGACAGATGGAGATCACCGCGCCGATGTACTCGGACGGCGTGATGATGGAAGCCGTGACGTACGGCTCCTGTACCTGCTCGATGGTTCCCGGGTCCGGGTACTCGCCAGGCGTATGCACGCTGAACTCCGAACCATCCTGCAGCCGTATCCGGTATTCGACCGACGGGGCGGTCAGCACCACCCCCAGGCCGAACTCCCGCTCCAGCCGCTCCTGAACCACCTCCAGGTGGAGCAGGCCGAGGAATCCGCAGCGGAAGCCGAAACCGAGCGCCACCGACGACTCCTTGGTAAAGCTCAGCGTGGAGTCGTTGAGCTGCAACCGTGCCAGTCCGGCAGCCAGTTCCTCGTACTGATCGGCATCGAGCGGATAGATGGCTGCGAAGACCACGGGCTTTGCCTCCCGGAACCCGTGCAGCGGCGCCGCGCAGGGGCGTTCCGCCTCGGTGATGGTGTTCCCCACGCGCGCCTGTCCCACCGATCTGATCCCTGCTACCAGGTAGCCGACCTCACCGGCGTTCAGGGCGGCCGTCGGCTGCGGCTTGATTCCGAACAGACCCAGCTCTTCCACGCGGTAGGTGGCGTCGTCATCCGCCCAGAAGCGGATGCGCGCGTCCGGGACGATCCGGCCTGACACCACGCGAACGTGCACCACCACGCCCCGGTACGGATCGTAGGCGGAATCGAATACCAGCGCCTGCAGCGGCGCTTCCGGGTCTCCATCCGGTGCCGGAATGCGAGTTACGATCGCCTCCAGGAGCCGGTCGATCCCCTGACCGGTCTTGGCGGAGACGAGCACCGCCTCTTCCGCGTCGAGCCCCAGATCCCGCTCGATCTGCGAGCGGGTCCGATCGATATCCGCTGCCGGCAGATCGATCTTGTTGATCACCGGAATCACTTCCAGGTCGTGCTCGAGGGCGAGGAAGTAGTTGGCCAGGGTCTGCGCCTCCACCCCCTGCGTCGCGTCCACCAGCAGAAGAGCGCCTTCGCAGGCGCTGATCACGCGCGATACCTCGTAGGTGAAGTCGACGTGCCCAGGGGTATCGATCAGGTTCAGCAGGTACCGGGTGCCGTGGTGGTCGTGAGGAAGCGAGATCGCCTGCGACTTGATGGTGATGCCGCGCTCGCGCTCGATCTCCATGCTGTCGAGCAGCCGATCGTGGAAGTCGCGATCCGACACGACTTGAGCATGCTGGATGAACCGATCGGCGAGCGTCGATTTGCCGTGGTCGATGTGGGCGATGATGCAGAAGTTGCGGAACTGCTCGCGCACGAGCGGACTCCCGGGTCTCTCCTTCAGGCAGGCCGGCCTTCGGCCAGTGCGTCGCCGCTCGAGAATCCGTCGCGCTCAGGAAGACCGAGAAGGATGCGGATTTCCGCGTCCTCGATCGTCTCCCTCTGCAGCAACGCCTCTGCCAGCACCTGCATCTGATCGTCGTTGCGTTTGAGCAGCTCGCTAGCCGTCTGCAGCCGCGACGACATGATGGCGACCACCTCCTGGTCGATGTGCCGAGCGGTCTCCTCCGAGTAGTCCTTGTGCCGTGCGATCTCCTTGCCAAGGAAAATCGGCTCTTCCTTCTGGCCGTAGGAAACCGGCCCCAGCATCTCGCTCATGCCCCATTCGCAGACCATGCGACGCGCCAACTCCGTAGCCTGCTCGATGTCGTTCTGAGCTCCGGTGCTCGTCTCGCCGTAGCGCAGCTTCTCCGCAGCGTATCCGCCCATGGTGATGGTGATGCGGTCCAGCAGCCAGCCCTTGCCACGCGTGTACATGTCGTTTTCCGGCAGAGAGAAGGAAACGCCGAGTGCCATGCCGTGCGGGACGATGGTGACCTTGTGCAACGGGTCCGCGTGTTCAAGATGGTAGTGAAGCAACGCATGACCGGCCTCGTGATAGGCGATTATCTCGCGCTCGGACGGTTGGATCACTTTGGAGCGGCGCGCCAAGCCCATCATGATCTTGTCTCGCGCCTCCTCGAAATCGGCCATGCCCACCTGATCCTTGCCGTTGCGAGCGGCCAGCAGCGCCGCCTCATTGACGATGTTGGCCAGATCGGCCCCCGAGCAGCCCGGTGTGGCGCGGGCGACCCGATTGATGTCCACGTCGTTGCCGAGGGGGACCTTGCTGCTGTGAATCTTGAGGATCTCCTCCCGGCCCTTCACGTCCGGCATGTCGACGACGACCTGACGATCGAAACGGCCCGGTCGCAGCAGCGCCGGGTCCAGCACGTCCGGCCGGTTGGTCGCCGCGATGATGATCACGCCCTCCTTGGTGTCGAAGCCGTCCATCTCCACCAGCATCTGATTGAGCGTCTGCTCGCGCTCGTCATGGCCCCCGCCGTAGCCGGCACCGCGCGTACGGCCGACCGCGTCCAACTCGTCGATGAACAGGATGCAGGGGGCGTGCTTGCGGCCCTGCTCGAACAGATCGCGGACCCGGCTGGCGCCCACGCCGACGAACATCTCCACGAAGTCGGAACCGGACATGTGAAAGAACGGCACGTTGGCCTCACCGGCGATCGCCTTTGCCAGCAGGGTCTTACCGGTTCCCGGCATCCCCACCAGCAGCACCCCCTTCGGGATCTTGGCGCCGATGCGCGAGAACTTCGCCGGGTTGCTCAGGAACTCGACCACCTCCTCGAGCTCGTACTTGGCCTCTTCCTGACCGGCGACGTCGTTAAAACTGATCTTCTTGCTGCTGTCCAGGTAGCGCTTGGCGCGGCTCTTGCCGAACGAGAAGGCGCGATTGCCGGACCCCTGCACCTGGCGAAACATGAACCAGATGAAGAAGATGCCCAGTACCCACGGCAGGAACTCGATGAAGATCCGGAACGGCGAGACCGGCTTTGGCCCGCCGGTGATCCTCACGCCGCTGTTCTCCAGCCGGTTCAGGAGCTGCGGGTCGTGGTAGGGGATGGTGGTCTTGAACTGCTCCTGGTTGTCGCTGAACTGGCCCAGGATCTCGAAGCCGTCGACGATCTTGACCTCCGCCACTTCCCTCTGATCGACGTATGCGAGGAATACCGAATAGGCGATCTCCCTGGCAAAGCCACGCTCGTTGTTGTAGACCACCAGCAGCACGAACAGGGCGATCAGTGCGAGCAGCGTGATCAGCGCGACCCGGTTGTTGAACGGCAGCTTGGGGAGCCCGGGATCGGGCTTCTTGGGCTCTTGCGAACGGTTGCTCACGACTCCTCCTCTACGCGGCCGATCGCGATCACCGCGCCGGTGCCGTTGCCTTCATCATCGGCACACCATGTGCTGGGCACATCCCGGTAACCGAACGCGGCACCGCAGACTGCCAGCACACCTCGACCATCGGCGACCACGGGGATCATCCACCGACGCGCTTCCGGTGCGCCCCACTCGCGCAGCAACGCGGCGAGCGGTTTTGCGCCGGAGCGCAACCGGATCACATCTCCGGGCCGACACGACCGCACCAGGAGGGGTCCGTCAACCGATCCGATCCGCAGCGCGCTGGCAGCCGTTCGTTCGCCAGCGATGGGTTCCGCTCTCCGTATTTCGATCTGAGTCTCCGGTATTTTATACGATCCGCTCCTTACGGCCCTCCAAAGATAGCCGGTTCTATCACTGGGGACAACCGCGGCCGACATGACCAGATAGGCTGCGACGCGTTCGACGACCACGCCGTGCCCGGCGGCGCGCACCCGCGGCGCGTCGCGGGCCGCCGCCTGCTGGACGGGAACCAGGAACCGGCGCGGCAGGCGGCACGGACCGGTGCCGCGCAGCAGCCGATCGTAGCCTTGGTAGAGCGCCTCCAGTTGCAGCGCCGGCGGGGATGCCCGAAATTCCTGCCAGGGAACGGCGATGCCAAGAGCGGTCCGCCTCCACGGCAACCGTTCCGCGGCCTGGGCCGTCACGAACTCCTGGGTCGCCTCCGCCTGCCGCCCGAGGTCCGCCAGACGCGCCGCCGCCCCCGGGAAGCTTCGCTCGACGTCGACCAGCAGGCGCCTCACCCGATTGCGAGTGAACCGAGGATCGGCGTTCTGGAGGTCGCGGCGGAATGCCAGCCGCTCGTCGCGCAGCCATGAGAGCAGATCGTCCCGCCGCAGGGCCCCGAGGGGGCGGATGACGCGGCCGCTCCGGGCCCGCATGCCGCCCAGACCGGCGATGCCGGTTCCCTGCAGCGCGCGCATGAGCACGGTCTCAGCCCGGTCGTCGGCGGTGTGGCCCATCGCGATCCAGTCGGCGCGACACTCGCCGGCCAGGCGTTCCAGGAAGCGGTAGCGCGCGCCGCGCGCCGCTGCCTCCGGGCCGCCCGGGTCGGGCGGATCCTCCCGGGCCGCAACGCCGACTCGCAGCGGGACTCCCAAACGGCTCGCCGTCGTACGTGCATGGCTGATGTCCCCGTCGATAGCACAGCGCGGACGCAGTCCGTGGTCGAAGTACGCGGCGATCACCTCGATCCCCAGCGGCATGCGCAGCCGGCACAACAGCGCCAGCAGGGCCGTCGAATCCGGGCCGGTGGAGTACCCGGCAACCACCGTCTGGCCGCGCCGCACACCGAGCGAGCGCAGAGCGCGCTCGACCTCAGCCTGGATCGTAGGAGTTGATCTCATGCATCACCCGATCGATGGGTTCGCCCACCAGGCGCAGCACGTGCTCGGCCGCGAAGCGTTCGGCCGCCGCGATCCGCTGCTGATCGCCCGAGTCCGGCGTGCCCAGCACGTGGCCGACCACGTCGCCGCCGGCATCCGGTCTGCCGACGCCGACCCAGAGCCGGGGGAAGCCGCCGCCGCCGGCGGCGGCAATGATCGATGCCAGCCCGTTGTGGCCGCCTGCGGAGCCCGAGCGCTTCAAGCGTACCGAGCCAACCGGCAGGTCGATGGAATCGCAGATGACCACCAGTTGCGGCAACGTGCAGCCGCTGAAGCGCAGCAGGGCGGCCAGCACGTCGCCCGAGCGGTTCATCATGGTAAGCGGCTCGGCCAGGAACACGCTGCCGCCCCCGGCCGCAACGCGCGCTACCGCGTAGCGGCCGAGCCCGTGTCGCTTCAGCCGGACGCCGCTGGCATGCGCCAGCGTTTCCACGAGCCGAAACCCGACGTTGTGCCGGGTGTCCGTGTAGCGACGCCCGGGATTGCCCAGCCCGACCACCAACAGGCGGCCTTGGGAGGTAGCCGGCTTACGTGTCCTCGTCGGTAGCCTCGTCGACCTCTTCTGCCTCTTCGAGCTCGGCCTCATCGACCTCCTCTTCCTCCTCTTCCACGCGGTGAGCGACGAGGCAGACCACCTGATCAGGCGGGCTCAGGACGCGAACCCGGTCCGGAATGTCCAACTCGCGAACATGGATCGAGTCGCCGCTGTCCAGCCCTTCGATGTCGATCTCCAGGCTCTCCGGCAGATCTTTCGGCAGGCACTCGACGTGCAGCTCGCGCAGCAGAGCCTCCAGAATGCCGCCTTCGCGCACGCCGATGGGGGTGCCGATGAAGTGCAGGGGGACATGCGTGCGGAGGGCCTGGCCGGCCACGACCTCCAGAAAATCGATGTGCAGCAGCGTGTCAGTGATGCGGTCGGTCTGGTAGTCCTTGATGAGCACGTCGCGTTCGCCCGCGTCGGTCGAAAGAGAGATGATGGTGCTCTCGGAAGCATGGCGGAACAGCCGCTGCACCTCCTTCGTGTCCAGGGAGATCGACTCGGCCTCGGCCCCGCCGTACACTACCGCCGGTACCCGGCCTCCGCGGCGCAGCCGGCGCGCCTCCCGCGTCCTGGTCTTCGATCTGGTTTCGGCCCGTATTGCTAATCGTTCCACTTACTTGCTCCGATGGATCATCTGGGACGGCAGGATTCGAACCTGCGAATGCCGGTACCAAAAACCGGTGGCTTACCGCTTGCCGACGTCCCATCGACACAGAATTATACGGACGGTGACCAGGACTTGAAAACCACTGCCTTTCCCCCACCTCTCGACGCCCCCACTCTTGACGCCCAAATCCGCGACGTACCGTCCGTCCCTTCGGAGCATGACCGGTTCGAGCCGGATCTGCCGGAAACTCGAATCCGGCATGGATCATCGCCCCACGGACGACGCTTCGCCGTGGCGGACGACGACATCATCGACTTCGACGACATCGAGGAGGACGAGATGGATGATGACGAAGACGAAGACGACTTTGAAGACACGTTCGCCGACGGTGACGGCGGTCTGAAGGAGGCCTACTACGGCCGCGCGCCGGGGGCCGCTGGCGAAGCGCCGTCACGGAACACGATCGGACTGCGAAACCAGAGCCTTTCCAACTCGTAGAAACGCCGCTGCTCGTCCGTCATGAGGTGGACCACCACATCGCCCAGGTCGACCAGCACCCACCCGCTGTCGTCCGGTGCCCGGCGCAGGCTGTGCCCGGCGGGCTCCCGGCCTGCGTCGCCCAGCCGGCGCAGCGCGGCATCCAGGTGACGCAGCACACCGCGCAGGTGGGCGTGACTGCGCGTGGTCGCGATCACGAAATAGTCGGTCCAGCCGCTCTGCCGGCTCACGTCGACCACGACCGTCTCTTCGGCCTGATGCTCGACCAGCAGTGCGGCGATGGTCATCGCGGTCCGCAGGCTGTCGGGGCCCAATTGCGCTGCCTCCTGGGTGGCCATGCTACCGCGTCAAGACCGTCGCCTGTGGCTCCGCTGTTGGCCCATCCCCACCTTTCCGCCAAAGAGTCTGTCGGATCTGCCGCTGACGCGCCAATCGACAGAATCCTTAGCGAGCCTGACAGAAGCGACCGTTGAAGTCGCGGCCCAGGATCACCGTGACGTCCACGCTGGCCGATGATGGGCCGATTGCCCCTGCGTCCGCCTCCGGCGCAGCACCCTGATCGCATCGGATCACTTCCGCCGCCCGCCGCGCCAGTTCCGGATCGCCCCGGCGGCCGACGATCAGCGTGCGCTCATAGTCGGGGTGGGCAGCGTTGTCCACGGCCACGATTCGGTACCCGAAGCTCTCGAATACCGTCGCCGCCTGCGCCGCCAGGCCGCTCGTGCGGGTGCCGTTGAGCACTTCCACCGCAGGAGTCACGTCCGCGTCCTCGGCGTCCAGCGGCACGGACAGGGCGGCCACGGTCTGCTTGACGATATCTCTCAACAGAGCACCCTCGTCATAGGGAAACAGCAGCGTGCGGTCGTCGACATCCTGGACTCTACCCAGCACCCGCAGCAGGACGACCCGGTCGGTGTCCACCTCGACCAGCGCGGCGAGCAGCTTGTCGAAAGCGCGCCGACTCAGATCGGTGGCGACCGAATCGTACAGCAACCGCTGGCCGGTCGGGTCGGCGAGCACTGCGCCGCCGTCGGCCACGGATCGCAGCAAACCCTGGATCAGCCGGTGCACCCGATCGACGCGCTCGGCGGCAGACTCCTCGGTGGCCCGGTACGACAGGTAGTCGCGAGCCATGTCACCGTCCACCACGATGCTGCCTGACGGCAACAGTACGCGACGATCTCCTTCCATGACCTGGATCGGGTCCGGGATCACCACCTCGACGCCGCCGAGCACGTCGATGAGCCGCCCCAGCCCCTCGTACGACAGGTCCAGATAGAAGTCGAGGTCCAGATCAAGGAGCGCTCGCAACCGCTCCACCAGCGCGGCATGGCCGTTCGGGCCGTACAGCGCGGCTATGGCGTCCATCCGCTGTGGGTCGTGCAGCACCACGCCGATCGACCCGGGCACGAACAGAAGGGCCGCACGGCCGCTCCTGACGTCGAGCATGAGCACCTCGAAGGACGGCTGCGGATCGTCGATGGGCAGCATGAAGACCACGGCGATGCGTCCACGGGCATCGATGAGGTCGCTCACCGCGTCGCTGCGCAACCTCACGAAGCTCAGGGCGAACGCACCGGTTGCGATGACCACGATGAGCCCCGTGATCACTCCGGTCACCGCCCGTCCACGGCGGGCACCGGCCACCCTCATCGCTCGCGATACAACCCGTGGGAGAGGATGTACTCGACGACCGCGGGCGGCGTCAGATGATCGACCGCCAAGCGGGCGCGCAACCGGTCGCGAATGAGCTGCGAGGACAGCGGCAGCCGGACGTTGTGCACGACCCGATGCGGGAACGGCAGCGGCGCGCTGCCTTCATGCCGTCGTCCCAGAATCAGATCGGCCTCCCGAGCCAGCTCCGGCGCATGCCGCCATGAGTGGTAGTCGGCCGCCAGGTCGTCGCCGATGATCACACCCAGCCGGCCGCGGGACGCCCCGACGTCACGTACCGTATCGATGGTGTAGGAGACGCCGCCACGGTCCAGCTCGCACGAGTCAACCGAAAAGGCGGGCTGTCCGGCGATCGCCAAGCGAAGCATCGCCAGCCGGTGTGAGCCGACGACCAGCTCGCCGGTCTCCTTGTGCGGTGGAATGAGAGCCGGTATGAAGATCACCCGCCCGTACTCCAACTCCGCGCACACGCTTGCCGCGAGATGGAGATGACCGTTGTGGACCGGATTGAAGGTGCCGCCGAAGATCGCCGTCTTCACCGCACGCCGTCCTCAGCATGCCACCGGACCGTCGACGGCCTCTGGCGCCTGCGGAGGTCAGCGCGCGACGGGCTGCTCCGCCGGCTCGGCGGCATCGATACACACGAAGCTGCGGTTACGGCGTCGGTAGAATCGGACCAAACCGGAAGACCGCGCGAACAGCGTGTCGTCGCTGCCACGGCCGACGTTCGGGCCGGGATGGACGCGCGTTCCGCGCTGACGTACGAGAATCGTACCAGCATGCACGCTCTCGCCGCCGTAGCGCTTGACGCCCAGCCGGCGTCCGATCGAGTCGCGGCCGTTGCGCGAGCTGCCACCTCCCTTCTTGTGAGCCATGTTCTTCCCCTTACCAGCGTGTCCGGACGCGCACGCGCGCGCGTCCGGCATGCCGGAACGTGATTTCCCCGGGATCGTCCGCCTGGAGGCCGTGCACGCCCGTCAGGGAGTCGCCGCAGCCTTGGCGGCGTCCAGGGTCACGTCCTCTATCACCAGACGCGTGTACCGCTGTCGATGGCCCTGAGTCCGCTGCGTCCGCTTCCGGCGACGATAGGTGACGACGCGAAGCTTCTTTCCCCGCTCCTCCCCAGCCACACGGGCGCGTACCCGCGCGTGGGCGACGTATGGGTCGCCGACCCTGATATCCGTGCCGTCCGATAGCAGCAGCACCGACTCCAGATCGAGCGATTCCGTCTCCGGCTCCGACAGGCGGTCGACGACGATCTCAATACCGGGACGTACGCGGTACTGCTTCCCCTTGATCTCTACCAGCGCATACACGGGCGCAACGGTAGTACGGACGGGCCTCGCGGTCAAATGCGTCGGGTGTGGGGCACGACCAAGAGGAGGCCGGCACACCGAGGTTTGACCCGCTCACGGAGCCGTCGGTAGGCTCGGGCTTCAGGCCGGAGTGGTGAAACGGTAGACACCGGGGACTTAAAATCCCCTGGTCCGCATGGACCGTACCGGTTCGAATCCGGTCTCCGGCAGCTTCGGCCGAGCGGTCGATGCGGGCGGTCAGCACGGTTGCAAGCGGCGTCGAAGCATGTCGCGGAAGGAAGCCTCCGGGGCGCAGAACCTGATGCCGAACCCGCTCCGCGCCATCCTCCCGTCCCCGCTGTCCGCGTCGCGGCGGATGCGCGCGGACCGCACGACCCGCGCGTCAGTCACCCGGTAGCGGCCGCCGTCATCCACCATCAACTGGATCGTCTCGCCCACGTCGAAGAGCGTGAGGTCTTCCGTCACCAGGAGGAGTCCGCCGGCGGCAAGATCGGCGGTCCGAAAACCGAGCACCGACGATCTGCCATCGGGCCAGCGTTTGCGTACGTAGACGGGAAGCTCCACGCGCCGACGAGGCGATAGGCGGCGCTCGGCCCCGTGCATCGCGCGACCCGCGAAAGTCGATCGGTTGCGCCCCTCATCTCGCCATGCGTCCCAGCCGATGGTATAGTGTAATTGCCATGGCTACCGTGAGTCGGTTCGCAACCGCAATAGGACTCCTCGTATACGTGCTCATCTTGGGCACGCCGGCCTTCGCCGTCCCGGCCGACTTGGCGGCTCTGCCCGCAGAAGAGAAAGTGGAGATGGCCGAGTCGTACTACTTGGCAGGTCTCCAGTACCGGGAGGTCGGCAAGGATGATCTGGCCGACGGCATGATTGCGCTCGCTTTGCGCCTGTATCCCGATCTCGATCCGGAAGCCATCGTGGACCCGCGGCCACGGGAGATCACGCTACCCGAGCAGCCGGCGCCGGCGGAACCCGCCGACGCCACCGCCTGGACCTCCAGTCTGGTGGTATCGCAGCTCCTCCGCCTGGCCAGCGCGTTCCTGGCGCACGATGCCGACGCGATCGTGTCCATGCTGGACGGCTCGGTGTACGTGGCGGGAATGAACGTGACGCGCGCACAGGCGCATTCGGCACTGGACGCGCTGTTCCAGCGGCGATCGCTGGCCGGCATCTCTCTGGCCCAGATCTACGACACCGACAGCGTGATGGCGGAACCGTACGCTATGGGGGCCGGCGCCCTGGCCGACGCCTTCCAGGTAAGCATGGACGCCCGCATGGACCTTTCGGCCGACGTGCCTTTCTGGGGCACGGATCAGCGGTTCGTGCTTCGCCCCGCAGGGAACTCCTGGCTGATCTCGGCGATCCTGTTCTCGGACGCGCAGCAGCTCCCTGCGAGCTGGTCCCCCGCTCCCATGGAGTCAGCCACGGCCGCCGAACAGCGGATGCGCGCCGCTGCCACGCGTAAGCGGGACATGGCAGAGCGGATGGCGGTTGCGCAAGCGTTGCTGGACGGCGCCGACCGGTTCCTGGAGAAGGACACCGACGGCGTGCTGGCCGCGGTCGACAGCCAGGTGTTGCTCGCGGACGGCGCGTCGGTGACGCGGGAGTCGCTGCGAGCTATGCTGGACCACTACTTCGGCAGCACCCCGTACCGCGGCCTGCGAGCCGGCGACATCATCACGGTAGGGTCGGTGGAGCGGCTGGGCTCCGGGAACGAGCGCGTGTACCGCGCCGAAGTCAGCTTCGAGGACCGGTATCAGGAGGCGCTGCCGTCGATCCGCTCCGGGCAGAGCTTCGATCTGCGGGACGCTGACGGCCGCTGGGTGGTCTTCGCCATATCCTGAACGCTTCCACGTAACCGCAGTCATCCGGCAGGTAGCGGGAAAACAGCGCATGGAAGATGGTCAGGCGCTTGCAGTTCGAGCACGTCGACAGCCGTGACTCGTAGACCGTGCACAGCTTCGTCGACACGTCCAGGAACCGGCAGGGCGACTCGCGGTCGATGACCAGTTCGCCCTGCACCCGGTCGCGCCGGTAGCAGCACTGCCCGCATTGCGTACACAGATCGTCCCACTTGCGCTGCATGTCGGCGAACATCGGCCGCAGCTTAGCGCGAACGAGCCGCGAGCGCGAGCTACTGTCGTCGGCGTGTGGGTCCATCGGTACGGACCGGCGGCCGTGTCCGCGATCGCCGTGCCGCTGGCCCTCCCGAACGAGCTGGCGCCGCTGGGCAACCCGCTGCTCGGGCCGTTCGCCTTCGCGCCGCTGCTGCTGTCGATCTATCGCAGCCGCTCCTACGCGCAGGCGGCGATCGCCGCCGTGCTGTTCATGGTGGTCGCCACGCCGCTGTCGTACTACTGGCTGCTGCACTTCCAGGAGTTCGCGATCTGGACGCTGGGCGGCCCCGTACTGGGCTACGCGCTGTTCGGAGCGCTGCTGGGACCGGTGCTGCGCGGCGTGGCCGTCGCCGCCGGCCGGCTGCGCCCGTACGCCGTGGCCGCCGCCTGGACGGTCTACGAGTTCCTGAAGTCCGGCGGCTTCCTGGGCTTTCCCTGGGGGCTGGCCGCCTATCCGGTGAACACGGTCACCCCCCTGATCCAGTTCACCGCGCTGACCGGCGTGTGGGGGCTGTCGCTGCTGATGGCGCTGGTCAACGCCGCGGTCGCCGAGGGTGTGCAGCGGCCGTGGCGGCGGCAGCCGGTAGGCGCCTACCTCATGGTCGCGGCGCTGGCGATCGGCGCGCTGGGCTACGGGTTCCTGCGGCTCGGCACGGCGGAGGCTCGCGCGCCTGGATCAGGAGCGGCCACGCGGATCGACGTGGCACTGATACAGCACAACCACGATCCATGGCCCGAGCAAAACCCCATTGCACGTCACCAAGCCATCAGCAACAGCCTCCGCACCCTGATGCGGCTTACGCGCCGGGTGCTCGACGAGGGCGATCCCGACTTGGTCGTCTGGAGCGAGACAGCCCTGGTCTACCAACCGGTCGGCCACTCCGACGCCGAGTACTATGATCTCATCCCGGACGGCGATCCGCTGGCGCCGTTTCTGCGCGCATTGCCTGCTCACCTGCTCACCGGCGCCCCATACGAAGTCGATCCCGCTGCCTCCGAGTACAGCAACGCCTCCTTCCTGATCAGCCCAGGAGCGAACGGGTTCGACCACTACCGCAAGCAGCAACTCGTGCCGTTCGCGGAGGCGGTGCCGTTCTGGGAGGTCGACTTCGTACGCCGGTTCTATCGTTCGATGGTGGGCATCGGCGCCGGCTGGGTGGCCGGCGACGACCCGACGGTGTTCACGCTCGCCACGTCCGACGGCCGCAGCGTGCGCCTGTCCACGCCGATCTGTTTCGAGGACGCCTTCCCGGCGCTGAACCGGCGCTTCGTCCGCGCGGGCGCGGAGCTGCTGGTCAATCTCACCAACGACTCCTGGTCACAGACCGTGTCGTCGGAGACCCAGCACCTGGTGGCGGCGCGCTTCCGGTCGGTGGAGACCGCGCGGCCGTTGCTGCGTGCGACCAACGGCGGCATTACCGCAGCCCTGGACGTGTACGGCCGGCCGATGCCCGGATCGGTGCTGCCGCCGTTCACGGCGGACGCCGCCCTGGTCACGCTGTACCTGCCGGCCACGCCGGCCATGACGCCGTATGTCGCCTTCGGCGATTACCTGCCCGTCGCCCTGATCATTGCGCTGATCGTTCTGCTAGGCCGACATGCAGCCAGTAGCGGCCGCCGTCGGCGATCACCGAGCACGGCACGCCGAACAGCCGTGACAGATTCGCCTCGGTGAGCTGGGTCGCCGGCGGCCCCGCGCCTGCGCCGGCACCCGCCTTCATCAGCATGACTCCGTCATAGGACCCGTCCAGCTCCTCGATGCTGTGCGTGACGTAGACGACCGTCGCGGACGAGCGATCGACGGCCGCTCGCAGCGCGGTCAGGAACTCCTCACGCGCCCGCGGGTCCAGGCCCGCGCACGGCTCGTCCAGCAGCACCAACGCCGGGCGCGCGGCGAACGCGCGTGCGATGAGCGTGCGTTGCCGCTCGCCGGTGGACAGCGTGACGAATCGACGGTCGCGCAACGGCCACATCCCCACCGCGTGCAGTTCTTCCCTGGCCAGGCCTGCCTCGGGTGGCGCGATTCGGTCGTACACCACAAAGGTGCCGCGCATCCCGGCGACCACGGTTTCCAGGACAGTCTGGAAACGGGGGATCCACTGCAGCAAATCGGCGTGAACCCAGGCGATCGCACGCCGTAGCGGGCCCAGATCGACCCGTCCGACCCGGTGTCCCAACAGATCGACGGTGCCCGACGAGGGATGCGCGCGGCCTGCCAGCAGGCGCAGCAGCGTGCTCTTGCCGCTACCGTTGGGACCCAGGACCGCCCAGCGCTGACCAGGCTCCGCCGACCAGCTCACGCCGTTCAGGATCGGGGCCGCATCGATGCGCAGCGTGACGCGGTCGAGCGCGAATGCGGGAGTCCCGCCGCTGCGCGGCTCCCCCAAGCTGCGAAGCGTCAGTCGCCGACCGCCGAGGTGTTCATCGAGCGCAGGAAGGCATCGTTGGTCTTGGTCTTGCGCATCTTTTCGATCAGAAACTCGGCGGTCTGCAGTTCGTCCATGGGGCCGAGCGCCTTGCGCAGGATCCACAGCTTGGCCAGCTCCTGATCGCTCAACAGCAACTCTTCCTTGCGGGTGGCGGTCTGCTTGAGGTTGATCGCCGGATAGATCCTGCGGTCGGCGATCTTGCGGTCCAGGCGCACCTCCATGTTGCCGGTGCCCTTGAACTCCTCGAAGATGACTTCGTCCATGCGGCTGCCGGTCTCGATCAGGCCGGTAGCGACGATGGTCAGGCTGCCGCCGTGCTCGACATTGCGTGCCGCGCCGAAAAAGCGCTTCGGCTTGTGCAGCGCGTTCGAGTCGACGCCGCCGGACAGGATCTTTCCCGAGGTCGGCACAGTCTGGTTGTATGCCCGCGCCAGACGGGTGATCGAGTCCAGGAGAATCACCACGTCGTGCCTGTGCTCGACCAGACGTCGCGCTTTTTCGATCACCATCTCCGCCACCTGCACGTGCCGCGTAGCCTGCTCGTCGAACGTGGAGGAGACCACCTCTCCCTTGACATTGCGCTTCATGTCCGTGACCTCTTCGGGACGCTCGTCGATCAGCAGCACGATGAGAAAGACCTCGGGATGGTTCTCCGTTATGGCGTTGGCGACCCGCTGCAGCAGCATGGTCTTGCCGGCGCGCGGCGGCGACACGATCAGCCCGCGCTGCCCCTTACCCAGAGGGCAGAACAGGTTCATCATCCGCGTTTCCACGTTGCCGTCGGCGGTCTCCAGATTCAGGCGTTCGTCGGGGTAGAGCGGCGTGAGTTGGTCGAACGGCACGCGGTTCTGCGCGACGATCGGCGGATTGTCGTTGACCGTCTCCACCTTTAGCATGGCAAAGAAACGCTCGCCGTCCTTGGGCGGGCGAATCTGTCCGTCGACCGTGTCGCCGGTCCTGAGGTTGAACCGTCGGGTCTGCGATGGCGACACGTAGATGTCTTCCGGTCCCGGCAGGTAGCTGTTGTTGGGTGACCGCAGAAAGCCATATCCGTCCGGGAGTATCTCCAATACGCCAAGGGCGTAGATCACTCCGCCCTTGGCGTGCGTGTGCTCCTTGAGGATGCCGAAGATGAGGTCCGCTTTCCCGACCAGGTTCTCGGGATTCAACCCGATCGCGGCCGCCTGGGCGCGAAGTTCCCGAAGGTCCTTGCCGGCGAGATCGCTGATCAGGAGCCTCTCGCGCGGCGCGGCGTCGCCGCCGGGGGTGTTGGCAGGCATCCCGTCGACCCCGTCGCTACCCAAGGCGAGCCTCTGTTGCTCATCCGCCTGTTCCGCCTGCGCGACGGCAGTCTGCTGAGCCGCGGTGCCATCGACCCCGTCGAAGCCGTCCTTGACTTCGATCCTGAGCTTCTTTCGCGATCGTGGACGTCTGTTTGTGCTTTTTTCCGGCATGATGCTCCCCGGGACTTCCCCGTGGAATCGGCGCGGCCGTTCCGGCCGGTACCTGTTTGAAGAGGGCTCCCGCGGGCCCCGTACCTGGTACATGGCGCTGGGAAGGAGTGAGTGCTCGCCGGAAAGTTACTCGCCCGCAGCTCGAAGTGTCAAGCTCGTGCGGCGGCTGGCGCCCTTCACCGCTCCACGGGTGCCGCCGACCCGTCCCGCTCCTGCGGAGAGCCGCTCATCTCCAGCTCGCCTTCGAAGACGGCGCCATCTACCACGATCAGCCGGGCCGTGCCTATGTCGCCGAACACGCGCGCGGTGGCCAGCATCTCGACGCTGTCGATCGCCTTGATATCGCCGCGCACGGTGCCGCCTATCACCGCGGATCCGACCTTGATCGTGGCACACACCAACGCGCCCTCACCGATCATGAGCCGGCCTGCCGAGCGGATCTCTCCGTCGAACCTGCCGTTGATCTGTAGTGCGCTGTCGAACCGCAGGAGTCCCTTCAAATGGGTTTCCGGTGCCAGCGTGGTCGGCGGCGCCTCCGCCGCGAACCGCTCGGGTCTCTTGCGGCCGAGCACGGTCAGGAGCCGGCCACGCCGGCCGACGCGATACCGGCCAGCCGCCGGTGGAGCTCCTCGAGAGAGAGGTCACCCGCCTTGAGCTCATCCCCTTGCCGCTGCAAATCGCCGATCTCCTGCTCCAAGGCGTCGAGCTTGGCCAGGATGGCCCGCCCGTCGTCCTTGACGCGGTTCGCGAACCTTCCGAGCGCCACGGTGTCGACATCTCCCGCCCCGGCCTCGTCCAAAGTCTGCAACTGCCGCTCGAGCGGCCGCCGCACATGCTGGGAGAAGAAAATCAGCGACTCGTTCAGCGACTCGATGACGCCGATCCGATGCTCTCGGCGCGTCACCTGTTCCTGCAGATGGCGCCGGTGCAGGACCGCCCGGATGCGAGCCAACACCTCGGTGAAGTTGAACGGCTTGGTGATGTAGTCGTCCACGCCCAACTCCAGCCCCTGTACCTTGTCTTCGACGTCGTCGGCCGCCGAAAACATGATGATCGATACGTCGCGGCAATCGGCGAACTCGTCACCGTGCTTGATGCTCCGCGTCACCTCCCAGCCGGTCATCCGCGGCATCATGTTGTCCAGCAGCATCAGCGCGGGTCGAAAGCTGCGCAGCCTGTCCAGCGCTTCTACGCCGTCGGAGGCGGTCTCCGTATGGAAGCCGAACTTCGACAGCATCAGGTCGAAAATCTCGACGTTGGTGGCTTCGTCGTCGACGATCAGGATCTTGTCACGGGTCACGGGTCGATCATCATCCCGCCATGCAGGCCTCTGTCAACGCTTCCGGAGCGGCCGCCACAGCAGCGCGCCTGCGATCAGCAGGAACGCCGCTGCCGTCAGCGCCACGCCCAACCAGTCGCCGGCGCGGGAATAGAGCGTCCGCGCCTCATCGAAGACCGGCACGTCACCGACCAGGGTGCCCTCGACGAACGGCTCCAGCGTAGCGGTGATGCGGCCCGACGGCTCGACGATGGCGGTGATGCCGCTGTTGGCGGCCCGCACCACGCTCCTGCGGTTCTCGGTGGCACGAAACACGGCCATCGCGAAGTGCTGCATCTCCGCGGGTACGGACTTCGACCACGCATCGTTGGTCATGTTGACGATCACCTGTGCCCCGCGATTCACGAATTCCCGGTTCAAATAGCCGAAGGTGTCCTCGAAGCAGATCGGCGTCGAGAAGCGCACCCCGCCGGCATCGAACACCGTCCACTCGTCGCCCCGCTCCCAGAAGTGGGTATCGAAGTCCTCCAGCAGGTCGTGGAGGAAGCGAGGACCCCAGTCCGGGTAGCGCTCGGTGAACGGCACCAAGTGCAGCTTGCGGTAGGTCTGGACGACCTCGCCACCCTCGTACAGCAGCGCCGCGTTGTAGTCGACCCGTTCGTCGCCTTCGGCGGTGCGCACCTTCTGCCCGTCGTCGTTGCCGACCACGAACGGCACGGTCTGCTCGTCGAGAAACGCGCGGAGCTGCCGGACCAGCTCGTATTTCCTGATCGATTCCTGGTCGCGCTGGCGGTAGCGGGTGTGCCAGTCGATGCCGGGCACGAACGACGTCTCGGACCAGATGACGGCATCGGGGTCCTCGGCCAGCGCCTGCCGGCTCTGCCGAAGCAGCACGTTCAGGGAGCGCTCATAGGCGAGATATCCGCCTCGCCACGGATCCATGTTCTGCTGGACGAGCGCTACCCGCCACCGCGGCGCATCGCCGTAGTCGGTCGGCAGCGCCGCGCCGTAGACGACCGCACCCGCGAACAGCAGTGTCCAGACCGCCGGAACCACCGGCTGCCGGCGCAGCAGCCGGCCAGCGCGCCGCCACAGGTCACCGCGCAGGGGCCGCAGCGCCTCCGCCACGTGGGCCAGGTAACTGTTGGCCAGCACCACCACCAGCGACACGCCCCACACGCCCGCCACCGCCGCGGAGCGAACCAGCGGCCCGAACAGATATTGCGTGTAGCCGAGGATGCCGTACGAGTACCCCAGGAACCCTTGCGTCTTCAGGTATTCGTACGCCACCCAGACTACCGCCTGCCAGAGCGGCGCATGCCGCGGGAACCGGTCGGTGACGAGCTTGAGCAGCGGGAAGAGCACCGCCAGGTAGATCAGATGGATGGTCGGCACGAACAGCAGCGCCAAGGCGTGAAAGGTCGCCAACCAGTAGTTGAACAGCGCGTAGCTGCCGAACCCGTACAGCACGCCGTACACCACGATGCGGCTCCAGGGCGCCCGGCCGATCACCCAGAACAGCGGAGCCAGGGCGACGAAGCCAAGCGGGTACAGTCCCCACATCGACACCGGGCTGGGAAACGCAAGCGCGAACAGCGCCGCGGATATCGTCAGCGCCGCGATCTCGAAGACGGCGCCCGCCCAGCCCTGGCCGCTGGCAGGACGTTTCACGCCGGTGGAAGCGATCGCCTGTGTCGGCTGTGCGGCCTCAAACCTGGTTGGACCAGGCACGCTCCTTCAACTCACGTCCCGGGCGGAACGACGCCACCCCGTGGTTCTCCACCTCGACACGCTCGCCGGTGCGGGGGTTGCGCGCGACGCGCCCCTTGCGCGACTTCAGCTCGAAGGTGCCGAAGCCACGCAACTCCACCGCTCGCTGACCGATGACTCCGGCCTTCACCTCGTCGAAGAACAGATCAAGTATGCGATGGATGTTCTTCTTGCTGACCGGTACTTCGGCGTAGATGCTCTCGATTATCTCCGCCTTGGTCAGTTTCTCAGCCGCCACCAGATCGCTCCTTGTGGCCCCGCACGTCCCTACCCCGCACTCCCCTAGGCTGCCGAGAAACTACGCCGCAGGCGGCCGTGCAGGCGGCGTTTGTATCGGGCGGCCGTGCTCCGATGCACGACACCCTTGGAGACGGCCTGGTCCACGGCGCGCACGGCATGGCCGAGCCGTTCCTCGGCCTGGGCCTGCTCCCCATCCAGGGAATCGACGAATGCTCGGATGGCGTTACGCATGCGGCTGCGCACGGAGCGGTTACGCAACCGTCGCGTGCTGTTCTGCCGCTGTCGTTTGGCAGCGGAAAGTTTTGCGGGCATCGCCAGCGAAGCTACCAGTCCAGGAAAGTGATCGTCAAGGCGCCCCGGCGGCAAGGGGGCCGTGACCGTCTCCGCGCGGCGTCTCTGCGGCCTGCAAGGAGGTGTCTGCGACCACGAAGCGATGGTGGCGCTTCTTGCCGGCTCGGAGGATGAGTTGTCCGCCGGACACGTCCCCGGCCGCCACCGGCTGGTCGCTGTCCGTCCACTGGCGGTCGTTGACATAGGCGCCTCCCTGGCGGATCAGCCGCCGCGCCTCCGAACGGCTGGACGCCAGGCCGCCCCGCACCAGCAGCTCCACCAGCGTCATGCCGGTCTCCATGTCCGCGGCGTTCAGCGTCGAGCTCGGCATCGCCCCGCGGTCGCCGCCGGCTCCGCTGAACAGCGCCCGGCTGGTCTCTCGCGCACGCTCGGCTTCCTCGGCGCCGTGCACCAGGGTGGTCAACTCCATCGCCAGCCGCTCCTTGGCCGCGCCGACAGCCTGATCGCGCAGCCGGCCGAGCTCTTCCACCTCGGCGTCAGGCAGCAGCGTCAGCATCGCCAGCAGCTTGGCGACGTCGGCGTCCGGAAGGTTGATCCAGTACTGGTAGAACCGATACGGGGTGACGCGCTCCGGGTCGAGGAACAGGGCTCCCGCGGACGTCTTGCCCATCTTCTTGCCGTCCGCGGTGGTGACCAGCGGCCAGGTCACCGCGTGCGCCTCGACCTGTTCCATGCGGCGGATCAGGTCGACGCCGGCCACGATGTTCGCCCACTGATCGTCGCCGCCGATCTGCAGCAGGCACCCGTGGCGGCGGTACAACTCCAGGTAGTCGTACGCCTGCAGCAGGAGGTAGTTGAACTCCAGAAAGGAGAGCCCGGTCTCCAGCCGCCGGCGGTACGTCTCGAAACTGAGCATCCGGTTCACCGAGAAGCGCGGGCCGATCTCGCGCAGAAAGTCCAGATAGCCCAGCTCGCTGAGCCATGTCGCGTTGTCGACCACGGTGGTGCGGCTCAGATCGATGATGCGGCCCACCTGACGCTGGATCAGCTCCGCATTGCGGGCGACGGTCTCGACCGGCAGCAGCGGCCGCATGTCGTCCTTGTCCGTGGGATCTCCCACCCGGGCGGTGGCGCCGCCGATCAGCAGCACCGGCCGATGGCCGGCGCGCTGCAGATGCGCCATGGCCTGCAGCCCGACCAGGTGGCCGGCCTGCAGGCTCGGCCCGGTGGGGTCGATACCGTAGTAGAACGTGACGGCTTCGCGCTCCAGCAGCCGGGCGAGCGAGTCGGCATCGGTGGTCTGCTTGACCAGCCCGCGTCGGGACAGCGTGGCAAGCACATCCATCAGGGGCCATCTATGCGGGAGTACCCGGCGGTGAGCTCGGCGAGCTGTCCGCGCAGCGCGTCGCGAGGCACGCGCATCTGCTCCATGGAGTCGCGCAGACGCACGGTAACCGTCCCGTCGTCCCTGGTCCGGTGATCGATGGTGACGCAATACGGCGTGCCGATCTCGTCCTGGCGGCGGTAGCGCCGGCCGATGGCGCCGCCCTGGTCGTAGAAGGTGTCATGATCGGCGCGCAGGTCGGCGGCCACCTCGCGGGCCAGCTCGGCCAGCCCGTCCTTCTTGACCAGCGGGAAGACTCCCACCGTGATCGGGGCGATCGCCGGGTGGAACCGCAGCACCGTGCGCTTCTCCCCCTCCACCTCCTCCTCGTCGTAGGCGTCGGCCAGCACCGCCAGCACGGTGCGGGTCAGGCCGACCGCGGTCTCGATCACGTAGGGCACGAACCGTTCGCCCTGCGCGCCCCCGGAACTGCCGTCGTCGAGGTAGGTCAGATCCTTGCGCGACAGCTCGGCGTGCCGACGCAGATCGAAATCGGTGCGGTTGTGAATCCCTTCCAGCTCCTGCCAGCCCGACGGGAAGTCGTACTCGATGTCCACGGCGACCTTGGCGTAGTGGGCGATCTCATCCGGCCCGTGCGGGCGCAGCCGCAGCCGGGACGGCTGAATGCCCAGGTCGGTGTAGTAGCGGTAGCGCGCCTCGCGCCAGTGCTCGAACCAGCGCTCGTCCTGACTGGGATGCACGAAGAACTGCATCTCCATCTGTTCGAACTCGCAGGTGCGGAAGATGAAGCTCTTGGTGGTGATCTCGTTGCGGAACGCCTTGCCGACCTGGGCAATACCGAACGGCACCTTGACGCGTCCCGACTGGACCACGTTCTTGAAGTTGACGTACGCGCCCTGCGCGGTCTCCGGGCGCAGGAAGACGTCGGTGCCGCCGTCTTCCACCGGTCCCAGCGTGGTGCGCATCATCATGTTGAACTGGCGCGCCTCGGTCAGCTCCCGCTTCCCGCACTGCGGGCAGGCGCCGTCCGGGGCCTCGAGGTGGTCGGCGCGAAACCGCGCCTTGCAGTTGCGGCAGTCCACCAGCGGATCGTTGAAGGCGCTGGCGTGCCCGGATGCCTCCCACACCCGCGGGTGCATCAGGATCGCGGCGTCCAGGCCGACGACCGGCAGCTCGCCGCGGGTCATGGTCCGCCACCAGCGGTCGCGGAGGTTGTTCTTGAGCTGCACGCCGAGCGGTCCGTAGTCCCATGCCGAGGCGAGGCCGCCGTAGATGTCGCTCGACGGATAGACGAACCCCCTCCGCTTGCAGAGCGATACGAGCTGATCGAGTGTCGTGCGCATCATGTTCCTTCCTGTTGGTCCGGTGAGCTTCCGTCCAGCCTGGCCAGCGCCGCGCGCAGCCGATCCCGACAGGACGCCGCGCCCAGGATCCGCATGCTGCCGAACAGCGGGGGCGACACCCGCGCGCCGGTGATCGCCACCCGCACCGGCATCATCAGGTCACCGAACCTGACGTTCAACTCCTCCGCAGCGGTGCGGAACGACCGCTCGGCGGCGTCCTCATCAGGGCCGCAACCCGTATCGACCAGATCGAGCGCTCGCGTGAGCACCTGCGCCGTCCGCGCGTGGTCGAGGCGTTTCGGCACCAGCTCGCCAGCATCGTAATCCAGGGCCGGCCTGCCCTCCGCTTCGCCCAATGATCCGTGAGCCCCGATCGGTGAGCCGACTCCGACGACCGGGCCGTCCTTAGCGAACAGAAACCTCGCCATGGGAACCACGTCGCTCAACAGGGTGAGCCGCTCCCGCACCAGCTCGGCCACCGCCGGAGCAACCCGCTGCGACTTGACCGCACCGGCCTCGGCTAGCCATGGCGCGAGCCGCCGGGCGAGCTCGGCCGGCGGCAGCGCGCGGATATGGGTTCCGTTCATCCAGCGCAGCTTGTCGGCATCGAAGATCGCCGCGGACGTGTTCAGGCGCTCCAGGCTGAACGAGCGCTCCAACTCCTGCAGGCTGAACAGCTCGCTCGACCCGTCCAGCGACCAGCCGAGCAGGGCGATGTAGTTGACCAGTGCCTCCGGCAGGTAGCCCTGGCGGCGGAACTCGCCGACGCTCATCGACCCGTGGCGCTTGCTCAGCTTCTTCCCGTCGGGGCCGTTGACGACCGGCAGGTGGGCGTACCGCGGAGGCTCCCATCCGCACGCGTGGAAGATCAGCACGTGCAGAGGTGCCGAGGAAACCCACTCCTGAGCCCGCAGGACGTGGCTGATGCGCATGTCGTGATCATCGGTGATGGCCGCCAGGTGATAGGTCGGGTAGCCGTCGGACTTCAGCAGCACGGGATCCGGATTGATGTCGCGGTTGCGTCGCTCGATGGTCCCCAGCAGCTGATCCTCGTACCGGGTGGCGCCCTCCAGCGGCACCTTGAACCGGACGACCGAGGCGCCGCCACGCTCTTCGTGCTGCCGGCGCTCGGCCGCCGTCAGACTGCGGCAACGGCGGTCGTAACCGCTGCCGGCCTCTCGCACCCGCTGCAGACGTTCGGGATCGCAGTAGCAGCGATAGGCGTGCCCGGACTCCACCAGCGCTTCCGCGACCGCGCGGTGGCGCTCGACCCGCTCCGACTGCACGTACGGGCCGTAGGGGCCTCCCACTTCCGGCCCCTCGTCCCAGCGCAATCCCAGCCAGGAGAGGGTGTCGTAGACATCGGCCAGGGCGGCCGGATCGAACCGTGCGCGATCGGTGTCCTCGATGCGCAGGATGAAGGTCCCCCCGGCCGAGCGCGCCAGCAGGTAGGCGAACAGGGCGGTGCGCGCCCCGCCGATGTGCTGAAGCCCCGTCGGTGACGGGGCGTAACGAACGCGTAGTGTCACGGTTGCTTCCGGTGAGCGGGCACGATAGGGGCGGCCCGCCGTGGCGTCAACGCCCGGACCTCAACGACGGCGCGGTGTGGGCGCGTACGGCGGGCTCCGCTGTTCGGCCCATCGCCAGCCGCTCTATTATGGTGGCGATGATCGAGCGACCACATCCGCAGATCCTGATCGACCGCCTGTGGCCGGCCAAGCGCACCGCCGCTTCGAGTTCATCGATTGCGAACGTGCTTCGGGTGGTGTTCCTGGCGGTGACCGGCAGCGCGCTGATCGCGGTTTCCTCGAAGATCCGCGTGCCGATGGTACCGGTGCCGATGACCATGCAGACCCTCGTGATCCTGATCATCGGCATGGCCGGCGGCTGGCGCCTGGGCGGGCTCACCGTGCTGCTCTATCTGGCGGAGGGAGCGATAGGGTTGCCGGTGTTCGCCGGCACCCCGGAGAAGGGGATCGGCCTGACCTACATGGTCGGCAGCACCGGCGGCTACCTGCTGGGCTTCCTGCTGGCAACGCTGGCGGTCGGCCTGCTGGCGGAGGAGGGGTGGGACCGCAGCGTGCCTCTCGCCGCGGCAGCGATGTTGAGCGGCAACGCCATCATCTACGTCCCGGGGCTGCTGTGGCTGGGCACGGTGCTTGGATGGGACAACCCGATCCTGCAGTGGGGGTTGACCCCGTTCATCGTCGGTGATCTCGCCAAGCTGGCCATCGCAGCGTTGCTGATGCCGGCCGCTTGGCGGCTGGTTCGCACGCGCTGAGCGCGGTCGTCCGGCGGAACCTCGACACCGGCGCTGCCTCCGCACCGCTCGTCGACTTGGCGCCGCCGGCACCGCTGCGCGCCGTCCTGACCACCGCGGCAGCTGGCGACGTGAGCGACCCGGCGGTGTGGCGACGGGTGTGCGAAGCGCTCGGGATCGGATCCGAGCGGGTCCGTCGCGTCGCGCAGCGGCACACACGCCGCGTAATGGCCACACGCGACCGGCCCCCGGGAGCGGATCTTCCTGACGGTCTCCCGGCTGACGGTCTGATCGCCCGGTCAGCCCGCGATGTGTTGTGCGTGACTATCGCCGACTGCCTGCCCATCTTCCTGATCCCTCGAGACGGGGAGCTCCCGGCGCTGCTCCATTCCGGTTGGCGAGGCACCGGCATCGCCACCGACGCGCTCGGCTGCCTTGAGCGTCGCTTCGGCCGCTCCCCCGGCGCCTACCGAGCGATCATCGGTCCCGGCATCGGCCCGTGCTGCTACGACGTGCCGGCGGAGCGGGCGCTCAGCTTCCGCGCCCGATTCGGGCCGGACTCTGCCGAGGTGGCAGGTGGAGCCGGCCGCATCGACCTGCGCGCAGCCAACATCGCCCTGCTCCGGCGCGCGGGCGTTGCGGGGATCACCGTGTACGACGACTGTACGGCATGCTCGCCCGCGCTGATTTCGTTCCGGGCCGAGCGGGCATCCGGGCGCGCCGGCGTCCGGCGCATGGCGGCCCTGCTCGGAAGGTTCGAGAGCGAGCGCCCCCGTTGTCGTACCATGGGGACGGGGACGGGAAGGCCGTCCCAAGGAACGCCATGCCGCCCATCCGCAACGTAGGAATCATCTCGCACATCGACGCCGGCAAGACCACCACCACGGAGCGAATGCTCTATTTCACCGGACGCAACCACCGCATCGGCGAGGTGGACGACGGCGAGGCAACCACCGACTGGATGACGCAGGAACAGGAACGCGGCATCAGCATCACCTCCGCCGCAACCACCTGCTTCTGGGCCGACCACCAGATCAACATCATCGACACCCCGGGTCACGTCGACTTCACGGCCGAGGTGGAGCGTTCGCTGCGCGTGCTGGACGGCGCGGTGGCGATCTTCTCGGCCGTGGAGGGGGTCGAGCCGCAGTCGGAGACCGTATGGCATCAGGCGGATCGTCACGCGGTCTCCCGCATCGCGTTCGTCAACAAGCTGGATCGGGCCGGCGCGTCGTTCGACGCGGTGCTGCAGCAGATGCGCAGCCTGCTCTCCGCCGAGCCGGTGGCGCTGCAGGTGCCATGGGGCCAGGACCGCGACCTGCGCGGGATCGTCGATCTGATCACGATGGAGCGGATCGCGTGGAGCGATGACGGCACCGTGATTCAGCGTTCTGCGGCGGATCCGGCCGATCCGGATCTTGCGCGGCCGCGGGAGCTTCTCATCGACGCACTTGCGGACGGGTCGGACGAGATAGCCGAGCGGTATCTGGAAGGCCGCGAGTTGCCCGCCGCGCTGTTGCGTGAAGCCGTCCGGGCGGCGGTGGCTTCGCGCAGGCTGGTACCAGTGCTCGCCGGCGCCGCGCGGCGCAACATCGGCATCCAACCGCTGCTGGATGCGATCGTCTGGTACCTTCCGGCACCGGACGAACTTCCGCCGCTGCGACTGCTCGACCGCGAGGGGCGCGCGGGGGACCTGCCGGCGTTAGCCCGGTCGGCGGCGGGGCCGCCCCTCGCGCTTGCCTTCAAGCTCCAGAACGACCGCGAATCGGGGGCCTTGAGCTTCATCAGAGTCTATTCGGGCACCTTTCGTCGTGGCGACCGTTTGCTGAACCGCAGCGAGGATCGCACCGAGCGGATCCAGCGCCTGCTGCGCATGCACGCGAACCGGCGCGAACAGATCGAATCCGTGAGCGCCGGGGACATCGCCGTGGCCGTCGGATTGAAGTTCACCCGCACGGGCGACACGCTGGGCGTCCGGCAGGGCGGTGGCCAGACAGGGAGTGGGCTGCTGGAGCGCATGCGCTTTCCGCTTCCGGTGGTGTCGGTGGCCGTGGAGCCGCATTCGGCCACCGATGCGGCCGAGTTGATGGCCGCCCTGCAGTCGCTGCGGCTGGAGGACCCCACGTTCGCGGTAGAAGACAACGAGGAGACCGGACAGCTCCTGGTCTCAGGGATGGGAGAGCTGCATCTGGAGGTGCTGATGCGGCAGGTCGCCGAGCGTACCGGGATCGACGCCAACGTCGGCAAACCGCAGGTTGCCTTCCGGGAATCGGTCGCAGCCGCGGTCGAGCATCACGTGCGGTTCGAGCGGGAGATCGGCGGGCGGCCGCACCACGCGGGGGTGGGTCTGCGCGTCGCACCGCGCAACCTGGGCGGCGAGTGCACCTACGATCCTGGCACGATCCCGGCGGCCGCGGGCCTTCCCGAGGAGCTGTGTGCGGCGATCGCACGCGGCATCGAAGCAGCCTTCTCCTCCGGCCCCGGATTCGGATACCCGATGGTCGACGTATCGGTCGAGCTGATCCACTGCGACTACGATCAGGAGCGCGCCAGCCAGTTCGCGTTCGAAGCCGCCGCTGCAAGCGGGTTCGTCACCTGCTGCCGCAAGGCTGCGCCGATCCTGCTGGAGCCAGTGATGAGCGTGGACGTCACCACTCCCAGGGAGTTCGTCGGCGAGGTGCTCGGCAGCTTGCAGATGCGGGGCGGTGCCATAGAGACGGTGGAGTCGGGCCACGCCGCCGAACGCGTCGGCGCCAAGGTGCCGCTGGGGGCGATGTTCGGGTACACCACAGATCTGCGCAGCGCCACCCAGGGCCGCGCCGCGTACACGATGGCGTTCGCCCACTACGCACCATCGTGCAAGAGCTGAAGACGCCCCCATGACCGCGATTCCCGCCCCCCCCCGAGTGTCGGCGCTTGACAGCGCAATACCGCCTGCATAGCGTCGCCGTCCAGAGTCCAGCCCGGAGCATTACCCTATGAGCGTCCCCACAGACCGAATTCGCAACGTCGCCCTGGTAGGCCACAGCGGCACCGGCAAGACCACCCTGATGGAACAGATCCTCGTCCACGGCGGCGTGGTACCCAAGTTCGATCCCGGAAAGTCCGTCAGCGACTGCACGGAGGAGGAGATCGCCCGCAAGATCTCGATCTACAGCGCCTTCGCCCACCTCGATTGGGATGGCCGCAAGGTCAACGTCATCGACACGCCCGGTTCCGGCGACTTCATCGGCGAGGTGGTAGCCGCCCTGGGTGCCGCCGAGTGCGCGATCGTCGTGGTCGGCGCCGACGTCGGCGTGCAGATCGAGACGGCAAAGCTGTGGCGGCGCATGGAACGCGAAGGGTTGCCCCGCATCGTTTTCGTCAACGGCATGGACAAGGAGCACGCCAACTTCGACGCCGTGCTGGAAGACCTGAGCGGCACGCTCGGGGGGACCTTCGTGCCGCTGACCGTACCGATCGGAGCGGGAGACTCTTTCGAAGGGATCGTGGATGTGGTCGGGCAGCGTGCGGCGCTGCGCGCGCGCAACGGCGACGCTCCCGTTCCGGACGGGATGAGCGACGCGGTCGAGGAGCGGCGTCTGGCGCTGATGGAAGGCGCGGCGGAAGGTGATGACGCCCTGATGGAGAAGTACCTCGAGGACGAGGCCCTGTCCGACGAGGAAATAATGAGTGGGCTGACGTCAGCCGTCGGAGCCGGCCAGGTGTTCCCGGTGCTGGCAGGATCGGCCCTGCACGACGCGGGCATCGCTCCCCTGCTCGACGCGATCGTGCGCACGGTGCCGTCGCCGGCCGGCGTGACGGTGCAGGCCGACGGCACCGGCCAGACCACCGATCACAGCATCGACCCGTCCGGCCCGACCTCCGCGCTGGTGCTGAAGACCAGCGTCGACCAATACGCCGGGCGGTTGTCGTACGTAAAGGTCATCACCGGCGGCCTGCGCTCCGATGCAGATCTGATCTGTGCACGTACGGGCGCCAAGATTCGGCTGAACAAGCTGAGCACGCGCCAAGGCGAGAAGCTCGAGGACGTGCAGGAGTTGTCGGCTGGGGACATCGGCGTGCTGAACAAGCTGAACGATGTCGCCACCTCCGACACGCTGCACGCTCCGGACGCAGCGGTCACCTACGTGCCGCCGGACTTCCCGCACCCGGTGCACGCGCTCGCCCTGCGGACGGCATCCAAGCAGGACGAGGACAAGCTCTCCGAGATCATCGGCAGGACCGCGGACGCCGATCCGACCTTCCGCGTCCGATACGACGGCGAGACCCGGGAGACCGTGGTCGCGGCGATCGGGGAGTTGCACCTGGCTGTGGTCCTGGGCCGGATCCGCGACAGCCACAAGATCGAGGTGGAGACCGAACTGCCCCGCGTCGCGTACCGCGAGACGATCACCAGGCCGGCCGCCGCCGACTATCAGCACAAGAAGCAGACCGGCGGACACGGCCAATACGCCAAGGTCTCGCTCCAGATCAAGCCCCTGCCGCGAGGTGAGAAGTTCCGTTTCGAGAACGGCACCGTGGGCGGCTCCATCTCCCGCGGCTACATCCCGGGGGTGGAAAAAGGCGTCCTGGAGGCGCTGGAGTCGGGCGTGCTCGGCGGCTATCCGGTGGTCGCCGTGGAAGCGAAGGTAGTGGACGGAAGGGAGCACTCGGTCGACTCCTCCGAGCTGGCCTTCAAGCTGGCGGCGCGGGAGGCGACCAAGGCGGCGCTGGCACAGGCCAAGACGGTGCTGCTGGAGCCGGTCGTCGACCTGGTCGTGCTGAGCGACGATCAGTACCTGGGTGACATTCTTTCCGATCTGAGCTCACGGCGGGGTCGCGTGTTGGGGCAGGAGCCGATAGGGTCGCTGCAGGAGACACGCGCACAGGTACCGCAGGCGGAGATGCTGCGCTACTCCATCGACCTCAAGTCGATGACCTCCGGCACCGCGTCGTTCGAGATGACTTTCAGCCACTACGCGCCGATCTCCGGCAAGGTGGCCGAGGACGTGATCGCCCGTGCCAAGCAGTCGGACGAAGACTGACGGATAATCACCGAAGCCTCGGCGGGCGCAGCCGAGATTACCTATCAGCGATAGGCTGTTGTCTGGATACGTTTCCGCTTACAGGAACAGCCGCTTATAGGAACAGCCGCTTACAGGAACAGAACGCCTGCGAGCAGGAAGTGGATGACGCCGACAGCGATGCCGGCCAAACCCAAAGGAGTCCGATACGGCTTCAGCGCGTCATCGATCTTGGCAATTCCGGTAGCGCGGG
Organism: Spirochaetia bacterium; assembly: GCA_965262795.1. Taxonomy (GTDB): domain Bacteria; phylum Spirochaetota; class Spirochaetia; order SZUA-6; family Bin103; genus CATQHW01. The sequence goes on along the minus strand of OZ253561.1, from coordinate 5,907,294 downwards.
TGTCGGACGATCCCGCAGTGCCGTCACCTTCGTCCGCTCCGTCTCCGGCCGCGACCTGATCGGCGCCGGCGCCCGGCACCTGCCGTTCGCGGCAGCGGTCGATCAAGAGCATCGCTCCCAGCAGCATTCCGGTGATCGCCGGCAGGAAATCGCCGACGATGATCACCTGACCGGGCGCGCGCGCGAAGAGCTTCACGATTCCCACCACCACGGCGATGGCGCCCAGCGTACCCTTGGCTCGGTTGCTCGCCGCGAAGCGCCGCAACGGCTCCAGAACGGGCACTCGGTCCACCAAGTGATCCGCCGCCAAGGTCGCACCGGCAGCGATGGTGCTCAACACCGACAACAGGTACATATGCACACCGACAGGGTAAGCGCCACCCTCCCGACAGGTCAACAACAAGACGCAGCGTCTACCGTGCGGAACGGCGTGAGCTATTCGGGATCGACAGGATCGGCTACCACCCGCGACACCGCCGCGGGGAGCTCCTCAGCCAGGAACCAGCCTCGTTCGCGGTACCGGCGGCGAGCCGCCACGGCGTGGATCAACACCCCGGCACACGCCGCCTGGTAGGGGCCAAGCCTGCGGCCGGCCAACAGAGCGCCGATCACTCCAGCCAGGACATCGCCCGCGCCACCGGTCGCCAGCCACGGCTGCATGCCGTCCACGACGGTCAGCCGCGGCGCGGTGACATCGTTCGCTTCATCGGATCCGTCAGGTGCGGCGACACAGGTCACGTGACCCTTCAGTACGACGACCGCACCGAAACGTGCGGCCACCTCGCCCGCCGCGACGGCGGGATCGGCCAGCACGTCGGCGACGGTGGCATCGAGCAGCCGCGCCAGCTCACCTGGATGAGGTGTCAGCACCCACCGGCCGGCGAGCCGCTGCGCGCGGCCGCGAGCTCGGCCGAGCAACGTGATCGCATCGGCATCCAGCACCCCGCAGGCCGGCAGCACCAGCAGCCGTTCCAACCACTCCGCGCGAGCCGGCCCGGTCCCCCATCCCGGCCCCACCACCAGGCTGTCGAATCGCCGGGTGAGCTCGCCTGGATCCACGGCCTCCGACCACGGAGCGACCATCACCGAAGTGAGCGCCGCCGCCTGGATCGGGTGGGTGTCGGCATCGGCGTGCAGCGTCACCAGACCCGCGCGGCTGCACCCGGCGGCGGTCGCGGCCAGACGGGCGGCGCCCGCCGTGCCGACCGAGCCGGCCAGGACCGCTACGTGCCCGCGCATCCCCTTGTGCGCGTCGGGTCGCACGGCCGGGAGCAACGATGGCAGCGCCGCGGGGCCGAGCAGCCGCGCGGTGGCGCCGGCGATGCCGGTGAGCGCCGCGGGAAAGCCGATCGGGACGATGATGATGCTGCCGCAGGCGGGACGCGCGGCGGGCAGGTAGAGCGCCCGCTTCGGCAACTCCAGCGCCAGCGTCCAGTCGGCGCGGACCGACGGCATGCCGGCCGCGAAACGATCTCCCACGCCGCTCGGCGCATCGAGGGCGATGACCCGCGCCCGGCTTCGGTTGATGCGCTCCGCCAGCGCCGCCGCGGGCCCGTGCAGCGCTCCGCGCTGGCCGGTGCCGGCCATGCCGTCGATCACCCATCCGCACTCGAACGCGCCGTCGGGTCCGTCCACCACGGGGATGCCGAGCGCCCGGCAGATGGCCAGATTGGCCGCGCACTGGCTTCCGTGCGCAGGTTCCCCGTGGCTCAGAAGCACCGTCAGGTTCTGCGCACCGATGGCGTGCAACTGGCGAGCGATCACCAACGCGTCGCCGCCGTTGTTACCTCGACCCGACACGACGGTGATCGGCTCCTTCGGAACCGGCCGGTGCCAGATCCGCTGTTGCATCGCGCCGAGCGCCTTGAGGCCGGCGTTCTCCATCAGGATCGGCGACGGAATGCCGAAGCGCTCCTCGGCCGCGCGGTCGATCTCCCCCATCTGGAAGGAATCAACCAGGCGCAACTCGCCTACGTCCGCGCCGGTCAGCGCCGTTGCATCAGGAGGTCGGTTCTCCACCAGAAGAAATCCACGTGTTCCGGCCCGAGCCGGGCACCGTACAGTACGCCATCCACCGCGACCTGCAACTCCGAGAACTGCAAAGCCGGATCTTGCAGGGATAGCTCGACCTGCGCCAGAGGCCGGCCGTCCAGGTCGGTGATGGTAAGCGGAGCGCGATTCGATCCGTCGTCGACGACAGCGTATGAGACGAAGAACAGTCGACTGTCAGCGCTGCCGATCAGGCGGAACGGCGCGGAGCGCGAGCGCGGCGCCGCGAACGCCCGGCTCGGGGGCCCGTCGCCGCTCACCCGCCAGATGTCGGAGCCCCCGTCGGGCTGCATCACCGCCTCGACCAGGAGATGCGGCGGACCCCGAGGATCGGCGATCACGGAGGCGATCTCCACCGCTTCCGGGCCGTCGGTGAAATCGGCGACCTCAAGCCGGCGCCGGAACCTCAGCAGCCCCTCCGCATCGAACCAGTACACCTGCCAGGCAACGGTGTCGCGGGTGACCACGAACAGCTCGTCCCGCGCGGTGACCACCAGGCGATGCACGAACCCGAACGGCGTACCGCTCACCCCCTCCCTGCCCAGGTACCCCCGGTCGGCGCCGGCGCGCTCGAATCGGCGCACGACGTGGCTGCGCGTCACCTCGTCCTCCGTCTGCCAGCCGTCGGGCGCAAGCCGTTCCTGCACGTACATCGTCCCGTGTGAGTCGGCCGCCACCCGTCCCAGGACGCCCAGCGCGCGCCTGCGCGCAAGGCGCGTGGATACGGTGTCCGGTCCCGCCTCCGCCAAGCCGACGGGCTTCGGATTCAACCGCGGGTCGTAGAGGAGCAGCAGCAGGTCCCCGCGCGAAGAGAAGCGCATCACCTTGCGCACCGGGGCGTTGGCCACATGGAACTGACCACCGGTCAGCGAAAAGCGAATGCCGGCCTGCTCGTAACCGGGGCCGATCTGCACTTGGTCTTCCAGCGGTCCGACCGACAGCCTGAACAGCTCCTGATACGTCACTTCAGCCGCGCGGTCCGCGGCGCATCCCGCCACCACCACCGCCAAGGCAGCCGCGAGCAGCCTGAGGCCGCGCTGCGTGCGCCGGCACGGGCGAGGCCTCAGGCGTCGCCCGCGCCGCAATCCCCAACCTCTCAAGGAGTCCTTGACCGTCGTTTCCAACCGTCGATACACTCGCATCATGCGGGGTTTCCTGTCCCGCGTACTCGGCTCAAAGTCCAACCGCGACCTCAAGGCTCTGGTTCCGTTGGTGAACCGGATCAACGAGCTCGAGTCGCGGATGGTCGCTCTCTCGGAAGCCGACTTTCCGGTGTGGACCGACAAGCTGCGAATGCGCCTCGAGTCCGGTGAGCCGCGCGCCCGGATCCTGCCGGAGGCGTTTGCGCTGACACGCGAGGCAGCGCGTCGGCAGCTCGGCGAGCGCATCTTCGATGTGCAGCTCATGGGCGGGATCATCCTGGACCACGGCGCGATCGTCGAGATGAAGACCGGTGAGGGGAAGACGCTGGCCAGCGTGCCGGCCGCCTACCTCAACGCCCTCTCGGGCGACGGCGTGCACGTCGTCACCGTCAACGACTACCTGGCCGAACGCGACGCCGAATGGATGGGCCGCGTGCACCGTTACCTGGGCCTGAGCGTGGGCGTGGTCCTGTCGCGCATGGAAATGCGCGAACGCATGGAAGCCTACGCATGCGACATCACCTACGGCACCAACAACGAGCTGGGGTTCGACTACCTGCGCGACAACATGCGTTGGGATGCCGACGCACGCGTGCAGCGCGGGCACCGGTACTGCATCGTGGACGAGATCGACTCGATCCTGATCGACGAGGCGCGCACCCCACTGATCATCTCCGGGGCCGCCGAAGATGATACCGAACGGTTCGCGCAGATGGATCGGCTGGTGGACGCGCTGCGCGAGTGCGCGAAGGACCCGGAGACCGACGACTATCCGGAGGAACCGAGCGGCGACTACAAGATCGATGAGAAGGGCAAGCGCGTCTCGTTCACCGATGAAGGACTCATCGCAGCCGAACGGCTGCTGCGCGGCAAGGGCCTGATCCGCGGCTCACTGGTCGACGATGAGAACTTCGAGTACATCCACTATCTGACGCAGGCGCTGCGCGCCCATCGGTTGTTCCGGCGCGACGTCGACTACGTGGTCGAAGACGGAACCGTGCAGATCGTGGACGAGTTCACCGGGCGTATCCTGCACGGCCGACGCTACTCGGACGGGCTGCACCAAGCGATCGAGGCGAGGGAGCGCATCCCGATCCTCAAGCGCAACCGGACGCTCGCCTCCATCTCGTTTCAGAACTACTTCAAGCTCTACGACAAGCTGTCCGGCATGACCGGCACCGCCGACACGGAGGCGACCGAGTTCAGCAACATCTACGGCCTGGACGTGGTGGTCATACCCACCAATCGCCCACTGGTGCGGGCCGACCATGACGACGTGATCTTTCTCAACGAGCAGGACAAGCTGGCGGCGATCTGCGACGAGCTGGCCGCCTGCCAGAAGGCGGGACAGCCCGTGCTGGTCGGCACCGTCTCCATCGACAAGTCCGAGCAGCTTTCCAGGCTGCTCCACAGCCGGGGGGTCGCCCATGAGGTGCTCAACGCCAAGGCGCACGCGCGCGAGGCGCTGATCATCGCGCAGGCAGGGGCCGAGGGTGCGATAACGATCGCCACCAACATGGCCGGCCGCGGCACCGACATCAAGCTGGGCGGCAACCCCGAGTATTCGGCCCGTCGGCGGCATGCCGCCGACGGCGGCAACGGCCACGACGCCGAAGAGCGGTTCACGTCCATCTACGAGCGCGAGCTCAAGGACTGGCGGCCCCGCTACGACACGGTGCGCGGCGCCGGCGGGCTGCACGTGCTCGGCACCGAGCGCCACGAGTCGCGCCGCATCGACAACCAGTTCCGCGGCCGCTCGGGCCGCCAGGGCGATCCCGGATCATCCCGCTTCTACATCTCGCTCGACGACGACCTGATGCGGCTGTTCGGGGACAACCTGCGCAGCATGATGTCAAAGGTGGGCATGAAGGACGGCGAACCGCTGGCCCATCCGTGGCTGAACAAGTCGATCGCTCGCGCGCAGAAGCGGGTCGAGGAGCGCAACTTCGAGCTGCGCAAGCACCTGCTGGACTTCGACAACGTGCTCAACGAGCAGCGCAAGTACATCTACGGCAAGCGCGACGAGATCATGGCGGATCCAGATCTGCTCGGGCGGGTGTTGGAGACCGCCACGGAGGCCGTCGAGGACCTGACCGGTGCCGCCGAATTCTCCGTAACCGGGACGCTCTCGGCGCTGCGCTCACGGTTCGGATTCCTCATGCCGGACGGGGGATCGGGGTTGGCGGATCTGCGCGGCGGGGCACTGCGCGATGTGGTGGTGAACGCCATGAGCCACCATCTGACCGAAAAGGCGGAACTGGTCGGGACGCCCAACTTCAATCTGTTCATCCGCTACGAGTACCTGCGGCTGATCGACGCGCGCTGGCAGGATCATCTGGACAATCTGGACGCGCTGCGCGAGGCGGTGTACCTGCGCACCTACAGTCAGAAGAATCCCCTGTTGGAGTACAAGCTGGAAGGCTTCCAGATTTTCGACGAGATGCTCTCCGGCATCCGCAGCGCGATCGCGGAGAAGATCTTCCGCGTGACAATCAGAGCGGGCGACGGCACGTCCGGCCCGGGCCCGACATCGCGCAGATTGCAGCCGCAGGGCATGGCGACCATTCACCGCGAGATGGGCCAGTTCGCGGCGATGCTGCAGCAGGGCGATGCCTCGGCCGCCGCGACGATGCCCGCCCGCCGGGTGCCCAGCCGCCCTGCAGGTCCCGGCAGGGGGGCGACGCCGGTCGGCGCGGCAGTGGCCGTGGCATCACCGGCCGGAGCCGGGCCGGCGCTGCCGGGTTCGTCGCCGCCGCCGGCCGAACGGAAGCTCGGACGCAACGATCCGTGCTACTGCGGAAGCGGCAAGAAGTTCAAGTTCTGCCACGGTGGCTGACGAGCCGCGCGCGCATCACGACCTCATGCAGATCCTGGTAACCAACGACGACGGCCCGGATTCTCCGTTCGTGGCCCCGCTGATCAGGGCCGCGGCGTCGCTGGGGACGGTGACGGTGGTCCTGCCCGCCAGCGAGCGGAGCTGGACCGCGAAGGCGATGACCCGCTACGCCGACCTGCCGCTGGCGCGCCGCGACCACCCGGATCGCGACGGCAACGCCGTGAGCGGCTTCACCCTGGGCGGCACGCCGGCCGACTGCGTCAACGCCGGTTGCTACCTGCTCGGTCCCCGGCCACCCGATCTGGTGCTGTCCGGCGTGAACGCCGGTGAAAATACCGGTGTCTCCTACGCGGCCGGTTCCGGCACCATCGGCGCCTGCCTTGAGGCCAACATCGCGCTGGTCCCGGCGATCGCCCTCTCGCAGCAACTGACCCCGGCGGGATTCGCCAGTTGGGCGGCGCGCGCGCCGGCCGAGCCGGGAACGGAGCTGGGAGACGCCCTCGCGCAGCTCGACCGCTTGCTGCCCGCACTACTCGCCGATCTGCTGCCTCGGGCCGATCGCCCGGGGGAACGTGAGCCCGGCTACCCGCTCACCTGGAGTGTGAACATCCCGTCGCGGCTGGCGCCGGATTGGCGGCTGGTGCCCTGTGCGCTGGAGCGCGCGCGCTACGGCTCCTGTTTCGAGCGGCATGGCGACGTGCTTCGACACGCGGGGGCTGCGGCGATCCGCAGCCCGGACCGCGGCGCCGACATCGACGTGCTTGCGAAGGGATCCGTCAGCCTGACCCGCATCGATCTTTGGGCCCTGGGCCAGGAGGTTCTCCCCGACTGATCGGCCGCGAAGGTTGCGAGCCTATGGGCTGGCCCGTTACAGGCCGGGCACCTCCGAGGCCGGATTGATCGGCTGCCGCCGGCTCCACAACTCGAAGTGGAGATGGGGGCCGGTGGACATGCCGGTCGACCCCACGCGGCCGATCGTATTCCCGCCGTTCACCGACTGACCGGCCTTGACGTGCACGGACGACAGATGCGCATAGAGCGAGTGGTACGACTGCGCCTGATGGTCGATCACGACGTAGTTTCCCAGGACGCTGTCGCTCGCCACCCGCTCGACGCGGCCGTCCGCGGCCGCTAGCACCCGCGTGCCGTGCGGCGCGGCGATGTCGGTGCCGCGATGCATGCGCCACTTGCCGCTGAAGGGATGGACGCGCATCCCGAACGGGGAACTCACCCAGCCGCCGCGTAGCGGCCGGTCAAACCCCAGCCCCATCGCCAGCAGGCGCTCAAAGCCGGAGTGCTGAGCGCCGGGAAAGAACAGCGAACCGCTGACCGACTGGGCGTCGACTCCGGGATTGGCGGCCAGCACGTCGCTGCCCGCCAGGCCGTAGCTGGCGGCCACGGTCTCCAGGTGATCCCGGCTTTCCACCTCCCGAAAGAGCCCGTCTTGATTCGGGATGGCAACCACCTCGCCAACGTCGACGTTGTGGACACCCGAGCCGGCGTCGCGATTGAGGCTGGACAGCGTGTCGAGCGTGAGTCCGAACCGCTCCTTGATTCTCGACAGATTGTCGCCCGGCTGCGCCACGTAGCGCATCGTGGCGATGGGCAGCGGCCACGCGGCCGACGCCGCGCCGCCGGACGGAAGGACGGCAGCCGGCACGACACGCGGTTGGTGCAGGACCTCGAACCATCGATCCGGCAGATGCAGGTAGTACGCGCGCTCAAGGGTGGCGACCTTCGTCAGGTACAATCCGCCCGACTGCGCGGCAATCAGGATGACCGACAGGATCATGATCCCTATCGGCAGGATTCGATCTACACGCCCCTCCACGAGCGCATGAGATGCTAGTGCAGATAGCGGCTCGGGTCAACAGGCTCGCCGGCTTTGAAGATCGAAAAGTGCAGGTGGCTGTAGTCGCTGTAGCCGGCGGACCCCGTCGTAGCGATGACCTGGCCTTGGGCGACCAGGCTGCCGGCCGACACGTGCGCGCGTGACAGATGCGCGTAGAGCGTCTGGTAGCCGTCGGCATGTACCAGGACCAGATAACGCCCGTAGTTGCCGTTGACCCCCAGGCGGCCGACTCGGCCGGCCATGGAGGCGATGACGGGTGTGCCGGCTTCGTACTCGATGTCGATGCCGTCGTGGAAGCGGCGGATGCCGGTCACCGGGTCAGGATGATACCCGTACGGAGCGGTGATCGTCCCGGGCGCCGGCTTGAGGAACAGGCGACCGAGCACGGCGTTTCGCTCGTGATCCGGAAGCGGAACGCCGGGTATGAACAGTTTCTGACCGACGTCGATCGCAGACGATCGCAGGTCGTTCCAATCCAGCAACTCGGTCAGCAGCACTCCGTGCCGGGCGGCGATGTCGGTCAGCGTATCGCCCGAACGCACCACGTAGGCCAAGCCCGACGCGCTCGGTATGGACAGCTCCACGCCTTCCCGCAACTCGCTTACGTCGCGGATGCCGTTGAAGCTGATCAGGGTATCGAGGTCGATGTGGAAGGTGTGCGCGATCTCCGACAGCGAGTCGTCGGCCTGCACCCGGTACGATCGCAATGACAGGGACGGAACAGATGATCTCGCCTCCACCCCCTGCGGGCGCGGAGCAGGTGTCACCATGTCCTGGTAGAGGAGGGTGTCGGCGTCCCCAGGACCGGACAGCGTCAGCTGTTCCTGCGGCCACGCCGCGGCGATCACCAGGCTGGCGGGCACGACCGCCGCGCCCGTGGCCAGCGCGGCGATCACGGCGGGGCGCAGTCGACCGTGGAGCCGGCCGCGGAGCCGGCTCCACCACCGAGCAAACAGAGGAACGCCGCGCTCCCGGCCGCCGGCATCCGCTGTCTCGGTCGGAACGATCGCCAACTGCGCGGCTCTGCCCGGGCTGAACACGATGGGTCCGTCGATCCGGGCTGGGCGCGGACGGGGTTTAGGGGCGTTCTGACTCCTGAGCTCGCGCACGAACGCGGCGCGGACCGGTCCGCGCGCGGCGATTTTCTGTCGGTGCAATGCACGTACCACGTCATCTGTATCGACACATCCGGAGGCACCTATTACACTTGCTTGGGACTCGACTGCACCGATGTTGGAAGCGCGCGAACGCTACCGCATGTGGACAGTGATCATCGGCCTGGGCGTCTTCGCCGTGGCGATCGCGGCACGGTTCGTCTGGCTGATGATCGTGCATCCGATGCCCGATCCGCGCTCCGCAGTGCACCCCGCCGACGTCGAGCGCGGCCCGATCCTGGATCGTAACGGGCGCCTGCTGGCGATCACCACGCGTCTCGATTCGGTGGAGGTGTGGCCGGCGGACGTGACCGACCCCGCGGGGACCGCCGCAGTGCTCAGCGACGTGCTGGGGCTCGATCGTTCCCTTTTGGAAGACCGGCTGCGGAGCGAAACCCGCGTCGCCTTTGTCAAGCGCCAGATCAGCCCGACGCAATCGGCGGAGTTGCGGGCCTACCTGCAAGCCGGAGAGCTGCGGGGCGTGTCGCTGAAACCCGAGTTCGGGCGCGCCTATCCGGAGCAGGAGCTGGCCAGCCATGTGCTCGGCTTCGTCGGGGTCGACGATGTCGGACTGGCGGGGATCGAGAACACCTTCAACCACGTCCTGTCTCCGGCGGTCGTCCGGCGGGGACAGCAGGTCGTGCGCGGTCATCAGGTGGTGCTGACCATCGACCTGAACGTTCAGTACGCGATCGAGCAGATCGCGGTGCGCGCGCGCACCGCGCATCGCGCCGACTGGGTGACGATCCTGGTCATGGAGCCGAACACGGGCGAACTGCTGGCCTACGCCACGTCACCGCGCTACGACCCCAACTCCTTCGGTAAGACCGCTGAGGAGACCCGCACCAACCGGCCCGTCGCGGTCGCCTACGAGCCCGGGTCGGTGTTCAAGGTGTTCTCCATCGCGTCGCTGCTCGAGCACGGAGCCGTGACACCGGACGACACCTTCTCCTGTCACGGCCACTATACCCGCCGCACGCCGCGCGGCGAGACCATCCGCATCACCGACCTCCGTGCCCACGGCACGATCACCACCGCGGACATCATCAAGTATTCGTGCAACGCCGGCGCCGCCTACGCCTCCGATCGAATCGACGACGAGGGGTTTCATGCCGCGCTCAGCGCCTTCGGGTTCGGCGCTCGGGTCGACCTGCCGTTCTCCGGAGAGACCGCCGGCATCTTCCATGACGTCGACCGCTGGTCGCTGCGCTCCAAGCCGACCGTGGCGATAGGCCAGGAAGTGGCGGTGTCGGCGGTGCAGATGGTGCGAGCGGCCAGCGTGATCGCCAACGACGGGATGATGATGCGGCCAAGGATCGTCCGTCGGGTGGTCGCCGCCGACGGCACCACCATCAAGGACTTTCCGCCCGAACCGCTTCGGCAAGTCGTGAAGCCCGAGATCGCCCGCACCGTGCTGGCGATGATGGAACGGGCGACCGAGCCCGGCGGGACGGCCGTGCTGGCACGCGTTCCCGGTCTGCGCGTATCCGGAAAGACCGGCACCGCGGAGCTTCTGGACGAGAGCACCGGCACTTACTCCGAGGATGCGGTGATCGCGTCGTTCCTGGCTATCGCGCCGACCGATGACCCGCAGGTGATCTTCTACGTCGTGATCAACAATCCGCGCGGACCCACGCGCTACGGCGGCCTGATTGCAGCTCCCCTGTTCGCGGAGGCGGCGACGTTCCTGGTGCCGTACCTGTCGTTGTCGAACGCCGACACGCGGCGCGTGCAATACGCGGGCGCCATCACGGAGCAGGCGCCGCCCATCTCGCCGGGCGCGACCGCGATCGGCGACTATCGAGGCATGCCCAAGCGCAGCCTGTTGCCGCTGCTGAGCGACAGCCGGTTGCGCGTGCTCCTGATCGGCAACGGCTTCGTGCACGCACAGAGTCCGCCGCCGGGCACGCCGATTACCGATGGCCTGGAGGTGCGGATCACCCTGCGCTGACAGCGGTGTCCCGGATCACAGCCCGACCCTGTACGCACTCTCAGATGCCGCGTTTGACGTTGGTGAGCTTCGTACGCAGCCGCAGACGGGCTTTGGTGTGCAACTGTGACACGCGTGACTCGGTCACCTCGAGCACCTGCCCGATCTCCTTGAGGGTCAACTCCTCATAGTAGTAGAGGGCGAGAACCTGCTGCTCGTTCTCCGGCAGCTCGTTGATCGCCTCGACGATCACCCGCCTCATCTCTTCCCTCTCGGCGATGGTCGCGGGACCCGATTCGCTCGGCGATTCGATGTTGTCCTCGATGGAGACGCGATCCTCGTCCTCGCCGCTGTGCCACACGTCGTTCACCGATACGACCGCAGTGCCGGCGATCCGTACCAGAATCCGCTGGAATTCCTCCACGCTGACACCCATGCTGACGGCGATCTCCTCATCGGTCGCAGCGCGCCCCAGGCTTGCTTCCAGCTCGCGGACCGCGTCCTCCACCTCGCGCGCCTTCTGCCGGACCGAGCGCGGCACCCAGTCGATCGCGCGCAACTCGTCGAAGATCGCGCCCCTGATGCGAGTGACCGCGTATGTCTTGAATTTCACGTGCTTGGTGGGATCGAACTTGCTGATGGCGTCGAACAACCCGAACATCCCGCACTGCACCAGGTCGTCGAAGTCGACGGCGCTGGGCATGCCGATCGCCACACGGCCCGCCACGTACTTCACCAGCGGCGCGTACTGATGCACGAAGTACTCGCGGATGGACGGATCCCGCTGCCTGCGGTACTCGTTCCACAGGTCGTTCTCCGGCATCTTCTGCCAACGCGGATTCGCCCTGGTCACGAGCATGCCGCCTCCTGCGGATCGACGCCGCGGCTCCCCCGTCCGTCGTCATCGGTCTCCCAAGCCATCGAGCTTGCACCATGCTAGCATGTATACATCAGCGCACGCAACCGCGGCCACCTCCGCACCGCCGGGGTGGGAACGCCGAAACCGGCAACCTTGCTGAACATCGAACTACCCCGGCGAGAACGATGCTGGGGATGGGTAATGTATACGTTATCAGACACATATGGCAACACGAAGGGCTTTCGATCTCACAGATCGCCCGTGATGGGGATGGATCGTGTATACATTATCAGACACATATGGCAACACGAGGGGCTTTCGATCTCACAGATCGCCCGTGATCTGGGGTGAGCCGCACCACCGTCCGCAAGTACGTCGGCGACGCCCGTGAGCGGCGCGCACGCGCTGGGCGGTACGATCGTCAGGCGACGTAGATCCCCGACCCCGAGTCGATAGACGCGCGAATGCTGGACCTGCCGTCGGCGCGGCAGTCCGCATGACTCCTGAGACTACGCTACAGGATGAATCGCGTCAGGTCCCGATCTTCGATGATGCCGGCGAGCCGTTCGTCGACGTACTGGGCGGTTACCGTGATCTGCTGTCCCTTGGCGTCGGACGCGTGGAAGGAGACCTCTTCGAGGATGTGCTCCAGTATCGTGTGCAGCCGACGCGCGCCGATATTCTCGGTGTTCGAGTTCACCTCGCTCGCGACTTCGGAAATGCGCGTGATCGCATCCGGGGTGAAATCGAGCTCCACTCCCTCGGTCCCGAGCAGCGCGGTGTACTGCTTGATCAAGGCGTTCTCCGGTTGCGTGAGGATCCGCTCGAAGTCCTCTCGGGACAGTTGCTGCAACTCGACGCGAATCGGGAAGCGCCCCTGCAGTTCGGGGATCAGATCCGACGGTTTGGACATGTGGAACGCGCCGGCGGCGATGAACAGGATATGCGTGGTGTCGACGACGCCGTGACGGGTGGTGACCTTGCCCCCTTCGATGATCGGCAGGATGTCGCGCTGTACGCCTTCACGGGAGACGTCCACCCCGTTGCGTCCCCCGCGCGAGGCGATCTTGTCCAGTTCGTCCAGGAAGATGATTCCCATCTCCTGTACGCGCTCGATGGCCATCTCCGACACCCGGTCCATGTCGACCAGGCGGTCGATCTCCTCGTTCATCAGCAACTGCCGCGCCCGCTTGATCGACGCCTTTTTCTTCTTCGTGCTCTTGCCGCCCAGGAGGTTCGGGAGATTGAAGTTGAGATCCATCTCCTCTACTCCCTGCCCGGACATGATGGAAACGTTCGGCATCTGCTGTGCGCTGAGGGTCACCTCCACCGGCCGGTCTTCCAGCTCTCCGGCGCGCAGCTTTTCGCGAAGCTTGTCCGCCGTGCTGTTGCCGACGGCCTCCGCGGCCGATGGGTCGCGCGGCGGTGCACCGCCCGAGTTGCTTGGCAGCAGCAACTCCAGCAGGTGATCTTCGACGCGGCGCTCCGCCTCTTCCTGGACGCCGGCCTGCTGCTCCGCCTTGACCATGGCGACCGCGACGGATGTCAGATCGCGGATCATGGACTCCACGTCGCGGCCCACGTAGCCCACCTCGGTGTACTTGGTCGCTTCCACCTTCAGGAACGGCGCACTGCACAGCTTGGCAAGCCGGCGCGCGATCTCCGTCTTGCCGACGCCGGTCGGCCCGATCATCACGATGTTCTTGGGCGAGATCTCATCGCGCAGTTCGCCCGGCAACCTGCGCCGCCGCATCCGATTGCGCAGCGCGATGGCGACCGCCCGCTTGGCCTTGCCCTGTCCGACGATATGACGATCGAGCTGCTCGACGATCTGCGCCGGCGTCAGCCCATCCAGGTCAACTCTCACCTTGAAGCGAAACCTCCTCGATCACGATCCGATCGTTGGTATACACGCAGATGTCCGCCGCTATCACCATCGCCCGCCGCGCGATCTCGCGAGCCGGAAAGTCCGAAGCTTCCAAGTACGCCCGTGCCGCGGCGGCGGCGTACGCTCCTCCCGAACCGATCCCGACGACCGGATGGTCCGGCTCCAGGACGTCGCCGTTGCCGGTGATCAGAAACGTGGTGTGCGCATCCCCGGCCACCAGCAGCGCTTCCAGTCGACGCAGGACCCGATCGGAACGCCATTCCTTTGCCAGTTCCACCGACGCACGCGTCAGGTCACCGCCGTACTCCTTCACCTTCGCCTCGAACCGTTCGAACAGTGTGAAGGCGTCCGCCGTGCCGCCCGCGAATCCGACCGCGATCTTGCCGCCCATCAGCGTGCGCACTTTGCGGGCGGTGCTCTTCACCACGATCGCCTCCAGAGAGACCTGACCGTCGGCCGCCATCGCCAGCGTGCCGTCGCGACGGACCGCGATCACCGTGGTGGCATGCTGCTTCACGGCGCCGCTTCCGATGGGCGCCGGCCGGCATGCGGGTGGGCGACCGCGTAGACATCGCGGAGGCGGTCCACACTGGTATGAAGGTACACTTGGGTGGTGGACAGGCTCGCATGGCCGAGCAACTCCTGCACCGTCCGGATGTCGGCCCCGCCGTTGAGCAGGTGCGTGGCGAAACTGTGCCGGAACGTGTGCGGGGACATCGGCTTGCCGACCTGGTGACGGTAGCGGCTTACCGCCAGGCGCATGCCGCGGTCGCTCAGGGCGCCGCCGCGCCGGTTGAGAAAGACCGCGGGCTCCGAGCGGGACTCCGGATGCGCCGTGAATCGGTGCCGCAGGTATGCCTGCAGCGAGTCGACCGACGACGGGGTCAGATAGACCATGCGCTGCTTGCCGCCCTTTCCGGTGACGCGGGCGGTACGAGCATCGAGCTGGACGTCGTCGAGCTGGAGCGCCGCCACCTCGGCAACCCGACAACCGGTCGCGTAGAGGAGCTCCAGCAACGCCGCATCGCGCGCCGCCAGCAGTCCGTCTCCCGGCACCTCCAGCACGGCCGCCGCCTCATCCTCGAACAGGAACACCGGCAGCCGGGAGTCGGCGCGCAGCCCGCGCAGACCCGCGGTCGGATCCGGCGTGTCGCCGTCATAGCGCCGCAGGAACCGGTAGAATGAGCGTACCGCGCTTATGGCCCGATTCACGGACCGCGGTCCCAGGCCGTCGCGTAACAAGGAAGCGATATAGCGACGTACGGCGGCGGTGTCGACCGAGCGCGGATCATCGGTGCCGACCGACCGCAGGAAACGCTCCACTTCACGCCGATACGCACGAACGGTAGCGGGCGAGCTGTGGCGCACCGCGCGCAGATAGGCGATGAACGTGTCAACCATCCGCACCACCATAGCAAGGTTCGGCGCCTGCCAGCTCGGAACGCAGTGACTGCGAGAGCCGCCTGCCTACCGCTGCATCGTGGCCCCGGCCGCCCGACGATCGCGC
Organism: Spirochaetia bacterium; assembly: GCA_965262795.1. GTDB lineage: Bacteria > Spirochaetota > Spirochaetia > SZUA-6 > Bin103 > CATQHW01. Next base: position 5,892,077 of record OZ253561.1, on the reverse strand, counting down.
GCGCGCGCGCGCGGCGGGGTTGATGACCGGAGCGCCATCTGCCGCCAGTGCGGCGCTGCCGGCCGAACACACCGCTGCGCCCAACCCGGCGGCATGCACCAGCACCTCGCGGCCCTGATCGAGGGCGTGCTCGGCGGTGATGAGCGCTCCGGACCCTGCAGGCGCCTGAATGACGACCAGCGTCGTCGAAAGGCCGCTGATGATCCGGTTGCGGCTCGGGAAGTGATGCCGGCGCGGCTGCGTACCCAAGCGGTACTCGGACAGCAGCAGGCCGCCGGAGGCGATCAGCGCCCGCGCAACCGACACGCTCGACGCCGGGTAGATCGTGTCCACGCCGGTTCCCAGAACGGCGACCGTGCGGCCCCCGGCGGCCAGGCAGCCACGATGTGCCTCTGCGTCGACGCCGCGCGCCAGCCCCGACACTACGGTCGCTCCCCGCCGCGCCGCATGAAATCCCATCTCGAAGGCCGCGCGCCGACCGGCGCCCGAAGGGCGACGGGTTCCGACAACCGACAGATGTTCGGCGGTACAGAGAAGCTCAGGATAATTGCCACGGTAGTACAGGAGAAACGGCGGATCGTAGATCGCCGTCAGCAGCGGCGGGTAGGTGCCGCTACCATACAAAATGCACCCTCCGCCAAGCTGCGTCAAGCGCGAGCGCTCCCGCTCCGCGTCCGCCAGGAACCGGCCCGGCTCCTCCGGAACGGCGCGCAGACGCCGTGACGATACCGCCTGCACCGCGCACGGGGTGAGCCCCGCCACGGACTCCACGTCCGCGGTGCGGTCGAAGAGCCGCAGCTTCTCCGTCGCGGTCAGGCAGCCGATCCGGTCGATTGCCAGCGCCGCGATGAGGAGATCTCGGTCCGGCTCGCTGCAGTGTCCGTCGGTCCCGACGGCCTTCCCCTCCACGTGCAACGGTACGCTTCCTCCGACTAGACAACGGCAGGGATTCCGGGACGCTTTACTTTCCGGGGTGCGGCCCCCTCGGATGATGACGCCGATGCGCTTCGCGCAGATCGGCGGCGTCCAGGTGAGTATAGATCTGGGTAGTGGAGATGTCCGCATGGCCGAGCAACTCCTGCACCGAACGCAGATCGGCACCGCCCCCCAGCAGGTGGGTCGCGAACGAGTGGCGCAGCGCGTGCAGCTTGCCGGCAACTCCGGCGCGAACAGCGGCGTCCTGGAACCGTTTCCACATCCCTGCGCGCGTCAGCCGACGGCCGGAGCGGTTTAGGAACAGCGCCGCCTCGCTGGCGTCTCGCGCCAGCGCCGGCCGTCCGTCGCGCAGGTACCGCTGTACCCAATCGAGCGCCGCGCCCATCAGCGGCACCAGACGCTGCCGCGCGCCCTTCCCGGACACGGTGACAAACCCCTGTTCCTGATGCAGGGAAGTCACCTGCAGCGCCACGGCCTCGCTGACCCGCAGCCCGCACGAATAGATCATCTCGAACAACGCCCGATCGCGCAGCCCCGACGGGGTGCCCATGTCCACCGCTGCCAGCATCCGGTCCACGTCCGACGGGCTGAGAACGGTGGGCAGCCGCCGCGTCGGACGCGGCGGCTCGATCAACGCGGCAGGGTTGGTCTCAGCCCTGCCCTCGGCCTGCAGGAATCGATACAGGGCGCGCAGCGCGCTCACCGATTTTGCGGCGGTGCGCGCGTCGATCCCTTCCTGCTGCCGCTCGATCAGGTAGTCGATGATGTCGGCCGCGCGTGCGTCCGGCACGGAGATGCCGCGCTCGACGCAGAAGCGTTCGAAGGTGCGGCACTCCTGCCGGTACGTGGCGACGCTGGTAGCCGCCAGCGCCAGTTCCGCGCTCAGGTGGACGCCGAATTCAGCGTCGAGCTCACTCAGGGCTCGGTCTGCGCAGCGCGCTGCTGCTCGCGAAGCACCGCCGGGACGTTCAGATCGTCGTCTTCGCGCCCCCGATGGAATCCTCCGTTGCGGTGTCCGCGTCCCCCGTTCAGGCTCATCCAGTCGTCATAGGAGAACACATCGACCTCGCCGTCGGTCGGTTCCGGCTCGGGCGGCAGGGCCTCCCGATTGAACCCGGTGGCGATCACCGTAACGCGCAGCTCATCGTTGAGGTTCGGGTTGGTCGCCATCCCCGCGATCACCAGCGCGTCGTCGGAGGCTGCGGTGATGATCTTCAGCACATCCTCGTACTCGGTCAGACACAGGTCTTCGCCGCCGGTCACGTTGACCAGGATGCCCTGCGCCCCGTCGATGCGGGCATGTTCCAGCAGGGGATTGTTGATGGCGTTGGTCGCGGCATCCACGGCTCGGTTCTCGCCCGTCCCCACGCCCACGCCCATGAGCGCATCGCCCTTCTCCTTCATGACCGTGCGCACGTCGGCAAAGTCGATGTTGATCTCACCCGGCTCGGTAATCAGGTCGGAAATGCCCTGCACCCCCTGGCGCAGCACGTCGTCGGCGAGATAGAAGGCTTCCTTCATCGAGGTCTTCTTCTCCACGACCCGCAACAGCTGTTGATTGGGGATGATGATGAGGGTGTCCACGTCCTTGCGCAGCCGCTCGATCCCCTCTTCGGCCAGCATCATCTTGCGGTTGCCTTCGAACTCGAACGGCTTGGTCACCACACCGACGGTGAGGATGTCGGCTTCTCGCGCCGTACGCGCGATCACCGGAGCGGCTCCGGTGCCGGTGCCTCCGCCCATGCCGGCGGTGATGAATACCATGTTGGCATCGCGGAGCACCTCTTCGAGTCGTTGCTGATCCTCCAACGCCGCCTTCTCGCCGATTGCGGGATCCCCGCCGGCACCCAGACCTGCGGTAAGGCGTGACCCGATCGGCACCTTCAGCTCCGATCGGCTGAGCTCAAGCGCCTGCAGGTCGGTATTCACCGCCACGAATCGCACATTGCGAAGCCCGGAGGCGATCATGCGGTTGACCGCGTTGCTGCCGCCCCCGCCTATCCCGAGAACTTTGATCTCGGTGAGCGTTCTGGGCTCCCCATCATGTATTTCGATCGTCATCGCTCCCCTCCTTCGATGACCGTATGCTCATATAAATTCGCGAAACCAGCGCTTCATCCGGTCCCAAACGCTGTCGTATCCGCTCTCACTGGTATTCATGTCGAAGTGCTCCGGGCGGCGCTTGCCGTGGCCGTACATCACCAGGCCTACTCCGGTCGCGAACTCCGGACTGCGGTACTCTTCCACCAGTCCGCCCAGCGGCGTCGGATAGCCTATGCGGGCCGGAAGTCCCAACACCTCGGTTGCCAACTCTGCCGCACCGGGCAGCAACGCGCCGCCGCCGGTGAGCACCGCGCCGCCACTCAGCAGCTTCAAGTACCCGGAACGGTCCAGTTGATCCTTCACCATTCCGAACACCTCCGTCATCCTCGGGCGGATGATTTCCGTGAGGCGGCTCCGCTTGATGGGCCGCGCCGGGCGCCCGCCTACTCCTGGAATGCGGGCTTCGATCTCCTGGTCATCCAGATCGTCCGGATGACAGCTCCCCGCCTCGTGCTTCAGACGCTCGGCAACCTCCAGGGGCGTCTTCAGCATGATGGAGATGTCGCTCGTGACCTGGTCCCCGCCGAGAGCCAGCACGTCGGTGTGGTAGGGCGCCCCGTCCAGGTAGACCAGGATGTCGGTGGTGCCGCCGCCGATATCGACCAGCAACACGCCCAGCTCCTGCTCGTCCTTGCTCAGCACCGCCGCCGCGGCCGCCAGCGGCTCCAGGACGATGTCGTCGGCCTTGAAGCCGGCGCGATTGATGCAGCGAATGATGTTCTGCGCCGACGACACCGCACCGGTGATGATATGCACCTCGGCCTCCAGCCGCACGCCCATCATCCCCACCGGGTCCCGGACGCCGTCCTGCTGATCGACGGTGAACTCCTGCGGGATGACGTGGACGACCTCGCGGTCCATCGGTATGACGATCGCCTTGGCAGCATCGATCACCCGCTCCACGTCCTCACGCGTGATCTCACGGTCCTTCCCGGTGACCGCCACCACGCCCCGCGAGTTGATCCCCTCGATGTGGCCGCCGGCTATGCCGGCGAAGGCTCCGGTAACTTCGCGGCCGGACATCATCTCGGCGGCCTCGACAGCGTTCAGAAGCGACCGGACCGTGGCGTCGATGTTGATGACCACGCCGCGGCGCAGCCCACGTGACGGAGTGGTGCCGACGCCGATGATCTCCAGGCGGCCTTCGTGCCCGATCTGCGCGATGATCGCGCACACCTTGCTGGTACCGATATCCAGTCCGACGATCAGGTCGTCCCGTGCCACGCTACCTCACCGCCTTAGGCGCCCGCCGACCGCGCCCGCGGCGCGGCCACCTGCGATCGTGACGCGGCCGGCTCGACATAGACGGCCTCACCGGCGCGGAAATCGATCTCCGACGGCAGGTGTGAGATACCGTCGGCGCCGAGCATGTCGAGCGCCACGAAGGCATGCCGGATAGCTTCCACGTCCATGCGCGGACCCAACCGCACCGCCACCGGATAGATACTCGGATAGAACGACAGGTCGAGCGCCCCCGCGTCGGTGGTGGTCACCACCACCTCCGAAATCAGGCCGTACAGACTGGAGTCCCGATCCCGGATGGACGCCAGGGCGGAAACCGCCGGCAACAGGTCCTCCGGGAGCGTGACTCCCGGTCGCGGCCGGACAAACCGGAGTCCGGACACGATCGGCAGCTCCGGCGTCGTGCCCGGGTCAACCTCGATGACCACCCCGGACGCGTCGAACACCACCGCCACGCTCCGGCCGTCAAGCGTCGCCAGCGACATGGCCAGCGGCCGGCGCCGCACCACGTTGACCTCCAGCGTGCCGGGGATCCGCGTTCGGACGGATGCCGTTTGCACCATCGGATGCGCGGCTATCCGTTCGGCGATGGCATGCGTATCGACGTCGAACACGTGATCGGTGCCGTCGAGTCCCGCGATGCGTTTCAACTCCACGGTCGAAAGCGGAAGGTCGCCATAGACGACGATCCTCTTGATCAGCAGCTGAGGAGCGATGAAGCTGCTGATCAGGATCTGGGTCAGGAGTCCCACGACCACGACGGCGCCGATCAGCAGCACCGCCCGTGCGGCCCTACGCACCACGGGCTCCCATGGGTCGCAGCCGGCTAGAACGGCCGGCATCCGTCGCGAAGGATGCCGCGCCGACCGTGCGCCGGCTGATGCCGCACAGGACGCCGGCCATCGCGAGCGTCATCACCATGGCCGATCCCCCGGAGGAGAACAGGGGCAACGGAATCCCGGTCGCCGGCAGCAGGCCGGCGACCACGGCGATATTGGCGAATGCCTGCACGGTGACGGACGTGGTGACACCACACGCCAGATAGGCGTCGAAACGATCCTGAGCCATTCCGGCAATCCGATAGCCGCGGGAAGCGAACGCCACGAACAACGCCAGCACGATCACGACGCCGATCAGCCCGGTCTCCTCGCCGACGACCGCGAAGACGAAATCGGAATGGATCTCCGGAACTTCGCCGAGCTTGCGTACGCCCTGTCCCAGACCAAGCCCCGTCAGCCCGCCGGAGGTCAGCGCCTGCCGCGCCGCCAGCATCTGGTAACCAGAGCCGGTCGGGTCCGCCTCCGGGTTGAAGAACGATATCACCCGCTCGACGCGATGCACACGCGTGAAGATCATGATCACCGCCAGCGGGATACCCACCGACGCCAGGGCGACGAAGTACCGGAACTGCACACGGGCTACGAAGAAGCTGATGCCGGTTACCAGCATCAGCAACGCTACGGTGGAAAAGTCGTTCTGGAGGTAGATCAGCGCCGCGAAGACGCACACCACGATGACCGGCGGCAGCAGCGTGTTCACCGCGTCGGTCCTGACCTCGTACTTGCGCGACAACATCGCTGCCAGATAGAGGACCAGCGTAAACTTGACCAGCTCCGACGGTTCAGACGAGATCCCGGCCACCAGCAGCCAGCGTCGCGCCCCCTGAATCGGCGTGCTGATGCCCGGAATCAGAGTAAGCGTCATCAGAACGGCCGACAGGGCAAGCAAGGGTATCGATAGGCGCTTGAGCACCTCGCTGTTCACGCGTGAGGCCACCACTGCCGCGATCGTCCCGATGACGATGAACAGCGCTTGGCGCCTGACGAAGTACAGCGAGTCGCCGAACGCGCGCTCCGCGTAGTAGTGCGACGCCGAGAGGAGTACCCCCAGTCCGATGCCGGTAAGCGTGATCAGGATGACGATCAGCGTCAGATCGACCCGGCGCGCTCCCGCCGGCGCATCGCCGTTAGCCATCGCCGGGGCCTGCGCGATCTTGGGGGTCGACGCCGAACACCGGGAGCAACCGTTCGATGCCGAATGCGCGTGAGGCCTTCAGCAGCACCAGATCGCCGTCCAGGACGATGGCGCGCAGCCTGTCGTCGATCTCTTCCATGGTTTCCGTCCAGATCGCGCGGTCCGAGCCGGAGCACCCGATCTCCCTGGCGAACGCTTGGCAGAGCGGACGCGTGGCCGCGCCGAAGCAGCACAGGACATCCACTCCGGCATCGATCAACGGTCGCAGCAGATCGACATGCGCGCGGGCGCTGTAACGCCCGAGCTCCAGCATCGGCCCAAGCACCACCACCCGACGAACGGCCCGATCACCGGATTCCGGCCGCGGAACCGCGTCGCCCGGCCCCGCGTCGCCCGACCCCGCGTCGCCCGACCCCGCGTCGGCCAGCACGGCCAGAGCCGCCCGGACCGATTCGGGGTTGGCGTTGTATCCGTCGTCGATGACGGTGCACCTCGCACGACGCACGCGGAGGCGGCCGGGCGCCGGTCGTACGGCTTCGATGCCCGCGGCGACGGTTGCCGGATCGCACGCAAGCTCCGTCGCCACGGTCAGCGCCGCCAGTGCGTTGTCAAGGTTATGGCGACCGGGTAGAGAGAAGCGGAATTGGAGCCCCTCCCAGTGGATGGACCAGCCATCCAGCCCCAGATTCTCGCTTCGCTCATACCCGATCGTCGAATTCGATCCAAAACGAACGACCTTGGCGCGAACACCGGCCAGCAGCAGATCGGCCGCCGGTTCCCCCTCCCGCAGGTAGACGCGACCGGCCGGCGCGACCGATCGCAGCAACGCGCCCTTTTCACGCGCTATGTCGCGCGAGCTGCCGAGCCGACCGACGTGCGCGCTACCGATGTTGGTTATCACCGCATGATCCGGCCGCGCCAGCGCCGCGTAGCGCTCCATCTCGCCCACCGAGGAGATGCCGACCTCGAACACCGCAAAGCGCTCGTCGCCGGTCATGCGCAGCACCGACATCGGCAGGCCGATCTCGGCGTTGAACGACGCTTCCGACACCAGGCTGCGGCTGCCCTGGCGAAGGATCGATCCCAGAATTTCCTTCGTCGTGGTCTTGCCGCTGCTGCCGGTGACGGCGATGCGCACCGCTTCACCATGGGCGACGCTGTGTCCGCGTGCCAGGTCGTATAGGGCGGTCAGCGGGTCATCGACCGCGATCAGCGTTCCGTGCCCGCCGGACTCGATGTGACGGTCCTGGCGCACCAGTGCCGCCGTAGCGCCCCGCCGAAAGGCGTCGTGCACGAAGTCATGGCCGTCGGCGTGCTGACCCCGCAGGGCTACAAACAGCGACCCGGATCGCGCACGACGCGAATCGTTGGTCACGGTACACACGCGCGCGTCGGCGTGGCCGCGGAATCCGGCACCGAGCATGCCGGCGATCTCGTGCACGGTGTAGTTCATCGTCACGTCGTCCCCTGCCGCTGGACGACGGCCTGCGCCCCCGGCTCGACGATGGTCACGAGGTCCGCGGTGATCGGTGCCAATCCCAATTCCCGCTCGGCGAGCTCCGCTATGCGTTGCGGCGACCGGTAGATCGCGATCGAAATCAGCAACCGCTTGTTCTGCTCCAGCCACTCGGCCTGCTGGTGCTCCAGTGCCCGCAGCTCCTGGGCAAGAAGATGCCGGTGCAACCCGCTCCAGGTGGTCACCAGCACCGCCAGCGGAATCATCAGCGCCACGAAGATCGTGAGCAGCCGTTGGCGTCCGGCGGTGACGGTCACGGGCCTCGCTCCAGCACGCGCAGCCGAGCGCTGCGCGACGCCGGGTTGGTTTGCACCTCGGCGTCGCTCGGCACCTCGGGCCGTTTCGTCAGCGCGGCCACGTGAGTGTTCTCGGCCGGATATCGTTTCACGATGCCGTCGTCGATCGAGTGAAAGGCGATCACGGCAAGGCGACCGCCCGCACGCAACGCGCTGGCGGCGGCGTCGAGCGAGCGCCGCAGTCTCCCGACCTCGTCGTTGACGGCTATGCGCAACGCCTGGAACACCTGGGTGGCCGGATGATGCCTTCCCCCGCGCCACGGAGTGCGAGCCAGGATAGCGCGTGACAACTGGTAGGTGGTCTCGATCGGTTGCCGCTCGCGCGCGCGCTCGATGGCCTGTGCGTTCGCACGGGCGTTCCGGTCACCACCGTAGCGGGTCAGCAGTTCGCACAATTCGGAACGCGAGCTGCGATTAACCAGATCGACCGCGGATACGCCGTGACGCGGGTCGAAGCGCATGTCCAGCGGCTCGTCGCGCAGGAAAGAAAAGCCCCGCGCGCTGCGCTCGATGTGGAAGCGACACATTCCCAAGTCCATGAGGATCAGATCCGCCGTACCGGGGGCCAGCTCCGCCAGCGCCTCATCGGACCACGCCTGTCGCAGCCGGCACCGCCCGGCATATGCGTGGAGCCGCTTGCGGCTGCGCGCCAGCAATGCCGAGTCGGCATCGGATCCGAGCAGCACGATGTCCGGATAGCGGTCCAGCATCGCTGCGGCGTGACCCGCTTCGCCCAGGGTGACGTCGACGAACGTGCTGGACGGACGCGGCGGCCGCAGACGATCGACCACCGCCTCCTGCAGCACCGGCACGTGAGTCGGTTCGCCATGGTCGTCATTCAGAGCGTGATGCTGCCGCCGATCTCCTCGGCGGCCTCCTTGTACTGGTCATCCGTCTCCAGCTCGTAGGCCCGGTAGGTCTCTTCGTCCCACACCTCCACATAGCTGTTGATGCCAAGCACGATGCAGTCCTTGTGCAATCCGGCGTAGTGACGCAGAGTGGGCGGAATGGCGATGCGCCCGCTCCGATCGATCTCGATCTCCTGTGCGGGAGCAAGGAAGCGTCGCTGGATCATGCGGTCCCGCGCCAGGAACAATGAGGAAGACCCCACCAACTTGGTGGAGACCTCCTTCCACTCCTCTGGCGGAAACAGCCACAGGCATCGATCGATCCCGCGAGTCAGGACGATCAGGTTGCCGGCGATGGACCTGCGAATCGGGGCCGGCACCATCAGCCGACCCTTGTCGTCCATCGCGTACCGGTACTCGCCTGATATCACGCCGTCATCCTCGGGGCACGAAGAAGGCCCCTACCGAACGGGGTCCTCCACGATTTCCCACTTTCTCCCACGAACTTCCTAGTAGTAGGTAGCCCCCGCCCAGTGTCAACTACCGAATGGCTACTGATCGGCTCTCAGCCGCACAACCGGGGAATGCCAGGCTACAATAGTAAACGCTTGTATGGTTCAGGGCCTATCGTATCCGATTTGACACCGCAGACGGAGCGCCCTTACCTTTGGCAGACCCTGACGCAGAGAGCCCAGTGACCCTATATCGAGTACACTTCAGGTGGCAGAACAAGGAGGTGCAGCTCGTGGCGGAGAGCCTGGACCTCACTCATCCCTACTTCGTGTCGATCAAGGGAATGGTCTTCGAAGAGGATGAGAAACTCATCATCAACCCCTCCGAGGAGGAGATCCGACGCATCTTCGGCGATGCCTCGCACCTGATGATCCCGTTTCAGACCGTCTCGCTGATCGAGGAGTTCTCAGCGGACTCAGGCTCTCGCATCCGCCCCTTCACGCTGGTGGAAGAATCCTCCGAAGAAATCGACGAACAATCGGACGAGGGCGGCGGCGAGCAGACCCTGTAGCCCGAGCACCCTGTAGCCGCTGAGCGCTCAGCCGGACGGCCGTCGCGCGCTTTCCAGCAGCTGCGACGCGTGCTGTTGCGTAACACCCTCGCTGCGGTCGCCCGCCAGCATGCGGGCAAGCTCATCCACCCGCGCCGCACCGTCCACCACCCCGGCGATCACCGAGCTGCGCTCCCCGGAGGTCCGCTTCTCCACCTTGACGTGCGTATCTGCCCGCGCCGCCACGGTCGCCAGATGCGTGATGCACAGCACTTGCTGCCGTTCCGCGATGACCCGCAAGCGCTCGCCGATGGCGACGCCGATCTGTCCGCCGACGCCGGCATCGATCTCATCGAACACCGCGGTCGCGGTTCCGCCCGCGCGGGCCGGCACCGCGTTGAGCGCCAGCATCACCCGCGACAGCTCGCCGCCGGCCGCCACGGAGCGTAGCGGCGCCGGGCCCTCGCCGGGATTCGCCGCGAGCAGAAACTCCACGGCGTCCGCTCCCGTCGCGCCAAGCCCCTCCGGACGCGGGGTAATGCTCACGGAAAACCGGGCCTGCGGCATGCCCAGCTGGTGCAGTTCCTCCTGTACGGACCGCGCCAGATCGGCGGAAGCGCGTGTACGGGCGGCGCTCAGGGCCATGGCGGCAGCTCGCAGCGATCGCTGCAGCGCGGCCGCGCGCTCGGCATGCCCGGCGATGTCCTCGCCGGCCGACGCCAGACTGTCGAGCCGGCGCTGACAGTCGTCGACATGCGCCAAGGCAGCCGCTTCGGTCCCACCGTACTTGCGAGTCACGGCACGGATGGCTGCCAATCGATCCTCCACCGCAAGCAGCTCGCGCGGGTCCACCGTGTCGCTCTCCGCCTTGCTGAGCGCGTCGGTTATGTCCTCCACTTCGTACAGTGCGGTCTCCACCTGTTCCGCGAGCTTCTCGAAGCCTCTATCGATGGCGGCAAGCTCGCCGATCGCGTGCAGCGCGGCACGCAGCATCGCGCTGGCGCCCCCCTGCGTCTCCGACGTGGCGGCCTTGGCCGTGGTCAGCAGCCGTTCGATCTGCTCAGCGCTGCGAAGCACGCGCTGCCGATCCAGCAACTCCTGCTCTTCGCCGTCGCGGAGCCCCGCCCGGCCGATCTCGGCAGCCGCATGCTGCACAAGCTCGCGATCGCGCGCGGCGCGGTCCAGATCGCCTCGCAATCGATCCAGGTTCTGCTCGAGCTCGGTGAGACGGCGCGTGTCCGCGGCGATGGCCACCACCTGTTCCTGCACGTCGGCGTACCGGTCCAGGAGCCGGCGCTGCTCGGCCGCCGACAGCAACGCCTGATGCTGGTGCTGTCCGTGGATCGCCAGCAGCATCCGTCCGAGCTCGGTGTAGTCGGCCAGCGGAACCGGCACCGACTGTACGAACGCCCTTCCCCGGCCCCGCCGGCGAGCCACGCGCCGCATGAAGAGCGCCTCGCCGGAGAGGGTGATCGAGCGAGAGTGCAGCCACTGGTCGATCTCCTCAGACTGCGGTGCATCGAACACCGCGGTCACCTCGCAGACCTCCGAGCCTGAACGGATCTCGTCGGCGGTGACACGGGCGCCCAGAGCGGCACCCAGAGCGCCGATGATGATCGACTTGCCGGAGCCGGTTTCACCCGTGATCGCAGTCAGTCCGCGACCGAAGGTGAGGTCGACCGCATCGATCAGGGCATAGCCGCGAATATGAAGCGCTTCAAGCACCCGGCTCCCCCGCCCAGTGCAGCTTGTGCCGCAACACCTCATAGAAGTTCCGCCGATCCGACTGGATGATCAGCGCCGAGTATTCGTACCGTCTGAGCACGACCCGGTCGCCGGGTTGCAGCGGCAGCGATTCCTGTCCGTCGACGGTCAACATGACCTCGGTGCGCTGCGGCTCCTCCACCGTGATCTCCACCACCTCGTCGGCGGGCACCACCAGCGGGCGATTGGAGAGCGTGAACGGGCACACCGGGTTGAGCACCAGCGCCTGCATTTCCGGGTGCAGGATCGGGCCGCCGGCCGCCATGGAGTAGGCGGTGGATCCGGTCGGCGTAGAAATGATTACCCCGTCGGCGCGGTAGCGTCCGACGACCGTCCCTGACAGCGCCACCTGCAGGCGCGTGATCTTGGGCGTGCCGCCGGTAGAGATGACGGCGTCGTTGAGCCCGGGCAGCCGCGCCACCTCCAGCCCGGCGCGTATCACCGTGGCCGCCACCATCAGACGCGGGCTTACCGCCAGCCGCCCGTTGCGGTAGCGCTCGAACGCTTCACGCCATTCGGGCTTGGCGATCTCCGTGATGAAGCCCAGAGTTCCCAGATTGATCGGCAGGATCGGCGTCTCGAGCTCCGCCACGATGCGTGCGCAGTTGAGCAGCGTGCCGTCGCCGCCGAGCGACAAGGCGATGTCGGGCGGTTCACCGCAGCTCGCCTGGGCATCGGCCTCGAGTCGGCGTACCTGTATCGAGCTTCGCCGCAGATAGGCCGCAACGTCGTCGACGAACTCGGCGTCGGGATTGCCCGGCTTGTGCACCAGAAGCGCGCGGCCAACCTTCACGTTGCGTGCCACAGTTCCACCTTCGTACGCCGCGCGAGATCGCTATGGCAAGGTCGCCAGGACCTTGGCGATCGTCCCGACTCGAGAATCGCCGAGCAGCGGGTACAGAGGAAACAGCACGCACCGCCGCGCCAACGAATCGGCGGAGGGATAGGCGCTGCCGTCGGCCTGACCATCGTCCGGTACGCCGTCGGGCCCGTCCGCGCTCACTCCGTCACCCTGGCGACCACTGGCCACGATCGAGCGTTCGTAGGCCGGGCGAGTCTCGATCCGGGCACGGGCCGCGTATCGCTGCACCTCGCGAGCATCGTCGGCGACCACCACCGGATAGGAAAACGGCACCTGCACGCCGCCCTCCTCGCCGTGCGGCAGACTCAGCGTACGATGACGGGTACGGGTGATCGCCGCATGGTAGGCGTCGCGGATGCTCCGCCGCGTCTGCATGTCGCCGTCGTAACGCTTGAGCTGCGCGAGCGCGAGCGCGGCATTCAGATCGGCCAGCGGCTCGGCGCGGTCCGCCGCCACGTCCCGGGCGGATGACAGCAAGGCCCGTGTCCTGCATAGCAACAGAGCGCCTCCGGCGGCGGTCAGCAGCCCGGCATGACCCAGTGAAAGGATTGCCACGTCAGCGCGAGGGCCCGGTGCCTTGTCGCCATCATAGCCGCCCAGCGAACAGGTGAGGTCCTCGATCACCGGCAGATCCCATGCGCGCACGCGCGTCAGGTCGGGGACGAATCCGAGCGTGTGATCCATCAGCGCCGCCTGCGCCAAGGCGCGAGCCTCCTCCGCCAGATCCAGGTCCACCACGCCGGATTCGGCACTGACATCCACCACCCGCGGCACCAGGCCGCTCGCCTCGATGGCGTCGCGATGCGCCTGCGGTGCCAGCGCCGAGCACAGCACGTGCGCGCCACTCGGCAACTCGATCGTGGCGAGCGCGCACGAAAGCGCCGCGCGGTAGTCGGCCAACGCGATACCGCCGGCCATCCCCAGAGCGGAAGCCACCGATGCGGCAAGCTCGCGCGCACGTTCCCCCGGGCCGATCGCGTCCGTGACCAGACAGCCGAGCACACTGTCCATCTCATCACGCCGAACCGTGGGCCGGAACACCGGTATCCGGTTCACGACAGCCCCCGTACCGCGCCGGCGGCCGTCGACTCCGTGCACAGCGGCACGAACCGGCAGTCGACGCCGGGAATGGTCCGCGTGGTGCCCCCGCGGCGCCGGATGGTGGTCATCACCTGGTAATCGTCCATTGCGCCGATCGGGATCAGCATCATTCCGCCGTCCGCAAGCTGGTCGACCAGCGGTTGAGGTGCCGTGGAGGATGCGGCGGCAACCAGGATCCGATCGAAGGGCGCCTCCTCCAGCCAACCCAACGCGCCATCCCCGGTGCGAAAGTCGATGTTGGCGTATCCCAGGTCGGCCAGCACGTGCCTCGCCCGATGCTGCAGCGCCGGAATGATCTCCACGGACCAGACATGACCGGCAAGCTCCGCCAGGATCGCCGTCTGATAACCGCTGCCGGTCCCCACCTCCAGAACGCGTTCGCGGCCGGTGAGCGCGAGCAACTCGGTCATAAAGCCCACCATGAACGGCTGCGACATGGTCTGCCCGAAGCCGATCGGCACGGGGTGATCCTCGTAGCAGCCAGAGCGTGAGGTGGAAGCGGCAAACCGGTGACGCGGAATCCGCGCCATCGCCGCGATGACGCGCTGATCGGTGATGCCGCGGCTCTGCAGCTGACGCTGCACCATGCGGCTGGCAGCCGGCTGGGCACCGCCTGCCACGGTCAGCCGCCGGACACGGTCATGCATCCGTCAGAGGACGGCTCCTTCCGTGCGGCGCTCGTCCTTCATATGCAGCTTCGATAGTTTGTACGCCTTCAACAACTGCTGAATCGCGTCGTTCACCGCCTCCGTGCGGTCTTGGTAGAAGCCGTCCTTGACCATGCGATCAATACCGGCCAACAGCTCGGACGAGGTCTCCACATACGTTTTCGACACCGTGCACCCCCGCATTCACCCGCCGCGCCGGTACCGACTGCCGCGCGGGCTGGCTCATCCTGGGCCTGGCTAGACTCGAACTAGCGACCTCACGCTTATCAGGCGTGCGCTCTAACCACCTGAGCTACAGGCCCCGCTTCTCGGCCCCCCCATAATACCTCGGATCGGGGTGCCTGGGGGACCTCTGTCGGATCATAATCCGTCGGACGCCACCTGTGAATCTCGCACGCGCAACCGCCAACGCCCTGACCATGAGCCGCGCGCTGCTGGCGCCGCTGATCCTGATCGCTCTGATCCGCGACATCGGCGGCGGTGCCGGCCCGGCGCTCCTCCTGACAGGGGTCGCCATGGCGACCGACTATCTGGACGGCGTCATCGCGCGACGCTTCGCGGTCGAATCGCGGTTCGGGAAGGTGGCCGACGCCTTGACCGATGCGCTGGTGTTCGTGGCGCTGTTTATGGGGCTGGCATTCCGTGGAGTCCTGCCGTTCTGGTTGCCGGTCCTGATCACTGCCCGCGAAGCGACGATGCACGGGTTCATCAGGCCGGCGTTGTTACGCCTGCAGATCGACGCGGGGGCACGACCGGTCGGCAAGCTCAAGACCGTCCTGCAGGGGGGGGCGGCGATTGCGGTGCTGGGGCTGCTGGTGATCGCGCCGGAGCACGCTCGCGGTGTGGCGGTACCGCTGGTCGGCGCCGCAGCCGTCGTCTCGATCGTCTCTCTGTATTGGTATGTCGAACCGATCGCGGCCCGCCGCGGCTGGGACGCGCTCACGGTCAGCATCTTAGCCACATGCCAGAGCCTGTGGTTGCTGCAGCTCGCGATCGTCGCGATCGCCGCCGAGCTCGGCGTGGCAGCCGGTGCCGCCCTCTACGCACTGCTCCACACCGCTCTCGCCGGCGGGCTGATCGTCCTGCTTCTGAAACGCCGGCGCGACTTTGTCGTCATCGGCGGGTCGCGTCTGACGCGGGTCAACGCCTCCAACGTGTTGACGCTGGCGCGCCTCACCTCAATCCCCTCCGTGGTCCTCCTCATCACCGCCGCGGCGGATCGGGCCGCGCCGGCGTGGCCGGTGCTGGCGTTGCTGGCGGTGGTGCTGCTGACCGACCTGGCGGACGGAGCGCTCGCACGGCGGCGGAGACAGGTCACCCGCATCGGGTCGTACCTGGACTCTTCCACCGATTACCTGCTGCTGGGCGCAGCGGCGATCCTGGCGCTGGCCTATGGAATCGGTACGCCCTGGGTGTTCGCGGTCCTGGTTGGGCGGCTGGCCATCCAGGCACTGGCCGTCCTGTGGATCGTCGCGGCGGGGCAGCCTCTGCCGTCGGCCACCCGACTGGGCAAGGCATCGATCGCGGCAGGCATGGTGCTGCTGGCGGCAGAGCTCGCGGCGGCGTTTGGAGCGCGAGCCCTCCCGTCGCTGGGAATCGTGCCGCTGCTGCGCACGCTGCTGGAACTCGTGCTCGCAGGCGTCCTGGTCGCTTCGGCGGTCGAGAAGCTCGCCTTGCTCATCCGCACGATCCGGCAGTCGGGCCGCCTGACGCCCTGAGCCGGAGGCGACGCTACTCGGGCGACCTGCCCTGCTTCTTCTTCTTGCGACGCTTGCTGACCGGCTGCACTCGTGGCCCCGCGGGACGAGGCTCATCCGAGCGTGCGGGGGTTGCGTTGGCCGCGGCTGCCGCGGTCGGAGCCCCCGACTCCGGCGTGGGACCGGTCGGCGCCGACGGCGCTCCGGCGGAAGCGGCACGGGCGCCGGATGCGGGGCGCCTGCCCCGTTGCAGCAGCAGCACGATCGGTGAGGCGATGTACATGGACGAATAGGTGCCCACGATCACGCCGATGATCACGGCCAGCGCGAAGGTCTCAATCGGTCCGGTCGCGAACACGTAGATGGCCACGACCGCAAGCAGCGTCGTCAGGGAGGTGATGACGGTCCGCGACAGCGACTGCGTGATACTGGTGTCGATCACCCGGCGCAGGTCGGCGTCGCGCATGAGCGACACGTTTTCGCGCACGCGGTCGAAGATGACGATGGTGTCGTTCAGGGAGTAGCCGACGATGGTCAGCAACGCCGCGATCGTCGCGGTGGAAACCTCGAGCCGGAAGGTGCCGAGCACGCCGACCATCACCAGGACGTCGTGGGCGACGGCCACCAGTGCTGCCACCGAGTACTCCGGGCGAAAGCGGAAGCCGACGTACACCATGATGAGCAGCAACGCGACCACCACCAGCCAGACCGCCTGCTGGCTGAGGATCTGGGAGAACCGCCTGCCGACGAAGTCGGTGGAGCGCACGATCAGGCTGTCATCGTCGAACTCGTCCGCCAGCAGCGCCCGCACCCGTTCCTGGACCGCCTGCAACTCCGAGTCGTCGTCCGACGCCACCTCCACGCGGATCACGAACTGCTGATCCGACCGGTTGCCGATCGTCCTGATGCTGAACTTGTCGAGCGTGGCGAGCGCGTCGCGTACCGCGTCGATCGACAGCGGCTCATCGCCCTCCACCCCGGCATGCAGGACCAGACGGCCGGCCCGGGGCTGCGGGCTCTCGGCCAGGAGCGCGTCGGACGCGAGCCCCGGCTCCAGAGCCTTCGCGGTCTCAACACCCGGGACGTTCGCGATCGCATCGGCGATCTCCCCGAGCGACGGATATTCCGCGAAGGTCAGCACCGTCTGGCGCACCTCGGTGGCGCGGAGGACGATCCGGTCGGTGGCCTGTTGCACCACGACCTCCAGCTCCGTTCCCTCCTGCAGCTCCACGACCAGCGCGGGACGCGCGATCTGAATCTGCTGCGACAGGCCGCCGGCCAAGTCGACCGAGAGATTGAAGCCGCCTCGCTGCACGGTCATCGCCAATCCGGCCACGATGACGACGAGCGACAGAATCATCATGGGCAGCCGGAAGCGGGTGAACTCTATCGTCGCGCGCACTACGCCGTCCTCTCTCGCCCGCCGGTCCAACCGAGGCTCAGGCGCTCCACGCGCAGTACCTCGATCATGAAGTCGAAGATCAGCCGCGCGACCACCAGCGCGGTGAACATTGAGGACAGGATGCCTACGGAAAGGGTCACCGCAAAGCCCTGGATCGGACCGCTGCCGATCTGCGACAACACCACGGCGGCGATGAAGGTGGTGATGTTGGCGTCCAGCACCGCGCGGAATGCCTTGGCAAAGCCCGCGCGCACGGCGGCGGCCGGCGACTTGCCGGCACGCAGCTCCTCCTTGATGCGTTCGAAGATGATCACGTTGGCGTCCACCGCCATGCCGACCGTCAGGATCACCCCCGCGATGCTGGGCAGGGTCAGCGTAAAACCCAGCACCGAAAGGATCGATACGACGAAGAACAGGTTGAGCGCCAGCACCAGATCGGCGATCAGTCCGGCGCCGCGGTAATAGACGACCATGAACACGAACACCAGCAGGGCCCCCATGCTCACGGCCCGCAGACTGGCTCGGATCGAGTCTTCGCCAAGGCCGGCGCCGATCTGCTGCTGGCTGACGATCTCCAGCGGCACCGGCAGCGAGCCGGTCCTCAGCACCAGCGCCAGATCCTCCGCCTCATCCTGGGTGAAGCCCGTGACCCGCACCTGATTGCGGATCGGCTGGGTGATCTCCGCGCGGGCCTTGACCCGGTCGTCGAGCACCACCGCCAGGACCTGGCCGACGTTCTCCTGGGTGAGCTTGAAGAAGATCTCGCCCCCTTCCGGACTCAGGAAGAACAGCACCTCCGGCCGGCCGGTGATGGGATCGCGGTCCACCCGCGAGTCGTTGATGTACTCACCCGACAGCCCCACCTGCTCCTTGATGACCGCGTAGCCCAGAAGCTGGTCCACCCCGTAGGTGTCCTTCTCATAGACGCCGTGCAGTGCGGTGCCGGCAGGCAGCACGTCCGGATCGCGGAGGCTGCCGTCCGCGGCAAGGAAGTTGCCCGGATTGGCGCGCTGGTAGCCGTCGAAGGCGGTCTGACCCTCCGGGTCGACCAGGTGAAAGCCCAGCCGCCCCTTGCCGACGATGAAGTTGCGTATCCGCCCCGGATCGGGCGCGCCCGGCAGCTCGACGACGATGTAGTCATCGCCCTGCTGGCTGATCGACGGCTCGGTCAACCCGAACTGGTCGATGCGGTTGTTGAGTATCTCAAGGGCGCGGGCGAGCGCGTCCTGACGGTCGGCGTCCGTGAGCGGTCCGAGCTCCGCCGCGAGCTCCTCGAAATCGGGCTCGATCAGCACGTACATGCCGCCCTGCAGGTCAAGCCCGAGCTGCAGGCTGCGGGTGGTCAACTCCTTGAAGTCCAGAAGCCGTTGCCGGTGGTCGGACTCCAATGCGCCCAGCAGCGTCGATTCGTTGGGGAACCCGTCGAGCAACCGCTCAACAGTCCACGGTGACGGCACCGGCTTCCCTTCGAAGCGGTATTGATCGCGCGCGGGCGCACGCAGGAAGCGCAAGTCCTCCGGAATCGAGGCGTCCGGGTCGCCTTCGTAGAGCGTGCGCAGCGTCTGCAGATCGGCGCCGGCACGTTGCTGCGACACGATGCGGATCTGATCGCGCGACGAAGTGGCAAGCTGCCGTTCGTCTTCCGGAAGGAGCAGGTGCCAGTTGATGGTAGGCATCAGGAACGCCACTGCGATCCCGACGAACACCAGGATGATCCCGAGCCGGAGGCGTTTACTCATCTAATCGGTCTGTTCTTGTCACGTGGCACTGCTGGTCAAGGGCGCGCCGGGAGCGATCCCGCCGCACTACTTCTTGTCGGTACTGTCCGGTGACCGGACGGCCGCTTTGTCGATTTCGATCTTGGTATCGTCGTCCACCTTCAGCGTCAGCGTACTGGCATCGTCGCGGATGGCGGTGATCACCCCGTGCACCCCACCAATGGTCACCACCTTCTCGCCCTTCTTGAGGCTCTCCAGGTACACCTTGGTGTCCTTGCGCTTCTTGCTCTGCGGGCGGAGCACCAGGAAGTAGAAGATCAGAAAGATGGCGGCGAACGGCAGAATCAGCCCGATGATCGGGTCGTTGGCTTGCATGCAGCGAGTCCCTCGAGTTCCGTTTGTTTCCTAACAGCCGTCTAAGCGAACCGGAAGAGATCGTCGGTCCGCCGACGGCGCGACGCTAACACGCGGAGAGTTCCGGCACAACAGTGGCGGCACGCCGTGGACGGCATGGATCATACCCGCTCGGCGCCCGTCACGGAGTCCGGCACGCCGAACACCCCGAACCGCGCCCGAAACTGATCCACATCCGCCACCGGCACGACCGCCTGGGCGTTGTAGGACCTCAGCACCACCTGCTGCGCATCGGCGTCACCATCGTACTCGGCTGCGCACAGCGCAGCCTTGTAGAGCCCGCGCTCGAGCAGACCGTCGCAGGAGAGCCGGGAATAACGGCGGCGGGCGCTGCGGTCGACCATGGCGACGCCGCCACGGTACCCGATCGTGAACATGAAGTCCGCGCGCGACAGTCCGCGCGCCCGGCGCGCTCTCATCGGCAAGGCCGTGGGTCAGACGAGACAGGCCTCACGCCCGCGCCACGCGGACGTGAGGCCTCATCAATCCCGGCCCGACGTGGGGGCGGCGGGATCAGCTTCGGCAGGACGATCAGTAGCCCATGCCTCCCATGTCACCGCCCGGAGGTCCCGCTGGGGGGGCCGCCTCCTTCTTCTCCGGCAGATCGGTGATGGTGCACTCGGTGGTGAGCAGCAGGCCCGCGATCGACGCGGCGTTCGTGAGCGCCGACCGGGTCACCTTCGCCGGATCGATGATCCCGGCCTCCGACATGTCACACCACTTCATGCTCTGCGCGTCGAAGCCGATGGCCTGCGCTTCGTGCTTGGCACGCTCGACGACGATCGATCCGTCCATCCCGGCGTTCACGGCGATCTGGCGGATCGGCTCCTCCAGCGCGCGCTGCACCAGCTTGAAGCCGACGCGCTGCGCTTCGTTGAGGTCTTCCAGGTCACGTTCGCCCAGCTTGGCGGCCGCCTGCACCAGCGTGGAGCCGCCGCCCGGAATCACGCCTTCCTCGATGGCAGCGCGCGTGGCCGACAGGCCGTCCTCGACGCGGTGCTTCTTTTCCTTGAGCTCGACCTCGGTGGCCGCGCCGACATTGACCACAGCGACGCCGCCGGCCAGCTTGGCCAGCCGCTCCTGCAGCTTCTCCTTGTCGTAGTCGGAGGTGGTCTCATCGATCTGCACCTTGATCTGCGCGATGCGGTCGGTGATGTCCTGCTGCTTGCCGCCGCCCTCGATGATCGTCGTGTTCTCCTTCTCCACCTTGATGCTCTTCGCCGTTCCCATTTGATCGAGCTCGGTGTTCTCCATCTTCAGGCCCAGCTCCTCGGCCACCACCTGACCACCGGTGAGGATGGCGATGTCCTCGAGCATCGCCTTGCGTCGGTCGCCGAATCCGGGCGCCTTCACCGCGCAGGCGTTGAGCGTGCCGCGCAGGTTGTTCACCACCAGGGTGGCCAGCGCCTCACCTTCGACGTCCTCGGCGAGCAGCAGCAGCGGTCTGCCCGACTGCGCCAGCTTCTCCAACAGCGGGAGCAAATCCTTCATGCTGGAGATCTTCTTGTCGTGGATCAGCACGTACGGGTTTTCCAGCACCGCCGTCTGGGTGTCACGGTTGGTGACGAAGTACGGGGACAGGTAGCCGCGGTCGAATTGCATGCCCTCCACCACCTCGAGGTTGGTCTCCATCGACTTGGACTCCTCGACCGTGATGACGCCGTCCTTGCCGACCTTCTCCATCGCGTTGGCGATCAGCTCGCCGACGGCCGGGTCGTTGTTGGCGGAGATGGAGGCGACCTGCGCGATCTCCTCCTTCTCGTTGATGTCGTTGGCGACGCTCTTGATGTGGTCGACCGCCAAGTCGACGGCGACGGCGATGCCGCGCTTGATGTCCATCGGGTTGATGCCCGCCGCGACCGACTTGAGGCCTTCCTTGATCATCGAATAGGCGAGGACGGTCGCCGTGGTGGTACCGTCGCCGGCCACGTCGTCGGTCTTGGTCGCCGCTTCCTTGAGGAGCTGTGCTCCCATGTTCTCGAACGGATTCTCGAGCTCGATCTCCTTGGCGATCGTGACCCCGTCATTGGTCACCGTCGGAGCGCCGAATTTCTTGTCCAGAACGACGTTGCGCCCTTTGGGGCCCAGCGTCACCTTGACGGCGTTGGAGAGCTTGGTCACACCGGAGAGAAGCTCCTTCCGTGCCGATTCATCGAACTGCAGTTGCTTAGCCATGGATCACCCTTTTTGAAGAGTTATGTGATTTGGGATGTATTTGGCAAGATAACAACTCCGGCCGCCAGCGCCAACATCTGCGCTCAGTTTTCTGTCCACACGCGCCTCGGCGCCGGTCCGAGCGTGAGACTGCCGCTCAGCACCCGCGTGACCCGACCCGCTCCGGGGCCGGCGCGAAGCCGCAACGCGCCGCTCCGGTCGACCCCCAGCAGCGTGCCGGCGATGGTACGCCCCCCCTGCTCGACCTGCGCCGGCCCGCCGACCCCGGCCAGTCGCCCGCGCAGCCGGGAAAGCCAGTCGCCGTCATCCATCAGCCGGTGCATCGCCCTCAGCGCGTCCCACTCCAACCGGGCGCGGTCGACGCTGCGTCCGAGGCACAGGGCAACCGAGGTGGCATCCCCTGCGTCCGGCGGGAACGACCGCTGATTGCAGTTCATGCCTATGCCGACCAGCAGCCATCCGCGCGTGGCCGTGCACAGCACGCCGGCTAGCTTGCAGCCGCCGACCAGCAGATCATTCGGCCACTTGATGGACGGCGACAGCCCCCACGCCACGGCCACTTCCGCGAGCGCGCAGCCGACGCGCAACGGCACCGTGGCCGGTTCCGCCGCCGTCGCGGCCTGCCGGAGCATGAGCGTTATCAACAGGTTGGCGCCGGGCGCGGAACGCCAGCGGCTCCCCGGATTCCGGCCGCGTCCCGCGCTCTGCCGTTCGGCGGTGACGACGGTTCCGTGCGGAGGCGACGCCGCGATCAGCCGCGCAGCATCGTCCATGGTCGAGGTGGTGGTGTGCAAACGATGAATAGGCGCGCCCCACGGGCTCATCGAGCGCTGAGCGATCGGCGGTCGGGCCGTCACCGCGACCGGCTTACATCGATACCATCAACTCCTGCGGCGAGCACAAGAGCTCCAGGAAGCGCGACAGGAAGGTGGCGGCAGGCACGCCGTCGACCACGCGATGATCGAACGCCAACGACACCGGAAGCACCACGCGCGCCTCGATCGCTCCCTCGTCGACCACGCGGGGTGCCTGATGGATGCGGCCGATGCCGAGGATCGCCACCTGTGGCGGGAAGATCATCGGGGCCGCCCACAGGCCGCCGAACGGCCCGAAGTTGGTCAGCGCGAAGGTGCCGCCCCGCAGGTCGTCGGCGGCCAGCGATCGACTGCGGGCCACCGCTACGAGCTGCTTCATCTGCTGGTCGATCGTCAGGATCGTGCTGGTATGGACGTTGCGGATCACCGGCAGCAGGACGCCGGCCTCGGTATTGACGGCGAAGCCGATGTTGACCTCGCGATACACGGTCACTTCCTGGGAGACCGCGTCGTAGGTGGCGTTCAGGATCGGGACGTCGCGCAGTGCGGTCGCCAGCGCCTTCATGAAAAATGGCTGGTAGCTGATGTGCCCGGAGCGGTTGCGGTTTGCCTTCGCGCGCAACTCCACCAGTTCGTCGACCTCGCCCAGGTCGTGGAAGATAGCCGTCGGAATCCTGCGGCTGATCTCCATGTTGCGCGCGATGGTCTTGCGCAGGATGGTCAGTTCCACCCGTTGCCCGGCCGGCAGGTCGACCGACTTGGTGAGCGGGTCGTCGGTCAGCGGGAAGCCGAACGCATCCTTTCCGAGCGCCGGTTGTGCGGCCACGGGAATGGCAGCCTGAGCTTCGGCGGCCTGGTAGATATCCGACTTCTGGATTCGGCCGCCGTCGCCGGTTCCCGGTACGGAGCCGAAGTCGACGTTCAGATCGCGCGCCAGACGGCGAGCGGCCGGGGTCGCCAGCGCCGGCCCGGAAGTGACGGTACGCTCGGGCCCGGGTTCGGCGGCCGGGGGCGGCGGCCCGCCCTCACCCGCACCCGCACCCGGCACCGCCGGCTCGTCGCTCGGCGGGATTAGATCGTCGCCGGCATCGAGTTGACCGATGACGGTGGCACCCTCGCGCGGCCGCGACCGGTCCTCCGCCGGGCGATCGTCGGCATATCCGGGCTCGGCGCCGTCCTCTTCGCCGTCCACTTCGATGTAGGCGAAGGGGTCGCCGACCTTGATGATCTGTCCGGTCGCCGACCCGAAGCGGCGCAGCACCCCCGTCTTCGGCGACGGGATCTCCGCGACCACCTTGTCGGTCTCGACGATGGCGAGGATATCGCCCTCCTCCACCGCATCGCCCGGCTGCAGCTTCAACTCCAGAATCTTGCCTTCGTGCAGCCCTTCGCCGATGTCCGGAAACTTGAACTCATACATCGTTGCACCGCCTCATTTGCCCACCGCAACTCATTTGCCCACCGCAACTCATTTGCCCACCGCAACTCATTTGCCCACCGCAACTCATTTGCCCACCGTCTCAATAGCTCAGCAGCCGCCGAGCCGCACTTATGATGTCGGCGACGCTGATCAGATAGTGACGCTCATGCCGCGGCAACGGAACGACGATGTCGCTGCCCGTCAAGCGCGCGGGCGGTGCCTCCAGGTGCAGGAACGCCTGCTCCGCGACGGCGGCCGTCAGCTCCGCTCCGACCCCGAACGAACGCGGCCCCTCGTGCACCACCAGCAGGCGCCCGGTCTTGCGAACCGACTCGATCACCAACGCCAGATCGGGCGGGTAGATCGTGCGCAGATCGATCACCTCCGCCGACGCCTCGTCCCGGAGCTGGCGCGCCGCGGCGATCGCCTCCTTCATCTGTGCGCCGTAGGAGACGATGGTCAGATCGCTGCCGGGAAGCACCACCCGGGCGGTGCCCAGCGGGATGACGAAGTCACCTTCCGGGATCTCCTGTCGGGGCGCCTGATAGACGCGCTTGGGCTCCATGAAGATCACCGGATCGGGGTCGCGGATCGCGGCGATCAGCAACCCCTTGGCGTCGTGCGGCGTGGACGGGATCACCACCTTGATGCCCGGCACATGCGCGAGGATCGCCTCCATGCTTTCGCTGTGGTGCTCCAGCGCGCGGACGCCGCCACCGTAGGGCATGCGGATCACCAGGGGCGCCGTGAAGGCGCCTTGCGTCCGTGTCCGTATTCGTGACACGTGGTTGACGATCTGGTTGAACGCCGTCCAGATGAATCCGCTGAACTGGATCTCCACCACCGGACGCAGTCCCGCGATCGCCATGCCCAGCGCGCTACCCACGGCGACACTCTCGGCCAAGGGAGTGTCGAAGCACCGCGAAGCACCGAACTCCTCCTGCAAGCCCGTGGTGGACCGAAACACGCCGCCGTTGACCGCAATGTCCTCCCCGAAGGTGATCACCCGTTCGTCGAGCCGCATCTCGGTGCGCAGCCCATCGTTGATGGACGAGACCAGGTTGGCCAGTCTCACCAGCGTCCTCTCATCGGTCGCCGCGCAACTCGCGCAGCCGCGCCAACTGGTCCTGCAGGACCGGCGGAATCTCCGCGAACGTGTGGCGAAAGCCGGCCTCCAGGTCGGGGTCGGGCGCCGACTCCACCTCCTCGAACGCCTTACGCGCCATGGTACGCGCTTCGGCCACCAGCGAGCCGGTGTCCGATTCCGTCAGCAGTCCCCTATCCATGAGGAGCTGCTGGAGGCGCCTGATGGGATCGCGCCGCTCCCAGGTGCGTTCCTCCTCGCGCGTGCGGTAGCGGCTCGGGTCGTCGGTGGTCGTGTGGGCCCCCACCCGGTAGGTGATGCCCTCGATCAGCGTCGGCCCCTCGCCAGCCCGCGCGCGCCCCACCGCCTCCCGGACGACCTGATGGACCGCGGTGACGTCGTTGCCGTCCACCTGTACGCCGGCAAAGCCGTAGCCTGCGGCCTTGCCGGCAAAGGACGGCGCTGCGCACTGGGCGTCCCGTGGGGTCGACAGCGCCCACTGGTTGTTCTGCACGTAGAACACTGTCGGGGTCTTCCAGACGCCGGCGAAGGTGAGGGATTCGTGGAAGTCGCCCTGCGAGGTCGCGCCGTCGCCGCAGTAGCAGAGCACCACGCGGTCGCGCCCCAGGTGCCGCTCGGCGAACGCCAGGCCCACCGCGAGCGGGAGTTGCGAGCCGATCGGGATGGACACCGGCGCCAGATGGTAGCGGTCGATGTCGAGCCGGCCGCCCTCCTCGATGCCGTACCAATACTGGAAGTGAACGGTGATCGGCAGGCCGCGCACCAGCAACGCACCCAGCTCGCGGTAGGCGTAGACGATCCAGTCGTCGTCGCGCACGGCCATGGCGCCGCCGACGCTGTTGGCCTCCTGGCCGACTGCGGGCGGATAGGGCAGCAGCCTGCCCTGCCGAGTGAGGCTGACCGCCCACTCGTCGATTGCACGCGACTGGATCATCACGCGAAACGCGTACAGCAGCTCCTGGTCGGTCATGCCGGGGTCGTCGTGGCACTCGGGAGCCAAGATCCCCTCCGGATTCAGGCGCTGCACCATGATCTTCCTCCTGGACCGCGCGACGGGCGGCGGAATGCGGCAGCACTCCCGTGAGCGCGTCCGGAACGGCTGCTGCCTGGAGCGGCAGCGAACCTCTCCGCCGGATCGGTACGCTCGATCCGGCAGGCGGTAGCGTCAAGGACGTGGACGGTCCGGCTGACCGGCGCCACGGCTCGCCCTCGTGCCATGCATCTTGCAGGGTACCGCTCTCGTCGGGCGCACGCAACCTTGGGGCGTGTGTATGCCGATGAGCGCGCGCGGCCGAGTCGCGCGATCGCCTGCCGGACTCCTCGCGAACTTGCACCGCAAGCGGCAGATCCGACAGACTCCCGCAAGTTGGGGATAGAGGCAAAGAAGAGCCAGAAGCCCTCGGTCTTGCCGGCTCTGGCATCGCTCGGAGTAGACGAACCGGCCGCGCTGGCGCAGCGCATCGAGTGCTGCGCGGCCGAACCGACCGGAGAGCGGCGCTGGCAGCGGATGGTCCGTGAGGTGCTGTCCGAGCCTCTGCCGTTCACCCGTATTCCCTTCGCGGTGCATCGACTGTGCTTCGCGGCAGCCTATCAGGACCGCGACCCGGATCTGCCGCCGGCGCCGGCGTGGCTGCCCGCAATGGCGCCGGGCGACAGCAACGTCCGCAGGCTGGCGCAGCTCGTGGGCGCCGCCGACGTGTCCGACCTGCACCGCTGGTCGATCGAGCATCGCACCGCCTTCTGGGAACTGATGTGCGAGCAGCTCCGAATCGGCTTCCGCGGTAGTCCCGGGCCAGTTTGGCGCGATGGACGCTGGTATCCGGAGGCGCGTCTGAACATCGCCGAGAACTGCCTGCGGGCAGGCCAAGACGACGATCGGCTCGCGATCATCTATCGCGACCGCGAGGACGGACCGCTCGACGGTGTAAGCCGTGCCGACCTCGCGCGCATGGCGCACGCCGTGGCCGGGCACTGCCGGGAACGCGGGCTGCAACCGGGCGCCCGGGTGGCACTCTACCTCCCCATGACGGTGGAAGCCGTCGCCGCTTATCTTGGCATCATCCTTGCCGGCTGCACGGCGGTGTCGATCGCCGACAGCTTCGCGGCTCCGCAGGTGGCGATCCGCATGCGAATCACCGGGGCGTCGCTGGCGATCGTTGCGACGCCGACCTACGAACGGCTGCTGGCTGCCGCTCCCGACCTGGACGCGATCGTCATCGGCGAGCTTCCGAACGGCCGCCGCCCGCGCGCCGCCGATACGCCCTGGGCACGCGTCACGTCAGCCCCTCCCGCCGACGCGGTCAGCGGTCCGGCCGCAGCCCACAGCAATATCCTGTTCTCCTCCGGCACCACCGGCGAACCCAAAGCGATTCCCTGGACGCATCTGACGCCGATTAAGTGCGCGACGGACGCCCTGCTGCTGCATGATGTCCGACCCGACGACGTGTTGGCGTGGCCTACGAGTCTGGGGTGGATGATGGGTCCGTGGCTGATCTACGCGGCGCTGCTCAACCGGGCCACGATCGCCCTGTATTACCCGGGGCCGAAGGGTGCCGACTTCGGCAGGTTCGTGCGCGACGCCGGCGTCACCATGCTGGGACTGATACCGACGCTGGTGCGCATCTGGCGCCGATCGCGCTGCATGGAAGGAATCGACTGGAGCGTCATACGCCGCTTCAGTTCGACCGGGGAGTGCTCCGATCCCGACGACCAGCTGTACCTGATGGCGCTGGCCGGCTACCGCCCGGTCATCGAGTATTGCGGCGGCACGGAGATCGGCGGCGGCTACATCTCGGCGACGATGGATCAGCCGTCGGCCCCGGCGACCTTCACGACCCCTGCGTTCGGTCTGGACCTGGCCATTCGCGATGAACGGGGCCGGCCGGCGGCGAGCGGCGAGCTGTTCCTGGTGCCGCCGTCGGTGGGGTTGTCCACGGAGTTGCTCAACCAGGACCACGACGACGTGTACCTGGACGGCACGCCGCTCGCCGACGAAGGGCCGTTGCGCCGCCATGGCGATCACATGCAGCGCCTTCCAGGCGGCTACTACCGCGCGCTCGGACGGGTCGACGATACGATGAACCTGTCCGGAATCAAGGTGTCCTCCGCGGAGATCGAGCGCGCCTTGTCCAGTGTGCACGATATCAGCGAGTGTGCAGCCGTCGCGGTTGCGGATCGGCACGGCGGCCCGGACCGTCTGGTGGTCTTCGCGGTTCCCACACGGCCGATCCCCGATCCGCTGCCGGCGCTGCAGCGCGCCCTCGCGAAACGGCTCAATCCGCTGTTCAAGATCTCCGAGGTTCGCCTCATCGACTCCCTGCCGCGCACTGCGTCCAACAAGGTGATGCGGCGCGAGTTGCGCGCGGTATACGCAGCCGAACATTGAAATGTC
This sequence comes from Spirochaetia bacterium, assembly GCA_965262795.1. Classification (GTDB taxonomy): domain Bacteria; phylum Spirochaetota; class Spirochaetia; order SZUA-6; family Bin103; genus CATQHW01. The sequence goes on along the minus strand of OZ253561.1, from coordinate 5,863,627 downwards.
ATCCCCGGGGGCATCGACACGCCGCCGTCGCACACGCACTATGGAACGCTCAGACGTGGCGCCGTACCCAAGAGGTAAGGGAGAGGTCTGCAAAACCTTTATGCACCGGTTCGATTCCGGTCGGCGCCTATGAGGCGGTCATGGCGCGGTTGGAGATGGGGGCGGAAGCGATGCCGCGGCCCCAGCCTCGCCCGTGCTGCCCCGATCCTGAAGTTCAGAAGCGCTCCGTGACCGTGAGTTCCAGCCAGCGCGTACGGTAGCCGTTCAACGCACCCACGACATCCTCGTGCGCGGTCTGCAGGCCGGTGACCCCCGCGTGCTGGACGCGCCGGCCGCGCGCGACCCGCTGTGGATCCGAGACCCCCTTGGCCAGGACGATCCTGCGGCTGTCCAGGTTGCCGAAGGATGAGTCGGCTGCCGCGCCCTCCGTTGCCGGCGGCCGAAGGGCGGCGCCGTCGTCTTGCGCCGGATCCACCGGCACCCAGCCCAACCCCTCCAGGTAGAACTCCGCCCAGTAGTGCGGCACCGCCCGTTGGCCGTCGCCGATCAGATATCCCGCCACCGGCCGCGCCGGGATGCCCGCGGCACGGGCGATGGCGCTGAACGAGACCGCGTATTCGTACGGCGCCGCGCTCCGGTCGTCGATCGCGTGCAGCACCACGTCCATCGGCTCCGCGCCGGCGGGCGCGAGGCGTGCGTCGCCTCCCGCAGCGGGCCGCAGGCGCGCGATCACGTACTCGAATATCAGCCGGGCCCGCCACAGCGGGTTTACGTAGCCCCGCATGGCTCGCTCGGCGATCCCCGGCAGACGTCCGCCGGACGGGACCACCGCGTCGCCGCCGGTGAACCGGGCGTAGAACGCGTTGTCGGTGAGGTAGTCGCGCACCTTGGAGGGCTCGATATCGGCTTGAATCGCGTAGCGCCGCACCCGGTAGCGGCGCCGCACCTCGTGACTGCTGCCCGAGACCAGATCGTGGAGCTGGAACAACTCGACGCCCGCTGGATCGCGATAGACCGGCCGCGCGGTGGCGGCGGGCTCAACCTCGTGCCGCTGCGCGGGCGTCTCCGGGATCGCCGGAATCCACAGGTAGAGGTCTACGCCACCGCCGGCGCTCACCCCGTCGACGGTGACCGCGTAGGTAGCCGCAAAGCCGCGCGGATCGAGATAGCGAATGCTCCCCACCTCGCTGCGGACCCGGAAGTCGCGGTCTGCGCTCACGCCGGTGGCCGTCCGCACGGACACCACGCCCGAGCGCGAGCCCGCGGGTACCCGCACCACGATCCGCCGGTCGCTCCAGCGGACGTAGTCCAGATCGACGGCGGAACTCTCCACCGCGAGGCGCGGATCGATGTGCGCCCCCGGCAGCGCTGGGATGGACGCATTGCCGCCGGCAGCCGCCGTGAACCGCACCACGCCGCCCGCGGGCGATGCGCCGAAGCCCGCGCCGCTGAGCGTGATCTCCTCGCCGACCGCGCCCGCCGTCGGGCTCACGGACGTGACGATCGGCGGGGCTCCAGGCAGCCGAGCGCCGTCAGCCGGTATCGGCAGCTCGTCGCGGTGAGTCAGCAAGAGCCCACCGCTGGCGCCTGCCCGGGTAACCACACGCACCAGGCCGCTGGAGAACGAAGCCGGCACGACCACCTCGATGCGCTTGTCCGACCAGGAGCGGTAGGCACTCGTGCGCGGCGCTCGGCCGGAGAAGGTCACCGCGCCGGTGCCGCGGTCGGCACCGAAAAAGCGGCCCTGCAGGCTGATCACCCGCCCGGGCGCCGTCACCTGCGGTGCGATCGCATCCAGCCGCGGAGACGGGGCCCGCACCATGGAGATCGCGAGCAACACGGTGACCACAAGGATCAGCGTCGCCACCGCCCGGGCGGCGCCCGTGCCCAATCGCCAGCGGATCATGCGCGGATTTAGGAAGAGATGTTCTGTTGTTCCGCCGCCCCGTTCTTTTCGAGGAGGTCCACCTGCACCGCTATCACGATCACCAACGCCACCGTTCCGTCCTCCGACTCACTCTGCTGCGGCGGATCAACCGGAAACGGCTCGCTCCGGAAGTGGAATCGTCTGGTGCTTCCCTGCAATTCGCGCTCTCCACCGAGCGGGAAGAACAACACGCTGTCGCCGAGCGCCACCGGCATGGCTCGATATGCCTTGGCGACGGGTGCGTCCCCGTAACCGCCTTGCGTGTCGCCGACCCAGATCTCGCCCTGCACGTGCAACGTCAGCTCGGTTTCGGTTCTCCAGATCGGTGTGAACAGCGCCTCCACCCGTAGCTGGTTCTCCTGCACCAGCGTCACACCGACCGGCCGTCCGGACACGGTGGGCTGCAACTGGTCCATCTTCATGACGATGCGGCCGTCCAGCGCGACCAGATTGATCGACAAGCGGATCTCGATCGGTCGGGCGCCGAGCCCTTCCGGGAGACTTCCGGATGCAGCCGCAGCCGAACCGATCTGAGCGCCAAGGGACCCTCCGCCTAGAGCGAAGGCCATCAGCACCGGAACGAGCCGAAGCGCCCGAAGCCTACGGCTTCGCTGTCTGAAGTTCAGCTTCATGAAGTATGACGGGCATCCCGACGATCTGGTAGCGTGCGGGCGGCAGCCTCACCTCCACGTTCGTGGGGTCGCCGTGCGATGCCACCGCGGATGGCTGCAACTCGATTTCAAGCAGGATGGCCGGCGAACTGAAAGGCCGCAACTCGCTGGCATCCGGCAGCGCCCACTCCAGCACAACCGGCTCCGCACCGGCGTTTGGCGGCACGGGGGCCCCGGCCGAGGCGACGGTCCGGCTCGGCGCGGCGGGCAACCCCCACTCGCCCAGCGTCGGCGGGCGGTCGCCGACCGCGATGGTGAACACGAAGGCGATCGCCACCGCTGCGGACGCCGCAACGATCGGCAGCCGCAACGACCCGCGGCGCCGCGCGGAAGAAACCGGCGCCTGCCCGTCGATCCTTCGCCAGATCCGGGTGGCCGCCTCTTCCACGTCGGGCTCGTCGCACTCCAGCAGACGGTGCGACAGCGACTGGTAGCCGCGCAGACGGGTGCGGCAGTGGGTGCAATCGGTGACGTGGGCTTCGACCCGATCGGAGCTTCCCGGCGGAAGCTCGTGGTCAAGGAAGCTTGACAGGACGGGGTCGTCAGGACACATGCAGATTGCTCGGGTCGAGGATTTTCGCCAAGCGCTGACGGGCGCGGAACACCCGTACCTTGACGTTGCCTTCGGTGATGCGCAGCACGCTCGCGATCTCGCGGTAGCTCAAGCCGCCGTACTCACGCATCACGAGCGCGGTCCGCAGGTTGACGGGCAGTGTGCCAAGCGCGGCCTGGACCGCGGCCTGGGTCTCCGAGCGCAGCACCTCGTCATCGGCCGTCTCGTCCCGTGTCCATCGCGGTGCGCGCGTGACCTCGCGGTTGGCGCGGAACTCCCGCTTTCTTCGCTTCTCCACATTGAGCGAGTGGTTGCGCACGACGCGGAGCAGCCAGTATTTGGTCTGGTCGAGGTCGGGCAGCGGAGTGGGACGCCGCAGGTAACGCATGAACGCCTCCTGACAGATGTCCTCCGCCAGCCCCTGGTCGAGGCAGATCCGGTACGCCACCCGGAACAGGGTTGGAAACAGCTTTCGATAGATCTCTTCAAAGTCACGGCCGGCTATATCGTTAGACAACAACATCGACGTCCCTTTGTTACAGCTTCGGTGAGCTCTTTCCCTTCGTATGGCGCCAGCGCACGCCGTCGGGCCGATCTTCAAGCAGTATGCCCCGCGTGGCAAGCTCATCGCGGATCCGATCCGCGGTGGCGAAGTCCCGTTGCGTGCGGGCGCACGAGCGCTGCTCGATCAGGTCACGCAGCTCCGGGGCGAGTTCCGTGCTTCGGGAACCGGCCTCGTCGATGCCGATAGCCAGGATGCGGTCCATGCGCCGCAGTACGTCGAGCTTGGCGGCCGCGCCCACGCGCGGCTCCTTGATCAGGCCCCACAGCACCGCCAGACAGCGCGGCATGTGCAGGTCGTCACGCGCGTGGCGGCGAAAGGCCTGCCATGCCCCCTCAGCCAGCTCTTCGGCGCCCGGCGGCTCAGCGCCGCCGGCAAGCTCGGCGAGCTCGGCGACGCGGTCCAGCAAGCGGCCGCGGGCGGAACGGGCGGCCCGTATGCCCTGTTCCGAGAAGGTGTGCTGGTCGCGGTAGTGGGCGCCCAGGCAGAAGTAGCGGTAGTCGAGCGGCTCGAAGCCGCGCTCGACGAGCGCCGACACGGTGGCCAGGTTCCCGCCCGACTTGGCCATGCGAGCGCCGTCGATCACCAGGAACTCGCCATGCACCCAGTAACGCACGCTCGGCTCCCCGGTCGCGCCGTCCGACTGGGCGATTTCGTTGGTGTGATGCACGGGGATGTGATCGACGCCCCCGCAGTGGATGTCGAAGCGTTCGCCAAGGTAGCGCATCGACATCGCGCTGCACTCGATGTGCCATCCGGGATAGCCGAGCCCCCAGGGCGAGTCCCACAACATGGCCTGCCGCTCGAACTTGGACCTGGTGAACCACAGCCCGAAGTCGTGCGGACCGCGCTTGTTGGCATCCACCTCGATGCGTGCCCCCGCCTTCAGCTCATCCAGATCCAGCCGTGCCATGCGGCCGTAGTTCGGGAACGTGGAGATGTCGTAGAAGACGTTGCCGGCGGCCAGATAGGTGTGGCCACGCTCGGCCAGCCGCTCGATCAGGGCGATCATCTCCGCAATGTGCTCGGTCGCCTTGCACACCACCGTCGGCTTGGTGATGTTCAGCGCCTGGCAGTCACGGAAGAACTGCTCCGTGTAGTGCTCGGCGATCTGCTCGACGGAGAGGCCCTTGGTGCGGGCGCTCTTGATCATCTTGTCCTCGCCCTCGTCACCGTCGTCGGTGAGATGGCCCACGTCGGTGATGTTCATGACGTGGCTGACCCGATGGCCGCAGTCTTCCAGGGTACGCCGCAGCACGTCCTCGAACAGATAGGTGCGCAGGTTGCCGAGGTGCTGATCGAGATAGACGGTCGGGCCGCAGCAGTACATGCTCACCTGCCCCTCGACCAGGGGTACGAACGGTTCCACCGTGCCGGTCAACGTGTTGTGGAGTGAAAGCGAGATGTCTTCGATTCCGCCGATTCTACGCGCCGCCATGCAGACGGGCAATCGAGGCACGGCTCATCGTCGCAGCTGCAGACCGATCCCCCAGTCGCCGTCGTCGTCGAGATCCAGGTCCACCTGGTGCCCTGCTCCCCGCAGCACGCACTCCACGCGCGCGCTCCACCGCTGTCCCGCCCAGCCTGCCGCCACGGTCAGCTGCATCTCCGGCGCCGCCTGCAACCTTGCCCCCACCTCGATCCTGGAGGTCGTGCGGTCGCCGGTCGTGCTCAGCGATCCGGACAGCCAGCCGCGATTGCCGCCATCACGCGCCTCCGCGCGGGCGGAGACACGCACGCGATCCGACGAACGGGTCGTGCGATGCGACACCTCGGCCGTGCCGTAGAAGCCGGACGCCGCGCCCGCGCCCGCGGCCAGCCGGGCGGTCAGCACCCGCTCCGGCGACGCGCTGGAACGCCACTGGGAGCGCAGCTCCAGCGACTGGCCGGCGTCGCCGGCGGCTCGCACGCGGAACGCCGCGGTCGCTCCGGCCGCACGCTTCGCGTCACCGGTGAAGTACCGCCGGCCGGCGAACGCGAGCGAGCCGTCCACCGTGAGCGGCCCGGAGGACAGTCCGGCGCTGACGACTCCCGCGCCCGCCGGCGGCAGTCGGTCGGCGGCCATGATGATCGGCACGGCGGTGACCGCCAGCAGGTCGCCGGTCGCGCGGAAGCGAACGGCTGCGTGGACCATGCGTGCCGCTGGCGCCGACGGCGCATGGTCGCCGGCGGCGCTGACGGACTCGGGCGCCAGCCGGCTGAAGACCGCCGCCAGTTCGGCGTCGAGCCCGGCATCGTGACGGATCCACGCACCCCCGCCGAGCCGGCTCAGCTCCCGGGATCGGCGCATCACGTAGAAGTAACCGGCGTCGTCGGCCCGCAGCGCCGCGCCGAACCGCCCGGAGGGAACCTGCGCGCCGTCCAGCAACGGGCCGCTGGCGGCCGTCAGGGCGGAGCTCCAGGGATACAGGCCAAGCGGGGAGGCCATGAGGACACGGGCCAACCCCGCAAGCCGCAGCGGCCCAACCGACAGCGAATGGGTATCGAGCCCGACCACAGAGCGGCCGGCGCCGGCGTGGGTACGGGCGATCAGCCGTACCCCTTGCAGGCGAAGATCGGCGGACGCGCCAGCGACCTCCCCGCCGTTGCCCGCCAGATCGACCTGCAACTCCTGCCCCGACGTGGCAGCGGCGACGGGCAGCATGAGAGCGACACCGATGATGCGTAGCGTCATGCGGATGCAGTGAGCAAGAAGGGTGCCAGCATGATGCGCGCCACAGGCAGTGCTCCCCGATGCGCTTTACGCTCATTTACAAATTCTGCGGTCTCCACCCCGCTGCCGCCACCATCCGCCGTCGCGGTAGCGGCGCGGCGCGCAGCACGCTTTCATTGCGTGATCACCGTGGCACAAGACTGGAAGCGGCTGCCGGCCCGGCCGTCGATGAAGTCTCCGTCGATGAACTGGCGCGAGATCGATCAGGTGCTCACCGAACTGAGGCTGCCCGGTGCCTTCATCCGGGACGTCGCACAGACCGACGCGGCGACGCTGCTCTTTGCGCTGCACCGGCCGGGCGACCGGCAGCGGGGCATCGGTCCCGCCCGGATCACCCTGCTGTGCAGCTTCGCCGCCGGCGCCAGCCGGTTGCATCGCACTACGGCACCCTTTCCGGCTCGCCGCGTGCCGACACCGCGCTTCGTGAGCTTTCTGCGCGCCCATCTGGGCAACAGCCGTATCGATTCGGCACTGCAGCTTGCCACGGAGCGGATCGTACGCATCCGCTGCGGGGCGGGCGCGCGGCGCCGCATCGTTTGGTTCCGCCTGTGGAGCGGCGCGTCGAACTGCCTGGTCACCGATGAACGGGGCATCATCCTGGACGCGCTCTTCCGTCGACCGCAGCGCAGCGAGGTGGCCGGCGGCCGTTTCGACCCGTGCGCGGGGCTCGCACTCGGGCGGGCGCCGACCGCGCGTGGCGCCGATCCGGACCGGTATCAGCTGCGTCCCCTGGACGGCGACGGCGACTACAACGCGCGCCTCGACGCGCACTACCGGGCACGGGAACGGATCGAACAGGGCATGCGCGACGCACACACCGCCGGCCTCCGGTTCGAGGGCGAGCGGCAGCGCATCGCCACCCGCATCGTCCGGCTGCGGGCCGCCCTGAACCGCGCCACCGGCTACGAGACGCTGCGTGCGGCAGGCCAGACGATCCTGGCCAACGCCCACCTCATCGACCGCGCGGCGACACGGCTGGCGGCGCCGGATGGCGGCGACCCCATCCCGCTCTTTCCGGGATGGTCGCCGGCCGACAACGCGCGCCGCTACTTCCTGGAGTACCGGCGGCAGCGCGCGGCGGTCGAGCGCCTGCAAACCGAGTTGGCCGAGATGCGAAGCCGTTGGGAGGTGTTTCGCGCGCAGGGCCATGGCCCGTTCCTGGAAGCCGTCGCGGCCGCATCGACGCCGGCGCCGCGGCGCCCGTCTCGCGCCGCGGCGCTCGGTCCCGGCAGCCGCTACCACTCGGCCGGCTGGGTGCTGTGCGTCGGGCGGTCGGCCTCCGCCAACGACGCCATCCTGCGTCACGCCGCCCGCGGCAACGACTACTGGTTCCACTGCCGCGACTACCCGGGAGCCCACGTGTTCCTCACCGCGCAGCGCGGCAAGAGTCCGCCGCTCGCGGTGCTGCTGGACGCCGCCGCCCTGGCCGCGTTCTTCAGCAAGGCGCGCAGGAACGGACAGGCGGACGTCCACTACACGCAGGTGAAGCACCTACGCCGCGTAAAGGGCGGCGCGCCGGGGGCGGTGCTGCCGCTGCGCGAAAAAAACCTGTTCGTGCGGCTCGATCAGGCGCGTCTGCGCCGGCTGCTCGGCTCCCGCGATGCCGGTGGCGATCCCGGTCCGCAACAGCCGGGGCCCCCACCCTAGGCTATCCGCTATAGTACGAACCGACGTGGAACGGCCATTGCGGCTCGATCTGGACAAGGCGTTGCTCGGCATTCCCGCGGGGCCGCGGCACAACCAGTACAGCCTTGCCCAGCTCGGCGCGGTGGCTCAGTCGGACGGCTGGATCGTCTCCGACTGCGACGCCGAGCATCCGCCGACCATTGAGGTCTGGCGCTTCGCGGGCTACCGGCACTACCAGGAACAGGTGTACGTGGTTGGCCCGTGGGTCGACGGCGTCACCCTGGACGGGGCGCTCGCAGAGCCTCCGTCACGGACACGGAGCCGACGCCTGCTGCGGCTGGCGCGGGCACTGCAGGCGCTCGCCGAGCGGGTCGACTTCACCGGGCCGGTCCAGGGTGATGCGGTGATCTTCGCCGACGACGGCCGCCTGCTGTTCCTGCCGCCCACGGTGATGGAACGCCTGAATGGCGTGAAATCGCCCGCCGAGCGACTGGCCAGCGTCGAGCGCTACCGCCACCCGCATCGCCAGGGCCCCGACCAACTCGCCTTCGCGCTTGGCGTTGCGGTCTATCGGGTGCTGTGCGGCCGCTACCCGTTCGACGGCGAGTCGGAGGAGGACATACACGACCGGGTGCGTGGACTCCGGGTGGTTTCGCCCCTAACGTTTCAGCGGTCGGCGCCGGGCGCGCTGTGTGACGCGGTGCTCGCCTCCCTGGGGCAGGGCACGGCGGCCGTGCCGACCCTCTCCACCTGGAGCGGATTGCTCGGCGGTCGAGCCGTAGCGGATGCCCTTGCCGAGCTCGGAGATCCGCCGCCGGAGACGCTGAGCGCCATGCAGTCCGAAACCGAACAGGCCGAACGCCGCTTTGCGCGCAAACGGTTCTTCAGCCGCAACTGGCGCCGCCTGCTCGGTTGGAGCGCCGGAGCGGCGGTCGCGCTGGCGATCCTGGTGCCGATCGTCGGACGCGCGCTGGCGCCGCCGGTCACGCGCGGACTCGAGGCGGCAGAGGTCGTCGAGCTGTTCTACGGATCCATCAATACGATGGACACCGAGCCGATGGAGGACGCGGTCGAAGGCGACGCCGGCCGCGGACTGATCAACGAAACCCTGCACATGTTTCTGGAGTCCCGTATGGCGCTGGCCAACCGTGGGGGCAGCAGAGTCGTGTCCGCGCCGGAGTGGGACGGCCTGGGCCGCCTCGAGGATCCGCCGTTTCGCGTGTACGGCGTCACCGATCTGGAGATCCACGTGGAGCAGGGCCAGCCGCAGCCGGTCTTCAGGGCCCGCTACTACTTCTGGACGCCCAACCTCGAGGACATGGTCAGCGAGACCGAACCACCGGGGGCGCTCGTCACCGAGCGGCTGTGGCTCCGGTGGAATGGCAAGGACTGGGCGATCGAGCGACTGGAGTCGATCGATCGCGAACCGATACCATCCTCCGCGCTCGAGGCGGAGGATGCTTCCGGAGCCGAGGGCCAGGAAGGGGCGGCCAACTGACCGGTCGGCGGCCGGCCGCCGACCTGCGTGGCGTGCGCGCGACCGTCATGGGGCTCGGCATAGCCGGCGGCGGCCTGGGCGTCGCCCGCTTTCTGCACGCGCGCGGCGCTCGCGTCACCGTCACCGATCTCAAGACGGCTGACGAGTTGCGCGACGCCGTCGATGCGCTGCCGGCCGGCGTGCGGCTGGCGCTCGGCGGCCATCGGATGAGCGACTTCGCCGGCGCCGACCTGGTGGTCAAGAACCCCGGCGTGCCGCCGGACTCGCCGTTCCTCGCCGCCGCGGCCGCCGCCGGAGCCGACGTGCAGACCGACCAGTCGCTGTTCCTGGCCCGCTGTCCGGCGCCGGTGCTGGCGGTCACCGGCAGCAAGGGGAAGTCGACCACCGCCGCCGCGCTGGCGGCAATCCTGCGCGAGGACGAACCGGACACCCGGCTGGGCGGCAACATCGGCGGGTCGCCCCTGGAGTTCCTGGAGAAGCTCCGCGATCACACCCCGGTGGTGCTGGAGCTGTCATCCTGGCAGCTGGGTGACCTGCGCGGCCGCGGCCTGCTGGCGCCGTCGGTGGCCGTGGTCACCAACCTGCTGCCCGACCATCAGAACCGATACGCCTCGATGGAGGAGTATCTGCAGGACAAGCGCGTCATCGCCGAGGGGCAGCCTCCGGAGGCGACGCTGGTCCTCAACGCCGACGACCCGTGGCACCGCCGCTTCGCGGACGGTGCGGCCGCCCGCATCGTGCTGTTCTCCACCCGGCACCGCCCGGCAGGGGACGGCGCCTGGATGGAGGACGGCACGGGCCGCATGTCGGTCCGAGGCCGGCTCGGCGTGGCGTTCGACCCCGCACGCGGCCCGGGCGGCCTCCGCGGCTACGCCATCAGGGCGAACCTGCTGGCGGCGGCCGCGGCCGCCGCGGCGTTCGGCAGCGATCCGGAGGCGATACGCCGCGCCCTGAGCCGCTTTGCCGGACTGCCGCACCGGCTGGAGCCGGTGGGCGCGGTGGCCGGCTTGCGTTTCGTCAACGACTCGGCCGCCACCATTCCGGAGGCGACGGTGGCGGCGTTGGCCACCGTGCCCCCACCTGTGGTGCTACTGGCCGGCGGCGCCGACAAGGAGCTGGATTTCTCCATCTTGGCCGCTACGGCAGGCTCGCTACCCTCCGGATCCCTGCGTCGCTGCGTGCTGCTCGCCGGCAGCGCCACGGCCAAGCTCGACACGGCGCTGCGCCGGGCAGGCGTGGGGTGCGACGGGCCGTTCGATTCGCTGGATGAGGCCTTCGAGGCCGCGCTGCGCGCAGCCGTTCCCGACGCGACGGTGCTGCTCTCGCCGGGCTGCGCCTCGTTCGGCATGTTCCGCAACGAATTCGAACGCGGCGACAGCTTCCGGGCGCTGGTGCGGCAGCACGCCGCAACGCGTTGATGTCGGCTGCCTGCGTGCCTATGTTCTCGGCATGTACACCATCCTCCTCCTAGCGCATTCCTACCTGCGCTGGCCGCTGCTGCTGCTGTTCCTGCTGCTGCTGGCGCGCGGCGTGGCCGGTTGGGTCCGCCGGGCGCAGTGGCAGCCGATGGACACCGGGTTGCTGCATGCGGCGACGCGCCTGCTGTCGCTGCAGTTCCTGGTCGGGCTACTGCTGTACGTGGCGTTCAGCCCATGGATTCGGGTGGCGTTGGAGGATGTCGGCGCGGCGATGCGCGACGCGCAGCTTCGCTATTTTCTGGTGGAGCACGCGCTGCTGATGGCGATCGCGGTTACCTTCATGAGCATCGCCACCGGGCGCATCAAGCGTGCGCCGGCCGAGCGGCGCTTCCGCGGTACGGTTGTCGCCGTGCTCATCACGCTGATCCTGGTCGGCGCGGCGATTCCCTGGCCGGGCATGAGCGCGGGCAGGCCGCTGTTCCGGGTCCAGGAGCAGGCGGCGCCTGCGTTCTTCTGACCGGCTGCGGATCAGACTCCCGGGCTCGGCGTACGGCCCCGCTGCAGGTACCAGGCGCGCGTCTTCTCCGCGGCGCGAAAGGCGGCGTGACGCGGCCGGTTGAGCACCGCGTCAAACGCCGGCGCCCGGTGCACGATCTCCCCCCCGAATCCGGTCTTCAAGCGATAGAGGCCTGCCATCGGCAGCGTCGGATCCGCGCTACGGGGAATGCCGAACAGGTCGTACGTATCGCAGCCGGCCTCCTTGGCCAGACGCATCGCCGCCCACTGCAGGCCGTAGTTCGGCATCGCGTGCCGGTGGCGGTCCGCCGACGCGCCGTACAGGTAGCGCGCGCGCCGGCCGAACAGCGACACCACGATGCCGGCCACCTCCTCACCCGCGTACTCGGCTATCAGCAGCAGCAATCGCGGCCGCCGTCCAGGGTAGGTCGCGGCTGCAGCGAACAGCTCGCGGAAGTAGTGCAGGCTGTGGCGCGTGATGCCCTGGCGGCGCGCCATGTCGCGGTGCATGCGGTACCAGTTGTCGAGCCCCGCGGCACCCGCTTCGCGAACCACGACGCCCCGGCGCTCGGCGAGGCGGACATTGTATCTGGTCTTGGGTTTCATGGCCGCCAGCAGATCGGCTTCGGGGCGCCGGAGGTCGACGATCACGGTGCTCAGCGGCTGCACGGCGGGCGCCGCGCGCCACGCGCCGGACCAGCGATCCTCGGGCCACGGAGGATCGAAGCGAACGGCAAGGCTCGCCGTCGGCAGCAGCGGGTGAACGGCGCACGCCACGCGGTCAAGACAGGCGCCGCTTTCCTCTGACGGCGCTTCGGCCTGAGGTCCGAGCGGGCAGTACACGAAGGTGCCCGCCGGCGTGCGGCGGCAGAGCAGCAGCAGGGTGCCGGTGACGCCCGCGCCGGTTACGGAAACCGCCAGCGGCAGCCATCCGAAGCGACTGCGAAAGGCACCCCAGAAGCCGCTCTGCAGCAGCTCGTCTCCGCCTAGCTCTTCGAGCTCGACGCGCGCGGCCCGAACCTGGTCCAACTCCGGCACACACGAAGCATGCACCGAAGCCGGCATCGAGTGCGCCGGGTGCCCCTCAGCGGCGCAGCGCGCTGATCAGCCGGGTCGCCTCCTCCGCGGAGAGCTTTCCTTCCTTGAGCATCTCCAGGACCAGCCTGACCTCCTCTTCCGTGTCGGCGGCGCCTGTCTGTGCCGGATTCGGGCCATCGTGCCGCCCGTGCCCGCGATGCTCGTGCGAGCGCCCGCTGTCCCGCCACCGCGCTCTTCCCGGCCCCGGCCGGAAACCGGCACCCCGACGTCCGGGACCGAACGCCTCATATACCTGCCGGGAGATGTCCTCCCCCAGCTTCCCGAACTTCAGGCCGTAGCCGCGCATTTCCTTGAGGAACTCCCACATCTCGGCAGGGATCTCGAACGAGAAGTCCGGATCGTCCCACGCGTGGTCGTCATCGTCCGCGAACGACCGCTCGCTCGCCCGCCCGCCCTTGCTTTCGAAATCGTCGAAACCCACCAGCTCACACCTCCCCAACGTGTGCACGAAGATCGAGAACGCGCCGGACCCCAGCACCACCTGTGCGAAGCCAGGGCCGGTGGTGACCACCGACGATCCCAGCCGGTTCACCAGCCGCCCGCGCGACTTGACCGTGGCCTTCACGTCCGCGTCGGCCGGCAGCGCGAGCAGGACGCTGCCTGAGCCCGACATGATCGAAACCTTGCCGTCGCCCGTCGGCCGGACCTGCAGGGCCATGCGGCCGCTGGCGTTGTGGAACTTGCCGCCGGTCAGCTCCGCTTCGCGCACGATGACCTTGCCGTTGGCCGCGGAGACGTTCAGTTGCCCCGCAATCCGCTCCGCGGTGATCGAGCCGTTGGCGCAGCGCACCTCGGCGGTCCCGGTGAGATCCTGCAGCGTGACCGCGCCGTTGGCCGTGCGCACGCGCACCGTCCCGTCGATGCCGGCAATCAGCACCCGGCCGTTGGCGGTGTCGGTGGCCAGCTCCCAGGCGCGCGCCGCGGGGAGCGACAGCTCCAGCGAGCCGCTTACCTCCCCACCGTCGGCGTCGCCACGCGGCTCCGCGATCTCCAGCCGGTCGCCGTCGCGAACGACCTGAACCGCGTCCAGACCTTCACCCGCCAGCGTCCCGTGTTCGCCGTCGACCGCGCGGGCTATGACGCCGCGCCGCCGCGATGCCACGCGGATTGCCGCAACGCCCTCCAGATCAAGGGTGATCTGATCCATCGTCACCTCCCCCGGCGTCCGTTCCCTCCGCACGCAGACGCCGTATGACCTCATCGAGCGACAGCTCCCCGTCGCGGAGGCGACGCAGCAACCGCAGCCGTTCCTCATCCCAGTTCGAACGCCCCGTGGACCCGGCCGCGGGCCCGGCGCCGGGCGCGTCGAGCGCGGCGTTCACGGCTGCCAAGCGCGCCTTGACGGTCGGATAGGACAGACCCAAGCGCCGTTCGATCTCCCGCAGGTTGCCTTCTACGTGCAGGAACAGGCGTACGAAGTGCAGCAGGTCGGACGGCAACGCGCACAGATCGCAGCGGTCGAAGCGGCCGCGAACCGAGACGCCGCACGAACCGCACGCATATTCGGTGACCAGCAACCGCTGATCGCACATCGGGCAGGCGCCCAGCGATGGTTGGACGTCCGACGGCATAGTAGGAGTCTACGATGCCCCCTTTCATATAGTCAACTCGACTATGAGTTTTCCTAAGGGATCATACCCTTTGACACGGGATTGCACCGCAAACGCGCCCCTCCGGTTTGACCCGGAGCGGATCAAGGTTTATCGTCGATGTCATGTAAGGGTCAGCTTCGATTGTCGGCCCCGGTCCCCTCAAGGGAGGAGTCCCATGTCCGAAAACGATTCATCCGCACAGCGCCGCGTCCCCGGCAACTTCAGCCCGCGGGCGGTCGGCCTCATGCTGGCCGCCGTCCTGGTCGTCATCGTCGTCCTTTCCAGCTTCTACGTGGTCGACGCGCGCGAACGTGGCATCGTGCTGCGCTTCGGCCGCTACGTGGGCCGCCCGAGCCCGCCCGGCCTGCACCTCAAGCTGCCGTTCGGAGTCGACCGGGTGTTCAATGTGCAGACGGAGGTGCCGCACAAACTGGAGTTCGGCTTTCGCACCGAGGAGGCCGGGGTACGTTCCGTGTTCTCCACCCAGGACTTCCCGGAGGAGTCGGTGATGCTCACCGGCGACCTCAACATCGTGGACCTGGAGTGGTCGATCCAGTACCGCATCCTGGAGCCGAATAAGTGGCTGTTCAACATCGTCGACGGCGAAAGGACGATCCGTGACATCTCCCAGTCGGTGTTCAACCGACTGGTAGGCGACCGCGCCATTCTCGACGTGATGGGCGACGAGCGGCCGGTCATCCAGTTGCTGGCCCAGGATGAGATGAACGCCCTGTTCGAGAACTACGACATCGGCGTGCGCGTGGTCGCGGTGCAGCTCCAGGACGTCGTGCCGCCACGCGGCGCGGTGCAGAACGCGTTCGAGGACGTGAACAAGGCGATCCAGGACCGCAACCGGCTGATCAACGAGGGCAAGGAGGCGTACAACAAGGACATCCCCCGCGCCCGCGGTGACGCCGATCGGCTTATCGCCGAAGCGCAGGGCTACAGCGCCGAGCGCCTGAACCGGGCCAGCGGCGACGTGGCGCGCTACCTGCAGTTGTACGAGGAGTACGAGAAGAGCCCCGAGGTGACCCGAACGCGCCTCTACTACGAGATGTTCGAGGAGGTGTTCAAGGACGACGAGGGGACCGACCTGATCGACAAGAACCTGACCAACTTCATCCCGCTCAAACAGCTCGGACAGGAACTATCCCTTGGAGGGAGCCAGTGAAACGCTTCATAACGATCCTGGTGGTCGCCGGCGCGGCCCTGTTGATCTTCCTGATGCTCGGACCGTTCTACGTCCTGCAGGAGGGCCAGCAGGCGATCGTCCTGCAGTTCGGTCGTATCGTAAACTCCAAACGGGACGCCGGGTTGTGGATCAAGGCGCCGCTGATCGATCAGGTGGTGCGCTTTCCCAAGAAGATCATCTCCTGGGACGGCGAGCCGACCCGCGTGCCCACCGAAGAACGGCAGTTCATCTGGGTGGACACCACCGCCCGCTGGCGCATCGAGGACCCGGAGCTGTTCTATCAGTCGGTCACCGATGAGGCGGGGGCGCAGACGCGGCTGGACGCGGTCATCGACTCGGCGGTCAAGGAGGTGATCTCCAAGAACCTGCTGCGCGAGGCGGTACGCAGCTCCGACGTGATCAACACGATCCAGCGCCGCAACGTCTACCAGGTCGACTCGGGGACGCCGGGCGAGGATGCCGACGTCGACTCGATCCTGGGTGACACCTACACCGACGTGTTGCAACCCCCGATCATAAAGGGGCGCGGCGCGCTCGCCGACGAGATGCTGACGCGCGCCAAGGAGACCGCGCCGATCTACGGCATCGGGTTGCTCGACGTGATCATCCGCCAGATCCGCTACTCGGACGACCTGACCGAGAGCGTCTTCAGCCGCATGATCACCGAGCGCCAGCAGGTGGCGCAGGCGTTCCGTTCCGACGGCGAGGGGTTGAAGGCCGAATGGCTGGGCAACCGCGAGCGGGAGCGGCTGGAGATCATCTCGGAAGCCGAGCGCGCGTCCAAGGTGATCCGCGGCCAGGCCGACGCGCAGGCGGCGGCGATCTACGCCGACGCCTACAACGTCGATCCCGAGTTCTACGCCTTCTTCAAGGCGATCGAGGCGTACCGCGGCCTGCTGCCCAACTTCCAGAAGACGCTTACCACCGACGCGGAGTTCTTCGACTACCTCTACGACCGGCGCTGAAGCCGCGGAGCCGGCGGCCGCGTCCCGGCGAGGGGCGCGGCGGGCCGTTCACCGCGGATGCGACGCAAGCGACGGCCCGCTCGTGCCGATGAATACGAATGGGGCCGACTGATGCACCTATCCGCGATTCTTGCGCCCGCCGGGGGCCGATCGTATCAGGCCGGCCGGAGCGCTCGGTGTCGCCGGTGCGCGGCGTGAGCGAATCCCCGTCCAGGGCGCCTCGCGATATGTCCGGGCTCGTGGGACGCGTCGAGGCGTTGCGCGTCCGTGGCGAGGCGACCGGACCCGTCACTTCGATCCGGTACGACTCCCGACAGGTGGATCCCGGCGATCTGTTCGTGGCGCGGCCCGGCAGCCACGACGACGGCCATCGGTTCATCGCCGGCGCCGTGCGCCGAGGAGCCCGCGGGGTGATCCACGAGCGCGACCTGCCGGCGTACGACCCGGCCGTGTGCTACCTGCAGGTCCCCGACGCATGCCAGGCGCTGGCGGCGGCCAGCGCCTGGCATGCCGGCGATCCGGCTCCCCGTCTTCTTCTGGTCGGAGTGACCGGCACGGATGGCAAGAGCTCCACGGCGTGGTTCACGAAGCTGCTCCTGGACCGGCTGGGAGTTTCGGCCGGACTGATATCGAGCGTCTATGTGGATGACGGGACGGGCGTGGTCGACACGCCGTGGAGGCTGTCGACACCGGAGGCGCCGGAGTTGCACGCGTTGCTGGCAGGCATGACCGACCACGTTCTTCGCGCCGCGGTTATCGAAGTTACCTCGATCGCTCTCGCAGCCGGTAGGATCCACGGGCTGCCGCTTGCTGCCGCGGTGATCACCAACATCACCCACGAGCACCTGGAGTTCCACGGCGACTGGGAGCGGTATCGCGACGCCAAGGCGGAGTTGCTCCGCATGCTCCGGGATCGCCCTGACGGTTCGCCTGCGGTGGCGGTGCTCAACCGCGAGGACAGGGCATGGGAGTACCTGTCCGCCCGCTTCCCTGAAGCGCAGAGCTTCACCACTGTTCCGTCCGCGTGCCGGACGGGTACCTGTGCCGACTGCGCCGCCACGGTCGAGGCGGCCGATCGATCGGGCCTGACCCTGACCGTGGAACTGCACGGCGTCCGCCGTCGCTGCCGCGTGCCGCTCTGCGATCCCGTGCAAGCGGGCAACATCGCCGCCGCCTGTCTGCTGGCAGCCAGCGTCACCGACGCCGCTCCGGAGCCGGTGCTCGATGCGCTTCCGGTTCTGAGCCCGCTCCCCGGTCGCATGCAGCCGATCGCCAACGACCGGGGCTTCACGGTAATCGTAGACCACGCTCACACTCCGGCGGCGTTCGAGCAGCTCTTTGCCGGGCTGCGACTAAGTCGACGTGGAGATACCAACGTGGACGGCCGTGTCATCGTCGTGTTCGGTTCCGCAGGTGAAAAGGATCGACAGAAGCGGGCGATGCAGGGCCGGGTCGCCTCCGAGCACGCCGACATCGTGATCCTGGCCGATGAAGACCCCCGCCGCGAGGATCCGATGTTGATCCTCAAGGACATCGCCGCCGGCTTCGTCTCCGGGGCTCCCGAGCCGAAGCTCATACCCGACCGGCGCGAGGCGATCGGCGCCGCCATGGGACTCGCACGGCCCGGCGACACGGTGCTGCTGCTCGGCAAGGGGCACGAGCACACGATAGAACACGCTGCTCACGTCCAGCCGTGGGACGAAGTCACCGAAGCGCGCTCGGCACTCCAGGCACAACATTTCTGTATTTCAGGCATGATGAAGGCATGATCGCGATTAGAGCGGCCGTGGCCTTGGCCACCGTGCTCCTCGCCGCAGTGCCTGCCTTGGGCCTGCGTACCGCCGAGTGGTCGATCGATCCGCGCGCGGGCGTGGGCGAGGGCGAATTGGTCGGCAGGCTGCAGGAGGTGCTGTCGTCCGGCGATACCGGTATCCCGCCCGATCTGCCGTTCCGCATCGGCGTGAACATCGACATCGCCTATGCCGACGGCGGATTCGACCTGCTGATCACCACTACCGACCTGGACGCCGAGCTCCCGGTTCGTTCCGTCGTGCGCGCGGCTCCGTCCGCCCTCCTGGAGACGGTAGTCGCGGCGCTCATCGCGGACCTCGGCTACCTGCATGCCTCGCGCGCCGGCTTTCCGCCCCCGATTTATGTCCCGCCGGACATCACCGACGTGATCGATGGTCAGACCATCGCCGATCTGATCCGGACCGTCGATCAGGCAACCGGCGACGGAGAAGCCGAAACGGATCCCGGAGCGCAGATCCTGGATCTGGCTGCGCATGACGGCGGCGTGAGCGTGCTGCTGACCGGCGGATCCATCGAGTTGGGGCCGCACTTTGAGCTGACCGCAGCCACCCCCGCGTCGCTGCTGCCGACGGCACTCCCTGCCGGCGCCGCGGTACCCCACGAGATCGCACGCACCAGTTGGACGCATGACATGCTCGCGGCCGGTCTGGATACGGCTCGCATCCTGCGGCGCCGCAATGGCGAAAGCAGCGTCACCTCTCTGGAGCTGGCGCCCGGCGCACGCCGGCTGCGCGCGGTACCGGGCGGCGGACTGGCCGCGCTCACCAGACTTGGGCCGGCCTACGTACGCCTGACCGAACACGCCATCGAGGCGCGCCTGGTGCCGGTCGCCGCACCGTTCATCACCGCTATGGACGTCGATCACCAGCGGCGGATGGTGCTATACGACCCGTTCGATCGCAGGGTCGTATTCGTCGGTCTGGACGGCCGCGAGATCGGCTCGATTCGCCCCCAGGTGGACCCGCGGATGCTCCCGTTTCCGCACGCGCTTGCGGTGCTTGGCGACGGATCGGTCCTCCTGGGTGGATCCGGCCTGGTCCTGGCGTTCGATGAACTCGGTCGGCCCCGGTGGCTGCTCGTCGCGCCGCGCGGGGGTCGGGAGACCCTGCCGGCCCAGTTCGTACTGGAAGCGGCACCGGAAGAAGACGCGTTCTATCTGCTGGATGGGCCAAGGACGAGGATCCTGCGCTTCAGCGACCAGCGTGCCGGCGAATCGGACGAAGCCCCCCCCGCCACGAGCCGTATCGAAGTCGTCAGGCAGCTTGCCGACCTTGCGCTCGCCGACGCCGTTGCGGCGCAGGAATGGGGCGACCTGACCCAAGCGAACGAACGTGCCAACCTAGCCGTGGACCTCTACGAATACGCCCTCGGCATCGCTGCGGCCGACGAGGAAAGCCAGTCTGGACTGGAACGCGCGATCGGCGTCCGCGGCGACGCCGAGTCGGTGATCTTCCAGGAGCCGTTCCTGGCCCTCAGCCCGAACCGGCTGGTGATCGCGGCTGCCGGGCCGCGATCACCGGTGAACCTACCGGTTCAGGTCGAGAACACCGGCGTCGTGGCCCGGACCGGGGTCAGCCTGCTGGCTACCGGCGTGCGGGTACCGGTGGGGCGCATCGAGCCCGGAGAGCGGGTCGAGCGTTTGGTGATGCTCGATCTTCCGGACAGCCTTCTGTTTGCCCAGGAATCGATTGCCATTGACGTCGGGGTGGTGATCTCCGCGGACGAACCCGGCGGCTCGGCGTCACGGCGGATGTTCGTGACCGTGCCGCTTACGATACCCGCTCCTCCCTGGGAGCAAGTGGTAGCCGGAGCGTCTTCGCCGCGGGGCTGAACCCCTGCTGCGCGAACAGCGCCTCGAGCTCCTGCTCCCGGCCGGAAAGCTCCACCTCGATTGAGGAAAATCCGCCCCGCGCCGCCTCATCGATGAAGTGCGCGATCAGCGCGCGCCCTATGCCCAAACCCCGGTACTCCGGCGCGACCGCGATCGCACGGGCGCAGATCGTACCAACCCGTTCGGGAGTGCCGCCGATGAAGCCGACGATTCCCGGACGGCCCCCGCGCGCGACCATCACCAACGCCCGTGGATCGGACGCGATCGGCTGGCGCGTCGACGCACCCGGCAGGCACGCCGCCTGCAGGCGTGCCACGTGCTCCATCTCCGGGCCGTCGGCGAGGCCGAAGGCGAATTCGCTGGCCACCAGGTCGTCGGTCTCCTCCGGCTCCGGCTCGAGGCGCGCCAGCCCGCGCGACCCGCGCTCCAGGTCGTACCACTCGCTCACGATCCGCCTCATCTCGGTCATCTTGAAGCGATACCAGAGCTGCTCGACGTACGGGATGCGCCGGAGCTCGTCCTTGAAGGTGCGAAACACCCGCCCGCGTAAACTCAGCGCGCTCCGCAGGCGGCTGCGATGGATCGGATTGCGGAGCGTGGTCACGAAGCGCTCCATGAGCTGAAAACCGTCGATGGGACGCCACGGAGGAATCGGAACGAAGCGGTCCCCGAGGTGCGCGCCCCGGTCCTTCACCATCTCCGAGGTCTCCACATCCACGGAGTAGTCAGCGCCCTGATTCTCCATCGCAAACACGATGCGGTCGACGATCTCCGGAATGAGGTCGAACTTCACCGACTCACTGATACGAACTACTATATCGTCAAGACGAGCATGACTGATCACAGGTACCGGCGATGGCAGCGATAGAGATGGTCGCGGCGCGCGAGATCCTGGACTCGCGCGGCAATCCCACCGTCGAGGTGGAGGTTGGTCTGGAGGGCGGCGCGCGCGGCCGCGCTGCGGTGCCATCAGGTGCATCCACCGGCGCACACGAGGCGATCGAGTTGCGCGACGGTGGCGACCGCTACGGCGGCATGGGAGTCCTCAAGGCGGTCCAGAACGTCAACACTCGTATCGCTCCCAACCTCGTCGGTTACGACCCCATCAACCAGGTGGGAATCGATCGCGAGATGATCGATCTGGACGGGACGGCAAACAAGCGCGTGCTCGGCGCCAACGCCATCCTGGGGGTCTCCCTGGCCGTGGCCCGGGCGGCCGCTGCCGATCTGGACCTGCCGCTGTACCGCTACCTCGGCACCTTCCACTCGTCGATGTTGCCGGTGCCGCTGGCCAACATCGTCAACGGCGGGGCTCATGCGGACAACAGCCTGGAGTTTCAGGAGTTCATGATCGTCCCGGTCGGCGCTCCCAGCCTGCGGGAGGCGGTGCGCATGGGAGCTGAAGTCTTCCACGCGCTCAAAAGCGTGCTCGGCGACCGAGGGCTGTCGACGGCAGTCGGCGACGAAGGCGGCTTCGCCCCGGATCTCCCGTCCGACGAAGCCGCGCTCGGCCTGATCATGGAGAGCATCGAGACGGCCGGCCTGCAGCCGGGCCATGACATCGCCCTAGCGCTGGACCCGGCGACTTCGGAGCTCTATGACCCCGAGACCGGCCGGTACACCTTCCGGAAGACCGGCAAGCCGGCCCTGACCTCGGAACAGATGGTGAAGTTCTGGGCGGACTGGGCAGCGCGCTATCCCATCATCTCCATCGAAGACGGCATGGCCGAGGATGATTGGGAGGGGTGGCAGATGCTGACCGACGCCCTGGGCGACCGCATCCAACTGGTGGGTGACGATCTGTTCGTGACCAACACCGAGCGCCTCGCGCGCGGCATCCGCGAAGGGGTGGCCAATTCGATCCTGGTCAAGGTGAACCAGATCGGCACGCTTACGGAGACCTACGAGGCCGTCGACATGGCCCGGCGGGCCGGCATGACGGCCGTGGTGTCGCACCGCTCCGGTGAGACCGAGGACGCCTTCATCGCCGACCTGTCCGTCGCGCTCGCAACCGGTCAGATCAAGACGGGATCGTTCTCACGCTCCGATCGACTGGCGAAGTACAATCAGCTCCTGCGCATCGAGGAGGAACTCGGCGAGCAGGCTAGCTATCCGGGCAGGGCCGCCTTTCCCGGAGCCTGAGCCTCGGGGCCGCGGCGAACCGATCCCGCGGGTTACTGGGAGCCCAGGTCGGTCGCCGTCATCCGCCGCACCGCCGCCGGCGGGAATCCCTTGGCCAGCAACCGGCGGGCGATCGCGTCCCGGCTGTGACCGCTCGCCAGCAGGGCTTCGGCGCTCGATCGCAGCAACTCCTGTTCCTCCGCGACGGGGAGCTCTTCGTCCACGACCGCTTCGGCCACCGAGCCCGCGACGCCTCGTTTGACCAGCTCCGCTACCAGACGGCGACGGCCCTCGGCCTTGCGTCCGGTTCGGGCGCCCACCCATGCGCGGGCATAGCGCTGGTCGTCGAGGAGCCCCGTCCCCGTCAACGACTCGATCACTGCATCCGCGACGTCGGCGTGCCCCTTGCGGTGCAGCTTCCGCCGCAATTCGAAGACCGAATGGTCGCGGCGCGCAATCAGCTTTTTCGCAAACTCCAGAGCCTCGACGCGGCGCCCGGTCAACTCCGCCACGCCCTACTCCACGGACGGCCGCCTGACGAGCGCCGCCGCCGGTGGGACGAGCCTACCGCTTGGAGAACTGGAAGCGCTTGCGCGCCTTCGGACGGCCATACTTCTTGCGCTCCACCATGCGGCGATCACGCGTGAGAAAGCCGCTGGCGCGCAAGCTCTCATGGTTGCCGGCATCGTACGCGTCCAGGGCCCGCGCCAAGCCGTGGCGGCTGGCGTCCGCCTGACCAGCCGGTCCGCCACCGGACACGTTGATGATGACGCTGAGCTTGCCGAGGTTGTCAGTGACATCCAGCGGAGACGTCACACGGTGTACCAGTTCCTCGGAATTGAAGTAGTCGTACAGCGACTTGCCGTTGACGCTGATCTGCCCGGCCGCGACCCGCTGCAGATCGGTCTCTCCGGCGCCGGCGCCGGCCAGCGGTTGGCGCAGGAAGATCCGCGCGACCGCGGTCTTGCGACGTCCCGTACCCAGGGCGAGATTGATGCTGCCTGTTTCTGTTTCTGCCATCAGTTGCGATCCAGTTCGAGGGGTTGAGGACTCTGACCCCCATGGGGGTGCTCAGAGCCGGCGTAGACGCGCACGTTGCGGAACAGCTCGCGGCCCAGACGGCCCTTGGGGAGCATGCCGCGTATGGCCTGTTCCATCGGGAACACCGGTTTGCGGGCGATGACGTGCTCAAACGATTCGCTGCGCAGCCCACCAGGGTACCCGGAATGGCGGTAGTATAGTTTGTCGCTGCGCTTGTTCCCGGACACGGCCACCCTGGCCGCGTTGATGACCACCACGCGGTCACCCAGATCCTGGTGCGGGGCGAAATAGGGGCGGTGCTTGCCGCGCAGCACGGTGGCCACCCGCGCAGCCAGCCGGCCAAGCGGAGCGCCGTCGGCGTCCGCGATGTACCACTTTCGCTCCACGTCGCGAGCGTGCACGAAAACCGTCTTCATCTTGCCTTGCCCTACGAGGAGGAGCCTGCGACTCCCTGGCCGCCGGAACCACCGGCCGACGCGGCCTCCGCCGCCTCGGCCTCCTTCGCCTCACGCTCTTCCTTCTTGGCTTCCATCTTGTCCTTGATATCGGCAAATCCGACAAACAGCGCAATCATACCGATCAACAGGGCCGCAACGGGAATGCCCCCCTTCAGGAAGGCCATGACATCGGACCACCACTGCATGGACCACGGCACCGGCAGTACCGAGTAGACCGCGAACAACAGGAGCACCACGCCCACCAACAGAGCAATCATCGTCGCCTCACGCGCTGAGAGTTGCCCTATGGTAGCGTTTCCTGACGCATCAAGCAACCACATCTCGGTGCTCCCGCGTGCCGGGCGCCCACGGCTGCGGCTCGTTGACCCCTTCCGGTCGGCGGGAGGACATTACGCCCGCGAAGCATCGAGTGCCGGGCGACCTTCGCCGGGCTGAGGAGAGGACCCATGTCCGAGCGGAGCGCAACACACCGCAGCGTCCACGTCGCAACCCAGACCGGGCTGCTGAGCAACGTCTACCTGTGGATGAAGTGACGTTCGTCCGCTTGTCGGTGCTCGGCGCGCCCAAGCTCTACCTGGACATGCTCAACCTGTTTCTGTTTCTGCTGCGGCTGACGCGGCGCTAACGCCCCAATTCCGTCGCCTCCGGCTCCGCTTTTGGCCCATCCCCACCTTTCCCGAACAACCGCATGAGCGTCGCCGCCTCTCCGGCGGACACCTCGTCGGGCAGAATGCTGGGTCCGGGGTGGAACGGAGACAGCAGGACTCCCGCCCGCAGAAATCGGTCGAACACCGCGTCGTAGGCGGCCTGACCGCACCGCGCCGCCAAGTACGGGCCACGCCGCTCCCACCCTGGGCATCCGTCCGGATCCGGCCACGCGGCCTGTGCCCAAGCCGCTCCCCCGTAGCGGGACAGCCGGTCCAACCCGGCCAGTCCAGCCACCAGAAGCGCTGCCGGCTGTGGCGCCGCTGCGATCAGCGCCGCGAGCTCGGGCGTCACGGCGCCCGGTGACAGGCAGACCGGAGCTGGCGCTTGACCGATCGTGGACGGTAGCACCGGCACCACGGCGCGCCAGTTCGCCGGCGTGGCCGGTCCGGCGCATGGCCGCCAGATGCCCGCCACGCGCGCGTCCGCCGGCCCCGAGTCGAGCGCTGGATCGTAGAGCGCCTCCTCGCCGACCTCCAGGTGTTGGAGGACCACGCGCACCTCGGCGTCACCGCCGGTCAGCAGCGGCTCGAATCCGGGAATGAGCCGCTGCAGGCGCCCGAGCAAGCGCCGCTCGTAGACCGACGGCAGGCCGGCGGTCGCGCCCCGCGACAGGGCCCCCTTGATCCGCGCCAGCGAGCGGTCGGGCCGATGTCCCAGCAGCGCGCGACCGCCGGCCTGCCACAGGTCCAGGTAGCGCCGGCCCCGTTGATCGTACAGCCGATAGCCGCGCGCCCTGCGGATCGGCCCCAGCCGCTGCAGCCGCGAGCGGGCGGCGGGGTCGTTCCCGGTCACGAGCGGATCCGTTCCAGAGCCGAGTAGCGCAGCGCGAAGGAGGCTTCGTGCTCGGTGGCAAAGCGCACCGTCACGAACCACGTGCCAGCGCTGCTCCAGCGGCGGGTGACGACCCCGCTGCCATAGTCGTCGTGATAGACCTCGGCACCGGCCGGAAAGTCGTCGGCCTCTCCACCCTTCGCGGGCGCGGCCCCGTCCCGGGCCAGCAGCCGGTCCGGGATCTCCGCCAGAAACCGGCTCATCTGCTGATCGCGCCGCTGCCCGAACACCGTACGGCGCGCGCAGCAGGTGAGGTGCAGATGGCGCCGGGCCCGCGTCACCCCGACGTAGAGCAGGCGGCGCTCCTCTTCCAGGTCGCGTTGGGCCTGATCAGGGTCGCCGTTCCTATCCCCTGGCAGGAGCGGAAACACCCCCTCCTCCATCCCGGTGATCACGACCCGCTCGAACTCCAGGCCCTTGGTGTTGTGCATGGTGATCAGGGTGACGGGGCGGATCGCCGATCGATGCTCCTCGTCGCGTTCCCTGCCGGCGTCGTGCAGCCCGGCCGCCTCCAGAAAACGCTGCAGCTCCGGGCGGCCGGCTCCGAACGCCTCGGCGCTTGCCGCCAGTTGCTCCAGGTTGCGCAGGCGGCTGCTGCCGGACGCCGAATCAAGCCGGCCGTAGTGCGCGGCGAGCCCGGAACGCTCCACCGCGGCGGTGACCAGTGAACTCACCGATGCGTGGTCGGCCATCTCGCAGAGCTCGCGGTGCAGTTCGAGAAAGGCGCCGAGCCCGGTGCGCGCCGGCCCCGGCAGGGTGCTCCGCGCCGCGCGTGCCCGATCGATGACGGTCACGATCGACGGCCCCACGTCGAAGAGCGTCTCGGTCTGAGGGCCCGCGGCCGGCTCCGCCGACAGAATGCGCTGCAGCGTCTTGGGACCGACCGAGCGTCGCGGCGTCGTGACCGCGCGCCGGAACGCCACCGCGTCGGAAGGGTTGACCGTCAGGAGCAGATAGGCGAGCGCGTCCTTCACCTCCTGGCGCTCGAAGAAGCCGACTGCGCCAACCAGACGGTAGGGTATGCGCAGCCGCCGGAACGCGGTCTCGAACGGCTGCGACTGAAAGTTCATCCGGTAGAGGATCGCGGTTTCCAGATCGGGTTCTCGATCGACCAGATCGCAGCACAGACGAACCTCCGCCTCCTGATCCGGCAGCTCGTGCAGACTGGGGGCCGGCCCGGGCCCGTTTTCGGTCCAGAGACTCTTGCCCAGGCGGTCGCGGTTGCCAGTCACCACGCTCTGCGCGACCGCCAGAATCTGCGGGGTGGACCGGTAGTTCTGCTCCAGCCGGATGATCTCGGCGCCCGCGAAGTGGTCCGGGAACGACAGGAACGTCTGTACATCAGCGCCTCTGAAACCGTAGATCGACTGGTCGTCGTCGCCGACCGCGCACACGTAGGCTTCGCCATGCGACAGCAGGCGCAGAAGCTGGAACTGCGCCCGATTGGCATCCTGATACTCGTCGACCAGCAGCGCACGGAACCGGCCTGCGACCTCGGCGCCCGCCACCGTAGACAGCAAGTCCGTCGCGCGCAGTATCAGGTCGCCGAAGTCCAAGGCGTTGCTGCGCTCCAGGTGTGCCTGATAAGCCTCGTACAGCTCGCCCAGCGGCAGCCCCGCCGGCACCGTGAGCTGCTCGAGGTCATCGCCCGGGCGCAGGCCATGGTCCTTGGCGCGCGCGATCATCGCACTAGCCGCCTTGAGCTCGTCCGCGGCCCAGCCGCCGCCGGCGGCGTCACGCAGGACCGACAGCGCGTCGCTGCCATCAAGAATGGAGAAGTTCGGATCGATATCGGCCCGGGATCCATAGCGCCGAAGCAGCCAGTTACAGAACGAGTGGAACGTGCGTATGTTCGCCTCGGCGGCGTCCGGCAGCATGGCGGTAGCGCGATCGCGCATCTCGTCGGCAGCCTTGTTGGTGAAGGTGACCGCCAACATCGCACGCGGTGGGATACTGCGCCGCTCGGCGAGGTAGGCGATTTTGGTGGTGATCGCCCGTGTCTTGCCCGATCCCGCGCCCGCCAGGATGAGCAGGGGGCAGCCCCAGTGTTCCACGGCCCGTCGCTGCGGCTCGTTGAGCACCGCCAGATGACGCTCGATCACCGCCCTGCCCCCACCAGGTGCCGTTGGGTAACGTGAGGTCTCTGCTTCAGGCGCGTCCGGAACGGACCGGCGCCGCCGCCTGATCGCTCCCTGTCCCGCGCTGCAGCGTGAGGTTGACCCGCATCGGCTCGCTGGTTCGGTCGACGCTGTTGAGCAACATGCGCAGATCGGTCCGGGAATCGCCGTCGAGGTCGAGCAAGCGCTCGCCGCCGACCGCCAGCAGCACCTCGTTGCCGCCGTACCGGATGACCAGACCGTTGTCGTACCGGGCCAGCAGCACCTCATACCGCCGATCTCCGATCGGCACCTGCAGCACCGTGCCGATCGCCAGGACTTGGATCACCACGTCACCGGTCATCACGAACGGGGTCGCTGGAGCATCGGCCTGCTGTCCCACGTTCCGGTCGGCCACCGCGGCCGGCGGGATCACCCAGCGCACCAGCGCGGCGACCCCGGCCGCGAACAACAGCAATGCCAGCACCAGCACCGCGACCAGCGGCGACCGCCTGCGGCCGGGCGGCACCTCGGCGGAGGCGCCACTTGCGGCCTGCTGCATCCGGTATCGGTCGACGAGCGGCTCCGGGTCGAGTTCGAGGTAGGAGGCATAGCTGCGGATGAATCCGGTGACATACGCGTCTCCGGGGAAATCGGTGTAGTCCCCGGCCTCCAGAGCCTCCAGGAAGCTCTTGCTGATGTGGATATCGCGCGTCACCTGCTCCAGCGAGATTCCGCGCGCCATACGGGCTTCCCGGAGCGGTATGCTGTCCGACGCTTCGCGGGCGTCCTCCGACATGGGTTGAGCGGTCATGCGTTCAGTCAGCCTCCCCGAACAGGACATCATGGTAGACGTTGGCGTCAGGCGGCGCTTCGTACTGGAATCGTGCGCCCGGAATCGATCGATCGATCCGTACCGCGCCGAATTCGATGGCGAACCGGTCCCCCGAGCGGTACACGCCGACGATGCTGCGAATCAGCTTGTCGTCGCCGACGGCGACCTCGATCTTCTCGAACGCCTCCTCCGCGACCTGCCGCTCCAGGACGAGCTTGACCACCTGCGGGCCGGATCCGTCGTCGTTGAGCGGCTCGGGATCGGGCCCTGCCTTGTACGCGATCCCATAGTTGAAACGGAAGAAGCGCAAGCCGGCCATCGTCGTCAGATCCGCCGGCAGCGACCTCTGAGCGGGAGTCGCGGCGGCGTCGAGCCGCTGCTCGATGATGTAGTCCCACGACGGAATGTAGATGGTGAGCAGCTCCCCGTTCGACACCAGCACCTGACCCGCGGGCACGGTGAAGTCGATACGCAGGAGATCCGGGCGCTTGAATGAGAGCGCTCCCTCCATCCGCGACAGCTCGATCTCCCGAAACGCGGAGCCGGACGTGTCGGCGTCGTTGTCGTCCTCCACTATCTGCAAGCGCCGGTGGGCCAGCACCACGTTGGCCTGATAGTCCTCGATGTCGGCGTATTTCCGGGCGACTTCCTCGAAGAACGCCTGAGCGGTCACCAGCTCGGGGGCCGCCGTGATATCAGCCCCCGCCATTATCCCGACAGCCACGACGGCGGCGCCAACGCGCCGGCTCCATCTTCGCCGCGGCGGTCGCCGGTCTGGCACCTGCTGCGGAGCCTTGTGCCGCACTGCGTCGCGCATGTCGATGCGGACTACGCCCGACGCTGCTGCTGCAAGGCGTGTATCCGGTCGCGCAGCTCCGCTGCCCGCTCGTACGCCTCCTGCTCGACCGCCTCATCCAACGCGGTGTTCAACTGCTCCAGCACCGTCTGTGTGGGCGCCTTGATCTGTTTCAACGCGGTGCGCAGGTACTGAAGCGAGCGCAGTCGTTCGTAGTGGTAGGTGGGAGTGTCGACCTCGTCGAGGGCGCTGATCTCGTCGATCGCCCGCTGCAGCATGTCACGCGCGGCGACCGGGTCCTCGGCGCCGAGTTGCAGCATGGCTCCTGCCACGGCGTTCATGCGAATGATATAGGGGAGATACTGCAGTATCTCCTTCTGATCGTCCGCTTCCGCGACGAACCGCTCTACCAGTTCGCAGATCTGCAGGTTGTGCCGCGTGTCGCTGATGGTCCGTTCGAAGTCTCCCATCTGAAAGAGGATCAGATAGCGGTAGTAGTAGAGCATACCCTCGTTCTGCAGCCTCAGGAAGTCGTCATGGTCGATCAGGAAGCTTCCGGCCCCGGCGTCGTCCCAGGAACCGAGGCGATCGAGCATCTCCGTGAGCACCGATTCCTTCCCGTACGGACGCGTGCCGTCCGGCCGTCCATCCAGCTCGTACTGCTCGATGCCGAGCGGCTGGCGTACCTGCAGCACCTGACGCCCATCGCGCGCCTTGATCATGCGGTACTGGTCGTCGGCGTCGTACTGCCAGTCCGCCAGCATCTCCGTCAGGTCACGGTCCATCGATTCGTCGCCACCCAGGACAGCAATGATAACGACATGCCGAGGCCGCGACGCAACCCCGCCGGGACCCGCCGTACACCGCCGTGATAGCATCCTGCGTCGATGCCCGTGCATATCATCGACCTCTCCGGATCGCTCATCGAGCGTGATTCGACCGGTACCGTGTACCTCAGCGAGTTTCGCGCCGCCGTGATCGGGGCTCTGGACGCGTCGGCCGGTGACAAGGCGATCGTCGTCACCGGGGGCGGCGATCTGGCGCGCGACTACCAGGCCGCCTATTGCCGGCTCGTGCCGACCGCGTCCGACGAAGCGCAGGATTGGATCGGCATCGCCGCGACGCGGCTGCATGGTGAATTGCTGCGCCACGCGTTCTCCCCGGACTGCTGCGCGCCGGTGATCACCGATCCCACCGCCGTCCCCGATTTTCCAGGACGGGTGATGATCGCGGCCGGCTGGAAGCCGGGGTTCTCCACCGACTACGACGCCGTGGTGCTGGCGCAGCGCTTCGGCGCCGACACCGTCATCAAGATGTCGAACGTGGCGATGGTTCACTCGGGCGATCCCAAGCTCGACGCCGGCGCACGCCCGCTCACGCACGTGACCTGGGGCGAGCTGGCGCGGATGAGCGATGGAGCGTGGCACCCCGGGAGCAGGCTGCCGTTCGACCCGGTCGCTACCCGCGCTGCCGCCCGACACGGCATGGCCGTGATCTTCACGGGCAGCGATACCGGCAATCTGCGGGCCATCCTGGAGGGCCGGCCGTACCGCGGAACCATGATCGAGGATGGCTGAGGGCCTGGCCCCGCGCGGCCTGCCCGTCCAAGGTCTTCCCGCGTTTGACATCGGATTCCGCGCGGTTAGGATGGGGAGAGGCGCGCGGCACCATTTCATCACGCCGCCGCCACGTCACGCCGGCGTGATGAAATCGGTAGACATGCCAGACTCAAAATCTGGTGGGGGCGACCCCGTGTCGGTTCGAGTCCGACCGCCGGCATCGCGTCCGTGCTGCGCGGACGCCGAGGCTGACTCATACGGTCAGTCCGAGGCTCACTCAGTCCGAGGCTCACAGGGTGAGCTCGATCAACTCCAAATCGTTGCTCTCCCAGTCGTAGATGCCGTAGGTGGGTGTCCTGCCCATGGCGCTCAGGGTCCCGGGATTCGCGAGCAACACGGAGCGGCCGCCGGCACTGATCCGTTCCACGTTGGCCACGTGGTCGTGGCCGTAGAACACCGCGTCGTACTCCCCGCCCGAAGCAAGCGCCCGCGCCAGACGCGGGTAGTGCTGCATGGCGATCCGGCGTCCGCCGATGGCGAGTTCCCCGAGCTCCGCGCCGTGGAATCGGAAGTTGGGCCTCCCCGCAGTCCGCGTGGTCATCAGGTAGTGGTCGCCATCGACGTTGCCGGCTACCAGGTCCACCTGCCCGGCGAACGCGTCAAGCAACCGCAGGAGGGTCAACGGCGCGCACACATCGCCGCAGTGCAAAAGATGCGTGCACCCCTCGTCGGCGAGACGCCGGCACAGCGCATCCAGCGCGGGCCAGTTGTCATGGGTGTCGGAGACGACCGCGATCCGCACCGCTCAGCTCCGACCGCCCACGTCCGAGTGATCTGCCCAACCGTCAGCCGTCATACCGCTTCAGCGCGATGACCGCGTTGTGACCACCGAATCCGAACGAGTTGTTGATCGCCGCACGCATGGGAGCGGACTGACCACGGTTGGGCACGTAGTCCAGGTCGCACTCCGGATCCGGCGTCTCATAGTTGATCGTGGCCGGATAATACTGCTCCTGCAGCCCCTTCGCCGTGGCGATCGCCTCCACGCCGCCTGCCGCTCCGAGCAGGTGCCCGACCATCGACTTGGTCGAGGAGATCTTCAGCTTGGCGGCGTGATCCCCGAACACCTTCCTGATCGCCAGGGTTTCGGTGGCGTCGTTGAGCTGTGTCGAAGTCCCGTGTGCGTTGACGTAGTCGAACTCTTCGGGCTGCATGCCGCTTCCCGCGATCGCCATCTTCATCGCGTTCGCCGCGCCCTTGCCCTGCGGATGGGGGGCGGTCAGGTGGTTGGCGTCACAGGTGACGCCGTAGCCGGCCACCTCGCAGTAGATCTTAGCGGATCGCGCCTTGGCGTGCTCCAGCTCCTCCAGGACGAGCGTCCCTGACCCTTCGCCCATCACGAAGCCGTCGCGGTCCTTGTCGAACGGTCGGCTGGCACGCTTGGGATCCTCGTTGAACGAAGAGGTGACCGCCTGCAGCACGCAGAACCCGGACAGGGCCAGCGGAGCGACGGCCGCCTCGGCGCCGCCGGTCACCATGATGTCCACGGTGCCGTCCTTGACCCAGCGGAACGAATCGCCGATGGCGTCGTTGGCCGAGGCGCATGCCGAAACCACCGTGTAGGACGGGCCGTGCGCGTGGATCTTGATCGCGACGTGGCCGGCAGCGATGTTGCTGATCATCATCGGCACCAACAGCGGATGGACCGCCTTGGGGCCGCGGTCGAACAGGCGCCTGAACTCCGTGTGCAGCGTGTGGATGCCGCCAAACCCGACCCCAAGGATGACGCCGGTCTTCTCGGGATCCAGGTCATCGGTCGACAGACCGGCGTCGCCCAGCGCCTCCATCGCCGTCACCATCGCGAACATGGCGAAGCGGTCCAGGCGGCGCGCGTCGCGTCGATCCAGGTACTTCGAAGGATCGAGGTCTCTGACCTCACCCGCCACCTTCGAGGGATAGTCTGAGACATCGAACGAGGTGATGTTGTCGACCCCGCTCTCGCCGTTCTTGACCGCACGCCAGAACGTGTCGACGTCGTTCCCCAGGGGAGTTACGGCGCCGAGCCCCGTAACTACCACTCTTCTATCCATTCCCTTCTCCTTCGTCGGGTTCCGCTACATCAACAGTCCGCCGTCCACCTGCAGCACCTGTCCGGTGACGTAGGTGGAGCGGGCCGAGGCGAGGAACGCCACCATGTCGGCCACGTCCTCGGGCGTTCCGGTACGGCCGAGCGGGATCATGCCGGTTATCTGCTCCCGCATCCCGTCGCTGAGCGATGCGGTCATGCCGGTTTCGATGTAGCCGGGGGCGACCACGTTGACCCGCACGCCGCGGCTCGCCACCTCGCGCGCGAGGCTCTTCGAGAAGCCGATGATCCCGGCCTTCGAGGCACAATAGTTCGCCTGACCGGGGTTGCCGGTCAAGCCGACCACCGACGAGATGTTGATGATCGACCCGGCGCGCCTCCTGGCCATGTCACGCGCGACGATCTTGCAGGTGAGGAAGGTCGCCGTCAGGTTGAGTGCGAGCACCGCGTCCCAGTCCTGCCGCGACATGCGAAACACCAAGCCATCCCTGGTGATGCCGGCGTTGTTCACCAGGATCTGCACACCCCGCTTGTCCGCCAGGATCTCCTCGATGCGGGCGTTCAACGCCTCCTCATCGGCCAAGTCGATCGCCAGCCACGTGTAGTCGCCCTGGTCGCGCAGCCGGACCGCGTCGTCATCGGTGGTCCGCGAAAGCGAGTATACCTTGGCGCCGTCGCGCAGCAGGACGCGGGCGACCGCCGCTCCGATGCCGCGCGAGCCGCCGGTCACCACCGCGACCGCGCCGTCCAGGCTCATGACGATGCCGCCGTGGCCGCTGCGATCGCCTCCAGGGTGCCTGCCGCCTCGCATCGGAACCGGCCGGGAAAACCCCGGAACAGCCCGGCGAGCACCTGCCCCGGCCCCACCTCCAGGTAGCGCTCATAGCCGGCCGCCTGCAGCGCCCCCACCTGGTCCGTCCAACGCACACTGCACACCACCTGCCGAACGCAGAGCTGGCGCGCCTCGTTCCCGGAGGTGACCTGCGCGCCCGTGACGTTGGCGTACACCGGCCGCACCGGATCGGCGAACGGGATGCCGGCCAGCACCTCGGCCAGCCGATCGGCCGCGTCCTGGATCAACGGCGAATGGAACGGGCCCGAGACCTTCAGGGTGATGAAGCGCCGGGCGCCCGCCTCCTTGCACGCCGCTTCGGCGTCGCGCAGGCCGCCGGCCGTGCCGGCCAGCACCACCTGCCGTGGGCTGGAGTAGTTGGCGATGAAGATGCTCCCGTCCGTCAGATCGGCGATCGCCGCCTCCACGCGCTCGGGCGCCAGCCCGATCACTGCGGCCATCCCGGAGCGCCCATCGGGGGTGTCCGAGGCGCGGCTTGCCGCCTCCATCGCGATGCCACGCGCCTTGGCGATCGGGAAGATGTCGGCCGCGCCGATCACCCCGGCCAGGTGCAGGGCCGAGTACTCGCCCAGGCTGAACCCGGCGAAAGCGTCGCCGGTCACGCCATGTTCGCCCAACACGGTGGCCGCGGACAGATTGGCAAGGGTCACCGCGATCTGGGTGCGATCGGTGGCGCGCAACGCCTCCTCGGTGCCTTCGAACAGCAACTGCCGCAGGTCGATGCCCGTGGCGTCGGAGGCGATCCCGAACAGGTCCTTTACCGCCTGACTGTGATCCCAGAGATCACGGGCCATCCCCGGGTATTGGGCGCCCTGCGCCGGGAACAGGAAACACGTCCGCATCGGGTGGGTGCTCGCCTGCACAGTATCCCGCCGGCCCCTGCAGGTCAACGCTCGGACCTCCCCGCCGCTTGACCAAGTGAAGACCGGGACTCTACAGTCGGCAACCGATAGTCGTCTTCAGCAGGCGGAAGCCTCCCACACCGCTCCAAGGAGACCCGATGGGCGCAAGAATTGAGGCGATCGGCGCCTACACGCCGGCCCGACGCATGTCCAACGATGAAATCGCCGAGTTCCTGGACACCTCCGACGAATGGATCCGATCGCACACCGGCATCGGCTATCGCCACATTGCCAGGGACGATGAGGCCGCATCCGATCTCGGAGCACAGGCCGCCAAGATCGCGCTCGACCGCTCCGGAACGGACCCCGAATCCATCGACATGGTGCTGGTGGCCACCGCGTCCTCCGACTACGTCGGGTTTCCGTCCACCGCATGCATCGTGCAGCACATGATCGGCGCCAAGAACGCCGCGGCGATGGACATCAGCGTCGGCTGCACGGGGTTCGTTTACGGACTGGAGACGGCGAAGGGGTTCATCGCCTCCGGCGCCGCCAGGCACGTGCTGCTGATCGGCAGCGAGGTGCTGACCCGCATCGTCGACTGGACCGATCGCAGCACCTGCGTACTGTTCGGCGACGGGGCCGGCGCCGCGGTGATCAGCCCGTCCTCAAACGGCTGCGGGATCCTCGACTCGGTGCTCAAGGCCGACGGCTCCGGCTCCTCCTATCTGGCGCGGGAGGTCGGCGGCACCCGCACTCCGTTCAAGCCCGGGCACAACACCGAGCGCGATCTGCTGATCAAGATGGAGGGCCAGCCGGTCTACAACTTCGCGATCCCGGCCATCATCGAGGTGATCCGGCAGATCCTGGACCGCAACGGGCTCACCATCGACGACATCACCTACATCGTCCCGCATCAGGCCAACCAGCGCATCATCGAAGCCGCCGCCAAACGGTCGCGGATTCCGTACGAGAAGTTCTACCTCAACATCGAGGAGTACGCGAACACGTCGGCGGCGACGATCCCGATCGCGCTCAACGAGCTGTACGAGCACGACAAGTTGTCGTCCGGCGATCTGCTCATCACGGTCGGCTTCGGCGCGGGGCTCACCTTCGGCGGCAACCTGCTGAAGTGGTAGTTTCCGAAGCGCAGTAGCTCCGCCGGCGCCAGGCGGGCAGCGTCGGCGGCCGCAATCCTCCCGAGTGGGCTAAGCGCGGGTGAGCTTGTGCACCAGATTCTCGACGCCCACCTCCGACACGTAGATGTCGCCGTGCCGGTCGACCCACACGCTGTGCGCGCCGTGCGGGCGATCGGTGGGCTGCTCCGGCATGGGAATGTCGGCGAGCTCGGTGCCGTCCCCGTCCAGGATCACCAGGCTCCCGTCAGCCAGGTAGATGGTGCCGTCGTCGCCCACGAACAGGCCGCAGGGAGCGCGCTTGTCGCGCCATTCGGCCACCTGACGCCCTGAGTGGTCCAGCACGCAGATTCGGTTGTTGGGCTCGCGGTCGGCGACCAGGATCTGCCCGCGATGGTCGCACACCACCGAATGCGGCAGCGTGAACCGGCCGGGGCCGGCGCCGCGGCCGCCGAAGGTCGCCAGCAACTCGCCGGCGGCCGAGAAGCGGTGCAGACACTCCTGACCGTAGCCGTCGGCGACCCAGATCTCGCCGTCCGGAGCCACTACCGCACGCGTGGGCCGGTTGAACGGCATGCCGGCCGTGCCGGGAACCCCCGGCGCGCCCAGGGTCTGCGCTACCTGTCCGTCGGCGGTGCAGATACGCACCGTGTGGTCGCCGCAGTCGGCGACCAGCACGCGGTCGTGCTCATCGATCCACAGCTCGTGGGGAACGCTGAAGACGTCTTCACCCCACGTGGTGATCAGGTTGCCGTCGCGGTCGTACACGACGATGGCCGGGTCCGGTTCGCGGTCGATCACGTACACCCGGTCGCGGCTGTCGACGGCCACGCCGGACGCGATCCCCAGCGTTCGCCCCTCAGGGCCGCCGCCCCAGCCTTCAACAAAACGGAATGCCTGCTCCATGGTTACCTCCGACACGCAGCATGACGCCGCCAGCGCCGCAGCGTCCAGCAACGCCCGCACGTCGGCGACGGTACCTGTCGCGTGTTGACGATTGAGGCTACAATGTGCCGCGCGCGCCGTAGGTAACGGAAGGTCGCGCTACACTCGGCAGCTTGCCATATGGAGCAATGCTCATGACTACGAACCAATCCTGGTGGCCGAATCAGCTGAGCCTCAAGGCTCTTCGTGAAGACTCTCCCGCATCGGACCCGATGGGCGGAGACTTCAACTATGCTCTGGCGTTCAAGAATGTTGACGTCGGAGAGTTGAAGAAGGACGTCGAGCAGGTGATGACGACCTCCCAAGACTGGTGGCCGGCAGACTACGGCCACTATGGGCCGCTCTTCATCCGCATGACGTGGCACGCCGCGGGCACGTACCGCATCACCGACGGCCGCGGCGGCGGCGGCTCGGGCTACCAGCGCTTTGCGCCCCTGAACAGCTGGCCGGACAACGGCAACCTGGACAAGGCGCGTCGCTTGCTCTGGCCAGTCAAGCAAAAATACGGCCGCAACCTCTCGTGGGCCGACCTCATCATCTTCGCCGGCAACTGCGCCCTGGAGTCGATGGGGTTCAAGACGTTCGGGTTCGCCTTCGGCCGCCCCGACGTCTGGGAGGCTGACGACACGGACTGGGGGTCTGAGACCGACTGGCTTGGGGACGAACGCCACGACGATGACGGTGAACTCCAGGGACAGCTCGGCGCCGACCACATGGGGCTGATCTACGTAAACCCGGAGGGCCCGGGCGGGAACCCGGACCCCACCGCCGCCGCGAAGTACATTCGCAACACGTTCGCCCGCATGGCGATGAACGACGAGGAGACGGTCGCGCTCATCGCCGGCGGCCACACCTTCGGCAAGGCGCACGGAGCCGGGCCCGACGACCACGTCGGTGCCGACCCGGAGGGCGCCTGCGTGGAGGCGCAGGGCTTCGGCTGGCGCAACGGCTACGGCAGCGGCAAGGCTGGCGACACCATCACGAGCGGCCTGGAAGGCGCTTGGACCAACGAACCCACGAAGTGGGACAGCAACTTCATGGAGAACCTGCACCACCACGAGTGGAAGCTGACCAAGAGTCCCGCCGGGAAGTCGCAGCACACTCCCGTGAACGCATCCGAGGTGGCGACCGTGCCGGACGCTCACGATCCGGCCAAGATGCACGCCCCCATGATGCTTACAACCGACCTCTCGTTGCGCGAGGACCCGGTCTACGCACCGATCTCGAAGCGCTTCCTGGAGAACCCGGCCGACCTCGAGGACGCCTTCGCCAAGGCGTGGTTCAAGCTGCTCCACCGCGACATGGGGCCGCGCAGCCGCTACCTCGGACCCCTGGTCCCCGCAGAGCCGCAGTTGTGGCAGGATCCGGTGCCCGGCGTCGACCATGAGTTGATCGGCGCGCAGGACGTCGCGCACCTCAAGGCCGAGGTGCGCGCTTCGGGCGTGTCCGTGTCCCGGCTGGTCGCGACCGCGTGGGCGGCGGCGGGATCGTTCCGCGGCACCGACAAGCGCGGCGGCGCCAACGGGGCGCGCCTGCGCCTCGCACCGCAGAAGGACTGGGAAGTGAACGACCCGGCCGAGCTGGCGAAGGTGCTGCAGACGCTGGAAGGGATACAGGCGGAGTTCAACGACGCGCAGACCGGCGGCAAGCGGGTCTCCCTTGCCGACCTGATCGTCCTCGCCGGGGGCGCGGCCGTCGAGCAGGCTGCAGGCAGTGCCGGGCACGACGTGCAGGTCCCCTTCACGCCCGGGCGCACGGACGCGTCGCAGGAGTGGACGGACGAGGAATCGTTTGCCGTCCTCGAACCCACCGCGGACGGGTTCCGCAACTACGTCAAGGACGGAAACGGAGCGTCGGCGGCAGAGCAGTTGGTGGAGCGGGCATGTATGTTGACGCTGACCGCGCCCGAGATGACGGCGCTGGTCGGCGGCATGCGCGTCCTGAACGCGAATACGGGGCAGTCCGCACACGGCGTCTTCACGGACCGCCCGGGAACGCTGACCAACGACTTCTTTGTGAACCTGCTCGACATGAGCACCGAGTGGCAGGCGTCCTCATCCGATGGCGTGTTCGAGGGCCGCGACGTGGCCGCCGGCGATGCCAAGTGGACCGCCACCGAGGTGGACCTGGTGTTCGGCTCGAACTCCGAGCTCCGGGCCATCGCGGAGGTCTACGGGTGTGACGACGGGCAGGAGGCGTTCGTGCGCGACTTCGTGGCCGCCTGGAACAAGGTGATGCACCTCGACCGCTACGACCTCGCCTGATCCGAGCGACGGCAACCGGACACAGTCCGGTTGCCGTCTCCTTCACCGCTCGCCGCCCATCACACGCGCTTCGCGTCCCAGCCGCACTCGAACCGCTTCATTACCGCCGCTTCGACTACCGCCGCCGCCAGCAGCTCGGCGCCGGTGCCGTGCAACCGCCCTACGACGCTCCCCCAACCCCGCTTTTCGGCCGGGCTTCTGTCCTACTAGCCGGCCAATACGAGCGGCAGGATGACCATCACCAGCACGGTGCTGGCCGACAGCGCTTCCGGCGTACCCGGATCGCGTTGTCGGTCTGGTTGCCGTGCCGAGTCGTAACGGGAGACCAGGTGTTGGAGCAGTAGCCCCAGGCCGATGCCGTAGAACATATGCCCGATCAGGGAGGCGTAATTGGCCGAAGCCGCCGCCAACGACCAGTCGACAGGTTGCCGCAACAGTGCCGGGAAAAGCGTCAGCGCCCCGAGCAGCCACCACAGCACGCCATACGATACTCCCCAACTCATCCCTGCTCCGGGGCTGTATGCCTGGCGCTGAAACAGCAACCCGAAGCTGCTGCCGACGAGGATCGAGATGGCAAAGTGGACCAGAACGCCGACAAAGGGCGAGCGGGAGCCGACCAGGCTGGCGACGCCGGGAAGTGCGCCGACGCCGTACATGACGAAGGTGAAGAGTATCCCGCCCAGAATACCACCGGCCTGCCCGATCAGGAGGCCGCGGACGCTGCGTGTACCGGCACCTTCACGCGTGCGGCTGAGCGGATCCGAGTCCACGAACAGGATCATCCACAGGCGATTGACGAGCGCATAGACCCAACCGACGACGGCCCCATAGAGGAGATGCGCCACCAGCGACGAAAAGTTCGCCCGCGCCGCTTCCACGGTCCAATGAACCGGATTGTGGGTGAACAGCGGAAGCAGCGTCAGCGGGCCGAGAATCCACCAGAGCACGCCGTAACCCATGCCCCAGATGACAGCGGAGCCGGCGCCGCCTACGTTGCGGTAGAACAGGAGGGCGAAGGTCATGGCGATGACCACGCCGATGAGATAGTGCAGCAGGCCGCCCGCCGTGGGCGAGCGCATGCCCACCATACCGGCGACGAGGGGAAAGAAACCCGCTGTTTCGATGCCCCACAGGAACACCCATGCGCCGAGCAGTCCGCTCACTCCGCCCACGACGAGCGCCTGCACGAGCGGCGGCACCAGCTCGGGAACCCTCGGCTCTGTCGGCGACGGATTGGCGGCGGCGGGGATGAACGGGAGCAGGCGGCCGACACCGTACATCGTCAAGCCCAGCACCGCCCCAAAGCCGACCATGTGCGCCAGGAGTTGCGGAAAGCTGCCCTGTATCGCCGGCACCGTCCACTGCAGACCGCGTCCATCCACGAGCGGTAACAGCGTCAGCGGACCCACCAGCCACCACAAGATGCCGTACGCCTGTCCCCACATGAGGGCCGATCCGGCGGTTCGCACCCGCAAGCCGAACCCCAGACCGAAGAGCAGGCCCAGGACGCCGCTCATCGGCACATGGACTGACCAGCCGGTGGCAGGCG
This sequence comes from Spirochaetia bacterium, assembly GCA_965262795.1. GTDB lineage: Bacteria > Spirochaetota > Spirochaetia > SZUA-6 > Bin103 > CATQHW01. The sequence goes on along the minus strand of OZ253561.1, from coordinate 5,823,533 downwards.
CTGCCAACAGACCCGAGACGCTACCGCCCAGCACCCCGGCGATCGCCCCAGCCAGCAGACGATTGCGCGTCATGACTGCACGTCCCGTTCTGACTCGGCGTCGAAGCTCATGGTCTGCACGATATCAGGCGGGAAGAACACATCAAGAACCCAGTCCAGCAGGACGCGCAGCCGCTTCTCCAGGTTGGGGAGCTTCGACAGGTAGATGGCGCGCCACATGATCCATGCGAGAAATCCGGAGAAGCGATAACCCAGCACTTCAGCCACCGCCAACTGGTGCCCCAAAGCAGCCAGGCTGCCCAATGTCTTGAAGTCGAACGGTTGCAGCGGCTTGCCGCGGATCGCGGCCACAACGTTGTGGCCCAAGAGCTTCCCCTCGCGAAAGGCGTGCTGTGCCGTCGGCGGGTAGGAGGAGCCCGCGTCTTTGGGGATGGGGATCTGGGCGCAGTCGCCCGCCGCCCACAAGGCTGGGTTTTCGACTGATCGCAAGTCGGACGAGACAGGAATCTGCCCGCGCCGCGTCAGTTCAACGCCGAGTCCATGTACGATCGGATTTGGCTGATTGCCTGCCGTCCACACCACGGTGTCGGCTGCAAGTCTCTCGTCGCCGATGATGATCATCCCCGGCTTGGCTCCGGTGACCCTCTTGTTGGGGAAGAACTCGACGCCTCGCGTGGCCATCTTCTCCTGCGCGAACCGCCCAAGGGACTCACTCAAATCGGGCAATATGACGTCGCCGGGATGAACCAGTACAAACCGCACGTCGTCCGGCGCGATGTTGGGATAGTAGGGCAACATGCCCCGGCCGAAGTCGTTGATGCCGCCGATCAGCTCGACGCCAGCAAAGCCACCCCCAACGACCACGAACGTCAGCTGCTGACGCTTGTTCTCCGGCTCCTGTTCGAAGTCAGCCCGCTCGAACCTGTCGATGATCTGATTGCGGAGTCGTATGCTGTCCTGCAACGACTTGAAGGTGAGCGTGTTGGCCTCGATTTCCCGGTTGCCGAAGAAGCTGGGGACGCATCCCGTCGTGATCAACAGATGGTCGAATGCCAGGCTGCGGTGCGGCGAACGTACGTCGGGACTCAGATCGACACGACCTCGTGCCCAATCGACGCTCGCGACTTCGCCCTGTACCACGTGCACCCGTCGAAAGAAGGTGCGCAAAGGCGGACTGATGTGCTGCGGATTGACGGCGCTCGATGACACCTCTGACAGCAGAGGCGTATGCACGAGATAGTTGGTCTTGCTGACCAGCCATACGTCCACGCCGGGATCGTTGGCGAACGCCTTGTCGAGGGACTCGGCTGCGCTTACACCGGCGTAGCCACCGCCGACGATGACTACGTTCGTCTTCGTAGCCGGTTCCGACGAGGGCCTTGCGGCTGGCACCAAACGCAGGCGTTCGCACACCAGGCCGTAGAGGAACCCGGTCAGACTACCGTGTAGCACGTAGGCGATCAGTTCCGGGACGATGCTGGCCGCTGTGTCCACGTGCCACATCGGAGCCTCCGCGTTGAGGATGGGGAAGAGGCTGAGGGCAAAGACCACCCACGTCACCACCCCTAGCACGACACCGCCCATGACGTTCTCCGGGTGACTCCCAGGTGTGGGACGGAACAGCAGTGCGTAGACAGCGCCCAGCGATGCACCTGCCACGAGCAGCCGCATCGCTCCTCCGGAATCGTTCCTGACAATCCCGTCAGGCGTCGCGATCGGGCCGAGTATCATCAGAATCACTTCCAGCACGGCAACGATGAGGCCGATCAGCAAGCCGGTGATGAAACGGCGCGTCACTTCGCTGCCCAGACTAACAGGATTCCCCGTCGTCATCATCGCCTTGCTGCGTGGATGGTGTCGACGGCCGCGATCACTCGCAGCGCTCGGGACTACCCATGGTAGCGCCCGACTGCTGGATCAGCTTGGCGACCAGTCCGGTCCAGCCGGTCTGGTGGCTGGCGCCGAGGCCGGCGCCATTGTCGCCGTGAAAGTACTCGGGGAACAGGATTAGATCGCGCCAATGCGGGTCCTGGTGGAAGATGCCCTGGGCGCCGTAGAGTGGGCGTTCTCCCTGCCCGTTGGCCAGGAACAGACGGATCAGGCGGCGGGACAGATCGGTGGCTACCTCGTCCAGAGTCATCCAGCGGCCTGAGCCGGTGGGACATTCGACCTGCAGATCGTCCCCGTAATAGTGGTGAAACTTCTGCAGAGATTCGATGATCAGGTAGTTGATCGGGAACCAGATCGGGCCGCGCCAGTTGGAGTTGCCGCCGAACAGGCCGCTGGTGGATTCGGCCGGTTGGTAGTCAACCGCGTGCGCCTGACCACCGACGTGGAAGGTGTAGGGCTGCGCCTGGTGGAACTTCGAGACCGAACGGATGCCGTACTCGGAGAGAAACTCCTGTTCGTTCAACAATACCTTGAGCACCCGCAACAGCCGCTCACGGGTCAGGATCGACAGCAGCCGCCGGCGCCCCAGGCCAGGCACGTCCACGCTGGCCATGTTGCCGGTGAGATGCGGGCGGTTGTTCACGAACCAGTGCACGCGGCGATCGAAGATCGCCATATCGTCGATCACGTCGGGCTCGATGGTTTCGACCGCGAACAGCGGCAGCAGGCCCACCAGCGAGCGCACCTTGAGGGTAGTGGTACGGCCGTCGGGCAGATGCAGGACATCGTAGAAGAAGCCCTCGGCGTGGTGCCAGAGGCTGTGTCCGTGGTGCCCGGCCTCGGCCATGGCATATGAGATGCGCAGGAAGTGTTCGAACAGCTTGGTGGCCGTATCCTGGTAGACGGGGTTGTCCTGGGCCAACTCCAGGGAAATCTTCAACAGCGTCAGACAGTAGGCGCCCATCCAGGCGGTGCCGTCCGATTGATCGATGCGCCCGCCGGTGGGCAGTACCGCGCTGCGGTCGAACACGCTGATGTTGTCCATCCCCAGGAACCCGCCCTGGAACACGTTGTTGCCCTCTTCGTCCTTGCGATTGACCCACCAGGTGAAGTTCAACAGCAGCTTGTGAAACACCCTTTCCAGAAACGCGCGATCAGGGGCGCCGGTCACGCGGCCGTCGATCTTGTAGACGCGCCACGTGGCCCAGGCGTGGACCGGCGGGTTGACGTCGCCGAACGCCCACTCGTAGGCGGGGAGCTGGCCGTTTGGATGCATGTACCACTCGCGGGTTATCAACTCCAACTGTCGTTTGGCGAAGTCGGGATCGACCAGGGTCAGCGGGATGCAATGGAAGGCCAGGTCCCAAGCGGCGTACCAAGGGTACTCCCATTTGTCGGGCATCGAGATGATGTCGAAGTTGGTCAGATGATTCCAGTCCTGGTTGCGTCCCCGGCTGCGGCCGGACGATGGCGGGTCTGCGCTGGGATCGCCCTTGAGCCACTGCTCGACGTCGTAGTAGTAGAGCTGTTTCGACCACAGCATCCCGGCGAGCGCCTGCCGCTGCACGTTCCGCTCGTCGGCGCTGAGCCCGGGGCAATGCACGGCGTCGTAGAACTGCTCCGCTTCGTCGCGACGTTGCGCGAAGGTGTCTTGAGAGTTCGCGAATGGGTCGTCCTGTGCTACGCGTGACAGGCGCAGACGGCAGGTCAGTGATGCGCCTGGGGCGATGCTCTGCCGATAGATGGCCGCCACCTTGGTTCCCAGGCGATGCGGATTCACGGCGTCGGTCTCACCGTCCACGATGCAGCGGTGGAAGGCATCCTTCACGTAGGGACTCGCGTTGGGCATCCCGAACAGGCGCACGGCGTTGGTCTCGTTCTCGGTGAACAGCAGCTCGGGCGCTCCGGCGGCGTAGAGCAGGTACTGCCCGGCGGTGGGGTGGTCGACCTGGACCGCGGCGGCCGCTTCGGTTCCCTCTGGCGCCGGGATCTGACGCAGCACCGGCTTGCCGGAGACGTCGTTCATCGGGCTGGTCTCGTACCCCCAGCTCCAGGTGTTGCGGAACCACAAGGTGGGCAGCGCCCAGCACTCCGCTGGCTCGGGGCCGCGGTTGAGCACGGTGATCTGGATCAGGATGTCCTCCTGATCCGCCTTGGCGTACTCGACGAACACGTCGAAGTAGCGGCCGTCGGCGAAGACGCCGGTGTCGAGCAGCTCGTACTCGGGTTCGTGAAAGCCGCGCCGGCGCCCCTCCGCCACCAGGTCCGCATACGGGAACGCAGCGTGCGGATACTTGTAGAGCATCTTCATGTAGCTGTGGGTGGGTGTGCTGTCCAGGTAGAAGTAGTATTCCTTGACGTCCTCGCCGTGGTTACCTTCGGCGCCGGTCAGGCCGTACAACCGCTCCTTGAGGATCGAGTCGTGCCCGTTCCACAGTGCCAGGGCGAAGCACAGGTACTGGGAGCGGTCGCTGATCCCGGCCAAGCCGTCCTCGTTCCAGCGGTACGCCCGGCTGCGGGCATAGTCGTGCGGGAAGTGGTCCCAGGCCGTACCGTGGTCGCTGTAGTCTTCGCGTACCGTGCCCCACGCCCGCTCGCTGAGGTAGGGCCCCCATTGCTTCCAGTTGGCCGTGCGCGCCTGATGGGCGGCGAGGCGCTCATGTTCAGCAGTCTGTCTCACGTTCGGTTACCTCTTTAGCAGTGGCTGCCCGCGCTGCGGGTTCGGCTACCCGCGCTGCGGGTGCCGGTCCGGCCGCCGGGAGTTGCCTCCAGGCGCGCAGCACCTCGGCCACGCTCCAGGCCTGCGCGACACAGCCGCACGGGAGGTGCGGCGGATCGCCGTCGAAGATTTCGCTGATGGTTCCCAGACCGGCGTCGGCCAGGTGATCTTTCAACGGGGCGAGGATCCCGCGGGTCGCCGCCGGGTCCCGGTACACGCGGTAGTGGGCGGTGGCGAAGGGCCCGAGCAACCAGCCCCACACGGTGCCGCGATGGTAGCCCGCGTCGCGTTCGGCCGGACCGCCGCTGTAGCGGCCGACGTAGGCCGGATCGGCGGGCGCCAGGCTGCGCAGACCGTACGAGGTCCAGAGCCGGCGGCCGCACACGTCGACCACGGCTTTGGCCTGGGCATCCACCAACAGGGGGAACGGCAGGGATACCGCGAAGATCTGATTGGGCCTGAGTCGGTGGTCGCAACGGCGGCCGTCGGCCGCCGGCTCGCCCTCCGGGCCGTCGATCACGTCGTAGAGGTAGCCGCCTGCAGAGTACCAGAACCGCCGACGGAAGCTGTCGGCGGCCTGTTCGGCCGCGGCGCGGTAGCGGGCGCAGGCTTCCGCCGCGCCGAGACGATGGGCCAGGTCGGCCAGCACGCGCAGGGCGTTGTGCCACAGGGCGTTGACTTCGACCGGCTTGCCGATGCGCGGCGTGACCACCCAGTCGCCCACCTTGGCGTCCATCCAGGTGAGCTGAACCCCCGGCTCGCCGGCGTACAACAGGCCGTCGTCCGCGTCGACGCGAATGGCGTGGCGCGCCCCGCTCAGGTGCCAGTCGACGATCTCCACCAGCGAGGGAAACAACTCCGCGATGAGCGCAAGATCGTCGGTGTGCAGCAGGTACTGATGGACGGCATGGAAGTACCAGAGGGTAGCGTCCACCGTATTGTACTCCGCCACCACCGCGCCGGGATCAACTTCGTCAGGAAACCGGTTGGGAAGCATGCCCCGGTCGAGGTAGCGCCGAAAGGTACGCAGAATATCGGCGGTAATCGCGGCACGGCCGGTGGTCAAGGTCAGCCCCGGCAGGGCGATCATGGTGTCGCGCCCCCAATCGCCGAACCAAGGATAGCCGGCGATGATCGTTCTTCCCGCCGCCGCCCCGGCTGCCACGTTCCCTTCTTCGGCGGCGGGCGCCTGGACGGCGCCGCTTGGGCCGGTCCCGTCCGCGAGCGAGCGCCGCACCACGAATTGGTCGGCGGCCAGCGTCAAGTGCCGGATCCACGCCGGTTCCTCGGCCGGGAGCGCGCGCAGCAGGTCGGCCTGCCGCGCGCGCTCCCGCGCCAGCGACTCCCGGCCGCCGTCTGCAGCGACATCCTCCAGTGAGCAGGAAAACGTCAGCGTCTCCCCCGGCCGGAGCGTGCAGGTAAACGATCCCGGCGAAAACAGATCCTCGGCTTCGTCCAGACCGCGCTCCGCCTCCATACGGTGTCTGAATCCCCAGTACCAGTCCGGATGCGCGCGGAACGCCCCCCGGTCGGCGACGATCCGGCAGGGCTGCGCACCGGCGGCCGGCCGCACTGCGACCCCGCCGGCGATCGGATCGATTGCCACCTCCCCACCATCACGCGTATGGCCGTGAAAATCGCGCCAAGTGACGAGCGGGGTGGCGGTCAGGGAGACGGGGCCGGTGGCACGCGCCAGCGTGAAGCTCAGACGAACGGTGTTGTGCCCGTGGTCCATCCAGATGCGCTGCTCCAGACGCGCGTCGGCCAACGCCCAGGTCCAAACCGGTATCAGGTGGTCGAGATGGAACGACTCGATGCAGCGGTAGCCGTGCGGGTCGATGGTGCCGGCGCCGAACTCATTGGTAAAGAGGGGATAGCGGGTCTCGTCGTAGCAGGCCCGGGTATCGATCTTGGCCACGGTGAGGGTGCGTTGCTGCGGTGGCCGCAGCGCGGCCACGAGCAGGCCGTGATAGCGCCGCGTGTTGAGTCCCGCCACGGTCCCGGAGGCGAACCCGCCCAGGCCGTTGGTTACCAGCCACTCCTTGCGAATGGCGCTCTCGAAGCGGCCGCAATCACCCCGGCCCAGCCTCACGGCCTGCGCGGGATCACAGCCGTCCGGGCGAGCGGGACGGCTCACTCAGGTGCCGCCCGCGTAGCCGCTGACCGGCATTCATGCCTCCCTACGGCTCTCGTCCCACATACGGAAACCCCCGACGAACGCATTCTCATTTGGGCCGAGGAACGTATCCGGCGGCAGCTCCTTGAGGAGATTGGCATTGCCGCCGCCCAGCACGACGTAGTCGGAAACCAGCGCGGCTCGCAGACATGCGACCACGGCAGCCACTTCCTTGCGCCACTTCTTTTTCCCCAGCCGCTCCAGACCACGATTGCCGACGTAGTCCTCGAAGGTCATCCCATTCTTGTAGGGCAGATGGGCCAGTTCCATCGACTGGACCGCTCCCGGCAGAACCATCGCCGAGCCGAGACCCGTACCCAGCCCCAGAAACAGCATCCGACCGCCTCGATAGCCGCCGAGGGCCTGCATCGCCGCGTCGTTGATCACCTTCACCGGGCAGCCGAACGCGGCCTGAAAGTCGAACTCGACCCAGCCGTCTCCCAGGTTCCTGGGCTCTCGCAGGATCCTGCCGTCCAGCACCGGGCCCGGATACCCGATGGAAACGACGTCGTAGTGCACACCCTGCGACACTGTCCTGACAGCAGCGACCATCTCCGCCGCCGTCATCTCGGACCCCGACGGAACGGCGCGCCGGTCTGCATCTCCCGTGATCTTCATCTTCACCTTGCTGCCGCCGATGTCGATAACGAGTACGTTCATTCTCCGGCCACTCCCATTTCCGTAGGAGCCCCGCTAGCGCCTGCGGCTCCAGTCCGAGGGGCCGAGTCACCATGATGTGCATTCATATGGTTGTCTACCGCCCATTGCGGGCCTTGCGTGGCCTGATCCGGGACACCGGGGGACGATCTGTACGCAACTGACGCGAACCTCCCTCCTCGCCGCCGATCACCCGCACTTCGCGTTCCAGCCGCACCTCGAACCGCTCCATCACCGCCGCCTCGACCGCAGCGGCTGCCGCCAGCAGCTCGGCGCCGGTGGCGCCGCCGTGGTTGACCAGCACCAGGGCGTGGCGCTCGGCCACGCCGGCGCGTCCGAAGCGGCGGCCGCGCAAACCGCACGCTTCGATCAACTGCGCCGCCGGCACCTTGTAACCGCCGTCAACCGTCACCCCGGCGAGCCGCGGGCAGCGCTCCCGGACCCGCGCGTAGTGTTCGGGAGTGAGTACCGGATTCTTGAAGAACGAGCCCGCGTTGGGCAGCAGTTCCGGATCGGGGAGCTTGCGGCGGCGCAGGCCGATGATCGCCCGGCTCACGTCGGCGACCGTGGGATCGGCAACCGCCATCTGCGCCAGCTCGTCGCGCACCCCGGCGTACTCCAGGGACAATCGCGGCCGCTTGCGCAGACGCAGCCGCACTTCGGTGACCAGCATCCGGTCGCGCAGGCGGTGCTTGAAGACGCTGTCCCGGTAGCCGAACGCGCACGCGGACCCGTCCATGGTACGCGGCTCGCCGCCGGCCAGGGGCACCGCCTGCAGGTCGACGAATACGTCGGACAGTTGCGCTCCGTAGGCGCCGATGTTCTGGATCGGCGCTGCGCCCACCGATCCCGGGATCAGGCTGAGGTTCTCGATGCCGCCCCAGCCGCGCGCCACCGCGTAACCCACCAGCCGGTGCCAGTCATGACCGGCGGCGGCCGTCACGATCACCGACTCCGAGGCCTCCTGCACCGCGATGCCGCCGGCGCGCGGCATGATCACGATCCCGGGGTAGTCGCCGGCGAACAGGACATTGCTGCCGCCGCCGAGCACCATCCGCGGCAGGCGGTCGAAGCGCGGGTCGCCGAGCAAATCGGACAGCTCCCGCGCCACCCGGTCCGGCGGGCCGTTCCCGATGCGTACCAGATAGCGCGCCGCCGCCGCCACGCGTAGCGTGTTGCAGGCGATCAGCGGAGCGTCCGCCTCGACCCGCACCGCACCCTCTCCCTCGTTTGCTTGTGGCGGTGCCGTGATCAGCTGCTCAGGCGCTCCAGCACCCGGTACAGCGCCTGGGTGCCGCGATCCTCCAGACCCTCCGCCATCGCCGCCGTGTAGAACTGGTTGGCCAGCGACAGGCCCGGCAGCGCCAGCCTCATCGCCTGCGCCTCGGCCAGGGCGATGCCCATGTCCTTGACGAAGTGCTTGATGAAGAAGCCGGGCTCGAAGTCGCCCTTGACGATGCGCGGTCCCAGGTTGTTGATGGCGAAGCAGCTCGCCGCGCCCTTGCCGATCACGGCGATGATCTCGTCGCGGTCGAGCCCCGCCTTGTGTCCGTACAGCAGCGACTCGACCACGCCCACCATGGTGGAGGCGATCAGGATCTGGTTGCTCATCTTGGTGTGCTGCCCGGCGCCGGCCGATCCCATGTAGGCGATGTTCTCGCCCATGATCTCGAAGTAAGGCATGGCGCGGTCGTAGTCGGCGCGATCGCCGCCGACCATGATCGCCAGCGTGCCGGCCCGGGCGCCCGTGTCGCCGCCGGACACCGGCGCGTCCAGGGACGCCACGCCGCGCTGCGCCGCCTGTTCGTGCAGCCGCTTGGCCAGCGCCGGCTCCGATGTGGTCATGTCGATCACCATGCTGCCGCTCGCGGTCCCCGCCAGGACGCCTCCCGACCCCAGGTACACCTCCTCGACGTCGCGCGGGTAGCCGACGATGCTGAACACCGCCTCGCTGCCGTCCGCCACGCCGGCCGGCGTATCGCACCACACGGCGCCTGCGTCCAGCAGATCCTGCGCCTTGTCCTTGGAGCGGTTGTAGACCGCCACCTCGTATCCGGCCTTGCGCAGATGCAGGCACATCGAGCGCCCCATCACACCGGTTCCGATCCAACCAATCTTGCCTGCCATTCGATCTCCGTTCCCCCTATCGGGGTCAGTATACTAAGGCGGTGCAGTACTTTCAGCCGTCATTCGGCCAGACCGCATTGGGGCAGTCCGCCCGCCTGCAGCGGGTGCAGCCGCCGATCATCCCGCGGATCCACCGGCTCATCGCCGACAACCCGGGCACCATCTCGCTGGGGCAGGGCGTGGTCGGCTATCCCCCGCCGCCGGGGGTGCGGGAGGCGCTGGACCGCTTCCTCGCGAACGCGGACAACCACAAGTACGCCTCCGTGTACGGCATCCCCGCGCTGCGCGAGCGCATCGCCGCCAAGTTGGCGCGCGAGAACGGGATCACCATCGGCGACGAGCACGAGCTGATGGTGACCGCCGGCGGCAACATGGCGTTCGTCAACGCGCTGCTGGCGATCTGCGACGAGGGGGACGAAGTGGTGCTGATGTCTCCGTACTACTTCAACCACGAGATGGCGGTGACCATGGCCGGCTGCCGTCCGGTGCTGGTCGCGACCGACGCCGACTTCCAGCTCGATCTGGACGGTGTGGCGGCCGCGATCAACGCCAGAACGCGCGCGGTGGTCACGATCTCCCCGAACAATCCGTCCGGCGCCGTCTACCCGGAAGCGGACCTGCGCGAGCTGAACCGCCTGTGCGCCGATCGCGGCGTCTTTCACATCCACGACGAGGCGTACGAGTACTTCCTGTACGAGGGTGCCGAGCACTTCTCCCCGGGATCGATCCCGGACGCCGGCGACCACACCATCTCCCTGTTCTCCCTCTCCAAGGCGTACGGATTCGCGAGCTGGCGAATCGGCTACCTGCGCATCCCCGCGCCCCTGCACGATGCGGCCGCCAAGATCCAGGACACGATCGCGATCTGCCCGGCCATCGTCTCGCAGTTCGCGGCGTGCGCGGCGCTGGACGCCGGCGTCGACTACTGCCGCGGGTATCTTGCCGGAATCGCCACCCGGCGATCGGCAGTCCTGAGGGCGCTCGAAGCGCTGGCACCGCTGGTGGAAGTCCCCGCCACCCGCGGCGCGTTCTACGTGCTGGCGCGACTGGCGGCCGACGCCGATTCGGTGGAGGTCGCATCGCGGCTGATCCGCGAACACCATGTCGCGGCCGTGCCGGGAGCGGCGTTCGGGCTGACCGACGGCTGCTACCTTCGCATCGCCTACGCCGCCCCTGACGACGCCACGCTGGCGGAGGCAATGCGGCGGCTCGCAGAGGGGCTCCGCCGGATCGTATAGTTCGCCGCATGAAGCTTACCGACGCAGATCTGCGCACCGGCTACGACGACGCCGGCTTCCTGACCGGCATCGTCGTGCTGGATGCCGCTGACGTTTCGACGGTGCGCCGGGCGTTCGATGAGCTCGAACGCTCGGTGCCGGCCGAACAGCGTCAGATCGGCCTGCAGGGCCGCCACCTTGAGGACGAGTTCGTGTGGCGGCTGGCCACCGATCCGCGGGTGCTGGACGTGATGGAGCAGGTGGTGGGACCCGACCTGATGCTGCTCGGCACCCACTTCTTCAACAAGCAGCCGGACCCGGACGCCGCGTCGTTCGTCGCCTGGCACCAGGACGTCACCTACTGGGGGCTGGAGCCGGCCGAGGCGCACAGCGCCTGGATCGCCATCGACGACAGCGACGCCGCCAACGGCTGCATGCGGGTGCTGCCGCGTTCCCACCGCGAGGGCGTCAAGGTGCACGGCACCGCGGACCGGCAGGGCAACCTGCTGTCGATCAACCAGGAGATCCCGGACGACCAGGTCGACACGGACGACGCCGTCGACCTGGAGCTGCGCGCCGGTCAGATGTCCGTCCATCACGGCCGGCTGGTGCACGCCAGCAACCCCAATCGGTCCACGCGGCGGCGCTGCGGACTGGTGGCCCGGTTCATCTCGCCCGCGGTCAGGCAAGCATCCCCCGACTCCTACGGCGCTCTGCACGAGCCGGTGCTGGTCCGCGGCCGGGACCGCTACCACCACTTTCCGGCGCGCGAAGCGCCGTTCTGACCGGCCGAACGACCGCCGACCCGTGAATTACGTGCCGTTCGGCCGCACCGGGCTGAAGATCAGCCCGCTCTGCCTGGGCTGCCTGAACTTCGGCCCCACCACCGGCGAGTCGGAATCGGTCGCCGTCATCGGCCGCGCCGTCGAGCTGGGCATCAACGTCCTGGACGTGGCGGACGTCTACGGCGGCGGCGACAACGAGCGGGTCGTCGGCCGCGCGCTGCGCGAGCTGGGCTGCCGGGAGCGGATGATCGTGGCGACCAAGTTCACCGGCCGGGTTGCCGACGCCGACCCCGCCGCCGCTCACCCCGCCGATCCGAACGCCGAGGGAGCCAGCCGCCACCACATCATGCGCGCCTGCGAAGCGTCCCTGCGCAGGCTGGGCACCGGCCACATCGACCTCTACCAGCTCCACAGCCCGCGCTACGACGTCGCCGCGGACGAGACCCTGCGCGCCCTCGACGACCTGGTTCGCGCCGGCAAGATCCGCTACGCGGGGAGCTGCAACGACCCGGCATGGAAGCTGGCCGCCGCCATCCACACCGCCGAACGCTCGGGTGCAGCGCGCCTGGTGAGCGAGCAGCCGCCCTACAGCCTGCTCGACCGCGCCGTGGAGCGCGAGCTGTTGCCGGCCGCGCAAAGCTACGACGTGGCGGTGATCCCCTGGGGACCGCTGGCCAACGGCATGCTGACCGGCAAGTACCGGCGTGGCTCAGGCGCCCCGGCCGGCACCCGCTTCGCCGACCGCGGCCAGACCGACCACTTCACCGACGCCGCCTACCGGGTCGTCGACGTGGTGGCCGACCTGGCAGCCGCGCGCGGCTGCACCGCCAGCCAGCTCGCCCTGGCGTGGTGCCGCCGGCACCCGGCCGTGACGTCGGTCATCATCGGTCCGCGCGACCGGGCGCAGCTCGAGGACAACGTCGCGAGCCTGCGGATGGAGCTGTCGGAGGACGAGCTGGCCGCGCTCGACCGCGCCGCGCCGCCGGGCAGCAGCGCCGTCCCCTACTACCTCAAGGCCTCCGAAGCCTGGCAACCGCAACGGCTTCGCTGAAGGCTTGCGGGTTTCGTCCGGACGCCCGGATCCGGCATCTGTCTCCTATGGGCGAGCATTGGTGGCGGACATTCCACAAGACCGACGCTACCGCCATCGTCCATGTCGATCTGACACCGCACGAAACCCGTTTGGCGGATGCGGTAGCATGGCTCAACGAAATCGAGCAGAACCGGTGGCGCCGCTACCTGCACCAGCGGCCACAGCACGAGTTCGCCCTGTGCCGCGCGGCGTTGCGCGCCGTGCTCTGCCCACGGCTTGACTGCCGCAACGATGAGCTTGCATTCGAGCTGTCGCCCCATGGCAAGCCCTCCGCCCTAGTGGGGGGCGTGCGCGCACCCGTGAGCTTCAACGTCAGTCACAGCGGCCACCACGGGTTGATCGCGCTGGCAGAACGGGGACGCATCGGCGTGGACATCGAGGAACGGGTCCCCCGACACGATCCCGACGGACCGATTCGCACCGTGTTCTCCCGCGCGGAGCGGGAGGAGTTGGCAGCCGCGTCCGGGGCACGCAAAGTCGACCTGTTCTTCCTGCTTTGGACGATGAAGGAAGCGTTGATCAAGGCGCTCGGTGTGGGCCTGTCACTGGATACGTCCGGGTTCGAAATCCCACCGCCACTGCGCCGAGGATCGCGGACGGGTGAGTTTCGATTCCCCCACTACCCTGCCGTGCGATGGCGGTTGGAGAACCTGGGCAACGCCGACTTCGCCGCCGCGGTCGCCCATGAGCAGGCCCCGTCGCCCACCGGGTAGCTGCGAGTCCGACTCAGCGCTCCGCCGCCGCGTTGAGCCATTCGCCGGCGATCCGGCGGTGGCGACTCAACATGCCGTCGACCCCGACCGCGGTGAGCACCCCGTCGGTCACCAGGGATCGGCCGGCCACGACCGTGTGGCGGGCGTTCACCGGACCGCAGCGCAGCAGGGCCTCGACCGGGTCGGACAGGGCGCCGGCGAAGGCGACGCCGGTGATCGGCCAGACCACCAGATCGCCCGCGCGGCCGGGCGCCAGGCAGCCGATGTCGTCCCGCCCCAGGCAGGCGGCGCCGCCCAGGGTCGCCATCTCCAGCGCCTCGCGCGCCTGCATCGCCCGCGCGCCGCCGCGCAGCCGCGCCAGCAGCAGCGCGCCGCGGGTCTCCAGCCACAGCGACGCGCAGTCCGCCGACGCGGAGCCGTCGCAGCCGATGCCCACCGGCACGCCCGCGTCGCCCAGCTCCCGGACGGGGGCCAGGCCGGCGCCGAGGATCTGGTTCGAGCTCGGACAGTGCGCGACGCCCGTGCCCCAGCGCCCCAGCCGCTCGATCTCCGCCTCACTGGGGTGCACGTAGTGCGCGACCCAGGCGCGGTCCGACCCCCAGCCGACCCGCTCGAAGTGCTCGACCGGGCGGCAGCCGAACGCCGCCTGGCAGTAATCGTTCTCGCCGGCGTCCTCGGCCAGATGGGTGTGCAGCCGCACGTCCAGCCGCTCGGCCAGCTCGGCGGTGCGCGCCATCAGCTCGGGCGTGACCGAGAACGGCGAGCACGGCGCCAGGGCGATGCGCACCATGGCGCCCGGCTCCGGGTCGTGGTGGAGGGCGACCAGCCGCTCGGAGTCGGCCAGGATCTCGTCGTCCTCCTGCACCACGTCATCCGGAGGCAGGCCGCCGTCCTTCTCCGACAGGCTCATCGACCCGCGGGTGGGATGGAAGCGGAAGCCCAGCTCGCGCGCCGCCGCGATCTCGGCGCCGATCAGGTCGCCGGCGCCGCGCGGATGGAGGTACAGATGGTCGGTGCTGGTGGTGCAGCCGCCCAGGGCCAGCTCGCAGAGCCCGACCCAGGCGGACACGTAGGCGGCCTCCTCGTCCAGACGGCGCCAGACCGGATACAGCGTGCGCAACCAGTCGAACAGGTCGCCGGTCAACGCCGGCGCGAAGGCGCGGGTCAGGTTCTGGTAGAGGTGATGGTGGGTGTTGACCAGGCCGGGCGTGACCAGGCACCCGGCGGCGTCGATCACGCGATCCGCGGGCGGCTCGCCTCCCGGTTCGCCGACCGCCGTGACTCTGCCGCCGCTAATCGCCACCCAGCCGCCGCGTATTTCGCGGCGCGCAGAGTCCATCGTCACCAGGAGATCGGCATAGGGTGGCGTTGAGGGTCAGGGAGTCGTTGGGGGTGTCGGCGGCCTGCTCGTGGGGGATCGCTTCCAGGCTGAGGCTGAGGCCGGGGGCGACGTGCATGCGGCTGCCGAGGCGCCAGCGGCGCGCGTCGGGAGCGTGCGTGAGGCCGACGTACGGGGTGAGCAGGGCGCGTTCGCCGAGCACCGGCAGGCCGTAGCTCAGCTCGGCTTCGAGCTGGCTCAGGCCGGCGGGCGGGGCGGCGCCGGGCGCCAGGAGGGTGACGTCCGGCACCGCCCACACGCGCTCGACGCCGCTGGCGGCGGCACCCCAGGCCGGTGCCACGCTGAGCGCCAGCCCGCGCCCCGGCACGCCGGGATCGAAGCGCAACTCCCCACTCGCTGAAACCTGCGTCCTCGTGCAGCAGCAGCCCCTGCGCGCGCCCCGACAGGCTCAGGCCCGCCGCCGGCAACCGGTACTCCACCCCGCCGCCCACTACCAGCCCCGCGCCGCGCTCGGCGTCGCCGTCGTCGTAGCGCACGCCCGCCTCCAGCGCCGGGCTCAGCGCGCCCCCGAACAGCGGGATGTCGCGGTAGGCCGCCTCCAGCAGCAGCCGCGAGCGCAGCACCGCGCCGCCAGTCCGGGCACCGCGTCGGAGCTGATGCGCAGCAGCAGGACGTCGCCCTTCGCCGCCAGCTCCAGGCCGCCCCCCCGGACCCGCCGCCAGCAGCGCGCCCAGCAGCAGCCCCAGGTCGGTGCGCATCGCCTCGCCCGCCGCCGGATCCAGCTCCAGCTCGCCCAGCAGGCCGTACCCGAGCAGCCCCCACAGCCGCAGCCGCTCGTGCAGGGTCAGCCCCAGGTAGGGGTGCACGCTCAGCAGGACTGGCGCTCAGGTAGTCCTCGACCGCACGCTCGTGCGCCGCCTGGTCCACGCTCAGCGGCCGCCCCGCCACGCTGGCCTGCGCCGCGCCGCCGGGCGCCGCCGCGGCGAGCCGCTCCTCCACCGCCGCCCGCACCTGCTCGGCCGCCGTGCGCCCGAACCGCGCTAGCCACGCCGCCGGCAGCGGATCGCTGTTCTGAATCGTGCCGGTCGCCTCGCCGTCGCCGATGCGCGCTCCCACCGCTTCGCTCAGGGTCACCTTCAGCGTCTCCGACCCCTCGTTGTGGACGTCGTTCAGCACCTGCACCGCCAGCGTGTGCGCGCGCTCGCCGAGCGCGAAGGTCAGCGTCCCGCTGCCCGCCTCGTAGTCCGCTCCCGCCGTCGCGGTGCCGTCCGCCGTCGCCCACGCCACCGTCACCGTCACCGGCTGCGTCGCCGCGCCGCTCAGGCGCACCGCGAACTGCAGCATCGCCCCGGCCGCCTCGGTCACCTGCGCGTCCTCGACCGCCAGCTCCGGCTGCGCCACCCCGATGACCGCCGTCCCCACGTGCTCCAGGTTCACCGCCAGGCCGCCCGTGCCACGGATCGTCCCGCCGTTGAGCGCCAGGCTGTCCGGCGTCACCAGCACGAAGGTCTGCCGCGCCTCCGACGGGCCGAGCGTCCAGGCGAAGACCAGCGTCGGCGTCCCGGAACCCCGCGCATAGGCGGCCGTGCGCGGCGAACCCGCCAGCAGCCCCACCGTGGGCCTGCCTTCCGCGGTGTCCACCACCACCGGCTCGGCGAAGGTCAGGCGCACCTCGACCGTGTCGCCCGGGTCCCAGCCCCCGTCGCCGCCCGGCGCCTCCGCCACCGTCACGCCCGTCACCCCCGGCGCCGAGCCGTAGTCGAGCACCGCGTCCGTGCCGTCCGTTCAGGTCGGCATCGTGGTAGCCATATCGTCTTGACCGTGTCGGCTGTGCGTAATGGGCCGCAGGGTGGCAATGCCAAAACCGGCAAAGGGGGTTGACATGATCAGGCCGCCTTGGCCCAGACCTCCGGGCGTGGCTGGAAATAATGTTCCAGGTCACCGTTCAGCACCGCCAAGCGGGTACGCAACACACATTCGTTGTCGTGCGGCCTCCATCTCATCCCGTTGCCCTTGAAGCGCCGGCCCACCACGAACTTGCACTGTCCCTCCACCGAGCCGCTGCCGATCGGCCAGCCGGCTGCTCGGTAGCGACCGTAGTCCATACGCTGCTGGTTGTTCACGAAGTAATTGATCTGCTTCCACCCGCCGTCGGTGTCGGTGAGTTTCGCCACACAGCGCTTCATCTCGTGGATCAACTGCAGCGTCTCCCCGTCGTAGAGCAGCGTCTTCCACTGGCGCAGGCGCTCAGAGCGCATCGCGGCCGCCAGCAGGTCGCAGAACTCAGCCAGATGGCCGGCCGCATGGTAGTAGTCCAGGATCTGCACCGCCCCAGGAAAATGCGTCATCGCAAGCTCCCAGTTGTGGCGCGCCCCGTCGGCGATGAACCGCGTCTGCTCAGCATCCATGAAGCCCATCTGCATGCCTGCCTGCGCGGCGTACGGCTCGAAGTCCTTGCGCGGCCCGTAGCGGGCTCCGGTCCAACGGTCGGTGATCTTCTTGCCGTCCCGCTTCTCGATCACCACCAGATTGCACTCCTTCCAGCAGGTCTGCGCGCGCAGGCTCTCGCGGCCCGTTACTCCCGGCTGTGGTGATATTTGCGGGCTCGTGGTGCCGTCCACCTCGACCACCATCAACGGGCATGGCTGCCCATGCTGTGCCGCATCGATCAGTTCGGCTGGATCGTCGGGTATGCGCTCGCCGGTCTTCTCGGTGGTGCGCTGCACCGCCGTGGAGCTCACCGCATACCCCAGCAGCGC
The DNA here is from genome assembly GCA_965262795.1 of Spirochaetia bacterium. Lineage (GTDB taxonomy): Bacteria > Spirochaetota > Spirochaetia > SZUA-6 > Bin103 > CATQHW01. Next base: position 5,806,058 of record OZ253561.1, on the reverse strand, counting down.
CTCCAGCTTGGTCGCTGAGCGTTCGTAGGCCTCGTCGGCTCCCAGCAGGCAGATCAGCATCGTCATCAGCGGCGAGAACCCGAAGCACCCCTCGATGCCCAGCTTCGCGTCCAGCGGCGCGAAGCTGCCGCGCTGGTTGCGGAACTTGTAGCACCGCCGCGCTCGTACCACGTGTTCGCCGAACCGGTTGATGAACCGCAGGTTGCGCACCTGCTCGAACACCGCTACCTCGCCGTCCACCATGATCCGGTTCGCCCGCGTGGGCTCCTCGACGCAATCGACCACCTCCTGGACCATCAGATCGCCGACCCAGTTCAGGAACTCCACAATCTCCTGCTCGGCGTCCTGCAGGCCCATCGTGCCCCCGTTCACCCGCGTTGAGAGCTCCTTGACGATCCGCTCGGCAGTCGTTACAAGTTCATGACTCTTCATGGCCTACCTGCCTCCTGTGTGGTTACTTGTGGGCAGGTAGGCCTTTCTTCGTCCTGGAGTCAATCGGTCGCCGGTTTCGGCGTTCCCACCCGGGCCGCATCAACGGTTGACAGGCGAGGCAGGGGGCCGGATAGTCGTCAACTATCGTTCCAAGTTCAAGGAGATGAATGTTATGGAAGACAGAAAGCTACGGGTGGCAGCCATCGGGCTGGTCTTGGGTATGGCGCTCGCGGCACAGGCTACCGCGGCCGACTTTTCTTGCGACGGCAAGCGCTTCGTCTTTTTTCCGGGCGGACCGGAGGGCGGCTCCTTCGCATCCATCGTGTACAACGGCGCGGTCCTGGCAGCCGAGCATACCGGGTGCGACGTCGAATACGTGTGGTCCGACTGGAATCCGGCAAAGATGGTTCAACAGTTCAAGGAAGCCATCGCCAGACGCCCGGACGGCATCGCCCTGATGGGCCATCCCGGTGAGCCAGCGCTCGGCCACCTGGTCGACGAAGCCCGCGCCCTGGGCATCATCGTCACCACTCAGAACGTCGATCTGCCGGATTCGGAAAGCAGGTACAGGGCCGACGGGATGGGCTACGTCGGCGCGACCCTCTACGACGCAGGCGTCTCCCTGGGCCAGGGTGCGGTAAGGAAGTGCGGCCTGAATGCCGGGGACAAGGCGCTCGTCTGGGGGCTGCTCGGCCAGGAGGCGCGTGGCCAGCGCACCCAGGGCGTGATCGACGCCTTGGAGTCGGCTGGCATGCAGGTCGAATATCTCGAGATCTCCGATGCGACCAACAAGGATGCCGCCACCGGCATACCGGTGTTCACGAGCCTTGCCGCCAGCCATCTCGACCTGAAGGCGGTAGTGACCGATCACGGCGGCCTTACCGCCACGCTCGGCACCTATCTGCGGGCCGCCGGCAAGCAGCCTGACGATGTCTGCGGCGCCGGGTTCGATCTCTCGGCGGTGACTGCCCAGGGGATCGAGGAAGGATACATAGACATCGTGCTCGACCAGCAGCCGTTCCTGCAGGGGTATCTGCCGATCATACAGCTCTACCTGACCACCAAGTTCGGCTTTGCCGGGCTGCACGTCGATACCGGGGCTGCCCTCATCACCGCCGACAACATCGGCATGGTTGCCCCGTTGGCAGCGGACGCGATCCGCTAAGCCGGGTTCCGGTCGGGGGCGGTTCCCACCCGCCCCCGACCACTTCCGACGGCGATGTCCATGGCTGCAGATCAAAGCCTTCTCTCGCTTCGTCGCGTCAGCAAGGATTTCGGAAGGATCCGGGTTCTTCGCGACATCGACCTGGAGATCGGCAGCAACGAGATCGTCGCGCTGGTAGGAGACAACGGAGCGGGGAAGTCGACCCTGATCAAGATCATCGTCGGCTTGCACAGCCCCAGCTCCGGGGAGATCTGGTTCAAGGGACAGCGCCGCACGGAACATTCGGTCCGGCGCTCGCGTGAGCTGGGCATCGAAACCGTGTACCAGGAGCGCGCCCTTGCCGATCAGCAGGCTCTGTGGCGCAACATGTTCGCCGGCCGCGAGATCGCCTCCCGCCTTGGCTTCATCAACGTTGCGCGGCAGAAGGCACAGACCGAGCGGTTGCTGCGCGGGCAGATGGGGTTCACCTCCAAGGCTCTCACCGTCGATTCGGAAGTGCACAGCCTTTCCGGCGGAGAAAAGCAAGGAGTAGCCATCGGTCGGGCGCTGTACTTCGATGCCGATCTCATCATCCTGGACGAGGCGACGATGGGTCTGTCTCTCCAGGAAACCGCGAGAGTCCTCGACTTCGTCAAGGACATCCGTTCCCGCGGCAAGTCAGCGATCTTCATCGATCACAACATCTTTCACGTATATGACGTGTCCGACCGGTTCGTCATCCTCGACCGCGGCCGGATCGCCGGCGACTTTCGGAAGGAGGAGCTCAGTCAGGAAGAGCTCGTGGGGAAGATGCTGCTACTGGCCACCACCGGCAGTATCAAGGAATGAGCGGCCGATCGACCGAACCGGCGCATCGCGACCAACTCGATCGCGCCGGTGACGGTGTCCGCACGTGGGCCGGCCGCCTTGCCGCCTACAAGATACAGATCGCCATCACGGTGATCCTGGCCGGGCTCTATCTGCTGTTTCTCACCAGCAATCCGGAGGTCTTTCTCCGGTACCACATCTACCGATCGTTCATGTCGACCATGCCGTTCTTCGGCATCCTGGCATTGTCGATGACCTTCGTCGTCACCTTGGGAGAGATCGACCTTTCATTTCCCTCCGTGCTCGGGTTCTCTTCCTGGGTCTTCGGGACCGTCTTCGTCGCGAGCGGGAGCTTTCTGCTCGCGGTGGCCGTCTGCCTCGTGGTCGGGTTGATCGCCGGCCTGGGCAATGGGCTGCTGGTGGCGAAGGTCGGCATCCCATCGATCGCGGCGACTATCGGCACGATGTTCCTGTGGCGTGGGTTGGTGAACATGGCCGCGCAGGGCAAGGGCATCGCTCTGGTCGCACTCCGCGACTCGCCTCTGCATGGGGTCTTCGTCGGCCGGCTGTTCGGCGATGCCGTACCCATGCAGTTCGTCTGGATGGTCGCGATCGCCGTGCTCCTGGGCCTGCTCTACCGGCGCCACCGGTTCGGCAGTCACGTACTGTTCGTGGGGGACAATGCCGCCTCGGCAGCGATGATGGGCATCAAGGTGGACCGGATCAAGATCACCTGCTTCATGCTGGTCGGCGGCCTGTCCGCATGTGCGGGGATCTTTCTGACCTCCGAGGTCACCTATTTCTGGCCGAGTCAAGGCGACGGGATGCTGCTCACCGCTCTGGCTGCGGTGTTCATCGGCGGCACATCGGTCTTCGGCGGAAAAGGAACGATCTATGGGACCTTCGTCGGCGTCCTCATCATCGGCTCTCTGGAAGCGGGAATCGTCGCGATCGGCCTGACGGGATTCTACGTCCAGTTTCTCTATGGGCTGCTGATCACCATGTCGGTAGCCATCTACGCGTTGCTGTTGCAGCGCCGCGGCTGAGGGCAAGGTCTACAGCGCACCAGCTCGTTAACTCCCCGTGGCCGCCCGGAGCCACGCGCCGGCGATGCGGCGATGCCGCCTCAGCATCTCTTCGACGCCTGCCGCCACCAGCACCCCGTCGGTCACCAGGGATCGGCCGGCCACGACCGTGTGGCGGGCGTGCACCGGACCGCAGCGCAGCAGGGCCTCGACCGGGTCGGACAGGGCGCCGGCGAAGGCGACGCCGGTGATCGGCCAGACCACCAGATCGCCCGCGCGGCCGGGCGCCAGGCAGGCGATGTCGTCCCGCCCCAGGCAGGCGGCGCCGCCCAGGGTCGCCATCTCCAGCGCCTCGCGCGCCTGCATCGCCCGCGCGCCGCCGCGCAGCCGCGCCAGCAGCAGCGCGCCGCGGGTCTCCAGCCACAGCGACGCGCAGTCCGCCGATGCGGAGCCGTCGCAGCCGATGCCCACCGGCACGCCGGCGTCGCGCAGCTCCCGGACGGGGGCCAGACCGGCGCCGAGGATCTGGTTCGAGCTCGGACAGTGCGCGACGCCGGTGCCCCAGCGCCCCAGCCGCTCGATCTCCGCCTCACTGGGGTGCACGCAGTGCGCGACCCAGGCGCGGTCCGACCCCCACCCGACCCGCTCGAAGTGCTCGACCGGGCGGCAGCCAAACGCCGCCTGGCAGTAATCGTTCTCGCCGGCGTCCTCGGCCAGATGGGTGTGCAGCCGCACGTCCAGCCGCTCGGCCAGCTCGCCGGTACGCGCCATCAGCTCGGGCGTGACCGAGAACGGCGAGCACGGCGCCAGGGCGATGCGCACCATGGCGCCCGGCTCCGGGTCGTGGTGGAGGGCGACCAGCCGCTCGGAGTCGGCCAGGATCTCGTCGTCCTCCTGCACCACGTCATCCGGAGGCAGGCCTCCGTCCTTGACCGACAGGCTCATCGACCCGCGGGTGGGGTGGAAGCGGAAGCCCAGCTCGCGCGCCGCCGCGATCTCGGCGCCGATCAGGTCGCCGGCGCCGCGCGGATGGAGGTACAGATGGTCGGTGCTGGTGGTGCAGCCGCCCAGGGCCAGCTCGCAGAGCCCGACCCAGGCGGACACGTAGGCGGCCTCCTCGTCCAGACGGCGCCAGACCGGATACAGCGTGCGCAACCAGTCGAACAGGTCGCCGGTCAACGCCGGCGCGAAGGCGCGGGTCAGGTTCTGGTAGAGGTGATGGTGGGTGTTGACCAGGCCGGGCGTGACCAGGCACCCGGCGGCGTCGATCACGCGATCCGCGGGCGGCTCGCCTCCCGGTTCGCCGACCGCCGTGACTCTGCCGCCGCTAATCGCCACCCAGCCGCCGCGTATCTCGCGGCGCTCGGGGTCCATGGTGACGACCAGATCGGCATCGCGCACGCACAGGTCTGCCGGGGGAACCACACCACAGCGTATTGCACCGGTACGCCCGCGTCAGCCCGGCTCGGCCGAGCGGAGCGGTAATCGTCTCCCTCCAGGCCGGTCCGGAGTTTCAAGGCAGTTCTCGTTGCCGGATGACGGTGGGCACAGTACGCTGCCGCGCGCATGAAGTACCGAGTCGTGCTGATCGAGTCCGACGAGGGCTACGCAGCGAGTTGTCCGCAGCTACGGGGGTGCCATTCCCAGGGAGCCACGGTCGAGGAGGCGCTTGAGAACATCAAGGAAGCGATCCGTGACTGGTTGGCTGTACAGGCGGAGCAACGCCCACGCCCCAACGTAATCGAGGCTGAAGTCATTGTCTGATGCCCCGTATCCCTGGGGTGGGCTACCGGCAAGCCATTCGCGTTCTTGAAAGACTCGGCTATCGCGTCGTTCGGCAGAGCGGGCACGCCGTGATGTCCAATGGTGAGGTTACGGTCACCATCCCGCGTCACAACCCCGTCAATGCCTACACGATGGGCGCGATCGCCCGCGATGTTGGGCTGTCACCGGCTGAGTTTCGCAAGCTGGTGCAGTCCCGTTGCCGGATCGCGCAGACCGGCGCGTACGGGAGCGCACAGGAGGATCGGTGTGAAGGTCACGGAGGTCAGGAGCTTCCCCGTGCAGGACGACGAGGGGCGCGGCTATTTCATCGTCAGGATCGATACCGACGCCGGCATCCACGGCCTCGGGGAGGCGGGCATCCGCAATTGGAGCGGGGCGATAGCCCAAGCCGTCGACCACCTCAGCGAGCTGATCGTCGGCGCCGACCCCTGGCAGACCGAGCGCCTGTGGCAGTTGATGTTCCGCGGCGGGTTCTTTCCGGCGGACAAGGTGTACGCCTGTGCCATCAGCGCGATCGACATCGCGCTGTGGGACATCAAGGGCAAGGCGGCCGGGTTGCCGGTGTACCGCCTGCTCGGCGGACCGGTACGCGACAAGGTGGTGTGCTACCCCCACTCGCAGGGGGCGACGACGCAGGCGCTGGTCGACAACGCCCGCCGGCAGGTGGATGAGGGGTGGCGCTTCGTACGCTGGGGACAGCCGGAGACCTCGGGGACGTTCGAGGCGCCCACCAGCGCGGTGCTCGACCCGCACAAGTCGGTGGCGATCGCCGTCGAGCAGATGCGCGCGGTACGCGAGGCCGTGGGGCCTGCGATCGAGCTCTGCTTCGACGTGCACACCCGGCTCGACCCGCCGCACGTGATCCGCATGTGCAAGTGGTTGGAGGAGTTCCACCCGTTCTTCATCGAGGACCCGATCAGGTCGGAGAATCCGGCCAGCTACCGCAATCTTGCGCGCCACATTTCCTTGCCGATCGCGGCGGGCGAGCAGTGGGCATCGAGGTGGCCGTTCCGGGAGGTGATCGAGGAGGAGCTGATCAACTACGCGCGCATCGACCTGTGCATCGTCGGCGGCCTGACCGAGGCGCTCAAGATCACGCACTGGGCGGAGACCCACTACATCGACATCGCCCCGCACAATCCCCTGGGGCCGGTCAGCGCCGCCGCTTGCGCGGCGCTGTGCATGGCATCCACCAACGTCGGCGTCCTGGAGATGCCGCAACGCCCCGGCACCTTCGCCCGCGAGCTGTTCCCACTGCAGATCGGCTGGCAGGACGGCTTCGCCTTCGCGCCCGACACCCCCGGCCTCGGGGTGGACATGGATCTCGAGGTAGCGGCGGGCTCGCCGTTCACCGCCGCCAACTGGCCGCCCCGCCTGTCCCGCGAGGACGGCGCCTTCACCAACTGGTAGCCATCACCTTGATCCGAGAGGACCGGCGCCCGTGTCGTACGCGAGCGGAACTACTCTGCCACCGTTCGGCAAGGATGGCTGCGTGCACTCGACTGCTTCTTCGTAGGAGTCGAACGGGCCGTAGACGGTCGACCCGCGTGCGTCCCACGGCAGCACTCTCATGCGGCAGCTCGTCGCCCAGGAGGCCAAGCCGTTCGTCGGGGCGAGAGACAAGGAGGGGGTGTCCTCCAGGTAGGCATCAAGAAACGTATCGGCGGCCCCTTGGGCTTCGGCCAACTCCTCGGCGGTCATCTGCTCGCCGAGGCGGATGAGCTTCAGGGTGGCGGACGACCGCCCCAATCGGTTCCCGATGTCGAACCACTTGTAGGAAGCGATTCGGTTGTGTGAGACGCCCATGCCAATCCGGTACAGCTCGCCAAGCCTGAACAGATGCCAAAGAATCTCGCGGCCCGACGTGAACGTGACGCCGGCGATCATCCCTGTAACCTCCCGGTACCTCTGCGTGGCGAGCCCATACCACCGGTGGGCCTCCTCGGGGTTTCGTTCGACACCTCCTTCACCGGTGGCGTACATGTCGCCGAGCCGGGCCTGCGCGGCGCCTTCACCTTGTTCGGCGGCCAGCCGCAGGAGTCTCAAGGACTCCGCGTAGTCCTGCTCGACCCCGACGCCGATGCCGTACATCAGGCCGAGGCAGAACTGCCCGCGACGGTCCCTCTGCTCGGCGGCTAGTCGGCACCAGCGGACCGCTTCGGAATAGTCAGCATCGACGCCGTTGCCATAGGCATACGCCTCGCCGAGGGCTCTCTGAGCCGGGGCAAACCCTTGATCAGCCGACTTCCGCCACAGCGCCACAGCTTTGGCATCGCGTTTCTCAGAGACGAGAAAGCCGGCCGTGTACAAGACCCCCATGTTGTACTGGGCTTCAGCATTCCCGAAATCTGCCGCCACGGCGAGTCTCTCGAAGGCACTATAGTCAAAATCCCACGGGGTTCTGTCCGTATCTATCTCGAAGTACCGTTCTGGTTGCTCCTGGGCGAGCCCTACGACAGCGCACATCGCCAGTGCGACGGCCACCACGGCGGCGATGCCCACGCGGAGAGCTACCGGGCCCGCTGCGGCGCGTCCACGCGGACGGTCACGATTTCCGTGCCGTGGTACTGCTCGTGACGAACCGACGAGGCGATGTGGTGCAGGAGCCGCAGTGACGTCTCGCGCTCATCCGGAACCTCGGCCGAACGCGGGTCGAGCAGCGCGATCCGGTCCTGCAGGTTCTCGTGCCCGCTGGAGGCGACGAACTCCAGGACGGCCCCGCCATCCTGCTTGTGGGCCACCAGCAGCAGCCGCCGCCGTTCGCGCGGCTCGCCGCCCTCTTCCTGACCGACGAGCGAAAGCAGCGTCTCCTCGCCGGCGGCGTCGAGCCGCTCGGCCATCGCCGCGTCCCAACCGTTGCGCGACGCGAATGCGCCCAGGAACTCCCTGATCTTCGGCAGGTCCGAGAGGTCGGTCGCCACCTCGATCCGGCGGCGGCGAGGCGCGGTCAGCTCCATGAACAGCGTCATCAAGATGGCCACCAGACCGCCGGCCGTCATGCCGTTCTGCAGCAGCCCTCCGGCCACCTGCGAGAAGTACTCCGGGAACACCACGCCGCTCTGGAAGCCGACTCCGGCCCAGAACGAAACACCGACCACCAGTCCCTTGCGGTAGTCGATGCCGTCCTGCACCACCATCTTCATCCCTGTGACGAACAGCATCGCCAGCAGCACGGTGATGTAGGCCGCGGCCACCGGCCCCGGAATCGCCAGCACCACGGCGAGCGCCTTGGGCAGGAACGCCAGCGCCACGAAGATCGCCCCGATGGCCACCCCGACGCTGCGCGCTCCGACCCCGGTGAGCTCGGTCACCGCGATGCTGGTCGAATAAGTCGTGTTCGGTACCGTTCCGGCCGGACAGCAGGTTGCCCGCTCCGTCCGCGGAAACCGCACCCTGCACCGCACGGAAGTCCACCGCCCGCGGCCGCCGCCAGGACACGCGCTGGATGGCGGCGCCATCCCCGATCGTCTCGATGGCGCCGACCAGTGTCACGAACACGAATGCCGGCAGGAGCGCCCAGAAGACCGGCCCGAAGCTCAGATCGAAGCCCGGCCAGCCACGTGCCGGAACGCCGATCCATGCGGCGCCGGCCACCGATCCCAGGTCGTAGATGCCGAACAGTCCGGCGACCACCGAACCGACCACCACGCCGATGACGGGTGCCCAGAGGCGGAGCGCTCCCGTGGCTTTCAGCGCGAGTCCGATCATGACCAGCACGGTCACCAGAGCGCTCAGCGGCGCGGACAAGGGCGGAGCGCTCTGCGGCACATCCTTGAGCGTATCGAAGGCGATGGGCATTACCGTGACCGCGATCAGCATGATCACCGTCCCCGCCACGGTGGGGGTCAGCACGCGCCGCAACAGCGAGAGCCGCGCGGCGAGCACGAACTGAAACAGCGCCGAGATGACCACCAGGGTGGCGAGCATCGCCGGCCCTCCCTGGGCGAGCGCCGTGACGGACACCGCGATGAACGCTCCCGAGGTGCCCATCAGCAGCACGTAGCCGGCGCCGATCCTGCCCACCCGGACCGCCTGCAGCACGGTGGTGACGCCGCTGACCGCGACCGCCGCGAACACGGCCCAAGCGAGGTAGGTTTCGCTGCTGCCGGCGGCGCGGACCACGATGGCCGGCGTCAACACGATCCCGCTCAAACAGAGAATGGCGAGTTGCAGGCCAAGGCCGAACGTAAGCGCGGTCGGCGGCTTGTCGTCGGGCTCGTAGCGAACGCTGGTGCGGTCTCCTGCTCTCTCGCTCGGCATGAGCTCTACCTCCCGGCTCCATCTGCGGTCCGTGCACGACACGCCGTCGACGGCTGCCCCCGCGATGGTAACGGGTCAGGCCAGAATGAACATTACCGTGTAGCGTTCCGCAACTCATGAAGCGAGGAACAAGATGAAGATCACGGAGATCAAGACGTACCTGATGCAGGCCGCCAAGGGCGACGACGCCTGGTCACAGCGCAACTGGCTGTTCGTGAAGGTGATCACCGACGAAGGGATCTACGGCGTTGGCGAAGCGAGCGGCTGGCCGCGCGTCGTGGAAACCGCGATCCGGGACCTGAGTGCCATCCTCATCGGGGACGATCCGTTCCGGATCGAGCGCATCTGCCAGAAGATCATGACCGCGATGATGGGCCACGGCATGACCGGCGTCGTCGGCAGCGGCGCCATGACCGGCATCGAGATGGCGCTCTGGGACCTGAAGGGCAAGGCGCTGGGCGTGCCGGTATACGAGCTGTTCGGCGGCACGATCCGCGACGAGGTGAAGCTCTACGCCCATGCGGGAACGCCGGAACGGAATGAGGAGTTGGTCTCGATGGGCTACGGCGCTCTCAAGACCGGCGGCACCGACGGACTGCCTGCCAAGGTCGCGAGCCTGCGCGCGGCCCTGGGGCCGGACGTCGACCTCATGGTCGATGTCCACGGGCCGCCGTGGCTCACCACCCGCGACGCCATCGCCCTCGGCCAGCGGCTGGAAGAGTACGATCTCCTGTTCTACGAGGATCCGGTAGCCCCGGAGAATATCGAGGGCATTCGGCGCGTGGCGGAGTCGGTCAACATCCCGATCGGGGTCGGAGAGCGCCACTCATACCTCTCGGGCGTTCGGCAGCTCCTGGAGGAGGAGATCGCCGACGTCATCCAGCCGGACACCGGACGTGCCGGCGGCTTGCTCCAGCTCAAGAAGATCGCGGCCCTGGCGGAAGCGCACTACGCCCTCATCGCCCCGCACGACGGGTCGCTCGGGCCGGTCGCGGAGATGGGCGCCGCGCACGTGCTGGCGACGGTCCCGAACTTCCTCCTGCTCGAACATCTGGCCGACGACGTGCCCGCCCGCTACGAGGTGATGGAACCTCAGCCGCGCATCGTCGACGGCAGCATTGTCTTAAGCGACGCGCCGGGCCTCGGTGTGGACATCGTCGAGGACGCCATCGCCAAGTACCCATCGACCGGCAACGTGACCGCACTGGCCGAGGAGCACGACCACCTCTACGTGGCGCCGCGCCTGCGCCGCGCCCGGTTTCTGCAGTAGCGCCTATGCACGGGAGTTCCCGCATCAGGGCACTATCGATAGACATCGCGGCGATGCCCTACAGAGAATACCGAGTATCCGGTAGTCCCCAACCCTCAGGCGATAGGAGTCGAGGCTGCCGGTGAGTTTCCTGCATCCATGTGGGCGTGCATCTCCGGCCAGCCCGGCGATGGCGGTCAGGACTCTCCTGCCGGTGCGAGGAGTCAGAGCGTCGAGGTCGCGATGCGCCGAACGGGTTAATTCGACTCGACGCGCCGCCACTTCTCTTCCAACTGCTCCACGACGACGTCGATGGGCACGGTTGGCTCGTCTCTGCGCTGAGCGATGACCGCTAGGTCTTGGAGGTCTTCCAGCAGTGCTTCGTATTCTTCGATCGGCAGCATGACGGCTGTCCTATTGCCGTTCTCATCGACTACATAACTCCGCTTGGCTTCTGCCATGAGTCCTCCTCAGGCTCGCGCACATACTGTCGTCACCGCTCCGGCCGTCGCGCAGCGCCCTTAGCACGGTATCGCCCGTTTGCCACGGGCTGCTAGGCGGTGAGCCAGCGTCCGAACCCGGCGCCCCAGCGGTCGTGCCCGGCGCTCAGCCGCCGGACGCCCGAGCCGTCGACCGCGGCCGTCCACAGTTCGGGTGGCTCGGTGACGCGTGCGCGTGAGAAGACCACCGCGTCGCCGGCCGCCGACCAGGAGGCGTGATAGTCCCACCTTCCTTCCTCCGGCGGGGTGATCTCCTCCACGTCCCCGGAGTCGGGGTCCAGGGCGCAGAGTTGCGTGCCGCCCCGCGCCAGCTCCGGTGCGTAGACCAGCTCCTCGTGATCGGGGAGGGAGGCGTCGAAGCGGGCGTCCGCGTGCGAGTCCGGCAGCAACCGGGTCCAGGTGATGCGATCCCGGCCCGGTATCCACGTGGTCATGTTGGACCCGCCGCCACGGTAGCCGTCGGCGCCGTAGGAGGTGCCGAACCAGTGGGACTGTCCGGCGGTTACCACCCGGTGGGCCGTGCCGTCGGCATGGCCGATGCACAGGTCGGCGGCGAAGTGAGCGGGATCGGCGGCGGAGTGGCAGTCCAGATACGCCAGCCGGTCGCCCGCGGCCGACCACACGGGCGCGAAGTACAGGTGCCCGGTCCGCGCCGCCACCATGGTTCGATCGCCGCCGGCGATCTCGATCACCTCGATGCTGTAGGGATAGACCCTGGGGTACTTGCTCGACTTGTCGCCGGTGACGTGACTGGCGATGCGCGTCTGGTCGGGACTGATCTCGGCCCCGTAGTGGAAGCCCTGGCCGGGGTGCGTGAGCGCACGGAAGCCGCTGCCGTCGATGTCCATCAGGTACAGGTGCTGCGTGCCGTCGACCATGGCGCTGACCAGCAGCCGGCGCCCGTCGGCGAACGCCGCACTGCAGGTGAAGAACGAGCTCGGCCGGTCGGCGACCTGGAGGGGTCCGAGTTTGCCGCTGTCCAGATCGTAGAACCAGAGATTCACCTGCACGTCGCCCACCACCATCCGCGCCATGGTGGTGTCCTCGAAGCTGTGCAGGATGAGGCGGCCGTCGGGCAGCGAAGGCCCGAACTGCCAGCGCTGCTGACCGGGCACGTCGATATCGAGAAACCGCTCACCGCTGCCGTCCTCGGCGACGACGCCCAGCCGTCCGCCAGCGTGGAAGCCGATCAGGCGACCGGGCATGGTCCGATCCATTCCGAGATGCCGGTAAGCACCAGACCACCCTAGCCCAAGTTTAACGGGCTAATGATGATCCTGTTATGGGTAAGTGATTTAGGTGATCGGAAATCGGCGTGTGGCACTACAATCTCTGCACAACTGGTGAGTACCACTACTCTGCCACCAGCTTCCTGATGCCACCGGGAGCCGGGGCGACGCCCAACGCGTCGTAGATCGCCTGCTGCTGAGGCTCGGCCTGCGTGGCTTTGCGCACGTGCAGGGTGCGGCCGTCAGCACAGCGAAACGTGGTGGTGACCCGTTGCTGGGCGGCCAGGATGCTGCGCAGCGTCGCCCACGAGGCGTGTTCGCCGCGCTCACGCAGCCGCCGGCGGATCACCTGCACCAACTGATAGGCCAGCACCGTGATGAACAGATGGCCCTTGGAACGTTGCTCCTTCTGATGATAGATCGGTCGCAACCCCAGTTCCGACTTGAAAGACCGAAATACCGCCTCCAGGTCCGTCAACATGATGTAGGTGCGCCACATCGTCTGCGCATCCCAGTCCGTCTGATTGCTGCGCAGGCAGTACACCCCCGGATCGGTCAGCTTCGAGCCGGCCACCGGCTGTTGTTCCCACGTGATCGCGACCGCCTTCTTGCCGCTCGCATCGGCCTGCACCTCGATCTGGTAGTGCTGCCCCACGCCCCCGCTGGCGGCCACAAGGCGCCCGATCCGCTGCCAGATACGCTCCAGCTTCTTGTGCGTCCGCGGCCGCGACAGCCCCTCGTGGAGGTCCTTCAATGCCTTCTCGAAGCGCCTGACGGCCCGCTGCACCATCGCCTGCTCCTTCGCTTGGCGAGCCTCCGAGTAGCAATACAGGCGCACCTCGGCTCCGTCCTCGCTGTTCACCAACTGGACATGGACCTGTTGCCCGGAGGCGGTCCGCAGGCACTGTGCCGAGTCGGCATCAAACCGCCGGGTTCGCTCACGGCTCACCGCCAGATAGCGGTAGCCCTGCTGGCGCATCCACTTCAGATTCTCCTCGGTGGCCGCCCCGCAGTCCATCACGATCAGCGCATCGACGGGCACCTCCAGACGCTTCAGCGTCGCCGCCAAGACCTTCTGTTCCTTCACGTTGCCGGCCAGCACCTCGCTGCGGCGCACGAAGCCGCTGCCGTCCAGCACCAGCGCCAACGTCAGCAGCGGACAATCGCTGCGCTTCTCCTTCGAATGACCGTGCTTCGCCAAGTCCTGCGCGGCTGCCTCCCCCTCAAAATAGGTGTTGGTCAGATCGTAGAGCGTGACGGTCGTCTGCAGCCCAAACAGATCCGTCACCCGGTTGAACAGATGCTGCTCGATCTCCTGTTGCCGGCCGACCAGGGCGTCGGAGGCGCGGTAGAGCTGCATCATGCTCATGGCCTCGAAGTCCGTGTCGAGTAGTTCGCCCAAGGCACTGCGGTGGCACAGCCAGCTATAGGTGGCCCGTTCGGAGCCGGGAGCGGCCATGCGGGCGATGATGGAGCCGACCGCCGCAGCGCGCTGCGGACCGTTCAGACCCAGCTGGGTCAGCAGCGGGATGAACTGCACCTGCTGCATGGCCCACAGGCCGAGATGTTCGACGCCGACTGAGCGCGGGCGCAGCAGTTGCAGTGAAGCGACATCGACGTTGTGGAACTCGCGCTCGCCGTCGCCGGCGTCGTGCTGCGGGGCCGATTCTGGCAGGAGCGGTACTTGGCCGGCGACCAACTGCGCGGCGATCCGGTGAGCTTCCCGTTCGACAGCGTGGGGAATATCGCAGGCTGGCAGCGCCTCTTGCGGGCTGAGCAGCTGATCGATCCGAGCGCACAGCAGCAGCCAATCGGCTTGCGGGACCGAGAAATGGCTGCCGAGATTGAGGAGGGTGCGCTGGCGCACGCGGGAGCCGCGTCGTTCGGATCGCACGAGGCGATGCGTGAAGTAGCGTTCGCCGTTGGTGGTGGAGCGGGTCTGCGTGCGGCGCACGAACATGGCTGAGCAGAAGGGTACGGGGGCGGCAATGAGTGGGTCAATGGCTGAAATAACCATTATGGCACTACATCGGCCGATTCAGCTCATTTTGAGGCAGAGACCCCCATAGATTGGCCAAAATTTTCAAATCTGGCGAAATCGCCTGCGCCGATGTTAAACTTGGGCTAGGTCGACCCGGCAGCGGCGTCAACGATGGAGGCCGGGACACCGCCCGGCCTGCCTGTTCAGCCACACCGCGCGCGTGCAGAGTGTGCGTGGTGAGTGAGGCGATCGACCGCGCCTGGGAAGCCGCGCTCGACGAGCTGGGCGCCGGCGACGCCGACATCGAGCGAGGGTTGCGCATCCACCGCGACGCCATCGTCTGCGACCCAGTGTCCGGGGGAGCACGCCCGTGGTCCCCGGCGATGAGCGCGCTCGCCCGCGAGCTGATCCGGGACGGCACGGCCCCACAGGACATGGAGCTGCAGCTTCAGGAGGTGGCCGACCGCGACGTGGTGGCCGACGCCGGGGTGCGCTCCGAGTACCTGGAGGCGTGGCGCCGCTCGGGCGTCACGCTGGCCAACGACTACGGCCACATGTTCTGTTCCTGGCGGACCGAGGGGTTCGGCGGCCTGACGGGCGACCTGATGATCACGCTGCGCTCCTTGGCGCGCACCACCGCCGTGCTCGATGCGTTGCGCGATCACCTGATCAAGTTCCGGCGCGCCGACGACGTGGTGGCGGCCAAGCGCGCCGGCAAGCACTGCATCATGTGGAGCAGCGGCGGGCCGCCGCCCTGGATCGAGCACGACCTTGGCAACCTGGAGATCTACCACCGGCTTGGATTCCGGCAGGCGCAGATCCTCTACTACACCAACCGGCTGGGCACGCAGTGCTACGACCGGCGTGATCACGGCCTCACCGACGCGGGCGTGGACTACGTGCGGCGCCTCAATGGACTGGGCATCGTCGTCGACCTGGCCCACTGCAGCCGCCGCACCCACCTGGACGCGGCGGCTGCCTCCTTGGCACCGGTGATCGACAGTCATACGGGCTGCACCGCGGTCCGGGACCATGCTCGCAATCTGGACGATGAGACCATCCGCGCCATCGCCGGCACCGGCGGCGTCGTGTCGATCCTCGGCGGCCCCGGCCGCCGCTTCCTGGCCGAGCCGCTCGGCGGGCTGGCCGACTGGCTCCGCCACGTCGAGCACGCCGCCGAGGTGGCGGGCATCGAGCACGTTGGCGGGCGTGGGTCCGACGTCTCCTACCGCGGCTCCATACCCGACGACATCCGGCCGCACCTGTTCGCGGACGCCCCGGAGCCGATGGACGGCCAGCTCGACGGCAGCTTCGCCTGGGTCACCGCGCCGTACTTCACCGTGGCGCTGGCGACCCGCGGCTACACCGACGAGGAGATCGCAGGCATCGTCGGCGGCAACTACCTGCGCGTGCTGCGGGAGGTGTGCGGATGATCCGGCTGTGCACGTTCGCGTCCGACATCACGCCGCCGGTCGGCCATCCGCTGTGCGCGGGCTGGTATCTGCCGGCGCAGGCGATCGGGGAACGGCTGCAGGCCCTCGGGCTGATTCTCATCGCTGACGACGGGCCGCCGGTCGTGCTCTGCGCGCTCGACTGGGCCGAGCTGAGCAACGGCGACTACGACCGTTGGCGGACGGATCTGGCCCAGGCGGTGGGCACCGAACCCGATCGCGTGGCCGTGCACTGCACCCATGCGCACGACACACCGTGGCCGGACCGCGACGCGCAGGACATCCTGGATGCGCACGGCCGGCCGGACGTCATCATGGCCGGCGACTGGGCGGAGCGGGCGCGCGCGGCAGCCGCCGGCGCAGCCGCGGCGGCGATGGCCGAGCCGCGCCCGTGCACCCACTTCACCACGGGCGAGGCGCGGGTGGACCGCATCGCCTCCAACCGGCGCCTGATCGGACACGACGGCACCGTGTGGGCCATGCGCTTGACCAGGACGCGCGACCCGATGGTGCGCGCCGCACCCGAAGGGGTGATCGACCCGATGCTGAAGACGATCGGATTCTGGAACGAGGATGAACCGCTGGCCGCCGCGCACTACTACGCCGTGCACCCCACCAGCGTGGACGGCACCGGCGTGGTGAACCCGGAGTTCGTCGGGCAGGCGCGGAACCGGCGGACCGTGGAGTCCGGGGTGCCGCACCTCTACTTCACCGGCTGCGCCGGGGACGTGGCCGCCGGCAAGTACAACGACGGCATCGCGGACAACCGCGAACTGTTCGCTGGCCGCATCCACGAAGCCATGGTCGCTGCCGAGCAGGCGGCGGAGCGCCATCCGCTCGCGGAGCTCCGCTGGGTCGTGGAGCCCGTGCTGCTCCCGCCCCGGCCCGACCTGGACGAGGACGCCCTGCTGGCCCGGATCCGGGCGCCGGCGGCGGCCGCCGCGGGGAAGGATCTCAGCCGGGCTGCCCTGATGCTCACCTACCTGCGCCGGCGCGAGCGGCCGATACCGGTCACCTGCCTCCACCTCGGCGCCAGGTCCGCACTCCTGCACCTGCCGGGCGAAACCTTCATCGAGTACCAGCTCCACACCCAGGTCGCCCGGCCAAACGCCTTCGTGGCCGTCGCCGGCTACGGCGACCTGGGACCGGGGTACATCACCCTGGAGCGGTCGTTCGCGGAGGGCGGCTACGAGCCGACCGACGCCTTCGTGTCCGGCGCCTCGGAGGCGATTCTGCGAGGCGCGATCGATCGGGTACTCCGCGGATAGCCGAAAGGGCTGAGGTTCCGTTCCGCGGCGGCCCGCTTCATGCGGCCGACCGCTTCATGCGGCGGGCTGCTGTTCGTGGCAGATCTCGTTCTTCTCCTGTTCGGTAAGGGGCTCGTCGAGCAGCCGGCAGTAGTGGGGTGCGCCGCCGGCGTGCCGGCGCGCGAAGTACCGGCAGTCACGGCACTGTCCGAACGGTTTTCGCTGCCGCGCCTTGAGACGCGAGGACAGTATCGATTCGAGCCCTCGCGCGATCTCCGTTCGTTGTGGCCCGGACAAGCGCCGGATCGCGGCCACGGTCTCGGCGAGCGGGTCACGCCCCAACAGCGTGCGGCCGGCCGGACTGAGCGACAGGCGCCTGCCGCGGCGGTCGGCGGGGTCGACCTGCTTGGTCACCAAGCCCCTGGCCTCGAGGGCGTGCACGGTCTGTGACACCGTACCCTTCGTCAGCCCCAGGTAGGCGGTCAGCGCCGCGGGCGTCCTGGAAAATCGATTGGCACGACCGAGATAGCGCAGAGCCTCCCATTGCACCGGCAACAGGCCCCCGGCGTATGCATCGGTGCTCAGCAGGCGGCCGATCCGCTCGATCAGTGCCGCGATGCGCTCCGGGCCGTCGCCGGTCATCGCCGTATAGTCTCGACTCGAAACCAGTCTTGCAATGCCGGTTCGCGGCACCTACACTGCTTATGGTATCGACTCGATACCATGGAGGAATACATGAAACGCTTCATCGCAGGGCTGTTGATCGCCGGCGTGTCGCTGCACGGCGCTCTTGGCCACGAGATCGAGAGCGAGGTCGACGCCAGCAAGCCGGCGGCCTTCGACATCGTCAAGGCCGGCGCCACCACCGATGGCCGTCTGATGACGTTCATCATGGAGGTGGCCGGTCAGGCGGGCAGCCAGAAGCCGATCGCGATCGGTCAGTTGGCCGGCGCCAAGGTCGAATCCTATGTCTGGCCCACCAGCCTCGATCCGGCCGTGGCCGGCTTCGATCCGGGCTCGGGCATCCTGTCGCTGGCGATCACCGCCCACCCCGACTTCGACGACACCCCTCTGTACGACGAAGACCGGGACGGCGATCCCGCCAATGACGGTGCCGAGTGGCACTCGCACTGGGTGGTTCTGGTCCCGGACGCCGCGTGTGGCGCCGGCCTCAAGGTGCGCGACGTGTCGCCGGGCGTCGATCTGCTCCCGGACACCGCGCCGTACCTGCCGATCGCACTCGACAGTCCGGGCATGAGCCCGCTGCTGAACGGCACGACGGCCAAGATCACGGTCCCGGTCAGCGAAACCGAGAACGTGTCATTCGACGCGGTGACGGCGGAGCTGCAGATCAACGAGCAGGCCGAAGCCCCGCTTCTCTGTGTCATCGGAGTCCACGACATCGCGTCCGGTGACCTGTCGATGCCGGGCCGCGTTACGGCGAGCCAATAGGCCGTGAGCCTGTGAGCTTGTCGCGGGTGCCGGCAAGCTCATAGGCTCTGGCGATGACCGGCACCCAGAAGTACCTGTTCGACCTGCAGGGCTTCCTGGTGGTCGAGGACGTCCTCACCGACCAGGAGTGCGAGACCGCCAAGCGCAAGATCCGCGAGCGCATGGAGCCGCTCGAAAAGACTCCGGACGGCTACGACGCGAACGGCACCTGGCACGCTGCCCGGGGACTCCTCGACGCGGGTGAGCCGTTCATCTCGCTGATCGACCATCCCAAGCTGACCGAGGTGCTCACCGAGATCATCGGCCCCAAGCTGCGTCTGGAGATCACCTACAGCTTCGTCCGCTCCAAGGGCTGCCCGCAGTTCGAGATGCACGGCGGCCATCGCGGCGGGCGGGTCAACTTCCGCTACCACGTCCAGGGCGACCGGATCTTCACCGGCCTCACGGTGGTGTCGCTCACGCTGCAGGACATCGCGGCCGCGGACGGCGGGTTCGCCTGCATCCCCGGCTCCCACAAGTGCGACTTCCCCGTCCCCGAGGACCACAAGCGGCTGTTCGCGGTGGACGGCCCGCTGGTCCGCAACATCGCCGCGCCCAAGGGGTCGGCGATCATCTTCACCGAGACGCTGGCCCACGGCGCCAACCGCTGGCAGGCCGACGAGCCGCGCTACGGCCTGTTCTACAAGTACAACGACCGGGCGGCCAGCTACCACTACCAGCACTCGGACGGCCGCATCCCCGGCCCCGAGACCATGGCGCAGCTCACTCCGGCCCAGCACGCCTTTTTCAACTCGCCGTGGGAGGCGTTCGGACCGGAGGACAACTTCCGCAACGAGCTGCCGGAAGCCTGACACTATCGGGCTCAGGAGGGTCACGCCCATGAGGCTCATAGACCGCACAATCGCCTACCCCGAGGGTCCGGAGGGTGCCGCCTACGAGCTCGCCGGTTACCTGACCGCCGACACGCTCGACATGATCCGCGTGCGGACGCTCGAGGTGCGCAGCGACATCTACGACCACTGCACGATCAGCTTCTCGGCCGACAACGGCCGGACCTGGTCCGAGTCCCAACCCTATCCCGTGCGGCGGGAGACGCCGGAGGGCGTGTATCGGCAGTCCTTCGGCAACACCTTCGTCGATCCGGTCAACGGACGCCTCCTGGTCACCGCCAGCCAGACGTTTCTGCCCACGGACCAGATGCTCGAAGCCCTCATCCACTCCACCCTTACGTACCGCGTCTCCGAGGATGGCGGCCGGAGCTGGCTGTTCGACGAGCAGGTCGTCCAGCACGGCAACGCCTACTCCGCCGAGTACCCTATCGACGGCGTGTGGACGGGGAAAAACGTGGCTCATGTCGCCAACGAAATGGTTTCCTCCTCCGACGGCCGCCTCGTCCTGCCGCTGCAGCGCACCTGCCTGCAGGAGGACGGGACGCTGTTCTGCCCACCCGGCGCGCTCTCCTACCACGACCTGATCATGTTGATCGGCGCCTGGCAGGACGACGGCCGCATCAGGTGGACCGCCGGGCAGCCGGTGACGTTGCCGCCGGAGATCTCCACCCGCGGGGTCACCGAGGGAGCGGTGGCGGAGATGCCCGACGGCCGCTTCCTCATGGTCATGCGCACGAGCAATGCCGGCAACCTGAAGCTGCCGGGGCACAAGTGGTACTGCGTCTCCCACGACGGGGGCGACACCTGGGACACGCCGCGGCCGTGGGGCTACACCGACGGCAGCCTGTTCTTCTCACCCGCCAGCTACTCGACCATCGCCCGGCACTCCTCGGGAGGCTACTACTGGTTCGGCAACATCAGCCCGTACAACCCGGAGGGCAACCTGCCCCGCCACCCGCTGGTGGCCGGCTTGATCGACCCGGACAGTCTCCTGCTCAGACGCGATACCGTGATGGTCGTGGACACCCGGCGGGGCGACGAAGTACCGCCGTTGCTGGGCAACTTCCAGGTATACGAGGAGCGCGGCACCGGCCATCTGATCGTGCGCTCGACCCGGCTGTGGGTCGAGCAGCAGGGAGAGCGGCGCGCGTACCGCGGACACGCCTGCCTCTACCGGATCGAACCGTGACCAGGAACGATGCCATGGAGGCGCATCATGAGTGAAGACGAGAAGGGCACGTTGTGGATCGAATCGCGCTGCCGGCCGTTGCCCATCACCGACTACGGGGATACGGACTTCCCCGAGCAGATGGTGGTGCTGGGCGACGATCGCCTGCTGCAGGTGAACGCCAACGCCTGCCGCACCAGCGCCGACGACGGGATCACTTGGTCGGCGCCGGTGCCCATGACCGACGGTTCCGAGCCCGGGGTACCGCAAAGAGGGGCCATGGTGCGCACCAGGAACGGCGACATCGTAATGACCTACGGCGACTCCACGACCTATCGGTGGGGCTGGAACGAGACCACCAATGAGCCCGATCCCGACGTGCGCTGCGACGTGTGGTCGATCCGCAGCCCGGACGAAGGCAGGACCTGGACCGACCGCCAGCCCATCTTCCTGGGCTTCTGCGGTGCGGTGACCGACATCATCGAGACGCGCGCGGGCAACCTGGTCACGCCGGTGCAGCACCTCTGGCGCGCCCCGGCCCGTCACGTCCAGTTCACGTGCGTCTCCACGGACGGAGGCCGGAGCTGGCGGCAGAGCAGCATCATCGACCTGGGCGGCCACGGCCATCACGACGGCGTCTGCGAGGGCACGGTGGCCGAGCTCTCGGACGGACGGCTGCTCATGCTGCTGCGCACCAATCTGGACCGCTTCTGGGAGGCCTATTCCGACGACGGCGGCCTGTCGTGGCGGGAGATCCGGCCCAGCCCGATCGACGCCAGCAGCGCACCGGGCTACCTGCTCGGCCTGCAGAGCGGGCGTCTGGCGCTGGCGTGGAATCGGCTCTACCCGCAGGGGGAGGACAGCTACCGCCGCGTGGCGCTCCCGTACGCGGAGCGCCCGATGAGCCTGCACCGCGAGGAGCTCTCCCTGGCCTTTTCGGACGACGACGGCCGGTCGTGGTCGGAGCCGGCGGTCATCGGCCGCATGCGCGCGGACCGAAACACCTATCCGTACGGCCGGCTCTCCTACCCCTACCTGTGCGAGCGCCGCCCCGGCGAGGTCTGGGTGGTCACGACCCACAACCGGCCCAAGCCGCCGGGAACTCCCCTGGCGGTGAGCGTACAGGAGCGGGACTTTCGACCTTCCCGCTGACCCAGCTCGGCGACTTCGTCATGGACCGCTACAAGAGTAGCTGGAGCTAATAGCGCCCCGCGGGGTAGGCTTCCTGCACAGACTGCGGCGATCGCCGTCATCGGGGCGATCAACTCTCGCCTTGATGACGGCTTCACCACGTCGCAAGGAGACTACATGACGAGGCACAGCAAGAGAGCGCATGTCCTGATCGCTGCGATCGCACTGGGACTGACGCCGCTCATCGCTTACGGGGCGGCGCAAGCCGACCAGGCGGCGGCCGCCGGGCCCCTGACGATCACTTGGCACTGGGAAGGCAACGACGACCGGGAAGACCTGGATACCTGGGGCATCGATCATATCGAGGAGATGTTCGACGTCGACATCGAAGTGGACGGCATCAACTACTTCCAGGAGAAGGAAAGAGTCGAGTTGATGCTGGCCAACGGACAGTTCCCGGATTTCGGGTATCTCTCAGGAAGTCACGCGAACACCTTCGAGATCCACCGCGAGGGAGTCACGCGCAGCATTCCGATGGCGATGATCCGCGAGCACGCGCCGATGTACGCCAAGCTGCTCGACGACTCCGGCTACGGGTGGATGGTGAATGCCAATCCCGACAATGCCGACGAAGTGCTCTCGCTGATGGGAGCGGCGGAGAACGTGGCGCAAGCCCCGTTCAACGGCTTCGTCGTGTTCCGCCACGACTGGGCTTCGAAGGCGGGCCTGCCGATGCCGGGCTACGAGGACATCAAGGAGGCGATGGACCCGGTCGGCCTCACCTACTTCTACGACCACGATTTCTCCATTGCGGACATCGAGCGCTTCCTGGTCGCCGCGCGCGACGATGACCTGGACGGCAACGGCAAGCAGGACACGATCCCGCTGGGCGCCAGCGAGACTATCGACTGGAGCTTCGAGCCGTTCCTGAACATGTACGGCCTGACCTCCAAGCCCGACTACTCGTGGGAGGTCGGTGGTGAGCTGCACGTCTACAACACGCATCCGCGGTACCAGGACTTCCTGAAGCTGCTGGCCGGCTGGTACTCGGACGGCCTCATCGACACCGAGTTCCCGACCCTCACGCGCAGGAAGAAGTGGGAAAAGGAGACGCTGCGCACGTACGCGATTTCCACGACCTACTGGAACTACAACGTGCCGGCGGGCGAGGGCACCGCCGCTCCGGGATCGTTCGCGAAGCTCGACGAGGACGTGGACGTCATCATGACTTGGCCGCCGGTCGGTCCCGGCGGCGTCGAGGAGCGCGGCATGGCCCGCCACGTTCCGTTCGCGCTCGGCAGCTATCACGCCTACATCAACGCGGACGTCAGCGACGAGAAGCTTGAGCGGATCCTGCAGATCTACGACTGGATGATGATGACCGACGAGGGGTACGCCCTGAACGCGCGCGGCCAGGAAGGCGTGCACTTCGACTGGGAAGGAGAGCCGTGGAGCTCCAGGCTCACCTTCGACGCCGAGCGCGTGAAGGACGGACGGTTCTACACCTACCCGCCGATGTACACGATCGACCGGCTCAAGTTCCTGTACTACTCGATTCTCCATGACTGGGCGAAGGACAACGCGTACAGCGGCAAGGGCTACGGCATGCTCATCTATCCGGCTCGCTACGACCTGTTCAACGAAACCGGATACAACGACAAGAAGGTCCAATACGGTGATGCGCTCAACACGCTCCGCGACGAGTTCTATCTGCAGGCGGTCACCGGCAAGGTCGACGTCGACGCCGAGTGGGACGCGCACGTGGAGCGCTGGATGAGCATCGGCGGCGCCGAGCTGCTGGCAGAGCTCGCCAAGGCCCCGCGTGGACGGGAGCTGTTCGCCGGACAACGCGTCTATTGAGCAATCGTTCGGCCGAACGACCCATCTCGAAGGGGAGCGGTGCAACCGCCGCTCCCCTTCGCCAATACCGTCTCATGGATCCGTCCCGTAGATGAGGTTCGCCACCGCACAGACCGCGAGTGCCGCCCTGCAGCAGGGCGAACGATGGCACAGAGCGAAACGGATGCGGCTCCTGTACCTGGCGCTGCTCCCCGGCGTCGCGCTCCTGTTCGTATTCAACTATCTGCCGATCTACGGGATCATCGCCGCGTTCAAGGACTATCGCTTCAACCTGGGCTTCTTGGGGAGCGAGTGGAACGACTTCCATCACTTCAAGATCCTGTTCGGCCACCCCTTCTTCTGGCGGATCTTTCGCAACACCGTCATCATCAGCGTCCTGCGGATCGCCTTCGGGTTTCCGGCTCCGATCATCCTGGCGCTCCTGATCAACGAGCTCGCCAACCAGAAGTTCAAGCGCGTCGTGCAGTCGGTAAGCTACCTGCCGTACTTCTTCTCCTGGGTCGTCCTGGCCGGCATACTGGTCGAGATACTCTCGCCTCAGCGCGGCATCGTGGGCTACCTCTTCGGGCTGGTCGATCAGCCCGCGCCGTTGCTGCTGACCGATCCCGACCTGTTCCGGCCGATGCTGGTCGCGACCGGGATCTGGCAGGAGGTCGGCTGGGGGTCGGTCATCTACCTCGCGGCGATGGCGGCCATCGACCCCGAGCTCTACGAGACCGGCCGGATCGACGGCGCCAACCGTCTGCAGCAGGCCGTGCACATCACGCTGCCGTCGCTCCTGCCGGTGGTCACGATCCTGTTCATCCTGAGGCTCGGCACCGTGCTGAACGCCGGCTTCGACCAGATCTTCAACCTGTACAGCCCGCTGGTCTATGAGGTGGCGGACATCATCGACACCTACGTCTATCGCCAGGGCATCATCGAGCGCCAATACGGGTTCACGACAGCGGTCGGGCTGTTCAAGAACGTGATCGGTGTCGCCCTGATCGTCGGGTCCAACAGCGTGATCAAGCGCTACAGCGAATACGGGCTCTGGTAGCGGATGGCGGCCATGGCCGGCAAGGCGCTGCTCCACTCGACGCTGGATGAAACGCAACGACTCGTACGCGCACCGGGCGCGCGCCCCTGGCTGCCGCGCCGGAAGACCGCCGGCGGAGTCGCGTTCGACGCCTGCAACGGTCTGTTCTTCATCATCCTGGCCCTTTCGTTCCTCTATCCGTTCTGGCACACCATCATCCTCTCGTTCTCCGGGATCCTGGACGTGCGGACGCTGGGACTGCACATCTGGTTGGGGAGATGGCAGACCGGCGCCTACGGCTACATCCTCAGCGACCCGTTGACGCTCGTCGGCTACGCCAACTCCATCTTCCGCGCCGTGGCCGGCACGACGCTGACCCTGGTCGTCACCTTCCTGACCGCCTATCCGCTGGCGAAGCGCACCCTGCCGGGACGCGGGTTGGTGACCGCCTACATCCTGGTGACCATGTTCTTCGCCGGCGGCCTGATTCCGACCTACCTGGTGATACGGAAGCTCGGCTTGATCGACTCGCGCTGGGTGCTGATCCTGCCGCTGCTCGCCAACGGCTTCTACATCATCATCATGCGCAACTACCTGATGACGGTGGACCCGGCCTTCGAGGAGTCCGCCTTCATGGACGGCGCCAACTACGTGCAGATCATGGCGCGCATCGTCGCACCGCTGTGCAAGCCCGTGCTGGCCACGATCGCTCTGTGGACCATGGTGCTGCACTGGAACAGTTGGTTCGACGCCCTGATCTACCTTCGCGACGAATCCAAGATCGTGCTGCAACTCCTGCTGCGCCGCCTGCTCCTTGCCGAGCAGGCTACGCTCGATCGCATCCGGGAGTTCGGCGGACCGATCGATGCGGAGGATCGGCTTCCGTCCGAGGCGGTGAAGGCAGCCACCACGTTGATCACCATCGGTCCGATCATCCTGGTGTACCCGTTCCTGCAGCGGTACTTCATCAAGGGCATCTTCCTTGGCTCGCTGAAGGGATAGCGCCCCAAAATCGTCGCCCTCGGCTCCGCTTTTGGCCCATCCCCACCTTCCGCTACGGAGTCTGTCGGATTTGCCGCTGCCGCACGAGGAGTTCATCGTCTACCGCGGGAACGAAGGGCACGCGTACAGCCACCACCCACAGCTCACGTCGCTCGACGGACGTCTGGTCGCCAGTTGGTCCCACGGCGTACGCAACGAGGACGATCCGGGTCAGGTGATGTGCTACGCATGCTCCGATGACGCGGGCGTTACCTGGAGCGAACCGCGTGGGCAGCAACCCCTGTCGAAGCGCCGGCAGGATTCAGAACCCGCCATCCTTTTTACAGCCCGGAGGTGGAGCGGAAAGTTCTGCTCATGCTCGACTTCATCAAAGGACAGACCGATCAGCGAAGTGCCGACCTTCTGCGATTGGCGTTTGCGTCGACGATGGTCGAGTACTCCAACGACTCCTACGAGCCGAGCTTGCGACGGCGAGCGGCAGTCGGACGACCAGACATCGAAGATCACCCCGTAGCCCCCAGGGTCGGCGGCAAGCTGTCCCCAAGGCCGAGGGACGCAAGCTGGTATCGCAACCATCGAGAGAGAAGCGATCGCGAGGACAGCCAAGTGCGGCTCCAGTCGTTCTTCGACGGATACTCGGAGATCAAGCAGAGCAGCGTGGACAATTGCCGCTAGAACCGCAACACCCGACCTCATCTACTGCCTCGGATTCTGCGAAACGCCAGCACAGCGCCGGGAGTTGGATGAGCAGAACTTCGGGACGTACTGGCAGCGCACGTCAGCCGGGAGCGCGTCGACCTCGACCCGTGTATCGACGCAATTCGCGGTCAGAACACCGAGAAGGGCGTCTATGTGGGCAGAGGTTGGGCCAACTACGTGACGACCGACCTCAACGACTGCGTGCGGTTCATGGCAGGCGTGAAGTGGTGCCTGCGGCCCGGCGCAAGGCACGCTGCGGCCCTGAACAGGTTGGCGACCGTGGCCGCCAGCGCCACCGACAGGCAATGTTACGGCAATGCGGTCAAGCGTGACCTATCGATACTTCAAAGATCGAACAGTGAACAGAAACACGCGCACTCCTTGGTCTACCAACCAGTCAAATGAGCCACGCTCGGTACACTTCGACATGCCGTATCTTGTCCTCCATTGACCGACCAGATGCGAAAACCTGTCTATAGTTGTCGCTGAGCGTTGCGTTCGTCGTGAACTCGGCGTGAACATGTGCTAAAATTATGTGTCGTTATCGTGAATTATAGGTATCTCGATGCTCAATGCGGCGATCCTGCGGATCAACGCGAGCCTCGACCTCAACACCGTCCTGAACGAGGTCGTTGACAGCGCCGACGCGCTGACCGGCAGCCGCTACGGCATGATCGCGACCGTCGACGACGCCGGTGGGCTACAGGAGTTCCTCACCTCCGGCCTCGCGCCGGACGAGCAACGGCAGATAGCGGACTGGCCGTACGGGTACCAGTTCTTCGAGCATCTCCGCGACCTTCCGGGGAGCGCTGAGAGTGGCGGACTTGGCCGGTTACACCCGGTCGCTCGGCTATGCCGCGGACCTCACGCTGTCAGAGACCCTGCAGGCAACGCCGATGCGCCATCGGGGCATGCATGTGGGCAACTTCTTTCTCGGGTGGACCGGGCCAGGAACACCTTCCTGAGCGGCGGCGGCCGGCACAGCGTGCTGATCGACCTGCCGCCGGACCTGCCGCATGTGATGGCCGACCGGCGGCGCATCGTCCAGGTCCTGCAGCGCAGTCCCCACGCCGCGACGCGGCGCATTGCCACTCCCTGACTAACCGGACAGGCCTCCCGGCAACCGGGCGTAGATGGGAAACGCGCGGCAGAGCCTCGCCACGATCTGTTGCGCTTCGTCCACATCCCCGGTAGCCGCTGACCTCAGCACGGAGGCAATAGCCTGTCCGACGCGTTCCATTTCGGTCTCCCGGAATCCGCGTGTGGTAGCGGCCGCGACTCCCAACCGCAACCCGCTCCACTTGGCCGGGTTGCGGACGTCGAACGGGATCGGGTTCTTGTTGGTTGTGATACCCGCTTGTTCGAGAATGCGCTCGGCAGTCTGGCCGGTCAATCCGGTGGCGGAGAGATCCAGCAGGATGATATGGGTATCGGTTCCGCCGGTAACGACTGACCAACCGCCATCGGCCAGAACCGCGGCCAGTCTCGCGGCGTTCGTCTTGACCTGGTGGGCGTAGTGTCTGAACTCCGGTTGCAGCGCCTCGCCCAGGCAGACTGCCTTCGCGGCGATGACCTGTGTGTGGATGCTGCCCTGAACGCCGGGAAAAACAGCAGACTGCAGATTTTTTCGCCAACTCTCATCTCGGGCGAGGATCATGCCGCCGCGCGGCCCCCGCAGGGTCTTCGTCGTCGTGCAGGTAACAATGTCGGCATGTGGGATCGGAGACGGGTGCGCGCCGCCCGCTACCAGGCCGGCAATATGCGCCATGTCCACCATGAAATAGGCACCGACCGTCATGGCAGCATCGGCCAGTCTTTCGAAATCCAGGGTTCGCGGATATGACGACCCGCCGGCAATCAGAAGCCGCGGCTGCACCTCCCGGATCTTTGCTTCGACTTCGCCGTAGTCGATCATGCCAGTTTCGCGCGAGACGCCGTAGTGGTGGGCCTCGAACCATCGGCCCGAGAGGTTCGCGCGAAGCCCATGGCTCAAGTGGCCGCCTGCAGCGAGGTCGAGACTGAGCACGCGGTCTCCGGGCCGGACCAACGCGAAGAACACGGCAAGATTGGCTTGACTGCCGGAGTGCGGCTGTACGTTGGCATACGCGCAATTGAACAGTTCACATGCACGCTCCACGGCGGCCTGCTCGACTACGTCGGCAAATCGTCCGCCGCCGTGATAGCGAGCACCGGGGTATCCTTCAAGCGTTTTGTTCGTCATTTCATGACCGAGTGCGTCGAGCACGGCGCGGCTGACGATATTCTCGGAAGCGATGAGCTCGATCTGGTCCTGCTGACGCCGGCTCTCGCTGGACAGCGCTTTGGCGATCAGCGGATCTCGTTGCGCGATACCGGACGTAAAGAACTCGGTCATGGTCGTAGGCGCTCGGCAGCGCCCGAGAGCGACTGATGCCGGAAACAGTCGGCTTCCCGCTTGTCGCTGAGCTCGAATGGCGCGATCGGACGATGTCGTGTCATCGGTACCACTACCTCCCGGCTCCGCTCTTGGCCCATCCCCACCTTCCGCTACGGAGTCTGTCGGATTTGCCGCTGGCGCGCCAAATCCGACAGACTCCCAAGGCATGCGTAAATCGCAGATCGCTCGTTCGCCGATCACCAACCGCTGGGGGGAGGCGCCGCTGCGCCCGGTGCCGCACGAGGAGTTCATCGTCTACCGCGGGAGCGAAGGGCACGCGTACAGCCACCACCCACAGCTCACGTCGCTCGACGGACGTCTAGTCGCCAGTTGGTCCCACGGCATACGCAACGAAGACGA
Organism: Spirochaetia bacterium; assembly: GCA_965262795.1. Taxonomy (GTDB): domain Bacteria; phylum Spirochaetota; class Spirochaetia; order SZUA-6; family Bin103; genus CATQHW01. Next base: position 5,776,931 of record OZ253561.1, on the reverse strand, counting down.
TCCGGGTCAGGTGATGTGCTACGCCTGCTCCGATGACGCAGGCGTTACCTGGAGCGAAACGCGTACGGTGCTGCCCCGGCGGCCCGGCCGGTACGCGGACGTGGTCTTCACCGGGATGGGGCTGCGGCGCCACGGCGGCAGGCTGATCGCCTACCTGGGCGTCTACGAATACAACGATGTATGCCTGCGCGCGGGCGTCGAACGGCCCGGCGGCGGCAAGGCCGCCATCCCCGCGGGTGAGCAGTGGACGCTGGACACCCATACCGAGGTGGCGGTCTCGGAGGACGACGGCGAGACCTGGGGCGAGCCGGTGCGCGCCATCGAGCGGTTCATCCCCAACATGCCCCCCGCCGCCGTCGCGTCCGGTCGTCTGATCATGTCCGGGAACCTGCGGTACCCGCACACCGACGACGCCGGGGGCGTCTCCGGCTGGCGCGACGCCGTGCTGCCGCGGCTGCCGGAGGGCTACGTGGACGACCCGGAGGGCTTTCACAAGGGCTGCCGCCAGCGAGGCGATCCTCATGGATACTGCGAGGGCTCCTTCTTTCAGACCGACGACGGGGTGATCCACATGATGCTGCGCATCGCCGACCGGGAGGCGGGACGGCTGGCGGTCACCGAGAGCCGCGACGACGGCGTCACCTGGTCGGAGCCGGCCGTCACCGGCTACACCGACGCCTGCAGCCGCTTTCAGTTCGGGCGCCTGCCCGACGGCCGTTTCTTTGGCCTGTCGTGTCCGCAACCACGCAGTCGCCGCACGCCGATGATCCTCGCCACCAGCGACGACGGCGTGGTGTTCGACCGCCACTACCCGCTCGGCGGCGAAGAGTCGGCCGGTTCCCGCCTGCCCGGCCATCACAAGGGCGGCCGCTACGGCTACCCGGTGCTGCACCTGGAGGGCGACAGCGCCTACGCCATCCATTCCATCGAGAAGGAAGACGTGGCCGTGTGCCGGTTCCGCCTGCGCGACCTGACCTGACGTCCTGGAGGCTGAGACTGCCTCGCTCGCTCCCTGAGCCTTGCTGGCACACCGACCAGCCCATAGGCTGGTGCCATGACTGCCATTGGCGAGCCGGAGCTCTTCATCGAGACGCCCGACCGTGGCACCTCGGTGTTCGGGAGCGCCGACTACTGCGGCCCGACCGGGACCGAGATGCTGTGCGAGTACCGGTACGAGGTCATCAGCGACATCGACGACGCGCGCTTCCGGCGGTGGAGCGGCGACAACGGCCGGACGTGGAGCGATCCGGTCGAGCTGCCCGTCACGCATCGACGGGATGACGGCACGACCCTCCGCCGGACCTCGTCGGCCTGCTTCGTCGATCCGGGATCGGGCCACCTGGTCTTCTCGGGCACGGAGTGGCTCCAGGAGGGCGACGACGCGTTCGACGCGCTGACCCGCGTGTCTCGCTTCTATGCCCTGAGCGCCGACGGCGGCCGCTCGCTGTTCCACGATGCGCCGATCATCCAGCAGGGGGAGGGCTACGACCGCTGGCACCCGATCGACGGCGTGCACACCGGCCGCAACGCCTTCACCGGACTCGGTCCTCCGGTCGGCCGGAACGGCGGGCTACTGCTGTTCCCGGTCAGCCGCACCGCGCTCGACGGCGACGGCCGCTACTTCAATCCCTACGGCTCTAGCTATATCGAGACGGGCTGCCTGGCCGCCCGCTTCAGCGGCGACCGACTCGTCGCCGAGTCGGTCTCATGGATCATTCCCGACCCGGAGCGGACGACGCGAGGGATCTTCGAGCCCACGCTGGCCGCGCTCGACGGGGGCCGGCTGCTCATGGTGATGCGCGGCTCCAACGGCGGGCGGCCGGAGCTCCCCGCCCACAAGTGGTTCTCGACCTCGGAGGACGAGGGCCGCAGGTGGAGTCCGGCAGAGCCGTGGAGCTACGATGACGGGGAGCGCTTCTTCTCGCCCAGCTCGATCTCCCATCTGGTCCCGCACTCGGACGGCCGGCTGTTCTGGTTCGGCAACATCGCGGAGCGCAACGCGGAAGGCAACAGCCCCCGCTACCCGCTGGTGATGGGCCGGGTAGACCTCGCCACCGGCCTCCTGCTCCGCGACTCGCTCGCTGTGATCGCGGATCGTGCGCCGGATCAGGACGAGCGCGTGCAGTACTCGAACTTCCACGTGCACGAGGATCGGGAGACCCGCCAGCTCGTCCTGTACGTCAATCACTACCAGCCCAGCGGCCTGCCCCGGGCAGGCGAGTTCCACACCGGCTTCACCGGCAGCGTCTACCGCTATCGGATCGACGTGTAGCGACGACTCCGCGCGGACGATCGTCTCCGTGTGACGAACGGCGAGGCACCGTGTGTTAAGGTCGTGCCATGGCTGAGTGCCGTGTCGCCGCAATCCCGCGGCCGGCTCGGCACAGCGAGCCGGAGTCGTTGGAATTTCCGGGCTGCCGGCCGGTATGCATACCGCGGGAGGCGATCTCCGACTACGAAGGCCGCATCGAGTATTGGGATGCCGCCACGGAAATAGCCATAGTGTGCGATCCGGTCAGCGTCTACCACGAACAGGGAGGGCAGCGCCTCGGAGCGCTCACCACGATGATTGCCCAGACGCGGGGCTCGCCGATCGACACGTTCGGCGCCGCCGACCTCCTGGTCCGCGACGGGCGTGGCGAGCGTCAGCGCATCATGCAGGCCGACCAGACGGTGTATCTGGACCCGCGCGCGACGCGGCCCTCGGGTCCAGCGATCGAGGTGGGCGGCGACGCGCTGCCGGACGTGGTGCTGGAGGTGGACAATACCACCGACGTACGCCGCGGCAAGCTCGCACTCTACGAGTCGTGGGGCTTTCCGGAAGTGTGGGTGGAGGTGCCTGACACGCCGTCGCCAAGCCGTCCGGCGGGGCTGCGGGCCGGCTTGACGATGTACGTGTTGGAAGACGAAGGCTTCCGCGCGGTGCCCAGCAGCCGGGCGTTCCCGGGCTGGATGGCGGAAGAGATCCACTTGGCGCTGAACGAGCCCGAGTTGTCGGATGCAACCACGGCAGCGCTGCGCCGTGTGGGGCGGGCGCTGGGTGCGGCTGAAGGCACGGGGCCAGATGACGATCCGTTCCTGCGCGCCGAGCGCTTGGAAGGCCGGTTGGAGACGCAGCGCGCGGCGGTGTTGCAGGTGTTCAAGACGCGGGGCCTGCCCGTATCGGCTGCGCTGCCCCGGCGTCTGGGGCAGTTGCCGGCGGTCTCCACCGAAGCGCTGGTGCAAGCGGCGCTGGAGTGCCGAGACGAGGCGGACTTTCTGAGGCTGGTGGCGCAGCGACGATAGGGTGGCGATTCGACTCAGGGGAATCACTTGGGACGACCCGCGCGGGTGGGGGCCGCTGGAACAGGTTGGCCGCGCCTTCGCCGGCACGCCCGCGGGGAGCGAGGTCTCGGTCGAGTGGGATATCCAGCCGCTGGAGGGGTTCGAGAGCGCGCCGCTGCTGGAGCTTGCGAGCCGCTACGACCTGATCAACATGGATCACCCGCACGTCGGCGAGGCGGTCGCCGCGGGGTGCCTGCTGCCGATCGACGGCGTCGCCGAAGACTACGTCGGCCCAAGCCGCGCCAGCTACGAGCTCGACGGCGCGCTGTGGGCGGTCCCGGTCGACGCGGCCTGTCAGGTCTCGGCCTCTCACCCCCGGCGCATCGCCGAGCCGCCGCGGGCGTACACGGAGATCCCGCGGCTGGCCGCGTCGGGCATCCGCGTGGCCTCATCGCTGGTGGGCGTGCACGCGCTGATGGCACTGCTGACCCTGCTGGCGCAGGCAGGCCACCCGCTGCCGTCCGAACGTGAGCACGACCTGCCGCCGCGGGCCGCACTCCACGAGGCCGCCACGCTCCTGCGCATGCTGCGCCACCACATGCTTCCGCAGTCGTTGCGTTGGAATCCGCTGAAACTGCTCGACGCCATGGCGCGCGGGCAGGTGGACTACGCGCTCTTCACGTTCGCCTACGTCGGGTTCACGCGCCGCGGCCTGCGCTTCCATCCGGTGCCCACGCTTGCCGCCGACCGGCAAGCCGGCGGCGCGGTGGTCGGCGGCACCGGGATTGCGGTCTCGGCCGGCAGCGCGCAAGCGGACGCGGCTGGCGACTTCGCCCGCTTTGCCGGCTCGATGCGGGTGCAGACCGAGCTGTGGGCGCAGCACGGCGGCCAGCCCGCCCATCGCCGCGCTTGGCAGGAGCTGGCGGTGACCGATCCGTTCTACCAGGACCTGCTGCCGGCCATGGAAACCAGCGTCATCCGCCCCCGGTTCGCCGGCTGGAACGAGCTGCAGAGCCGTGCGGGCAATCTGGTCAACCGCTGGCTCAGCGACGGCGAGCGCACCGTCGGCGACCTCGACGCCGGCCTGCGCCGGCTGTGGGAGAGCACGGCCGCTCGACGCTGAGCGGGTGCGCCGCTGCACCGCATCCAACTGCGCCATCACGTTCCGATGGACGGCGCCCGGCTCCCCGAAGTGGCTGCTGCCGAAGTCCAGCCGCACCACCGGGTGGCGTACCGACCAGTCCCAGCCGTCGTGGATCGCCAGCCCCTCGAACAGCGCCTCGCTCCCCTCGAAGAATTCTTCAGTGTGTCCAGGAACAGACTCTTGCCGAACCGCCGCGGGCGCGACAGGAAGCAATGGGTGCCTCCGTCGAGCAGCCGCTTGATATAGGCCGTCTTGTCGACGTAGTAGCAGCCATCTTCGCGCAGCTTGCGGAAGGTCTGGATGCCGATCGGCAAGGTGGATCTTGCCATACCACTCAATCTATCGTGTGCCCGCCCCCAGGCAAAGGTGCCGTTCGTGCGTTCGCAGCGAACGTCGCCGGCCTCGCTCACGCTGACCGCCACCGTGGCACCCGCGATTCCGGCGTCCGCCGTCCCGTCGTTGGCGATGTCAGCGATGACGAACTCCGTTCCCAACTCGGGATATGAGTTGGAGGCTGGTCCGGACCCGGCGACGCGACCAAGCGTACTGAGTACAGCCAGAGGTTATGCGAACACGGCCCCTCGGTGGCCTTGACCGGCTGCGCGATGCGGTCACCATGGGACCGACATGCTCTGCGAGTACCGGTATCCCTACGGCTCCAGCTATATCGAGACGGGCTGCCTGGCCGCCCGCTTCAGCGGCGACCGACTCGTCGCCGAGTCGGTCTTCATGGATCATCCCCGACCCGGAGCGGACGACCCGGGGGATCTTCGAGCCCACGCTGGCCGCGCTCGATGGGGGCCGGCTGCTGATGGTCCGGACGCGGCTGTCGACTTCGCCGGCTTTGCCGACTCCATGCGAGTGCAGACCGAGCTGTGGGCCCAGCACGGCGGCCAGCCCTCCTATCGTGGCGCCTGGCTCGAGCTCGCGGGGACTCATCCGTTCTTCCGCGACCTGCTGCCCGCAATGGAAACCAGCGTCATCCGCCCCCGGTTCTCCGGCTGGAACGACCTGCAGAGCCGCGCGGGAAACCTGGTCAACCGCTGGCTCGCGGACGACGAGCGCACCGTCGGAGACCTGGACGCCGGTCTGCACCGGCTGTGGGAGAGCGCGCCCGTTCGACGCTGAGTCCCCGACGGTTACCACCAGCCGCCCCACCGCCCCACCCGCTCCTTGACCGTCGGAAGCGAGCGGACCTACAGTGAGCGGATTATCCTACTTAGGAGGGACGCCTTATGCTCAGGCATCTGTTGCCCTTGACCATCGCGCTGCTCTGTGCCAGCGCCATGGCGTTCGCCACGGGGACCACGGAGGATGCTGCCGCAGGTGAACCATCCATGGCCAGGATCGAGTACGATCCTGAGTCATCCACAGGTGGGCTCACCGTTCCGTGGGTGAGCGAGACATACAGCTTCGACTGGGTCAAGGCCGGCCCGTGGCCCAACGACGGCGTGTGGGAGGGCATCGTACGCGAGAAGCTCAATCTCGACGCGACGGTGACGAGCTTCCCGTTCGCCGAAGCTGGGCAGAAGATCGAGTTGATGATCGCCTCCAACAGCCTGCCGGAGCTGCTGTTCAACTGGGGCGTCGACGTAAGCAAGATCGACGAGCTGGGGATCGCCGGTCAGGTGCTCGCCTACAACGACTACCTGGACGTCATGCCCAATTTCCGCAACCACCTCGCCGAGGATCCGGGGGTCCTCGGGCTGGTGGCCGCTCGCGACGGAAGGATCTACCGCTACATGTCCTGGGGCTCCTACGCGCCGACCGGTCTGTCAGGATCCGCCCATCTGGTGCGACAGGACGTGTTCGATTCCTATGGCATCGAGACGAAATGGGACACCTACGGTGACTTCCACGACACGCTGAGCGCCCTGAAGCAGGCCGAGCCCGACCTGTTTCCGTGGGGTACGCGGCGGTTCTCCAACATGTTCGGCGCCATGTCCAACGGCTTTGGCACCGGCTGGGGCGGACGATGGAACGCCATGTATTACGACGATCGAAGCGATAGCTGGAAGTATGCCATCCTCGACGCCGGCATGGAGCAGTTGGTCGCTTACCTGAGCCGGGCGTACGCGGAAGGCTTGCTTCACCCCGAGATCCCGACGATGAACAGTGACCGCTTCTTCCAACATTGGGTGGACTCAACCTACCGCGGACTCGCGGTCAACACCGGCGACACGCCGACATGGGAAACCAGCACCTTTACACTCGGTGGGGAGCCGGTCGAAGTACGCTACATAAAGCCGCCGATCGCCGCCGGTATCGACGGCGCCCGGCCGCTGTTCTATCGCTTCCGCATAGGCGCGTGGAGTTCCAATCGAGGATTTGTCGTCACCAACAAGGCGCGGCAGCCCGAGGTGCTGTTCCAGCTCCTGGACTACATGTTCAGTCCGGAGGGCAGGTGGTTCTTCACCTGGGGCGTCGAAGATGTGACCTACCGCTGGTACGAGCACCCCGAGTACGGGCGCATCCCGCTGCCGATCGGCACCGACCCCACCACTCTCACCATCGACATGGACTACTACGACGCGCTGGTGGCCGATCTGCAATGGGGCATCGGGTTCGGCGAGTGGGGTGCTTTCACGCTGTCCACTCCCGAGCGGGGACGCCCGCCGTACGGCTCGGCCGCGAAGGAAGAGTTGCAGCTACGGGCAGAGCCTGACTTCCGCTATCTGAACCCCCGCGTCATGCTCGACGCCGCTACTCAAGAAGACATCGCAACGATTCGAGAGCAGCTTGACCGGCTGGTGGAGGTAAATGTGACCGCATTCGTGATCGGCCGGCGACCGCTCGGCGAATGGAGCGAATTCGTACAGGAGGTCCGCGATACCGACGTCGACGCGCTGCTGGAAATGCAGAACGCGGCGTACCAGGCAACCAAGGAGATCCTTGCGGGGATCTGATCAGGACCCCATGTCCGGCGCAATCGGCGGGACCGTGCGCCTACCGATGACCAAGAGGGGCAGACTGCGGCTCGATCGTACGCCGTGGCCCGCCTCTCGTTTGCTGTGCAGCGGCGGCTGCCAGCATCACGGAGCCGGACGTGCGTGAAGCCGCCTCCGCCGTTCGCCGTCGATCGCGTGATCGTACGCTTGCTGCCGACACACTCACCGGCGGGAGCGACCTTTGGAAGCGTGTGGTGCGCGACCGCTACCTGCTGCTCATGTTGCTTCCGTGCATCCTGTTCCTGCTGACGTTCAAGTACATCCCCATGTACGGCGCCATATTGGCGTTCCGCAGGTTCGACCTCCTCAACCCGTTCGGCGGCGAGTGGGTCGGCCTGCGCTACTTCGAGCAGTTCTTCAGCTCCCGCAACGCGGGAGTGGTGATCCGCAACACCTTCATGATCAATGTCTGGAGCGTGGTGTTCGGCTTTCCGGCGCCCATCATCCTGGCGCTGCTGGTCAACGAGATCCGCGTCCGCTGGTTTCGCAAGACCTTCCAGGTCATCTCCTACATGCCGCACTTCATCTCGGTGGTGGTGATCGCGGCCATGATCCACCTGGCCACCTCGCCGGGCTCCGGCTTCATCAACCACATCCTGGCATCCCTGGGATTCGAGCCGATCTACTTTCTCATCGAGCCCGCATGGTTCCGCCCGATCTACATCGGCTCCGGCATCTGGCAGGAGGTCGGCTGGGGCAGCATCATCTATATGGCTGCCATCGCCGGCGTAAGCCGGGAGCTGTACGAGGCGGCGGTGGTCGACGGCGCAGGCAGGCTGCGGCAGGCGTTGCACGTGACGCTGCCCGGAATCATGCCCGCCATCACCATATTGTTCATTCTCCGTATGGGCAGCATGTTGAGCGTCGGTGCAGAAAAGGTGTTGCTCCTGTACTCCCCCCTCACCTATGACAAGGCCGACGTCCTTGCCACCTATCTCTTTCGGGTAGGACTCGTGCACGCCAACTACAGCCTGGCTACCGCCATCGGGCTCGCAAACTCGGCGGTGTCCCTGCTACTGATCGCGTTCGTCAACTGGCTGGCAAAACGCTATACCGCTATCGGCATCTGGTGATGCGGTCGCGCAGCAAGGTCCGTCGCTAGATGCGCAGCACAGCCGGCCACCGCCTGTTCGACGCTGGCAACTACCTGCTCTTGATCGCCCTCAGCATCGCCTTCCTCTACCCTCTGCTCAACGTCGTGGCGACATCGGTGAGCAGCGGCATGCGCGTGGTCGCAGGCACGATCGGCGTGATCCCGGTTGACGTCGATCTCACCGCCTACCGGATAGCCATGCGCAATCCGATGCTGTTGCGAGGCTACGGCAACTCCATCTTCTATGCGGGTGCCGGCACCGCGGCCAACCTGGTGTTGATCTCGCTGGCCGCCTACCCGCTGTCGAAGCGCCACCTGGTGTTCCGGGGGCCGATTTCCTTCTTCATCGCCTTTACGCTGCTGTTCTCGGGAGGGCTGATCCCCACCTTTCTGCTGGTCAAGTCACTCGGCCTGTACAACACGAGGGCGTGGATCATCGCTACGCAGTTCTACCATGTGTTCTACATCGTGATGCTTCGCACCTTCTATCAGCAGATCCCGTCGAGCCTGGAGGACGCCGCCAAGATCGACGGTTACAACGACCTGCAGATCATGTACCGGATCTACATGCCGCTCTCAAAGCCGATCCTCGCGACGTTGGCGCTGTTCTCGATCGTCGCCTACTGGAACGACTACTTCAACGCCCTGGTGTATCTCCTGGACAGCGCCAAGCATCCGCTGCAGCTCGTGCTCCGCGATTACCTGATCCCCGGTGAGAGCGTCTACGCGACGAACGACATCTTCCGGTTGGAGCTCTCCCGCGGCGACTTCAGCGAGATATCCCGACTCGAGTTGGCGGCACAGCTCCGCAACACGGTGATCGTGCTCTCCACGGCGCCACTGGTAACGGTGATGCTCGCGGTGCAGCGATACTTCAGGCGAGGGGTCTTGGTCGGCGCGCTGAAGGACTGAGTGAGCCTTACAAGAGCGCCGCTACGTCTCCCGCGTGACCTCGCCCAGGGTGAACCGTGGGCGGCGAGGCAACTCCAGCGCGGCGTGCCGATAGAACGGGTACACGCTCCACTCCACTCCCGCCAGGATGTCCGGCGTGCCGTCCCCGTCCATGTCGCCCACCCACGGATGGGGACCGTGGTTGGTGATGCGGATAGGCTCGCCGTACATCATGAACGGGCGCGGCGAGGCGAACACGGGCCGCTGTTTATCGCCGACGTTGCGTAGCAGATAGATACTGGTTCCGGCCAGCGTGCCGTGGTGGGAGCCGGCCACGGCGTAGATCAGGTCGATCAGGCCGTCGCCGTCCCAGTCGGCGGCGCGGAACGTTTCGCCCCAGTTGCGGCCACGTTCGACGATGCTGTCATTGATGAGACGGCCGTCCTGAAGCCGCACCGGACCCGCCGATCGCAGCCTCAGCTCGCCGTCCGCCGTGCGGTACTGCACGTAGAGGGTCGCCTTGCGCTGCTGCCCGTGCTGGGTGATGACATCGGTGAAGCCGTCGCCGTTCCAGTCCGCGAAGGCTGCCCCGGTGCGCCAGAAGAACGGCCAGTCCAGCCAGGGATACGGTTGGTTGGGCGTCGTCTTGTCATCACTCAACCGTCCGTCCTCCGCGCGACGCGCCTCCGAGTCGGGGTAGCCGTCGACCTCCAGGAAACGGCGAGCGCCGAACAGCGGCTCTCCCGGTCGGCCCTCATTGCGGTGCCAGATGATCCGGTTGGTCTCGTTGGGAAGCATCAGGTCGGGAAGTCCGTCGCCGTCCCAGTCGACGAAGACCGGATAGGGGTACCCCATGTTGTGCCAGTTGTGGCTGTGCAGCACCTCATCGCGCAGGATGCGGATCGGTTCCCCGCCGGCATACAGGTATCGGGGCTCATCGAACACGGGCGCCTGCGAGGTTCCGCGGTTGATCAGGATGCGCGGCCAGCCGTAGCCGCCTCCGACCAGCAGGTCCCAGTCGCCGTCGCCATCCCAGTCGGTGGCGTTCGGCCAGGCCTGATCGCTGAGGGCCATCGGCGTCGAACGCGACTCGGCGCGCTTCCACAGCCGGAAGACACCCCGCCCGCCGGAGTGCGACAGATGCTCATAGAACAGCACCTCGGCGTATTGGTCGGTCAGGACCAACAGACCGGTCCGTTCGCCCTGATCGGCGATCCCGAGCTTCTCCGGCTGGCTCGGCGGCGGCTCCATGCGCAGCGGTTCGGGCGCACCGAATCGCGGGGGAACGCCGCCGAGATTCGGGCTCCACACGATGCGCAGATGTGACGGCTCGCTCTCCACCGCCGTGACGAGTCCGATGAGGTCGGGACGAGCGTCAGCGTTTACGTCGAAGAAGAGCGGGTCCTGAATCTCCAGCGTGGCACCATCGTGACCTCGCACCCCATCCAGCCCCAGGTCGACGGCGCGGGCGGGCTGAAACGGCCAGCCGGCCGGATTGGTGTTCGCCAACAGGTGCGATCCGGCGACCACGTCCAGGAGGCCGTCGCCGGTCAGATCCACCGCCCTGATGGGTGTCCAGTCCGCGCCCTGCCTCGATATCGTGCCCGCGGCCCGGTAGCGCGGCACGCCGCTCGGCTCGCGCCGGCCGCTGTCGAGGAAGAAGGCGATGGTGTCCCCACCCTTTTGCGAATAGACGATGTCCATCCGTCCGTCGCCGTCGAAGTCGGCGAGGTCCACGGTCATGTAGATGTGGCTGAAGAACTCCGGCTCGCCACCTTCAGCCGGCTCGTACCGAAGCCGTACGAGCTCGGCGAATTCGAGCGCGTGGTCCGACCCGTGCCGCGGATACACGAATACGCCGTCCCACGGCCACCCCGGCCGGTGCGCATAGTTCCACGCACCCACCAGGTCGGCCCGACCGTCGCCGGTCAGGTCCACGAGGCGAGCCGGGTAGGCCAGCGGCACCGGCCTCAGTACGTCGGCGTGCGCGTGGTCCCACCGCAGCAGGTCGCCCACGCCGACCAGCGGAACGCCGGCCTGCGGCAGCAAGGGCGGCCTCCGCTCGACGGTTCGGAAGCAGATGCGGTAGTCGCGCCGAGACGGGTCGGTCACGACGAATTCCAGGCGCCCGCGGTCGCCGTACGCGAAGTGCTCGCTGCGGGCAAACGGCACTCGTTCCCCCGATTCGTGGAGGAGCTCCAGGGAATTGGGGTCCAGCACACCCGGCAGGCCGGCCGAGCCGATGATCGACGCAAAGTCGATCTCCGGATCCATCGGCACGTTGGTATACGGCAGCTCGTCGCTGATGCGCAGCGGCACACAGTAGCGAGGTTCATCCGCGGCGACCGCGCTGCCGGACGGAGCAGGGAGCTCACGTCCGCCTGCCGCGGCACCGGCACGGACCGTCGCCACCGGCACGGCGTCACTGCCGCGGCCGGCCACGAGGTCGAACAGCAACTCGGGCGGAGCGCCTGCGATCCGCCACACGACCGAGAAGGGCACGAACACGACGAGGCTGAGCAGGACCAGCGCTCCGGCGCCGAAAGCTATCGCGCGATGACGGGTCAATTCGCCTACTACCATGTCCCATAGTACCTTGACAGCGTTGCGTGCCGCACCTGACACCCTGACGAAGCCACCTTCCATGCGAATTCGATCGGTCCCGTTTGAGGCGCCCCCGTCGGCCGCGGCATTTGCCACCCAGCGCCACATCATCCAGCAGCATCTGCGCGATCTCCTCGGTTGGCCGCCGCTCGCGGGAGCACCGCCGTTGTCACCGCTGGCCTGCTATCAAAGCGACGCCGGCAGCTACGTCCGGCACAAGGTGCGCTACGGCAACGAGACAGATGACGTGGTGTGGGCGTGGTTGCTCGTTCCCAAGCGGCTGACGGACCGTGCTCCTGCCGTCATCTGCCTTCCCGGCAGCTTCATGACGCCCAACTGGGGCAGGGACGCGCCGGCCGGCTTGGCCGGGCCCGAGCACGCGGGAGACCCGGAAGCATACGGCGCCGATCTTGCCCGACGAGGGTACGTAGTGCTGTGCCCTGACCACCCGGCTGCCGGGGAACGAACCAGCCCAGGCCGGCGGTCGCACGATACGACGGAACTGGAACACCGCTTCCCATCCTCCACCAGGGTAGGGCTGTCGGCGTGGGACGTGAGCCGGGCCGTGGACTTCCTCGAGTCCCGCCCGGAGGTGGAACGCCACCGCATCGCGGCCATGGGGTGGTCCCAGGGAGGTCAGATGGCGGTCATCGGCGCGGCGCTCGAGCCGCGCATCGCGGTCGTCGTCTCGGTGTGCGGCTGGTCGCCGTGGCGCGGCCTGCCGGAGCGGCACACCGTCAACCTGATCCAGCCGTACAACTACCCGCGGCTCGCCCCGTATGCGAACGCACGCCGCATGGTGCCGATAGACATGGATCACGTGGCCGCCTGCGTGGCGCCCAGGCCGTTCCTGAACCTGAGCGCCCGAGAGGACGGCACCTTCCCCAACATCGCCGAGCAGCAGGCGGCGCTGGAGCAGATCACAGCGCTGTATGCAACCCTCGGCTACGGCGATCGGTTTGCCCAGGTGTGGGCGGACGGGCCGCACGCATATGGGACTGCCGCCGCTCGCGAAACCGAGGCTTGGCTGCACCGATGGCTGTGGAGCGGCTCGTCGCCTGCCGTACGCATGCGGCGAAGTGCGGGAAAGTGACGGGCAACCCGGCGCACCTCCACGCCCGGGCTGCACCGCTATTTGGCCGGCAGCTCGTCCTGTATGTGACCCACTACCAGCCCAGCGGCCCCCGCGCCGGCGAGCTCCACACCGGCCTCACCGGCACCGCCTACCGCTATCGGCTCGACGCTTAACCGATCCGCCACGGCCGGAGACGGGTGTTTGACCATGCGAATACGGCCCATCGGCGACCTTGATCACCTGCGCGATGCGGTCACCATGATCGACGCCGCGTTTCCGCTCTGGTCGGAACGGACTGGTCGGGACTTCAACTACTTCGCGCGACGATTCCCGTCTGACGGATCCCTCTACCTCGCTCTGGAAGACTCAGCCGGGACGATAGGAGTTGCGCTGCCGACGCTGGCAGAGGACGTAGTCGTGCTCGACACCGAGTTCGTCGCGCCGAGCGCGGATTCTCCCACCGCGCGCGCGATGGTGGCGAACGCGATTTCGGCGGCGGCGTTGGCCATGAACGCTACGGGCTTGGCGGTCCCCGCAGGGTCGCAGTTGGCCGAGACGTATGAAGAGATAGGCTTCGCTCCCACGCTCTTCCTGCAGTTCGACGGAGCGCGCAGTCGGTACTGGCGGCAGCAGGCGATCGACCGGTTCGATGATTTACGCCTTCTGGAGGTGCGTTCCCATGGGCAGGACGTGTCGCAGGCGGTGTTCCGTCTGGAGCACGTCGATCGGCATCTACTGGCGGACTGCGAGCGCAGCATCGCCGCCTGCAACGGTTCGTTGTTCATGATGCACCGGTGGATCGGGCCTTGGGAACAGCGCCTCGATCCTGACGGCTCGGTCATCTTCCGGAGACCGCAATACGTCGTAACGCACTATCCGCGCTTTCGGAAGCCCGCGCTCTCCGAGGTTCAGCAGGTGGATCCGCGTGCGGAGGTCATGAGCGCCGATGCCGCGCGAACAATCGTCTCCGGAGCGACGCCGGGATGTGGCCTCACGGGGGCGTTCCAGGCAAGACACCCCACGTTCGTCCAGCATCTTGCGCCTGTCCGTGCTCGCGTACGGCTGGCCGGGTGACGCCGGCGACCTCGGACGAATCAGATCGGCGGTCGACAGAATCGACCGGTTGGATCCACGTCGCACGTTCGCCGTGCAGTGCCGCAAGACGGACTGCACGATCGCCGGCCCGCATGACGAAGCACCGTACGGCGCGAGAGACGTAGAGGTGCGGGTCGGATCCCACTTGGAAGGACAGGGTTTGACGGTCGATCGGGAGAGTCCTGATCAAGTCGTCTCCGTGCTTCTTTCGGGGACGCACGCCTTCGTGGGCGTGTCGATGGTGCAGGACAATCTCGCTGCGCATGCCGACGAGCACCGGCGGCGGAGCACACGGAAGCGAATTGTGTCCCGAGCCCGGCACAAGTTCGAGGAAGCCATCGACACGTTCCGGATACCCGTCGGTCGTGCGACCAGTGCTTTGGACCTGGGCGCCGCTCCCGGAGGCTGGACGGCGGTGCTCGTCGAGGCTGGAGCGACGGTGGTCGCGGTAGATCCGGGTGCGCTCTCGCCGGCCGTCGCCGCTCACCCCGCGTCTCACATCTGCGATGCCGGATCGAGGAAGTGTCCTTTGCCGGCGGTCCGTTCGGGCTGATCGTGAACGACATGTCCCTCGATCCTCCCGAGTCAGCGGCGCTGATGTGCCGGGCAGCGCGCAACCTGGAATCGGGTGGCCCCGCTGTGATGACCATCAAGCTGCCATCGCTTCGTGCCCACGCGCACATCCGTGATGCCACCAGGATTCTCCAACACGCGTACGAAGTCATGGACGTACGACACCTCTTCCACAACCGACAGGAAGTCACGGCACACCTGATCCGGCGTGACACGATCGCCGACGGCTGGCAGCGGCACCTCGTAAAGCGACGCCGATGAGCGCGACGAAGCTGACGACCGCTCGGCTGGAGCTCCACCCGCTGGATGCCGAACGCGACGCCCGCGCCCTCCATGCCATCCGCAGCGACCGACGGGTCTGGTCCACCATGGGTGGCTCGCAACCCCCTGCGGCCGATGTGGAAGCCACGCGCATGGCGGAAAACGGCGGATGGGGCTGGACCATCCGTGCGGCCGGAACGGAGTTGATCATCGGCTCGGTGTCCCTGTTCCCGGGTGACGAGGTGTCCCGGTCGCTCACCTGGTACTTGCACCCCGATCACTGGGGACACGGACTGGCGAGCGAGGCGGTCTCCGCGGTGGTCGATCACCTGCTCGGCACGGCCGGCTTCGCCCGCCTGGACGCGTGGATCGACCATACCAACCCCCGTTCGATCGGCGTCGCGCGCAACGCCGGGATGACCGAGCGGGGCCGCATGGCCTACTACTCGGCCGTTCAGGCGAGGATCGTCCACAACGTCGTGATGGGACGCGCGGCAGGTGACCCGGAACCGGCGCTGCTCGGCCTGCGCCCGCAACTGGTCGTACGGGACGTGGAGCGCACCACGCGCCTTCTCATCGAAGGCCTGGGCATGCACCTGGACACACGGACACCCGGCACCTCCCCGGAAGAGAACCGTGTAGCGATCTCCGCATTCATCGGGGCGCCTGCCGTCGCGATCCGTCCGGCATCCGAAGGCGAGTCGATCCCGCCCGCCGTGGTCGAGCTGGATGTCGGCGGCAAGGTGGACGAGCACGTGGCCAGGTGCACGGCGCTCGGCATGCGGGTCGCTCCGGCGGCGAAGGTGCAGTGGTACCGCTGCTACGACGTGGACATCGGCGACGGGCACCGCATCCGGCTCCGAGGCTCCAAGCATCCGGGGCTGCAAAACCCGGTCTGACGGCGCTCGCGCTGCAGGTCGATGAGAAACGTGGTGTCGAACGCTACTTTGTCCGCCATCGATCCGCCGGTGCCGGGTCTGCGAGCTGTGCTGCATCGAGGCGTTCGAGATCGGCTTCCTGCATGACCGGCGCACCGTGGAGTGCTGCGAGCACGGCTGCTGCCGTTCGTGGGGCAGGAGGCAACGCGGCGCGTTTGATCACCTTCGAGAAGGATTCGTCAGGCATGCGGCGAGCGTTTCGCAACCGTTCGTACGCCTCCAGATTGGAGATGCTACCAGAAAAAGGCGCCGCTCCAGAGCTCGGCCAGGAACGTGCGCCAGTGCAGGAGCCGTATGCCGTCGGCGGTGCGCCGGTCCAGCTCGTCGAAGGAGACGAGAAACAGGGAGTGGAATCGGTCCTCTTCGGCCAGGGCGCGCAGACCTCGCAAGTCGCGGTCGGACACCCGGTTGGATGCCTTGACCTCGATCGCCGCCGATGAGCCGACCAGGAAGTCCACCTCGACTCCGCTCTGCGTGCGCCAATAGGTCAGCTCGCTCCGGACGCGGCGGTAGGAGAGATAGCTGCGAAGCTCCATGGCGATGAAGTGCTCGAATGCGATGCCGTACTCGCTGCTGTTCCTGTTCAGCGTGCGGATGCCGCGCAGGAAGTTGG
Source organism: Spirochaetia bacterium (assembly GCA_965262795.1). Lineage (GTDB taxonomy): Bacteria > Spirochaetota > Spirochaetia > SZUA-6 > Bin103 > CATQHW01. The sequence goes on along the minus strand of OZ253561.1, from coordinate 5,760,432 downwards.
CCACTCCCACGTCGAAGAAGTAGAACTTGGCGGTCGCCACGGCCTTGCGTCGCCGGGACTCACGCCAGGGTTGCAGCAGAAACCCGATGAACGTGTCCACGAGTATGTCGAAGTAGGAGCGCACCGACGTGGCGGGTACCCCGGTATCGCGCGACACGTTCGCGAAGTTGAGCTGCTGGCCGTTGCAGACGGCCGCGACGTTCAGGAACCGCGCGAAGTGCGTGAAGTTCTGAACCAGTGCCTCGGCCCGTATCTCTTCGGCGAGATACGTGTTGACGTACGCATCGAGCTCCTCCTCCGGGTACTCGGCGTCATAGACCTGCGGTAGCCCGCCGTGCAGGAGGTACCGGCCAAGGTCGATCTCCGCTACCTCCGCGCTCGTCAGCGGGAACAGGTTCGCCTGCCAGGCGCGGCCGCCGAGCAGGTTCACGCCGCCGCGCTTGAGCTTGCGGCCGCTGGAGCCTGAGAGGACGAAGTGAATTCTCTCCGTCTCGATGAGGTCGTGCACCTCGTCAAGGAGCTGCGGCAGCTTCTGGATCTCGTCGATGACCACGACCGGAGGTTCGGCCGTGGCGTCGACCCGGCCCTCCGCCACGATCTCGCGCAATCGCGAAGGATTCTCCGCCAGCGGCAGGTAGACGCTGCTGCGAAGGAGATTGACGATGGCTCGCGAGTCGAACTGCGCACGGAGCAAGGTCGTCTTGCCGGTGCTGCGGGGACCGAACAGAAACAGCGACTTTCTCTTGGCGAGCTTGCTGACGTCCAGCGTTCGCGGGTACACGCGACCGGAGCGTATCCGGCTCTACCTTTGGAAATCAACGCCCGAGCCGCTGATTTTATCCGGAAATCGTCGGCTCGCCCGCGGTGTTCACCTGCCAGCGCCGCGTCATCGTCACTCGATGGTCACGTACCAGGGACTCAGCCAGGCCTTGGCGCCGTCGATCTGGGTGATGCGCAGCCAGTAGGCGTGGCGACCCGGCGGCGCGGCGCCGTCGTGGAAGGTCGTCGCGACGTCCAGGCCGCTGCCGGTCGGCGCCATCTCCATAACCAGACGGGTGTCGATGCCAGGGCCGGAAACCGTCACCGGCTGCCGGCGCACCTCACCGAGGCTGGCGCGATGCTGAAGCACGCCGCTGTGGAAGCTGAGCGCCGCCGTGTCGGGCCCCTCCACGTTGACGAGCAGGCCGTCGGCGTCGCCGGTAGTGACCGAGCGCCACGTGATGCGGTCGCGGGTCGTCTCCTCCAGGCCCTCGGCGGCCGAGTCGAAGGCCCAGCCCTCGGCGGCGCCGAACGCGCCGCCGGCGATGGACAGCGATCCGTCCCAGCGCAACATGCGCTGCCGGTCGCGGTTGCGGGCGCCGGCCCAACTCACCCGAACGCGGTCCTCGGCGCGCGGCAGCCGCTCGGGGAAGGTGGCCAGCAACTCCGTGCCGCGCAAACAGTCGATACGCTCCACGGGTGCCGTGCCGGCGACGCTGACGCTGATCCGTGGCGCGGTGGCGGCGTCGAACGCGGCGCCGAGCGGATGACCGTCCGCGCTCGCCTCGACGAAGATGCGCGGTCCGGAGGTGCCGTAGCAGCGGCGCGCGCGCAGTGCGGAAAGGATGCCCTCACGGCTCAGCTCGCAGGCGTTTACGCACGCCAACCCGCCGTTGACGCCAAACGAGCTGCGCCCCGGGTTGGCGGTGCCGGGGCGCCCCTTGTGGTCGTCGCTGCCGCAGACGAAACCGACCTGATGCCCGCGCTCCAGGGCGTCCCGCAGAAACCACTCGAACTCCCCCCACTCGGAGAGCACTTCGATGACCGGCTCCAACTCGGGATCGTGCCAGCTCAGCTCCGCGCGGCGGCCGCCCATGTGCGGAACGATCACCGGCCCGGCGGCGTGGCCGCGCAGCGCCGCATACAGGTCGCGCACGTGCGGGGCGTCGGCATCGGCGCCGTCGGCCCGTGGCGCGTCGCCCACCAGTACCCGGCTCGAGCGATGCAGCGGGCCGTCGGCCTGGGTGTAGTAGACGTTGCGGTCGCCGCCCGACGGTGTATTGCCCGACCACTCCCAGCCGACGAATGCGACGTACCGGCCCGGCTCGTCGTGGCCGTTCGCCTGCCGCTTGATCTCGGTCCAGACGGCGTCGGTGATCTGCAGATCGTTGCCTTGATGGCCGGCGAAATCCACGAAGGCGACGTCGCGGGCGTAGGTAAAGTAGGCGGAGACCGGTCCGGTGCCGACCGTCTCGGCGCTCTGGCCGTGGAGGTCACCCCAGTGAGGCTGCGGACCGCCCGGCGAGGCTCGGCACACCAGCGGATTGGCCGTGGCCGCCTCCAGGCCATCGGCGCGCACGGTCACGCGATGGACGCCAGGTGCCGTGGCGCGTACGGCCTCGAAGCGGTGCGCACCGCCGTCGTCCGACTGGAAGGTGTACTGCTCGGGAAGCCCGCTCAGCCCGTCCGCGTCGAGCTCGATGCGGCCGGCGAAGTCACGGCACACGTTGCCCCAGCGGTCCTCAACCCGTACGCCGAGCCATCCGGGCGAGCCCGGCGCGGTCACCGATGGACCGACCGCCACGACGCGGTGCGGCCGCCCTCCGGTCACCTGGACCACCGGCGACGGCACCACGGTGTACTGCCAGGCGCCGGCCCAGTCCACGGCCACCCGGAACTCGAACGTGTCGTTGATGAAGGTCTGGGCGCGGCTTCCCGGGCTGCCGCCGGAGGTGTCGCCGAGCGTCAACGTGACCGTATCGCCCTGACGCAGCCAGCCATCGAACACGTCCACCGTGACGCAGCGCCGCCAGGGCCGAATGTAGCGCTGCCGCTCGTAGGCCGCGCGCAGCCCGGCGGCACCGGTGGTCGCAACGCTCGCAAAGTCGACGACGCCCGGCTCCGCAAATTGCGGCGTGCCCCAGTCGCTGGTGTCCCGCCAGGCGAACTTGATCGATCCGCCGTCGTCGATGCCGCGCTCGCCCGCGTGGTAGGTGATCCGCCAGGTGCCGGTCGAGCCGGCCTCGATCGGACCGTCGGGCGATATCTCCGCCCAGCCATGCAGATCGCGCACGCTCACCGCCACCCCCGCTGGCCGCTCAGGCCGCGATCCGGCTGATACTCGTACGCCGGTTCCGTCATGCCCACCAGGCGGCCGTCGCGCAGCCACGCGCAATCCTCACCGTAGAGCTCCCCGGCCATCAGCGCTTCCATCTCCATGGCGACCTCGGCAGTCGCCCGCGAGCCGTACAGGTCGTGCAGCTCCTGCGGATCGGTCTCCAGGTCGAAGAGCTGCAGGCGATTGCCGGCCGGGTAGTAGATGAGCTTGTAGCGGCCGCGACGGAGCATGCGCATCGCCGCCGCCCCTTCGTGGTGCTCGCAGTACAGGTGGGTCCGCCGCTGCTCGCCGACCAGCGACTCGCCTTCGACGCTATCCGGCACGTCGATGCCGCACAGGTCCAGCAGCGTCGGCATCACGTCGCGCAGCGCGGCCAGCCGCTGGTCGATGCGGCGCACGCCGACTCTCCGGGCCGCGGCGGTGCCGACCAGGACCATCGGCACCCTGGCCGAGTACTCGTACATGGGCGGCTTGGCCCACAGGTGGTGGTTGCCGAGCATGTCCCCGTGATCGGAGATGAACATCAGGATCGTGTCGTCGAGCAGACCAGCCTCGCGGAGCTGGCCGATCAGCAGGCGGATCTGGTGATCGATGTACGTGCACTGCGCGTAGAAGCCCATACGCGCCGCGCGCATCTCGTCGCCGTCCAGGCCGTCGTTGCGCCGGCCGCGGTGCAGCTTCAGCGCGTACGGCAGCGTCTCCAAGTCGCGCGCCCAGTCGCCGACGAACGGGGCGTCCACGCCGAAGTGCTCGTAGTGGCGTAGATAGTCCGCCGGCGGCGTGATCGGCGGGTGCGGCGCCGCGTACGAGCAGTACCAGAACGCCGGCCGGGTCGGGTCGAGGCGGCGGATCGTCTCGCACATCTGCCGGGTGGTCCAGAACGTCTGATGGAACTGCTCGGGCAGATGCCAGGGCCGCACCGTGTAGCTGTTGCTGCCCATGGCATGGGTCAGCTCCTGGCCGCCGTAGCCGTGGTCGTGCAGGTAGCGCTCGTAGTCGTCGCTGCCGCCGCCAAGGTGGTGACGGCCTTCCTCGTTGAGGATGACGTCGTCGAAGCCGATGCGGTCGCGCTGCGGATAGACGTGCAGCTTGCCGACCGCGTACGCCTGATACCCCGCGTCGCGGAAGGTCTGTGCCATGGTCGGCAGGGACGGGTCCGTCGGCTCATGCTCGCGGAAGGTGCGGTCGCCGTGGGTGCGAGCGCTGGTGCCGGTCATCAGCGCTCGCCGCGCGGGGATGCAGGTAGGCGTGGTGGTGTAGGCCTGCGCGAAACGCACACCGTTGCGGCAGAGCTGATCCAGCGTGGGCGTGAAGATGTGCTCGTGGCCGGCGGCACGCAGCAGCGGACCGGGCCAGTGATCGACACAGATGAGCAGGACGTTCGGGGCGTTCGAGGCGTTCGAATCGTGGTGCGTCACCCTCGCATTCTACCCCGTCCCAGCGGATCTGGCGCGCCCGCCTTGACGTAGGTACGATGCCCTTCCATCCTGGATCCTAGCTTTTTCTTTCAGGGAGACCCTATGAAAACCGCGCTTATCGCCTCGGCACTCGTGCTGGTCACGACCCTAGCGTTTGCCAGCGGCGTCCAGATGGATGAGGACGCCACGGGACCGCAGATGTCCCCAGGATCGTTCGGGAAATACGACCCGCCGATCGAGGTTTCCTTTGTTGGCTGCCTGAACGAGAGCATGTTGACCACGGTCATACATGAAGGCAATTCGCTCGAAGAAAACGTGTGGACCCGCGCCTTCGTCGACAGACTCGGCATACAAATCACCTACGACTGGATCGCGCGAAGCGACGAAGAGTGCGGCCAGAAGTGGAGCGTCAGCGTCGCCGCCGGTGACATCCCCGACATGATGGAGCTCGAGTTGATCGACCTCAAGCGTCTCTTCGACGCCGGTGCCCTCGCTCCGCTGCAGGACGCATATGATCAATATATATGGCCCAAGCTCAAGGAGGAGAATCTGGACTTTGCTTCCGAGGAAGCGTGGTCGTCGGTCAGATTCGACGGCGAGCTGTACGCCATTCCCGAGGTGTGGGGGCGCGACGGGGGCGAAGCCAACGCGTTCACCTGGGTTCGGAGCGACTGGCTCGAGAATCTCGGTCTCGACGTCCCGGTCACCTTCGATGACTTCGTCGCCGTCGCAGAGGCGTTCACCTATCAGGACCCGGATCAGGACGGCCAGGACGACACCTACGGCATGGTGCTGCATCGTGACAACTGGGGCATGCCGGGCGGCCTGGAGCCGTTCTTCAACGCCCATCACGCCTACCCGAATATCTGGATCGATGACGGACAGGGGGGGATCGTGTTCGGCTCCGTGCAGCCGGAGATGAAGCAAGCCCTGCGCACGCTGCACGATCTGTACGAGCGCGGCATCATCGACGCGGAGTTCGCCGTTCGGCCCGCCGACAAGGTACCGGAAGAGATCGCCTCCGAGCGGGTCGGCATGATCAACGGCCCGTTCTGGATCCCACTGTGGCCCCTGATGGACAGCATCAACGTCAACCCCGAGGCCGACTGGCTTCCCCTCATCCCCGGCACGGTCGACGGCACGGAGTTCCGGCCGTTCGGAAACATCGCCATCACCGGCCGCTACGCCGTTCGCAACGACTATCCGAATCCGGAAGCCCTGATGAAGATGATGAATCTCTACCATCAGCTCGTCAACGAAGAGGCCGACACCTACGGCTTCGTCAAGGACGGCGACAAGACCTGGGAGGTGTGGCGGTTCTCACCGATCAAGGCAGGCCAGAACCTTGGCGCCAAGGGCATCCAGATCGCGATTTCCGAAGCGCTGGAGACGGGCGTCGTGGATCCGGTGCTCGAGTCCGGAGAAGGCAAGCAGCAGTACGCAAATGTGCAGAACTACCTTGCCGGGGATCGGAGCAACTGGGCGTGGTACCGCATCTTCGGCCCCGGCGCCCCGGGCGAGATCACCTACGCCGGTCTCTATCACTACTGGGACAACGACCTGTTCGTGATCGACAAGTTCGCCGGCGCCCCGCCCGAGGCCATGGTCGAGAAGTGGGGCTCGCTGAGCTCTCTGCAGGACGAGGTCATCATCAAGATCATCGTCGGCGACTACGAGGTCGACTACTTCGACGAGTTCGTCGAGGATTGGCACAAGCTCGGCGGCACGGAGATCACGGCCGCCGTCAACGAGTGGTACAGTTCCGCGTCCAACTAGGCAGCGCCGCGCACGCGGACCCCTGAGCCGGGCTGGATGACGGATCTCCCTGGGAGCGATCCGTCATCCACTTCCCGCGACGCATGACCTACAAGACCAGGCGGCAACTGCCACTCGACGTGATGGTGCTGCTGCCGTTGCTCGTCCTGATCGTCTTCTCCTACGTGCCGATGGCGGGGATCCTCATCGCCTTTCAGAAGTTCATCCCCGCCAGGGGTCTGTTCGGTGACCAGAAGTGGATCGGCCTCGACAACTTCATCTATATCGCCAACCTTCCGCACGCACCGCGTGCCTTCCGCAACTCCCTCATCATCGCGTCCCTGAAGATCGTGTTCGGCCTGATCGTCCCGATCATCGTCGCCCTTCTGCTGAACGAAATCCGTATCAAGGGATTGCGGCGCACCATCCAGACCGTGATCTACCTGCCCCACTTCCTGTCGTGGGTCATCCTGGCCGGTGTGCTGATCGACATTCTGTCGCCGTCACGCGGATTCGTGAACAAGATGCTCACCGCAGTCGGCTTCGAGCCCATCTTCTTCCTGGCCGACCCCGGCTGGTTTCGCGTCATGATCATCGTCTCCCACGTCTGGAAGGAGTTCGGGTTCGGAACGATCATCTACCTCGCGGCGATCACGACAATCGATCCCGGCTTCTACGAAGCTGCCGTCATGGACGGTGCACGCCGATTTCGGCAGATGTGGCACATCACCATTCCCGGCATGGCGATGGTCATCATACTCATTGCGGCCCTCAGCCTGGGAAGCGTATTGAACGCGGGATTCGAGCAGATTCTCAACCTCTACAATCCGCTGGTCTACGAGACCGGCGACATCATCGACACCCTGGTCTATCGCATCGGCATCATCGAGGCGCAGTACGGTCCGTCGACCGCGATCGGGCTCTTTCAGTCCGTCGTCGCGTTGATCCTCATCTCCGCGTCCTACTATCTCGCGTATCGATTCGCGAACTACCGGATCTTCTGACCGGCTCATGAATTCCGCGCGGTCGGGCAGGATCGAGTTTTTCGCCGTGGCAAACGGCCTGTTCCTGCTGGCGCTCGCGCTCCTCTGCATCCTGCCGTTCGTACACATTCTGGCGATCTCGCTCAGCAAGAGCTATCTGGCCGCGGCCGGGCGAGTGAGCTTCCTTCCGGTCGGGTTCACGCTCGCGTCGTACGAGGCCGTGATCGACCGCCGCGACTACTGGCAGGCGATGCTGGTCTCCGTCCAGCGGCTCGGTCTGGGCGTATCGGTGAACATGGTCCTCACCGTCCTCGCGGCATATCCACTCTCCAAGGAAGCCAGACAGTTCCCGCGTCGAACGTTCTATGTGTGGGTCATGTTCGTCACGATGCTGTTTTCCGGCGGACTGATACCTACCTACATGGTCGTCCGTCAACTCGGATTGATCGACTCGATCTGGGCGCTGATCCTGCCGGCCGGCGTTCCCGTCTGGAACGTTCTTATCCTGCTCAACTTCTTTCGCAGGCTGCCGGTGGAGCTCGAGGAGTCGGCCGCGCTGGACGGCGCCGGCCACTGGACGATCCTGTGGAAGATCTACATCCCGACATCGCTCGCCGCACTCGCCACGCTCGTTCTGTTCGCAGCGGTCACCCATTGGAACGCCTGGTTCGACGGCATGATCTACATGCGGTCGCTGGAGAAATATCCGCTGCAGACGTTTCTCCGTTCGATCATCGCGGTCAAGGACATGACCTCTCTGCGCAGCATGACGTTGGCGGAGGCTCGCGACTATGCGACGATCTCCGACAGGACCTTGCGGTCCGCGCAGATTCTGCTCGGTGCGCTGCCCATCCTGCTCCTGTATCCGTTCCTGCAGAAATACTTCGTCAAAGGAATCGTGATAGGCAGCGTCAAGGGGTGATGCGGCAGCGTTCGCCCCGGTTGAATCCAGCAGCCGTAACCGGCTATGGTGGCATCATAGCCGACGTCCGAGGAAGTGGAGGAACGCGTATGTACAGGATCGGGCAATCCGAACTCGACAGATTGGCCGAGGTGTTCAAGAGCAAGCGGCTGTTTCGGTACATGGAAGATGCGGAGGGCGAGTGCCTGCGCTTCGAGAAGCGGTATGCTCGCCGTTTGGGTGTGGCCCATTGCTTCATGACGGCCAGCGGCACCAACTCGCTGACCGCGGCCTTCATGGGCGCGGGAATCGGGCCCGGCGACGAGGTGATCGTGCCCGCCTGCACCTACATGGCTACCCCCGGATCGGTTCTGGCCGCCGGGGCGATCCCGGTCATCGTCGACATCGACGAGAGTCTCGGATTGAGTCCGGCCGCTTTGCGGGATGCGATCGGACCGCGAACCCGCGCCGTGATGCCCGTGCACATGTGGGGTCTGCCCTGCGACATGAACTCGATCATGGACATCGCCCGGGACAAGGGCGTGCTGGTGATCGAGGACGCCTGTCAGGGAGTGGGCGGCGCCTACGAGGGAAGAATGCTCGGGTCGATCGGTCACATCGGCGCATTCAGCTTCAACCACTACAAGAACATGAGCTGCGGCGAAGGGGGAGCGGTCGTGACCAACGACGATGCGTTCGCCGAACGCATCGAGTGCGCGATCGATCCCTGCCGGTTCTACTGGGACGGAAGGAAGGACACCTTTGCCGGCTACGTGGCGAACGGCGCCAGAGCGTCGGAGATCGAGGGCGCGATCATGAATTGCCAGCTCGATCGGATCGACGAGATGGTGGGCGCCATGCGGGGTCAGAAGGCCAGGATCATCAAGGAGACGGAGCCGTCCGGCCTGTCGCCCAGTCCGAACAACAGCCCCGATGGGGAGTGCGGGACCCATGTAACCTACCTGCTTCCGTCACCGGCGGCCGCCGATGCGCTCGCGGAAGCGAGCGGTGGCTGGGTAGCGCTCAAGACGGGACGTCACGTGTACACGGAGTGGGATCCCGTCCTGCAGCACCGTGGCGCCCACCACCCGGCGCTGAACCCATTCGAGCTCGAGCAGAACAAGGGCTGCCGCATGGCCTATTCGAAGGAGATGTGCCGACAGTCGATCGACATTCTCGGCAGAACGGTATGCGTCGAGACCCATCCCGACAACACCGACAGTGACGTGGCGCGGATCATCCATCGGATCAACCATGCCGCGGCTTCCCTGGTGACCGGCGACGCCGCATGACCCCGGGCGAATGCATCGAGTTCTTCGACTGCAATACCTACGCGGGAGTCGGTCTGTTTCCGCCGCTCGAACCGGCCCTCGTCCCGGACGCCCTGCTGCAGGAGATGGACAACTGCGGTGTCGACCGTGCGCTCGTGAACCACGACGGTGGAGACTTCTCCAACCCGCTCGAATCGAACGAGGAAATAACGGCATTCTGCCAGGCCAGCGAGCGCCTGCTGCCGGTCTGGAACATCCTTCCGCCGCAAACCGAAATGACAGTGGACGGTCTGCTCGATGGAATGCGGGATCATGGCGTCGCGGCACTGCGGGCACGTCCGGACGCTCATCGCTATCTCCTCAACGAGGTGACGATGGGGACGGTTCTCGGCGAGCTGGTGGATCGACGCATACCGCTCTTCGTGAACGTCGAGGAGGGGTGGCAGCTTCTGTACGACGTGCTCGACTCCTATCCTGATCTGGTGCTGATCGCGACCGATCATGGCTGTTGGGGCGATGACCGCTTCTTTCGCCCGCTTCTCGAACGCTACCGCCACTTCCATATCGACACCTCCCGCTACGAGCTCGATGGCGGACTCGAGGACGTGGTGAAGCACTATGACTCCCGACGGCTTCTCTTCGGGAGCGCCTACCACCATGTGCCGATGGGAGGATCGTCGCTGCTCGTACGGCATGCCGAGATAGGAGAGGACGATCGCGCGGCCATCGCAGCGGGCAACCTGGCGAGAATCCTCGGCGAGGTACGGCTATGAGGCCCCGTTTGTCGTCTCACATCGTAGCCGAGTTCGCCGAACATGGCCGAAGTTCATCATGTCCCGTAATCAACACTCACGCGCACATGGGGCCATACAGCAGAATCTACATGCCACGCCACCGCGCCGAGGACATGATCGCCAGCATGGACCGCTGCGGCATTCGCAAGACGTTCTTCGCCCATCACCGCGCCCTGCGTGACAGCGAGGCCGGCAACCGGGACGCGGAGGCGGCGATCAGGCGGTTTCCCGACCGATTCGGCGGGTATTGGGCCGTCACTCCCCTGTATCCGGAGCGCGTACGCAAGGAAGCGGCAGAGCTGGACAGGCATCCCGGGTTCGCCGGGTTCAAGATTCTCGCGGCCTACTACCGGGTCGCGATCACGGACCCGCGATGCAAGCCGGTGTGGGAGCGGGCGCATGACGAGCAGCTTCCGGTGCTGCTCCATACCTGGGGGCATGACACCTTCGCCGATTGCCCGCACGTCGAGAAGATCGCCGAGACCTACAGCCGGGCGACGATCATCATGGGCCACGCCCAGTACGGCGATTGGGACGGCGGCATCGAGCTGGCTCGACGCTTCCCCAACGTGTACCTGGAGCTGTGCGCCGCCTATCACGTGAATGGAAGCGTCACCAGGATGGTGAACGCGGGCGTGCAGGACAAGATTCTGTATGGCGACGACCTGCCGTGGTTCAATCCCCACTATGGCATCGGCTGCGTTCTCTTCTCCAGGATTTCCGATGCGGCGCGTCATGCGATCCTGCACGAAAACGCGGAGCGCATCTTCGAACGGTGGCTGTAGGCGTCTGTCTGTCTGTCGTTGCCCCTTGCGCGAGGGTCGGGCAGACCCATAGGCTCAGGCCATGACCGCCACGCAAAAGTACCTGTTCGACCTGCAGGGCTACCTCGTCGTCGACGACGTGCTCACCGTCGAGCAGTGTGAGACCGCCAAGCGCAAGATCACCGAGCGCATGCAGCCGCTCGACAAGACGCCCGACGGCTACGACGCCAACGGCACTTGGCACCGCTGCGCGGGCCTGATCGAAGCGGGCGAGCCGTTCATCTCGCTCATTGATCACCCCAGGCTGATGGAGGTGCTGACCGAGATCATCGCTCCCAAGCTGCGCCTGGAAAGCGCCTACAGCTTCGTGCGCTCGAAGGGCTGCCCGCAGTTCGAGATGCACGGCGGCCATCGCGGCGGCCGGGTCAACTTCCGCTACACCGTGCAGGGGGACCAGATCTTCACCGGCCTCACCGTGATCTCCTTCGCGCTGCAGGAGATCATGCCCGAGGACGGCGGCTTCGCCTGCATCCCCGGCTCCCACAAGTCCGACTTCCGCGTCCCGGACGAAGACCGCGCACGGCTCTACGCGGTCGACGGCCCGCTGGTGCGGAACATCGCCGCGCCCAAGGGGTCGGCGATCATCTTCACCGAGACGCTGGCACACGGCGCCAACCGCTGGCAGGCCGAGGAGCCTCGTTACGGCCTGTTCTACAAATACAACGACCGGGCGGCCACCTACCACTGGCAGCACGACCGCATTCCCGGTCCCGAGACCATGGCGCGACTGAGCGAGACGCAGCGCGCCTTCTTCAACACCGCCTGGGAGGCGTTCGGACCGGAGGACAACTTCCGCAACGAGCTGCCGGAAACGTGAGCGCGCCCGCCCGGGCGGGCGCGAGGAGCTACCCGTGACCTCTATCACCGCGACCACGCCGTACACGCAGCTCCCCGCCTGGGCGGTGCTGGAGCGGCGCCTGTTCGACCTGCTCGACGCGTCGGTCGATCCGTTTCTGGACAAGTACACGGCTGCCGACGGCACCCTGATCTGGCGCGATGCCGCGACCGAGGGGTATCCCAGCCGCGACGGCGCCGACGACTTCTACGAGAGCTTCGGCAACTGGCCGCTGTACTACCTGCTCGGCGGCGGCGAGCGCCTGCTGCCGCTGAGCCACCGGCATTGGGACGCGGTGACCCGGCAGCTCACCTCCTATGGCGTACTGAAGCGGGAATACGAACTGGGCTACGACCAGTTCCACCAGTCGGAGAGCTACATCTACTTCTATGCCCTGTGCCTGGCCGACCCGGGCAACGCGCTTCTGCGCGAACGGGCTGAGCGTTTCGCGGGCTTCTACCTGGGGAACGACCCGGAGGCGCCCAACTACGACCGGGAACAGCGCCTGATCCGCGCCCCGCACAACGGCGCCGGCGGGCCGCGCTGGGGGTTCAATGACAACGGACCACGCTACGGCTGGTCGCCCAGGATGGCCCGCTACGGCCTGCCGTACCACGACGTGCCAGGCATCTCCTCCTACGACGACCTGCGCGATCCGGCACTCGCCCGCCGCATGGGCGAGGTGATCGAGGAGCGCATGGGGCGCGGCGACGTGGCCGGCAATCTGTGCGTCACCAGCCTGGTGACCAACGCGTTCCTGCTCACCGGCGAGGAGCGCTACCGCGACTGGGTCCTGGAGTACACCGACGCCTGGCTGGCCAGGGCGGAGGCCAACGGCGGGCTGCTGCCGGACAACGTCGGGCTGTCCGGCCGGGTGGGCGAGTACATCGACGGCAAGTGGTACGGCGGCCTGTACGGTTGGACGTGGCCGCACGGCTACTACAACATCGGCTACGCGGCGCTGGACGCCGCGCTCAACGCCTTCCTGATCAGCGGCGAACGGCGCTTCCTGGACCTGCCGCGCCGGCAGTTCGACGCGGTATGGGAGCAGGGCCGGGACCTGCCGTATGCCGAGCTGGAGATGAGCCTGCCGGAGCATTTCGCCGCGCAGCCGCCGGGGGAGGTCGAGTTCGTGGTCCCCTATCGGTACGGCGACCACGGCTGGTTCGACTTTCAGCCCATGTCGACCCGCGTGCCGGCCGCGCTCTGGAACGTGACCGAGGCGGCCGAGGACTGGGATCGGCTGCTCGCCATCCGCGCGCGCTCCACCGCCGACTGGCGCCGGGTGGTGCCCATGCGCGGCAAGGAGGACGCCGACCACGAGCCCGCGTGGCTGGCCTATCTGTGCGGGGACAACCCGGACTATCCCGAGGTGATTCTGGGACAGGCCTACGCTCAGGCGAGCCGCCGACTCGACCAGATCCGCCGCGACGACGCGGACATCACCACCGTGCACATCCACCACTGGCAGGACGCCAACCCCATCACCACGGAAGCGCTGGTGCAACTCACCACCGGCTCGCCGCAGATCGTCTACAACGGCGGCCTGCTCAACTGCCGCCTGCGCTACTTCGACCCGCAGCGCCGCCGCCCGGGCCTGCCGGCTGACGTCGCCGCGTTGGTGACATCCGTCGACCGGGGAAGCCTGAACCTGCACTTGGTGAACACCAGCGCCTTCGCGGACCGCACCGTGATCCTGCAGGCGGGCGGTTTCGGCGAGCACCGGTTCCAGGAAGCCGTGTTCCCGCAACGGGTGAGCGACTACCCCGGCGCCATCGGCAACGGCCCGCCCCCGGAGGTCCGCACCGAGCCGCGCACGGTGGCCGCGGACGGCCGCTACCTGCAGGTGGTGCTGCCGGCCGGCACCGAGCTGCGGCTGACCCTTGCGATGGACCGCCACGCCGGCACGCCCGGCTACCATACCCCGTGGGACTGACCGACGGGTCGCCCGCCAAGGAGCACTCATGTCAGAGCACGACGAACGGCGCGTCGGGCCTCAGCACATGCCGGACGGCCTGACGCTGCCCATTCACGGACCCGACTTTCCGCGCGCCGAGCCCGAGCTCATCCACGAGCTCAGCCGCGTCAGCGCCGCCACCGCCGCGGCCGGCCTGCACGGCATGGGCGTGCGGCAGAGCTTCGTCCAGGGGCCGGTGCAACGCCTGCCCGGCACCAGCATCATCGGCACCGCCGTCACGCTGCAGTTCATGCCGCAGCGCGAGGACATCGCCTCCGGCATCGGCCAGGAGCACACCGAAAAGGTGAGCGCGCTGTGGAGCGTGCTCGACGAGATCCGGCCCGGCGACGTGCTGGTGGTGCAGGCGTACGGCGACCGCTACACCGGCTGCCTGGGCGAGATGCTGATCACCTACCTCAAGGGCCGCGGCGGCGTCGGCCTGGTGGTCGACGGTTGCATCCGCGACTGGCCCAAGGTGCGCAACATCGGATTGCCCCTCTGGACGGTGGGGGCCACCCCACACTACGCGTCGCAGGCATCGCTGTTTCCCTGGGCGTATAACGTGCCCGTGGCGCTCAGCCGCGTGCTGGCCATGCCGGGTGACATCGTCATCGCCGACGACGACGGCGCCGTGATCGTGCCCCGCAAGATGGCCAGGGACCTGGCCGTGGGCACGACCGCCCACGAGGAATGGGAGGAGTTCAGCCGCCTCCGCCTCGCCGAAGGCGGCTCGATCAGCAAGTACTACCCGCTGAGCGAGGAAGGACAGCGCGAGTACGAGCAATGGAGAGCCGAGCAGGAGAGCACCTGACGACCTGAATCATGCTTGACACCAACGCCCTCATCGCTTCGATCCGGGCTGGTGAGGATACGGAGCTCGAACTGAAGGAGGTGGTGTTCCGCGGGAACCGGATCGCGTTCGCGCGAGAGGAATCCCGTGCGTCGGCCCGGCTCGCCGAGGTGTTCGTGAGCATGGCGAACACGCAGGGCGGGATGGTGGTGATGGGGGTCCGCGACACCGACCGAACGCCCGTGGGCATCGATCCGGACAGACGCGACCTCCTGGAGCAGTTCGTCATCAACGCGGCGACCGTCAACTGCGTACCCATGATCGTTCCTGCCCTGAACTGGGAGTACCTTCCCGGCGCCGACCAGGAGCCGGTGCTGTGCCTGATCGTCGAAGTCCCGCCGTCGCAGTTCGACGTGCACCAGACCAGCGACGGGCGGTTTCTCCATCGCATGGGCAGCCACCGGCGGCTGATTCCCGCCGAACGGCTGGCCCGCATGCTGAGCGTCCGCCGCATGGCCAGCCCGATCGAAGAGCGACCCGTGTTCGGCAGCATGCTTGCCGATTTCCACGATCTGCGGCTGGAGCGGTATTTTCGCGACCGGTTTCCCGACTGGTCACGGCCGGACGACTGGGCTCACACGCTCGTGACGCACAAGCTGGCGGCCACCACCGATGCGGGCGTTACTCCCACCCACCTGGGCATCCTGCTGTTCGCGGAGCAGCCGGAGCTGTATCTGCCCGGCGCGTACGTTGATCTGGCCGCCTACCACCACGACACGGCCGACGGCAATACGGTAGACAGCAGACAGATCACGGGACCCCTCCCCGAGCAGATCGCGCAGGTTCTCACCTACTTCGGGTCCTCGCCGTTGATTCCCACCGCGTCCAGGAAGGACGGGGACGGCCGCCGCGACTATCCGAGCTACGCGCAGACGGCGCTGCAGGAAGTGCTCGTCAACGCGATCGTCCACCGCGACTACGAGGCTCGTGGATCGCAGATCATCATCCGCCTGTTCCCCGACCGCATCGAGTGCCAGAACCCCGGTGCCCTGTACAACACGCTGACCGTCGAGAACCTGTACGCGGGGTGCCAACCCGCCCGCCGCAACCAGTTCCTGGCCGGGTTCATGCGCGACTACAAGAGCCCACTCACCGGCACCAGCTACATGGAGGCGCGCGGTGAGGGCTTTCTGAAACTGGTCCGCGACTCGGAACGCCTGTCCGGCCGTCGCCCCCATCTGGAACAGATCGGCGACGCGACCAAGCTCACGATCTTCTCGGCGCTGCACGGCGAGACGTGATCGCACCAAGCGTCCCGGCTCCGCTGCAGGCCGACGGCGACCTGCGCACCGACCTGACCCGCCATCTGGTCACGCGCGCCGTCGAGCGTCTGGAGCGCCGCGACCGGGAGCGTGACCGGCTCCTGGCCGCCGGCCGATGGCGGGAGCTGGGCGAGGCGGTCCGCGACCACGTCCGCGCGGCGTTCGGCCCCATGCCGTTCGGCGACTCCGGGGCGGCGGTGGACGCACGGCTGGTCAGCCGGCACGAGACCCGCCACTGCGGGATCGAGAACGTGCTGTTCGAGTCGTTCCCGGGCTGGGAAGTGAACGCCTCGGTCTTCGTCCCGCACGGGCCGGGGCCGTTTCCCGCGGTGGTGCTGCCGGTCGGGCACTCGGGCAAGCAGCACGCCGCGTATCAGATCCCCGCTCAGGCGTTCGCCAGCCTGGGGTTTCTGGCCGTGCTGTTCGATCCGCCCGGACAGGATTCCGAGAAGCAGCCCGGCAACGACCACTTCGCCGACGGCGTGCGCACCTACCTGACCGGCCACTCGTCGAACCGCTACTTCGTCCTGGACGCGCTGCGCTGCATCGACTATCTGGCCACCCGCGCCGACGTGGACCTCAGCCGGGGCGTTGCCATGAGTGGCGTGAGCGGCGGCGGCCACACCACGCTGTTCGCGACCCTGTTCGACGACCGCATCACCTGCCAGGGACCGAGCTGCTGCCTGAACCGCATGGCCGACCACCCGATCGGCGACCTGTACGCGCCGTGTCCGGAGGGCCTGTGGTGGAACCGGATCGGCGCGGGCATAGACGAGGTGGACGTGTTGCTGGCCGGCATGCCGACCCCCACGCTGCTGATGGCCGGCCGGCGCGACGAGGTGTTTCACATCGAGTGGAGCCGCAGCCTGGCGTCGCTTTGCGCGGACGCCTTCGCCGCGGCCGGGCACGGCGAACACTTCGATTTCTTCGAGGACGATGCCGGCCACGACTACACCCTGGCGCAGGTGCGCCGCTTCACCGCCTGGATGAACCGCTGGCTTCTCGACGAGTCGGAACGGCCGGTCCCGGCGCTCGATCCGGCGGACTTCCCGATGCTCCCTTACGGGCACCTGCGCTGCCATCCCGCGGCGGTCGAGAACATGTACACGCTCAACGCCGCGCTGGCCCGCCGGCAGGCGGCCCGCCTCCCCGAGCGTCTGGACGCGGCGGCGCTGGCGGCGGCGGTACGCGCGGTCACCGGCACCCCGGGCGGTCCCGCCCGCTGGTCGCTCGGCGAGCCCTTCCAGCTCTGGTCGCAGGATTACCGCGAAGCGCTGGCGGTCACCGCGGACGGGCTGTCGATGCCGGCCAGCGTGCTGCGGCCTCGCCCGCCAGCGCGGGCCGGCGCCCTGGTCGTGTACGTGGACGATCGCGGCCGCCACGCAGCGCTGGAGCGCAACGGGCTGGCGGCACGTCTGTCGGCCATGTTCGAGCGAACACCGGGCGCCGTACTGCCGGAGTTGGTAGTGGCGGATCTGCCGGGCTGGGGCGAGTCGCGGCCGGCGCTGGCGCCGTTCGCGTCAGCCGGCTGGGGCGGCATGGACCGGATCCTGTCCTATCTGGCATGCGCGATCGGCGACGGCGTGCTGGCCGTGCAGACCAGGGCACTGGTGGAGCTGGTGAGCGCGGTGGCACAGGAGCGCGCCGGCGCGCCGCTGGCGCTGGTGGGACGCGGCCTGGGCGGCGCCGCGGTGCTGCTGGCGGCGGCGCTGCTGCGTGACCCGCGCGCCGTCGAGCCGGAAACCGGCCTTGTCAGCCTGGTGGCGGCGCTGGACTTCCCGGCGCGCTTCCTGGACCTGGCGACCGAGCCCGTGTACCGCTGGCCGGCGGCCGCCTTCCTGCCCAACGCGCTCCGCCACCTTGACCTGCCGCTCGTGGCGCGGTCGCTCGAAGTCAATTATCTGCTGCTTGGCAATCCGCTCGACGCGGAGCGGCGTCCGCTACCGGCCACCGTGGCGGGCAAGGTGTTCTGCGACCTTGGCGCCGGCGACGCCTTGCGGCCGGAGTGCGGCGAGGCCGAGATGGAGGCGCGTCTGGCGGCCGCACTCCGCGACTGAGCTATGCGATGGCTCAGTCTTTAGCGAACTGCTACACGAACCTGATGAGGGACTGGTCCTGCGTGAGGACCTCGCTTGCGATCAAGGGAGCGCGGCGAGGAAGTCCGTCTCGTCCGTGCAGGCAAGCGCGGCCGAAAGCAGCGCGGCCTCGGACGCCGCGGCGAACGCTGCCTCGTCGGCCGGGAACCCCTGCGAAACCTTGATGCCCCGCGACAGCAGTATCTGCCGGACCATCTCCGCTCGACCACGCTCGAACCCTTGGCGCCGTTGCGAGCGCAACAGCGGGTCGTCGTCAGGTCCCGTCCCTTCCCGCGCGCCCAGCACTCCGCCCACCCGCTCCAGCACCGCACTGGTCCCTTCCGACGGCTCCGGCTCGTTCAGCGCCTCGTGGATCTCTGCCGCCGTCCAGCCCGGAAACGCACGGCTCCGCGCCGCGACCCGATAGCGGCCGTCCTCCAGCAGATGAATCGCCATCCTCGGCCGCCGCGGCCGGCTCGGCGCCGGCGCGTCCGGCACGTCGACCCACACTTCCGGGAACCCCCACGACTCGTACAGCGTCAGCTTGCCCCGACGCACGTCCGTCGTGTGATCCACCTCCAGCACCACGTCGGGGAAGTCGTCCTCGCCCACCACCATGGCGGCGCCCGGCAGCTTGGCGCGTTTCGGATGCAGGTACACCGACTCGTCGGCCTGCATGATGCGCTGCGGCTCGCCGCGTTCGTCGCGCAGCAGCAGGTCCATCGAGCCGTAGCATTCGATGCGCGAACCACGCACCTCGGCGATCCGCTCAGTCAACCTCCCCAGGAGACGCGCAGGGCGCTCATGATAGGAAGTGGTCGGCTCGCAGACCCAGGCGGTCTCCGTGGCCGCGTCCCAATACTCCAGCCGCCCTTCGAAGCGTTCGATCTCGGCACGCGGCAGGTGGACCGGCTTGCAGCCGGGGAACTCCGGCGACTCGGTTCCCGGACGGACCGTCGCGCCGGGCACCGCCCGGTTGGATGGCTTGGCAGGCAGTGTTTCGATGGTGGCCATGCTGCAAAGCGTAGGTCGCGGTCGCGAACGCAGGCAAGGTGTCGGCGACCTGCCTGACCACACGGCCGGGGTTGGTCTTCAGGTCCGTCAAGGGGATGATGTCCTCGGAGAACTTCACGGCCATGGCAACTGCTCCTGATCCGAACAAGAGGATACGAGCGTACACGACCTATGAACAGGTACGGTTAATGGGTCCAATAAAGGCACCGATGTGACCGATCCCTCGTTCACCCCATGGCGCCCGGAGCAGGGTGAGCTGTGCCTGCCGCTGGACGGCACGGCGCTCCGCAACGCCAAGACCCTCGCGCTGCCGGTGCGCAGCCCGCGCCAGACCGCGGCCCGCATCGCGCTGGAGCTGCTGGACGAGCAGGGAGCGGTCGTCGCCGGGACCACGTTCGCGCTCGACTGGGAGGGGGACAACGTCATCCGGCTCTGGCCCGACACGCTCGACCCGCGCTCCGGCGCACCGAACCGCGAGCGACTGGCCAGAGTCACCCACCTGCGCCTGCGGCAGCGCTCCGCGGGCTGGTGGCCGGCCGAGCTGGGCGTCGGCGCGCCGGCCCTGAGCGACCGGCCGCCGGCGTGGCGGGTCAACGAGAGCGACACCGTGATCGAGGCCGGCTGGCACCAACTCGCCAGCCATCCGTTGCAGTGGTCGCTCGCGAGCGATCCCGGCGGCCCGGCGCCGCTGCTCTACTCCCCGTACGGCGAGCAGTCATTCGACACGGGGACCGGTCTCCATCATGTCGGCACTGCCCCATGGCTCAAATTCGGCTATCCGATGGAGGAGCAGCCGGGCCGCCTGACGGTGCGCCGCCGCTTCGACCTGGACGTCAGCGACCAGCGCGAGATCCTGGCCAAGCTGGTCTGGGACCGGGACACGCTGCTGACGGTGACCGCCACCGTCGACGACGGCCGCACCATCTTTCTCTGCCGGGACCTGGAGCCGGACGAGATCTGGCGCACCATCGGCGCGACGCTGGACCGGGCACGGCACCTGCACCACATCGACATCCAAATCCGCGAGGTCCCGGGTCGGCGCGTGCAGTCGCGCGAGGTCCTGGTGGGCCTGTTCTGGATCCTGCTGCGGCGCGACTCCGACCTCGATCGGCAGCCGCTCAACGAGGTCGATGCCCGCCTGGTGCGGGCGCACGACAACCACCCGGACGCCGTCCCGACCGCCCGGCGGACCGTCCGCCGCGTCCCCTACCACGAGCCGGCCGAGTCCACCACCCCGATCGGCGACCCGCTGCGCGACGGCCTGCCGTTCGGTTTCCTGGTCGGCCGCGACGCCCTCCCCGCCCTGCGCGAGCGGGTCGCCGCCGGCCCGGCCGCCGCGCTGTTCGCCCGCATCCGCGCGGAGGCGGACCGGGCGCTCGCCACCGACCTGGTAGACCGCAACTACTACGGCACGCCGTACGGGGGCGGCATCGGCCAGCCCAAGGGCGTGATGGGCGGCGGCATGCGGCTGTTCGCGCCCACGGTCGCCCTCACCCATCTGCTCACCGGCGAAGCCCGCTACGCGGTCGCGGTACGGCGCTGGCTGCTGCGCGCCGCCCAAGCCCTGGACTGGCGCGGCGACCACGGCGGCTGCGTGTCACGTCCCAACGTCGGCGACCGCCTCTGGTATTGGGACAGTTTCACCGGCTGGCATCCCCGCGGCTTCGCCGGCTACATGAACCATCCCTTCATGGTGGCCGACGTCGCCTTCGGAGTGGTGGTGGCATACGACATGGTCTACCACGCGCTGGACGATCGCGAACGCGCCGCGATTGAGGAGGCCTTCGCGCGCTGCGGCGTCTACATGCTGGCCGACAAGCTGCAGCAGCGCCGCGACTATTACGTAGCCATGAACCAGGGGATCCTGTTCGCCCTGCCGCTGTTGATGATGACCGCGTTCCTGCGCGGCCGCGATCCGGTCTACGAGCGGCTGTTCGCGTGGACGCAGCAGTTCCTGGCCGAGTTCGCGCGCCGGCCGTGGAACGACGAGGGAGTGTGCGGTGAGGGGCCGGGGTACGGCGTCGGCACCCTGCTGGAGCTGGTGGAGGCGCAGCCGATCATCGCCGCCTGCACCGGCGCGGGCATCGACGAGACTCTTCCCCGCTCCGCCCGCAGCGTCATGCGCTACATCCAGCACGTGCGCTCAACCTGGGACAGTCCGGTGTGGGAGCATCGCCCGCATTTCCTGGGACTGTCGGACGGCAGCGAGTATGGCTGGGTGTCGGGCGAGGTCTGCGCGTTCTTCGCCGGCGCCCTGGGCGACCCGGTCGCCGGGCTGTTCTGGCAGGAATCGTTCGCGGATTCGCCGCCCGAAACGCTGACCTGCCTGATCAATCTGCCCGACGAGCCGGCTGCGGCGGAGCCGGAGCTTGAGCCCGCGCACGTCTACCGCGACCAGCCGATGGCCTTCTTCCGCACCGGCTGGCGGCCCGGCGACACGCTGCTGTGCCTGAACGCCCTCCGCCAGGCGACCGGTCACGGGCACAAGGACCGCGGCAGCATCATCTTCGAGTTCGGGGGCGAGGCGCTGGTCCCCGATCCGGGCATGATCGGCTACAGCGACCCCGCCTCCGACCAGTATCACGAGACGTTCTGCCACAGCACCGTCACCTTCGGTCAGCGCAGCCAGCTCGGCGGCACCGGATCGTTTCCCGTCCGGGTGGTCGACTTCGCCTCCTCATCCGGGTCCACCTGCCCCGGCGCCGACGGAGGCGTCGACTGGGCCATCTTCGATCTGACCCCGGTGTACGGCGAGGCGCGCCGCGTGGTGCGCCACCTGCTGTTCCTGCGGCCCGACGTGTGCGTGCTGTACGACGAGGTGGAGCTTGCGTCCGCGCTGCCGGCGGAGCGCAACTTCACCCTGCTCGGCGCTCCGGTCGTCGACGGGCAGGCGGTGGTCGCCCGCACCGAGCGCAACGCCCTGCACCTGCTGGCCCTGGGCAGCGAGCCGCAGACCGCGGCCGCCAGCGGCTGGGGCACCCACTGGCCGGAGATCCCCGCGTACCGCGTGGTGGTCGCCACCGCCGCCCCGACGAAGCGCTTCCGGGGCCTGGCCGTGCTGGCCGCGGCGGACCGCGATCAGCCGCAGCCGCGCCTGGATGCCATCGGCGACCGGAACGACCTGCAGGCGGTCAGCATCACCCGCGGCGACCGGTGCGACCTGGTGCTGTTCGGCGACGGGCCGGACATCGGTACCGTAGACTGCGGCGAGTCCGTACTGGAGATCGCCGGACGAGCCGCCGTGGTGCGGCTGCGCGACGGCCGACCGATCGGGTGTGCCGCGCTTGCTGCCTCGCACCTGACCTGGAACGGCCGCACGCTTGCCGCGGGCGCCCCGGGAATCCAGGCGGCCGCGATCGATGAACCGCAAGGAGCGCGCTGAACATGAAGATCATCGACGTCGATGCGCTGCATATCCGCATCGAGGATCCCAACATCGGCCTGTTCGACGGCTCCTACGACGACTGCCTGATCGTCGTGCGCACGGACGAGGGGCTCACCGGCATAGGCGAGGTGGAATCGCTGCCGGCCGCCATTCAGGGCATCGTGCGCTCGCGCGCCGCCCACAACCATGCACGCGGGTTGCGTGAGCTGCTGATCGGGCAGGATCCGACCGATCCCGAGCGGCTCTGGCAGCTCATGTACGACGCCACCGACTACGTGGGCCGCCGCGGCCTGATGATGCACGCCATCGGCGGCATCGACCTTGCGCTCTGGGACATCGCCGGACAGGCGGCCGGGAAGCCGATCTCGGAGCTGCTCGGCGGACGCCGCCGCGAGCGCATCGAGGCGTACGGCACCATCTATCCCATGGCGCGGGAGCCTGCGGCAGTGCGCGCGCAGATCGCCGCGGCGCGCGACCTGGGCCTGCGCAACTTCAAGTTCGCGGCCGACCCGTGGTGGATGGACGATCTGGACGACACCGCTCGATTGCTGCAGGCGGCGCGGGCGGAGGCCGGCCCGGAGGCCAAGCTGATCGTCGATGCCGCCCTCTCCTATCGCACGGCCGACGAGGGGCTGCGCCTGCTGCCCGTGCTGCTGGATGTCGACATCTGGTTCCTGGAGGCGCCGCTACCGCTCGACGACATGGACGGCCACGCGCGGATGGCCGGCCGCGGCCTGCCGCTCGGCGTCGGCGACCTGGGCCTCACGCACGTGGACGAGTTCATCGAGGCGATGGACCGCGGCAAGGCCGACATCTGCCAGCCCGACATCACCATGGTCGGCGGCTTCACCCACATCAGGCGCATCGCCGACGCGGCGGCCGAGCGCGGCAAGCGGGTGATCACGCACGGCTACAAGACCAACATCGAGATCGCCGCCAACCTGCACTTCCTGGCCACCCACCGCGACACCGAGGTGCTGGAGTACTCGACCAGCTCCTCGCCGCTGCGCTGGCGGACGACCCGGGAGCGCATCCCCATCGACGCCGACGGCATGGTCGCGGTGCCGGCAGGGCCGGGGCTCGGCGTCACGCTGGACTGGGAGTTCATCGCGGCCCATCGTTACCAGTGATGGGTACCGACTGGACGCGCTCCGCCTGCCAGGGTTTCCGCTCGCCGTAGAACGACTCCCGCGGCTTGCTCGGGGCCGCCGGCGGCGTCAGCTCGCGCAGCATGATCAGCAGGTCGGTGAACCTGCCGCCGGAGCGCAGCCGCCGCGGCCACCGTGCGCCTTCGGCGAATCCAGCCGACTCCGCCAGGCCGCGCTGCTCGCCGTCCTCGGCGGCGACCATCAGCGCCAACTGCCCGATGCCGAGCGCGGCGGCGCGCTCGGCGGCGGCGTCCAGCAGATCGGCCGTACGGTCGAAATGCGTGCGGCCGATGCGGAAACTCAGCTCCGCGACGTGCTGCTCGCAGAAAGAGTCGATCCGACGGAACGCGACCGCTCCGACGGCGCGGGAACCGCTCGCCTCCAGCACCAGGAACGCGCCGTTGCCGCCCTCGGTCGCGCGCAGCACCCGGGTGAAGTGACTCTCGTACCGGGTATCGCGGAACGATGCCGACAGCGCGTCCTTGATCAGCCACGGCGGTTCGGGGTGGTTGTACAGGACGCACAGCCGGGCCAAGTCGCCCCAGTGCGCGTCGCGGATGGCCGTGGCGCCGCCGGCGAACCAGCGCCGGTCGAAGTCGGCCGCGCCGGGCGCGAGGAAACGCATGCCGTCGCCGACGTGATAGCGGAAGCCGTGGCTCTCATACAGGTGCCCGGCCACGGGGTTGGTCGTGCACAGGTAGAGCGCCCGGCCTCCCTGTGCGGTGAAGTGACCGATGAGCGCTCCCACCAGCGCCGAACCCACGCCCCGGCGGCGGAAGTTCTCCTCGGTGGAGACGAACTGCAGCGCGCCGACGTCGCGGGTGTCCTCCGGCGCGTAGTAGCACATCGTGCCTGCGACCTGGCCGTCGATGCGGCCGATGAAGTGCGGGGCGTGCAGCCACCGGTTCAGCTTCCCCTCCATCATCTCCTCTCGGATCAGCGGCCACCAGCAGAGCCGGTTCCAGTCGCAGGAGCGGTCGATAGGCGGCTCGGCGATCTCGATGGCCAGCGTGCTTCCGTCGCGTAGCTGCGCTTCCAAGGCCGGGGAGCCGCTCATGCCGATGAAGATGCCAGGAATCTGCCACCAAGGGTATACTTCCGCTGCCGGGATCGTAGCGACCTGGAGACAATGAACGACAGAATATGCCAGGAAGCCTGACCGCCGAGCAGACCGACTTCTACCAGCGCCAGGGCTACCTGGTGGTGGAGCACCTGCTCAGCGACGCCGACCTGCGGCCGGCCCGTAAAGCGATGTGCCGGAAGGTCGACGCAATCGCGGCCGAACTCCTGGAACGCGGTCTGGTGGACGACCTGCGCCGCGACAGTCCGTTCGAGACCCGCCTCGCGGAGCTGTTCGACGGCAAGACCGACGAGGAGTTCCTGGAGTACGGGCGAAGCTGGCGGGATCGCGATCCCGGCTACTTCGAGCTGATGGCCAACCCCCGGATCCTCGACGCAGTCGAGTCGTTGATCGGCAGCGAGATCTTTGCGAATCCCGTGTACAACACGCGGCCCAAGGTCCCGAAGGTCGCCGCCGGCGCCGTGCCGTGGCATCAGGACAAGTCGTACTGGCCCGGAGCCAGCTCCAACCCGGTGATCACCGTGTGGGTGCCGCTCGTCGATGCCGACCTGGAGAACGGATGCCTGCACATCATGCCGCGGACCCATCGGCAGCGGCTGCTGCCGTGGCATCGCGAGACGGTGACCGGCACCGGCTACCTGAAGACGGACGCCGAGCACCTCACCGCCGAGCACACGCCGGTGCCGCTGCCGGTGAAGAAGGGAGACGCGATCCTGTTCAACGATCGCTGCATCCACTCGTCGACGCCCAACCGCTCGAACCACGTGCGCTGGGCGATCGATCTGCGCTATCAACCGACCGATCAGGACCCGATGCTGCACATGGGCGTCGGGTTCCTCGCCAGGAGCCGCAAACACGCGGCGCGCGTGGCGACCCTCGAGGACTGGCTGGTGGAGCGGCCCGCCCGGCGTCTCCACTGAGTCCTCACCCACAACACCCAGCAAGAGAGATTCCGCAGACGATGAAGATCTATGTACAGGGAGCCGACCTGAGAGGCCGGTTCCAGCTCCGCGACGCGACCGTCGACGCGCTGGCCGAACGCTACCGGTCGGCCAAGCGCGTCTACTTCTCCGTGAGCTTCGAGCAGGAGCGGCGCCATCGCGCCGAATGCTTCATGATCACCGCCGACGAGCAGCTCGACTGGATGCTCGAAGACACCGAGATCCTGGAACGCAATCTCCATGCCGATCCAGCTCATGACGGCCTGCTCGACCGCGCCTTGGCCGTCCTCGAAGAGGAGCGCCCGCTCAACGGGGAGCCGTTCGGCGACGAGGACCGCCAGCACCTGCGAGGGCTCAACCTATCGACGCTCAGACCGGGTGTGGTGATCGACGGCGCACCACCGGAGGTGGAACTCCACGGCCACATTCGCGACCTGCATGGGGCGCTCGGGCGGCTCTTCTTCTACACGGCCAGCAAGACCGAGGCGCGGGTGTGGGACGTGAGCGGCGGCGCCGCCATCGCCGAGGCCGCCGGGCAGATCCAC
Organism: Spirochaetia bacterium; assembly: GCA_965262795.1. Taxonomy (GTDB): domain Bacteria; phylum Spirochaetota; class Spirochaetia; order SZUA-6; family Bin103; genus CATQHW01. The sequence goes on along the minus strand of OZ253561.1, from coordinate 5,734,296 downwards.
AGCGACCTCGAACGCGGCTTCATCCGGGCCGAGGTGTTCAACGCCGGCGAGCTGGACCGGTTCCGCACGCCGCAGGAGGCCAAGACCAAGGGCCTGCTGCGCGTGGTGGACCGCGGCTATCGCATCGCGGCCGGCGACGTGATCGACGTAAAGTTCAACGTGTAGGGGCGTGAGATGATTTACCACATCGCGATACACGGCGAATGGGACGCGCAGGCGGACATGCCCACGTACGTGCCCGACCGGTACCGGAAGGACTGGTTCATCCACTGCTCCGAGCTTCAACAGCTCGAAAGGGTCGCCGACTACAATCTCCGCGGCAGAAGCGATCTGCTCCTGTTGGAAATCATGCCGACCAGGCTGCAACCCGAGACCCGCTACGAGCAGGGTGGCAGGGAGAAATACCCGCACATCTACGGCCCGATCAACAGGGACGCGATCAGCCGCACAGTACCCGTGGCATGCAATCCGGACGGCCTGTTTGGAGGCGTGTTCGACGCCGTATAGCTTGAGCTCATCACCGCGTAACGCTTCCTTGGGACGCTCTCCCGGCTGGGCTACTGCAGGGGACGTATAACCACTTGGCCACCATCTGCGACCTGAACGGTCAACTCGAAGCCGTATAGCAGAGACATCCCAACAAGAGGATCACACTCTACCTCGTCCACGGCAATGCGTCTCGACGTGCCATCCCATGTCACCGCGGTCTCGGAGATGTCGAATACGCTGTCACTGCCGTCACCCAGCATCGCCCGAGATCCAACGCGTCGAGCATATCGGGACCCGACACGCATCGTCCACATCTGCGCGTCAAGTACGCGGGACAGAAGCCGGTCGGATGCAGCCAATTCGTCATGATCGATCTCATAGGCTCCCGTCTCGATGTCGATGACGACGAACTTGCCCTCGTCGTCAGGACCGATATGGGGACCTATCTCTTGGTCGTAAATCTCGTCGCCGCGGCGGGCGAACTCCTCTTTGCTGTACCGAGGCTTTGGTACGCGCATCCTATCCCTCCTCAACGTACTTCATGAACTGCAGCGTCAGCACATAGTCTTGTACTGCGATGCGTCCATGCCGCCGCGCAGCTCGTCGCAGCTTGCCACGGTGACGAGTAGAACTGGGACTTGTGCAGTGCCATGGATCAGTCCTCAATCCCATTCATGTTTCCGACGCCCTGACTGCACATCGGCGCGCCACCTCGCGTGCGAGCGCCCGAAAGTCACGGTAGCAGCCCCGCACGGCATTGACGTGGCCACCGATCGCACCGTCGGCCGGCTTCAGGGCGAACATCGGCTTGCGTGCCTCTTGTGCAAGGGGCATGAGGCTACGAACGTGTCTCAGAGTTGCGAGGCAATGAGGGTCCTCCTCCATGGGTGGGCAGGGCCACTCGGTATCGCCAACGACCGAGTTACGGTACGCGCCCGGAATGCGGTCCATCCAGCGTTCGTATGCCTTGACTGGTCGGTTCAAGCGAACAGCGTGCTGAAGCACCACGTAGCCGATCGGTTGCATGCCGCCCTCCGGCAGAACGAGGTCGTTCAGGGGGTTGCGTTCCCGCCGCTCCGACCACCCACGTCGCCACCGACTCAGCGTCGGACCGAGATTGCGAAGCCCCTGTAGGGAGTACAGATCAGGCGCCAACGGCACTACCACATAGTCCGCGGCGACCAAAGCGGCTCGATTGAGCGCTCCGATATTGGGCCCCACATCCAAGAGAACGAGGTCTGCTCCACTTTCATCCGCCGCCATGCGCAGCACCCGCCAGATCGCTGATAGTACACGGAACGCACGGGGTTTCGCGTCCAGGCAGTCCGGCCAATTGCTTCCCAGCTCGTCTTCGGCGTTTGACAACAGCATGTCGCCTGGAACCAGTGCGATACCCGATGACGGCTGTGCGACAAGCGGCCTCGCTACGTCTCCGGTTCCTCCGAGGAGAGGCCGCAGTGACGAATAGATCGTTCCATCGGTGCGATCGTCAGCCCAGAGTTGCTCCAGCTCCTCGTCTTCCAGAAACATGCTGGTGAGGTTCGCCTGCGGGTCGAGATCGGCCACTACGACGTTGTAGTCCAAGTTGGCGTACATCCATGCGAGGTGATAGACGAGCGATGTCTTCCCAACTCCTCCCTTGTTGTTGAATACGGCGATGCTCCTCACGGCGCTGCCCCCACGGTGACGGCAACCAGCGCGTTCTCGAATCGGAATTCCGGCTCGGGGTTGCCGTTCGCAGAAAGCGCCTCCCGTGCGAGTGGGACACCCAGTCCGAACCTCTGAGCAAACCCGAGATTGTACATGACCTCGGCCAGTAGCGGATTGCAATAATCGGTGTCGCCGGTGCCAAAATTCTCGGGCGTGATCCTGCCGTACAGACCACCAGGACTGATGATTTCCACGCGGTCAGTGAACCAGTGAATGCGCACCGGGGTATTGGTCCCCTCATAGCTGCGATGCATGACCGCGTTGTGAGCGAATTGGCGCAGTGCATCAACAGGATAGTCAGGCCGGCGCACCTCGCGCGGCTCCCCAGCGACCTGAGTTCGAACCGATATGTTCAGCTCGAAGAGCTCATCGAGCCGGCGAACCACATCATCCAATCGGCCGGTGAGGTGCTTCTGGTGCCTGATCGGATCCGTGATCTCAGCGCCGTCGATGCGCAGGAATTGGACATATGCGCCGGGCAGCAATGCCTGAGGGTCCTTGCCCAACGCGAGGAGTGCACCCCATGTGGGGATTCCCGACTGAATCAGCCGCAGCGAACGCAGTTGGTGCTCGGGGGATCTTTCATTCCGTTCCAGGACCTCGGGAGCGATCGCGTTCGGCAGGTAGTGGTTGCGTGCGAAGTCCAAATCGAGGTCGTCAAGGGCTGTCCCATTAGCCGGCCTCATGTCGAACGGCAGATCGGCAGCGCGACGCCGTTCGCCAAGCAGACGCTCGTCTTCCACGGACCCTTCGCGAACGGACGGCCCGACCCGGACCCACACGCGGCCTTTGAACCGGACCGGAGTATCCAGAGAAGGCTCGACGGTCACTACAGCGACAGCGCAGCCGAGCAACACTCGTTTCTGCACGGTCATCGACGGCAATGGCAGGATGTCGCCCTCCCCATGGATGTTCGCCAGCCGTGTGAGCAACTCGTCATCGATCGAAATGGATGCGCATGACCCGTCATCCCGCACGCCAACAAGCACGACTCCCGGTCTCCCGTTTCCCGGCAGATCATTCGCGAATGCACAGATATTTCGGCGAATCTTCCTGCCGTCGGCGGCGCCTTCCGTACGCTCCACCAAGTCGGACTCCAGGTCCGACATAAGCAATTCGAGCTCAGCGGCGAAGTACGCAGTCATCGATTCGCACTCTACGTGCTCGGGCCGATTTCGTCGGCGGGGCCGATGCGGTGGAACGGGATCACCTGCATGCCGGCCTCGTAGGCGAGGGATCCTGTCGCCAGCCGCAGGTCGTCGTTGGGCTCGTCTGCGAAGCCGGGGTCGACGCCGATCAGGTTGCCGTCGTCCGGCAGCAGGTGCGGGTCGACGTCACGCAGGGTGAGCAGCCAGCGGCCGCCGTAGCACAGGTTGTTGACGATGACGTTACCGGTGGGCTGGAAGCCGTCGCCTGCCTCGTACACGGCGTCCAGCTCGGCCAACTGCGGGTACCGCTCGGCGTAGGGCGCTTCGCGGTGGTTCATCTCTTCGAGCCGCGGCCGCATGGTGTCGTAGACCATTTCCCGCCACTGCTCGGTCAGGCACTGGCCGCGGCCGTCGAGCTGGATGGCCGGTTCGCAGTGCACGAACAGGTTGTTCTCTACCCGGTTATCGCGGCCGCCGCCGATCAGCACGGCGCGGGTGCAACGCAGGAAGACGTTGCCGAATATCGTCGTGCCGCTGGCGCAGTCGTCCAGATAGACCGCCCGCACCCCGTGGCGGCCGTAGCCGAAGATGCCCAGGTCGTGAAAGAAGTTGTGCCGCACCACGTTGCCGCGCTCGGTCCAGTCGCGCCCCATGTAGAAGGCGCCGGCGTCGCCGGTCTGGGTGCAGCAGTGGTCGATCTCGTTGAGCTCCACCACGTGGTCGTTGCCGTGCAGCAGCACCGCGGTATGCGGCGCATCGTGCAGGTGGTTGTGCGCCACCCGGTGGCCGACGCCGTGCAGATCGACCCCCGGCGTATAGGTGAGCAGCAGACGGCTGAAGTGGTGGATGTCGCAGTTCTCGACCACGTGGCCGGCCGGCTGCAGTGTGCGGCGGTCGCCGCCGGAGAGCTGCACACCGCCGGCTCCGGTGTGGTGGATCCGGCACCGTTCGATGCGATGGCCGCTGCCGTCCTCCACTTTGATGCCGTACTCGCCGGTGTTGCGGATCTCGCAGCAGCAGACGTTCGCGGCCTGGCCGCCGGTGATGCTGATGGCGTCGCCGCGGCAGCACTCGACAGTGATGTCGCGGAGATGCACGTGGGAGGCGCCGCGGAGGGCGACCACAGGCTCCGACAGGATCGACACCGTGACCGCGACCTCCTGCGGTGACGGATCGCCCGGCGGCCAGAAGTACAGGAGCCCGGCCTGCCGGTCCAGGTACCACTCGCCCGGAGAATCCAGCTCCTCCAGCACGTTCAGGAAGTAGTAGCGCTGCCCGGTGGTGTAGCCGTAGGCGCCGGGCTGGTCGGTGGTGACCAGCCGGGCGTCGAGGTCGATGGACTCGATGCGCTGGTAGGAGTCGGCCCAGTCGTAGGTCCAGTAGCCGTGCACCAGCGCCTCGGCCGGTTCCCGCCAGCCGCGCGGCCGGTCGCCGAAGTACTCGAAGCTGCGGTTGGGCTCGCCGCTGCTGGCGTCCCAGGGCACGTCGTCGGTGCCGCTGCGCCCCGGCACGTCGACCCGCGCGATGTTCACGAAGGAGTGAGTGGGCCAGCGCGCCAGGGTCATACGGCGGTCGTCATGGAACACCTCCAGGGCGGTCGGCCGGCGGCCGCGCCCGATACCCACCGGATCGAGGGTGCCGTAGTCGCTGATGCCCTGCGCGCGCAGGTCCGCCACCAGCACGTGGCCTGTTGCTGCCGGCGACAGGCGCTGCCGCGCCTTCGCGGTGGCGCCCGACTCGGCGATCGGCCGGAACCCCGACACGGTACGTCCGCCGATCAGCCGCACCTCCTCGCCCGGGAACGCGCGGTAGACGACCGGCGCATCCTCGCTGCCGCCGTCCTCGGCTCCCAGCTCGAAGGTGGCTTCCCGCTGGTAGCTCCAGCCGCGCAGCCACACCGTCGCGCCGCCGGTCGCCCCGGACCGACGCCGCTCCCGCAGCGCATCGCGCGCCGCCTCCAGGGTCGCGAACGGTCCGTCGCCGCCGTCCCCGGTCGGATCGGGATGGCGGCCGCTCCAAGCGTCGTCACCGGCGGGCGATACGTACAGGTCGATGCCGTCCTCAGGCATTGGCGTGCTCCTTACCATGAGGCGGTTCTCGCGACGTGTTCCATCGCGATGTCTTGGTGTCCCACATTCGACAGCGCCTCAAGATCCAAGTGTAGCGTATCACCTCTTCCGAGCACCTATGAAACAGCCAGATAGGACGCGATAGTATCTGACTCGAAATCGATCAACTGCGCAGAGAATCCGGCAAGCATCAAAGCAATCTCATCAGTCGAGCAGTTGCCCCTGCGTATCCACACGACTCTCGGTGGATGTCCGTGCAGAAAACTCAGCTGATGGAAGTCGGAGTCCTTGGAGATGATCGTAAAGCCATGTGTCAGGGCATACTTCCACACTTCAGCATCATTCGCTGCGGTCAGCCCGACGTCCCGGACGTGTACGGATCCTGGAAATACCTCTGCCAATCCCTCCGGCAGGCGCGGAGAAAGATTCTGGTCAAACAGCAATCTCACTCAGGTGGCACGGAAACGAATCTTCGTTCACGATCAGCGGCGAACGACAGACAAGCGTGGATGTCGGCGGACGTCAGGTCCGGGAAATCTGCGAGTATCTCCGCTTCGGACATGCCTGACGCGAGGTATTCGAGAACGTCGTAGACGGTAATGCGAAGCCCGCGGATACATGGTTTGCCCCCGCGCTTTCCGGGTTCGATGGTGATGACGTCTCGATAGTGCACGCTGATCCATGATAGCACGTCTTCGGGGCTGATACCATGAATTGCCTACGCCGGGCTTGCGACTGCTCGGGCTCGTGAGCTATGCGCGTCGCTACGCGTAGTAGGCCAGGCGGTCGCCCTCCGCCGCCCACAGTTCGTCGAACATCTCCCTGATCCTGGGCAGCGGGACCACGGCGGCGGTCAGCGGATCGAGGGCGCAGGCGTGGAAGGCGGCCTCCCGGTCGCGCTCCAGCACCGCCTGCACGGCCAGCTCCTGCACCGCGATGTTGCTCATGTTCAGGGCCGCGCATTGCGCCGGCAGCGGGCCTACGAAGGTGGGATGGATACCCTCGCCATCGGCCAGGCACGGCACCTCGACACAGCAGCGGTTGGGGAGATTGGTGATCGAGCCGTGGTTCATCACGTTGCCGTTGAAGGCGAATGGCCTCCCGGTGAGGCGCGCTTCGATGATCATCGCGGCATATTCGTGCGAGGCGGCCAGCGGCGGCACGTCCCCGTCACCGTCCTGCTCCGCGCCGGAGTCCTTCATCCAGTCCCGCACCCGCGTGTTCTCCATCGGGATGGGGGCGCGGCTGGCGATGCCGTAATGGTCGCGCAACTCCTGAGTGCGGTTGAAGTACGGCAGGTATTCGGAGTTGTGCGGCGTGCTCTCGGTCACGAAGTAGCCGAACTGGCGCATCATCTCGGCGCGCACCCGATCGTCTGCGAAGGCCTCGTCCGTATCGAGCATGGCGCGCAGCCGGGGATACAGGGGTGGCAATGCCAAAACCGGCAATAGGGGTTGACATGGTCATGCGGCCTCGTTCCAGACCTCCGGGCGCGGCTGGAAGTAGCGTTCCAGGTCACCGTTGAGCACGGCGAGGCGGGTGCGCAGCACGCATTCGTTGTCGTGCGGCCTCCAGCGCATCCCGTTGCCCTTGAAGCGTCGGCCGACGACGAACTTGCACTGTCCCTCCACCGAGCCGCTGCCGATCGGCCAGTTGGCAGCCCGGTAGCGGCCGTAGTCCATACGTTCCTGGTTGTTCTGAAAGTAATTGATGTGCTTGCACCCAGCGTCGGTGTCGGAGAGCTTCCACACCACGCTCTGCAGCTCGACGATCAGCTGAAGCGGCTCGCCGTTGTACAGGAGGTTCGTCCACTTCCGTAACTGCTTGTCGCGATCCGAGGCCGGCAGCAGGCGGCAGAACTCAGCCAGATGCTCAGCCGCATGGTAGTAGTCCAGGATCTGCACGGCCCGCGGAAAGTGCGTCATCGCAAGCTCCCAGTTGTGGTGCGCCCCGTCGGCGATGAACAGCGTCTGCTCGGCGTCCAGGAAGCCCATCTGCATGCCTGCCTGCGCGGCGTACGGCTCGAAGTCCTTGCGCGGCCCGTAGCGGGCTCCGGTCCAACGGTCGGTGATCTTCTTGCCGTCCCGCTTCTCGATCACCACCAGATTGCATTCCTTGAAGCAGGTCTGTGCGCGCAGGCTCTCGCGGCCCGTTACTCCCGGCAGTGGTGATATTTGCGGGCTCGTGGTGCCGTCCACTTCGACCACCATCAACGGGCATGGCTGCCCATGCCGTGCCGCATCGATCAGTTCGGCCGGATCGTCGGGTATGCGCTCGCCGGTCTTCTCGGTGGTGCGCTGCACCGCCGTGGAGCTCACCGCATACCCCAGCAGCGCCTCCAGCTTGGTCGCTGAGCGTTCGTAGGACTCGTCGGCTCCCAGCAGGCAGATCAGCATCGTCATCAGCGGCGAGAACCCGAAGCACCCCTCGATGCCCAGCTTCGCGTCCAGCGGCGCGAAGCTGCCGGGCTGGTTGAGCAACTTGTAGCACCGCCGCGCTCGTACCACGTACTCACCGAACCGGTTGATGAACCGCAGGTTGCGCACCTGCTCGAACACCGCCGGCTCGCCGTCCACCATGATCCGGTTCGCCCGTGTGGGCTCCTCGACGCCTTCGACCACCTCCTGGACCATCAGATCTCCCACCCAGTTCACGAACTCCACGATCCTCTGCTCGGCGTCCTGCAGGCCGATCTGGCCCGCGTTCACCCGTCTCGACAGCTCCTTGACGATCCGCTCCGCGCTGGGTACAACTTCTTGACTCTTCATGGCCTACCTGCCTCCTGTGTGGTTACTTGTGGGCAGGTAGGCCCTTCTTCGTCCCTGGAGTCAATGGTTGCCGGTTTCGGCGTTCCCACCCGGGATACAGGTCCTCCTTGCCATGGCGCAGTCTCAGCACCCACGCTTGGTGGTTGATGCCCGCCACCAGGTAGCTCACCCGGTCGTAGTCCACCCCCAACGCGCCGGCCAGCTTCCTGGTGGTGCCCTGCACGCTGTGGCACAGGCCCGCGTTCTGGATCGAGGAACCGACCGAGTGCAGCCAGGTGAGCATGCACATGGGGTTGGTGTAGTTGAGCATGAGGGCGTCAGGACACAGGCGCTCCATGTCGCGCGCGAACTGCAGGTGCTCGGGCGCCGTTCGCAGGAAGCGGAAGACCCCGCCCACGCCGACCGTGTCGGCCACGGTCTGCACGATCCCGTAGGAGAGCGGGATCTCCACCTCCGACCGGTAGGGCTCGCCCCAATACGCCGGGCCGCCGATGGAGACCGCCGTCACCACGCAGTCGGCGTCCGGCAGCAGCTCCTCGCGGTCGGTACCGGCCACCACGGTGCCGGGCAGTCCGTGCGCGTCGATCGCGCGCTGCACGTAGTCGCGCACCTGAGCGAGCCGCCCCTCGTGGATGTCGCACAGCGCGATGGTGGAGTCGGCGAGGCTCGTGCGCGCCAGGATGTCGATGGACAGCCGGCTGCCGAAGCCGCTGCCCGCGCCGATGATCACGATCTTGGCCATGCCGTTCACTATATGCTCCGGGCATGAAGATCGCCCACGTGCGCCCGACCATCCTGAGCGTCGACCTGCCGGACGGCGAGGTGTTCGCCTACTCGCAGGGCTGGTTCCTGCGCCGCCGCGCCCTGGTGGTGGAGATCGAGACCGCCGACGGCACCGTCGGGTACGGTGAGGCGTTCGGTCCTCCCGCGACCAACGCGGCGCTGATCGACGAAGTGTACGCCCCGCTGCTGCTGGGGCGCGACGCCCTGGACCGCGAGACGCGGTGGCTGGAGCTCTATACCGCGATGCGCGACCACGGCCGCAAAGGGACCGCCCTGGAGGCGCTCAGCGCCGTGGACATCGCACTGTGGGACCTGGCCGGGAAGCACTTCGGGGTGCCGTGCCACCGGTTGGCCGGGCGCACCTTCCGCAGCCAGGTCGCCGCCTACGCCACCGGCTTCTACCGCAAGCGCGCCGCCGGCGGCCTGACCGGCCAGGCACCTGCGCTCGTGGAGGAGGCCCTGCGCTACGTCGAAGCGGGGTTCACTGCCTTGAAGGTCAAGATCGGGTTCGGCGTCGAGGACGACGTCACGGTGGTGAACGCCGTGCGCGACGCCGTGGGTACGGAGGTGCGGATCATGGTGGACGCCAATCACGCCTACGACCGGGCGGCGGCGCTGGAAGTGGCGCGCCGCATACATCCGGCGAGCATCGACTGGTTCGAGGAGCCCCTGATCCCGGAGGACCTGCGCGGCCTGGGCCGCTTCCGGCGGGAGTCGCCGATCCCCATATCCACGGGCGAAGCGGAGTTCGGGCGCTGGGGCTTCGCCGATCTCCTGCGCCACGAAGCCGCCGACATCGTGCAGCCGGACTGCTGTGCGGCCGGCGGCATCACGGAGACGCTGAAGATCGCCGACCTGGCCGACGCCGCGCACGTGCGTTGCATCCCCCACGTCTGGGGCACGGGAATCGCCGTCGCCGCCTCGCTGCAGGTGCTGGCCATGATCGCCCCCTGCCCGCCTGCGCTCATTCCGCGCGAGCCCCTGCTGGAGCTGGACCGCACCTGCAACCCGCTGCGGGAGGAGCTCAACCTGACCCCGCCGGCCGTCGGCCCGGGCATGGCCTTCACCATCCCCACTGCCCCGGGCATCGGCTTCGAGCCCGACCGCCGCGTGCTCGACACCTACCGGGTGACCTCATGACGCGCCGCGCAGGTGATCAGGACACCACGACATCGACACAGCCCCCATGCATCCCGCGCCCGCGGCACGTCCTCGCGGTGATCCGCGATACACCGGGCGTGTTGGCCGTGACCGCGCCGCTGATGTCCACCGCCGCCACGCGCGGCGTGCTGCTGCTCCAGAACACCTCCAGGGATGCGGGATCGAGGACGAATCCGCGTTCGCTGCGGACCGTCAGGGCGAACCGCACGGTTTCGCCGACGCAGAGGCGCGCGAACGGACGGCCGTCGTCCGCCGCCACGATCACCGCCGCGATCGGATCGTCCGGGTCGGTGAGCGGGTGCTCGGGCTGCAGGCCGATGGCGGCCAGGTCGATCGGCTCGACGCCCAGCGCCCACGCCGGCGAGTCGTGCCTCAGCCGGAAGTCGCCATGCCGGGCATCCATGAACCGTGGATCGGCCGTCAGCGACGACCGGTCGTGGCCGGTAGGATGCGAACGCCAGCCGTCCAGGTCGGTGACGCCCGGTACGCCGTCCACCAGATAGGAGCCGTCAGGATCGAAGAACAGGTTGCGGTCCGCAGCGGCGAAACGGTCTTCCGACCAGTTCTGGAAGCTGTAGACCGCCGGTCCGCAGTCGGCGAAGACGTTGCGCTCCAGCGCCAGGTCGCGGCAGGGCTCGCCGGCCATCTCGAAGCAGCCGAAGCACGCGGCCGAGCCGTTGTCGGCCACGATGTTGTCGCGCAAGACGTTGCCGATCCCCTTGGAGTAGATCGGATGGCGCAGCAGGCCGAGCTCGCCGCGCGCCGCCGCGCGGCTGCGCTGCAGGCCGTGCACGAGGTTGCGCTCGACGGTCATGCGATTGGAGGCGTCGTCCAGATAGATCCCGAAGCCGAAGGAGAACCGGATCTCGCTGTCGCGCACGCGGTTGTTGCGCACCACGTTGTCCAGGCCCGGCCCCCAGGACTCGAACACGCCGGTGTCCTGCGAGTCGAGGTTGGCGTGCGACAGATCGTTGTACTCGACCACGTTGTCGCGCGAGTGGATGAACTCGTGGGCGTTCTCGCGGGTGACCGTCACGCCGTCGATGCGGCTGCCGACGATCGTGCCCGGCCGCGGGCCCTTGATGCTGACCGCGTAGCGCGGCGTGTGGTGGACGCGGTTGTGCGCCACCACGCACTCCCCGGCGCCGGAGAGCTGGATGCCGGCGCCGTGTCCGACGCACCGCCCGGTGTGATGGATCAGGTTGTTGACGATCCGATGGCCGCGGCTGGCGAACCGGCGGGTCAGCCTGGGCGCGTCGGCCTGCACGCCGGTGTGGCCGATGTCGTGCAGCCAGCAGTCGGCCACCGTGACCTCGCGGTTGGCGCCCTCGATGTGGACGCCGTGCAGACCGGTGGCCGTGATCTCGCAACCCACCACCGCGACCCGTTCGGCGCCCGCAACATACACGGCAGCCGACGGCGGGCCCTCGCCTTCTCGTGCCGCCCGTCCCTCGGGTGACAGGTCGAGGTGGGTCGTCAGTTCGTGCGGGCGATCGCAGCCGCGCAGCACCAAGTTCTCCAGGCGCACGTCGCTGACTGCGGTCCCGTCCCCGCGGCCGCGGATGACCACCAGGCCGGACACGGCCGCGGCGCTGACCTCGCGGCCGGCAATGTCGCCGTCGAGTTCCAGCAGCACCTCACCCGTGCCGCGATCCAGGAAGTAGCGCCGCTCCGCGGCCGGAAGCTCCAGGAACTCGACCGCCCCCAGCAGGAAGAACCGCGTGCCGGGCCCCAGCGGATAGCGGGTGTCATGGGCCAGCGCCAGCGTGCCGCCCGCACGGTCCAGCTCCGCGACCGCGACCACCTCGGAGAACCAGTTCCACTCGCCGCTCTCGCCCCCCGGCCACACGAAGACCCGCAGCGCGCCGGGGTCCGCGATCGGCGGCAGGTCCCCGGTCGGAATGCGCATGCGGCGGCGCGGTGCGTCCGGGTCGTATCCCAGCCCGTGTGCGTAGTCCTCAGCCGGCCAGCGAACCTGCGTGCAGCGGACGCCATCCACGAGCAGGGAGCCGAAGCGCCGGTCCCCGACCGAGGCCTGCCAGCGCCCGCGGCCGGCCGGCTGCCAATCCTCGACGAGGTGGGTGCCGTCGAGCACCGCGCGCCCGCCGCCGGGCCGTGAGCGGATGGTGAGCTTGTGACCGTCCTGACCACCGTCGTCCGGGCCGAGCTCGACCGGCCGCGCGAGGCGATGGACGGTGGGCTCGATCTCGATGACCACGTCATCGGTCCACGGCCGCGGCAGCTCCCGTACCGCCTGCAGGGCGTGCTCGATCGTGTCGAAACCCGAGTCACCGACATCGGGCGACACCGAGAAGCCGGTCATGACCGCCAAGTGTAGGTGGCGGGCGCCGTCATCGGCTATGGTTCCTGCCGATGCCCGAGCGCACCTCGCAGAGTCCCGCCCTGTACCGAACCGGCGCCGGCGGCCGCGTGTTCGACGTCGCCAACCACCTGTTCCTGATCCTGCTGTCGGTTTCCATTCTCCTGCCGTTCATGCGGCAGATCACCATCTCGCTCAGCACCGCCGAGGAGGCGCTCAGGTTCGGCGCGCACATCCTCCCCAACTTCCAGAAGGTCACCCTGGCCTCATACGAGCGCATCTTCCAGACCGACGCGATCGGCCGCGCCTACTTCTGGACCCTCGCGCGCACCAGCATCGGCACCACACTCACCCTGCTGGTGACCGGCATGATGGCCTACCCGCTGGCCAAGCCGTACCTGCCGCTGCGGCGCTTCTGGACGGTGTTTGTGGTGTTGACCTTCTTCTTCGCCGGCGGGCTGATCCCCACCTTCCTGCTGGTGCGCAGCCTGGGCCTGATCAACACCATCTGGGCCCTGGTGCTGCCGGAGCTGGTATCGGCTTTCGCCCTGATCGTCATGCGCACCTACCTGATGACCCTGCCCGAGGACCTGGAGGAGAGCGCGCGCATCGATGGCGCCAGCGATCTGGTGGTGTTCTTCCGCATCGTCATGCCGATGGCCAAGCCGGTATTCGCCGTGGTGGCGCTGTGGACGATCGTCGCGCATTGGAACGCGTGGTTCGACGCGCTGATCTACATCACCGATCCGCGCATCAAGGTGGTGCAGCAGATGCTGCGCCGCGTGCTGCTGGAGAGCGACTTCAGCTACGCCGGGCTCGGCACCACCGAGACCGCGGCGCAGATGATGGCGCAAGAGCGGCTGCTGCGGGAGTACACGCCGGAGACGATCAAGGCAGCGATCCTGATGGTGTCGACGCTGCCGATCCTGCTCGCCTACCCCTTCATGCAGAGGTACTTCGTCAAGGGCGCCCTGATCGGGGCGCTGAAAGGGTAGACTCACGGAGGTTCCCCGCATGGCTCAACGATCCGACGCCGCGACCGCAGCCTCGACCGAGCTGCTCCAGTACCGCAAGCCCAGCCTGGTCAAGGAGATGTACCGCCACCGGTACCTGATCCTGCTGATGCTGCCGGGAATCGCCTACTTCGTCGTCTTCCGCTACGTCCCGATTTACGGCGTGGTGCTGGCGTTCAAGGACTTCGACGTCCACCAGGGCATCCTGTCCAGCCCCTGGGTCGGCCTCACGCACTTCCGCCGCCTGTTCGAGCAACACGCCGTGGCGCGCGTGTTCTGGAACACGGTGGAGATCAGCGCGCTACGCATCATCTTCGGCTTCCCGATGCCGATCATCCTGGCGCTGCTGATGAACGAGATTTTCAACACCAAGTTCAAGCGGACGGTGCAGACCATCTCCTACCTGCCCCACTTCCTGTCCTGGGTGGTGGTGGCCGGCCTGATCACCGAGCTGCTGTCGCGACGCGGGATGTACGGTTTCATCGTGCGCCTGCTGGACCTGGAGCCTACGGTGCTCCTGACCAGCCAGACCTGGTTCATTCCGATCCTGATCATCAGCGCCATCTGGAAGGAGATCGGCTGGGGCACGATCATCTACTTGGCCACCATGTCGAGCATCAATCCGGAGCTGTACGAGGCGGCGGTGGTCGACGGCGCCAGCCGCTGGCGGCGCGCGCTCAGCATCACCCTGCCCGGCATCCTGCCGGTGACCGCGATCCTGCTGATCCTGAGCATGTCGCAGATCCTCAACGCCGGCTTCGATCAGATCTTCAACCTCTACAACGCCCTGGTGTATGAGATAGCCGACATCATCGACACCTACATCTACCGGGTCGGCCTGCAGGGATTCGAGTTCGAGTTCGGCACCGCCGTGGGGCTGACCAAGAACGTGATCGCCCTCGTGCTGGTGCTGGCGGTCGACCGGATCGTGCGGCGCGTCACCGGCTACGGCCTCTGGTAGCGGACGATGGCGCTGCAGAAGTCGCTGGGCGAAAAGACCTTCGATACCGCTAACGCCATCCTGATGGTGCTGTTCTGCCTCACGGTCCTCTACCCGTTCATGCGTCAGATCACGCTGTCGCTGAGCACCGCCGAGGAGGCGATGAAGATCGGCTTCAAGGCGTTCCCTCGGCCGGGAGCGATGAGCCTGGCCTCCTATGGCCGCCTCCTGCGGACCCCGGCGATCGGCAACGCCTATTTCTGGACCATCCTGCGCACCGCGGTGGGCACCGGCCTGACCGTATCGGTGACCATGATGATGGGCTACCCGCTGGCCAAGCGCTACCTGCCGCTGCGCACCTTCTGGACGATCTTCGTGCTGATCACGATGCTGTTCTCAGGCGGCCTCGTGCCGACCTTCCTGCTGGTACGCAGCCTGGGACTGGTGAACACGCTCTGGTCGCTGGTGCTGCCGATCCTGGTCGATCCCTTCACGCTGATCATCGCCCGCAACTACCTGATGTCGCTGCCGGAGGAGCTGGAGGAGAGCGCCCGCATCGACGGCGCCAACGACCTGACCGTCTTCGCGCGCATCGTCGTGCCGGTGTCGATGCCGATCATCGCTACCGTGGCGCTGTGGACCATGGTGCTGCACTGGAACTCCTGGTTCGACGCGCTGCTCTACATCACCAGCCCCAAGATCAAGGTGCTGCAGATCCTGCTGCGCCGCGTGCTGCTGGAGAGCAACTTCGCCTATTCGGGGCTGGGAGCCGACGTGCAGGCGATCCAGCGCCAGGAGGAGCTGGTCCGGCGGTACACGCCGGAGACGATCAAGGCCGCCATCCTGATGGTGTCGACGGTGCCGATCCTGTGCACCTATCCGTTCATCCAGCGCTACTTCGCCAAGGGCATCATCCTGGGCTCGCTGAAAGGGTGAGGATGCCGTCCCTCTGGAAAGCAACCCCCGCGAGGTGTATCCTGCGTGGCTGGTACGCAGACTCTTCCAAGGAGAAAGAAACGATGAGGAAATCGCTTACCGTCATACTCAGCACACTGATGCTGCTCGGCAGCGCGGGCTTGGCGCTCGGCGCCGCCCAAGCCGAGGGAGCCGCAGGCGCACCGCTGGAGATCCGCTGGTTCGGCCTGCGCCAGATTCCGGAGGAGCGCACCGAGGTGTTCACCACGGTCGAGGCGTGGATCGAGCGCGACCTGGGCCGCAAGGTGACCATCCTGCCCGAAGGGGTGGATGCCGACGCCGAGGTGACCGAGAAGCTCAACCTGCTCTTGGCCTCCGGCGACATGCCGGACGTGTTCCCCGTGTGGTGGAACGAGGAGATCATGAAGCAGGGCACCGCCCGCTTCGAGCTGTCCGACGTGCAGGAGTACATGCCGGGCATCTACCAGGCGCTGGTGGACGTGATGAAGGTCGTCGGCCTCAACGAGCAAGGCACCTGGGATCGCTTCCACCGCGATGGCAAGCTGGTGCAGATCCCGAACGTCTGGTTCGGCGGCCAGTTCCCGCACGGCATCGCCTGGCGCATCGACGTGCTGGAGGGCCTGGGCTTCGACGACGCGCCGGGCACGTTCGAGGAGGTCGAGGCGGTCTTCGCGGCCTACAAGGCGGCGAATCCGAATGATTTTCCGTACTCCTGTCCGGCCAAGGGGCTGACCTGGCAGTGCTTCCCGCTGATCTTCGACGGCACCGGCTGGGCGCAGTGGCGCTGGAACCTCCGTGACGGCCAACTGGTGCACGGCTTCAACCAGCCGGAGATGAAACTGGGCTACGAGCTGGCGCACGACTGGTTCGAGAAGGGCTATATCGATCCGGAGTTCCCGACCATCGACTCGGCCACCAACGTCAACCTGTTCCGCAACGGCGAGACCATCGTCAAGGAGTGGATCGGCTACGGCTCCTGGGAGGACTCGCACGACCTGCCCGGCACCGAAGGCAACTGGATCCGCAAGGTGGTGCCGGAGGCGCGCATCAAGATGGGCGCGTTCCCGCGCTTCTTCGATGACGTGCGGCCGGCGCGCTACGTCTGGAACCCCTTCCACGGCGGCTCCTACGGCTTCGGCCGGCACCTGGAATCCCGCCCCGATGACCTGCACTTCATCATGCAGATCATGGACAAGATGAACACGGATGAGGCGTACAACACGCTCACCAACCTGGGCATCGAAGGCACGCACTGGGAGACCAACGAGTACGGTTTTCCGCAGCGCAAGGATGAGTTCCTCGGAACCGACGCCTCCAAGCAGATCGGCGCCGGCTACTTCTGGGGTGCTCTCTACAGCTACACGCCGCACCGGGCGAACTGGCAGAACCCGCTCCAAGCGAAAATGTTGGAAGACTTCCACAAGAACCCGGACGGCATCTACTCCGACGCCAGCATCCGCCGGGTTCCCACCAACCGGTTCTTCCCGATCACGGACGAGAACGGCGATGACCTGTTGCGGAAGCTGGACGTCGACGGCCAGATGAACGTGCTATTCGTCGAGCTGATCACCGGTGCCAAGCCGATGTCGGCGTTCGACGACTGGATGGCGCGCTGGGAAGAGGGAGGCGACCTCCACATCGTTCGGCAGCGCATGAACGAGATCAACCTCAAGTTCCAATAGCACTCCGAGGTCGATCCGACACTCAGGGCGCGGCCGTCATGGCCGCGCCCTTTCTGTTTGGAGGGAAGCCCGCTGCTGCCCTCAAGCCGAGTGCCCCCTCAGACGGAGTTCAGGGCTTCCTCCTCCCGGTCTTCGAGAATCTCCATCACCTCGGTGCGAATCCCGTCCGGGGCTTCGAAGAAGGCGATCTTGCGGCGGCCCACGGCCGTGTCGATCTCCTGCGGCTCGATGAGAAAGCGCACGCCGGCCGCCCGCAGCATCGCGACGTGGGCTTCGTGGTCGTCCACCTCGTAGACCACGTGCAGGAACCCCGGGGGCAGGTTCATGCCGTGTTCCTCCTCATACGGAGCGCGGTCGAAGATGAGCACGCGCGTGTCGCCCATGCGGACGACGTTGTAGCGGCAGCCGAAGGCCACGCCGCTCATCCGGAACTCGGCTCCCATGTGCTTGACGTAGAAGCGGGTGGTCGCCTCCACGTCCGGCGCCTTGATGGCGTAGTTCCACATCCCGCGTACCATGGTCGCTCCCCGATGCGTCAGCGGATTCTGAAGTCCTCGTAGAAGGACCGGTATTGTTCGACGTCGACGATGTCGAAGAACTCGGCGTCGTCGATCATCTCGTCGCTGATGGCGTTCCAGTCGCGGGTCCTGGCCAGCTTCTGCATCGCCCGCATCAGGCCCTTGCCCGCAGCGTAGATGCCGACCAGCGACCCGATCACCAGCGGGTAGCCGGCCCGCTCGAAGCTGGAGATGGGCAGCGGCTCGGCGGTGGCGAAGATGCCGACCAGCGGCGAGTCGATCTCGCGGGCGAAGTAGTCGACCTCGTCGTCGGTCAGCGCCATCACGAAGATGGCGTCGGCCCCGGCGCCGGCGTAGGCCTTGCTGCGCCGCACCACCTCTTCCATGCGGTTCTCGCGGTAGTACACCTCCCGCGGCACGGTGCCGATGACGTCCGACCGAACGATGATCTTGAAGTCGGGATCCGTCTTGGCACGCGCGGCGGCCTCCACCTTGCCGCACATCTCGTCGGTGCTGATCAGCTCGTTCTGGGGGATGCCGGGCAGGAACGGGCACTTGGACGGCAACGCCTCGTCGTCGAGGTGGATGCCGGCTGCGCCGGTGTCCTCGAAGTCGCGCACGGTATCCATCACGCTGATCGCGTTGCCGTAGCCCTCTTCCGCGTCGACGATGACCGGCACGTCGACGGCCTTGACGATGTTGCGGGCGATGGCAAGGCGGTCGGTCTTGCTCATCAGGGCCAGATCCGGCTTGCCGAGCGAGGCTGCCTCCGTGGCGTAGCTGCCCACGTACACGGCATCGAACCCGGCCTTCTGGACGATGCGCGCCGAGAAGGCGTCGTAGGCGCCGATGGCGACCACGGTGTTGCCGCTTTCCATTCCCTTGCTGAGCTGTGCAGTCGGTTTCACCTGGCTTCCTCCACTGTCGAGTCTATCCTGCAGAAGTTTTCCCGAAGCTCGAACGCACCCTGCTCCTCCGCCTCAGACGTCACCTCGCTCAGGTCGACGTCGCGCTGCTCCTGCGCCGAGAGCAGCGCCGCCGTCGCGTAGCGGTTCAGGTCCCTGCCCTGCTCGCCGGTGCAGATCGGGGTGCCTCCGTCCGTCGCTACTCCGATGAAATGCCGGGTGCAGGCGACGAACGACGTCGACCAGTTGCGCTCCTGGGGCGACAGGTGATCGAGGTACGTGGTCACTTGGCCGTCCACGAACACCGCGATGGGTGGAAACGCGCTGCTGCTCGACATCCGGTTGCCCTTGAACAGCGGGCGGTCTCCCGCGCCCGCGCACTGGTGGATCCACATGACGCCGCGCTCGCCACAGATCTCCACGAAGTCGTCGAGCCAGACGTCGCACGGGATGGCCAGCCTGGTCGAGAAGTTGAAGTCGATCTGCGCGTACTTCGCAGGCTCCCCCGGGCGCGTCCGGAACTTCGCGCGAATGAAGGCGGGGGCATCCAGCGGCGTCTGGGGGTCGATCCACGCGCTGACCCGCTCGATGTCTCGATCCATCAGCCAGCAGGCGAGCGAGAACTTGTGCAGGCCGTCATCCCCGACCAGCACCGAGGAGCGGCATTGGCGTACATCGACGGGGACCCAGAACCGCGGCCACGGGGCGCCGTCGCGGATCCCGCCGATGGTGTGAACCCGGACCGAGGTGAGCGCGCCGATGATGCCGTCGTCGAGCAGCCGCTTCGCCTCGTGGTAGACCGGGTAGAAGACGTAGTTCTCGTACAGGCGAAGGACCGCGCCCGAGGCGCGGCACGCCTCGATCATCCGTTCGCACTGCGCGATGCCCACGGCCATCGGTTTCTGCACGCTGATGAAGGGCACGCCGGCGCCGGCGCACTGCACGACGTGAGCGTAGTGTTGAGTCTGCGGGGTGAGGATCTCCACCAAGTCGAGCTTCTCGCCGTCCAGCATGCGCTCGATGCCGTCATAGGCGCGAGCCGCCGGCAGCCGCCACCGTTCCAGCCAGCCGCGGGCGCGACCCAGGTCGAGGTCGCACACGGCGACGATCTCGGCGTCGGCGCAGCCGCGGTAGCCCAGCACGTGCTCGTCGCTGATGAAGCCGGTGCCGACCAGGCCGACCTTCAGCACCCGCTGGCTCCGGCCTGAATCCAGCTCCGCGCGGCCGGCGTCAGGCACTCGCAGCCGCCGGGGGTCACGGCGACGATGTCCTCCATCTTGATGTCGCCCACCTCCGGGTGCTGGAACTGCGTCTCCATCGACATGACCATGCCTTCCCGCAGCACGTAGGACGGATCCCCGCGCACGACCGGCGGTTCGTGCGGCACCATCCCGCAGCCGTGCACGATGTGCCAGCCGTGCTCGGCGTAGGCAGTCTCGGCCAGCAGGCGCTGCCCTCGCTGGTTCAGCTCCCCGCACGTCATACCGGGACGGATCTCGGCCTGCAGCCGGTCGTTGACGGCGATGCAGTCCGCGATCATCTGCTCTGCGCGCGCGGAGGGCTCGCCCAGGCACGCCATGCGGCACAAGTCGGCGACGTAGTCCCCGCTGCTGCTGCCGGGATCGATGCGCAGCACCTCACCGGCAGCCCAGGCTCGCTCGGAGGGCCACTTGGTGGTTGCGCCGTCGGGACCCATGCAGATGATCAGCCACTGCAGCTCCAGGTCGCGCAGGGCCATCTCCGACTGCAGCCGGCGATGGATCAGGGCGGTGGTATCCCCCCGCCCGCTTGCCGCAAGCGTAGCCTGAACGGCGGCGACGGACCCGGCGGCGTTGCGGCGCAGGATCTCCAGCTCGGCCGGCGTCTTGACGGCCCGGAGCTCACCAAGGAGGCCGGTCGCATCCACCAGATCGGCATCGGGCAGCTCTGCCTGCAGCCGCCGGTACGCGCTAGCCGGCAGGAAGTCCAGCTCCACGCCGATGCGCCCCGCCGTCAAACCGCGGCGGCGCAGGCAACGGAGCGCTCCTTCGGTCGCGGCATGCGCGGACTGAAAGAAAGGGCTGCGCCGCGGCTCGGTGAGGTGCTGATCCGGGATCCAGAGATGGTGGGAGGCGAGGCCGGCCTCCTCGGTCATGCCGCCGACGAAGAACGCGTCCTGCAGACGTCCGCGGGGAACGCCGACATAGACGAGATACCGCTGATCGGCCGCCCGCGCCATGCGCGCATGGAACCAGTGGTAGTAGCCGCCGGTCAGGTACCGCGTGTTGTGGCGCGAGCTGGCCAACAGCACGTCCACGTCGTGCTGCTCCATGAGCGCCTCGAGCTTGCGCCCGTCGAAAGGAACGTCGGCCGCTGCACTCGGCGCCATGACGAACGCTCAGGCTACTACACCCGCGATCGAACGGTCATCCTCTTCCAGACCCGCGTCATAGGCACTATCAAGTCCCCTCGCCGCGCTTCCAACTCACTCTCCCCCATCCGCCGTCCCCACCGCGCGTCTCGGGGACGCCTGAGGTGGTCCCGAAAAACTGGACAGGTAGTTAAGGTGTAATCCTGGCCAGGAGGAGGGGCAACGAGATGGCGACGAAACGGCGTCGGTTCACAGCGGAGTTCAAAGCACGGGTGGCCATGGAGGCGCTGCGCGGCGAGCGCACGATCCAGGCGATCGCGGCCAAGCACGCAGTGCATCCGAACCAGGTCACAGGCTGGAAGCGCCAAGCCCAGGAGGGGCTGCAGGAGGTGTTCGCCAGCGGCACGAACCGCCGGGAGGCCGACCATGAGACGATCGTGCATGACCTGCACGCGAAGATCGGCGAGTTGACCGTGGAGCGCGATTTTTTGTCGCGCGGGCTCGGGAGCTGACAGGAGACCAGCGACGGATGATGGTCGAACGCGATCACCGGAGCCTGAGCGTGAGCCGTCAGTGCCTGCTGCTGGCGCTGAGCCGCTCTGCGCTGTACTACCAGCCGGTCGGCGAGAGCGCAGAAACCCTGACGCTGATGCGGCGTATCGACGAGCTGTACCTGAGCAATCCGTTCTACGGTAGCCGCCAGATGATGCGCCATCTGGCGCGCGAAGGGGTGACGGTCGGTCGGCACCGGGTGCGGCGGCTGATGCGGCTGCTGGGCCTGGAGGCGATCTACCGCAAGCCGCGCACCACCGTCGCGAACCCGGAGCACCGAGTGTATCCCTATCTGCTGAGGGGGCTTACGATCGAGCGGCCGAATCACGTGTGGTGTTCCGACATCACCTACATCCCGGTGCAGGACGGGTTCCTGTACCTGGTGGCGATTATGGACTGGGCGAGCCGGCGGGTGCTGGCGTGGCGGCTGAGCAACACGATGGACACCGAGTTCTGCTTGGAAGCGTTGACCGAGGCCCTGGCGCAGCACGGCACGCCGGAGATATTCAACACCGATCAGGGCAGCCAGTTCACCAGCACCACGTTCACGGCAGCGCTGGGGGACGCCGGCATCCGGTGCTCGATGGACGGCCGCGGTCGGTGTCTGGACAACGCGTTCATCGAGCGGCTGTGGCGATCGCTGAAGTACGAAGCGGTGTACCTGCACGAGCTGGCCGACGGCTTCGCGGCGCAGCGGGTCATTGACGACTGGATGGAGTACTACAACGAAGTGCGCCCGCACTCGGCGCTGGCCGGCCGCACGCCGGGCGAAGCGTATCGAGACGGTGGAACGGAACTCGAAAAGGAGGTGGCATAGCGGACATGGACAGCAGGTGGCGCCGGCGCGCTGCGAGGGTATCCGAGGGCGGTGTGGTGTGCGAGCCGTGGAATATATCCACATTATCCACAGGCTCGTTCACCCCCTCCCCCGCACCCCCACCCCCTTTTACCGCCGCCTGTATCTCACGAGGGAGGGGTAGGTTGACAACCAACGGGTTACACCTTAGCCTACCCCTCGAGCTGTCCAAAGGACTGGGACCACGTCAAACAAAGCGAGAGCGCTCAGGTAGCAGTCGCGCAGGGCGTACCGGATTTTGCTCAGTTGGCGTGCGTCGACGATACCGGTTACGTAGTCGACGATCGAGTCGACGAGGGAGCGGAAACGAAGTAGCTTCGGGCCTCTCCGCAGTCCCCTGGCCATGCGAGGACAGCATGGCCGGGATAGTGAAAGATGTCTAGTCCTGTAACTCGTTCCACTGCAATGAGATACATGACAGGGGCTGGTCTGCCCTCATCGGAACCGTGTCACCATGTCGATTCTCATCTCATTCGCCGAGAATTGCTGGACCGCGTGGGTGCATTCCGCCAGCGTGACGGTTCAGGCAGCCATGCGTTCGGTCTCCTGTGGAGGTGAGAGGGGGAGCAGGCGCTCGTGATCGCTACCGAAGCGGCGGCTCTAGATCGGAGCACGGAGTTGCAGCATGCCGGTCGCTCCCGGCATGCCCCACATCATGCCACTCTGCTTCATCCGCGCCGTGACTACGTTCTTGCAGGCGCGCTCTCCACCGTGCCGCTGCCAATCGGCAGACCCAGCTCACTCACGGTAGCGGCGGTAGTCCATCCGCTGCCGGTTGGCCGTGAAGTAGTCGATCTCACCTTGGAAGTCGTCACGGAGCGCCGGGTGCTCGCCGCTGTCGCGCAGCTTCGTGAGTTCCTCGATCACCTCGGCGGAGCAACTCGGCTATCACCTCGTTGTTCATTGTTGTCCCTCCCAGAACTGCCTCATGCTTACCGCATCACGTCAGTCTCTGGGAGGGCTTCTTTTCTCGGGCCGTCACAATCGGAAATGCGCCCGGCCCGCGGCGCACACCGTAGTGGTCGACTCGGCGCAGTCCCAGGGAAAGGTGAAGGTCGGCTGCTCGGCGTAGCGGGCCTGCTCGAAGACGATCCGTTCGCCGCAGCCGGGCTCCAGGCGCACGCGCACGTGCGGGCGGTCGACGGTCGCCTGCGCCGAGCTGGCCGACGCCTGGCCGAAGCGGTGCTCGCCGTAGGCTCCGGCCTGCACGACCACGGTGCGCGCCTCCGCCTGGTCCAGGTTGACCAGCGTCACCGCCACCTCGGTGTCCGACATCGAGTCCACCAGCGCCGCGACGTTCGAGGGGATCCCCGGCCGTCGGCGCTCGGGATCGAAGTAGCGCAGCCGGCTCTGTAGACGGGAAACCCGTAGTGCGAGGTTTCGATGCCGCCCAGCATCTGCTGCGTCAACGCGGTGACGACCGCCGGATTGGCGCCCATCGGGTCGTCGGACATGCGCGTGTCCGGCGAGCTGGTGTCCCGGTGCATGCGCTCGACGCGCGTCCGCAGCTCCGAGAACTCGCGCTGCAGCGACTCCACCGGGAAGCCGGGGTTGTCCCCGCCCAGGTAGCGCACCCACTCGTCGCCGGCGATCAGCTTCTTGTCGGAGTCCTGCATCGACCAGAACCAGACCGGCATCGCTCCGTTGGTGTAAGGCTCGGGCGCGTAATTGTACCAGCCCGGCGCCCCTTCCTCCTCGCCGTAGTTCTGCGGGTACATGGTCTGGCCGTCGATCACCTTGGCGTTGACGTTCACGCCGTCGATCACGCCGCGCCAGGTGTCCACGTAGCCCTGGTCGCCGGTCGCCATCAGCGCGTTGCCGAACCCGCGCGGCGCCCGCTCGATGAACATGTGCCGGTGATAGCGGCCGCCGCTGCCGGGATTGAGATAGTCGTCGATCGAGAAACCCCAGCCGTAGGTGCCGCCCCACCAGCGGCCGTCACACGCGCCGCCCAGGGTGCCGTCCAGCCCCACGTTGGTGGGGATGATGCCGCCGTTGGCCTCCGTGCGTTCCTTCCAGGCGTCCACGTACTCGATGATCCAGTCTCGGTACTTCGCTTCACCCGCGATCATGTAGGCGTTGATCGCCAGGGTGGTGGTCTGCAGGTTGAGCGGATGGTCGCCGGCCACGTCGTTGTACTCGGCGAAATGGGCGAGCATCTGCTCGTAGGTGGTCTCCCTGTGGCCGGGCTTGAAGCGGCCCTCGATCTCGATCCGGTCGCCGGTCCAGTCCAGCGCCGTCGCCTTGCGCAGCATGGGACCGCGGCTGCCGTTGAACATGCTGCGGATCACCCGGTGGCGGGGGTCGTAGTTCCTGGCGATCGGATCCTCGTCCATGTAGAAGCCGGCATAGCGGCGCGTCCGGCTCTGGAAGGTACGGTCGTACGGGGTGCAGAGGCCCTGCACGTAGAAGGCGTTGAACCCCTCGCCGTTGTGGCCCCAGTCGAACATGACCGGGAACTCCTTGAAGTACATGCCGTCGCGGGCGAACTCCACCTCGACCGTCTTGGCCTCCGTGTACTGCCGCAGGTGGCCCTCCCAGGCGCTCAGGTAGCGGTCCAGAACCACGCTGTCGGCGCCGAGCGCGTACAGCAGCGTCCAGCTCGTGAAGTTCTCGGCGGCGTCGTCGGCGCCGTCGTCCCCGCCCCAGCGGGGCACGCAGCGCAGGTAGCCCCGCTCGTCGAAGTACTTGGCATAGAACGCCTCGATGGCGGGGACTTGAGCGCGCAGCAGCTCGCGCTGCATGACCGCCCACGAGGGCGGGGCCATAGGCGTGTCGATCGTCAGAAGCGAACGGGTGGCAGTCGGCATGGGGCGGATCATACAGGAGAGCGCACGCGCCGGCGGAAGCGGACCGCGGCCACCCGTGTGGTAGGCTCCGGCCCATGAGCACTGCGCCTGCTGACTCCTCCACGATCGCGTCATCGGCCGAGCGCGAGTGGAACCGGCACCGCCTGACTCCCGAGGAGGACGAGGCGTTCGCCCGCGACGGCTTCCTGGTCCTCCCGGACCGGTTGCCGGAGGCCGTGACCGACGGCCTCGAAGAGGCGTTCGACGCGGTGCTCGCCGCCGAGCGGGTCGCCCTCGGGGCAAGCGAGCTGGACCGGCTCAACGTGTTCGACTTTGGGGCGCGACGACCGGTTCCTGGAGATGATCGACTGGCCGGTGACCTTCCCCAAGGTGTTCGACATCCTGGGCTGGAACATCCAGATCTACCACTCGCATATGATCGTCACCCCCGGCGCCGGCCAGGGGGCGGACCCCGGCAAGCGCGGCTGGCACCAGGACAGCGACCGGCTCAACCACGAGCTGGAGACCACGCCGCAGCCGCGCGTCTCGCTGAAGGTGGCGTTCTTCCTCACCGACTGCAGCGAGCCGGGCCGCCGGGGGCGACCGACGTGCTGGTGCCGCGCGGCGCGATCGTGCTGTTCGACCGCCGCCTCTGGCACACCGGCAGCCCCAACTACGCCGACCTCCCGCGCAAGGCGCTGTTCTACGGCTACAGCTACCGCTGGCTGCGCCCGCGCGACGACATGACCGTCGCCCACGTGATGGAGAGCTGCGATCCGATCCGGCGGCAGTTGCTGGGCGCCAGCCCCTCGGGCGGGCACGGCTACACCTCGCCCAAGCCGCAGGACGTGCCGCTGCGCGACTGGCTGGAGCAGAACCCGCGTCCATGATCCAGTTCGACCACTTCTATACCCACGAGGAGATCGGTGCCGTGGTGCGCGAGCTGGCCGACACCCACCCGGCGCTGTGCCGCGCCGGCTCGATCGGCCGCACGCCGCAGGGCCGCGACATCCATCTGCTGACGGTCACGGAGCTCGACTCCGGCGATCCGTCCGAGCGGCCGGCCTACCTCATCCACGGCGGCATCCACGCGCACGAGCCGGCCTCCACGCACGGCCCGCTATACACCGCGCACCGCCTGCTGGCCGAGCACGAGCGCGGCGGGCTGCTGTCGCGCGTGGTCTTCTACCTGGTCCCGCGGCTGTGCCCGGACGCATCGGAGTTCTGTGTGGCCACCACCGCCCGCATCCGCAGCCGCACCGACTTCGTCAACCGCGCCCCCAACACCATCTACGCCGTCGACGTCGACGGCGACGGGCTGATCCTGACGATCCGGCAGGAGCACCCGGACGGCACCTACGTGTGCGACCCGGAGGAGCCGCGGCTGCTGATCGACCGGCGCCCCGCCTCGCCCGGTCCCTTCTACCGGGTCTTCCCGGAAGGGCTGATCAACGACTGGGACGGCTGCGACGACATCCGCATCGGCGGCCTGCATGCCTTCTATCCCGGAGCTCCCGAGCGGCACGCCGGGCGCAGCTTCGACTTCAACCGCAACTGGTCGCACGACTGGCGCCACGAGGGCGAGCAGCAGGGCGCCGGCGACTACCCGTTCAGCGAGCCGGAGATGCGGTCACTGGCGGAGTTCATCTTCAAGCAGCCCAGGCTGTGCGGGATCCTGGGCTACCACTGCGGCTCGGCGTCGGTCATCCGGCCGCCCGCGTGGGGACCGCGCGCGGACCTGGACGCCGGCGACGACGCGCTGCTGGAGGAGCTGGCCCGCGAGGGCGCGGAGGCGATCGACAGCCCGGCCGTCGCCCTCAGCGATCCGACCGGTCCCGGCGGCCGCAGCGGCGGCAGGCGCGGCCACGCGCTCGGCTTTGCCTATCACCAGCTCGGCATCCCCGGCTTCGACGTGGAGCTGGGCACGATCGTCAACGCCGCCGGCGTGTCCGCCTACGAGTGGCACGAGCGCTCCCGCGACCGGGACGATATCGACGCCATGTACCGCCAGCTCCTGCGATGGTGGGACGGGGACGGACGCCGCCACCCGCTGTTCGAGCCGTGGCGGCGGTTCGACCACCCGCAGCTCGGCCCGGTCGAGCTGGGCGGCCTGCTGTTCACGGCGATCGACAATCCGCTGGTACAGGCGGAGGAAGTCGAGGTCGCCCCGGTGGGCGGCGACGTGTACCGCATCCGCGCGCGCATCGCCAACCGCGGGAGGCTGCCGACCAACATCACCAACCAGGGACTCGGGCTGCCGCGCCTGCAGCCGGTGCGGGCCAGCCTGATGCCGGCCGACAGGGCGGAGCTGCTGTCGGCGCGGGGCCACCTCGACCTCGGCCACCTGCGCGCGCTCACCGGCAGCCGCATCGTCGAGTGGTTCGTGCGCGCCCCCGGCGCCGAGGCGGGCGCCGAGATCGGCGTGATCCGCGTGCTCGGCGGCACCGGCGGCGATGGGCGTGTCGTGTTGAGGTGTCCGTGACGCCGGAGCGGCTCGACCAAGAGCGCGACAGGGAGGCGGTCCGCCGCATCTGGCGGGAGGTGGGCTGGTACCCTGAGGGGGAGCCTGAAAAAGCGTGCGACCTCTGCCTGCAACGCTTCGACGGCTGGGTGGCCCGCAAGGAGGGCGACGCAGAGTGTTGCGTGCTCACCACGCCCGGCTCGATCCGCTACGAGCGGGAGGACCTATCCCTGTGCGGCGTGATTGCGGTGACCACGAGCCGCGTGGCGCGCCGCCAAGGGCTCGCCGCCCGGCTCACGGCTGCCGCGCTGGCAGAGGCCGCCAAGAACGGTGCGGCCGTCGCCGGGCTGGGGATGTTCGAGCAGGGGTTCTACGACCGGCTGGGCTTCGGGTCCATGCCGTACAACCTCGACATGCGGTTCGATCCGGCCAGCCTGCGGGTCCCGGTCCGGGCGAGGCCGCCGCGGCGGCTCACAAGCGAGGACGGCGGTGTGATGCACGCCAACCGCTGTGCCCGGATGCGCGTGCACGGTTCGGTGGTCTTCGATGAGCCAGCGGTGACCGAGGTGGACGTCCGCTGGCAGACGAAGCGGTTCGGGCTCGGCTACTTCGAGGGCGACCGGCTCACCCATCATCTGTTTTCGGAGGCCGAGTCCAAGAACGGGCCGTACTCCGTCCGGTGGCTTGCCTACCAGAATGGCAACCAATTGCTGGAGCTGCTCGCACTGATCGCGGGACTGTCGGACCAAGTCCACTTGATACGAGTGCCCGAGCCCGTGCACGTGCAGCTGCAGGATCTGCTCCACTGCCCGCTGCGCGGTCTGGCGACCATGCGGAACGCCAAGCACGAGCAGCGCTTCCAGCACGTGGCGTGGCAGCAGATCCGCATCCTGGACCTGCAGCGCTGCATCGCCGCTACCCGTACCGACCGTCCCGTGCACTTCAACTTGACGCTCACCGATCCGGTCGAGCGCTACCTGGACGGGGCGACGGCGCGGGGCGGCTGGCGGGGGATCGCCGGCGAGTATCGGGTCACCCTGGAGGAGGCATCCGAGATAGCTCCGGGCCACCGCGCCAGCCTCCCGGAGCTGCGCGCCTCGGCGGGGGCCTTCTCGCGCCTCTGGGCCGGCGTGCGGCCGGCCAGCTCGCTGGCGCTTACCGACGACCTGACCGGACCGGCTGATCTCCTGGCCGGCCTGGACCGCGCCGCGCCGCCCCAGGCGCAGTTCGACTGGATGTTCTGACTAGTAGTCCGTCAATCTCTAACAGTCGAGCCACTTTCAAAACCCCGCGTCGAGGTGAGCGGCGTATTAATAGACGTTAACATCGGGTGCCATTCGGCGTTGAATACGCCGTAAGGTCGTACGCAGCGCGTCGGCTGGCCAGGATCCACAGACGCTGCGGCGTCCTGTGCGATGCGCGGACCGATTGGTCCCCCGGCTGGATGCCAGGAGAGTCAGAATCCGAGATCCGAGCAAGTGTGAAGCTGGAACGAGACTCGGGGGTCAGTTCAGCAGGCGAAGTATCTGGTCCACGGTCAGCGCGAGCACGCCGAACATCAGGTGGCACAGCACCTTGGAGTGACCGCGCACGCGTACGTGGCGAGCACCGAATTCGTCCTTGAGACGACCGTTGACCCGCTCGACGGTCGAGCGCTCACGGTAGCGCAGTGTCTCGGGGTACAGGTGGCCGGCAGCGCGCTGCGCCTGCGCCTCGGTCTTCGGTCTTCAGGTCCTGCTTGAGCGTTGCGTCGCGGCGGGGATTGACGTCGATGATCGCAACGTGGCCGAGCGACTCGCTGTGCTGCCTGATCTCGGGCGCATCATAGGCTGAGTCCATCAGGTCATACAGGTTGGTGACCCGTGCGGCGGTCATGGTGGCCAGCGGAATCGCCGCCTGGCTGTCATGCAGCGAGGCCGAGGTGAGGATGCAGCTGAGCGGAATCCCGCCGTCGGCCACGTCGGTATGCAGCTTGTAGCCGATCCATGATTGCTGATGTCCTTTGGCGTTGCGCTTGGTGCCCACGTCACCGGCGCTGGAGTTGACCCGCTTTCGTGGACACATCGAGAGTGAGCACGAGAGGAGGGATCTACCATGGCGAGAACGCATCAAGCGTACCCACCTGAGTTCCGCCAGCAGATGGTCGAGCTGGTGCAGTCTGGGAGGACGCCGAACGAATTGGCTCGGGAGTACGAGGCTTCAGCCGGGTCCATCCGCAACTGGGTGGCCCAGAGTGAGCGCGACGCAGGACAGCGCAACGACGGTATGAGCACCGACGAGCTGCTGGAGCTGCGGCGGCTGCGGCGCGAGAACAAGCAGCTGCGAACGGAGCGCGACATCCTAAAACGAGCGGCGGCCTGGTTCGCACGGGAGAGCGACGCGATCCCCGAGAGGGATTCGAGTTCGTGAAGGCGAATCAGGCCGCCTGGCCGGTGCGCACCATGTGTCGGGTGCTGGGTCTCTCCCCCAGCGGCTACTACGCATGGGTGCGTGGAGCTCCGTCGGCACGAGCGCGGCGGGATGCGCACCTGACCGAGCGGATCAAGGAGATCTGGAGCGCCAACCGCGAGGTGTACGGACGGCCGCGGATCCACGCCGAGCTGCAGGCCGGCGGCGAGCGGATCGGCGCGAAGCGGGTCGGGCGCCTGATGCGCCGTGCCGGGATCGCGGGCGCCAGCCGCAGGCGTTCGACGAAGACCACCACGCGCGAGCAGCGCGCTGCCCGCGTGGCGCCGGATCTGGTCGATCGGGACTTCAGCGCCGCTGGCGCCGATCGGCTGTGGGTGGCCGACATCACCTATGTAAGGACGTGGACGGGGTTTATGTACGTGGCGGTGGTGCTGGATGCCTGGAGTCGCCGGGTGGTGGGCTGGTCGATGGCCGCCCACCTGCGCACCGAACTGGTCCTGGATGCGCTGAACATGGCGATCTGGCGGCGACGGCCGCAGGAAGTGGTTCACCACAGCGACCAGGGTTCGCAGTACACGTCGATCGCGTTCGGGGCACGGTGCAGGGAGGCCGGCGTACGACCGTCGACCGGCTCGGTGGGCGATGCGTACGACAACGCGCTCTGCGAAAGCTTCTTCGCGACCCTGGAGTGTGAGTTGCTGGAGCGGCGCAGCTTTCGCAGCCACGCCGAGGCGCGCATGGCGATCTTCGAGTTCCTGGAAGGCTTCTACAATCGGCGCCGGCGCCATTCAGCGCTGGGATACCAGTCACCGGCCGACTTCGAAGACAACCAGGGGGAGGCGGCAGCATGAGTGCGCCCACCTTGGCGATACGAGCGCGCCACGCCGCCCGACGCCGTCATTCAGCGTCGATTCGCGATCTGAGAGCTGATCGCCATCCGAACGAGCCCCATAGCGGCCCGCTACGGCCCTTGCGAGCGGTGGGGGGTACCCTGGTGGGACACCCGCTGGATCGGCCCTCCATGGCGCTTGGCCGCGGCGGCCCTGCCTGCATATCACCGGCCGCTGGGCTGCAGCGTCCCGTCCTCGACGCCGTCTCCACGGCCCGGAGATGGTCGGCACCGCGTACCATTCGCTTGACGTACCGGCTCTGTCGGCAGGACTGTTCGCTCTGCGACGGAGTCACGAACCGCAGAAGTTACCCGTCCACCAAACCGGGTCAACTCCATTTTGTGCATGAGCGGCACGATGACAGGCATCGCATCCCAGCGTATATCATTGCTAGTTCCTGTCCGTAAACTCGCAACTTGTTGAATGAGCTTGAATTGAGGTCCTGATGGGTGGACAAGAAAACGGTGTTTCGGTTATCATCGTTTGCTGACAAACGCCAACAACAACCGAAACACCGGAGGTCCCGATGCGTAAGACACGCACCGTTCAGCTCAGTGTATTTCTAGCCCCCGAAGTTGTCCATCCGGTCGCCGGTGAACTGGAACGCGCTTCGGCATGGCTCGATCAACACCCCGAACTGCTCGACATGATCGGCGCCTGCGTGCCGGGCTGCGCCTCCGGGGGTCGCCCTGGGCTGACCTGCGAGACGATTCTGCGCTGTGCGGTGCTCATGCCTCTGATGGGCTACAGCTATCGGGGGTTGGAGTTCGCGCTGCTCGATTCCGCCTCCGCGCAGCGTTTCGCGCGGGTTGATCCGTTCCGTGTGCCGAGGAAGTCGGCGTTGCAGAGCGCCGTCGGCGCGATCGACGCCGCCACGTGGCAAGCGATCAACGGCGTGCTGTTGCAGGACGCGAAGCAGCGGGGGATCGAATCGGGTACGCAGGTGCGCATCGACAGCACCGTAACCGAGACGGATATCCTGGAGCCGTCCGACAGCCGCCTGCTGTACGACGGCGTGCAGGTGCTGACGCGGCTGCTGTATGAGGCGCGCGAGCGGCTGCCGCAGGTGTCGTTTCGCGACCACTGCTGTGCTGCCAAGCGGCGCGAGCAGGAGATCCGCTCGGCGCGCGGCGAGCAGCGGCGGGCGGCCACCTACCGGCGGCTGCTGAGCTTGGTGGCGCGCACGATCGCCTACGCAGAGGCGGCACGGGCCGAAGTGTGTTGCGTAACTGAGCCGTGGGCCGAGAGTTGGTGTACGGAGGTGGGCGCCTGCCGGGACCTGCTCAAGCAGGTGGTGGAGCAGACCGAGCGCCGCGTGTTCGACGGCGAAACGGTGCCGGCCAGCGAGAAGGTGGTGAGTCTGTTCGAGCCGCATACCGACATCATCTGCAAGGGCGGGCGCCAGACGCACTACGGCCACAAGATCAACCTGAGCACCGGGCGCAGTGCTCTGGTGCTTGATGTGGTGGTGGAGTCCGGCAACCCGGCCGATAGTGAACGGTGCCTGCCGATGCTGAGGCGGCATGTGGACAGGTACGGGCAGCCGCCGCAGCGGGTGGCGTTCGATGGCGGGTATGCGTCGCGAGCGAATCTGGCCGACGCCAAGGAGTTGGGCGTGGAGCATGTGATGTTCCACAAGAAACGCGGCATGGAGACGACCGACATGACGCCATCGTCGTGGATTTATGGTCAGCTCAAGCGCTTTCGTGCGGGCGTGGAAGCAGGCATTTCGTATCTGAAGCGGTGCTTCGGTCTGGACCGTTGTCAGTGGCGGGGCTGGGAACATTTCCAGGCGTATGTGCACTCGGCGGTGTTCGCCCACAATCTGCTGCGGCTGGTTCGCTTACAGCCATCCTGACGACCGCCACCGACGCGCGGGTCTCTTTATCTGACTGTTTCTCGGGTTGCCCTTGACGGCTTGGTGTGCCTTAGGCGCCTCGGTCAGCGGAGAATATGCGGCCAACTGGCTGTGAAAATGCATCCCAGGCGTGTCAAACCCGCGCTTGTCTCGGCCCGATCCTTGGTCTCCACACGCCCTGTACATGCCCCTCAGCGTCTCCTGCTTGCTCGTTCCTCCGAAACCAGGATTACCGGACAGGAACTTGCTATAACATCGTCAAGTCACGATAGCCTCATCATCCGCTTGGCTGCAAAGCCCTTACTTCACACCGGGCTCCTCATAGCCGAGGATCAGGGACCTCAACTTGACACGGGTGCGACCCCAAACTGTGGATAGTCGGCTCATGCGGCAGCCGGCAGATCGTGGAGATCGGGTAGCGCTGGGAGCGAGCGCCTGAAGTCGCGGTCAAAGCGCGAGCTCATCAGGGATACGCGAAGCTGCAGCAGATGCTTCGCCCCGGCCAGCGTCCACGTCATGCCGCTGCGCTTCATCCGCGCGGCCACGTTTTTGCAGGCGCTCTCCACCGCGCCGCTGCCGATCGGCAGACCGTCGTCTCGGTACAGATGGTAGTTCATGCGCTGCCGGTTCGCTTCGAGGTAGTTGATCTGTGCCTGGATGGCGTCGCGCTTGGCGCTGCCGAGGGCAGCATCGCGCTCCTGCTCCATCTCGGTGAGAAGCTGGCCAGGGCCGCTGTCGCCGAGGTGGGCGCGCCAGCGCGTGAAGCGCTCCCGGCAGCGCTCGGTACCCTCGCCATCAAGGAGCTTGCACACATCGGCGAGGTGACCGGCGGCATGGCAGAAATCAAGGATGCGGCAACTGGTGTCGTTGTCCAGCTCCGCCACACGCGGCCAGATCCAATCGGCTCCATCGCCGATGAACACCAGGCACAGCTTGCTCAGATCGCTTGAGCGCCGGTTCATTTCCACCCACACCCGCCGGAAGAACTCATCGGCATGCTCGATGCCCGCCACGTACGAGGTGTCGGCGCAGCGTGGCTCCTGGAGCTCATCGTCCCACTTCAACGCGGAGATGCTGGCCACCTTGACGTCCCGAAACTCTCGGTCGTATCTCCTTCTGTTATCTTTATCTACGCGCTCGTTGCCCTTGATCGGCGTCTTGCCCGCATCGATGCACACCACCATCGTACCGGCGATCTCATCGGTGACCTCGACCGCCGCGGTCGCCGTGCGGTGGTCGAAGTGATCGACGATCTCCTGCTGACGCTGCTGCTCCAGGCGCTGGCCCAGCTCGTCGATCATCTGCTGGCTCTTGTGCAGCGAGATCTCCTCCACCCCATCGGGGCGAAAGATCTGCCGGAAGTGACTCCCGCCGCTCTGGTACGGCTCGCTGCCGACGAACAGGGCCAGATGGTAGACGCACGCCGGCCTCTGCCCGCCGCCGATTCCCAACTGCTCATCCAATGGCGCCCAGCCTGTTGCACCGCTGCCGGTGGCGTAGTAGGCGCGCCGGATCGTCACCGTTCCGTACAGCCCATGCACCGTCTTGGGTCGATACCCCTTGAAGCGGTACGTCTGACCGTTGTGGCTCACCTCAGACCCCTGATGCCCCGTACCAACTTCGTTCACCAAGCGCCGCACCGCTGCCCTGCCGAGGCGCATGAGGCTCTCCTGCACCCTCAGTTCCAATTGCAGCATCCCTTCGGCGTCGGTGCCGGCCCCACAGACGCCACCGTCGCCGCGTTCGGCCTTGACATGCTCCACGAACTGAGCCACCAATTCCTCGTTCATTTGTTGACCTCCCAGTCGTGTGCACATCATGTCACCGGCTGGGAGGTTTCTTGTCTATCCACAAAATGGGGTCGCACCCGTGGCGCCCGGCATGCCCCACATCATGCCGCTCTGCTTCATCCGCGCCGCGACCACGTTCTTTGCAGGCGCTCTCCACGGTACCGCTGCCGATCGGCAGACCCAGCTCCCGGTAGCGGCGGTAGTCCATCCGCTGCCGGTTGGCCGTGAAGTAGAAGAGCCACTACCGGGGCTGCCGCCTGGAAGCTGACAGCCGGCCGCAGGAATCTGGGGTGCGGGCGCACAACGAGACGCTGCTCCTGTTGAACCTGCTGGCCTACGAGGTGCTGCACGCCGGGCGGTGCTTGGTGCAGCGGGCCACCGGCTGGAGTCTGCGCCGGTTGCGCGAGCGGGTGCTGCAGGTGGCCAGCCGCGTGTCCGCCATGGGCGGCGGCTGACATTCGTCATCGCCCAGCACGCGGCTGCCGATTGGCAACGGCTGTGGGGCAAGCTAGTGGCGTTGGACTGGGCTTCAGGGTGACGCCCAGGTCCGCTCCGATCGTTGCCGAGAGCTTCTCCTGTGGGCCGTCGTGTGTCCTCCACAATCCGCTCGCGAATCCCGCGCACCGTCAGACAACCCTCAATCACGGCCGGTGGATCGCTGACGAAACGCTCATCCGACCATGAGCGAGATCCAAACGACCGATTATCAATCATGACTCTGGCTCGACACGCGAAAAGCTGCGAATTAAGCGGTCGAGGAGCGGCTCGCTGCCGACTTCGACTTCGATCATGTAGGCCGTCTCCGCGGACACTGGTGCTGCGGATCGCACCCAGAAGACTCGAGTGTCCGCCGACCCAGTACTCACATGGAGAAGCTTGGCGGCTGTCCGGGTCCCGTGGGAGATTACGTATACGGCACTACCAAAATCGTCATCGGAAGTGCCGGCCACTGAGACCGTCGCCATCAGTGATCCATCGGATCGAAGTTCCGCGTCGGCAGAGACGACAGTTGGAACCCGGACGGTCGCGGCAAGTAGCCACAGCGCCGCGATCGTTGCCAGCGTTATAAGCCCGGCGCCAATCGGGGTCGTTACAAAGATCAAGGCTACCACTCTCCCTGAGAGACTGCGAACGCGAGGTGTCGACTCCAAAGGTCCTCCTTCAGTCATATGAGTGCAATTTGTATGTGATGAACTGGCCACGTCCATTTAGGGTGGTGACTCCCGTGAACTCACGCAAGAACCTGCTCGGCTCGCCGCTGGCGGCTCGGTAGAAGACTACCTGCTGGCCGGTGAGCATCGAGCCATCCCGAAGGCACTCGATGAACTGCGCCGCTAGGGCTCCGGCAGGCACGACCACGTAGGTGGAACGCGACGCATGAACGTGGCAGCCAACCGCGCCAAAGGCTCTGCTGCCGCCACCGGATCGGGAGTCGGCAGCGAATCACGGCGGCTGCCTCCGAACGCGGGCATGCGGGCCGACACTGCTTTCGCACGACCGGGGCAAACGAAGTAGTATCAGAACGTATGGACGCAAAGCCAAAGGCATCGTCAATTCCCTAATCCGTGACATCTCTCTCCAAGCACTCCACGATTTCTGTCATCAACCTCTCCTCCTCCTTCCTAAGTGCGCTAATTTTATCAACAATGTACTTCGTCCGTGCAACATTCAACCCCGATGACCAACGAGCTATCATCTCCCTATTGACGACGAAGCGAAGGTGATGCGCGTCCTGCTCAAGACGCTGAGCGGCATCCACAACTTCCGGGCGGGATTTCATCAGTCCGGTCGCGACATAGTAGTATAATCTCCGGCGCATTAGTCGCTTATGCTCGAATAATGTATTGACGTAAGACTTCTTAATGTCGCCCTCTGACGCCTGTATATATTCGATCAACAACTCGTACGTCGCTTGACCAAATACGAACGACTCAGATCCCTTAATCTCGGAAAACGGGTCAGCCAAACCAGTCCTGTAATAACGCTCGGTTTCGTTTTCGACATATTCAAACGTATTCGAGGAACATATATAGTCCGTTATGATACTACGTATGGCACGTATATCTGCGACATAATCTGCGTCATTAGACTCAATCAACACGGCTGGCAAGTCTTTATCGTCACCGCCTGACTGGAAGAACATCGCCTTTCGGAGACCCGGCATACAACTGATATGAGCCCGATCAAGATCTTCAATAAGTACTTCTGAATGCTGGTATTTGCCGTCTAACACGTCCGCTACATGTACCACTCCACGGGTTTCATCAATGCCGAACACGAGCATGTCGTGCTCCATATGTTCTCTCTGAAAATGTCCCGTGGTAGAAAGTTGATAGTGGTCAACGCCCAACATCACATAGCGATCAGTGCTTATCGCTTGACGTACGAGATCGCTTGCGGACTCGTAGTCGGCCCGTCGGACGACTTTGGTGTCCAAGAAGGGACAGGTTGTGGTTGTTAGGGATCTGCGGAAATTATACCAAAGACACTTACCAATCCGAGCTGCCGCGATAGAGACAAAGTGAGCATATAGCCAGTCATATGCTCGACGCGTAACAAGGGCCATCGACAATTGATGCGCGATGGGCGACCCCGTGGTCAAGGGTGGATATACGAGAGGAAGGGTCTTAGTGAGCATCTGGACTATAATAGCCTTGATTCTGTTACTGTCAAGCTCACTCACCGGGCTGGCCGGGCTGGCGCTCAGCGTGGACATGGAGAACCGAGAAGCCTCTACCTTGTTCAGAACATCTCTCGGCAGGGGCGACAAATAGATCCGATCTTGCATCGATGTGGCCGCCGTATGTCATACTCGCTGTCAGCGTGGTCCCGAGGCTCACGACCTGTCAACCCGGCTCATTCGCGTGGGTGCGACCCCAAACTGTGGATAGTCGGCTCATGCGGCAGCCGGCAGATCGTGGAGATCGGGTAGCGCTGGGAGCGAGCGCCTGAAGTCGCGGTCAAAGCGCGAGCTCATCAGGGATACGCGAAGCTGCAGCAGATGCTTCGCCCCGGCCAGCGTCCACGTCATGCCGCTGCGCTTCATCCGCGCGGCCACGTTTTTGCAGGCGCTCTCCACCGCGCCGCTGCCGATCGGCAGACCGTCGTCTCGGTACAGATGGTAGTTCATGCGCTGCCGGTTCGCTTCGAGGTAGTTGATCTGTGCCTGGATGGCGTCGCGCTTGGCGCTGCCGAGGGCAGCATCGCGCTCCTGCTCCATCTCGGTGAGAAGCTGGCCAGGGCCGCTGTCGCCGAGGTGGGCGCGCCAGCGCGTGAAGCGCTCCCGGCAGCGCTCGGTACCCTCGCCATCAAGGAGCTTGCACACATCGGCGAGGTGACCGGCGGCATGGCAGAAATCAAGGATGCGGCAACTGGTGTCGTTGTCTGGAGTTGACCCGCTTTCGTGGACACATCGAGAGTGAGCACGAGAGGAGGGATCTACCATGGCGAGAACGCATCAAGCGTACCCACCTGAGTTCCGCCAGCAGATGGTCGAGCTGGTACAGTCTGGGAGGACGCCGAACGAATTGGCTCGGGAGTACGAGGCTTCAGCCGGGTCCATCCGCAACTGGGTGGCCCAGAGTGAGCGCGACGCAGGACAGCGCAACGACGGTATGAGCACCGACGAGCTGCTGGAGCTGCGGCGGCTGCGGCGCGAGAACAAGCAGCTGCGAACGGAGCGCGACATCCTAAAACGAGCGGCGGCCTGGTTCGCACGGGAGAGCGACGCGATCCCCGAGAGGGATTCGAGTTCGTGAAGGCGAATCAGGCCGCCTGGCCGGTGCGCACCATGTGTCGGGTGCTGGGTCTCTCCCCCAGCGGCTACTACGCATGGGTGCGTGGAGCTCCGTCGGCACGAGCGCGGCGGGATGCGCACCTGACCGAGCGGATCAAGGAGATCTGGAGCGCCAACCGCGAGGTGTACGGACGGCCGCGCATCCACGCCGAGTTGCAGGCCGGCGGCGAGCGGATCGGCGCGAAGCGGGTCGGGCGCCTGATGCGCCGTGCCGGGATCGCGGGCGCCAGCCGCAGGCGTTCGACGAAGACCACCACGCGCGAGCAGCGCGCTGCCCGCGTGGCGCCGGATCTGGTCGATCGGGACTTCAGCGCCGCTGGCGCCGATCGGCTGTGGGTGGCCGACATCACCTATGTAAGGACGTGGACGGGGTTTCTGTACGTGGCGGTGGTGCTGGATGCCTGGAGTCGCCGGGTGGTGGGCTGGTCGATGGCCGCCCACCTGCGCACCGAACTGGTCCTGGATGCGCTGAACATGGCGATCTGGCGGCGACGGCCGCAGGAAGTGGTTCACCACAGCGACCAGGGTTCGCAGTACACGTCGATCGCGTTCGGGGCACGGTGCAGGGAGGCCGGCGTACGACCGTCGACCGGCTCGGTGGGCGATGCGTACGACAACGCGCTCTGCGAAAGCTTCTTCGCGACCCTGGAGTGTGAGTTGCTGGAGCGGCGCAGCTTTCGCAGCCACGCCGAGGCGCGCATGGCGATCTTCGAGTTCCTGGAAGGCTTCTACAATCGGCGCCGGCGCCATTCAGCGCTGGGATACCAGTCACCGGCCGACTTCGAAGACAACCAGGGGGAGGCGGCAGCATGAGTGCGCCCACCTTGGCGATACGAGCGCGCCACGCCGCCCGACGCCGTCATTCAGCGTCGATTCGCGATCTGAGAGCTGATCGCCATCCGAACGAGCCCCATAGCGGCCCGCTACGGCCCTTGCGAGCGGTGGGGGGTACCCTGGTGGGACACCCGCTGGATCGGCCCTCCATGGCGCTTGGCCGCGGCGGCCCTGCCTGCATATCACCGGCCGCTGGGCTGCAGCGTCCCGTCCTCGACGCCGTCTCCACGGCCCGGAGATGGTCGGCACCGCGTACCATTCGCTTGACGTACCGGCTCTGTCGGCAGGACTGTTCGCTCTGCGACGGAGTCACGAACCGCAGAAGTTACCCGTCCACCAAACCGGGTCAACTCCACACCGGGCGCTGGCTGGGTCGGGTACTGAGCGGATGGCTAAACTACTACGCCGTGCCGACCAGCTTCCGCTACCTGAAACAATTCGTGTGGCGACTGCGGCGAATCTGGATACGGGTCCTCCGCCGGAGGTCCCAGAAGGACCGCTTTTCCTGGACTTGGCTGCTGGCGACCAGCGACAACCTGTGGCCTCCGTTGCGCATCGTACACCCATGGCCGGCCGCGCGCTTTGCCGTCAACCACCGAAGGTAGGAGCCGTATGCGTTAACGCGCACGTACGGATCTGTGCGGGGGGC
The DNA here is from genome assembly GCA_965262795.1 of Spirochaetia bacterium. Taxonomy (GTDB): domain Bacteria; phylum Spirochaetota; class Spirochaetia; order SZUA-6; family Bin103; genus CATQHW01. Next base: position 5,694,620 of record OZ253561.1, on the reverse strand, counting down.
GCCGGGTAACCGGCGTTCCTACCGCGATCCCTCAAGATCTATCGCTTATTCAGAGATCAATTCTGCGCCGCCTGGGAGACGAAGTACCCGAAGGCGGTCGAGTGCCTGCGCAAAGATGAGGGATCGCTGTTGAGCTTCTATTCGTTTCCCGCCGCGCACTGGACACACCTGCGGACCAGCAACCCGATCGAGTCCACCTACGCGACGGTGCGCTTGCGCACGAAGCGCACGAAGGGCTGCGGCTCGCGGACGGCGACGCTGACGATGGTCTGGAAGCTGGCCCTCGAAGCCGAGAAGACGTGGCGCCGATTGATGGGATTCAAACTCATACCGCTCGTGATGGAGAGGCGGACATTCGTCGACGGAGAGCTGATGGAGGCAGCCGCTTAGACAACGCGAGAAGAGGATGATGCGCTCGCCGTTTCACCCTCCATCCACAAGACTTGACAATATCCCCCTCGATCATCATGAGGGCTACATCAGCTGGGACGAATACGAATACAATCAACGCGTGATCGCGCATAACGCGAACATGAAGGGCGTCATGGTGCGTGGCTCGGTGCGGCGTAGATCCGGGCTTCTCGCTGGCCTGCTCCGCTGCGGTAAGTGCGGCCGCAAGTTTCATGTCACCTACTGCGGAGCCCACGGTCGAGTAGTCCGCTACGCATGCCGCGGTGCTCAGGTCAACCACGGACTTGGCTCGTGCACCAGCATCGGCGCGTTGCGGCTGGAGCGAGTAATCTCGAAAGCGCTCTTGGACGTCGTGTCGCCGTTGGGCGTAGAGGCTGCCTCGACGGCGGCGCAACGGATGGCGGAGCGGATGTCTGCGAACAGACGGCACAAAGAGCTTGAACTTCAGCAAGCGCGCTACGAAGCAGAGCGTGCGCGGCGACAGTATGACCTTGCGGATCCCGAGAATCGTTTGGTTGCCGCAGAGCTCGAGCGCGGCTGGAACGAGCGGTTGCGGGTGGTCAGCGAGCTGCAGGCGGCCGTCGCCGCCTTGGCCGAGGACACCGAGATCGTCACCGACGATCAGCGGCAGGCGTTGTGCGGACTCGGTGAGGATCTGCACTCCGTGTGGCACCGCCCCAAGAGCGACATCGAGCTCAAGAAGCGAATCCTGCGCACCGTGATCCGAGAGATCATCATCCGCGTCGAAGATTCCACGGTAAACGTCGTGCTGCACTGGGAAGGTGGTGACTGAGGTGGTCCCGAAAAACTGGACAGGTAGTTAAAGTGTAATCCTGGCCATGAGGAGGGCCAACGAGATGGCGACGAAACGGCGTCGGTTCACAGCGGAGTTCAAGGCGCGGGTGGCCACTGAGGCGCTGCGCGGCGACCGCACGATCCAGGCGATCGCGGCCAAGCACGAAGTGCATCCGAACCAAGTCAGCGGCTGGAAGCGCCAAGCCCAAGAGGGTCTGCGGGAGGTGTTCGCCGGTGCCACCAACGGCCGCCAAGCCGACCATGAGGCGGTCATCCACGACCTGCACGCGAAGATCGGCGAGCTGACCGTGGAGCGCGATTTTTTGTCACGCGGGCTCGGGCGCTGAGCGGGCAGCAGCGGCGGATGATGATCGAACGAGACCACCCGAGCCTGAGCCTGAGCGGTCAGTGCCGGCTGCTGGCCCTGAGCCGCTCGGCGCTGTACTACCGGCCGACCGGACACAGCGCGGCGACGCTGGCGCTGATGCGCCGCATCGACGAGTTGTATCTGCGCTACCCGTTCTATGGCCGCCAGATGGTGCGCCATCTGGCGCGCGAGGGGGTGACGGTCGGTCGGCACCGGGTGCGCCGGCTGATGCGGTTGCTGGGCCTGGAGGCGATCTACCGCAAGCCACGCACCACCGTGGCGAATCCGGATCATCGAGTGTATCCGTATCTGCTGAGAGGGCTTACGATTGAGCGGCCGAATCACGTGTGGTGTGCCGACATCACCTATATCCCGGTGCAGGATGGGTTCCTGTACTTGGTGGCGATCATGGACTGGGCGAGCAGGCGGGTGCTGGCGTGGCGGCTGAGCAACACGATGGACACCGAGTTCTGCCTGCAGGCGCTGACCGAGGCGCTGGAGCTGTACGGGACGCCAGAGATCTTCAACACCGATCAGGGCAGCCAGTTCACCAGCATCGCGTTCACGGGGGCTGTGGAGGACGCCGGCATACGGTGCTCGATGGACGGCCGCGGTCGGTGTCTGGACAACGTGTTCATCGAACGGCTGTGGAGATCGCTGAAATACGAGGCGGTGTACCTGCGCGAGCTGGCCGATGGCTTCGCGGCGCACCGGGTGATCGACGACTGGTTGGAGTACTACAACGAGATGCGACCCCACTCGGCGCTCGCCGGCCGCACGCCGGGGGAAGCTTACCGAGACGGTGGTACGGAACTCGCAAAGGAGGTGGCATAGCGGACATGAACAGCAGGTGGCACGCGTGGGATACGAGGGCATCCGAGGGCGACTTGGTGCACGAGCCGTGGAACTTATCCACATTTTCCACAGGCTCGATCACCCCCTCCCCCGGACCTCCACCCCCTTTGCCGCCGCCTGTTTCTCACGAAGGAGGAGTGGGTTGACAACCAACGGATTACACCTTAGCCTACCCCTCGAGCTGTCCAAAGGACCGGGACCACCTCAGACTGCCAAAGGGCACTCTTGGACACAAGCGCGTGTGGGAACGTTTCGCAGCGACCACGGCGTTCCGATATACCGAGACGGCGAGCTGGCTGAGCGAGGCGAGCTGCTCATCGACACCGCCGCGCAACGATTGGGCGTTTCGCGGATGTGGCTGTACAAACTGATCCGAAAGGGAGTGCTCCGGGCGGAGCAAGCGTGTTTCGGGGCGCCGTGGGTCATTCGCGAAGTCGACCTGCAGCGTCTTGACTGCATCGGGAGCCCTCACGGCGAGAAATTGGTCCCGTTTACCCCCGCGCAGAGAGATCTATTTGACAACACAGAAACAACATAGAGAGGTGGTCATCATGTCACGGGATCGGGCGGCCCCAGCAGGATCACGTTCTCCCGCCGTGCGAGGAACCCGAGCTCGTGCAGGCTCTCGATCTGCTCGCGCTTGATGCTCGGCTGGAAGGCGAAGTCGAACTGCGCCAGGGTCTTGACCGCCGGCAGCCGTGAGGCGCGCATGGCGGTCTCCAGGCGGCGGTTGTTGCGCAGCACGATCTGGGCACCGAGCAGCTTCTCGATCGCCTCTGAGGCGGTCACCGCGCCGCTGTCGGCCTCTGCCAGCACGCCGTCCACCGCCTCCAGGGCGGCGGGCATCTTCAGGTCGGCCAGCATGGCGCGCAGTCGCTCGCGGCGGTCACCGGCGATCGGCGTCATCGGACCGCCTCGGCATAGACGCTCAGGGGGCGCTGTTCCACTGGAGTGCGCCCCTTGAGGTGGACAGGCTCAGGCCGAGATTTTGACAGGGCACGTGGCGTGTTGAATCTCGAACTGCACGGGGCTCAGATAACCTAAAGCAGAGTGCAGTCTGCAGATATTGTAGACTGCCTCGATGAATCTGGGCAGGTCGGTACTGACGTCCTCGAACGTCTCGTAGTCGTTCAGGTAGACAGCCTCGACCTTGAGGGTCTTGATGAAGCTCTCCGCCTTGGCGTTGTCGAACGGGTTGCCGCGTCGGCTCATCGACCCGACCAGCCGGTGATCGGCGAGCAATTGACGGTAGCGCGCCGAGGCGTACTGGGATCCGCGGTCGGTGTGGCAGATGCACCCGGCCGGCGGTCGTCGCGAGGCGAGCGCCGCCTTGAGCGCGGCCAGGGCGAGGCGCGTGTCGATGGACCGACCGATCGCGACCACGCGGCGTGACCAGGCGTCGAGGACCAGTGCGACGTAGACGAACCCGGATGCCACGGCGACGTAGGTGATATCGCCGCTCCAGAGCTCGTTGGGACCGTCGGGCACCATCCCCCGGGCGAGATTCGGGAACACCGGCAGGTTGTGGGCGCTGTCGGTGGTGGCGATGAAACGTCGACGCCGACGGGGTTGCAGATCGTGTTCACGCATGAGCCGACGCACCTTCTTGCTGTTGACGACGACTCCTTGCTGTCGGAGCGCTGCGCCTACGCGGCGGTATCCGTACGTCTCGAACTCGCCGCAGATGGCCGGCATGCGACCGACGATCTCTGCGTCGTCCACCGCGGCGCTGGGCGCGTCGTAGAAGGTCGAGCGTGGCAGACCCATCAGGCTGCATCCTCGGGCGATGGACATGCCACGGGGCCGGCAACGACGGATGTACGCGCGCTTCTGGGTGGCGCTGCGTTCTTCTGAGCCCCCTTTAGAAACTCGATCTCCAGGGCTTGGCGTCCGACCAAGCGTTCCAGCGCCGCGATCTTCGCTTCGTACTGCTGCAGCAGGTCGGCGGCCTGGAACTCGTCGTCGAATGAGCCCGCCTCGTACTTCGCGACCCAGATGCGGATGAGGTTCCGCGAGACATCGTGGCACCGGGACAATCCGCAGAGGGTCTCGCCACCGAGGAACTCCTGCGCCACTTGGCGCTTGAACTCGATGCTGTAGGTGCGGTGTCGGGCCATGGGGGTTTACCTCCGAAATCTCCCGTCCCTGTCAATCCTTCCATCCGAAACCGTCTGCCTCAAGGGGCGCACTCCAGACACCTGGGGTCACTTTCCCTGCCGATTCGCACCGAGTTGGGTCTGCCGATTGGCAGCGGCACGGTGGAGAGCGCGCCTGCAAGAACGTAGTCACGGCGCGGATGAAGCAGAGTGGCATGATGTGGGGCATGCCGGGAGCGACCGGCATGCTGCAACTCCGTGCTTCCATCAAGAGCCGCCGCTTCGGTAGCGATCACGAGCGCCTGCTCCCCCTCTCACCTCCACAGGAGACCGAACGCATGGCTGCCTGAACCGTCACGCTGGCGGAATGCACCCTGAGGCAATGCGGACCCTTGACATGAGTCCCCCAAAAAAGGCCTAATCCAACGATGATCATTCTAAACCACTGGGACTTCCTATTGCGGCTGACGCATGCGCCGAACTCCTACTGTCCCTATCGCGTCCGTATCGATGATTGGGACCTTCTGGTCCGCCAAGCCCAACGTCACCGCATGACATCCATGATTGGTCGAGTAGTACCTATCCTCGATGGGATGCCAAACGGAGTGCGTCGATCACTATCAAATTCCTATCGTTACAATAGGACCAAGCTTAACGTGTTCTATGAATTCGCACGTGTCTTTCTCGATGCTCTCAGTCGCCGAGGCATCAAGGCGGCCGTCCGAAAAGGCATGGCGCTTGAACATACAGTCTATGGAGCGAACGGACTACGTGAAATGTATGACCTTGATATACTTGTCCATCCAAAGGACGTTCCTGGCGTTCAGGCAACGCTGCATGACGTGGGCTACGCTCCCGGATACCACGATGAGAGCACAGGCAGAATCATGCCAGTGTCTCGAAGAGTAGAGACACTACTACGGCTTCACCCTGATCATCTGCCCAAGCACTGGATTCTCACGGGCCGACACGATGTTCCCGCGATAGCAATAGACGTGTGCTTCTCGCTGAGCTGGCATGGTAGTGGATTCAGCGAGCGTGTCAAGTCCGCTCTGGACACGACAGAGACAGCTGCTGGCATGGACGTTCTATCGCCTATTTACATGCTATACGATGTAGTCCTCCACGCTTATAGAGAGGCTTGGTTTCTCAAGATTTCTGGATTTGAGAACGATGTTCGCTTGTCAAGATTTGCAGACATTATCGCATTATCAGACAGATGTAAAAACCTCTATGGCGCTGGCTGCTTCGCTTCTCTCGTCCGTAATACGGGCGCCACTAACGCCGTTTCCTGGATTCTCACACATGCGGACCGAGTCTTCAACACAAGCATCGTGTCGATACTTCGGCTAGTAGAAAGCGAGATAGACGAACAAATTATGCGCTCTTCAGATCTTTCATCCGAAGGGGAGTATTGGAACTGCACGATGTCCGAGCGTCTACAGAGTTTCGATCGAAGAAGTCTTATGAGCAAAGGCGCTCTTTGACCTTAAGATGGGGGTGCAGGCGAGGTGGGCGAGGGTGGGCGCCGATCTCTCAGGTGTTGAATCCCAGATAGTTCCTGTCCGGTAATCCCGGTTTCGGGAGAAGCGAACAGGAGGACAGGCTGTGGGGCGTGTACAGGACGTGTGGAGACCAAGGATCGGGCCGAGACAAGCGCGGGTTTGACACGCCTAGGATGCATTTTCACAGCCAAATGGCCGCATAATCTCCGCTTGCCGAGGCGCGTAAGGCACACCAAGCCGTCAAGGGCAACCCGAGAAACAGTCAGATAAAGAGAAACGCGCCCCGATGGCGGTCGTCAGGATGGCTGTAAGCGAATCAGCCGCATCAGGTTGTGGGCGAACACTGCCGAGTGCACGTACCCCTGGAAACGTTCCCAACCCCGCCAGTGACAGCGGTCCAGACCGAAGCAGCGCTTCAGATAGGAAATGCCTGCTTCCACGCCCGCCCGAAAGCGCTTCAGTTGACCGTAAATCCATGCCGACGGCGTCATGTCGTCCGCCTTCAGTCCCCGCTTCTTGTGGAACATCACGTGCTCCACGCCCAACTTCTTGGCGTCGACCAGATTCGCCCGCGACGCATAGCCGCCATCGAACGCCACCCGCTGCGGCGGCTCGCCGTAGGTCTCAACATGGCGCCTCAGCATCGGCAGGCAGCGTTCACTATCGGCCGGGTTGCCGGACTCCACCACCACATCGAGCACCAGCGCGCTGCGCCCGGTGCTCAGGTTGATCTTGTGGCCGTAGTGCGTCTGGCGCCCGCCCTTGCAGATGATGTCGGTATGCAGCTCGAACAGACTCACCACCTTCTCGCTGGCCGGCACCGTTTCGCCGTCGAACACGCGCCGCTCGGTCTGCTCCACCACGCGTTTGAGCAGATCCCGGTAGGCGCGTACCTCGGTACACCAACTCTCTGCCCACGGCTCAGTTACGCAACACACTTCAGCCAGTGCCGCCTCCGCGTAGGCGATCGTGTGCGCCACCAAGCTCAGCAGCCGCTGGTAGGTGGCCGCCCGCCGCTGCTCGCCGCGCGCCGAGCGGATCTCCTGCTCGCGCCGCTTGGCAGCACGGCAGTGGTCGTGCACCGACACCTGCGCCAGCCGCTCGCGCGCCTCATACAGCAGCCGCGTCAGCACATGCACGCCGTCGTACAACAGGCGGCTGTCCGACGGTTCCAGGATATCCGTCTCGGTCACGGTGCTGTCGATGCGCACCTGTGTACCCGATTCGATCCCCCGCTGCTTCGCGTCCTGCAACAGCACGCCGTTGATCGCTTGCCACGTATCGGCGTCGATCGCGCCGACGGCGCTCTGCAACGCCGACTTCTTCGGCACACGGAACGGATCGACCCGCGCGAAGCGCTGCACGGAGGCGGAATCGAGCAGCGCGAACTCCAACCCCCGATAGCTGTAGCCCATCAGATGCATGAGCACCGCACAGCGCAGAATGGTCTCGCAGGTCAGCCCAGGGCGCCCCCCGGACGCGCAGCCCGGCACGCAGGCGCCGATCATGTCGAGCAGTTCGGGGTGTTGATCGAGCCATGCCGAAGCGCGCTCCAGTTCGCCGGCGACCGGATGGACAACTTCCGGCGCTTGAAATACGCTGAGTTGAACGGTGCGTGTCTTACGCATCGGGACCTCCGGTGTTTCGGTTGTTGGTGGTGTTTGTCAGCGAACAATGATAACCGAAACACCGTTTTCTTGTCCACCCATCAGGACCTCAATTCAAGCCCATTAAACAAGTTGCGAGTTTACGGACAGGAACCAGATAGTTCCTGTCGGGCAATCCCCGGTTTCGGGAGAGCGAGTCAGGAGCAGAGCGTCTCGGAGGTGGACAGGACCTGTGGGAATCAGGAATCGGACGCAGACGAGCTTGGTTTTGACGCCCCTTGGGGAGCTGATTTCGTGGTCATCGGCCATATGTTCTGGGCTATCGAGACACGGAACTCGCAAGAATCCCATCAAAGCACCTGAGAAAATTGTCAGAGAAGGAAGACCGACTCCGGCCAGTTTTCCTCAAGTGGGCAGTAAGCGAACCAGTGTCATCAGGTTGTGGGCGAACACCGCCGAGTGCACGCCGAGTTGCGCGAGGAAGGCAAGCGGATCGGGGCGAAGCGGGTCGGGCGGCTGATGCGCGAGGCCGGCATCGCCGGCGCCAGCCGCAGGCGTTCGACGAAGACCACCACGCGCGAGCAGCGCGCTGCCCGCGTGGCGCCGGATCTGGTGGATCGGGACTTCAACGCCGCCGAAGCCGATCAGCTGTGGGTGGCTGACATCACCTATGTCAGGACGTGGATGGGGTTTCTGTACGTGGCGGTGGTGCTGGACGCCTTCAGCCGCCGGGTGGTCGGCTGGTCGATGGCCGCCCACTTGCGCACCGAACTGGTCCTGGACGCGCTGAACATGGCCCTCTGGCAGCGCGGTGCGCACGGGGTGATTCATCACAGCGACCAGGGCTCGCAGTACACCTCGATCGCGTTCGGGGCGCGGTGTCAGGAAGCTGGCGTGCGCCCGTCGACCGGCTCGGTGGGCGATGCGTACGACAAGGACTACGCCTCACACTGCAGCTCCTGGGTAGCGTTCGACGCGACTTCGGGGAAAGCGTCGACGTTTCGAGAGCTTGCGGCCCTGTGTCTTGACCGGTGGCTGGTCGCCGGGATGTTCGTAAAGGAACTCATTTTGTCGTTGTAGGCGTGAGCTCGCAGCAAGCCGTGGCGACGCCAGGTGGACGCCGTTTGCGCGGTGACGCCAAGCAGATCGGCGATCTCGTGAACGGTCATCAGGCCGGCCTCACGCAGTCGATCGTACCTGCTCTTGAGTCGATAGCTGCGAGCCAGACCGTACACGATGCGGACGTGGAATGGTTGGCCGGTTCCGGAGACGTGCCCCCGCTCGTTGAGAATGGCTGCAATCCGGGCATCGGTATGGTGGTCTCGTAAAGCATCGATCTGCGCCACCACCGCAGGCGATGTCTGACGAAGCTGCCACGCTTGAGCAGGAAGCGGCAGGGTGACCGACTGGGTGAGTACGCACACCGGGGCGTCGCTGTACAAGACGTTCGAGCCGGCGAAGGCGCGCGCCTTGCTGGACAAGCTGGAGTTCGTGTATACGCCGAACCATGGGAGTTGGCTGAACATCGCTGAGTGCGAGTTCAGCGTGCTGGCGCGCCAATGTTTGGATCGCCGGATACCAGACATCGACTCCCTGTGCACCGAAGTAGATGCCTGGACCGAAGCGCGCAATCGGGCGAGCGGCCCAGTGCAGTGGCGCTTCACGACCGATGATGGAGTTGACCCGCTTTCGTGGACACATCGAGAGTGAGCACGAGAGGAGGGATCTACCATGGCGAGAACGCATCAAGCGTACCCACCTGAGTTCCGCCAGCAGATGGTCGAGCTGGTACAGTCTGGGAGGACGCCGAACGAATTGGCTCGGGAGTACGAGGCTTCAGCCGGGTCCATCCGCAACTGGGTGGCCCAGAGTGAGCGCGACGCAGGACAGCGCAACGACGGTATGAGCACCGACGAGCTGCTGGAGCTGCGGCGGCTGCGGCGCGAGAACAAGCAGCTGCGAACGGAGCGCGACATCCTAAAACGAGCGGCGGCCTGGTTCGCACGGGAGAGCGACGCGATCCCCGAGAGGGATTCGAGTTCGTGAAGGCGAATCAGGCCGCCTGGCCGGTGCGCACCATGTGTCGGGTGCTGGGTCTCTCCCCCAGCGGCTACTACGCATGGGTGCGTGGAGCTCCGTCGGCACGAGCGCGGCGGGATGCGCACCTGACCGAGCGGATCAAGGAGATCTGGAGCGCCAACCGCGAGGTGTACGGACGGCCGCGCATCCACGCCGAGTTGCAGGCCGGCGGCGAGCGGATCGGCGCGAAGCGGGTCGGGCGCCTGATGCGCCGTGCCGGGATCGCGGGCGCCAGCCGCAGGCGTTCGACGAAGACCACCACGCGCGAGCAGCGCGCTGCCCGCGTGGCGCCGGATCTGGTCGATCGGGACTTCAGCGCCGCTGGCGCCGATCGGCTGTGGGTGGCCGACATCACCTATGTAAGGACGTGGACGGGGTTTCTGTACGTGGCGGTGGTGCTGGATGCCTGGAGTCGCCGGGTGGTGGGCTGGTCGATGGCCGCCCACCTGCGCACCGAACTGGTCCTGGATGCGCTGAACATGGCGATCTGGCGGCGACGGCCGCAGGAAGTGGTTCACCACAGCGACCAGGGTTCGCAGTACACGTCGATCGCGTTCGGGGCACGGTGCAGGGAGGCCGGCGTACGACCGTCGACCGGCTCGGTGGGCGATGCGTACGACAACGCGCTCTGCGAAAGCTTCTTCGCGACCCTGGAGTGTGAGTTGCTGGAGCGGCGCAGCTTTCGCAGCCACGCCGAGGCGCGCATGGCGATCTTCGAGTTCCTGGAAGGCTTCTACAATCGGCGCCGGCGCCATTCAGCGCTGGGATACCAGTCACCGGCCGACTTCGAAGACAACCAGGGGGAGGCGGCAGCATGAGTGCGCCCACCTTGGCGATACGAGCGCGCCACGCCGCCCGACGCCGTCATTCAGCGTCGATTCGCGATCTGAGAGCTGATCGCCATCCGAACGAGCCCCATAGCGGCCCGCTACGGCCCTTGCGAGCGGTGGGGGGTACCCTGGTGGGACACCCGCTGGATCGGCCCTCCATGGCGCTTGGCCGCGGCGGCCCTGCCTGCATATCACCGGCCGCTGGGCTGCAGCGTCCCGTCCTCGACGCCGTCTCCACGGCCCGGAGATGGTCGGCACCGCGTACCATTCGCTTGACGTACCGGCTCTGTCGGCAGGACTGTTCGCTCTGCGACGGAGTCACGAACCGCAGAAGTTACCCGTCCACCAAACCGGGTCAACTCCAATCAGGGCGGGCGCGGCTACCAGCCGATGATCGCGCTGTGGGCCGAAGCCGACCTGATCGTCGCTGACCAGTTCCGCGACGGCAACGTGCCGGCCAAGCAGGAGCCGCTGAGCTGCGCGCGGATGGCGTTCGAGGCGCTGCCGGACACGGTCGACGAACGCTATTTCCGCGGCGACAGCGCCTGCTATGAGACGGATCTGTTGCAGTGGCTCAGTGCAGAGGACCGCCACTCGGAGCCCGGCGGGCGCATCGGGTTCGCGATCAGCGCGATGATGAGCACGGAGTTAGCCAAAGCATGCCGAGCGGTCGCCGAGCAGGACTGGATGACGTTCGACGAGGAACCGGACGGCACCGTGCGCCAGTGGGCGGAGGTGGACTTCGTGCCCTCGCAGCGCTACGAACACAAGCACAGCCGGCCGCTGCGCTACGTGGGGCTGCGGATTCTCAAGCCGCAGGGGTCGCTGTTCGCTGACGGCTCGGATCGGCACTACCACGCGGTGGTGAGCAATCTGGATTGGGATGCAGCGCGGCTGCTGGAGTGGCAGCGGGAGAAGGCCGGCACGGTCGAGCACGTGCATGACGAACTGAAGAACGCACTGGCTGGCGGGCACGTGCCGAGTCAGCGGTTCGCGGTCAACGCGGCGTGGCTGAAGCTGACGGCGCTGAGCTACAACGTGGCCAGCGCGATTCGCGGGCTGTGCTTGAACGGGCAGGAACGCACGGCGCGGTTCAAGAGGTACCGGCTGCTGATGGTGCACGTGGCCGGCCGGATGAATCGCAACGCGTGCGTGATGCGCTTACGGCTGTGCGCCAGCCAACAGACGATCGCGCGGATCCGCGCGGTGTGGGACGTGTTTGGGCTGGCCACGCAAGCCAGCTACAACCGCCCCTGGCCGCGCGCCGGATAGCGCCGCCGGCGCCTTCTGCCAGCCCTGCAAGCACGCCTACGGGCTGTCACTCTACCAACCGCCGCGCTGCGGTTCGAGGCCGTTCTGTCTGAGATGCTTCCCTGCCGATTGCGCTGCTGCCTCTGTCAGGGCTGGTTCGGGCGGACCGCCCCCCGCTCGCCGCACCGGCGCGCCGACAGCCGTCACTGAACCCCGCACGCGCCTCACGCTCCGGCTGCTGACCTCCTCCACAACCCGCGAATCCCGAATTCGCGGCTTAGGCGAGGATTTGGGGAGGTCCTGATGGGTGGACAAGAAAACGGTGTTTCGGTTATCATCGTTTGCTGACGAACACCAACGACAACCGAAACACCGGAGGTCCCGATGCGTAAGACACGCACCGTTCAGCCCAGTGTATTTCTAGCGCCGGAAGTTGTCCATCCGGTCGCCGGCGAACTGGAACGCGCTTCGGCATGGCTCGATCAACACCCCGAACTGCTCGACATGATCGGCGCCTGCGTGCCGGGCTGCGCCTCCGGGGGTCGCCCTGGGCTGACCTGCGAGACGATTCTGCGCTGTGCGGTGCTCATGCCTCTGATGGGCTACAGCTATCGGGGTTGGAGTTCGCGCTGCTCGATTCCGCCTCCGTGCAGCGTTTCGCGCGGGTTGATCCGTTCCGTGTGCCGAGGAAGTCGGCGTTGCAGAGCGCCGTCGGCGCGATCGACGCCGCCACGTGGCAAGCGATCAACGGCGTGCTGTTGCAGGACGCGAAGCAGCGGGGGATCGAATCGGGTACGCAGGTGCGCATCGACAGCACCGTAACCGAGACGGATATCCTGGAGCCGTCCGACAGCCGCCTGCTGTACGACGGCGTGCAGGTGCTGACGCGGCTGCTGTATGAGGCGCGCGAGCGGCTGCCGCAGGTGTCGTTTCGCGACCACTGCTGTGCTGCCAAGCGGCGCGAGCAGGAGATCCGCTCGGCGCGCGGCGAGCAGCGGCGGGCGGCCACCTACCGGCGGCTGCTGAGCTTGGTGGCGCGCACGATCGCCTACGCAGAGGCGGCACGGGCCGAAGTGTGTTGCGTAACTGAGCCGTGGGCAGAGAGTTGGTGTACGGAGGTGGGCGCCTGCCGGGACCTGCTCAAGCAGGTGGTGGAGCAGACCGAGCGCCGCGTGTTCGCCGGCGAAACGGTGCCGGCCAGCGAGAAGGTGGTGAGTCTGTTCGAGCCGCATACCGACATCATCTGCAAGGGCGGGCGCCAGACGCACTACGGCCACAAGATCAACCTGAGCACCGGGCGCAGTGCGCTGGTGCTCGATGTGGTGGTGGAGTCCGGCAACCCGGCCGATAGTGAACGGTGCCTGCCGATGCTGAGGCGGCATGTGGACAGGTACGGGCAGCCGCCGCAGCGGGTGGCGTTCGATGGCGGGTATGCGTCGCGAGCGAATCTGGCCGACGCCAAGGAGTTGGGCGTGGAGCATGTGATGTTCCACAAGAAACGCGGCATGGAGACGACCGACATGACGCCATCGTCGTGGATTTATGGTCAGCTCAAGCGCTTTCGTGCGGGCGTGGAAGCAGGCATTTCGTATCTGAAGCGCTGCTTTGGGCTGGACCGCTGCCACTGGCGCGGATGGGAACATTTCCAGGCGTATGTGCACTCGGCGGTGTTCGCCCACAACCTGCTGCGGCTGGTTCGCTTACAGCCATCCTGACGACCGCCACCGACGCGCGGTTCTCTATATCTGACTGTTTCTCGGGTTGCCCTTGACGGCTTGGTGTGTCTTACGCGCCTCGGTCAGCGGATAATATGCGGCCAACTGGCTGTGAAAATGCATCCCAGGCGTGTCAAACCCGCGCTTGTCTCGACCCGATCCTTGGTCTCCACCCGCCCTGTACATGCCCACAGCGTCTCCTGCTTGCTCGTTCCTCCCGAAACCGGGATTACCGGACAGGAACTACCTACAAGATGTCATGACGGTTCGTGCGTGTCCACCCCGGAGCGGCTCACGTCCGGGAGCTTTCGCCCGATGCGAATTTCATACTGGGGCACTACCCCTTGACAAACCACGGAGTACGCTCTAACACTCATCCTTACGGTGGGAAGGCAAGTCGCGACACGATGAGACGGCAGGGGAAAGATGAGTGGCGCCAAGACGAACAGCAGTTCACCGAATCCGACCGGGAGAGCGAATGGCTGATCGGTGCGTACGAGGCCCCGGAGGAGCTTCCACCGGCTGCGCCACCGACGGCAGTGAGCGGACTGCGGCTGACACTGCTTCTGCCGAGCCGCACGCGCCGGAGGCAGTTCCGCCCGAGCCCACGATCGGCGCGCGGCCGCGGCACGAGCTGTTGACCTGCAAGCGCATCCTTGCGGGTCCGCACGGCGCCGACCTGACGCCGATTCCCGGTATCGGGCTCGACGCCGCAGGTATTGTTCACGCACCTCGGTGCAGATCTGTCGCGACTCCGTCCTGGTCGTTCTGCCTTCTTATCAGGATCTGTGCCCGCAGAACAAGGTCAGCGGCGACCGGATCATCAACTCGCGCTCAGCACGGCCCCTGCAGCAATCGTGCTGTGCAGGCACTGCGATAGACGACGCGGTTGCCGCACATAACCGACTACTTGAGTCCGCGATGGAAACCTCTTCGGCTACGATCTCCGTGCTTGTGCCAACACAAGCTTCGATTTCCAGCTCCGCCGCGATGTCGCGGCTAAAATTGACTCTCGCATCGTTAGCTCGCCAATCACTAAGTCCAGATCGTTACGAAGTTGTATTGATCGCCCATGGCGATGAGAGTGAGCTCAAATCGATGATCAGCAATTGGCCCATACCAAAGAATTTCCGGATCGTGACGACGCCTTATAGTGGATATGCTTGTGCCTTCAATGCTGGTCTCCGAGTGGCGTGTGGTACCTTCTCGTTCATAGGGTTAGACCATGAATTGGCAAGCCCGGGTTGCCTGGCGACCCACCTCGAACGACACAAAACAGCTCAAAACAGTCTCGTTATGGGAAAGTCGCTCCGACTGCATCATGCAGTCTTGTATCGTGATCTGACCGTCGGAGAAATCGAGCCGTTGGCGCGCCCGTGGCTTAGTAAGCAGCAGGGACGGCGGTGGATTCTGGATGCGATTGATACTTTGGGATTGCTCAACAAGCCGCTCACACTAGAAGATGTTCAGCACAATTTCGAGAAAGTATTATCGATGTCCGGATGGGGGCGCATGCGTCGAGAAAACTACAAATTTGTAGCGACCGGCGCGGCGAATCAGCTCTCATGTGGTTGGTTAGCTATGGCATTCGGAAATCATAGTGTCCGAACAGATTGTCTAAAGCAAGTCGATGGCTTAGACACAAATCTGGACAAATTGGGAGGTGGTTTTGAGGATTTTGACCTCGGGATACGGCTGAGTCGCAAGCGCATAGCGCTTGCGGCATGCGAGTCGATTTCGGTATCCCTGGACCAAGTTCAGGTGCCGAGCACGAGCCGCCGTTCGCTGTCTGCTGTCGCGTACTTGACGCAAAAGCACCGAACCATCGATGTTGCTTTGATGGGCTGGCGTTTTCTGTATGGATTGAAGATTAGCGAATACGCACGTATGTTGGAGCGCGCCCAGGCATATTGGGCGCCCTGTGACACTGAAAAGGAATATGATCAGAAGTTGCGGATAGAACAGAACGTGCCTCCTCAGAAGCACGACTCAATCACGAACCAGGAGTACGAGTGAGATCAACGATACGATCAGGGCAATTGAGACCCAAGGGCCGCCTCGGTCGGTCGTCAAGGAATTTGCCACGACAGGGGCGTAGCGGATGCCGGCGGGGAAAGAAACTGAATTGAACGCGTCTCCCCTGGCGGTGGGGTGCTGATGTACCCGAGGCGTTGCGGCCTGAGAGTGACGCAGCACTTTGCGAGTGCCCACGGTCTAGAGTCTCCGAGCAGCCGCCGCGAGCTTGTGCCTCGGCGCCGAGGAACGGCCGTGGTGGTTTCTACAGAGCCAACAGGGTGCTGGATAGGATTCGCTGGAGGTTCGGTGCTGAGCAGGCGAACTCGATGGTCCGCCAAGAGATGTGGCAGATGAGGCGCCGTCGCAGGACGGTCCTGCCCCACCGATCTCCCGGCGTGGCAGGCGAAAGTATCCCAAAGGCGGTCGACTGTCTTGGTAAATAGGCGTCAGAGACGAAGAATTATTGCTCCACCGCTATTTGAGTCGGAGACAGGATGCGTACGCTTACGGCCAATTCGTCGCCGGAAGCGGGTCCCTCTGAGCGCCGCTGACGGCTCGGCGCAGACACTTCCCGCCGTCACTGGAAACGTGAGTGTCGAAGCCTGAGATAAGCGTAATCCTCCCCTGCTATAGGACGTACCCACGTTCTGCCGACCGCTACGTCGGAACCTATGACCTGTGGCGGGGACTATTCGACGACAGATTGGGATCTGGCCTCACGCGGCTAAGATGTTCGCTGGAGTCGCTGGGAAACCAGTCACTCTCTAGGAGTGAGTACGAGGTAGTCTTAGTGGACGACGGCAGCGCCATCGACTTACAGAGGGCTATGGATTCCTGGGACGTAGGAGTCGATGTCCGATATCTCCGGCAGCCCCATCTTGGATTGGCCCATGCAATCAATGCTGGCGTGCGCGCGTCATTTGGCAATACAGTTTTCTTTGGTCTCGACCACACAATTCTCGGGCCTAATAGCCTTGAGGCCCACGCGGCCCCTCGCTCGGAGAACAACATACTCTGCGGTCGGCAGATGTTCTTATACCAGTCAATGTTTGCTGATCACGTGAATTCGCACGGAGTTAGTGCCGAACGAATTGGCGCGTATGGGCATCGGAGCGGGAATGCCTGGGTGCGCCACGCCGCAGAACTACTGGGATGGTGCGACCGAGCGATGATCCCCAAAGGGATCGCGAACTTCGCCGCAATAGAGTACGTAGCCACAACAACGGCTCAGTACCAAGACATAGAGCGATCGTTATGCTCGGGTTTGGTGAATCACATCAGGACCCCGTGGGCCATCATGAGGCTAGGCAATCACAGCGTGCACAGGTCATTGTTTGAGAGAGTTGGCGGTCTAGATGAGCATCTCGACGAACACTCTGGTTGGTATGCTGACATTGATCTTGGTTTGAGAATGTCCTTAGCGGGGGCGCGATTTGAGTTCGCCGACGCTGCGGTAGCCGTGGGTCTTTTTCACGGAGCGGCGAGGAAGGCCGATTACGGCCGTAGCACGGCGCTGGCTTACTTGGCCCGGAAGCATAGGTTGTTTGACATTCTGCTCTTGCCGTGGTACCTTGACAATCCGAACGTTACCTTGCGTGAGTTCGCCGATCACGCGCAGGCGGCACAAGCTTGGTGGAGACAAGGCGAAGATGGATAGTCTGCGGAACTGTCTCGCCGGGCGGTTTGAGCGGGCACGGGTAGTGGCGCGCTGTGTTCCGCGTTCTCCAAGGTGGCGGCGATGGATAGATAGTGGTCTGTTGGACGATGGTAAGTTGAGCAATAGGTGTGGTTCTGTTTGCAGGCTGTTATTGGCGTACGGGGGTGACAGAACGGCGGCTTCGAGGCACGTGGGTCGTCGTGTCGTGCCCCTGCGTTCGTGGCATAGTAGCTGGCAGGACCTTAAATCGTAGGAGAGTTGAATATGCCCGCTACCAAGACCGTGCTTGTGTTCCGAAAGCACGTCCTGCTTCTTTTGTCGCTGCGCGCATGCGCAATCAGACCAATCGACGGTTGGCGAGTGGCGCAAGCGGTAACCATGGGTGAGGCCTTGGAGGTCTGCACAATGAACTATGGCCGGGCGGCTACAGATCTATGACGATGAAGGAGTCGCGGACGTCATCAACGCTACGCTACAGCCCGAGCGAGCAGGCAGTATCCAGGGTGGTTTCGAGTGAGGCCGTGCGGCGGTACCTTGCAAGCCGTGCACGACTCCGTTCTACATACGAGGGAGGTGCGCGAGACAGCCAATCGTCGAGTTGTTACCCTGGTGACCAGCCGAAGTATGCGGTGGCGCTGCCTGGACGTGAATGGCGTGGTTCTTCTTACCCGCTGCGAGAAGGGTCATCGTCAGTAATATGTCGTTCCTGAAGGTTTAGATGGAGACAGACATGCCTGCGGATCTGGACGCGCGCCTGATCGGGGGACAACTGCGCCACCATACGCATGCGCGGATGAAGACCCGTGGCTAGCGACGCCGCTAAGGTACGATGTGCGCCACACGACGTACGCGGCATGGATCAACTAGGCGGAGCGGTGGTTTGAGGCCATCATCACCTAACGAGCGACCGGGCGCGGGCCGTTCACGAGCGTGAAGCGTTGGTGAGCAGAATTGAGAGCTCGTCGAATATTGCAGCCCACAAGCAGTCCCGTTCTGTTGAATGGCGACGACGGTGTAATAGATTCTTGCGAAAGTCGCGAATCTTCACTTAGTGCCGGACGGGAAACCGTAACCGGGCTAACGAGAGTTGAGCCGCGGGGCCGAGACTATCCGGCTTGCGATGCAGAGCGGGCCGCTCTTGCCCGTGTGTTTCAGTTCGGTTCCCCGTGTAATTCATTAATAGGGAGCGATCGATGAGAGACAGAGTCGAGACCGTGCACGACGATAGCGCTGTCGGTGTTTCCGACTTCCGTGATTCGGGAGATGATGCCGTCGTGATGGAGCGCCGGCGGCAAGGGATACTGACGCAACTGCGCAAACTGCCGGACGAAGCGTTCACGCGGCTACAGTACCTTCAGCCACAAGTTGGGTGCTTTAACCGATGTGAATTCTGCAGTCAGCATGCTGGAGTGGATGTGTGGCAGTTTACGCGGAGGGGGTTGACTGATTTCTTGGTGGCGTTTGCGTGCGCTGTCAAGGAGCGCGGGCATCTCCGCGGCCGGGTGGCGGGGGATCGGTCGCACAGGCCTTATGTGCTATTCCCCTACATCGACAACGATGTCGGTTCCTACTCTCACTTGGATCGTTACGTCGATCTTGTCCACCAGCTTTTGAACTGCACGGTGCGGCTTAGCACGGTTGGCTTCTCATCGCACAGTGCGGAATTAACGAGAGTACACCGGCTCTTGACGGCAGAACTTCGAGAGGCAATTTCCGGTTTCCGACTTTCGGTCACGCCGTTTACCCATGGATGGGCCGACCGAACTGAGCATAGCGGCGCAACCAGCCGGGAGCAATTTGTGGATGATCTTGTGCACGTGTTGCGGGTTTACTCGCCGCTGATTGATACCATAGGCGCAGGCAAGGATCGCTGTTGCGCAGAGTTGCGCTTCCGGCCATTGGCGGTTCCGACGACTGTGACAGAGAGCGTTTTGGACGGTCGCCACTTAGTTGCTAGCGGCCCGCACCTGCTTATCGAGCAGGGTAACAGCGGGGTTGCACCGGAACTCAGCCATGTTGTAGGCGTCGAGGTTCCGACGAGTGGAGCGTCGCCCGTGCCAGTATTCTCCCAGTCCGGCACGCGATACGTGCTGAGCACTTCCAGGGAGTTGGAAGAGATCGGGGCAAGGCGGTTCGCACAGCGGACGCTGGCCGGAGATGCCAAGAACGCGCTCGTACGCGAAGTCGAAGTGTATTTGGTGGCAAATTGCGACGGACCGTATTACGCTGTCGACCCGACATTCGATGCTGATGGCACGTTCCGTGCACTTCACGTGTACCCTGAAACTATGAGAAGGCGCAGCGGCTACAACGACGCTACTCGCTACTTCCTTAATGCGCTACTGGATCACAAACGGCAGCGAGGGTTAGGACGCCGCTCCGATGTGCCGGCCGCGATTAGGGATGTGGCGTCGGTCGTCGGCGCCCTTCGCAGCCTATCGCGCCGTCTGCGCGATTGCGACCCTGTCGCCGCACGACACCTGCGGCACGAGATCATCCCTCTGGTCGACGATTACGCGACGGCTTTGTTAGGCTCAGGCTTATCACCGAGCTTATTTTTTTCCCGTGAGTTCACCATCGACACCGGGCAAGCGGTCAACCACGGGCGTGGGCGGATGCTCTTCCGCGGACTGGTAACAGCCGAGGATGAGCCGGTCACACCGTGGGAGGAGCGCAGCAATTTCGGTTCCAGCAGCAAGGGTCACGTCTGGCGGATCGCGCCGGTGCCGTTCTCGGGACCGCAAGGAGGCGAACCGAGCCGTCGGCATCGAGGAGCTAAGAACCTGTGGGCGCCAGAGCCAGCGGTGGTTGTTCAAGAATTGGATCCGTGTTATTTCAAGGGCCATGATCACACGACGGGCGCTAAGCTACGTGAGTACCGAATTACTGGCGTCGGCCTTGAGCGCGTCCGTTTGGACGATGCCTACCATGAGCACCTGTTGCCCGGCTCGGTCTAGCGGGAAGGGCGGCAGTGTTAGTGGTTTTTGAAGGACTCCATTCGGCCGGTAAGAGCACCCAAGTCGCGGCGCTGGTGACTTGGCTGCGGGAACGCCGGCAGCCAGTGCTTGAAACGTCGTGGAACTCGTCCGCCTGTCTGGGTACCCGCATCAGCCACCTGAAGATGAACAACCGCCTTAACCCGTTGGCAATGGTGCTGATGGAAGCCGCAGATCTCGCCTTCCGCTATGAAGACACGATTCGGGCGGCACTGGATCGTGGCGATGTAGTAGTGTCGGACCGGTATGTCTACTCCACGATAGTGCGAGCTGTCGCGCGCGGAGTGGACGAAGCGTTTGTTCGTGGCTGCTTCGCATTCGCCCCGGACCCAGATCTTGTGTTGTATTTGCGTTGCTCGGCGGAGGAGACTCTGCGTCGCCGTGTGGCGACGGGCCTGCCGCTCTGCGGTCATCTAATCGGCCAAGACCTAAAGCCAACCGCCGACTCACGTACGGGCTACCTGTGGCATCAACACGAGATCTCCTTGCTATATGAACGGTATCTCCCAAAGGACAAGACCGCGCTGCTGTGCACCCATCCCCCAGCCGCTCTGCACGGCCAAGTCGTTGCACGCATGGTAGATCTACTGTCTGATGGCTGCTGATTGGTATGACTGGCATCGGCATTACTTGAGTCATAACATACTTGATGGACCACCGTACGTTTGTAGGGTGGTCTCCGACTGTGGGTTCCGGAAACTCTGGCCGGTGTTTTCCAGAAATTCTGGCCGGATGATCATGCGCGAGTCCGGTGCCGTCAACGTCAAGATTGAGGTGTTTGGTTCGGTCGAGGGTCCATCGAGCAGCATCGTAAGCGACCGGCGAAACCAGCCTCTATGAAGCCGGCGGTGGTGGACGAGCAGTGGGCAGGAGTGTGAGGTAGTCAGCGCGAGTGCGCGCGAGGGGCAGTTTCTCGAACAGCTCGCGCAGATACCAGTACGGCTCGCGCCGGTTGGCCTTGGCGGTCTCGATCAGGCTGTACAGGATCGCGCTCGCCTCCGCTCCGCGCGGGCTTCCAGAAAACAGCCAGTTCTTGCGGCCCACCACGAACGGCCGGATCGCCTGCTCGCAGGCGTTGTTGTCCGGCGTGAGCTGCGGGTGTTCGAGATAACGGATCAGCTTCGGCCACTCGCCCAGCGCGAAGGCGACCGCCTTGCCGAGCGCCGAGCCGGGCAGCACCTGATCGCGTTTGTCCTGCAGCCAGCCGTGCAACGTGTCGAGCACCGGCTGTGCGCGCCGCGCGGCCACGAACCCCTCGGGGTCTTCGTCGCGGTGCTTGGCTAGCTGCGACTCGGCGCGGTACAGCTTGGCGATGAACCCCAGCGCTTGCAGCGCCGCTCCGGCCCGGCTCGATACCTTGCCCAGCGCCTCGGCGGCCTCTTTGAACGCTCGCCGCACGTGCGCCCAACAGCCCACGTGCACGATGCCGGGCTGGGCACATGGGCGCGCGTAGCCGACGTACCCGTCGGTCTGCACGTACCCCTGGTAGTCGCCGATGATCTGGAAGGCCACCCGCGCGGCGCGGCTGGGCTCATAGCGGTACACCACCACCGGTTCATCAGGCGGGCCGCCGCGGGCCACCCACACGTAGCTGAGGTCGGTGTTGGCGCGGCCCTGCTCCTTGAGCACCTGCACGATGGTCTCGTCGATCTGCAGCGTCGGGCCGCAGCGCAGCTTGTCGAGCAACGCCTCCATCAGCGGCTGGCAGGCACCGCGCCCTTGTTGCATCCTTCGTCCCTCCTACCGGGGACGATCGCCCGTTCCTATCCTCCTCGTAAGGTGGGGTTCAGCGGACGCTTACGCAGCATCAGTCTACCGCGCTCGAGAATGCGGTTGACGATAGCCTCGGCCAGATCGGCGTCATGCAGCACGTCGCTCCAGGCGGTCAGCGGCGACTTGTTGGTCGTGAACAGCATCGAGCGCCCGCGCAGGTGCCGCTCGTTGACGACGTGGAACAGCACGTTGGCCGCGTCAGGGCTGTAAGTGGAGTTGACCCGGTTTGGTGGACGGGTAACTTCTGCGGTTCGTGACTCCGTCGCAGAGCGAACAGTCCTGCCGACAGAGCCGGTACGTCAAGCGAATGGTACGCGGTGCCGACCATCTCCGGGCCGTGGAGACGGCGTCGAGGACGGGACGCTGCAGCCCAGCGGCCGGTGATATGCAGGCAGGGCCGCCGCGGCCAAGCGCCATGGAGGGCCGATCCAGCGGGTGTCCCACCAGGGTACCCCCCACCGCTCGCAAGGGCCGTAGCGGGCCGCTATGGGGCTCGTTCGGATGGCGATCAGCTCTCAGATCGCGAATCGACGCTGAATGACGGCGTCGGGCGGCGTGGCGCGCTCGTATCGCCAAGGTGGGCGCACTCATGCTGCCGCCTCCCCCTGGTTGTCTTCGAAGTCGGCCGGTGACTGGTATCCCAGCGCTGAATGGCGCCGGCGCCGATTGTAGAAGCCTTCCAGGAACTCGAAGATCGCCATGCGCGCCTCGGCGTGGCTGCGAAAGCTGCGCCGCTCCAGCAACTCACACTCCAGGGTCGCGAAGAAGCTTTCGCAGAGCGCGTTGTCGTACGCATCGCCCACCGAGCCGGTCGACGGTCGTACGCCGGCCTCCCTGCACCGTGCCCCGAACGCGATCGACGTGTACTGCGAACCCTGGTCGCTGTGGTGAACCACTTCCTGCGGCCGTCGCCGCCAGATCGCCATGTTCAGCGCATCCAGGACCAGTTCGGTGCGCAGGTGGGCGGCCATCGACCAGCCCACCACCCGGCGACTCCAGGCATCCAGCACCACCGCCACGTACATAAACCCCGTCCACGTCCTTACATAGGTGATGTCGGCCACCCACAGCCGATCGGCGCCAGCGGCGCTGAAGTCCCGATCGACCAGATCCGGCGCCACGCGGGCAGCGCGCTGCTCGCGCGTGGTGGTCTTCGTCGAACGCCTGCGGCTGGCGCCCGCGATCCCGGCACGGCGCATCAGGCGCCCGACCCGCTTCGCGCCGATCCGCTCGCCGCCGGCCTGCAGCTCGGCGTGGATCCGCGGCCGTCCGTACACCTCGCGGTTGGCGCTCCAGATCTCCTTGATCCGCTCGGTCAGGTGCGCATCCCGCCGCGCTCGTGCCGACGGAGCTCCACGCACCCATGCGTAGTAGCCGCTGGGGGAGAGACCCAGCACCCGACACATGGTGCGCACCGGCCAGGCGGCCTGATTCGCCTTCACGAACTCGAATCCCTCTCGGGGATCGCGTCGCTCTCCCGTGCGAACCAGGCCGCCGCTCGTTTTAGGATGTCGCGCTCCGTTCGCAGCTGCTTGTTCTCGCGCCGCAGCCGCCGCAGCTCCAGCAGCTCGTCGGTGCTCATACCGTCGTTGCGCTGTCCTGCGTCGCGCTCACTCTGGGCCACCCAGTTGCGGATGGACCCGGCTGAAGCCTCGTACTCCCGAGCCAATTCGTTCGGCGTCCTCCCAGACTGTACCAGCTCGACCATCTGCTGGCGGAACTCAGGTGGGTACGCTTGATGCGTTCTCGCCATGGTAGATCCCTCCTCTCGTGCTCACTCTCGATGTGTCCACGAAAGCGGGTCAACTCCAGTTTCACCAAGAGCGATGACATCGCCGTAGCTATCCGCTTCCGCGGCGGTGCTACCCAGTCAGTCACCCTGCCGATTCCTCTTCAAGCGTGGCAGCTTCGTCAGACATCGCCTGCGGTGGTGGCGCAGATCGATGCTCTGCGAGACCACCATACCGATGCCCGGATCGCAGCCATTCTCAACGAGCGGGGGCACGTCTCCGGAACCGGCCAACCATTCCACGCCCGCATCGTGCACGGCCTCGCACGCAGCTATCGCCTCAAGAGCAGGTACGATCGGCTCCGGGAGGCCGGCCTGCTGACGGCTCAGGAGATCGCCGATCTGCTCGGCGTCGCGGTCTATACGGTCAACGTCTGGCGCCGCCACGGTCTGCTGTTTGCTCATGCCTACAACGACAAGAATGCTTGCCTCTACGAGCATCCAGGCGATCATCGACCCGTCAAGACGCAGGGCCGCAAGCTCTCAAAACGTCGGCGCTTCCCCGAGGTCGCGTCGAATGCACGGCAGGAGGTGCAGTGTGAAGCGTAGTCCTTGCCGGCCGGCTGATGGGGCCGGGCGTGGATGAGGGCGATGCCGAGCTTGGCGCAGATCAGCGCCAGGTGTTGAGAGCGGTAATTGTCTCCGTTGTCGACATATAAGCGTTGCGGCACGCCGCGGCGGATCAGCGCCTGCTTGAACACCGGCAGGAAGGCGACGGTGTTCTCGGCGGCGGCGAAGGCGCTGAACGGGCTGACACGCGAGGCGTCGTCGAGGAAGCCGATGAGGTAGCTGCGGCGGCGCCTGCGACCGTCGGCGACCGTCGGGCCGTGCATGACGTCGCTCATCCACAACTGGCCGGCAAACCGGTAGGCGAAGCGGCGCCGGTCGGCGCCGTCGGCAGCGGCGACGGGCTTGCTCATCAGGCCCTCGGCGCGCAGCAGCCGGTGCACGGTGGAGTGCGCCAGGCGCACGCCGTCGGGGAGATGGCCGCTGCTGATGGCGCCGGCGATGACCTGCCGCACCGACCAGGTCGGGTGCTCGGTCTTGAGCGCGATCAGCAACTCGGCGGCCTGCGGTGGCAGCCGCCTGGGTCGACCGAGGTCGGCGCGCCGCTTGGGATACAGGGCATCGAAGCCGCCGCGCCGGTAGTGCTGCAGCCAGTCACGCAGGGTTTCTGCGGCCACGCGGGTGCGCAGCGTTCCCGGGATGGTGTACTGAGGCTCGGCCTTGGCGCGCAACTGCTCCCTGATCCCCGGCGTGCCGGGCGCCAGATGGGCCAGATCGGCGATCAAGCCGTAGCGGAACAGCGCCACCTCGCGGCGCAGGTTCTCCTCGGCGTCGTGGTTGTCTTCGGTGGTGTTCCTGTTCACCGGTCGTCCTCCTGATGATCGCGGGTCTGTTTGACCCTGATAGGAGGGAAACTACGGGCACCCCGCCGGTGGATCAGGCCCCGGGTTTTGTTGGCCCTTGCGATTGGGATTCCCTGCGCCGATGCCGTGGGGGCGCAAACCGAGCGGCGCGGCCAGCTCCGCCAGCCACCGCTCGGTCAGCGAGCGCAACGACACCAACACCCCATCGGTGCCCAGCCGCCTGCGGCAGGCGGTGAGCTCGGCGTGGCAACCGGCGAGCTGCTGCGGCAGCAGGCCGATGACGAGTCGCAGCACGTGCTGCACCAGGCGCACCCGGCGGCGCACCCAGCGCATGGCGCCGGCCAGTTGGACGTCGTCGCGGCGGATCTGATCGGCCGCCTTCATCAGGCTCGGCGCCTGCTCGGCGTGCACGACGACCTCTTCAAGCCTCCTCAGCGTCCCCGGCAGCCGCGCCGCCAGGCAGTCGGGCAGCAGGCTGAAGGTCGTGTGGCTCTCCCGGCAGTACCAGCGGGCGATCTGCGTGCCGGCCGGCGTCCTGGGCTCATAGGTGCCGTGGCGCGCCAACGAGCATCCGCCGTGGGGGTGGTTGGGGCACCGGTCGAGCCTTGCCGCACGCCACGCTTCGGCGCTAACGTACTGCTCGCTGGTGAGCCCCGTCTGGAACCGAAGCTGCACCGGTCACGGCCCGGCGGGTACTCCCCCGCGCGGGCCTCTTTCTCCTTACCGGGTCGATCCTCCGCGCAGACACTGACCGGCACAACCGCGCATCAACGGCCGCCTCGGCATCGTCAGCCGCGACCCGCTTTCGCCCCTCCTCCCAGTCGATCCGTCAGCGAATCAATCTGGTCAAATCACTCGCCTTCCTGACGACTTAATGTGGGATCCAACACCCCCCACCCCAGAACTCTATCTGAACGCCAGGACGAGGTCAGGATGGTCCGTCGCTCGAATCCGGCGAAAGTGCGCAATTTTCGATTGCCAAGAATGCGCAATTTTCGATTGCCATTGACAAGTGTGCGTCAATCGCGCTCGCACGGATCTGTGGGGGCCTGGGGCGGGTAACCGCCCTGGGCTACCCGGACACCCTTTCGTTACCTCCTTCGTCCGCTCCGACTGCTACCGGCTGGCGCGACAGTTGCCGGGCGGGACTCCCACCCGCGAGGGAATGACGCCTTCTCACGGCGCACCGAATAATCCGGGCTTGATTCTGTGGTGATTTCAGGCCTCTACAGGATGTCGCCTCTTTCGTTTACACATCCCTTGATGGCAGCTCTCATTTCCCCTCTAATTCCTCAAGGCAAGCGACCACTGGCAAATGGACGGCGGACAAATGGTTACGATCGTGAAATACGCGCTGGAATGCCACGCCTCCTGCCGGTAGTTTGTTGACGACAAAACGCGGAAAATTGCTGCTCGATATATCCACGCGTATCCGGTGACCCCGTTTGAAAACAACGGCTGTCGGGCCCAGCGCGATAGAGAGCTCCATGATCTCATCGGGCTCTTGCGGTATTGGGTTTGTCCAACCGGATCGGTAGCGAGTCGACATTATCGAGTCTAGAATGTTGAAGGCGCGCACTGATGCGTCGTCCCTCCATACGTCTACAAGCTTGATCGTAAAGGAAGACGTCGGCTCGGACGTCGAGACGAATAATGTTGCGCTAACGTGACCCAATACGCACAACGACTCAGGTAGCGGCTCGGTTTGAAAGGAAATAATGTCGTCACGGGAAATCAACGGCACTCCTTGCTTCGTTCGAAAGTGCTCAGAAGATCCGCGCTGATCAAATGGCCCTTTCCTCATTATCCGTGCCGCCGCAGAGATGTTACCGCCTATTGTCGGCACCGGATCTTCTGGGTCGTACACAAATGCAGTGCTGAGTTCATCATCTGATTCAGCACTGAACGCAAGGGTTCCTCTTCGACGCAAATACAGGGGGGTGAGTACGGACTCGCCAACAGGAAACCGTCGGAGGTCTAGCCATCTCCCGGCATAAGAAACGTCTTCGGAATGCGCCGACGACACTTCCTCCGCCCCCATGACAAATATCCGAGCAGAGGGCCAGTCTCGAGCATGGCTTTCGAGACGCTTGAGCACATGGTCGAACCAAGATAGATGAGTGTCGTTATAATCTAGTATCGATGATGGGCCGAAATCGACATCCCCAGCGGACGACTCTCCCCATTGGCCATGCGTCCATGGACCCATGATCAATAACTGAGATGAACGTTTGAGCCTTGACAATGCTTCATAATTAGCGCAGGTTCCACGCGAATAAGAGTCGTACCATCCGCCCAAATATAGCGTTGGAACATCGGCGTGTTCGTCGTGGTATTCGTCGATAGCGTACGCTCTCTGGTGCCAATATTCGTCGTAATCGGAATGATCGAAGAGGTCAATAAGCCAACGCTCGACGCTCGGCACATGTCGAAGAGGTGATTCGCCGGTACCAAAAGGAGCTTTCGCTAACCAATATCCGATGTTATCGACGGCACTTTCTAGCTCGGAACGGACCAGCGGGTCCCGATCGCGGAGGTTGCTAAGCGCCATTTCGAAAGCGTACACAATCCAGCGCGACTCAAGACTCCCGTGATGTCGCATAGACGAGAAATAGTAGTTCGAAGCACCGACTGCGACTGCCATGGCGGACAAGTGTGGGGGGCTTAGGGTTGCAGTAGCTGACTGTGCAGAGCCCGAGTAACTAGAGCCGAAGGTGGCGACTTGAGAGTCGCTGAATTCTTGTGAAGCTAGCCATTCGATAGAGTCGTAGCCATCGCACCCCTCGGCAACAAACGGATACCACTCGCCTTCGCTCTTGAAGCGACCCCTGACGGACTGGATCGCGCAGACATATCCGCGACGTGCGAAGAAGCTCGCGGTGCGAACCATATATGCCCGGTCCTTTGGAGCGGGCGTTCTTTGAAGGAGTACGGGAAACCGTTGTCTTATTGGACCTGTGGTGGAGGTTGGGATGTAGATGTCTGTTGCTAGGCAAACGCCGTCCCGCATGGGGATCATGACGTCGGGTATTCGGTGAGCGCAATATGCGCAGGTCGAGCCTTCGTAGATGGGTTTCATTTGGAGGCATTATAACACACTCGACCGGAGGATGGTCGAGCGTTGAGGGCTCTTCCCTAATCCTCGCCTTGGACGTCCGGCCCTGTGAAGAATGCTCGTCGGACAAGCGATTTGGCGCATTGACGGAGTGACATCATTCCATAGCTATTCTATGCCATCGGCGTCATGCCTGCTCGTTTGCCCGTTCTGGCCAAGACGCCGTTCCTGCTCGACACGAACCCGCTCCGGGAGGCTTCCAGCCCCCACGCCGGCGCCCTGGCGACCTCCCGCGCGTTCCGCTCGCTGGGGTTTCCCGATCTGATCGACACCCATCTGCCCTTGCGCAAGCGACAGCGGGGCTTCACCGAGGCGCAGATGATCAGATGATCGAGAGCGTCGTGCTCCTGCAGACCATCGGCGGCGAGTGCCCGGATGACATCGGCCTGCTGGCCGACGACGGCTGTCTGGAGCGCGGCCTGGGCTACCGGCCACCGAAGGCGACGGCGCTGCGGTACTTCCTGGAGCAGTTCCACGACCAGGACCTGGAGGATCAGCGTCCGCCGCGGGAGAGCCAACTGAGCTTCATCGTGCCCAGCAGCGACGCCGTGCAGGGGCTGCAGAGGTGCAGGCTCGCGGCGCACGCGCCATCGCCGCGCTCTACGAGCAGCACGACCAACGGCTGAGCATCGCCACCATCGACCAGGACGCCACCCTCATAGAGAGCTGCGGTGCGCGGTGCGGTGTGTGTCGGTTCGTGCTCCTCGCTCCTCCGGCCCGAAGGTGCCGGGCCGTTTGCACGAACCGCTGTACCCCTTGGTACAGGCTGTTTCATCCGATCCCATCGCCGAAGAGCTGGAACGTGCTTCCGGGTGGCTCGATCAGCACCCGGAATTGCGCGACCTGGTCAGCCGCTGTGTTGGCGGCTCGGTCGCCTGCGGTCGCCATGGCCTGACCTGCGAGACGATCCTGCGCTGCGCGGTGCTCGAACACCTGATGGGCTATTCGTACCGCGCGTTGGAGTTCGCGCTGCACGATTCGGCCACCATGCAGCGCTTCGCACGGGTCGATCCGCACGAGGTGCCGAAGAAGTCGGCGTTGCACGCTGGCATCAAGGCGATCGACGCTGAGGCCTGGAGAAGCATCGACGGCCTGCTGCTGCAGGACGCCAAGCTGCGGGGTATCGAGTCGGGCACTCAGGTGCGCATCGACAGCACCGTCACCGACACGGACATCCTGGCACCGTCGGACAGCCGGCTGTTGTACGACGGCGTGCGGGTGCTGACGCGGTTGCTGCGACAGGCGCGTGGGCGCTTGGCGGGGGTGTCGTTTCGCGACCACTGCCGCGCTGCCAAGCGGCGCGAGCAGGAGATCCGCTCGGGGCGCGGTGCGCGGCGGCGGGCGGCCACCTACCGGCGGCTGCTGAGCCTGGTGGCGCAGACGACCGGCTATGCGACGGCGGCGCGAGCTTGCGTGTGTTGCGTAACTGATCAGTGGGCCGGGAGTTGGTGTGCCGAGATGGGCGCCTACCTGGAGCTGGTCGCGCGGGTGGTGGACCAGACGAAGCGACGCGTGTTCGACGGCGAAACGGTGCCGGCCAGCGAGAAGGTGGTGAGCCTGTTTGAGCCGCACACCGACATCATCGTCAAGGGCGGGCGTGCGACCGAGTACGGGCACAAGATCAACCTGAGCTCAGGGCGCAGCGGGCTGGTGCTTGACGTGGTGGTCGAGGCGGGCAACCCGGCCGACAGTACGCGCTGCCTGCGGATGCTGACGCGGCATGTGGAGTTCTACGGCGAGCCGCCGAAGCGCGCGGCGTTCGATGGCGAATATGCGTCGCGGGAGAATCTGACGGAGGCCAAGACGTTGGGCGTGGAGCACGTGATGTTCCACAAGAAGCGTGGTCTGGAGCAGACCGCCATGACGGCTTCGGCGTGGATTTACGACCAACTGAAGCGCTTTCGGGCCGGTGCGGAAGCAGGCATATCGTATCTGAAGCGCTGCTTTGGGCTGGACCGGTGGACCGGTGCAACTGGAGCGGCTGGGACCATTTTCAGGCGTACGTGCAACCGGCGGTGTTCGCCCACAACCTGATGAGGCTGGTTCGCTTACTGCCCACTTGAGGCAATCCCGCCGGAGTCCGTCTTCCTTCTCTGACAATTTCTCAGGTGCCTTGATTGGGATTCGTGCGAGTTCCGTGTCTCGATAGCGCAGAACATATGGCCGATGACCACGAAATCGGCTCCCCAAAGCGGTGCAAAAACCAAGCTCGTCTGCGTCCGATTCCTGATTCCCACAGGTCCTGTCCACCCCCGAGACGCTCTCCTCCTGACTCGCTCTCCCGAAACCGGGGATTGCCGGACAGGAACTAAGAGTTCAGGGCAGATCGCGTCCCCGGACTATTGGGACTCGCAGGCATGGAGTTGGAGTTGTCCAAGTTGTTCGGAGGACGCAGGGTGGACCTGCGGACACTCGAGGATCTGAGCCCGTACTTCAGGCAGGAAGTGGTCGCCACCGCGCAAGTGCACTATGCCCAAGGGTGACGAGATTCGTTTGCAACACATGCTTGAGCCGCTCGCGAGGCAGCTTCGTTCGCACGTGGCCGAGTTCGCAATGATCTCGAAACCGATCGCCAACTGGTCTTGGCGTTGGTCAAGGACATCGAGATCCTTGGCGAAGCTGCCGCTCAGATTGGGGAGGACACTCGGAATCGGACTCCGAGGATTCCATGGCAGAAGATCATCGCCATGCGGAATCGGCTGGTTCACGCTTACTTCAGTATCAACCTGGACATCGTCTGGCAGACTGTGCAGAAGGACCTGCCGCCTCTGATCAAGATACTGGAGAGAGTCGCCCCGCAGGACTAAGGGCCTAGCGCGAAATAACCGATATACTATGAATGGACGTCGGGACGGTACGAACGAAGTACGAAGCGCTCGCGCCGGTGCTCAACGAGCGCACGCGTCGGCTGTGGGCGGCTGCCGAAGCCGAAGCGG
Organism: Spirochaetia bacterium; assembly: GCA_965262795.1. Lineage (GTDB taxonomy): Bacteria > Spirochaetota > Spirochaetia > SZUA-6 > Bin103 > CATQHW01. The sequence goes on along the minus strand of OZ253561.1, from coordinate 5,663,457 downwards.
TCGGCCGCGGGGGAATCGCCCTGGTCGCGCGCGCGACCGGCATGTCGCGGACGCGGATCGTGCGCGGCATCGAGGAACTGAGATCGGAGGACCCGTTGGATGCCGGGCGCACGCGGCGCGCCGGCGGCGGTCGCAAGCGTATCGTGGACACCGACCCGACGCTGGTCTCGGACTTGGACGCGCTGCTGGAGCCGATCACCGCCGGCGAGCCGGACGACAGCCCCCTGCGGTGGACCTCCAAGAGCGTGAGCAAGCTCACCGCCGAGTTGCAGGCGCTGGGGCACCCGGTGGGTCATCGTGTGGTCAACGAGTTGCTGCACCAGCTCGGCTACACCCTGCAGGCGAACCGCAAGAGCACCGAAGGCGCCCAACACCCGGATCGGGATGCGCAGTTCAACTACCTCAACGAGCAGGTGCGCAGTGCTCAGCAGCAGGGTCATCCGGTCATTTCGGTAGATACCAAGAAGAAGGAGTTGGTCGGAGAGTTCAAGAACGGCGGCAGGGAGTGGCGGGCGAAGGGCGATCCGGAGCAGGTGAAGGTGCACGACTTCGTCATCCCCGAGCAGGGCAAGGCCATTCCCTACGGCGTCTACGACCTGAGCCGCGACGAAGGCTGGGTCAGCGTGGGGGTCGATCACGACACGGCCCACTCGCCGTGAACGCGATCCGCAGTTGGTGGAACCGCATGGGCCGCTCAGCCTACGGCGGTACTGGCCAACTGGTGATCACCGCCGATGCCGGCGGCAGCAACAGTCCAAGAACCCGGCTGTGGAAGTGGGAGTTGCAGCGCTTCGCGAATCGCACCGGGCTGACGATCACGGTATGCCACTATCCGCCGGGCACCAGCAAATGGAACCGCATCGAGCACCGGCTGTTCTCCTACATCGCCATGAACTGGCCCGGCAAGCCGCTGGTCAGCTTGGCCACCGTGGTCAATCTGATCGGCGCCACGACGACGCGCAGCGGCCTGCGGGTGCGCTCGCAGATCGACACCCGTTCGTACCCTCAAGGGGTGAAGGTCACCGACGAGCACATGAAGAACATCAATCTCTCACGGCTTGAGTTTCACGGCGATTGGAACTATACGATCCGGCCGACATCTGTCAGCTAATCCCAAAATGGATCATTTGTTTCGCGTTAGGCCCTAAACGGGTTGGCATCTGAGCAGGAACTCAGTGCGTGATGGCACCCAGGCTGGCTGAGGAGACCAGCCGCGCGTACTTGGCCAGTACGCCGCGCTGGTAGGGGATCGGCCGCTCGGCCGGCTTGATCTCGCGCAGCCGCGCCTCGATCTCCTGATCCGTCAGGACCACGTCGATCGTCTTGGCGTCCAGGTCGAGGGTGATCAGGTCGCCCTCGCGCACCGCGGCGATCGGTCCGCCGGCCTGCGCCTCCGGGGCGACGTGGCCGACGACGATGCCGTGGCTGCCGCCGGAGAAGCGGCCGTCGGTGATCAGCGCCACGTCGCCGATCAGCCCGACGCCGGCGATCGCGGAGGTGGGTGCCAGCATCTCGCGCATGCCCGGTCCGCCGCGCGGCCCCTCGTAGCGGATCACGATGGTGTCGCCGGCGACGATCGAGCCGTCCAGGATCGCCCGCAGGGCGCTCTCCTCCTCGTCGAACACCCGCGCCGGCCCGGTGTGGCGGCGCACCTTCACGCCCGAGCTCTTCAGCACCGCCCCCTCCGGGGCCAGGTTGCCCTTGATCACGCTGATCGGCCCGGTCGGCTTCACGGGCGCCGACAGCGGATACAGCACGTCCTGCCCATCGAGCTCCACCCGCACGTCAGCCAGGTTCTCCGCCACCGTGCGGCCGTTCACCGTCAGGCAGTCGCCGTGCAGCAACCCGGCGTCGAGCAGCAGCTTCATCGCCGCCTGCACGCCGCCCACCCGGTCCAGGTCGCGCATCACGTAGCGGCCGGCCGGCTTGAGGTCCGCGATCGTCGGCGTGGTGTCGCAGAAGGCGTTGAACTCGTCGATCGACAGCGGCACCTCCGCCTCGTGCGCCAGCGCCAGCAGGTGCAGCACGGCGTTGGTCGACCCGCCGAGCGCCATCACCACCCGGATCGCGTTCTCGAACGCGTCGTGGGTCATGATCTGCCGCGGCGTGCGGCCGGCGCGCACCGCGTCCATCAGTGCCCGGCCGGCGCGATCCATCTCGGCTGCCTTGCGCTCGTCGACCGCGGGGATGGAGGCGTTGCCCGGCAGGGTCATGCCGATCGCCTCCATGGCGGACGCCATCGTGTTGGCCGTGTACATGCCGCCACAGGCACCGGGGCCCGGGCACGCCGTGCGCTCGATGCCGTGGCGCTCCTCGTCGTCGATGCGGCCGGCGCTGAAGGCGCCCACCGATTCGAACGCCGACACGATGTCCACGTCACGGCCGCGAAAGTTGCCCGGCAGGATGGTGCCGCCGTAGACGAAGAGGCTCGGCACGTCCAGGCGAGCCATGGGCATCACCGTGCCGGGGATGGTCTTGTCGCAGCCGGCCACGCCAAGAATGGCGTCGAGCTGGTGCCCACGGGTGACCAGCTCGATCGTGTCGGCGATCGCCTCACGGCTGACCAGCGAGCACTTCATGCCCTCGTGGCCCATCGCCTCGCCGTCGGTGACCACGAAGGTATTGTAGCGCACCGGCACGCCGCCGCCGGCCCGCACCCCCGCCCGCGCCCGGTCGGCCAGGCCGTCCAGGTGCACGTTGCACGGCGTCACGTCGCTGCCGGCGCTGGCGATGCCGACGATCGGCTTGTCGAAGTCCTCGTCGGTGAAGCCGACGGCACGCAGCATCGCCCGGTTGGGCGTGCGCTCCACGCCGGCGGTCATCGCCCGGCTGCGGATGTTGAGGTCGCTCATGCGCTCCTTCTCCATTGGAGGTAAGGGATCCGCGCGGCCGTGGAGCCGATCGCCTCGTCGCCTGCGAGCAGCGCCGCCATCGAGTCCCAGGTGCCGGCGACCAGCGACCGCCGTGCCGCCTCCGGCATCTCGACCGGCCAGGTGTCGCCGCCCAGCGTGATCGTCCCGGCCTCCAGGTCGACCCGCACCTGCGTGTCGGGCGCCGCCTGCAGGCGGTCCTGCCACTCGCCGACCCGGTCCGAGGTCACCAGCGGCAGGCCCATCACCAGGCAGTTGCCGGCGAAGATCTCCGCGAACGAGCCGCCGACGATGGCGCGGATGCCGGAGCGGTACAGCGCCTGCGGCGCGTGCTCGCGCGAGGAGCCGCAGCCGAAGTTGCGGTTCACGAACAGGACCGATGCGCCAGCGTAGCGCGCGTCGTCGAGCGGATGGCCCTTGCGCGATCCGTCGGCGGCGACCCGCTCATCCTGGAACGCGTGCCCGCCCAGCCCCTCGAAAGTGACCGCCTTCAGGTACCGCGCCGGGATGATCCGGTCGGTGTCGATATCGTCGCCGCGAATCGGCACGCCGGTGCCGCAGACGGCGGTGATGCGGGCGTCGCCTGTCATCGGTTCGGCAGCCATCAGTTCACCCCCAGCAGTTCGCGCACGTCGGTCACCTGACCGTTGACCGCCGCCGCCGCCACCATGGCCGGGCTCATCAGCAGCGTGCGGCCGTCCGGCGAGCCCTGCCGGCCGATGAAGTTTCGGTTCGAGGAGGAAGCCGAGATCTGCGCCCCTTCCAGTTTGTCGGGATTCATCGCCAGGCACATCGAGCAGCCGGCGCCGCGCCACTCGAACCCGGCCGCCTCGAACACCTCGCGCAGCCCCTCGGAGGCGGCCTGCTCGGCAATGCGGCGCGATCCGGGCACCACCAGCGCCTTGACGCCGGATTTCACGTGCCGGCCCTGCACCACCCGCGCGGCTTCGCGCAGGTCGGTCAGCCGGCTGTTCGTGCACGAGCCGATGAAGGCGACGTCGATCGGCGTGCCGGCCAGCGGCGCCCCCGGGCGCAGCCGCATGTGGCCGAGCGCCGCGGCCATCCCGTCGCGCAGCTCGCCGGGCGCGCGCTCCGGGTCGGGTATCGTGTCGGTGACCGCCGCGGACTGGCCGGGGTTGGTGCCCCAGGTGACCACCGGCTCGATGTCCTTCGCCTGCAGCACCACCTCGTCGTCGTAGGCGGTGTCCGGGTCCGAGGCGCTCGCGCGCCAGAACTCCACCGCCCGCTCCCAGTCGTCGCCGGCCGGGGCCTCCGGCCGCCCGCGCAGGAAGTCGAACGTGGTGCGGTCCGGGTTGACGTAGCCGACGCGGGCGCCGCCCTCGATGCTCATGTTGCAGATCGACATGCGGCCTTCCATGTCCATCGCGTCGATCGTGGAACCTCCGTACTCGTAGGCGTAGCCGATGCCGCCCTTCACGCCGAGCGTGGCGATGATCGACAGGATCACGTCCTTGGCGTAGACGCCGGTGCCGAGGTCGCCCTCCACCGTGATGCGGCGCAGCTTCGGCTTGCGCATCGCCAGCGTCTGGGTGGCCAGCACGTCGCGCACCTGCGAGGTGCCGATGCCGAAGGCGATCGCCCCGAAGGCGCCGTGCGTGGAGGTGTGCGAGTCGCCGCAGGCGATCGTCATGCCGGGCTGGGTGAGCCCGAGCTGCGGTCCGATCACGTGCACGATGCCCTGATCGGCGTGGCCCAGCCCGTAGTAGCGGATATCGTGCTCGGCGACGTTGCGTTCCAGATGCTGCAGCATCTGCTCCGCCATGGGGTCGGCGAACGGACGCTGCACGGTGTCGGTCGGCACGATGTGGTCGACCGTGGCGACGATAAGCTCAGGATGGCGGACGGCGAGACCACGCTCGCGCAGCATCGCGAAGGCCTGCGGCGAGGTGACCTCGTGCACGAGATGCAGGCCCACGAAGAGCTGGGTCTCACCGGACGGCAGCTCCGTCACGCGGTGCAGATCCCAGACCTTGTCCAGAAGACTCTTACCCATCGATATGCTCCCTTTCGTCCTGTCGGCTGTGGCTAGTAGCTGGGCTGGTCCGGATCGATCTCCTCGACCCAGGCGTCGATGCCGCCGGCCAGGTTGACCACGTCGGTGAACCCCTGCGAGCGCATCAACTCGACCGCCTTGGCGCTGCGGCCGCCCATCTTGCAGTGGATGACGTAGGAGTCGGTCGGCGACAGGTCGGAGAGCCGGTCCGGAAGCTCGCCCAGCGGAATGAGCTGCGCCTGTTCGATGCAGTTGATCTCGTGCTCGAACGGCTCCCTGACGTCGATCAGGACCGTCTCCGAACCCCCGTCCGATGAACCATTATCCAGCCGGCTGGCCAGCTCATGCACGTCGATCTCCGGAACGCCGTCTTCCTCGGCGGCGGCGCCCGACGGGATGCCGCAGAACTGCTCGTAGTCGATCAGCTCGGTGACCGTGGGCGACTCCCCGCAGACCGGGCAGCCCGGGTTGCGGCGCAGGCGCAACTCCCGCAACGACAGCTTGAGCGCGTCGAACAGCAGGTAGCGGCCGCTGGCGACGTCCCCGACGCCGAGCAGCAGCTTGATCACCTCGTTCGCCTGCATGGCGCCGATGATGCCGGGCAGCACCCCGAACACGCCGCCTTCGGCGCACGACGGGACCAGCCCCGGCGGCGGCGGCTCCGCGTACAGGCAGCGGTAGCAGGGCCCGCCGTCGTGGTTGAACACCGACACCTGACCCTCGAAGCGGAAGATCGATCCGTACACGTTGGGCTTGCCGGTCAGCACGCAGGCGTCGTTGACCAGGTAGCGGGTCGGGAAGTTGTCGGTGCCGTCTGCGACCACGTCGTAGTCGCGGAAGATCGACAGCGCGTTCTGGGACGAGAGCTGCTGCGGGATGCGATCGATCTGCACGTGCGGGTTGAGGTCGGCGAGGCGCTCGGCGGCGGCGTCGAGCTTGGGAACGCCCACGGTCGATTCGCCGTACAGGATCTGGCGCTGCAGGTTGGTGCGGTCGACCACGTCGAATTCGACGATGCCGATGCGGCCCACGCCTGCGGCGGTCAGGTAGAGCGCCAGCGGCGACCCCAGGCCGCCCGCGCCGATCAGCAGCGCGGAGCCGTCCTTGAGCCGCTGCTGCCCTTCCTGCCCCACCTCCGGCATGACGATGTGGCGGCTGTAGCGCACCAGCTCGTCCGTGGTGAGGGGGCCGGCGCCGCCCGCGATGGACGGCACGATGGAGATCTCGTCCCCGTCGGCGACCGGCGTCGCCTCCCCGTCACGGTCGCGGATGCTGTCGTCGTTGACGTACACGTTGACGTAGCCCGGCACGTGGCCGTCGGGGCTCAGCAGGTGCTTCTTCAAGTCGGCGCTGAGCGCGGTGAGCTGGCCAAGCAGGTCGGCCACGTCGGTTGCGGCATGGATGGTGACGGTCGACTGCCCGTCCAGAAACTGCCGCAGCGGCGTCGGAATGTTGACGGTAATCGGCATAGATCAATCCTCGAGGACGCGTATCGGCTCACGGCGAAACGAACTGCCGTCATCGTTCAGCACGAAGCAGCCTGTCTGGCCGCGGTATTCCGCCCTCTGTATAGAGATAATGATATACAAGAACAGCGGCATCGCATAGCGCAGATCGGTGCCCGAGGGCGCGGCCGGGTGGTCGGGGTGCGAGTGGTAGAAGCCGAGCAGCTCCGCGCCGGTCCTGGTGGCATGGCGCTCGCAGGCCAGGTAGTCGCGGTCGGACACGTGGAAACGCCGGCGGCGATCCTGGTCCGAGTCGTTGTCCAGCGGTCTGATCTCGGTGATGACCGGCCCGGACGGCGGACGGGAGCCGAACAGCGCGCCGACACACTCGTGCGGATAGGCGCGCTCGCCGGCGCGCTCCATCTCACGCGAAAGGGTCTGCGAGACGGTCGTCATGCTGGTCCCAGAAGTCGTCGGCCAAGTACTTGAGCGAACAGCCGCGCGTCACGCCATCTGCGACACTCACAGTGAATCGAAAAAAGGATACCCTACTTCAGTGGTTGTCGCGGTTCCGCCCGGGACGTTGTGCACTGTCATGCTCCACACGGTTCCAGGCCCGGAGTAGTTGATGGTCTTGTCGAACAGGAACGCACGGCCCTTGTGGCAGAACCGGTCCTGATCGCGGCTGAACCCCGATCCCGTACCAAATGCCACCCTGAACGCACCTTCGGGGAGTCCCTCCACTTCCGCGGTGCGATAGGACTGGACCAGGAATGCCACCACGACGAAGTCCTTCCCGGCAACGACCTTGACATAGGCATCGGCGCCCGTGCCGTTGTCGACTTTTAGGGCGTGTCTCGTGGCGTGTGTCACGCCGCCCCGGATCAGCTCTCCGTTTTGTGGGGGAGACCCCGCGCTCATCAGGCAGTGTTCCGTTCGAGCCGTTTCGCCGTCTCCGTGTTCAATCAGCTCCTCCCGCACCCACGCCGACAGCGTTCCCCTCCCGGACAGAGGGTCGGTCCATTCCACTTCGAGCCATTCTCCGCTTGCCCGACCGGTGGCAACCAGCTTGCGCCATCTTCCCACGGACGCCAGCGGTTGGCCGCCACCCGGCTCCGAGCGAATCTCTACCTCGGTCGCGTTCACGTAGAGGCCGCGCTCATCCCTATCTTCTCGTGCCCGTATGATGCGCTCGACGCCGGCTTCGAAGAGCCCGCTGCGCTTGCCCGTCGCCAGGAGTTCACGCCGTATCACCGCCATGTCCTGCTCATAGTGCCACTTGCTTGCGCAGGCCTCGGTGTACTTGGCGATTTCCTCGTTGGCGCGATCGACCTCCCACTGCTGGGAACGGTCGGTTTCGTGCCTCACCCCGTCGAGACGGATACTCTCGAAATTGCACCAACGCAGCTCTTCAATTGTCAGTTGTTCGTCGCCATCGGGAACGGCTTCATCATCGGTCGCGGACGCAACGGCAGCCGACAGACCAAGAACGATCAGGGCGACACCCGCGGCGATCGTTCTCCCCGGCCAAGCGCGCTCCATCTCACGCGAAAGGGTCTGCGAGACGGTCGTCATGCTGGTCCCAGAAGTCGTCGGCCAGGTACTTGAGCGAGTTGTCCGGGAACACCGTCACCACGACCGCCCCCGGCCCGCCTCGCGCGCGGTGCGCAACGCGGCCGCCAGGTTGGCGGCCGACGACGGGCTGAGCGGGAAGCCCAGGTAGCGTCCGGCCGCCACCGCGAGGCGGTACGCCTCCGGCGTGGGGACCTCGATCGGGTCGGCGCAGAGCTCGGCGTCGTAGATGGCCGGCACGTGCGCGACCGTCCTCATGTGCTTCCAGCCCTCCAGGCCGTGCAATGGCGTGTCCGGCTGCACGGCGGTGCAGCGGACCCCCTTGCCCCGCAGGAAACGCGAAGTGCCGACGAAGGTGCCGGAGGTGCCCAGCCCGGCGACGAAATGGGTGACCCGCCCGCGGCTCTGCTCCCAGATCTCCGGGCCGGTGCCTTGGTAGTGCGCCTGCCAGTTGGCGGGGTTGGCGTACTGATCGGGGTAGTAGTAGCGCTCCGGTTCCGCCGCCACCCGCCGCCGCGCCTCCGCCTGCGCCCCGTCGGTCCCTTCCAGCGGGTCGGTGTAGGTGACCACCGCGCCCAGCGTCGCCAGCAGCCGCTTGCGCTCCGGCGACGCGTTGGCCGGCATGATGATGTGCACGGCGAGCTGCAGCGCGGCGCCGATGGCGGCCAGCGCGATGCCGGTATTGCCGCTGGTCGCCTCGATCAGGGTGCGGCCCGCCAGCAGGTCGTCGACAAGCGCGTGCTCGATCATGCCCTTGACCGCGCGGTCCTTCACCGACCCGCTCGGGTTGAAGTACTCGAGCTTGGCATACACCTCCACCCCCGGAATGCCGTGGCGGATGGGAGCCAGCGGCGTGTTTCCGATCAGTGCGAGGCTTGCCCGCCCGGGACTGACGCGGCCGGGGCTCACAGGGCGAGCAGCACGTCCAGCTCGGCGATGCGCGCGCAGAGCGTCTGCAGGAACCGGGCGGCCGGAGCGCCGTCGATCAACCGGTGGTCGATCGTCAGCGACAGCGCGATCTGCTGCTGGACCGCCTGCTCCCCGATCGGGCGCCAGCTCACCGCGCCGACGCCCAGGATGGCGGCCTGCGGCGGGTTCAGGATCGGGGTGAACGACTCCACGCCGAGGCTGCCCAGGTTGCTCACGGTGAAGGTGCCGCCGGACAGCTCCGCGGGCGTGATCGCCCCCTCCCGGCAGCGCTCGGCAAGGTCGGCGGCGCCGACCGACAGCTCGCGCACGCGCAGGCCGGCGGCGTCGCGGATGACCGGCACCATCAGCACGCGCGGCGTGTCGACCGCGAACGCCAGGTGCACGGCGGCCGAGCGCACGATCTCCAACCCGCTCTCGCCGTCGCGGCAGGTCGCGTTGATCTCCGGGTGCTCGGTGAGGGTCCGGGCCACCGCGAACAGGAGCAGGTCGTTGAGCGTGACGCCGCTCATCTCGAACTGCGGATCGGCGGTCTTGAAGGCGGCGCGGAGCTGCAGGAGCCGGGTCGCGTCGGCATACGAGGTCATGGTGAGCTGCGCCGTGTCGCGCAGCGATGCGTGCATCCGCTCGGCGACCAGACGGCGGGCGCCGCGCACCGGGATCACCCGGTCCGCCGCGGCAGGTTCGGGAGCGGCAGCGAGGGCGGGCGCCGGAGCGGCGGGCTGGGCCGCAGAGCCGGCAGCCAGCGCGCCTGCTGCCAGCACGTCGCGTTCGATGATCCGGCCGCCGGGGCCAGTGCCGGTGAGGCCGGCCAGCGTCACCGACAGCTCCGCGGCCCGCTTGCGCGCACGCGGGGAGACCGCCAGGCGGCGCGGCGCGGCCGGCTGGGGGGCAGGTGGAGCGGCGGGTTCGGGCGGAACGGCGAGTTCGGGCGGCGCCGCATCACCCGGCTCCGCGGCGGCATCGGCCATGCCGATCTCCGCGGCCCCAATCTCGTCGGGATCGCCGACCATCGCGATCGGTCCGTCCTCGGGGATCTCCGCGCCGACGTCGAACAGCTTGGCGACCAGTACGCCGTCGGCCTGTGACTCGATCTCGACCGTCGCCTTGTCGGTCTCCACCTCGCAGATCGGCTCGCCGGCGCTCACCGGATCGCCGATCTCCTTGGTCCAGGCGATGATGGTGCGGGTTTCGCCGGGCTGCGCGAGCGGCGCTCGTACCGGGACGGCCATTCAGGCACGCTCCAGCGAGCCCTTGCTGAACGCAAGGTCGATGGCGAGGATCGCGGCGTCCGCATGGGAGTCGAGATCCCCGGTTATCTCCTCGATGCCGGCGATCAAACGGTTGAACTCGCCGGCCGGCACGACGGCCATGATGGTCCTGCTCATGTCGCTCTTCTCGCCAAGGAAATTCAGAAAGTCGCCGAAGATCGGCACGCTGGTGAGGTGCCCGCGAATGCCCTTGGTATCGAACACCGCGGCGCCGCGGATGCCGCGCTCCAGAAACAGCGTGACGATGTCATCGAAGTAGCGCTGATCGTATACCACCACGAACAGCAGCCGGTCGCCAATCCGCGCGCTGCCGGCCGGAGCGCGCACCGCGGTCGGCTGCAGGTGCGCGGCGAACGCGTCGGCGAGCTGCTGGCGGGTCGGCGAGGCCAGCAACTCCTCGTGCAGCCGCCGGTTGAGGCCGGTGCGGGAGATCTGCGCGAGCAACTGCAGGTACTGCTGCGGATCCTCGTCGGGGCCGACCAGCACGAAGAACAGCCGCGTGCGCTTGCCGTCCACGCTGTCGTAGTCGATGCCGCGCTTGGACACGGCGATCCCGAACACGAACTCCGAAACCTGCGGCAGGCGGGCGTGCGGGATGGCGACACCGTCCTCGAAACCGGTCGACCCGGCCTCCTCGCGCTCCATCAGCGCCTGATGCAGCTCGTCCGGGGTGACGCCCTCCAGCCCGGCGCTGATCAGCTCGGCCAGCTCCCGCACGCACTGGTCCTTGGTGGTCGAGCTGAGCGCCACGGTGCAGGCGCGCGCATCGATGATCTCGCGTAGCTCCACGATCTACCTCCCCTCCATCGTTACCCGTCTATCGCTGCGCTGCAACGCCGCGCGTCACGCCGAAGCGCGAGATCAACGGGCCGATCAGCTCGTTGATGAACACGCTGAGCAGCACGATGTTGACCATCTGCGTGACCAGCCGCTGCACGTCCGCACCGGCGGTGGCCACCACGCTCGAACCCCGCAGGAACAGCGCCAGACCGATGGCCACGCCCGCCTGCGGGAACAGGCAGAAGCCCAGGTAGCGGCGCACGGCGGCCGGAGCTCCCATCACGCGCGCACCGACGTATGCCCCCGTGAACTTCCCCGCGAAGCGCGCGGCCAGATAGGCCAGGCCCAGGATCACCACGGACACCTCCGCGAACACCGAGAGCTGCAGCTCGGCACCGGCCAGGATGAAGAACAGGGCGAAGATCGGCGGCGTCACCGGTTCCAGCACCATGAACAGCTGCTGAAACTCGCCGCCGATCGTAATGGCGATGAAGGCCAACGCCACCTCCGTGACCGGCTGCAGCCGCGCGGTGGCGTGGTGGGAGATGAGACCGACGACCGAGTCGCCCAGCACAAGGCCGGCGACGATGTAACCGGTGATGGACGGCAGCCTTATCAGACCGGCCAGCCGCCCGGCGAAATAGCCGCACAGCAGGAGCACGCCCAGGCTCAGGACCGGGCTGGCGTCCGCGACCGCCGCGACTCGCTCGATCGCCGCTGCGAGCCACTGCACGCTCAGAGCGTAGGCAACCCCTGCCAGAGCGTCAAACCGGCGGTGGGCACCGGATCGCCCGCCGTAGATCGTGCCGGCCAAGCTGGCACAACGAACGCGAAAAAGAGTAGCCTGCCGAGCCTTCGTGATGTCAAAGCAGATGCTGCGGCTCGTTCTGATCGTGGCGGCCGGCGCGTTGCTGGCCGGCTGCTTCCCGCGCTTCCCCAACCCTCAAACCGCTGCCCAGCAGCAACCGGCGTCGACGGACGCCTCGTTCTCCCCGGACGGATCGCAGATCCTGTTCGCCGCCAATCACGACGGCGATCTGGAGATCTACGTGGTCAACGCCGACGGCACGGGCATGCAGACGCTGACCGACAACGACACGCAGGACTTCTTCCCGAGCTGGTCGCCAGACAGCTCCACGATCGTGTTCAGCTCAGACCGCGACGGCGCGGTCGAGCTCTACCTGATGGACGCCGACGGCGCCAACCAGCGGCGCCTCATCGACGCGGAGAGCTGAGCCGAAAAGCAGCGCGACCCGCGCGCTTCAACGCCGTCGCGCTGCGGCGCCCCGGACCACCGACCGGTCAGCGATCGGTCAGCGATCGCCGCGGCTTTTGCCTCTGCCCCAGCCGTCGGCCGACATGCGGTCCGGTCCGTTCATGGCCACCACCAGCGTGGCGACCATCACCCCCAAGTCGCGAATCGCAATCGCCGGTCCCGCGAGCATATAGACGGTGACGACGATCACCGCGAGCTGGGCGGCCAGCAGCAGCGCCGCCGCCCGCGTGAACAGGCCGACGATCAGCGCGCTGGCGAGCGCCACCTCGATGGCGCCGTGGATCACCGTGAACAGCCGGTCGAAGTCGATGATGCCGAGCTGGTCGCCGATCGTGTAGACGAACTCGGGCAGGTAGGCAGCCCCGAAGTCGGGATCGCGAAGCTGGGCAACACCGAACCAGAGGAACACCACGCCGGTACCGAGCCGTAGCAACACCATGCCGGCGTTATGCAGTCTGCCCCCGCGTGGCATCCCGACAGGCTAGGCGTCCGCTCGCCCCGGCGTCAAGGACGTTTGGGAGCGCGAGGAAGCGGCTCCCTTGAGCGCAAACCGCCCCGTTACATCGTTTAGGCTGCGATGACCCGGACGCGCCGCGTGACCGGCGCTGGCCAGCCGCGATCCGCCAGCACCGTGACGCCGGCAGGGTCCACGGCAAGCAGCGCGGCGGCGGAGCCATCGCCGGTTGGAAGCGAATCACGCACCGCCTCCAGCACTGCCAGACCGGCATCGCGGTCCCGAACGAACGCCACGAAGGCGCCGCCGCCCCCGCCGCCGCTGATCTTGCCGCCGGTGGCCCCGGCGCATCGGGCGGCCGCCAGGAGCTCGACCACCGCCGGCGAGCCCACGCCGATGCTTGCCAGCAGCTCGTCCGCCTCGTCCGCCAACGCGCCCAGGCGGACCGCCCGATCGGCGGCGGATGCGGCCAGCAGCCGGCACGCGGGTTCCACGATCGCGCCCAGCCGATCGATCGCCGATCGCACTGCATCGTCGCCCGCCTGCATCCGCCGCCGCACCGCCGCCACGTGCGCGGCGGTGTCGCCGCGACGCGGCACGAATCCCGCGATCAGGGACAGCTCCCGCACGGCGATCGCGTGCGCGGCGGGCAGGCTTCCCGGCCCTGCCGGCGTGAACCGCTGCACCCCGCCGAGCAGCGCGAGCCCGGTGTCGATGCCGGACGGCGAGCCATGAAAGGCGTGCTCCGCCCGGTGCGCGACCTCCCACAGCGCGCGCCCGCTCCGCGCGCCCTCCGAGTCGCCCACGGCGCGGGCGAGCGCCACGCAGAGCGCCGCCGAGGAGCCCAGGCCCACCCCGAAGGGGATTTCCGACCTAACCTCCAGCGCGCCGGCCGGCGGCGAGTCCACGCCGATCCGGTGGCAGGCGTCTCGCAGCCGCTCGGCCGACTGTTCGGTTTCATCCCCTTCCCGTGCCTGCGCGAAGCCGAGCTGAAGCCGCCACGGCACGCCCAGACCCACCGCCGGCCGTCCGTACACGGCGGCGTGCTCGCCGAACAGCAGAAGCTTGCCGCCCGCTTCGCCGGTCACGGAGCGCCGACCCCGGCGTCGCTGACCCCGGCCGGGCTAACCGACACCGGCCGGGCCCACGGCCACGCCGGCACGGCGGCGCCGATTGGCGGCAGGCAGACCGCCAGCTCGCCGCCGGCGCCGGCCGGCTTGCCGGGATGGCCGGCCGCGGCCGCATGATCCAGCCGGTCGCGGAGCTCCTCCGGTTCCACGGGGACGCCGATCACCTCCCCCAGCCATCGGGTCACCCGCCGGCCGGCGCGCAAGGCCTCGGACCACCCCCCCGTACGCACCGCGTGCCGGACGATCGCGTCGGAGACCCGGCGATGACGGCGGCAGTCGCCCGCACGTTCCTCTGCCCACGCCAGATAGCGGGTGATCGCCGGCGGAGTCGCGAGCGGCCTATCCCCCAGGATCAATACCAGACTTCCTGGAGCGTCCGGCAGAAGCTCGAACCGCGGCACCTCGCCGCCCTCGAACAGCCCCGCTCCGCCATAGGTGGAGGCCGCCACGTCGTAGCCGCTACCGCGTCCGCCCTGCGCCGCGCGGTGCGCACGCAGCGCCGTCCGGAACACCGTGTCGAGCGGCGCCGAGTGGCCGTCCGCCCGCAGCAGCGCAGAGGTCACCGCCACCGCCACCGCGGCGCTGGATCCTAGCCCCAGCTTGCGTCCGCCGCCGGTCAGCGCGCTGGAGTCCACCGTCACCAGCGCCGGACCCGGCGCCCTGCCCAGCTCACCCGCGCACGCGTCGACCACCGCCGCCAGCAGACCGGCCGGCGCTCCGGAGTTGCCGGGCCGGGATGACCACGCGAACCGTTCGATGCCGTCGGTCCCGTCGATGCGCAGGGCGTCGAGCGCCGGGATTACACGCACCCGGACGCGGAGCTCGACCGCTGCCGCCACGCCCAACCCGCCCTGCCACAGCACCGCGTACTCGCCGAGCAGCAGCACGCTGCCGGGCGCGGTGCACTCCAACGGATCAGCGGCCACGGCTCACGCCCGCCCCGACTGCCGACACGACCGGCGGCGGCGCCCCCGGACACGCCGCGGCCAGCGCCGCGGCCACCCGCCCCGCGTCGTCGTCCATACACAACACCTTGACTTGAGGCCCAGCGTCCATCGTCTCCCACGCCGACACGCCCTGCTCGCGCAGCTCCTCCACCGCCGCGATCAGCATGAGCGTCTCCGGCAGCCAGTAGCGGATCGGCGGATCGGCCGCCAGCATGGTCGCGAACATCCGGCAGTAGCTCTTGCGCATCGCGCCGCCCAGCCGCGTCAGGTCGCGGTCCCGCGTCGCGGCCACCGCCTCCTCGTAGAGCCGCGGGCTGTCGAGCACCCATCCGCCATACGCCGGCGAGGTCAGCCGCACGCGCTCCATCGCCTCACGCGAGCCGATCGGTTTGGCACGGGCGGTGACCACCGCGACCACCACCCGCAGCTCGGGCCACGACTCCGCCGCGGCAAGCGGCCGCGCCGCCTCGGCTCCCGCCGGCAGCGCCACGAAGCCGCCGAACACCGCCCGCGCCGCCGACGCCGAGCCGACCCGCGCGAGCGCGGAGAGCTCGGCGTCACAGAGATCCACCCCGCACGCCGCGGTGCACGCCGCCGCCAACGCCGCGAACCCGGAGGACGAGCTGGCCAGGCCTGCCGCGCTCGGAAAGTCGTTGCGCGCACTGATCCGAAAGCCGCTTCGCGTCCCGCACCGCTGGCGGACCTCATCCAGAAACGGACCGTAGCGGGCCGGCGCCACGCGGCGGCCGTCCAGCTCCACGGAATCGCCCGCAGGATCCAGCCTCACTTCCACGCGGCTGTGCAGCGCGGCGAGCGAGATGCCAAGACTGGGCGTGGCCGGCAGGTTGCGCTGCGTGTCCGCCTTGCCCCAGTACTTGACCAGCGCCAGGTTCGGATGGGCAACCGCGGCGGCGACGCCCGCCTTGCCCGCCGCCTTCACCGTTCGGTTCGCCGCAGCTCGGCAAGCGCCGCGGCGGCGGCATCGCCGTCGACCGTGCCCGCGCCGGCGATGCGGCCGGCGACCCGCTCCACCTCCGGGCCGCGCGCGCCGGCCTGAAACGCCAGCCGCCGGGCATGCAGGCGCAGGTGGCCGCGCTGGATCCCCTCGCCCACCAGCGCCATCAGCGCCGCCAAGTTCTGGGCGAGCCCCACCGCGCAGGCGATGCGGGCCAGCGGCCGCGCCCCGGGGTTGCCCAGCACCTGCAGGGCGAACCGTGCGCCGGGGTGCACGCTTGTCGCACCGCCCACCGAGCCGAGCGGGATCGGCACCGCCAGCTCGCCGACGAGCTCGCCATCTTCACGGCGAAAGCTCGACAGCGGCCCGTACCTTCCCGAGCGGGCGGCGTGCAGGTGGGCGGCGGCCTCCACGGCCCGCGTGTCGTTGCCGGTCGCCAGCGCCACCGCGGCGATGCCGTTCATGATTCCCTTGTTGTGCGTGACCGCGCGGTCGGGGTCGTCGGCCGCGACCGCGGTCGCCCGCACCACCCGTTCGGCCATCTCGGCGCCGCTGCGTCCGGCGCGCGCCAGCCGCGCCTCCGGACAGGAGAACCGGGCGGTGCACACGTTGTGCCGCGACGCGTTGGTGACGATCGACATCAGCACCGTCCCGCCGCTGATCCGCTCCAGCAGGGGACGGAGCGCCTCACCCGCGGTGTTGACCTTGTTTGCGCCCATCGCGTCGCGCGCATCCAGGTCCACCTCGACCTTGAGCACGCCGCTTGCCGGCAGCGGGAGCACGCGCAGGCCGCGGTAACCGCCGCCGCGCGCCACCAGGGTCGGAACCGCGGCGTCCACCTGCTCATGAATCTGAGGCTCGACGGCCTGCACGCGCCGCGCGGCGTCCGCGGCGCCGTCGACGAACACCTGCACGGTTGCCAGCGGCAACCCACCGCTCGTGGTGAACCCGCCGCCACGGCGCACCAGCCGGGCGGCATGGGTGGCGGCGGCGACCACCGACGGCTCCTCGGTCGCCATCGGCACGGCCAGCTCCCGGCCGTCGATCAGGAACCCGGCGGCGATTCCCACCGGCACCGACAGTACGCCGACCGCCGACTCGACCATCAGATCAGCCAGGTCCAGCGCCTCTGCCGGCGCCCCGGTGGCGGCGTACTCGGCATCGCCGAGCGGCCGGCCGGCGGCAGCGGCGGCGCTCCTGAGCAGTTCGCGCCGCTCCGCGACCGCCGCGTACCGGAAGCGTTCGGGTAGGGTCATGGCGAGGAGCCCCGCGCCGTTGGATTGCGTTACGGGCGCGGATCTCTCTGGTAGTCGTAGAGGCGGTAGCCGTCCTCGCGAATGCCGCGCAGAAAGAACCGGTCGGCAGGTACGCCTTCGTCCGGCACGACTCCGTCGCCCGGCGCCGCGTCAGAGCTGGCCATCCACCGATCGTACTGCCCGAAGGATGCCGGCACCGCGTGGTCCAGTTCCTCGTCAAGCGTCCAGGATCGGATCACCTCGGGCGCTCCGGCGGCCACCCGGCCCGCGACCACCGCCGCGGTATTGCCGGAACCGTAGGAGCACAGCAGTACCTGCCGGCCGACGATGTCGTCTCCCAGCCGCCGGTAGCGCTTCCAGAGCACCGACGCCAGCCCCAGGAACAGCGCCCCGGAGTAGATGTTGCCGATCACGCCGACCGGCGCGACGGCCGCGTCCAGGTCGCGCTCGGCCAGGAACGCCCGGCTGGCGGCATTGTCGAGCCCCAGGTGGCGGCTGATCAGCTCGCTCATCGCCTCCATGGGCAACGTCATGAAGGGACTGTGCAGGGCGAACGCGTCCGTACCGGCCAGCACCTCGCGCGGCTCCCGGCCGGCGCGCGCACAGTGGTCGAGCAACGCCTTGCCGACCGCCTGCTTGTAGCACTTCAGCGAGTAGCCTCCCTTCACGCGCGCGGTGTCGGAGCCGAGCGGCCGGAAGAAGTCGTCGACGTCTCTCGACGAGTAGCCGGCGGTGGCCACGTCGATCTCCAGCAGCTTCGGGTCGACGCAGGCGCTCATGGCCACGGCGCCCGCGCCCTGCGTAAGCTCCGCGGTCGATGCGGCGTCGTAGCGGGCAATGTCCGAACAGACCACCACGCCGCTCTCCGCGGGCCGGTTGGTGAGCGCCAGCAGCGCCAGCACGGCCAGCAATGAGATCATGCCGCCCGCGCAGGCGTGCTGGATCTGGAAGGTGGAGATGCCCTCCGGTACCGCGCAGCCGGCTTCCTGCAGCATCCCCTCGACGTAGGCGGCGACCGGCTTGCTGTGGTCGACGGTGGTCTCGGTGCCGACGGCCAGATAGCGCAGGTCGGCCAGCGACAGCGTCCCCCGCGTCAGCAGCCGCAGGGCGGCCTGCGCGGCCATGGTGGCGCAGTCCTCCCACCACGCCGGGAAACGCACCTTCTTCTGCTGCGTGTACTCGAAGGCCCGCTTGAGCGCCATGCGCAGCAGCGGGTTCTCTTCGATCCGCCGGCGGATGAGCGCGCCCATGTCGACTTGCAGCGCCGGCAGGTAGAGGGCGATGTCGCCAATGCCCACGGCGGTGCTCATGACGCCAGCTCCTCGGCCGGCATATCGGCTTCGGCAGGCGTGACTGCCGCCTCCCCTTCCACGGAGAGCGGCGCCGCGCCGGTGACCCGCACCGGCACGATGTCGCCCGGCCGCACGTCGGCCCGCTCGGGGAAGCGCACGATCACCCGGCCCTCGGTGCGGCCGCTCAGATAGCCGGCCCGGCGCGCCTTGCCCTCCACCAGCACCGGCTGCGTGCTGCCGACCAAGGCCGCGTTGTAGACGCCGGCCGATCGCTGCAGCTCGTCCGACAGGATCTGCACGCGCTCCTTCTTTACCGCGGCCGGCACGTCGTCCGTCCAGCGGGAGCTGGCGGCGCCGGGGCGCGGCGAATAGGCGGCGACGTAGGCCATGTTGAACCGGAACTCCCGCATCGCCCGGCGGGTCTGCTCGAACTGCTCGTCCGTCTCACCCGTGAAGCCGACGATGATGTCGGTGGACACCGTCGCCTGCGGCAGGATGCGCCGGATCTCTTCGACGATCCGGCGGTAGCGGTCCAGCCGGTAGTTGCGGTTCATGCGGATCAGGACCTTGTCGTCCCCGGACTGCAGCGGCAGGTGCACCTGCTTGGCGATCGACCGGTGGGCGGCCATCGCCTCCAGCACCTCGGTCGACATGTCCTGCGGATGCGGGGAGGTGTAGTAGATCCAGATCGTGCGGCCGGCCTTCTCGCACAGACCGCCCACGCGGTCGAGCAACTCGGCGAAGCTGCACTCGCCCGACTTGTCGGTTCCGTAGGAGTTGACGTTCTGCCCGAGCAGCGTGATCGAGTTGTAGCCGAGGCCGACCAGGCGGCCCACCTCGTCAAGGATGCCCGAAGACGGCCGCGATACCTCCCGCCCGCGGGTATAGGGCACCGCGCAGAAGGTGCAGAACTTGTCGCACCCGTTCTGGATGGGCACGAATGCCGCGTGGTCCGAGGAGTAGCGCGGGGTGATCTTCCAGAAGGCGTCGTCGGTGCCCAGGTAGCCGCCGCCAGAGGCGGAGCCGCCCCCCGAGGCAGGCGTCACCACCCCATCCTGACGGATCAGGTCGGGCAGCGACGGTACGTCGGCGGTGCGCACCAGGAAGTCGAACTTTCCGGCCAGCCGCTGCTCGTCATGCGGCAGCACGCAGCCGGACACGAAGGTGAGCAGGGGACGCTGCGCCTTCCAGGCGTTCCAGCGCTCGATGCGGGCATCCACGCGGTCGATCGCCCGCTGCCGTACCGAGCAGGCGATCGCGCCGATCAGATCGGCCTCTTCCTCTCGCTCGGTCCTCACGAATCCCGCGGAGTCCAGCACCGTGGCGATTCGTTCGGTGTCAGACAGGTTCATCTGGCAGCCGAACGACACCAGATGGTACGTCATGCCGCTGCCGAGCATAATAGGTTGCCCACGCTAACGACAACCGACGGACCACTCCTTCGGCGTATCGTGTTGCCAGCGACGGCATCGCGGACGGTCAGGCATCGCGCAACTCGGCTGTCCGCTGTCGCAGAACACCCAGGACCGCATCACGCGGATCGCCACCGAGTGCGGCGTCGACGTGCAGGTTCGCACCGTGGTCGTGGGACAGCGGGAGCTGACGATCACCGCCGTGCCCGAAGTGCGCGGGCGGATCGTCACCACCCCTGACGGCCGGCTGCTCCGACGCGTCGGCGGAGACTCGCAGCCCATCCGCGGCGACGCCATGGGCCGGTTCGTTCGGGAGCGGGAGCACCGCTCCGCCGAAGACGAGCCGCTTGCGGCCGTCCACGACCGGGCATTCAGCCTCGACGCGATAAACCAGGCGCTGACGTCAGATGGGCGAGGTCCGGCGGGACAGGCTCAATTGCCTCGCGCCCTGGCCGACCTGGGAGTGGCAGTGAGTGCGCCGCCGCCGCTTGCCACCAACGTGTTGAAGGCGGCCGTCATTCTGTTCGCAACAGAGCCACGTGACTTCATTCGGGGCGCGGCCGTGCAACTCGTACGCCGCATCGGCGTGGACCCCGGCCCCGGCCCGGCCGCCGCTCGCGAGGAGTGCTCCGCGCCGCTGGCGGCCACGGTCGACTGCTGCCTGCGCTTTATCGCCGATCACACGCGGCACATGGAAGCGGTCACCGGATCGAGACGGGAGGTGCTGCCGGAATACCCGCAGGCGGTCCTGCGTGAAGCCATCGTCAACGCGCTGGCACACCGCGATTACGGGCTGCACGGCAGCACGGTGGACGTCAGCGTCTGGGACGATCGCGTCGAGATCCACAGCCCGGGGCCGCTGCCCGGCCACATCACCCTCGACAACATGCGCGCCGAGCACTACAGCCGCAATCCGCGCATCATGCGCGTTCTGAAGACGCTCGGCCTGGTAGAAGAGTACGGCGAAGGGATCGAGCGGATGTACCGGGAAATGGAGTCCCGGCTACTCGAACCACCGGTCTTCGCGGCAACCGGCAGCTCGGTGACGGTGACGCTGTACAACTGCAGCGTCGTCGACGTGGAGGAGCAACTGTGGCTGCAGGCGCTCGACGGAGAGCACCTTACTGCTGACGAACGCCGGCTGCTGGTCGAAGTACGGCGCGCGGGCGGCAGCATCACGCCCCGCCGGCTTCGTGAGGTCGTGCCGCACGCGGACGTCCGCAGGCTGCTCGCACAGGCCCACGCCAAAGGACTGCTGGCGCGTATCGGTACGCGTGGCGGCTCGCGCTACGTGCTGTCCAACTCGATCGTCCAGCTTGCCGGCGGCGCCGGGACAACCGATACGCAGGCGCTGCTGGAGGAACTCCGCCGCCGTGGCAGCCTCTCCACCACCGAGGGAGTGAATGCTCTGGGGACTTCGCCTGCGACCGTTCGCAATCTGCTGCACAAGCTCGAACAGGCCGGTCTGGTGCGCGCCGAGGGCAACACCCGGGCTCGGCGGTACTATCTTCGTTGAAAGAGTCGCACCGAGTCAGAACAGCGTCCCGTCCCAGAGTTGCGTCAGGAACGTGGTGTGATGGAGCAGCTCGATGCCGTCTTCCGTGGTGCGGTCGTGAAGGTCGAGGGATACGACGATTCGGCGCCCAAGCTCCGGGTGATCGACCTTCAGCTCCCGCAGCCCCTTGGCGTGATCGCCGCGCACCCGATTGACCGCCTTGGCCTCCACGGCGCAGTCGATGTGGTTGACCACGAAGTCGACTTCGATTCCCGAGCTCAGACGCCAGTAGAAGAAGTCGGCGTAGCGGGCGCGATACGCGTTGTAACAACACAGTTCGTGGAACACCCAGTTCTCGAACGCCTTCCCGAACAGCTCGCCACCGGGCTGTAGGGTCCCCCGCTTGGCCAGAAAGTTCACCACGCCGACGTCGGTGAAGTAGAACTTCGGCGCCGCCACGACCCTCCGTTTCGGGCGCCTCCGGTACGCCGGAAGGAACCGCCCCAGCAGCGTGTCCTCGAGGATCTCGAAGTAGCCGCGGACCGTCTGGCTGGAAACGCCGGTGTCACGGGCGACAGTCATGTAGTTGACCACGTCGCCGTCGGAGAGCGCCGCCAGGCCGAGGAAGTCAGCGTAGGCGGGTAGCCGCCGCGTCAGCCCCTCGGCGGCGATTTCCTCCTTCAGGTACTGGGAGACGTAGGCGTCCAGCAGCGGCAGCGGGCGGTCCGCGTCGTGGATGGGGGGCAGGTAGCCGTGGTTCAGCAATCGGACGAGGTCCATGCCGGACCCGACTTCCATCGCCGACAGGCCGTGCAGCTCGCGCCGTTCGCCCCGCCCTCCGAGGAGATTGGCCTGTCCGCGGCGAACTTTGCGGGCACTGGACCCACAGAGGGCGAAGTGGACACCACGGTGCTCGATGAGCCAGTGCACGGCGTCGAGCAGCGCCGGCACCTTCTGAATCTCGTCGATCACGATGAAGTCGCTTCCGTGCCGGCGCTGTTCTTCGATTAGCAACTCAGGCGTCTGCAGATAGCGCCGATAGGTCTGGGGGCGCAACAGATCGACCCACGGCACGTCCGGGAACTCGGCCGCAAGCAGGGTGCTCTTGCCCGTCTGCCGCGGCCCCCAGAGGAAGAACGTGACCCTTGGATCGGCACGCAACCGGAGCAATCGTGTGTATTCCGCCATTGCTACTTGAATATTACATGCAAAATCCAATCAATCAATGCGATGTGGTGGATCTTCCCCCCGATCCCGCGTCCCTCCGTGTCAGCAATCACGACTTGGCAGCCTGACCTCATCGGGTGGACGATCAGTCGGACCATGGACGCTCCGATGCACTCCGACGTCGCCTCCAACATCGAGCTGCTGAGCGCCTGGATCGAGGCCCAGATGGCGCACCGCGCCGAGCCGGGGCTCTCCGTCGCGATCGTCCACGACCAGGATCTGGTGTGGGCACGAGGCTTCGGTCACGCCGATCTGGAAAACCGGGTCGCAGCGACCGCCGGCACCCGGTACCGGATTGCGTCCGTCACCAAGCTGTTCACCGGCACCGCTATCCTGATGCACCGCCCATCACCATCCGCCACCTGCTGACCCACACCGCGGGACTGCCGCGTGAGGCGGCGTTTCCCTACTGGACGGACGCCAACTTCCCCACCCGTGAGCAGGTCCGGGAGGCGCTGCCACGGCAGGAGACCGCCTACCCCGTCGAAACCCGCTGGAAGTACTCCAATCTCGCGCTCGCATTGGCGGGCGAGATCGTCGCCGCGGTTTCCGGCCAGTCCTACGAGACCTTCGTGCAGCAACGCATCCTGGACCCCCTCGCCATGAGCGACACCCTGGTCAGAGCGCCGCATCCCGACGACCCCAGGCTGGCCGTCGGGTACGGACGGCGTCTGCCCGCTACCGGCCGCGCGGTGCTCAGCCCCCGGTAGCCGACTGGCATTGATTCGCTGCCGGTCTACTGGCCAGACTAGAAATAGACCTCCGCGAACAGGCGCTCGCTCGGCACGCCCTGCCGCTTGAGGAGGTCGAAGGCGGCGAAGATCATCGCGCTGTTGCCGCACAGGAAGCAGGGCGTGGACGCGGCGACCGGGTGCTCGCGCAGATAGTCGGTGACCCGGCCCTGGAACCCGCCGCTCCCGCGGCTCACGCACGGGACGTACCGGTCGGCCGAGTACGCCGCTGACTCGTAGCAGTCGTCGAGCGTGCGCACGCCGTGCAGCAGCAGATAGTCTAGCGCGGGATCGCTGCGCACCATGGCGCGGAACGGGGCGATGCCGGTGCCGGACGCCACGAACAGGAGCGGCCCGCGCGCGTGCTCGGCGACGATGGTGAAGAAGCCGAACGGCCCTTCCACGGCCAACGCGCTGCCCGGTGGCAGGCGCCGCAGTTGGCGGGAGACCGAACCGCCCGACACCTCCTTGATCAGGACCTCCAGACAGGGGTCCTCGGCGCCGGAATACACCGAGTACTCCCGCGACTCGACGTCGCCGGGCGCGCCCACGGTGATGTATTGCCCCGGGGTGAACTGCATCTCTCCCCGCTCGATGCGCAGCACGTAGGCGCTCGGCGACAGGTCGCGCCGGCCGATCAGCTCGTGGTGAGGCACGCTGGCGCTACTAGCGGTGGAGCGCGACGCGCAGCACGTTGAGGTCGGCAGGGGTGACGCCGGCGACCCGCGATGCCTGGCCGATGCTCACCGGCCGGATGCGGGCCAGCGTCTCCGCCGCTTCCGCCGACAGCGCGCGCAGGGCCGCGTAGTCGAACGCTTCGGGAATCCGCACCGCCTCGTGCCTGGCCTGCCGGGCGATGAGCTGCTGCTCGCGCCGGATGTAGCCGACGTAGCGCACCTCGGCGGCCACCTGCGCGCGCAGCGGTCCGTCGGTGAGCAGTCCGCGCAGATCCGGGACGCCCGCCGCTCCGGCGGCCGCCAGCAGGTCCTGGAACGGCACCTCCGGACGGCGCGCCAGACTGGCCAGCGAGGCCGGCGCGCCGATCGGCGTGGTGCCGGCGGCGCGCAGCAGCGCCTCCACCGCGTCGGGCGCAGCGCGGCCGGCATCGAGGGCTCCCAGCGCGCGCTCTACCGCCTCCGCGCGCTCGGCGACGCGCCGGTAGTGGGCGTCGCCCACCAGTCCGAGCCGGTGGCCGTAGTGCGCGAGGCGCCGCTCCGCGTTGTCCTGGCGCAGCACCAGCCGGTGCTCGGCGCGCGAGGTGAACATGCGATAGGGCTCACGCCACTCGCGAGTGGTGAGGTCGTCGATCATCACGCCGATGTACGCCTCGCTACGGCCGAGCGTGAACGGCGGCCGGCCCTGTACCCGGCAGGCGGCGTTGATGCCGGCCATCAGCCCCAGCGCCGCCGCCTCCTCGTATCCGGAGGTCCCGCACACCTGGCCGGCCAGGAACAGGCCCGGCACGGCGCGCGTCTGGAGGGTCGGCCCCAACTGGTACGCCGGCACGCTCTGGTACTCGACCGCGTAGCCCGGCCGCGCCACGCGTGCCCGCTCCAGGCCGGGGATGGTGGCGAGCGCCGCCGCCTGCACCTCGCGCGGCAACGAGGTGGAGAAGCCGTTGAGGTAGATCAGATCGCTGTCCAGGCCGTCCGGCTCGATGAAGAGCTGATGCCGGTCGCGGCCGGCGAAGCGCACCAGCTTGTCCTCGATCGACGGGCAGTAGCGCGGGCCGCGGCCGGCGATCGCGCCGGTGAAGATCGGCGAGCGGTCGAAGCCGGTGTGCAGCACCTCATGGGTGGCGGCGGTGGTGTAGGTGATGTGGCAGCTCACCTGCGGCATGGCCGGAAAGGCCGAGCGGTCGGTGCGGCCCGAGAACGGCTGCGGATCGGGGTCGCCGGGCTGCTCGTCGCAGGCCGACAGGTCGATCGAGTCGCGATACAGGCGCGGCGGCGTGCCGGTCTTGAGGCGATGGGTCAGCAGGCCGGCGCGGGCCAGCCAGCCGCCCAGCCCCACCGCCGCCGCCTCGCCGGCGCGGCCTCCCTCGGTGGGCTCCAGGCCGGTATACATGACCGCGTCGAGAAAGGTGCCGGAAGCGATCACCAGCGCCCGGCAGGCGATCCGCCGGCCGTCGTCGAGCACCACGGCGGACACACCCCCGCCGGCCCCGGCTCGGTCCGCGGCGACGATCGTTCCGGTGACGATGCGCACCGCGTCGAGCGACTCCACGTGCTCGCGCGCGCAGCGGGCGTAGGAGTCGCGGTCCGACTGGCAGCGGGTCGACCAGACGGCCGGTCCCTTGGAGCGGTTGAGGATCCGGAACTGGATGCCGGTGCGGTCGGCCAGCTCGCCCATCACGCCGCCGAGCGCGTCCACCTCGTGCACGAGGTGCGCCTTGGCGGTGCCGCCGATCGCGGGGTTGCACGACATGCGGCCGATCGCCTGATGGTCCATGGTGACCAGCGCCACCGAGCAACCCATGCGCGCCGCGGCGCTGGCCGCCTCGATGCCGGCGTGGCCGCCGCCAAGCACGACCACGTCGACCGGCTCCACCGCCAAACTGCCGCGCGGGCTCGTGCCGCTCATTTGCCGATGCAGAACCGCGAGAAGATGCGATTCAGAATGTCGTCGGTCGTCACCACGCCCAGGATCTCGTCCAGGCAGACGGTCGCCTTGCGCAGGTGGACGGCGATCAGCTCGGCCTCCGTCCCGGCGACGAGCAAGCGGTTCGCGGCTTCGACCTCGGCCAGCGCATCGCGCAGGGCGCGGCGATGGCGGGCACCGGCGACCGCGGCGCCGCGCTCGGTGTAATCGACCCCCGCCGCCCGGGCGCGCAGGGCCGACGCCAGCGCGGGGATGCCGGCGCCGGTGCGGGCCGACACCAGCAGCGCGCCGTCGGGTACCCGCGCGGGCGCGCTCCCGTTCAGCAGGTCGGCCTTGTTGAGCACCGGGATCAACCGCTCGGCGGGGATCAGCTCCTCCACCGCCGCGCGCACCTCGGGCGAGAAGCCGGCGCGGGCGTCGCCGACCAGGACCGCCACGTCGGCCTGCGCCGCCGCCTCACGCGTGCGCTCGATGCCGGCCCGCTCGACGCTGCTCATCCCGGCGCGGATGCCGGCCGTATCGACCAGCCGCACGTGTATGCCGGCGATGGACAGGTCCTCCCGGACCACGTCGCGGGTGGTGCCGGGGGCGTCGTCGACGATGGCCCGCTCGCTGCCGGCGAGCCGGTTGAGGATCGACGACTTGCCCACGTTGGGCGGCCCGAGGATGGCGGCGTTGACGCCGTCGTACGGCAGCTCGGCATGGAGCGGATCCTCCGCCGCACGCGCCAGCAGCTCGGCCACCGTTTCCAGATGGGCGCGGACCGCGCCACGGTCGGCCAGGTCCCCCTCCTCCTCGGCGAAGTCGAGCTCCACCTCCAGCTCGCTCTGCGCATCCAGCAGCCCCTCGCGGATCGGCTCGACCACCGCCGCCACGGCGCCGTCCAGGCGGGCGCGCGCGCCGCGCAAGGCGGTGTCGGCCGAGCCGCGGATCAGGTCGGCCACGGCCTCGGCCTGCGAGAGGTCGAGCTTGCCTGCGAGAAAGGCGCGCTTGGTGAACTCGCCCGGACCGGCGGCGGCCACGGGCGAGTGGCCGGCCAGCAGCGTGTCGACGATGCGCGCCGCCAGCAGCGGGTTGCCGTGACAGGTGATCTCCACGCAGTCCTCGCCGGTGTAGGAACGCGGCGCGCGGAACACCGTGACCACCACGTCGTCGACCGCTTCCCCGCCGGCGACGATGTAGCCGTGGTGAGCGGTATGCGAGGCGACCTGCCGGAGGTCGGCGCCGCGGAAGCAGGCGGCCACCGCCGCGATCGACTGCGGGCCGGAGAGCCGGACAATCGCGAGCGCCCCGGTGCCGGGCGGGGTCGCGACCGCAACCACCGTGTCCGCGGCGGGCGTGGCGGTGCTCATGAGGGCACCGCGTCGGTCTCGGCAGTCGCGCGCAGGCGGTCGCACGCCCAGCGGGCGTGCTCGGCCACCACCGGGTCGGCGTCCCGGGTCAGGCCCTGCAGCTTGTCCAGCAGATGGTGTGCGCCCACGTTGGCGGCCACCACGCAGGCGTTGCGCACCAGGCCGCGGCGTCCGGCGCGCATCAGCGGGGTGCCGGCGAACCGGGCGGCGAGCTGGTCGTGATCCTCGATGGCCAGCACCTCGGCGACGTCGACCGTCGGCCCGGCTCGGTCGGCGATGAAGTCCGGCTCCGTGGTCGTCGCGGCGCGCACGTTCCAGGGGCACACCTCCTGACAGAGGTCACAGCCGAACAGCCAGTCGCCGATCAGCGGACGCAGCTCGACCGGGATGGATCCCTGGTGCTCGATGGTCAGGTAGGCGATGCAGCGGCGTGCGTCGATTCGCCACTCGTCGTCCAGCGCGCCCGTCGGGCAGACGTCGCGGCAGTGGTTGCAGGACGTGCCGCAGCGCAACCGCCGTCCGGCCGCCGGCTCCGGGGCCGTCGCCGGCAGCGCCGCCGTGGTCAGCACCTCGCCGATCACGAACCAGCTCCCCAGCGTGCGATGGATCAGCAGCGTGTGCTTGCCCTGGAAGCCCAGGCCGGCGCGGGCGGCGTAGTGGGTTTCCAGCAGCGGCGTGGCGTCCGCCCCCCACAGGAACCGCTCGCCCGGCAGCGCCTCCTGCAGCGCCCGGATCAGAGTGCGTAGCTTGCCGCGCAGCACGCGATGGTAGTCCCGTCCCCACGCATACATGCCGATGCGGCCGGCCGCCGCGGGCTGCCCGCCGGCCGGCGCTGCCGCCGGTGCGTGCTCAACCGCGGCAAGAGCCTCGGGGTGCGACGCGCGGGACGGCCGCCGGTTGTACCCGAGGCCCACCACGATCACGGACGCGCAGTCTTCCAGCAGCGCCGTGGCATCGGTCTTTGCCGGAGCATGGCGCTCCAAATAGCGCATCTCCCCGTGCCGCTCGCTCGCGATCCAGCGGTCATAGCGGCGCTGAGCGATCTCGGAGCCGCGGGGCGTGGTGATTCCCAGCAGGTCCAGGCCAACCCGCCCGGCGGCGTCTCGGATCAGGTCCAGGTCGCCCACGACGACGCGGTCGCGGGAGCTACAGGGAGCAGCGACAGCCGCCGCAGGAGCTGATCTGCTCGGCGATGATGTTGATCGCGATCTCGCCGACGAGGCGGGTGCCTTCGCTGTCATACTCCAACTCGTGCAACTCGAAAGCCTGCGGATGGCCGTTCTCCGGCAGGCCGTACATCACCTCGATCGCACCCTGCAGCGCGAAGAGCTGCTTCGTCAGCATGAACGCCTGCACGTCGTCCACCCTGGGGTCGATCAGGCCGTCGGCATCCGCCTCCAGCAGTGAGCGCGCCGGCATGTCGCGGATCACCGGAAGCAACGCCGCGCCGCCGACCGGCTGATGGCAGGTGAGCTTGTCGAGCGAGAAGCTGCGGATGCGGTCGTCGTTATCCAGATTGAGGGTAAGCCGCTCGGTCTGGTCGCTGCAGGGCACGGCCTCAGCTCGCGTCCGGGGCGTACTCCGGGCGCATGGGTGAGAAGCACTCCACCGCCTCGGTCTCCTCCAGCACCTCGCAGCCGTGGAACTCCTCCGACGCGAAGAAGTAGCTGGAGCCGGTCTCCGCGATGAAGGTGTTGCCCTCCTGCCCCTTGTGGAACTTCAGCTTGCCGGAGACGACGTAGCCGTTCTGCACCGCCACGTGGTTGTGCAGCGGGATGCGGGCGCCCTTGGTCATCTTGAAGTGGCACAGCATCGATTCGTCGCCGAACGACAGGGTGGTGCGGAAGATGCCGTCGGGGTTCTCGACGGTCTTGGCGTTGGTCAGGTCTGCATTGCTGATCATCGGTTCCTCACGGTGAACGGTTCTTGACTTCTCCCCAGATCATACGCATCCGCGCGGCCGATGAGAAGATGTAGTGCTCCCTGGGCTCCACCGCCCGCGTTCGAACACGCCTCCATGCCTCGATGAATCGCGCGTTGGCATCGACGGGCAGTCCCGCCGCCCGGCTGGTGGTACGTGGAGTGGGGGGTCACCGGCCGACCGGCGGAGCGTTGATCTTCTCCCCCGGTCGGCGTATGCTTTGAAGCGATGAGTGAGGCTACGGTCACAGCGCCCTATTCGGTATCGATCAGCGAGCGGGCCAGACAGGAAGTTTGCCGGCTCGCGCCGGACGGCGGGTTCCTGCGCCTGTGGGTTACCGAGGGCGGCTGCTCCGGCATGACCTACCAGGCGTCCATGGACGAGACCCGCACGCCGTTCGACGTCGTGGTCTACGACCAGGACGGCGTCACCCTCCTGGCGGACCGCAACAGCGCCGGGTACCTGCACCATCTCGACGTCGACTACTCCGACGACTTGGTGAGCATGGGCTTCCGCTTCAGCAATCCGAACGCCACCAAGGCGTGCGGCTGCGGGTCCAGCTTCGCCCTGTAGCGGCTGACCCGGGGATCGGCAGAGTATGGCAGTGCAGCCAGCCGATCTGACCGGCGGCGAGTCGGTCTACTGCATCAATCAGGTGCAGCTCGAACGGGCATTCGAGCTGGCCGACGCCGATCCCGACAGCGGGCCCCGGATCCGTGCCGCCCTTGAAGGACTGGAGCAGGATCTGTCCCGCAACGAGCGCGCCGCGCTCGCCTTCGTCCTCATCGACCGGCTGCTGAAGACGCCGGAACGGCGTTAGGCCGCCGGCCCGTTTAGACGCCGATCATCTTGCCGAGGACGCCGGCGTAGGGCGCCGCCGCTCACGTACTCACCGTCCGTCGCCGTCACCACCACGCGTCCTGCGACCGCGCACACCGCAGCTCATCTCCCGCGACGGTCAGGGCCATCTCCAGCGGCACGTCCGGCGGCGCGTCGCAGGGACGGCGTGCCAAAATCTTCACCGTACCGTCGCGGCCCGGGCCGAGCTGAGGAACGCCTTCAGCCACGGCGTGTTGGTGGTCCAGGGCGTCAGCTCGGGAGAAAGCTCGCAGGCGTTGCCCATCACCAGGCACTCCGGCGCACCGTACCAGTCGAGCTGGCGCAGGGTGAGGTCGCCATCGAGCCGCTCGGCTGCGGTCCGGCGCCGCACTCCACGAGCGCATTCACCGTCTGCGTGCCGTATAGCGTCGGACTGGCCAGCACCTCGAAGTAGCTGGTGCCGCGCACCGCGCAGCAGCTCGCCCGCCACCTGAGCGACAGCGAGCTGGTGGCCCGCACCGGCATGTTCACCACCTACAGCGGCCACTACGACGGCGCCCGCGTCACCGTGGTCTCGGGTGGCAGCGGTTCACCGGAAGCCGAGCTCGTCCTGCACGAGTTCCTGGAGAACACCGCCGCCACCGCCTACCTGCGGCTGGGCGGCTCGGGCGGCATGCATGAATCGGTGCGGCCCGGCGACGTCGTGATCAGCCACGGCGTGGTGCGCGACGAGGGGATGACGCAGGCCTACGTGCGCCCCTCGTTTCCCGCCGCCGCCAGTCCCCGAGATCGTTCTGGCCCTGGCGCAGGCGGGCGAGGAGCTGGGCGCCCGCTACCACGTCGGCATCACCCGCTCCAGTGACAGCGACTTCTGCGGTGTCGGGCGCCCATCGGTAGGCGGCTACATGCAGCCCGAGCACCTGGAAGTGATCGACTACTACCGGCGCGCCGGCGTGCTCTCAGGCGATCGCGAGTCGGCCGCGCTGGTCACCCTGCCGCTGCTGTTCGGCAAGCGCGGCGGCTCGATCTGCTCGGTTGCCGACAACCTGGTGACCGGCGAGACCTTCAGCGCGGGCGCCGGTCACGACACCGCCCGGCGGATGGCCCTGCGCGGCCTTGCGATCCTGTCGCGCATGGACCGCGAGAAGGCGGAGGCCGGCCAGATGCACTGGACGCCGTCGCTACGGGGCTAGCGCCGCCGACGGCGGGCCGCTCAGGCCGGACAGGCGGCGGCTACGGCCTGCTCTTCCGCGTGGTAGCTGGAGCGCACGAACGGTCCCGAGGCGCAGTGGCGGAACCCGCGGTCCAGGGCGATGCGCCCCAGCCGGTCGAACTCGTCGGGGCGCCAGAAGCGCTTGACGCGCAGTTGCGTGCGCCCCGGCTGCAGGTACTGGCCCAGGTTGAGGATGTCCACGCCGATCGCGCGCAGGTCGTCCATGGCCTCGACCACCTCGCCTTCCTCCTCGCCCAGCCCCAGCATCAGGCTGGACTTGGTGACCGCCGCCGGGTGCAGCTCCTTGACCGTGCCCAGGAATCCGAGCGAGCGGTCGTAATCCGAGTGCGACCGCACCGCCGGCGTCAGGCGGCGTATCGTCTCCAGGTTGTGGGCGATGATGTCCGGGCCGCTGTCGACCAGCGTCTCCACCGAGCAGCGGTCGACGACCAGGTCGGGGCCGGCCAGGTCCGACGGCAGCACCTCGACCCGGCAGCTTGGCGCGGCGGCGCGGATCGCCAGGACCGTCTGCGCCATCGCCTCCGCTCCGCCGTCCGGCAGGTCGTCGCGCGCAACCATCGTGACCACCACGTGGCGGAGGCCCATCTGCACCACCGATTCGGCCACCCGGCGCGGCTCGTCGGCGTCCACGCTGCCCGGCAGCCCGGTCTCCACGGAGCAGAAGCGGCAGCGCCGCGTGCACACGTTGCCCAGTATCATGAAGGTGGCGGTGCCGTGCGTGCCCCAGCACTCGTGGATGTTGGGGCAGCGCGCCTCCTCGCATACGGTGTGGAGCTTCTGTGAACGGACGATATCGCGGACCCGGAAATAGCGTGGGTCGGACGACAGGCGCACCCGCAGCCACTCCGGCTTCGGCGTCATGAGCGGCACCATACTACACGCGGGCGATCAAGCGGCCGGCCGCGGGCGCTCCTTCTGGGACGATCTGCCTCGGCCGTTCTTCCTG
Source organism: Spirochaetia bacterium (assembly GCA_965262795.1). Classification (GTDB taxonomy): domain Bacteria; phylum Spirochaetota; class Spirochaetia; order SZUA-6; family Bin103; genus CATQHW01. Next base: position 5,631,530 of record OZ253561.1, on the reverse strand, counting down.
CTGGCGCCGATGGCCAACGCAACGGACACCGCCTTCCGCCGCATCGTGACCGATTGCAGCCGCCCGCACGCGGTCTATACGGAGTTCACCTCGGTGGCCGGCCTCTGCTCGCCCGGAGCGCCGCGGCTGATGATCGACCTGGAGTTCGCGGAGTGCGAGCGGCCGGTGATCGCGCAGTTCTTCGGATCGGTGCCGGAGCAGTTCCGGCGCTGCGCGGAGCTGGCCGTGGAGCTCGGCTTCGACGGGGTGGACATCAACATGGGCTGCCCCGATCGCGCGGTCCTGCGTCAGAAGTCGGGCGCGGCGCTGATCCGCGATCCCGACCTGGCGCTGGAGATCATCGACGCGGCCCGTGAGGGAGCGGGCGATCTGCCGGTGTCGGTGAAGACCCGGATCGGGCATGCGTCCGACACCGTCGAGGAGTGGATCGGGCTGCTGCTGAGCGCCCGTCCGGCGGCGATCGCCATTCACGCCCGCACGGTCAAGGAGCGCTCGGAGGTCCCCGCTCACTGGGACGCGGTGCGGCGGGCATGCGAGCTGGCGCGCGGCCCCGGCGTGCCGATCGTCGGCAACGGCGACGTGAGCTCCCTGGAGCAGGGCCGCGCGCTCGCCGCCGAGGTCGGCGCCGACGGCGTGATGATCGGCCGCGGCGTGTTCGGCAACCCCTGGGTGTTCTCCGCCGCCGGCAAGCCGGCTGACCTGCGCGTGGCGTTGGAGACGATGCTCGCGCACGCGCTGCTGTACGACCTGCTGTTCGCGGGCCGCAAGAATTTCGTCGACCTGCGCCGCCACTTCAAGGCCTACGTGGGCGGCTTCGCCGGCGCAAGACAGATGCGCATGGAGCTGATGGAGACCCGCTCGGTGGCCGATGCGGAGCGGATCCTGGCGCCGGTCATCGGCGCGCAATCGGTGCGGCGCGCGCACGACCGGGCGCGCGCGCTGGCATCGGACGAGGCTTCCGCCACCCGTGGAACCGACCCCGTCGAGTTGACGGTGAAAACGGCCGGTTAGTATCCTCACAGTCTAATCCAGACCACAAACAGGAGTCTTTCATGGCTTTCGAGGTCCCACCTCTTACCTACGCATACGACGCCCTTGAGCCGCACATCGACGAGCAGACGATGCGGATTCACCACGACAAGCATCACGCAGCCTACGTCGGCAAGCTGAACGACGCGGTCGCCGGAACCGATCTGGAGAGCCAGTCGATCGAGTCGATCCTCAGCAACCTGGGCTCGGTGCCGGAAGGCAAGCGCGCCGCGGTGCAGAACCATGGCGGCGGCCACGCCAACCACACCCTGTTCTGGACCGTGATCGGCCCGAATGGCGGCGGAACGCCCTCGGGCGACCTGGCCGGCGCCATCGACGCGGCATGCGGCAGTTTCGACGGCTTCAAGGCGGCGTTCACCGACGCGGCCACGACCCGCTTCGGCTCGGGCTGGGCATGGCTGGTCGTCAAGAGCGGCGGCGGCCTGGCCGTCTACAGCACCGCCAATCAGGACAGCCCGCTGTCCCAGGGCGACACCCCGATCCTGGGCATCGACGTCTGGGAGCACGCGTACTACCTGAAGTACCAGAACCTGCGCCCTGCCTACATCACCGCGTTCTATAACGCGATCGACTGGGCGGCGGTCGGCGAGCGCTACGCCGCAGCGGGCTGAGGCAGACCCTGAGCCAGACCGACAGCGCGGCCGGCACCGTTCCCGACGGAAACGGCCGCACGGAAAACGTCGTTATCGTCGGTTCGGGTCCGGCCGGGCACACGGCGGCGATCTACGCCGGCCGCGCCCTGCTGGACCCGTTGCTGTATGAGGGCTTCATGGCCGGCGGCGTGGCGGCCGGCGGCCAGCTCACCACCACCACCGACGTCGAGAACTACCCCGGCTTCCCGACCGGCGTCGGCGGCATCGAGCTCACCGAGCTCTACCGCCAGCAGTCGGTCAACTGCGGCGCCCGCATCGAGACGGCCACCGTCGATCGGGTGGATCTCGGCGAACGCCCGTTCACGGTGTTCGCCGACGGCCAGAGCGTGCGGGCGCGCACGCTCATCATCGCCACCGGCGCCACCGCCAAGCGGCTGGAGGTACCCGGCACGGAACGGCTGTGGCAGAAGGGAATCTCCGCGTGCGCGGTCTGTGACGGCGCGCTGCCGGTGTTCCGCAACAAGCCGCTGGTGGTGATCGGCGGCGGCGATACCGCCTGCGAGGAGTCGCTGTTCCTGACCCGCTACGGCTCCTTGGTGACCATGCTGGTGCGGCGTGACATGCTGCGCGCCTCCAAGACGATGCAGCAGCGGGTGCTGGAGAACGACAAGATCCGCATCGCCTGGCAGACCGAGCTGGTCGAGGTGCTCGGCGAGCAGCTCGTCGCCGGCGTACGCGTGCACGACAGCGCCACCGGCGAGGATCGCGAGATCGAGGCCGGCGGCCTGTTCTTCGCCATCGGCCACCAGCCCAACACCGGGTTCCTGGACGGCCAGCTCGACACCGACGACACCGGCTACATGCTCACCGCCGCCGACAGCACCGCGACCAACGTCCCCGGCGTGTTCGCCTGCGGGGACGTCCAGGACAAAGTCTACCGCCAGGCGGTCACCGCCGCCGGCACCGGCTGCATGGCCGCCCTGGAGGCCGAACGCTTCCTGGACGCGCACGGGTAGGGTCCGAGACGATGGCGCTGGAGATCGTCCGCGGCGACCTGTCCTGGAGCGGCGAGCACTGGATCTGCATGCTGCGCGAGCCGGGCTCGGACGACACGGCAGTGGTCAGCCACTACCACCTGCGCGTCTCCCCGGCCGGGCCGGGAAACGTGGCGGTCATTCACGTCCCCGGCGCGGACGGTGCCCACGTGGTCGCCACCGACAACGACGACGCTGCCGCGTTCGCCAAGGAGCGGTTCTTCGCCGGGCGCGCGGACTACTTCCAGGGCGACCTGCCGGTGCGGCAGGCCACCTTCGAGCGCATCGGCGAGGGACAGCCGGGGTCCGGCTGGAGCTACCGGTTCGCCGGCACCGAGGTGTCCGCGCGCTGGTTCGTGCGGCAACCGCCGGTCGTCGCGCACGGCGACCTGCGCCCCGGCAACTGGTGCTTCACCGTCCTGTACTTCGCGGAAGAGGCGGAGCTTCATCTGAACGGAAGCCGCGTGCCGGGCGCGCCGTTCACCCGCGACATCTGGCGCACCTCCATCGGCGGCGACCGCAGCTCCTGCGTCTACGCCCTGGCCGAGACCTTTCTCGATACGGACTAGCAACGCCGACGTCCGAACTCCCTTTGCGTCAGCGCCTCCCACGGCGCGTATAGCTCTCCTTCGGCACATTGCCCGCGCCTCTGACTTACGCACTATTGTCTTGTCCTGCCTCGGTCATACCTACCTCTATTCACGATCCGGTCACGCCGTCCCGCTCGCTCGGCCCCCCCTATATCATGGTCGTCTTGATCCCGATGACCACCACAGCAGAGCTCCCCGAGCATCTGCCTCCTTACATAACGCGTGTCTTGAAACAATCCCCATCTTGGCATCCCGCCGCACGTTCCAACGCGTCGCCCTCTCATGCCAACAGACGCCCCCGCCGGTCCATGCGCCGCCTTCTGCCGCGAAACAACCGACGTCTGCATCACTTCACCCCGCGCCGCCCCGGGCCACTCTAGCGGCGTCCACTCTCGTTCAATCACCGAAGCGCAGCCCTCAAAAATCTGTCCAGGCCGACCGCGCGGCTGAGACCTGTAAGGAGGCGCGCCCTTCTGAGCCATCGTACGGCCAAACTAGCAAGTAATAGTATCCTGCATCAACCGCGCTTCGAATCAGAAAATTACTCTCGTACCCAGAGTCATCGTCAAACGCTACCTGCGTCCCCCACTCGTCTACAAGCGCCCCAACCGTGTCAACCCACCCGCGTGTCTCGATAACAATCTCGATCGCTCTCTCCACCAAGATGCCGAAACTCTGACGTTCCTGACTCCCCAAAACAATGTCCACGCTCGACGGGACTCCCAACTCGACTATCTCACTATCTCCGAACGGTACCACGGGACCCATCGGTGGCGTCCCGGAGCACTCAGGGCACAAACGTAACGAGTAACTCTCGGCCTCTGCCGCCCCATGAGCCGTCACTCCACACGTCGCGACCGCAACCGCAATCACAATCCATCCCAATCGCAGAGCGCCCACTCTGCAGTCACTCACCCTCTGCCCCCGTTCCTTCAATGAAACACTTCCTCTCATCGGTCTGCAGCACGGGCATTGCTATCTCGTGCACTGCGACGGAATAGTGAATACCGTGCGCCTTCAGATTCTCCTCTACGACCAGACGCAAATCATCAAAGACCTCCCGGATGCGGTCAATGCTCCCCCTCAAACCGCTCCCCTCGATGGAATCCTGGCCTTCTCCGAGCTGTCGCGCGAGAGTTTTGATGTTTGCGCTTAGCCTGTTGTCTAGGCGTGTCTTGATCATTATGTCAGAAATGCTCACGAATTCCTCAAAGCGGCCGGACAAATCGTTGGTAACGGCCACAAGTTTTTTGTAAAGAGCATCGTAATCATCGGGCGTGCCGCTTTGTGCAAGACCCTCTATACGTCCTTCTATTTCGCCAATTAACATCTCTATTTCCTCGTCTAACAGTCGCCCTAACTCGTCGACAAACATCCGCCCTCCTCCTTCATCCTGTTCGTATATCCGGTACCATATTCCTTCCTCAGTCGCGCGCCAAGTGACCATCAAGTCGCTGTTCGACCGTGCCCTATGGACTTTGTAGAGTATATTGGCAGACAGGCTCACAATCCCTACCTCGCACGATACAGGGATCACGATACTGTGCTTGTATTCTTCCTTCGGAGCCAGCAACCAGCCATCTTCCATGACTCTACCTGCGCTAATTGCCTCAAGTGGCTTCCGCTCGAAGGCGTGCGACGAGTCAAGGGATGTGGGCGTTCTATTCAATCTTGCTGCCAGTGATGGCAGCGCGAGAGGCGACTCATTCTCGTAGCTGAACGCTCGCGCGTTGTAGAATGCCCCGAGATTCCTGATCACGAGATTGCTGTGGTTCGCGAAGGTCATGTCCAGCCGCATCAGCACGTGATCTTCGAAGACTGCCTCGAGTTCCATATTCGCGCCTAGAAGGACGTGAGCTTGATAGTCGGAAGGACGAAATAGCCATGGAAGGACGTGAACCAAGAATGCCCACGAGCCGGCAATGACGAAAGCTCCTATTGTTGCGACATCCTTGATTGTGGTGATCTTCGTACGAGCTACAACGAGCCGTTTGCGCGACAGGATTGGACGGGTCACTAGTGCCTTAGCCTTGTCGAATATGCGCAACAACGCTGGTATCACACTGGGTCCGGTGGGTTGCTTCCTTGGGAGCGTGAGCACTACAAGCGCCCATAGAAAACACGCGCGTTCCATTCGGTCCGCTAGTCAGCTACGACGTGTGGCGCTCTCATCATCACCAATGAGAAGGGCGCCGGCCGTCCTCGGGGTTCGTGGGCCGGTTCGTGTCGGCTTGCCCACCTTGGGGCTATCGAAGCTATGCGATTGGCGAGGGTGGCCCTTATACGCCGGCGATATTGGCGCTACGTCAACAGTGGCCACGGGAACTGAATTGGAAAGGTATCCCGGTTCCCGATTGAGGTCAACTGTGCACTCTGACTCATCACGAGTCCAACTGTCCGCGGTTTTCGTGCCTCATCTACTAGAGGGATCTCACCGAAGCGGCTGGATTTCTTCGGGTGTGGTAGGGAGAGCGGCTCTGAGCGATCAACGAGGGTCCCGAGGAGATGGAGGTGACGCCGACGGACGAAATGGTAGGCCGGCGTCGCCGGGACAAGGCAGCGTCCCCGCAAGTGATGTAACTCCGGGCGAGCCATAGCAGCGGATAGGCCGAAGTACCCTCCATTGCCGCGAGACTCAAGGGGACCCAGCTGCCGGCGCTCGTCCCACGGCTCTAGATCGTCGAGCCCGTCGTCGGTCGACCCGGCTCGGCTTACGTCGCTTAGACTTAGAGTTCCACCACCTTAGGCTGCCTCGGTCCCGACGATTTCGTGATAGGAACGCTGCTCAGAAGGCAGCCGCCAAGCGGCCAGCAACCCTTCACGGATCGGCGGAGAGCTTGCCCGCGAATCCCTCTGACTGAATCCTTCGCAGCGCATCGTGTGCGTCGCACGACTTGATGACTCCGTACAGGCCGCGCAGGTAGTCGCGGTTGGTCCGCGCCGCCTCCGGGTCCTCCAGCGCGTCCAGGATCGGCTTGTCGTACTCGTCGACCAGCACCGCGACCCGCTGCCCCGTCCGCTCATGCAGCGCTTCCAACAGATACGCGAACCGTCCCGGCGCCGTCAGGTACTCGGTTGCCACCCCCGTGCGCCGCTCGGCGGCGGCGAGTTGCTCCATGACGTTGGCTTCCAGCAGGTCGGGATCCTTGAAATTCCCGCGGCCGAAGTCCAGCCGCACCACCGGGTGGCGCTGCGACCAGTCATGGCGGTCGTGGATGCGCAGCCCCTCGAACAGCTCCTGGTTGCCCTCGAACAGCTCCTTCAGCGTGTCCAGGAACAGGCTCTTGCCGAACCGCCGCGGGCGTGACAGGAAGTAGTGCGTTCCCCCGTCGAGGAGCTGCGCGATGTACGGGGTCTTGTCCACGTAGTAGCAGTCCTGCTCGCGCAGCTTGCTGAAGGTCTGAATGCCGATCGGCAGTCTGCGCCTGCTCACCGCGCCATCCTACGTCGTCACCGGCAGGCGCTCCAAACTCGCTTCGCTGCCGGGCGTGCGGCGCGCGGAGGGTATGGGACCGGATTCGCGCCCCGGGGACGCGGGCTGACGCGGCGTGGGAGTCTCCCATCCGAGATGTGCCGCGCCGGATCGGTTGCTACAGTGACCGAAGGAGCCGAGTGACTATCGATGGCTGAAACGAGACCGGTATGCCGTGTCGGGGTCGACATCGGCGGCACCTTCACCGACATCGTCGCCCTGACCGAGAGCGGCCGGTCCGCCGTGGTCAAGGTGGCGAGCACGCCGGACGACTACGGCCGCGGCGTGCTGCGCGGCCTCGCGGACGCGCTGGCCGAGCTGGACCTGCCGGCCGCCGGCGTGACCGAGATCGTGCACGGCTTCACGGTCGCCACCAACGCCATCCTGGAGGGCAAGGGCGCGGCGATGGCGCTGATCACCACCGAGGGCTTCCGCGACGTGCTGGAGATCGCCCGGCTGCGCACGCCACGGCTCTACGACCTCACGTACCGCAAGCCGCCGCCGCTGGTCGAGCGGCGCCTGCGCCTGGAGGTGCGCGAGCGTGTCGATGCCCGCGGCCGGGTGCTCGCGCCGCTCGACGCCGGTGACGTAGAGCGGGCGGTGGCCGCGGTGCGGGAGGCGGGCGTCCCCTCCGTGGCGGTCTCCCTGCTGCACTCCTATGCCAATCCCTCCCACGAGCAGCGCATCGGCGATGCGCTCCGCGCCGAGCTGCCCGCGCTGGACGTGTCGCTGTCCAGCGAGCTGCTGCCGGAAGCGCGCGAGTACGAGCGCACCAGCACCACCGTCATCAACGGCTACATCCGGCCGGTGGTGGAGCGCTACCTGCAGCGGCTGGTCGCCGAGCTGCGGCGCGCCGGTACGGACGCTCCGGTGACCGTGATGCAGTCCAACGGCGGGCTTATGCCGGTCGAGCTTGCCGCGCGCAAACCCATGTATTGCATTGAGTCGGGTCCGGCCGCCGGCGTGATCGGCGCGGCCGAGATGGGCGCCCGCCTCGGCCAGGCCGATCTGATCAGCTTCGACATGGGCGGCACCACCGCCAAGGCGTCCATCATTGAGGGCGGCAAGGTGCTGCTGGCGCCCGAGTACGAGGTCGGCGGCGGCATGAACGCCGGTCACCGCCTGCTGCGCGGCGCCGGCTACGTGCTGCGCGTGCCGACCATCGACATCGCCGAGGTGTCCGCAGGCGGCGGCAGCATCGCCTGGGTGGACCGCGCCGGGGGCCTGCAGATCGGACCCCACTCCGCAGGCGCCGTACCCGGTCCGGTCTGTTACGGCGCGGGCGGCACCGAACCGACCGTCTCCGACGCCGACGTGGCGCTGGGCTTCCTGAATCCCGAGCACCTGCTTGGCGGCACCTTCCCGATCGATGCCGAGCGGGCGCGCGCGGCCGTGCGCGAGCGGTTGGCGGAGCCGGCCGGCCTCGCGGAGACCGAGGCGGCCTGGGGCGTGCACACGCTCGCCAACGTGAAGATGGGCGGGGCGCTGCGCGCGGTCTCCAGCGAGCGCGGGCGCGACCCGCGGCGCTTCGCGATGATCGCCTTCGGCGGCTGCGGTCCCGTACATGCGGCCGGGCTGGCTTCGAGCCTCGGGATCGGTCGCGTGATCGTCCCGCCGTCGCCCGGGGTGTTCAGCGCCTTCGGGCTGCTGTTCGCGGAGGTCGAGCACCACTTCGTGCAGACCCTCAACCAGCCGCTGGCGGCGATCGACGTGGAGCGGGTCAACGCCATCCTGGACCGCATCGGCGGCGAGTGCCGGACGCTGCTGAACCGCGAAGGGTTCGACAAATCGCACCAGCGGCTGCAGACCCAGATCGACGCCAAGTACGAGGGCCAGACCTCGGAACTGACCGTCGACCTGCCGGTCGAGCGCTTCAGCACCGCGGCGCTTCCGGCGATCGAGGAGGCGTTCATGCGCGAGCACCGGCGCACCTACGGCTACAGCGTCGAGGAGCCGGTGCAGGTCGTGAGCCTGCGGGTGATCGGTCGCGGCGTCGCGCACCCGGACCGTTCGCCAGCCGACCCCGGCCCCGGCGACGCCCCGCCCACCACGGGCCCGGCGCGCCCGCCGGCCGACCGCCGCGTCTACTTCGGTCCCGGCCACGGCTGGCTGTCCACGCCCGTGGTCGGCCGTCCCGCCCTGCGCTCCGGCGGCATCGCCGGCCCGCTGATCGTCGAGGAATACGACTCGACCACGGTGGTGCCGCCCGGATGGCGCGCGGCCGCGGCCGATCACGGCTGCATGACCCTGGAGGCCGTGCGATGACGGATCCCTCGACGCCCCGCGACCCGGTCACGCGCGAGGTCATCCGCAGCTCGCTGGTGTCCGCCGCCGACAGCATGGCGGTGACCGTGGTGCGCACCGCCCGCTCGGCGGTCGTCAAGGACGGCATGGACTTCTCCACCGCCGTGTTCAACGCCGCCGGCGAGCAGGTCGCCCAAGGGCTGACCCTGCCGTTCCACATGGGCGCCATGCAGCCGGCCCTGGACGGCGTCCTGGCCCAGTTCGAGGGGGACGTGGAGCCGGGCGACATCCTCGCCAGCAACGACCCCTACTCCGGCGCCAGCCACCTGCCCGACATCTTCCTGTTCAAGCCGGTGTTCGCCGGCCGGACCCTCATCGCGTGGTTGTGCGTGATCGCCCACCACACCGACATCGGCGGCCGCGTGGCCGGCGGCAACGCCTGCGACAACACCGAGATCTACCAGGAGGGGCTGCGGCTGCCGCCGCTGAAGCTGTTCGCCGCCGGCACGCGCAACGACGCGGTGTGGCGGATCATCGGCAGCAACGTCCGCGTCCCGTCGCTCGTGCACGGCGACCTGCTCGCGCAGGTGGCGGCCCTGGAGCAGGGCGAGCAGGACCTGCTGGCGCTGGCCGCCGATCACGGCATCGACCGCCTCGACGGCTACATGACCGACATCATCGATCACACCGAGCGGCGCACGCGCGCGGAGATCACCGCCTTGCCGGACGGCTCCTGGAGCTTCTCCGACTTCATCGACGGCGACGGCATCCGGCCCGAGCCGATCGAGATCCGGGTGCGGGTGACCATCGCCGGCGACGAGTTCACCGCCGACTTCGCCGGCACCTCGCCGCAGGCGACCGGCTCCATCAACCCCAACCTGCCCTTCACCACCTCGGCCGTGTACGCCGTGCTCAAGACGCTTACCGACCCCTCGATCGACGCCAACGCCGGGTTCTTCCGGCCGATCGCGGTGCGCGCGCCGCCGGGCTGCTTCGTCAACCCGCAGCATCCGGCCGCGGTCGCCGCCCGCGGGCTGGGCGGCTTCCGCATCGCGCAAGCCGTGTTCGGTGCGCTGGCCAAGGCCCTGCCCGACCGGGTGCCGGCCGCATGGGGCGGAGGCGAGTTCGGCGTCAGTTTCGGCGGCTACTACCCCGACGGGCGGGCCTTCGTGTTCCTGGAGTTCAACAACGACGGACCGCGCGGCGGCGGCCCGCTCGCCGATGGCGCCGACGGCCTGACCGCGCCCGTGCACAACATGGCCAACACCCCGATCGAGACCATCGAAGCCGCGCAGCCGCTAATCATCCGCCGCTACGGCTTCGTGCCCGACACCGGCGGCCCCGGCCGCTTCCGCGGCGGTCTGGGCCTGGTGCGCGAATACGAGCTCACGCACGACGAGGCTACCCTGCAGATCCGCTCCGACCGCGCCAATTTCCTGCCCTGGGGCACGCAGGGCGGCTCGTCCGGCTCGGCCAGCGGCAACCTGCTCAACCCGGACCGCGGCGACGGCGGCGAACGGCTGCCGGGCAAGTTCCTGCGCACGCTGAAGCGCGGCGACGTCTACCGGCTGGTGCAACCGGGCGGCGGCGGCTACGGCGACCCGCTGGAGCGTGATCCGGAGGCCGTGCGGGAGGACGCCGCGCAGGGCAAGATCACCGCCGCGCACGCGCGCGAGAGCTACGGCGTCGTGCTTGACGAAGCCGGCCGGGTCGACACGGCCGCCACCGCCGCGCTGCGGGACCGCCGCAAGCGCGAACGGGGACCGCTTGCCACAGAGCCGCGTGTACGGCGCGCCGACGATGCCTGACCGGCAGCGGATCGACAGATCGTTTGGCGGCTTTTCGTACCCTTATCCAAACGCAGCCGAACCGACATTTGAGTCACGCAAGCGGCATGGGTTGCGAACGAGCGAAGTCGAACAGGAGGCCACTCCCATGGACGGTGTTGATGAAACCCTATACGTAGCTGCCGTGAACTGGATGGTCACCTGACGACCCCGATAGGGAAGAGATCGAGGCCGCAGAGACGCCGAGTCGGGGCGCGTAGCGGGGTTTACTCACCGAGCCGGCTCGGCGGCGCGCGCATCGGCGCGAAAAAGTGCAGGAATCTTGCTCTCAGGTCTTGACGGGTCTTCTTGACGCCCTAGGCGGCCCGCTAGCGACCGTTCTGCACCCTCTTGGACCCCCCGAAAACGCCACAGCACCCCGCCGGCCGCTCTGCACCCCGTTGAGCGCGCCCTGGGCGCTGATCCGATGCTGGTCGGGGACTCGCCAAAATGTCTATTTATAAACTGTTAGTATATTTACGGCATGAAGACCGCATCTGCCACCGCCGCCACGCGAGCCGCGATCACCGGCACCGTCGCCGCCCTGTCCGACCGTGAGCTGCTGGCGCAGACCGGCAACCTGGCCCGCGTCGAACGCCATCTGCAAGGCGCCATCATCGACCATCTGGCCGAAATTGAGGCCCGCAGCCTGTTCCTGCGCCGCGGGTTCGCCAGCCTGTTCGAGTACGCCGTGCGCGAACTGGGCTACAGCGACGCGGCCGCCGGACGGCGTCTCGCTGCCATGCGGCTGTGCGCCGACAACCCGCAGACGCGCGAGCCGCTGCGTGACGGCTCGCTGTCGCTGAGCGCCGCCGCCGAGTTGCAGTGGGCGGCAGGTCAAGCGGATGCTGGCCGACCTGGACCCGGAACTGGCGGCGCCGGCCGATCGCGTGCGCCCGCTCGGCAACGGCCGCTACGAGCTGAAGGCGCTCATCGACGCGGAGTGTCAGCGCGGCCTGGAGCAGCTTGCGGGCCTGCTGTCGCACGTGGACCCGCGCATGACGGTGGGACAGCTCGTCGGCCGGCTAGTGCGGGAGGCGCTCGACCGCCACGACCCGAGCCGGCGGACCGCTTCGCCGCCGAAGCAGACGGCCCGGCCGGCAGTCAGCGCCACTTCGACGGCACAGACCCGGCCGGGCTGCGACGGCCACGCCGCTCCGGCGCCGAAGTCACGCGCTTCGGGCCGTGCGATTCCGGCGGCGGTGAAGCGAAAGGTCTGGCAACGAGACCGAGGACGCTGCCGCTACGTCGATCCGCATACCGGACGGCGCTGTACCTCACGGCATCTGCTGCAGATCGACCATGTCCTGCCCTACGGGCTCGGCGGCGGCTCCGATCCGGGTAATTTGAGGCTTCTCTGCCATGCCCATCACCGCCACCGCCACCGCCACCGTAGCGCCTCCGCCGTCTCACCTACACGAAATCCTGAAGACCCAGAACACTAAAGGATGTTCAGCCTTACTACTTACTACTGGCGCAACGCTCTGCTGTGAAGTGAACAGACACTGGTCCCCAATTTCGTGTCCCGATACGAGAAGAACAACTATGAACGCAACACGACATGCAATCCCATTATCGATCGGGACTATGAGGAGGAGACGGTATTTATCCCCACCGAGACGGTGGCAGCGTCAAGCATACCGGGAGGCGAGCTTGGTTACGTCCTATCGGCCACCACGCGCTCACTATTCCTCATGTCAAACACGTGCGGCCGCGGATAGTGGGTTACGGGGGTAGCGGGTCAGTTTGAAACATGATCTCCACCAAGGACTCTACCCGCTCTTGATCGGTCTCCCCTGGGCATCGGTGAACTTCCCCACGATGATCGTGATGAAGTCGATGATCGCCCAGATGCCCAAGCCGCCTGCCGTCAGAAGCATCAGGAGCCCCGTGCCAGTCTTGCCGACGTAGAAGCGATGGACTCCTAAGCCGCCAAGGAAAAACGACAGAAGCACCGTCGTGACGAACTCTTTGTCACTCCGTTCGCTTGCTGAAGGATCGTCTGGCATGAAAGGTTCCTCCCGACAATGTGAGCCGCGGCGTGGGCTTTGGTTCGCACCTTCTCCGATGGTCCTGGCGCTGTGGGAACGCGGTGATCGCTCCCCCCGCCGAGGCTCTACAGTGGCGAGAGTCTATGCACGGGCGTCCTCACCACGCAACACCCCTACAAAGGTAGGGGCTTGAAAACCGTCCCATGAACGGCTCCCCTCCTATAAGGAGATGAACGTGCGAATCAAGACTCCGACGATCATGCAGATTCCGCCGACGATGGCCGCGCAGCCAGCTCCCGCCAGCGGCGCGCTTCTGCACCATGGCAGCGGACGCGCGGGACGTTGGGATTCACGTCACTCGCAGGTTCAGTCTGCTTCGAGCTCATGGCAGAGCAGTCGCTTTCCACGTCTGCCGCAGAGCAAAATATCCACTCCTGAGCATAGGACATCAATTGCCGGCCCACTCCTCATACAATCGGTCGATCTGGCGGACCACGCGATGCAGGCGGGCGGTATGGCGCCGCTCGGCGGTCTGGTCACCGGACTGCAGCGCCTGGGAGACCTGCCGCTCCAGGTCCTTTTTTTCGCTTTCCAGGCGTTCGATGCGGGCTTCCATCGGTTGTTCGGTCGGCTGCCGTTCGCGCCCGGCGCCGGCCGGCAACACCGGACTCGCGCGCCGTTTGCGCCAAGCCCAGTACTCGGAGAACCCGCCAGGAAAGCGGTGCAGCCCCTGATCGCGCACCTCGACCACCGAGGTGGCGACCTTGTCCAGGAGGTAACGGTCGTGGCTCACCACCAGAACCGTGCCGCCATACTCCACCAGCGCGTCCTCTATCGCTTCGCATGAGGGGATGTCCATGTGGTTGGTCGGTTCGTCCAATATCAGGAAGCTGGCCTTCCGATGGACCGCCGCCGCGAGCTGCAGACGGTTGCGTTCTCCTCCCGACAGGGCGCCTACCGGCTTGTCCAGATCGTCCCACGTGAACAGGTATCCGCGCAGGGCGGCCAGAACCTCCTGCCGGTTCCTCAACCCCATGGCCAGGAATGCCTCGAGGATCGTCTGATCCTCGGCAAGCGTCTCCTGGTGTTGGGCGCAGTAGCCTATCGTCAGGCTTGGCCCCACCCGCAACACCGGGTGTTCCCAGTCTCCCTGCGCAACGATGTCGCGCAGCAAGGTGCTCTTGCCGCAACCGTTCGGACCTATCAACGCGAGCCGCTCTCCGCAGGCGACCTCCAGGTGGGCGTCCCGGAACAACACGCGGTCACCGAATCGCCGGTCGTAGCCAACCACCTGCAACGCAACATTCGCCCGGCTGCCGGCCTGTGGCAGGACCACGGAGACGCCGGTCTCCCTCAGGTCGGGTCGCGCCACGGCCCGCGTCTCTTCCCGCGCGAGCTGACTGCGCCGCGCTCGCAGGCGCTTGCCGTGAGCCTTGTCAGTTCGTACGGCCGCGATGGCGGCCAAACGCGCGACCAGCGCCTCGAGCTGGGCGAGCCTCTTCTGAGATGCGACGTAGTCCGCCCGCTGGGCCACCAGTGCCTGCAACCGGGTCAACTGGTAATCGGAGTAATTGCCGTTGTACTCACGGATGCGGCCGCCCTTGAGCTCGAGGATGCGTGCGACGCTCCGGTCCAGCAGACGCCGGTTATGGGAAATCAGCAGCACGGACCCCGGGAAGTCGACGAGGGCCTCCTCCAGCCACTCCAGACCAGCGTAGTCCAAGTGGTTGCCCGGCTCATCCAGAACAAGCAGCCCCGGATCCACCACCAGGGCACGGGCGAGCGCCAGGCGGTTCCGTTCCCCACCGGAAAGCAGAGATACGGCCGTCGCCGCGGCTGCAGCCAATCCTACCTGTTGCAAGACCCGTTCGGCCTGCCATCCCGCTTGGTCCCCATCGATCGCGTCATACCGATCCCTGGCGACCTGGTAGCGCTTCAGGGCATCGGTCATCTGATTGTCGTTGGCACTGGCCAGGGCGCGCTCGGCGGCCCGAAGCGCCCCTTCCGCGGGCGCGACCTCCCCCAGCAGGTAGTCCCGGACCTTCATCGCCGGAGGGGCTTCCAACTGTTGCGGAACGTGTCCGATTCGGAGACCGGATGCCACGACCACACTTCCGTCGCTCGGCTGCTGCGCCCCCAACAGCAGGTGCAGAACGGTGGACTTGCCGGCGCCGTTCGCGCCGATCAGCCCCACTTTGTCACCGGGGTTGATCTGAAACGAGATATCCCGCAGGACGTCCAGGTCCCCGTAGTGCTTGGATACGTGGTGAAAGCTCACCACCGGTCTGCCCTCCCCGGGCGCAAAGGTACCACCGCATGATCCTCACCGCCCGCAAACATCTGAAGACGGCCGCCATGGTCGCCATGCGGTCCCTGGACGACGCGGGGTGGGCGATCGCCGTGAACTTCGGCCTGCGCCTGCTGCGGGTCGCGTTCCTGCTGTCGCTGTGGCGGATGCTGCTGCCGGAGACGGGCGAGGTTTCCGGCTTGACGCGCGGCGCGGTCCTCACCTACACGCTGGTTGCCGAGGCCTTCTCCGGCCTGCTGGGATCGCGCAGCGGCCTGGACACGGCGCTCTGGCGCGGCGACATCGCCAACCGCTTCCTGCGGCCGGCCGGCATCTATGGGCAGTTCATCGCCGAGATGTTCGGCGGCAGCCTGAACGGCCTGCTGCTGTTCGCGCTGCCGCTGTACTGCATCGCCCCACTGCTGGGAGTCGATCCGCTGCCGGCGAGCGTCGCCGCCGCGGCGCTGTTCGTGGGCAGCCTGATCCTGGCCGTCTGCATCGGCGCCGCGCTCGACTTCATCTTCGCCGGCCTGATGGTCCTGCTGGAGCAGAACGTCTACGCCCTGATGCAGATCAGGAGCGCCGTCAGCGCTCTGATGTCAGGGGCCGTCATTCCGCTGGCGCTGATGCCCTGGGGCATCGGCGACGTCCTGGGCTACCTCCCGTTCGCGTCGCTGGCGTCCGGGCCCCTGCGCATCTACACCGGCACCGGCGATCCGGCGTTGCTGCTCGGGCTGCAGGCGTTCTGGCTGGCCGTGCTCTGGCCGCTCGCGCACCTGGTCTGGACCGCCAATCGCGAACGGCTGGTCTCGCACGGAGGTTGAGCGCCGGTGCGCACGCTGAAGATGCTCTTCGCCCGCTGGCGGGCGCAGGCCTATCTGGATTTCATGTACATGACGCGGGATTTCCGTTTCTTCGTCATCAACATCGCCTCCGACATCGTCCTCAGCCTGGCCGGCATCACCGCCGTCTTTCTGCTGGCCGAGCGGTTCGGGGGGATCGGCCCGTGGTCTGGGGATCAAATCCTCTTCATGCTGGGCTACGCGGCCGTGGTGCGCGGCCTGCTGGATGTGGGGGGCGGTTACAACGTCCTGAACATCAGCCGCCGCATCGGCCGCGGCCAGCTCGACCATACGCTCGTGCAACCGCAGCCGCTGTGGATGGGGCTGCTGACCGAGGGGTTCATGCCGTTCTCCGGGGTGTGGCCGCTGCTCACCGGCGTCGGCATCATGGCCTGGGCGATCATGCACCTTGGCACGGCGCTGCCCCTCGGCTGGTGGCTGATGCTGGCCTGCAGTCTCCTGGCGTCGTCCGCGATCGTGCTCGCCTTCTCCTATCTGTGGGGGAGCCTGGCGTTCTGGGCGCCGGTCGCCGCCGAGGAGATCAGCAGCCAGGCGGTCGGCTTCCTGTATCAGCTCAAGTCGTTTCCGCTCGACGGCTTGAGCTCCTTCCTGCTCGCCGGCATGCTCACCGTCCTGCCGGTCGGCTTCGTCGCGTGGTATCCGTGCCGTCAACTGCTGGGCATCGCGCCGCCCGCCTTCTGGCACACGCCGCTGGCCGCGCTCGTCGCATCGGTGGTCGCGGCGATCGTATTCAGGAAAGGACTCAAGCACTATGAACGAACCGGATCTCAGCGCTACGTCGGCTGGGGACATCGCGGTTAGGCTCACCGGCGTCGACAAGACGTTCCAGCAGCGGCAGCGCTCGGAGAAGGTCCGCGACGTCTTCCGGAACCTGTTCCGCCCGGTCGTTCGCGAGATCCACGCCCTGCGGGGGGTCGACCTCTCCATCCGCCGCGGCGAGATCGTCGCCTACGCCGGCCCCAACGGCGCGGGGAAGTCCACGACCGTGAAGCTCCTCTCCAGCGTCCTGGCGCCGACCGCCGGCACGGTGCGCTGCCTGGGCATGGACCCCATGAAGGACCGGGTGCGCTACGTGGGACGCATCGGCGTGGTGTTCGGGCAACGGACCGAGCTCTGGTGGGACCAACCGGTCGCGGCCAGCTTCGAGTGGAAGCGGGTGGTCTGGAACATCCCCCGCGACCGCTACGAGTCCATGCTCGCCTTCGTCAAGCAGCTCCTGGGCATCGGCGAGTTCTTCAACACCCTGGCGCGGCAGCTCAGCCTGGGCCAGAAGATGCGCGCGGACCTGGCGCTCATGCTCATGCACGAACCGGAGATCCTGTTTCTGGACGAGCCGACCATCGGCGTCGACGTGCTGGCCAAGCGCAACATCCTGGAGTTCGTGAAGGACCTCAACCGCAGGAAAGGGGTCACCGTGATGATCACCAGCCACGACATGGACGAGCTGGAGCAGCTCGCCGGGCGTATCGTGATGATCGACCGGGGCCGCATCGCCTTCGACGGCGACTTCGGGGCGCTGCGCCGCCGGTTCGGCGACCGCCGCCACCTGGTGCTGGAGACCGCGGACACCGCGCCGCCGCAGCTTGCCGGCGTGCGCCGCATCCGCAGCGAGGGCAACCGCCACCACTTCACGTTCGACGCCGCGCGCACGCCGATCCCGGCGCTCCTGCAGCAGGCGGCCGGACAGACCACCATCCACGACGTGGAGACGCACCGTTCCCGGATTGATGACGTGATCGCGGATATCTACGACGATTGGGAGACCGATCGAGCCAAACCCGATCGAGGAGGTGGAGGCGATGCCGACGATGATGTGGCGAGCAGCGAAGGGGTGAGGGCGTAGGCAACGTCTTCCTGGAGCAGGTGCTCAGCCCACGGTCACTGCGGCGATCACCGATGCGATCGCCGCTGCATCCAGTCTTCCGCCGGCTCGTCTCGGGTTTCGATTAGCCCTCTCCCCCCTCCCTGAACGCCATCCGCTACGCCCACCAAGTCCAAGTGCCAAACCCAGCTCAGAACCGCGCGAAACGCGATTCATCACTCGAGCGTACCTTGGAGACCAATCCATCACAACGCTATCCCTGAGGGTTACGGATCAGGCGATCCTCTTCGGACAATTCAAGGCGCACGAAAGGTCGGCCCTCCTCCGATACTTCGTTGTCGACAAACAATGATCTGGAGTTCACGGTGTGTATTCGAAGTCTCAATAAGCAAGTCGTAGATTGCTTTCAGGCGTTCTGGATCCAACCCTTCTTGCCCAAGGTGCTCACTCAATCCAATCAATGATCAAGATCTGTGGCAGTTTTAACCCTAGCTCGATCGCCGTGAGGTGATGAGCAAGCGCGTGGGAGACGTTGATTAGAGTCGCCAGACCCGGTGAACTGACCTCGGCAAATGGCCTTCCGTAATAAACAGGCAAGTATGTATTTCGGTTGATGTCCGACAACTCCTGTTCTCCGAATTTAGGAGGTCTAAGTCGTTCGAGCATCTCGTTGAATCGGTCCTTAAGGTAGCCGACCTTACGATGACTGTCTCCGGACTCCGCCGTTGCAACCGCAAGGTCCTGCTCAAGGGCATCCCGTTCTGCTGTAAGCCGAGCCGCTGCTTGTTGGGTGTCGTCAACCTTCGCCAGAACCTTCAAGTATTCTCCCAATTGCTCCGACCTCGCGGAAAGTCGCGCCCTTCGAGCCGCCGTTGCAGCGATTCTCGCTGCGTGCTCGGAGACATAGCTCTTAGTCTGGAAGTCGAGCTCCAGTCGCCTCCTGGCGAGTACTTTGCGCACCTCTTCCAGCTGACCCTCGAGTGCGGTAGCCCGCTCCTCCCGCTCCCGAAACAGATCCTGGGCCTCCGTCAGCTGCTGCTCAACGGCTCCTTGCTCCGCGATCAGGATCTCGCGCGAGAACTCAAGCGAAGGTTCCTGGAGGCACAGATAACAGACGTCGGCGGCCTTCCGACTAGAGGCGAGTCCCGTCCCGCAGCGCGGGCACACGACGAACTCGAGGTCCGTCAAGTGCTTGTGCGAGACGACAGATCGAGTCAACTTGCCGGACTGGGCCTCCAGCTGTCTGGCGAGATCCCTCAGGTCGGCGAGCGACTGCCGTTCCGCATCGATGGCCGCCTGCAGTTGAGCCGATCGTTTCTCGAAGTCCAGGATCTCTCCTTGCAGCTGCGCCGTATCGGCGGCCTCCCGCGGTACCAAGGCCACATCCATAGCCGCGCTCTCGACCTGTTCAAGTTCATCGTTTACTTCCCGTAGTTCGTGCTCGATGCGTACCCTGTTCTCCAGCGGCGTGCCATCGAAGAAGGTGTCGAAGAGAGCTTGGCGAGAGCGTATTTCCCTGAGTCGACCTTGAACGTCCCGGAGAAGCTCCTGAATCTGCGCCGTCTTGAGGTCGTAGAAGCCGTACGTGATGTCGAAGACGTACTTCCTCTTTATGTTCTTGAACGAGTCGCGGTGTCCGAAAACCGAAAACCCCAACTCGTCCTGCGCCAAGTACGAATACAGAAGGTAGTCGTTGATGCTGACGGGAGTCGGATCCGAATCCGGCCGCGTCGGCGCGGACGGCACGTCGATTCGCGGGAGATCCAAGTGCGCGAGCAGCCAGTTCACGTAGGTCTCGCCATCAGGCGCCGCCGCCGCCGGCAGCCTCCAGGTCTCGTCCCCGCTCGCGATCTCGACACGCGCGGTCGTGGTCGTAACGGCTGGCCTCATGATCAAGAACGACCTGTCGGCGAGGTCGACGGACCCTGACACCGCCACAACGTTGCTGCGTGCTTCGATCGGAGGCTGTCCCAGCGAACTTCCTAGCAGGAATCGAAGGTAGCGGACCAGCGTTGTCTTGCCGGAGGCGATAGGCCCCGTGATGATGTTCAGGCCCGGCGAAAAGGATATCGAACGATCCGCTCCTTCCAATCTTATTTCGTTCACCTGCAGCTTCATAGCGACTGTCCCCATGTCGCCCGAGTCACCTCGGGGAAATGCTCGTAGATAAACTTCATCAGGTACGCTCCGCTGAGATCGAAGTGCTGCCGAAGGAGCTTGATCCGCTCGGCGGTCTCGAGCCACGCCGGCTCGCCGCGCATGGCGACGGCGATTGCGCGCCCCTTGTCCGTGGCGCGATAGCCGATACCATGGGCGAAAGGCGCAGGCCGTACCAGCCCCTTTCCGATCAACCGCCCGAGCAACGCGTAGTACGCCGGATCCCATGGTCCGAACCGGTAGCGCACCATGCGCGATTCCAGGTCGGGCTCGGGTCCCTCCGTCGCGTCCACCAGCCCCGGGCGCCTGATCTGAAGCGCCCGCGCGCAGTAGCTCGGGTAGCGGAGGAGAAAGTCGAGTTTGGCGAGCTTGGTGCGGCCTTCGAGCACCTTGCTACCGCGACTGAACGCCTCGATGAGGAGCAGCAGCCGAGCCTCCCCTTCTAGAGAAGGCTGGAACTCACTCGCCGGCATCGTATGTTGTCCCGCCCCAGTCGAAGACGCACTCATTCGACAGGATGCAGCTTTCGCCCATCAGCAGCATTGGATCCGCGCTGACGAGGTTGTGTCGGTCTATGTCCGCCGTATGCGTGCCGAATTTATCGAGCAGGTAACCCCACATTCCAATCGCCGGGTCGGCAGACGACGCATTCATAGCCGCCGCCGTGTCCGCATACGTGCAAATGCGCTCCTTCAGATCGGTGAGCAAAGCATCGTTCACCGCGAGGCTCCGTGCCGCGCGCACGAGACGATGGTGGCTAGCATTGGCTTGGAGAGTGCGTGCTCGGTCGATCAGTTTCGGTGTCGCCCCGCCCAGGACGAGCTTCTGGGTGAGCGCAGAGACCGGCCCGCCGCCCGTTTCCACGAATCGCTGCAGCAGAGGACGTCCCGCACTTGTGAACGCTTCGGCGATCTCAGACAGGCGTTTCGCGTCCAGTGTCTTCGCCCGGAGTCTCTCTTCAATCAATCTGGAGCGCTTCTCCGGATGTACGACGCTTCGGGGCCAACGCGCACCAATTCGTTCGCACCGCATCGCCTTCTCGATCTCTTCGAGCAGCGCGCCGTGCAAAGCCTCCACCTCGGGATACGTCAGCGACGGAGCGTGTTGATGCACCAGCCGCGCGTTGGTCGCGTGGATGGCCGTTCGATGGGGAGCATTCTGGTCAAGCGTTACCCTCCGCAGGAAGTCCTCCGCC
Organism: Spirochaetia bacterium; assembly: GCA_965262795.1. Lineage (GTDB taxonomy): Bacteria > Spirochaetota > Spirochaetia > SZUA-6 > Bin103 > CATQHW01. Next base: position 5,610,406 of record OZ253561.1, on the reverse strand, counting down.
GATGCCTGGGTTACCTTCAGCTTGTCCATGATCATCGGTACGAGCCGGGAGCGGTCTCGATCCCGAAGCGTCCCTATCACGTCATCCGTTTTCACCGCCCCCTCCAGCACAAGCTCCAGTGAGTGATCCTCCCCTACGGTCGCCAAGTAGGTGCGATACAGAGAGCGGAGAGCGCCACCCTTCGCGAAAAGGTCAGCCGCCCTCCACAAACCGCGTTCCGGGTCGCGGCTCTTTACCTGGAGAAACCGCCAGCCGGTCTTGGTCCTGAGGGCAATGTCCTCGAGATGTTCCGCAACGACTGCAACAATGTCGTTTTCGGACAGCAGTGCGGAAACGCAGTATGGGAGAGTGACCTCTGCCTGATACCGAAATCTCGCCAGCGTGTCGCTGCCCGCGTCCCTATCCGTCGTCACGCTGGCCACCGCTTCCGGCCAAGCCGGTTGGCCGCCGCTAGGGATTCCACAGGCTTGCGTAGTGCGTCCTGACCGCCGCCCGCTCCGTGCGGCGCCGGAACAGCCGGTCCTCTTGGGTAGCGGCTCCACCTGGTCCGCCAACAACCTTCTTCGCCCAACAGGTCGATTCGCGGCAGCCTAGTGACCACGTCTTCGCGCCACAATTCACGTGGCCCACAAGCCTCGCCCGGGGCCCTACACTCGACCACCAAGACCACCAAGACCACCAAGACCACCAAGACCACCAAGACCACCAAGACCACCAAGACCACCAAGACCAGAGATTAGCGTTTCCCGTCATCGTCTTGTTCGTGGATGACTGGAGCTCGCCGACTATTTCGACTTGTGAACACCACAGACCTCCTTCTCTCCTCGGATCATCACTTGTCCGTGTTGCCCCTCAGCCCCGACGGCCGCGTGAAGTTGCTGGAGCCTCCCAGCGCATGGGCACCCACGACCTCGAGTTTTGCGTGGGCGATGTAGGCCTTGGCGTGGAACTTGTCCTTGTCGTCGATGCGGCATTCGATCTGCCCGGAACGGAGCGCGTCGAGGATCGCAGGGACGCCGTGCAGGAAGGGGTTCGGCTCCTTGTCCTCCTCGATGCTTTCGTCGAGCCTGTCGAGCGCTTGCGCCCGGACGGCTTCGAGGATGGCCTTCCGAGTCCGATGGGTGGTCTCCGCGCCCATCAGGATCCGAATCTTGTCGAGCCCCTGCCACATGCGGTCGAGGGCGAGCAGGGCGCCGATCTCGAAGTATCCGGTCGCGATGTCGAACGCCTTCGCGATGCGGGACCACTCCTCCAAGTACCGGAGCCCGGTCCAGCCTGAGACACTGTTGTCGACGATGAAGAGCTCGCGGCCCTTGGAGTCAGCGGTCATGACGTTCCCGTTCGAGTGTAGCCCGCGGATGGCGCCGTGTTGCAGCGATGACGTGATCGCCGATATCAACCAATGTTGGGACTCCGACAAGGGAGGTGACGGCGATGGCGGAGACGATGTGGCGAGCGGCGAAGGGTGAGGGCGTCGGTAACGTCTTTCTGGAGCAGGTGCCGGTGCCGATTCCCGGACCGGAGGAGGTGCTGGCGCGGACCCGCGTCAGCCTGATCAGCCGCGGCTCGGAGCTGTGGCACCGGTACGTGCTGGAGGGGCCGGTGAGGCCGGACGCCATGGGGTACTCCACCACCGGGACCGTCGAGGCGGCAGGTGACGGCGTGACCGGCTTCGCGGCCGGCGACCGGGTCGTGGCCAGCGCCCCGCACGCCGAGTACTCCCTGTGCTCGGTGGCCGCCGATGCGCCGCGTTCCCGCCTGCACCCCCTGCATCCGGAGCTCTCCTTCGAGCAGGGGACCTTCCATCCGCTCGCGGCCAGCGGCGCGGGATGGGCACAGGCGCTGCAGATCACGGCGGACGACCGCGTCGCCGTGCTCGGCCAGGGACTGGTGGGCAACCTGGTCATGCAGTTCGCCCGGCGCTTCCGGCCGGCCCAGCTCATCGCCGTGGACGCGCTGGAGCTGCGCTGCCGGATCGCGCGGGAGGTGGGCGCGCCCGAGGTCGTGAACGCGGGCGAGGAGGACCCGGTAGCGGCGGTGCGGCGCCTGACCGGCGGCGAGGGAGCGAGCATCGTGGTCGACTGCGTCGGCGGGCCGGCCGGCATCGCCTCTTTCGAGCAGGCGCAGAAGATGCTGGCCTCCGGGGGGCTGATCCAGGTGAACGGCAAGTACCAGAACGCGCCCCTGCCGCTCGACGTCGACAGCTTCCAGGGCAAGCGCGTGCTGGTCAGCTACCCGCCCACCGCCGACCGCGCCGCGATGGCCCGCACCGCGATGGAGGCCGTGGCCGCGGGCGACGTGCAGGTGCTGCCGCTGGTCACCCACCGCCTGGACGGCAAGGAGCTGAAGGCCGGCTACGACCTGCTCTACGAGCACCCGGAGCAGGCGCTGGGCGTCCTGTTCCACTGGGAGTGATGCCCGCCGTACCGGGGACGTGCGAGCATGGAGACCGGGGCCTGAAAGGGAAGTGGGTTTTGTGACGGGGATCGGTCAGGATCGGGAAGAGTGGTTCGTCTCCACGTCGCATGTTGGCCTCCGTCGATCCCGTTGAAGTACTGAATTTATCATGGCGCTGATTCCACCAGGTTACCTGAACGCGGTCGTTTCTTTGGGAACAACTGGCGAGTCGTTCCGACACGTCGGTACGGGGTTCCTAGACGCACACCCCCTACCCGGAAAACAGGGCCGCACACCGTATCGGGCATACTTGGTCACTAACCAACATGTGGCCGCTAGCGCCATTACACACGTCCGTTTCAACGACCCTGAAGGAGGATTGACGGTAATGACCATTGGAGCCGTGACGACTGGTGCGTGGACCTTTCATCCGAAAGGCGCGGACGTAGCCGTGACACCTCTCCTGAAGCCTAGTCCCTTGTCGAAGGGTCGGGATTTGGTGGACGTTGGGATGTTTGTCGGCGACCTAGGAACGACCTTTGGCGAGGGCGTGCAACCTGTAGAGGGCGACGGTGTATTCGTGATCGGTTTCCCGCTCGGTTTGGTGGGCGACGCCCGTAACTACCCCATCGTCCGATACGGAGTCATCGCGAGAATCCAAGACTGGATTCGCCGACACCAAGATACGTTTCTTGTCGATGCTCCCGCCTTTCCCGGCAACAGTGGCGGCCCTGTCGTCATAAAGCCGGAAACCACCGCCATTGCGAAGACAAAGGCAATCACGCACTGTCTCTTAGTGGGAGTAATCAGCAAGCAACTTCGCAGCCGCGAGGTCGCTGTCAGCGAACGGACTGGCGCGCCGCGTGTCGTCTTCGAGGAAGACACCGGCCTCGCGGAAGTGGTGCCCGTGGAAGTGGTGAAAGAAGCCGTCATACAGGAAGTCTCGGACGCACAGTCACAATAGATGGCGACCTTGGGCGACACGCAAGGATGCGTGGGTGATGTAGGCGTTGGCGTGGAACTTGTCCTTGTCGTAGACACGGCATTCGATCTGCGCGGAGCGGAGCGCGTCGAGGATCCGAGGATCGCAGGGACCCCGCGCAGGAAGGGGTTCGGCTCCTTAGTCCTCCTCAATGCTGCCGTCGAGCCTGTCGAGCGCTTACGCCCGGACCGCGTCGACGATGGCCTTCCGAGTCCGACGGGTGGTCTCCGCGCCCATCAGGATCCGAATCTTGTCGAGCTCCTGCCACATGCGGTCGAGGGCGAGCAGGGCGCCGATCTCGAAGTATCCGGTCGCGATGTCGAACGCCTTCGCGATGCGGGACCACTCCTCCAAGTACCGGAGCCCGGTCCAGCCTGAGACACTGTTGTCGACGATGAAGAGCTCGCGGCCCTTGGAGTCAGCGGTCATGACGTTCCCGTTCGAGTGTAGCCCGCGGATGGCGCCGTGTTGCAGCGATGACGTGATCGCCGATATCAACCAATGTTGGGACTCCGACAAAGGAGGTGGCGGCGATGGCGGCGATGATGTGGCGAGCGGCGAAGGGTGAGGGCGTAGGCAACGTCTTCCTGGAGCAGGTGCCGGTGCCCGACCCCGGACCGGAGGAGGTGCTGGCGCGGACCCGGGTCAGCCTGATCAGCCGCGGCTCGGAGCTGTGGCGGCGCTACGTGATGGAGGGGCCGGTGAGCCCGGATGCCATGGGGTACTCCACCACCGGGACCGTCGAGGCGGCAGGTGACGGCGTGACCGGCTTCGCGGCCGGCGACCGGGTCGTGGCCACCGCCCCGCACGCCGAGTACTCCCTGTGCTCGCTGGCCGCCGATGCGCGGGCTGACCGCCTGCACCGGCTGCATCCGGAGCTCTCCTTCGAGCAGGGGACCTTCCATCCGCTGGCGGCCAGCGGCGCGGGATGGGCACAGGCGCTGCAGATCACGGCGGACGACCGCGTCGCCGTGCTCGGCCAGGGACTGGTGGGCAACCTGGTCATGCAGTTCGCCCGGCGCTACCGGCCGGCCCAGCTCATCGCCGTGGATACGCTGGAGCTGCGCTGCCGGATCGCGAGCGAGGTGGGCGCGCCCGAGGTCGTGAACGCGGGCGAGGAGGACCCGGTGGCGGCGGTGCGGCGCCTCACCGGCGGCGAGGGGGCGAGCATCGTCGTGGACTGCGTCGGCGGTCCGCCCGGGATCGCATCCTTCGAGCAGGCGCAGAAGATGCTTGCGTCCGGGGGGCTCATCCAGGTGAACGCCAAGTATCAGAACGCGCCCCTGCCGCTGGACGTCGACAGCTTCCAGGGCAAGCGCGTGCTGGTCAGCTACCCGCCCACCGCCGACCACGCGGAGATGGCCCGCACCTCCATGGAGGCCATGGCCGCAGGCGAGGTGCAGGTGCAGCCGCTGATCACCCACCGCCTGGACGGCAAGGAGCTGAAGGCCGGCTACGACCTGCTCTACGAGCACCCGGAGCAGGCGCTGGGCGTCCTGTTCTCGTGGGAGTGACAGGGTTCATCAGCGCGCGGGAGAACCGCCGGCAAGGTGGCCGACCTATATCCAAACGGATATACTAATGGCATGAACCTGGTTGCCCGCCTGCGGCGAAGCACCGGTCTGACGCAGGCCGCATTGGCCGAGTTGGCCGGCACCTCGCAACCAACGATTGCAGCCTACGAGACCGGAACCAAGCGCCCGAGTCTGCGTACGCTCCAGCGTCTGGCCTCTGCCGTCGGTCTCGGCGTCCATGTGTCATTCGTTCCGCACCTGACGCGGGAAGACCGCCGGAGCCTGGCCCTGCATGAACGGATCGCCGACCGGCTTCGCGCTGCTCCCGCCGAGACGCTGGGCCGAGCGGAGGCGAACCTCCTGCGCATGCGTGGTCTTCACCCAGGCGCGTCCGACCTCCTCGACGAGTGGGAACGCCTGTTGCAAGGCTCCCCGGATGCACTCGTAGACGCGCTGGTCAACCCCGGATTGCATTATCGCGACCTTCGTCACGTCACTCCGTTCGCCGGCGTGCTGAATGCATCGGAGCGCGCTACCGCGTATCGGGAGTTCCGGCGCGACGAGATGCAGCGATGAACCGCGCGCAGTTCGAGCACGCGATCAGGGCAGCGGCCGCCGTCGTGGGTGAGCGCGAGGTGATCGTCATTGGATCTCAGGCGATTCATGCCTGGATCGAGGACGACATTCCCGAGGCGGCGATGCGCTCGATAGAGGCGGACATCGCGCTGCGTGAGGATGTCGACGGCAGCAAGGCCGATCTCATCGATGGCTCGATCGGTGAAGCATCGCTGTTTCAGGAGACCTTCGGCTTCTACGCGCATGGCGTCTCCGTCACGACGGCCCTGCTGCCGCGCGGGTGGGAGCAGCGACTCGTTCGGTTCGCGACACCGGCGACTGCCGATGTCGTTGCCTGGTGTCTTTCGCCGGAGGACTTGTGGGTGGCCAAGGCCCTGGCTGGGAGGCCGAAGGACTTCGAACTGTGTCGGGCGCTCCTCCACGCGGGCGTCGTACAGCGGGACACGCTTGCCGAGTTGATCGGCGATACCGAAGCGCGCGCTGCCCAGAAGCACGCGGCTCGGGAGCTGCTGGCTGAGTAGCTGCCGCTCTCCGCTGAATCAGAGGTGCGGCTGAACGGCTGCGCCCCCGAGCTCGCGCTCTGGAGTTCCGTCGACCTACTAGGCCGCCAGGCGTCAGGTGTACGCGGTGCGGGAAGTGAGCTTTCGCATCGAAGCGGGCGAAACCTACGGCCTGGTCGGCGAGTCGGGCAGCGGCAAGACCACCACCGCTCGCCTGGCGGTGGGCATGTACCGGCCCGACAGCGGCGCCATCACCTACCGCGACCGCGCCGGCGACCTGCATCACATCGGCAGGTCGGGATCCCGCGCGCGGCGCGAGCTGCGCACCCGGCTGGCGTACGTGTTCCAGGATCCTGCCGCTCCCTCAACCCGCGCATGAAGGTGGAGTCGATCCTGCTCGCCGGGTTGCGCTCTACCTCCGGTTGGCGCGGCGCCGACGACGGACGAGCGCGCGCCCTGGCCGCCCTGGAGGCGGTGGGGTTGGCCGCCCGCCACCTGAGCCGCCGCCCGCCCGACTTCTCCGGCGGCCAGCGCCAACGCGTCGCCATCGCCCGCGCGCTGATCGCCCAGCCGGAAACGATCATCTGCGACGAGATCGTCTCCGCCCTCGACGTGTCGATCCGCAGCCAGATCCTCGACCTGCTGCAGCGGCTGCGCCGCGAGCTGGGACTGACCCTGCTGTTCATCTCCCACGACCTGGCCGTCGTCACCTACTTCTGCGACCGCGTCGGCGTGATGCAGGACGGACGGCTGGTGGAGGAAGCGACGGCGCAGGAACTGGTAGCGAGCCCGCAGCACCGGTACACTCGCCATCTCTACGCGGCCGTCCCGAAGCTGACTCTCGGCACGGCCCGAGGCGAAGAATGATGTTGATGAGCGCTCCGTTTCGCGTGGCGATCGTCGGCTGCGGCCGCATGGGCGAGCAGTACGCCCAAGCCTACGGGACCTACCCGGACACCGAGATCGTCGCCATCGCCGAGCACGACGCCGCCCGGCGCAGGACCGTCGGCGAACGGTTCGGTGTCACCGCGCTCTACCCCGATGTCCATGCCCTGCTCGCGGAGTTGGTGCCCGACATCGTCGCCGTCGTCACCCCCACCAAGTTCTACAAGGAGGCGGTCATCGCCTGCGCCGAAGCCGGCGTGCAGGGCGTCTCCACCGACAAGCCCGTCGCTGCCGTGCTGGCCGACGCCGATGAGATGGTCCGGACGTGCCAGGCCCGCGGCGTCGTCTTTGCGGGCGGCAACCTGCAGCGGGCGATGTCGGAGGTGCAGGAAGCGGCGCGGCGCATCCGCGCCGGCCAGTACGGACCGATCGTCGGCGCCAGCGTACACCGGTGGGGTGGCGAGATCTCGGGCGGAGGCTGTCAGAACATCGCGGTACTGCGGCTGTTGGCGGACGCGGAGGTGGACGAGGTCATCGCGTGGGGCACGCCCGCGGAAGCGCTCGCCGGCGACACGGACGAGGGACTGATCATCCACGGCCGCTTCCACCTCTCCAACGGCCTCGACTGCCCGGTGTTCGGTACGGAGACCCCGTACCGGGGCGTGGAGGTCTGGAGCGAAGACGCGCTCATCCGCTGGGACTGGGGTCCGCCGGAGATCTTCCAGGGGTATGACGAGCACGGGGTCCGCACGCGCATCGAGCCGCACTACGCCCCCTACCGCTGGAGCGAGTTCGGGTACCTGACATCGTCCATCCGTTCGTTTCTTCAAGCCGTGGAGACGGGCAGCGAGCTGTGGATTTCGGGCCACGACCTGCGGCAGGCGCTGGAGGTGGCCATCGCCGCGAAGGTCTCGGCGCAGCGCGGCAGCGTCCCGGTCAGGCTCCCGCTTGAAGATCGTTCGCTGAGTCTTCATCCCCGTGCGTCGCGCTGGCTGGGTTGGGATGTCGGCAACCGGCCGCAGTCGCCGGACCAGGCCGCGGGCCGGTGATCACGAGCAGCCTATGAGTTCCGCGGAGCACGACTCGTATGTCCGGTTCGTGGGAGTCGGAGATGTCAATCTCCAGAACCGCGCGCACCCCGCCGAGGCGTTCAGTCGCGTTGCGGCCGAGCTGGCCGGCGCCGACGTGTTGTATGGCAACCTGGAAGGACCGCTGGCGGGAGCCGACGATCCCTGTCCCATTCCCCATAAGCGCGGCTGGGTGCACTCGGATCCCCGGATGGTCTCGGGTCTGCAGGCGGCGGGCTTTGCGTTCATGTCCTGTGCGAGCAACGTGACCTATCCGCCCAGAGCGGCCCTGCGGTCGTCAGCGGTCCTGGACGCCCACGGCATCCCGCACGCCGGCGCGGGGCGTAACCGGGACGAAGCTCGCCGCGCGGCCGTGGTCGAGCGGCGCGGCCTCCGCTTTGGACTCCTGTCCTATACCTCGGTGTTCTGGCCACTCGGGCACGCCGCCGGTCCCGATTCGCCCGGAGTAGCCACGGTACGGGTCACCACTGCGTATGAGCCGGGACCACGCGTGCTGGAGATGCCCGGCGCGGCGCCCACCGTGCGCACGACGCCGGATCCAGACGATCTGGCTGCCCTGACTCAGGACATCGAGGAGGTGCGGCCGGCCGTGGACCTGCTGGTGGTCGCCATGCATTGGGGTATCTCGGGGAGCACCGAGCTCGCCGAGTACCAGCGCACCGTCGGCCACGCGGCAGTGGATGCCGGGGCCGATCTGGTGCTCGGGGCGCATCCCCACGTGCCACAGGGCATCGAGGTGCGGAGCCGCCCGGACCGTCCGACGCCGGGCATCATCTGCTACAGCCTGGGGAACTTCACGTTCGACTGGCCGGCGATGCGTGGACTCGCGGACGGCCTGCTTATACGGTGCCTGCTTGACCCGGATCGTCGGACACCGGTCCACGTCACCTATGTGCCGGTCGGCCGCAATAACGCCGGGCAACCGGAGCTGCTGTCTCCACAGACACCGCCCGGCCAAGAAGTCGCACGGGCGGTGGCGGCCCTCTCCGCGCCTCTGGGCGCGTCGTTCCAGTTCGACCCTGCCGCGAATGACATGGTCATCTGGTCCGCCAGCACGTCGGCATCGGCGAGAATCTGATCAACACTGGAGGTACGCCAGATGCCTGAATTGCCTGCTTTTCGCCGCCACACCATCTACGAGGGACCTCCCGGCGAACGCATGTACTGTCTCGTCGGTGATCTGGACAACGACGGCGTGCCCGAGTTCGTCATCTCTACCCGCCATCCGGATCAGCTCCACTGGTTCGGGAGAACGAGCGGCGGCGCGTGGCAACCGCACCTGATGGACGACACCTTCCCGAGCATCAGCGTCGGCGGCGCTCTCGTCGACCTCACCGGCAGTGGCCGGCTGGACCTGATTGGCGCCACCAGCGATCGAGGCAGGTGCGTCTACTGGTGGGAGTGCCCGGCCGATCCCACCCAACGGTGGACACGCCGGGACGCGTTCCCGCTACCCGCGAGCCGAACCCACGACCTGCTGCTCGCGGACATAGACGGCGACGGGCGGCAGGAGCTGTACGTCTGGAACCAGGACGCCGAGACGCTGTTCTGGGTCCCGCTGCCCGACGATCCGTACGTCACCCCGTGGCCGGACGTTCGGCCCGTGGTCACCGGCGTGGACGAGCAGGGACTGGCAGCCGCCGATGTCGACGGCGATGGCAGGCTGGAGATCATTGCCGGGTGTTCCTGGTATCGCCTGTTGCCGAGTGGCGAGTGGGAACGACATGTCTACACCCGGGACTATGGCGGCGTGCGGGTGGCCGCCGCCGACTTCGACGGTGACGGGCGGACGGAGATAGCCCTGTGCGAGGTGGCCCTCGATATCGGACGAACGTACGGGCGCCTCGCGCTGTTCAGGCCGGGAGCGAACGTCGAGGACCTGTGGGAAGCCGAGGTGTTGCACGACCGGCTGCTCGACGCGCACACCCTGCAGGTGGCCGACTTCGATGGTGACGGGCAACCGGATCTGTACGTGGGAGAGATGGGTCGGGGGGATTGGACCGTCCCGCACCCCCCCGCCCAACTGATCTTTCTGAGCCGCGGGGACCGGATGGAGGAGATTGTCATCGACTCCGGTGTCGGAACCCACGAAGCGCAGGTCATCGAGCTGGACGGGCGCTTCGGCATCGTGAGCAAGCCATACCGGGCTCTTCAGGACAGTGCTCCGCGGCCTGCGGAGGTCGACGCCCTCTACCTCTACCTGCCGGAGTGAGCCGGCGGGGCACCGTGCCGCCAGCCGTCCCGGCGGTTGTAGACGATCGCCGCCTGAAAGGAGTTGAGCAGCGGGTGCGCCCTGCGCACCTGCCGCAGCGCGCCCACGTCGATCGTCCCGCTCACGGCCGCCTCCTCGTTGCCGGCGCCTTCCAGCACGGTGCCGACCGTTCCGTCGCAGTCCACGATCATGGCGCCTCCGCAGAAGCGCTGCGCCCGCTCGTCACCGGCGTCGTCGACCGGGGGCAGCCCCGGGGCCGGCCGGCCCGCGCAGCTCACCCCGGCGATCGTCACCGCGCAGTCGCGGGCGAACAACGGCCAGCGTTCCCGCCGCCAGCGGGCCCAGCCGTTGCGGTTGCCGCCATAGGCCGCGAGCGAATTGGCGTGCGGGGCCAGGATGAGCTCGGCCCCGCGCAGCGACAGCAGATGGATCATCTCGAATCGCGTGGCGTCCGCGCAGGTGGCGACGCCCATGCGCACGCCGGCCAGCCTGCCGGCAGCGACCTCGATGACCGGCAACTCGCGGCCCGGGCTGAAGTGCCGGCACTCGGCCGGGGTCAGATTGATCTTGCGCATCACGCCGGCGACGCCGTCCGGACCTGCGACCACGAAGCTGTTGCAGCGCACGCCGCCGCAGCGCTCGACCAGACCGAAGCCGACGGCGGTGGCGAACTCCGCCGCCAAACCGACCGCGCGGCCGACCAGCGGGGAGTCCAACTCGAGCGCGGCGTCCGCATCGTAGGTCCAGCCGGTCAGCGAGAACTCCGGAAAGAGGACGAGATCGGGCATGCCCCCGGCGCTTTTCGCGAGCACTTCGAGCCACGCGCCATGCCGGTCCAGATTGATCCCCGGATCGGCGCAGAACCGAAAGCTGACCAGGCTGACGGTGAGCATCGCGCTCATGGATCGGAGCGTAACCCAGGTCGGCGTGATGTGCGTCCGGCGGCCTTGGAACGTGCGCGGACCTGCTGCACCTGGCGTCCGACGAATCGTCGTTTACCACCGGCGCGCTGTTTCTGGTCGATGGCGGCCTGACCGCGATGTAGCCGAACGTGCTGGCGGCCTAATCCTCATGGTCAGCCGCCGAGATATACCATCGATAGACCGGCCACTCGATCGAAGTGAGCGTCGTAGGTGAGCAGCGACGCGCCCGTCTGCAGTGCATGCGCGGCGATCCAGACGTCGTTCACGGGAATAGGGGTTCCGGCCCGTCTCAGCTCGGCGGCCACCAGCCCGAATCGACTACAGGTCTCGATCGTAACCGGGACGAACGCCACGAACGGCTTGGCAAGAAAGCGTTCAAGCTGATTGAAGTTCTGGCGGTACCGCGTACCGTGCCGAAAGCCGTAGCTCAGCTCGCCCACGACCGCCGCCGGCAGCAGGATGCCTGCCGCCGAATCGACTCTCACGGTGACCGATGGGTCTGCCCGCAGGTACGCGGCATAGGCGTTCGTGTCGAGCATGAGCCTCATCGCCAGAACTCTTCATCCATCCGATCGAGATCGGCCACGGCTTCGAGCACGGCGCGCTGGTCCTCCTCGGACCATGTGCCGCGGAACTCGCTGAGGGAGTCCCCGACGGTCGGCTGCTCCCCGTCGACACCGCCAAGGCCGGCGCCCTTCCGCATCAGGTAGACGGCAGCCTTGTTCAACGACGTATCGCGACGTTGCGCGACCTCGCGAAGCCGTCGCTCGAGCTCCGGGCCGAGATTGCGAACGGTCAATTGCTTCACGAATCTCAGACTACGGGGACTGATGACTGGCAGCAAGTCTTAACGAGTCATGATGACTCGCACAGGGCGGGAGCCGCGCTTGCCAATCCGCCGGGGCGTGACTACGGTCGGGCGGATGGCGCCGGTCACGACAGGCAACGACGCCCCGCACGGGACCCGCGACAGCCAATCCGACGGGACCCGCGACTGGGAGCGGGAGCTGGCGCGAGCGCGATGATCAGGCGATGAAGCGGCTGGAGGGCAAGCGGGCGGTGGTCACCGGAGCCGGCCGGGGGCTGGGTCTGGCGGTGGCCGAGCTGTTCGTGCGTGAGGGGGCCGCGGTCGTGCTTGCCGATGTGGACGAGGGCGCCGTCACGGCAGCGGCGGATCGCCTCGCGGCCGGCGGCGGCGAAGCGGTCGCCGTGCGCGCGGACGTCACCTCGGCTCCCGACGTACAGGCGCTGATGGCCACAGCGGTCGAACGCCTGGGTGGCCTGGACGTGCTGGTCAACAACGCCGGGATCGCCAGCGCGGGCACCGTCACCGAGGTGGATGAAGCGCACTGGGAGCGGGTGATGGCGATCAATCTCACCGGTTCCTATCTGTGCTCCCGGCACGCGATCCCGCACCTGGAGCGATCCGGCGGCGGCTCGATCGTCTGCATCGCTTCGTCTTCAGGCGTGGTCGGTCAGAAGGGACAGGTGGCCTACAACGTGTCCAAGCACGGCGTCATCGGCCTGGTGCGCTGCATGGCGCTGGACCACGCCGACGCCGGTATCCGCGTCAACGCGGTGTGCCCGGGGGTGATGAACACCCCGATGCTGGACGCGCTCAGCGCCGAGCAACGCGCGGGTTTGGCGGCGCGGCATCCGCTTGGCCGCGTGGCCGAGCCGGCCGAGGTCGCCCGCACCGTGCTGCACCTGGCGGCGGACGAATCGTCGTTCACCACCGGCGCGCTGTTCCTGGTCGACGGCGGCCTCACCGCGATGTAGGCGATCGGGTAGGATCGGCGCATGAAGGTAGGGACATTCGATCATGTCGCGGTCACGGTCAGCGACACCAAGCGGGCGCTGGAATTCTACGTCGACAAGCTCGGGCTGCGGCTGGCGGAGAACCATCAGCTCGAAGGCGACAAGGTCGACGAGGCGAACGGCCTCCGTAACGCGCGCGCCCAATCCACCCGGCTGGCGGCGCCCGACAGCCCCGACATCCTGATCGACCTGTTGGAGTACTACGCGCCGCCGGGCGAAACCTCCATCACGCCCATGGGGTCGGTCGGCTCCTGCCACTTCGCGCTGGTGGTCGACGACCTGCCGGCGGCGGTCGAAGAGCTCAAGGCAAAGGGGGTGCCGTTCGTCTCCGGTCCCGTCAATTTCGAGCTGACCGAGGGTTCGGTCAGCGTCTGCTTCTGCATGGATCCCGACGGCAATCACGTGGAGCTGATGGAGGAATACGATCACTAGCGCGCCGCGCTGCCGGCCGAGACCCTGATCGGCTGGCTGCGCACGATGATCGAGGTGCGCATGGCCGAGGACAAGGTCATGGAGATCGTCCGCGACGCCGACGAGGCGATCATCCAGGTGGGGGAGATCATCGGCTACCTGGAGGACCGGTCCGAGGCTTCCTGAAGCGGCCGTTTACGCCGGTGCAGTACGACGACGCGGCCTACCGGCAGGCCATCCGCCGCAACGCCGGCTGGAACTTCTGGGTCAACGTCGGCGACCTGTCGTTCGTCACGCTGGCCGGCAGCTTCGTCTTCATCTCCACGATCCTGCCGCTCTACGCCAGCTACCTCACCGACTCTCGGATCCTGATCGGGCTCATCCCGGCAGCCTACCTGGTGGCGTCCCACAGCCCGCAACTGTTCATGGCCGCGCGCGCGGAGGCGCTGGGTCGCAAGAAACCGTGGGTGGTGCGGGTCAGCGTGTTCGAGCGGGTGCCGTGGCTGATCCTGGGGCTCGGCATCCTGCTGTGGCCGGAGGCGCCGGCGTGGTTCTCCTACGCCTTCCTGGTAGCCATGCTGCTGGCGGCCCAGGGCGCCGTCGGAGTGGCCAGCCCCGCGTGGCGCGCCATGCTGGCCAACGTCGTCCACCCCGATCGCAAGGGATTGATGTTCGGGCTCGGCAGCTGCTTCGGCGGGCTGATGGGGGCCGCCGGCGCGCTGCTCGCCCGCTACATCCTGGACACCGTCGCGTTTCCCCGGTCGTTCGGACTGTGCTTCCTGCTGGCGTTCGCCGGCCAAGCCCTTTCCTGGACATTCCTGACCCTGAATCGCGAGCCGGAGCGCCCGCCCGACCGCCCGCGAGCCCGCCTGGGCTCCTACCTCCGGGAGTTGCCGGAGGTGCTGCGGCGGGATGCCAATTTCGCCCGTTTCCTGATCAGTCAGGTCCTGGTGATCCTGGGCACCCTGGGGGTGACCTTCTACATCGTCTACGGGCGCGAGGCGTTCGGCGTCAGCGATTCCTTCGCCGCCACCCTCACCATGGTCGCGCTGATCAGCCAGGCCCTGGGCACGCCGCTGCTGGGCTGGTGGGGCGACCGCTTCGGACACCGCTCCGCCGCCGAGGTCTCGGCCCTGCTGAGCGCGGCCGCCGGCGTGGTGATGGCCGTCGCTCCCGGACCAGGGTGGATGTACGCGGCGTTCGCCCTGCTGACGGTCGCGGACTTCGGGCTCAGGGTGTCCCGCCCCAGCCTGGCCATGGACCTGGGTGCCGGCGGCCGGGTGCCCACCTACGTGGCCCTCGCCACCACCTTGCTCGCCGGTCCCGCCCTGGCTGCCCCTGTCCTTGGCGGCTTGCTGATCGACCTGGTTGGCTTCCGTCCGGTATTCGTGGCCGGCGCGGCGCTCGTGCTGCTCGGCTGGCTGCTGATGCGCACCGGCGTGGCCGACCCACGGGTAACGCGCCGCCGGTGAGGGCGATGGTCGGCCGCTCACCGTTGCGCCGGCTGACCATCCTGACTATGTTGCTTCACCCTATGAAGATAGAGGAGATTGCCACGTCGGAAGCGAAGACCCACCTCTCGGCGTTGCTGAATCAGGTGCTTGCGGGCAAGAGCTTCTACCTGACGCGCCGTGGCAAGCGCATCGCGGAGCTCAGCCCTGTCACGCAGCCAACCGGCTCCCGACGCGCCGGCTTCGCCAAAGGCACCTTCACCTACATCGCTCTGGATTTCGACGCGCCTTTGGACGATTTCGCCGATTACCAGTAGTGACGCCCTCAGCCGCTATCTGATCGCATCCGCGACAGCCTCCCTCTTCAGATTTCGACGTATCCGTGAAGCGCCAGCGCCGGCAGGGCAGTTATCGGTAGTGCGGGTCTCCAACCATGCTCTACGACGAGAACTACAAACGCCTGTTCGCCTCCAGGCTCATGGTCGAGCATCTGCTGCGCGCCAGCCTTCCGGATGATCTGATTGCCGCGGCCGACTTCTCCAGCTTGCGCAAGCTCTCCAGCGAGTACGTCAGTGACGAGCTGCTCAAGCGCCACGGCGACACTGTCTGGCGCCTGCGGCTGGGCGGGCGCTGGGTCTTTCTGCTGGTGCTGCTGGAGTTCCAGTCGGAGGACGATCCGTGGATGGCGCTCCGCATCCTGACCTACAGCGGCCTGCTGTACCAGGAGCTGGTGCGCAATCAGGCGCCGGAGGTGGCCGAGGGGCGGCTGCCGGCGGTGCTGCCGGTGGTGCTCTACAACGGCACCGAGCGGTGGACCACGGCGCAGGAGATGCGCGAGCTGATCGCGCCGGCCGGGCCGTGGCTGGCGCGGTATCAGCCGGCGCAGTGCTACTACCTGCTTGACCTGCAGCGCGTGGCTGCCGACGATTTGCCGTGGCGCAACCTGCTGCGCGCGGTGGCCGGACTGGAGCAGAGCCGGTCGTACGCGGACGTGTTGCGGGTGGTGGAGGCGCTGGGCCGCTGGTTACGGGATCCGCGTGCCGCGGAGTTGCAGCGCGCGTTCGCCGATTGGGTGCGGCAGATTGCCGAGCGGGTGGTGCCGGCGGGCACGGCGCTGCCGCCGGTGCGGACGTTGGAGGATGTCAGGATGACGTTGGTGGAACGGGCAGCCGAATGGCCCAAGCAGTGGCTCCGGGAAGGCCGCGAACAGGGTCTCGCCGAAGGACGCGAACAGGCCCTTGAGCAGGGTGTCGAGCAGCAGCGGGCGCTGCTGTGCCGGATGGCGGCGGCGCGCTTCGGTACCGACGCGGCCGCCCGCTTGGCCACTGTGTTGGCGCCGATCGCCGACCCGGAACGCTTGGGCCAGATCGGTGACTGGCTGGGACGCTGCGACACCGCCGCGGCGTTTCTCGCCCGCGTCGATGGCTGACGACGGGCATCGCAACACGCCGCTGGCACGTGGTCCCGACAGCCACCTACCGCCCGTGGATCAACGCCGCCTGCGACGGGACCACGACGCCTTCCGAGGTGCTTCGCACCCCGAACCTGAGCCTGTAGCGGCCGGCGCGCCCGTTCGCGCCGTCACCAGCGCACCGTCCGGTCGGCCAAGAATCGCTCGGCCGTGCGCCAGCGCGTGCGGCCAGCCAGGTAGTGGTCGCGGCGAAACAGCGGCACGTTCAGGCCTGGCGGGTCGATCGCCACGCAGGTGCTGCCGCGCAGCAGGATCCGGTAGGTCCGTTTCTCCACGTCGATGAGCTCATCGCGCTGGGGTATGGGGAAGTGCAGCGTCGCCGTCGACCCGGCTCCCACCTGACCGATCAGCGCATACCGCCCCTCCACCTCGAACCGCCGGGGCTGGTCGTCGACCGCACACGTGACCTCCTCGCCTTGCACCCATTCCGGCAGCCTGATCGACACGCTGACCGGCCGCTTGACGTCCACGTCCACCTGTCCCTCGTAGGGGACATGGCTGTGCACGTCCGCCCACTCGGAGACGCGGTTCATGAGCAGATGGACCCGCAGGTGGTCGGCTTTGCAGCTCAGGGCGTGCTCCCAGAGGTAGTAGATCGCGCGCGTGCCGTTGCCGGTGCAGCAGTGCATGACCCCCGGATCGCGATACTGGCAGTGATGGGGATAGTCGGGCAGCCAGTCGTTGGGCGCCAGCCAGCCGCCGAAGCCGCCGACGTTGCGACGGATGGCGCCGTCGGTCTCGTGGTACGGCGGCAGGACCGTCCGCGCGGTCTCCGTGGTCGGGGTGCGCCGGCTGCGCCACTCCAGGAACGGCACGTGCCGGTCGTGGAGCTGGCTCTCGAAGAACAGGTTGCGCGTCCAGCGGTCCGCCATGTCCCAGTAGTCGCCCACCCCGGCCGCGCTGAGCTTGACCGCCAGCGCCAGCATCTCGGCCAGCTCGCACACCTCCAGGGTCTGCGGCCGCGCAACGCCCAGCCACTCCGGGAAGTAGCCGAGCAGGCACTCCCCCTGACCCATGCCGTAGACGAAGCCGCGATGCGCGAAGTCCACCGCCTCGGCGTCGCCCGCGGCCAGGCCGTAGTCGAGCACGGACAGCAGCACCTCGGTATGGCCGTGGAAGTGGATGTGCTCGACGTCCGGGTACTCCGGCAGATAGCGGCCCTCGTCGTCGAAGTCGCCGGCATCCTCGCGGATCCAACGGGCGATGCTGCCAGCGTGTTCGAGCGCCCGTTCGCAGCCCAGCGTGCGGGCGGCGTTGGCCAGCCCCTGCACCGCCCAGCCATGGTAGGTGGCGATGCTGTGCACGGCGTCCGACGGCTTGTCGGGGGCGACGTAGCGCCCGCCGGTGCCGAACTCGTGGTTGGGGAAGCGGGCCTTCGACCCGTCGTGCACGAGCAGGCCGCCCAGGCCGTCGACCAGCCGCTCGGCGGCCCGCTTGAAGCGATCGTCGCCGGTGAGCAGGTGGTAGATCGCGTAGGCGCCCAGGATGCGCCCCTCGAACCAGGGGCTGAAGTAGTGGTCGCCGGGCGGCTCCTTGCCGTAGGTCCTGAACACGCACCACGGCCGGCCGGCCTTGGGCAGGTAGACCAGCCCGTCGGGGCCCTGCGCCTGCAGCATCACTTCCATCCAGCGCTGCTCGACCTCGGCGCCGCGGCCGTCGCCGCTGATGGTGCGCATCAGCGGCAGCGCCTCCATGAACTTGCACTGCACGCAGTCGGACTCCGAGTGCCACATGACCGGAGGGTTGGTGTTGAACGCCGCCCGCCAGTAGATCTCGTAGTCGGCGTCGGGGTCGGTGGGTCCGGTCAGGCCGTTGACCGCCCGCGCGGCCATGTCCTGCAGGTCGATCGTGTCGGGCACCGTCGCCCGGTAGCGGCGGCCGGCATACTGGGGCGGCCGCACGTCGGGGACCTGCCGGTTGTACCAGCCGATCGCGGCGGATCTCTTGACGACGGTATTGGAGCGTGCCATTTCCGACGTTATGTGACGAGGAGACCGCCGAAAGCAACCCGGCCCTTGCCATCCGGCTCGTAAATGATGTGGATGTTTCGTTCGTGACGCCGGAGGAGGTCTGCCACAATCCGTGCGAGTTCCTTCGCTTCCTGTGCGCGTCGATCCTCGTCTGGAATCCGATATTTCAACACATGGACCAGGGTGGGTTTTGTATCATCTTGAAGCGTTTTCTGGTCGACTCTGACCCAGGTACCAGCCGTCCCGGACTGGAATTCGCGGTTCCCGCGCCGATGCCTGCGGCCGGCTGCGATGCGGCTTGACCAAGCGCTATACTCGGTCGGCGCGGTTGTGGGTGCTCCACACACGACCGACTTCAAAGGGGGCGCCATGACGGCTGAGATCACCCGTCCCAATCTGTTCTACGTGCCGCTCGATCGCGACGTCACCCGTTCGCTCGACGGCACCTGGCGGTTCGCGCCGGATCCGGACGACCGCGGCGAGACCGAAGCCTGGCATCGCGCCGGCGTTCCGGGGCGGCGCTGCCCGGTGCCGGCCGCCTGGCAGTTCCTGTTCGACGATCTCCGCGACTACCGCGGTCCGGTGTGGTACGAGCGGGAGCTCACCGTCTCTTCCGAGCACGCCGGCAGACGGGTCGCCCTGGTCTTCGCCGGTGTCGACTACCACGCCACGGTGTGGGTGAACGGCCGGCTCGCAGGCACCCATGAGGACGGCTATCTGCCGTTCGCGGTGGACATTACCGACCTCGTCTCCTTCGACCGGCCCGACCGGATCACGGTCCGGGCGGCGGTGCCGGAGGATCAACTGGAGATCCCGGGGGACGAGACCTCCGGCTCGCATCGGAGCGGCATCTGGCGGCCGGTCTGGATGGAAGTGACCGGCACCACCCACGTCCACGACCTGTTCGTCGCCCCCGATCTGGAGGCCGGACGGGCCGACCTGCGCATCGGCATCACCGCGCCCGCACACGGGACGGCGCGGACCGTGCGGCTGCACCTGCGGGCGGACGGCCCGGACGGCAGGGCGCACACCGCGGTTGAGGAGCTGGTCCTGCCGGCCGGCGACGAACCGTTCTCGCTGGAGATCGCCACCGCCCTCGCCATCGACGATCCGAAGCCGTGGACGGTGGAGAACCCGCAGCTCTACCGGCTGCATGCGGTCCTCACGGAAGGAGAACGGACCCTGGACGCAGCCTCCCGTGAGTTCGGCATGCGCTCGATCGACATCGACGGCATCCACATCCGCCTCAACGGCCAGCCGATCTACCTGATGGGCGCGATGGACCCGCAGGACATCCCCGACAAGAACATCTACCTCCCGGAGTACCACGCCCCCACCGAGGAGGAGATCAGGAACGAGGTACTGCTGGCCAAGCGGATGGGCTTCAACTGCATCCGCAAGTGCCACCAGATCGACGATCACCGCTACCTGCGCTGGGCCGACCGGCTGGGGCTGCTGGTGTACGGGCAGCCGCCCTGCTACCGACGGATCACCGACGCGTCGGTCCGGCGTTGGCGCCGCCTGGTCGAGGGGTGGGTGCGCAGGGACCGCAGCCATCCGTCCATGCTCATGTGGACGCTGTTCAACGCGGCGCAGGGTCTGCAGCCGATGCCCACCGCCTACGACAAGCGGGCCGAGCACGAGAGCGTGGCGACCACCCCGGAGGAGCGGGCCGAGATGGTCCGGGTCGCCCACGACTTGGTGAAGCGGCTTGATCCCACCAGGCCGGTGATGGACACCGCGGGCGGCGAGTTCTACCGGAGCGAGGTGCGCTCCCTGATGCGCTACGGCTTCTCCGGCCCGCAGTACTACCGGCGCTCGCGCGAGCACTACCCCGCCCTGCGCGCCGACCGGGTGAGCCGCATCCCGGGCGCAGTCAGCGAGCACGCGGACCCCGATCCCAAGCCGCTCCTCGTCGGCGAGCTGGGCGGTTACATCTACTTCCCGGACCTGGACAAGTTCCGGCGGCAGTGGGGTGGACGCACGCCGTGGCCGATCCTGCGCTCGGCCGGCCTGGGCTGGGGCGCGCTGGGCGAGCGGATGGCCGCCGGCTACGAAGAGCGGTTCCGCGCGTGGGGGCTCGACGAGGTGTACGGCGGCTTCGCCGGACTCGCCGAACGGCACGACTGGTCGGCGTTCGCGGACATCAAGGACGAGGTCGAGCAGATCCGAAAGGGACCGGACGTGACCGGCTACGTCTTCACGATGTTCTCCAACATCGGGCCGTACGTGCACGGGCTGCTGGACTACGACATGAGCCTGCGGCCGTTCCACGGTGAGCTCGCGCGGCTGAACAGCCCCGACCTGCTGATCGTCGACTGGGAGGAATTGAACTACTGGCCGGGCCAGACGGTGCGCGCGACGGTGCTGTTGTCGCACTACTGCACCCACCCGATCGCCGGCTGCACGCTGCGCTGGCGGCTCGACGGCTTCGACGCGCACGGCGAGATGGCCGGCGTGTCCATGGAGGCGGTGGGGGTCCGGACCGTCGGCAGTATTGCCTTCCCGGCGCCGCCGGTGGAGCGGGGCACCCGAGCCAGGCTGATCGTGGAGCTGCTCGACGGCGGCGACGTGCGGTCGGCCAACTACCTCGACCTCTACCTGTACCCGGAGAACGGCAGGCGAGCGCCGCGCCGGCACACGATCAACGTCTACCGCGCCGACCGCCAGAAGCTCACACGCGCCGGCTACGAGACCCGCGACGGCATCGATCCCGACATCCCCGTGACGGTCGCCGGCGCCTTCGATTCACGGGTGGACGACTACCTGAGCGCCGGCGGGACCGTGCTGCTGTTCGCCGGCGACGGTGCCCAAGTCGAACCGGAGCTGGGCGTCGCCATCGGCACCGTCGGCTACGCGCTGGGCACGATGCCGGGCTGCAACTTCTGGGCGTACATCAACCCCGCCCACGGCCTGTTCGGCGCCATCCCGTACGAGAATCCGCTGGGATGGACCTTTCTGAAAGTGCTGGCCGCGCCGCCCGGCCAGGAGACTCTCCCCGGCGGTTCAGGCTCGTCGCCCAGGCTCGCCAGCATGATAGGGGACCTGGAGGCATCGGCGGCCGGCGACATCCTGATCGGCTGCTACTCCGAGTGGCTGCGCTCGCGATCCCCCGGACGGCTGCAGGACGCGGCGGTGCCGCGGGAAGTGGCGGCGCTGGCCGCGCGGTTCCGGTTCAAGGCCGGCAGGGTCGTGGTGGTCACGCTCGACCTGCTTGCCGCGGCGGACGCCGATCCGGTCGCCGCCCTCATCCTGCACGACCTGATCGGCTACTGCTTCTCCGGCTTCGCTCCCGCGACCGCGCTGCCGCTGACCCGCCGACCGGACCAGAGTTGATCGTCAGGACAGCGTCACGCGTGCGAGCATAGGGACATGGCTGAATCGACCGTCACCACGGCTCCGGCGCCGCCCGCCGAGCGCCGCACGACGGAGACGTTGGAATTTCCGGGCTGTCATGCGGTGCGCATATCGCGGGCTGAAATCGCCGACTACGAGGGCCGCATCGAGTACTGGGACGGCGACACCGAGGTGGCGATGGTGTGCGAACCGGTCGGCTACTACCACGAACGCCCGGCGCACCGGCTCGCCATGCTCGCCGGCCGGATCGCCGCCGCACGGGGCGCGCCGATCGAAGCGGTCGGGCACACCGACCTGCTGGTGCGCAACGCGCGCGGCGAGCGGCAGCGCATCATGCAGGCCGACCAGATCCTGTTCCTCAGCCCGGCTCAGACCGTGCCCCACGACAAGGCCATCGAGATGGGCATGGATACCCTGCCCGACGTGGTGCTGGAGGTGGACAACACCACGGACGTTTTGCGCGGCAAGCTGAGCCTGTACGAGTCCTGGGGTTTGCCCGAGCTATGGGTGGAGGTTCCGGACGAGCCCGAGCCGAGCCGACCGGCGTCACTTCGACCGGGATTGACGATCTATCTGCGCCGACGCGAGGGGTTGCGCACCGCGCCGGCGAGCCGCGCCTTTCCGGGCTGGACGGCGGAGGAGATTCACCGGGCGCTGAACGAGCCCGAGCCGTCCGTCGAGACCACGGCGGCGCTCCGCCGCGTGGGGCGTGCGCTGGGCGCGGCGCAAGGCACGCGGCCGGACGACGATCCGTTCCTGCGCGAAGAGCGCGAAGAGAGCCGTGCGGAAGGGCTGGAACAAGGCCGCGTCGAGGGGGTCCACGCGGCGGTGTTCGAGGTCTTTGCGGCTCGCGGCATTCCCGTCTCGACCTTCCTCCCCCGGCGACTGACCGAACTGTCGGGAGTCCCTATCGAGGCGCTGGTGCGCGCGGCGGTAATGTGCCGGGACGAGGAAGACTTCCTGCGTCTGGCTCAACGTTGAGCGTTTCCCCGAAGAAACGAAGACGGCAACGGGATCCGGCGGATAGCGTCACCCCTTGAGCGCGCCGATCATCACGCCCTTGATGAAATAGCGCTGCAGGAACGGGTAGATGGCGACGATCGGGGCGATGGTCACGACGATGGCGACGTACTTCATCTGTTCGGCCACGCCGGAGTTCCTGGTGAGCATGCCGGGCGCGCGCCCCAGGCCGAGCTCCGCACCCTGCCCCTGGATCAGGAGCTTCACCAGGAAGATCTGGATCGGCTGCTTGTCCGCATCGAAGATGAATACCAGCGCCCAGAAATAGGTGTTCCAGAAGCCGACGGCGGTCCACAGCGCGATCACCGCGATCACCGGCTTGGCCAGCGGCATGACGATGCTCACCAGGATGCGGGTCCTGCTGGCGCCGTCGATCAGCGCCGACTCCTGCAGGCTGTCCGGGATCGCCGACTGGAAGTAGGTGCGGGTGATGATGATGTGCCACGCCGTCACCGCGAACGGGATGATCAGCGCCCAGCGCGTGTTCACCATCCCCAGGCTGCGCACCACGATGTAGAAGGGGATGATGCCGCCGTGGAAGAACATGGTGAACACGATGAATCCCATGAACAGGTGGCGGAACAGGAAGTCGCGGCGCGACAGCGGATAGGCGGCCAGACAGGTCATCACCAGGTTGATCGCCGTGCCGATGGTGACGATGAACACGGTGTTGAAATAGAACGTCCCGATCGCCGCCCGCTCGAAGATCTCCACGTACGACCGCAGATAAATGCGATCCGGCAGGAGCAGCACCTGATTGAAGAACACCGCCTCCGGCGTGGAGACCGACAGGAACAGCACGTACAGGAACGGCAGCCCCGTGAGCAGCAGCGCCAGCACGGCGATGCTCCATACGGCGACGTCGAGTCCCGGCTCACGGTATCTGATAGCCATCGCTGCGCAGCCCTATCCGGTTCCCCTCACCACAGGCTGGTGTCGCCGATGCGCCGGGCAAGCTGGTTGGCCCCCACCAGCAGCGCGAAGTTAATCACCGAATTGAACAGTCCTACGGCGGCCGAGAAGCTGTATTCGAGCTCGATCAGGCCCTGCCGGTAGACGTAGGTCTGGATCACGTCCGCGACGTCGCGGGTGGCGGGGTTATACATCAGGATGATCTTCTCGAAGCCGATGTTCATCATGTTGCCGACGGTGAAGATCAGGATGATCACGATCGTCGGCATGATGCCGGGGACGGTGATGTAGCGCATCTGCTGCACGCGCGTGGCGCCGTCGATCACCGCCGCCTCGTAGAGCTCCGAATCGATCGAGCTGATGGTGGCGATGAAGATGATCGAGCCCCAGCCGAACCCCTGCCAGATCCCCGAGCCGACGAACAGGGAGCGGAAGTACCGGGATTCCAGGAAGAAGTTTATCTTCTCCAGGCCCAGCTCCACGAACAGGGTGTTGACCCATCCGTGGCTGACGCTCAGGAAGTTGTACATCATGCCGACGACCACCACGGTCGACACGAAGTGCGGGAGATAACTCACCGTCTGCAGGGATCGTTTGAACCAGCGGACGCGCAGCTCGTTGATCACCAGCGCGAACACGATCGGCGCCGGGAAGCCGAACACCAGAGTCAGGACGTTGAGCAGCAGCGTGTTGCGGATCAGCCGCCAGAAGTAGAAGGACTGGAAGAACTCCACGAACCACTTGACGCCGACCCACGGCGCCGAGCCGATCGTGTCGCCGATGCCGAAGTCCTTGAAGGCGATGACCGATCCCCACATCGGCAGGTACGCGAAGACGATGTAGTAGGCGACCACCGGCGAGATGATCAGCAGGTACTCGCCCTGGGAGGCGACCAGACGGCGCACGCGGCCCCCCGCGGTGGATACCGAGGCGGATTCCATCACCGGTGCCATCATGTTCCTCCTGAAAAAAGGAAAGAGGGAGGAAGCGCGCTCCCGCTCCCTCCCTCCGTCGCCGATCGAGCCGGGTCGATCCGCCGGTTACATGCCCTTCAGGAACTCGTCGTAGTAGCCCTGATAGACGGCCAGCGCCGCGGAGATCTCGTCGCCGGCGATGCGGTTCACGGTCTCGACGTACGCATCCCAACCGGAGAAGGACTCCTGTCCGGTGACGAACTTCGCCACCATCTCATCGACATAGTCGTCGAACCCCTTCCGCGACTCCTGCACGACCTCCGACTCGTCGCCGGTGAGCTTCCAGAAGACGAACGCGCCGGCCCAGGGGCTGATCAGCTCCTCGAAGTCGCGCACGTCCTGCCACACCGGCTCGACGGCCGAGGCGCGGTTGTTCTCATACAGCACGTATTCGCGGGCGACGCGGCCGACCGCCGATCCCATCGGATAGAAGCGGCTGGGCAGTTCCCCCCACTTGCCAGCAATTCTCGGCGAATGAGATGAGAATCGACATGGTGACACGGTTCCGATGAGGGCAGATCAGACCCTGTCATGTATCTCATTGCAGTTGAACGAGTTACAGGACTAGACATTTCTCGTCTTCCTCGTCATGCTGTCTTCGCATGGCCAGGGGATTGCGGAGAGGCCCGAATTTACTTCGTTTCCGCTCCCTCGTCGACTCGATCGCCGACTACGTAACCGGTATCGTCGACGCACGCCAACCAGGCAAAATCCGCTACGCCCTGCGCGACTGCTACCTCAGCGCTCTGGCTTTGTTCTACGTCCAAGACCCCTCGCTGCTGCAGTTCCAGCGCCGCTTCCAGCGCCAGTTGCAAACCAACAACCTCTCGGCCACCTTCGGCGTCGGTGAACTGCCCTCCGACTCGCAGCTCCGCGATCTGCTCGACCGCCATGACTATGCTCGCATCCTGCCCTGCTTCGCCGATTGGATCGCTCGCCTGCAGCGCGCCAAGTGGCTCCAGCACTACCAACTGTTCGACGCCCGCTATCTGATCACCCTCGACGGTTCACGCTATTTCAGCTCCGAGTCCGTCCACTGCAAGCACTGCCTGAGCACCACCTCGCGCGGCATCACGTCCTACCACCATGACATCCTGCAGGCGGCCATCGTCCACCCCGACAAGCCCCAGGTGCTGCCCCTCGCTCCCGAGTTCGTACGCAACAGTGACGCCGACGGCGCCACGTACCGCAAGCAGGATTGCGAACTGAACGCCGGCTACCGCATGCTTCAGCGGCTCCGCGCCGACTATCCGCGCATGGCGGCAATTATCGTCGCCGACAGCCTGTACTCCAAGCAACCGTTCGTCGAGCAGCTCTGCGCGGCGCGCTTCTCATTCCTGCTGGTCGCCAAGCCCGGTGACCATCGCAGCCTCTACCAGGACGTCGCCGGCCTGCGCGGCGCCAACCTGCTGAACCGTCACGCTACCGACCACCGCGGCGAACGCAGGGAGTACGAGTGGGTCACCGATCTACCGCTGAACGGCAACCCCGACGCTCCGCTCATCAACTTCATCCAGTTCCGCATCGTCAAGGACGGCAAGGTTACCTATCAGAACGCGTGGGTCACCGACCTGGTGCCCACCACCGACAACATCGTCGGACTGGTGCGCGCCGCGCGGGCGCGCTGGAAGATCGAGAACGAAGGGTTCAACACCCTCAAGAACCACGGCTACCACCTGGAGCACAACTTCGGCCACGGCCACCAGCACCTCTCGGAGGCGTTCTTCGTGCTCAACCTGCTGGCGTTCTTCATGCACCAGATCTTCGATCTGGTCGATGGGCTGTATCAGCGGGTGCGCACCTTCTTCAGTTCCCGGCGCGGGTTCTGGGACGAGGTGCGCTCGGCGTTCCGGCTGTTCCTGTTCACCTCCTGGGACCAGGTGCTGGCACGCATGAACTCGCCACCCGAGCCGCTGCCAACCTATCAGCCCCAGTAGTCCCTGAACCCGTTGCCTGCATGCCGCCTGCGGCTGCCGCACGCGCGCCCACCGCGCCGCGAAACCTGCGCCCGGAACCTCCGGTGTGCCTCTACCGGCCACGGCAGCGGCGCGCCGCAGGGCTTGATCCTGAAAAACCCGGTTGTGTGGCCACTGGCGCGCCTGCCAAAGTGCTCGCTCGCCTCCACTTGGGCCGTACCACTACCGTCAGACCGCCCTACACGCCGCTACCTGCCGCTCACCGAGAATTGCTGCCCACTTGCCGATGAACTTGACCTCGCCATTCTCGATGACGTGATGCTCGCCCTCGATGCCGATCTCTCCCATCAGCGGGAACTCGGTGTCGCCGAGCGTGTAGTCCACCACCCGCACCGCGGCGTCCGTGTTGGGGCCGCCCTTGGCCAGGAAGTTGGACCAGATCGTCGCCGAATCGCGCGGGTAGAACCGGTCGCTGCCGTCCCAGACGGCACTGGTGGGCTCCAGGATCGGGATCACGTGCGCGTCCTCGGACTGCTCGTTGCGCAGCGTGCCGGTGAGGCTGGCCGCGACGTGCAGCCATAGGTGGAACGAGGCCATCTGTTGGTACTGCGAGTTGAACTTCGGCGAATCGAGCTGGAAGATGTCCTGGTCGATCAGCCCCTGTTCGAACATCACGTTCAACCACTCCAGCATCGCCTTGAAGCGGTCGCTGGTGGGCACGAAGTAGACCTGGTCATTCTCGACCGAGTAGTGGTCGTCTCCGGACGGCTGCCCCGAGAGGTAGCCGATGCCGAACGAGGGATACCACTTCACGACCCAGTCGGAGCCGCCGTAGTAACTGGACCAGCCGATCTCGTCCGCATGGCCGTTGCCGTTGGCGTCGCCGGCGACCAGCGCGCTCAGGGCCGCCTGGTAGTCATCGACGGTGGCCGGAATGTCGAGGCCGGCGGCGTTCAGCCAGTCCTGGCGGATCAGCAGGGCCCAGTAGTTGAACCGGTTGGGCAGGATCGAGGAAAGGCCCAGGATGCGTCCATCGCGCTCCGAAACCGCTCCCTTGTAGGCCTGGTAGGCGGGCTGCGCCAGCTTCGCGGACAGCTTCGGCATGTTGCCGGCGTCGAGCATGTCGCTCCACGGGATGATCACGCCCTTGTCGGCCATCTCGCTGGGGGTCATGCCTTCCGGATAGGCGGTGAACAGGTCCGGCATCTCGCTGCCGGATGCGATCAGCAGAGCCAGTTGTTTGCCCAGCTCGGCGATCGGCACGACGCGCCAGTCGAACTCGACGTTCAGCTCCTGCTCGACCAGGTCGATGATCGGCTGCTCCCCCGTCAGCGGGTAGGAAGCGTCGTCGTTCTCCCAGGTCATGACGGTCACCACGTCCGGCCCCATCTCCGCGCTCTCGGTCTGCGCGGCCGCGAATACCAGCGTGGCGCTCAGACACAGTCCGATGAGGACCATGGAGCGTCTCTTCAGGTGAGTCACCATTTTAGCTCCTTTATGTATGGGTACATGGGTACCCGTAGTCTAGCGACGGTCGGCCACCGCCCGGATCGTGTCAAGCGCGGGCGGTATCGGCCCCCGGCTGCAGCCCGCCCCTCAGCTCCCGGATCAGGGCATGCGCGAAGGAGACGGCAGCCAGATTCTGAAAGAGATTCCGGTACGGCTCCACGCGGAAGTCGCCCGCTCCCTCGCCGAGGTACTCCGCCGAGAACCGGGCCACGGGGCGGTCGGTGTGTGCGAGCTGATACGCGAAGATCTGCCGATAGAGTGCCACCCACGGCCCGAGCCGCGCCGCTTCCCACGGCCGGTCCATGCCGCCGTTCGGCAGATGGGCGGTCGCCGCGTCGGTGCGCGGATCGACGATCGGATACTGGATGCTGCCCCGGTCGCGCGGCAGGTCGTTCGGCACCGCCGCGCGCAGGTGGCCGTTGCCGATGAGTCCGGCTTGCACGATGCGGCGGCTGAGCAGGTTGTCCTGATCGAGCGGATCGAGGTTGAGCTCCCCTGCCGCGATCGCCGCCCACTGCGGGAAATGCGGGTTGCCGATCTGGTGGAGGTAGTGGGAGAAGTCGGCGGCGACCCGCAGCCCCGTGCGCCCGCCGGTCGTTTCCCTGAGCCGGTCATGCACCGCCAGCAGGCGGCGCGGATCGTGGGAGAAGCGGTCGACGTGAGTCTCCGTGTACAGATCGATTCCTTGAGCCTGCGCCATCTCCTCGGCCGTCACGTAGAAGTCGCACAAGGCCTCCAGCGAGGGGGTGGTGCTGTCCCCCAGCACCTGGATGTTCAGCCGGTCGACGGTGCCGGCGCGCCTCGCCAGGGTCAGGTAGCCGCTCAGCGCCTCCACTGCATCCGGGTTGTCGTCATCCCCGCCCAGCACGCACAGACGGGTGAACTGCTTGAGGGGCATCCCGTGCTCGAAGGCGATCTCCGCGAACTCCTCGGCCCGCGCTTCCGGGGGCACGATCTCCACGAACTGGATTCGCGCGTCCGCGTCGTGCTCCTCCATCAGCCGCGCCAAGTGGCCGAAGAACCGGCGACAGACCTCGCGAAAGCGGGGCGGCTCGGTGACCGATCTGAGCTCGGCAAGACCGTCCACCCCGGCCAGGGCGGTGCCGCCCATGTCGCTGCAGATGCCGATCTCGATACCCACGCTCGCCTACCCCTCCACGGCGACCGGCGAGCCGGTCTCGATCGAGGCCCGAATCGCGTCCAGCGCGCGCATGTTGCCCAGGCTGAAGGCCGGGCTGATGCGGAACGCGGCGATGCCGTCGATCGCGTCGCACAGGTGGTCGAGTTGCAGGTCGAACTGGTTGCGCGGCGCGAACCGGTACACCTCGGTATCGAAGCTGTCGTGATGGACCCGGACGATGGCGGGCAGATCCTCCTTTTCCACGAACTCCTGCTCGCGGACACTGCGCTGATCGAACGGCAGGTCCAGTCCGATCCAGCCGTTCGTGCCGATCACGTGGGTCGCCTGGCAGTATCCGTATTCGTAGCTGGAAGTGAGGTGCGCGACCGCGCCGTTCGGGAAGGACAGGACGATCGCGGCGGACAGCTCCGCGTCCTTGCCGGGTGCGAAGGAGGCGGTGGCGTAGGCCCGCACCGGCTCGGCGCCGGCCACCCAGCGCGCGAAGTGCACCAGATATCCCGCCGTGTCGTAGATCGAGCCGCCACCACGCGCCGGGTCGTAGCGCCAATTGGTGGGATCGGCGAACCGCACCAGCGGCGAGGTGAAGGCGCCGTGCACGGCGCGCACGCGGCCGATGCGGGCGGCGTCGATCAGCTCCTGCACGCGTAGATGCTGCGGGTCGTGGCGCCATTTGAACGCCTCTGCCAGCAGCACGCCGTGCTCGCGCGCGGCGGCGATCATCCGTTCGCATTCGGCGCCGGTCATGCTGATCGGCTTCTCCACCAGGATCGCCCGCACGCCGCCGGATCGTGCGGCGCGGACGGCGACCTCGGCGTGATGGACGCCCCACGTGGAGACGATGACGAGATCCGGGGACTCGGCGGCCAGCATCGCCTCCAGGTCGGTGTAGCGCGCGCTCACGTCGTACTCCGCCCCGAACCGCGCGAGCGCCTCCGGGCTGACGTCGCAGATGGCCGTCAGCTCGGCGCGTGGACTGAGCCGGCAGGCGCGCCCGTGGTCGCGCGCGTTCTCCCCGGCGCCGACGATCGCGGTGCGCAGCATCCTGAGAATCGTTCGCTC
Organism: Spirochaetia bacterium; assembly: GCA_965262795.1. Lineage (GTDB taxonomy): Bacteria > Spirochaetota > Spirochaetia > SZUA-6 > Bin103 > CATQHW01. The sequence goes on along the minus strand of OZ253561.1, from coordinate 5,580,320 downwards.
CCTTCGCGGCGGCGTCAAGGAGCTTGTCCGTGACCGGGCGACCTCCTACCATCGGCGCATGCGTGTCACCATTGATCACATCGCCGTGATGTGCGCGGACCTGGAGCGGTCGCTGCACTTCTATCGCGACCTTCTGGGCTTCGAGGTGGTTTCCCCGGAGGAGCATGACGGCGGTCCGATCGACCAGATGGTCCGGATCGACGGGGTGTACATGCGCGAATACCGGCTACGGCCGCCCGGCGGCGTCAACGGCTACACGCGCGACGAGTCGGCCGCCGGCCAGATCACCCTCGACCTGATCCAATGGGTGCGGCCGGAGAGCCCGGTGCAGCGCTACCCGATCCACCACGTGCCGAGCGCCCACATCTGCCTGGGCGTCGAGAATCTGCCCGCCGAGTACGAGCGGCTCAAGGAGCAAGGGGTCGAGTTCGTGTCCCCCCCGGTCCGATTCAGCGGCGAAGGCGACTGGCACGTGCTGTTCTTCTACGACCCGGACGGCAATCTGCTGGAGTTCAACGAGATCGGCACCGGCCAGCAGGACCCGCACGCCTACGACTGGGACCGGCCGGGGTCATAGGTCCATGAACGCTTCGGCACTCAGTAGGGCAGGCGGCCTCCGGAGACGTTCAGCGTCTGCCCGGCGATGTAGTCGGCGTCGTCACCAGCCAGATAGACCACCACATTGGCCATGTCCTCGGGCCGCTGGATCCGCCCGATCGGCACCGATGCCACCGCCTCCGCCTTGAACGAGCCCGGCTCAGCGCCGCTGCGGCCGGTGACGCCGCGATCGATCACGTCCCACATCCCGGTGTCGACGATGCCGCCACAGATGCAGTTCACCAGGATCCCGTCGGCGGCAAGCTCCACGCCCAACTGGCGGGTCAAGCCCACCACCGCATGCTTGCTCATGGCGTAGACCCCGAGCGGCGCCTCCTTGCCGGGCGCCATCTTGCCGGCGCCGCTGGCGTTGATGATGATGCGCCCGCCGTCCCCCTGGCGGAGCATCTGCCGGGCGGCGGCCGTGGCGGCCAGGAACGCACCCTTGGCGTTGACCGTCATCTGCCGGTCGAAGCTCGCCTCGCTCGCCTCCACCAGCGGCGCCACCTCGCAGATGCCGGCGTTGCAGACCATGCAGTCCAGGCGGCCGAACAGCTCCACCGCGCGGGCGATCGCCTGCTCCACCTGTTCCCGGGACGTCACGTCCATCGGCTGATACGCGGCGCGCGTTCCGCGCTGGGTGGCCAGGCCGAGCACCTCGGCGCTGTCGCCCTCGCCGATGTCGGTCAACAGAACCCGCGCGCCTTCCGCCACGAAGCGCCGCGCGATCGCCAGGCCGATCCCGCGGCCCGCCCCCGTCACCACGACGGCCTTGTCGATCAATTCGGGGTACCTCGCCATCTTGCCGATACCATCGACGGAAAGGGGTGCGCTGGCAAGGCAGACGGCCGCCGACTATGCTCTTGCGACCGGCGCCGCCGGTAACCACCATTATGAAAACCAATCACGTCAGGCAGAAACTCAAGGCCGGCCAGGCAACGGTGGGCTGCTTCCTGGGCATGGGCAGCCCGAACGTCGCCGAGCAGATGGCCCACTCCGGATTCGACTTCATCGTCATCGAGATGGAGCACAACGGCCTGGACATGGCCGAGGTCCAGCACATGCTCATGGCGATCAACGGCACCGACACGATCCCGATCGTCCGCATCCCCAGCTCCGACCAGGTGTTCATCCAGCGCTCGCTGGACATCGGCGCCCTGGGAATCATCGTGCCGTTGCTGCGCAGCGCCGAACAGGCGCGGGAGGTCGTGCGGGCAACCCGCTATCCGCCCGACGGGATCCGCGGCTTCGGCCCGCTGCGGGCGTCGCAGTACACCCTGGACTACCCGGACTACCTCGGGCGGGCGAACGACAACATCCTGGTCTCGTTTCTGCTGGAGACGCGCGAAGCGATGGAGAACCTGGAGGAGATCACCGCGGTGCCGGGGGTGGACGCGCTGTACCTGGGCCTGTGGGACCTGTACCTGAATCACGGCGTGAGCCCCTTCGAGATGCCGCATCCGGAAATGGACAAGGTGGTGGAGCGCGCGATTCACGTGTGCGCCGCGAGCGGGGTCGCCCTGGGGATCGGCTCCGCCACCCCGGAAGACCTGACGCACTGGCGCGACCGGGGACTCACGTACCTGGGATACGGGCCGGATTTCGTGCTGCTCGCCAACGCGGCGCGCGCCGGGATAGAGGCGTTTCGCGCGAATCGGAGCACCTGATGGCCGATGCCGGCTCGTCGATGATCGATGCCACCGCGGCAGCCGGCGATCCGACCCGCCTCAAGGCCCTGCTGGCCGAGCACGGCTATCTGCTGCTGCGCGGCGCGCTCGACCGCGATCTGGTGCAGCGCGTGCGCGACGACCTCATCGCCGTCCTGCACGAATGCAACATCCTGGAGAGCCCCACCGCGCCGCCGATCTGGAGCGGCGGCCCGCCGCCCACCGAAGAGGAGTACCTGGCCTACTACGAGCGGGCCGTACGGCTCGACTCGTTCAACCGGCTCGCCGAGTCGCCCGGGGTGCGCGCCGTGATGGAGGCGATCTACGACGGTCCGGTGCAGGTCTGGGAACAACGGCTGCTCCGCATCATCCCGCCCGACCCCGACGGAGCGGCGCCGCTCGGCGTGGGCGCCCACCAGGACGGCAGCCCGCAACTCGGCTACCTGACGCAGGATTTCAGCACGGCGTGGATCCCGCTCACCGACATCGACGAGCGACTCGGCGGGCTTGCCGTGGTGCCGGGCTCCCATCTGGGCGGCGTGCGCGCGCAGACCGGATCGGCGTCGAGCTCCCTGCGGACCGCCAAGACCACGACCTTCGAGCTGCCGTCGGGCGACGAGCGGTGGGTCACCACCAACTACAGCCCCGGCGACCTGGTCGTCTTCAGCAGCATGACCCTGCACAAGGGCCAGCCCAACGTCTCGGACCGGCTGCGCATCTCCTGCGACTTCCGCTACCAGCCGGAAGGCGCCTTCGCCAACTGGCTCGCGCACACGAGCGGCCCCGAGGTGCGGCGCGTGGCCCAGCGGATCGATGCGGTCATCACCAGCCGCGCGCTATTCGTGACCACCCACGCCGACGCGGACCTGCGGGACGCGGTGCGGCGGCGCATGCTGGAAGAGCGCGGCACAACCCTCGAGCGAGCCCGCGAGCTCGCTGCCGAGCTGGCAGGAGGCTGACATGGCCGAGGAGTTCTCGCCACGCCCGGCGCCTGCCGCCCGGCAGACGCGCCTGTTCTACGACCCCGCGTCCTACTCGGCCTTTCCCCACGTCATCCGCATGGAGGGGGACGAATTGCTCGTGGCATTCCGCCAGGCGCCCAAGGTGGAAGGCATCAGGCACACCCATCCGCGCTCGATCATCACGCTGATCCGCTCGTACGACCTGGGCGAAAGCTGGCAGGTCGACGCCGCATCGCAGATGGGCGCGGGCAGCGGGCAGGAGCTGGGCCTGATCTACCTCGGCGGCGGCAAGGTGGGCGGCGCGCTGGCCGCGCACGAGGTCGTGCATTGGCACGAGACCGAACGGATCGCCTTCCGTGACCCGCCCCGCAAGGAGTACCCGTATATCGGCGGCAGTCCGGACACCAGCATTCCCGCGTTCGCATACAGCAACGTGGGGGCGCTGTGGTGCTGGAGCGACAACTACGGGCTGACCTGGCGCCTGGAGCACGCCATCCTGGTCGGCGACAAGGCGCAGGCCTGCGCGTCGGCGGTGCGCACCGCCGACGGCACGCTGCTGATCCCGGCCTACGCATCGCTCGGCGGCGCGAACCTCAGCTCGTCGGTGCTGTACCGCTCGCACGACGGCGGCGCTACCTGGTCCGAAGGGACAGTGATGGCGCGCGGCAGCGCCGACACCCGCGACTACAACGAGCCCGCGGTGATCGAGCTCGAACCCGGCCACCTGCTCGGCCTGCACCGTACGACCATGGGCGAGGGCGGCTCCCACACCCTGTTCTGGCAGAACGAGTCCCGCGACACCGGACTGACCTGGAGCCGGCCCGAGGTGACCACCGTCCGCTCCGGCGCCTGTCCGCGCCTCGCCAAGCTGCGCGACGGCCGGCTGCTGTTGACCTACGGCCGCCGCCTGCCGCCGTATGGGATCTACGCGTCGATCAGCGAGGACGGCGGCCGGAGCTGGGGCAGGACCAGTTGGCTGGTGCGCAAGACGCCGCCGGCCGCCCGCAGCGACCACGGCTACACGTCGTCGATCCAGCTCGACGACACGCGCATCTTCACCACCAGCTACGCCCAGTGGCGCGGCATCACGGGCATCACCGGGACGTTCTGGGAGCTGCCGTGATCCCGTCCCATGGCTAGTCGCGCAGCGAAGTCAATTCTTCCATCAGTTCCGGTGGATTCCACCATCGTCTGACTCCGAGATCCGCGGCGATCACCGAGGCGGCGTTGTATCCGCACAGCCCGGTCACGTTTCCCCCCGGATGCGTGGAACCACCACACAAATACAGCCCCTCCAACGATGTGCGATAGCAACCGGCTCCCGGGAACGGACGATTGTAGCCCACCTGGTCGTTGGCGAACGAGCCGACCAGCAGATCGCCCTGGGACATATTCGGCAGCCGGTCAACCGTGTCAGACGGACTGAGCGCAAATCGATCAAGGATCACGTCATCACGGAGGTTCGGTGCGAAGTGCCGCCAGAACTCGAGCAACTGTTCGCCGTGAGCGTCACGCTGTGCTTCCCAGTTGGACGCGTCACCGCGCAGATGGTAGGGGACTTTTTCCCACAGAAACGCCGCGTGCTTGCCCGGCCCGGCTTGGCTGCGATCGAACTGCGTGTGGCACGATCCCCAGGCCACGGTCTGCGGGATCCGGCCTCGCTCGTGAGCATCGACGATGTCTTGAAATTGCTCGAGACGTTGCAGACCGAGAATAAGCATGAACGCGTTCTGCAGTTCCGGTTCCGCGGCTGCGGCGGTGTAGGAGGGCGGTTCCGACAGCGCCAGGTGCAAGCCGAACAGTGGCGCGATCACATTGTAACGAAAGCTCTGCGCGCTCCTTCTCAGAGCAGGACCGACATCCGATTTCGACAACAGTTGCAGAAATGTCTGCTGCGGATTGAGGCCCGAGGCCACAAAGCGAGTCGCCTGAAACCGCTCGCCATCATCCAATTCCACTTCACTCACTCTGCCATGCCTGACGAGCATCCGCCGGATATGCACACCGCACCGAATCTCGCCTCCGTGAGCTTCGATGTCTGCCACAAGGCCTCGAGCCAGTTGCGCCGATCCGCCGACGCACATCTGCGCTTTGCCGTCGGACGCCAGCAGCGCCGGAATCGAATGGCCAAAGCCTTTCATCCGCAAATCGACTTCTCGCAATCCGTTGAAGAACAGCATACCTCCCCGGATCACATCATGCGAGAAATTCCGTGTGACAAATTCCAAAGGCGAAAGGGCCGAAACTTCCAGCAACAAGCGGCCCTTGCGCGACTGGCTCAGAATGCGCCGCCGCAGCGACGGCTCCAGGGGTGGTGATCGCGACTCCGGAATCAGGATGTGCTCGACAATCGGCCGGAACTCGTCGACCCACCGCGCGAGCGTGTCCGCATCGGCGCGCGACCATTCGTGGAAGGACGCTTGGGTCTTCTCGAAATCCGTCCACCATTTCAAACTGCGGCCCTCGCCGGTTAGCAGCGCGACGTTCAACTCCGGCTCGATATAGCGGACGCCCTGGGCGGCCAGTCCCAGATCCTCGTACCACGGCATCCGGTTCATGGCGCGGTGATAGAATGAGTGCGGATTGTGCATCACTCCCGCCACGCGCGGATTCTCCATCGTCGCCAGCCCTCCGCCGGGAACGTCCCATCGTTCGAGAGACAGCGTCTTGAGGCCGCAACGGGAGAGGTAGGCCTGCAGCACCAGAGCGTTGTGACCCGTTCCCAGAATGATGCCCTCGTAGGTTGCAGCCATTTTGAATCAGCCGATTTCGGGAGCGGCGATGGCCCACTGTGCGGATCGCCTGCCGGGCCGGGTGTTTTCGCCGAGATACATCCGCGTCAGCGTACGCTGGCGATGCAATCCGTAACGTCGAGCGACACGAATTGCGGCTTGATTCGTGTCGGGAATGTCCCAGTACAGGGGATGAGCCGGAATACTTCCCAGCAAGTCGTCGGCCAGCTCGATGCCGATAGACTCATCTTCAGCGACGATCGGTCCGAGGTAATACGCGCGTTGGCCGGGCCGCAGCATGCCGTACCCCACTATGCGCCCGGCCCCGTCCCTGTGGACACGCGTTTCCGATTGCGTAGCCAGTAGCGACAGCATCCGGTTGCGGGCAACGCCGAACGCGCATGCGTCGAGATCCGCTACGCAGCCGATGTCGCCGCTGTCCAGCGGCAGCGGGCCTGGATCGGATGTTGTGTCAATCCGCGGCGGGCAGGCCGCGAGCTCCGTGGTCTGCCACCGCGAAAGGCTCCACTCCGAAACGAATCCGAGCGGACCATAGACCTGCCTGCCCAACGGAGTGGCGTCCAATTTGATGCAATCCACACCGGACTGCCGCAGGTGCTCGATACACTGCATGAGCAGTGCCTTGCCGATCCCTCGCCGCCGCATATCGGAATCGACGAGAACCATGCCGATCCACGCCAGATCTTTCGAATAGGTCGTGGTCGTCGCGGTACCGGCCGGTTGACCGTGCCACTCGGCGACGAAACAGCCCTGAGGGTCGTGCCGCAGCAGCCGCTTCCAATCCTGAAGACGCTGGTTCCAGCCGGCCATATCGCGGAGGCGGTCCGCGAACGTCATGTCCGTTTCGGCCATCTGTCGCAACGTGATGGAACCGCTGATCGGCAGCCTCCTGTCGATACGCCTCGGTGAATTCCTGAGTGCCAGCGCGGCGGCGCCGACTGACACAGCTTACCGGTGGTCGCTCAGGTCGCAGGATTACACCCCAGGCGTCAGCGCACGCAGCCAGGATGGTTTCTGCCTGCGATGCTCAGGTACTCCGGCCCGGGACCCTCCTTCGTATACCGCGAACACGCGCTCATGTAGGACAGGGCGATGGCGCGGCGCCAGTGGTCGGAGGAGTTGGGCGCCGTGTAGTGCGGCAACAGGGCGTGGAAGAACAGGCCGCCTCCCGCCTTGACCGGGGCCAGCACCAGGTCGTCCATCGAGTAGCGTTCGTCTTCGATGACGTAGTCGTCGGTCACGTGCATGTGCGGGAGGGCGCCGCGCTTGTGCGCGCCGGGCAGCACGCCCATGCACCCGTTTTCCGGCGTGGCGTCATCCAGGGCGAACCAGCAGGAGCACTCGCTCATCGGCTCGATCGGCCAGTAGGGCGCATCCTGGTGCATGCCCTTGGTGGAGCCGACGTGCGGGGGCTTCATCAGCAGCGCGTTGCGGAACATCTTCACGTCGGGTCCCAGGATCTGCGTGATGACGGTGACGACGGAGGGGTCGGTGCCGAGCGCCCGGAACAGATCGTCGTGCTCGACCAGGCCGTCGATCTTGCGGATGCCGTCGCCGGCGTGTTCGACCCGCTCCTCTCCCCGCGTCACCCGCGGCTCGATCTGCGCGCGCAGCGAGCCGGCGTCGCGCCCGCCGTGCGTGTACTCCCGGACGCGGTCGCCGAGCGCCGCGACCCGTTGCGGATCGATCAGGTTCTCCACCACCAGGTAGCCGTCGCGGTCGAACCGGGCCAACTGCTCGTCCGTCAGACGGACCGGCGCCGTGGTCGTCTCACTCATGATCCCGCGGTACAGGCGCTCCGGACCGCCAGCAGGTTCTCGGTCGGCGTGCCGTAGGGAACCACCGCGGTCCCGATGATGAAGCCGGGCAGGTCCGCCCCCTCGGCCACCATCTGCCGAGCGGTCTCGAACACCTCGTCCGGCGTGGCCGACGCCACGAACTGCGGCGACATGTTGCGCCGCACCGAGCGGCCCTGCTCGCGGCAGCGCGACGACCACGCGGGCCAGTCGGCGGTGAAGTCGCACAGCAGGTTGTTGGCGCCGGTCTCCAGCAGGGCGTCTATGATGCGCGTGGTCTTGCCGCCGATGATGAGCGGCACGTCCCGCACGCCGAGCTGCTGGAAGTGCTCGACGATCGATCGCGTGCACGGCAGGACGTACTCCCGGTACATCTTCGGGGACAGCAACTCCGGCGAGGCCTGCGAGTCGAACAGGATCACCTCGGCGCCGGCATCGATGTAGGCGGCGCCGAACTCCTTGATGATGGCGGTGCAGTGCTCCAGCAGCCGTTTGGACGCGTCGGGACTGTCCCAGCAGCACAGGAAGAACTCCTCGGCCCCCATCAGGCTGACCGCCAGCGAGAAGGGGCCGGACAGGGCGCCGCGAATCCAAACGTCGCCGCCCAGCTCCGCCACCACCCGGCGCGTCGCCTCGATGTTTAGCGGCATCCGCCCGTCCCGCAGCGGGTTGGGAATGGGACGGCTCGCGAAGTCGGTGGACTGATTCACCACGTGGTCGCCGGGGCGGATTCCCGGGATGCTGGTGTCGTCGCCCTCGTAGAAGGTGACCCGGCAGCCGGCCGCCTCCGCCTCCAGGTTGTACACGTCCAGCCCGATGGTGAGCGCATCCGGCTGCAGGGCGGCGTACTCGGCCAGCACGGCGCGCGCCAGCAGGTCGGCGTCCCGCGACACGTGCGACGGTGTGTCGTCCAGGAAGAACGCCTTGTGCTCGTAGACCGCCGGCAGAAACAGCGGGCGCCCGCCCGGCGGCGCCGGCTCGCAGCGGAGCACCCTGCGTACTTCGTCCTTCGTCGCCATTGCCGTGTCCGGCGGCAGCTTACCGCCGCCCCATGCAGGAATCAAATGGGCACGCGGCTTCATCGACACCGCATCGGCCCTCAGCTACGCTGAAATCCGTGACACCCGCGCTCGGAACACCGCAGCCCAGCGAGCACCGGAGCGGCACGGATCCAGCTACCGGCACCACCATCCACCAGCTCACCAGCGCCTCCTGCATCAATCACGCGCCGTTCTTCCTGACCAGCGCGTTCACGCCGGACGAGCGGCACGTGCTGTTCACCTCGTACCGCAGCGGCACGCCGCAGCTCTACGAGGTGGAGCTGCTGGACGGACCGATTCGCCGGCTCACCGACGTCGAGGGCCTGCACCCCTACTCCACGGTCATCGCCGCCGACGGGAGCGAGGTGCTCTACACCCGCAGCGAGGGGGGCGCCGAGCCGACCGGCGTCATCGAGGCGGTGAGCCGCCGCGACCTCTCGCGCCGCGTCATCCATCGCCTCCCGGGCGCGCAGCTCGCCGAGTGCAGCGTGTCCGCGGACGGAGCGTGGGTGGTGACAGCCATGAAACGGGACGGCCGCAACGGGCTCCTGGTCGCCGCCACGTCGGGGGAAACCGGGCGCGTCGCCCTGGAGTTTCCCCGCACGGTGATCCATCCGCAGTTCCACCCGGTCGACGCCGACTGGATCGAGTTCGCCGGCGATCCGGCGCCGCGGATGTTCCGCGTCCGGCGCGACGGCACCGGGCTGGCGTGCCTGTACGAGCACGACAACGATGAGTTTGTGGTGCATGAGACCTTTCTCGGCCGGTCGGACCTGGTGTTCGTGGAATGGCCGCGGGCGCTGCGCCGCCTGCGGTGGGATTCAGGCGAGGTCGACACGATCGCGAGGCTCAACGCGTGGCACATCGCCCCGAACCGCGCCGGGACGCGCATCGTCTGCGACACCAACCACCCCGACCGGGGGCTGCTCATCGTGGATGTGGCGACCGGCGAGTGGCGCGTGGTCTGCCACCCGCACAGCTCAAACGGCGGCACGCAGTGGCGGACGTCGCGCTACGCGCTGGCGGAAGACTTCGCGCGCGCTGGGCGTGAAGCGGGAGAGCGCGTGGGGACGGGCGGACCGCTGAGCTGGATGGAGTCCCCCACGGACACGGTCTACGGCCCGCAATGGTCGCATCCGCATCCCGCCTTCAGCCCGTCCGAACGGTACGTGAGCTACACCTCGGACGCCGGCGGCTTCCCGCAGGTCTACCTGGCCGAGCTGTAGCGCGCCGAATCCATCGATGCCGGCCTCCCATCGTTCGCCGGACCTGCAGGCCTGCTTCGCCGGTTACTCCGCGCTGCGCGCCGAGTTGTCGGACTGGTTGGCGCAGAGCGTGCGCTGCGACGGCCCCGGCCCCAACGGCGGCGGGGAGGACGAGGCGAACTATGCCCTGGCGTGGTTCCCGCACTACCTCGTCACCCGCGAGCCGGCGATTGCCGAACGGTTCCGCGACTTGCTTGCCGCACTCGCCGCGTGGGTCGACACGCGATGCTTCCACGGCTACGAGCCGGAGGCGGAGGCTCATCACGGCACCGAGCCGTTCATCCTGTTCCTGCCGCGCTACCTGGCGCTGTTCCCGCGGGACCCGACCGCCGTGCGGCTGCTGCTGGACGCCGCCGAGCATGTCGGCAACTGGTGCACCGACGTACCGGACTGGTTCGATTACCGGCGCGGCTGCCTCCGTTCCTTCCACATTGGATCCCGGGTGGTAGGAGCCGATCCGCGCTTCGCCTTCGAGCTCGCCGAGCACGTCCGCTTCCTGCATCTGGCGCTCGCCGCCTATCGCGTGTCGGGCGAGGCGCGCTATCTGGAGTGGGCCGACCGCTACGGCACCGTGTGGGCACGCCGCATCGCCGCGGTGGAAGACCGCTTCCCGCTGCTGTGGACGCAGGACGGCGACTCGGTCCACGAGGCGCAGGCCGCCGGCCAGCCGATCGCGGCCGCGGCGGGGGCGGGCCATCACGTGGCCGGCGATCCCCTGGCCGGCCTGGAGAACCTGCTGGCTTCCGGCGCCATCTACGCGCTGGGCGACCTCTACGATGCTTGCGGCGCCGAACGGTATCGCACCGCCGCCCGCCGCCTGGCGGAGCCGCTGGTGGCCGAGCTGGCCGACCCGTACGGCGACCCGGCCGCCGCCGCGCTCGGCTACTACCGCCAGACGTTCGGCGACCGCTCCCTGGACGACGCCATCCGGGCACAGTTCGGGCGCTTTGCCCCGGCGTCGTCGCGGCCGCTGGCGATGGTCTTCCCGGAGGAGCAACGCCGCCGCGTGCCGGGCGTCGGCCGGCGCAACGACATGATCCACTGGGCGGAGTGGCACGAAGACGGTTCCACCCGTCCCACGCGTGCGCCTTGTACCGCCGCCCTGACGCTGGCCTATCGGATGACCGGCAACGCCGACTACGCCGCGCGCGCCCTCGACACCGCGGCGCGGAAGCTGGTCATGGCCCGCCGGGTGTTGCGCGGCGGCCGCGAGCACGCCGACATGGGCGGCGCCATCTGCTCGGTCGCCGCCGGCCATGGCCGCAACTGGGGCGCCGGCGCCGTGACCGGCTGCTACGGCCCGCTACTGCTCGGCACCCGCGACCGGATGGGCGCCCTGACGCCCCGGATCGAGCTCGGCGATGCGCCGGCCGGCCTGCTCTCCCTGGTGTCTGACGACGCGGTGCGCTTCCACAACGGTTCCGCCGATGCCATCGCCTGCCGCTGGCGCCCGGCCGGGACCGGCCGGTGGCACGACCTCACCCTCGCCCCCGGCTCGGAGACGACCGCCCCCCTCTCCTGACCCGGCTCCGTACGATCATCGTTCCGAAGATCGGCCAGCGTAAGGACGTCTATCGCTATCCTTCCAGCTCGCGAATCGCCTCCTCCAGCATCGCCAGCAGGTCCGACTGCCCGAGCGCAAACTCCAACTGCCCGAGCAGATCTCTCGCCTCGTCCAGGTCCGCATCGCCGCTCGCGATCAGCGAACGAAGATCGTCCAGATCCTTGCCGCGACCGGCCAGCACTTTCATGACCACCAGATCGGTGGCATGGGCCACCGTGTCCGTCGAGCACCCGAGCAAGCGCGTCCAGCGTGTCAGCGAGCGCCGACATGTGCTGCACGGTCGAGGAGCGCGCGTACACGCCGATGGGCGGCCAGATCGTCGCGGCGAGTCGCTTCGTCCGGCCAGCCGGGCCTGGTAGCCCGAGCCGCTTCGTAGAGGTCGATGGCGAGCTGGACCTTTCGATCCACCGGCAGGCTGGCTCGGTGTCTTCGAGCGAGCCGTTCCGCAGCCCCCCAATCCCGAGCGGCGTAGCTCCTGAGATCCTCGGGGTCGAGCACCGGTACCTTCACAATCCCCGTCCCATGATGCGGATAAACGGTACCATGACAGCCGAGGTCGCACGGAAGCCGGTACGAGCGTAGGCGAGTTCCGGGGAAGTGCGTGAGCGCTTCGAACCACCATGTTCACACTGCCTGGACACACCGTCGGAGATTGCTGGTTCGTGGTCCACGACGGGGCAGCCCACTGCTTTTTCTGCACGTCACCGAAGCCGCAGCCGAGCTGGCACTGGGACATCGGCCACGCGGTGAGTGAGGACCTGCGGAGCTGGCGCTACGTCGGCCTGGCTTTGCGTCGAGGCCGCTCCGGTGCCTGGGACAGTCAGACGCTATCCACCGGCTGTGTGGTGAGGCATCTGGGGCGTTTCTGGATGGCCTACAGCGCCATCCGCCGGGGCGAGAACCCGCCAACACGAAAGGTGCACCGCGTCGGCATCGCCGTCTCCGACGACCTGCTCCGTTGGAGCAAGTGCGGCACCGGGCCGGTCAACCAGCGCGACCCGCGCCACTACGAGCGGCTTGGCCCTGCACGATCTGCTTTTGGTCAGTGGCGCGACCCGTATCTCTTTGTCGAGGGCGATCGTATCTACCAGTACGTCTGTGCTCGCAGCAAGGTCGACGACCGGAGCCGCCGCGGCACGGTCGGCTTGGCGGTCAGCGACGACATGCTGACGTGGCGGGTGCAGCCGCCGCTGCAGGTAGAGCCGATCGCCACCGAGATCGAGGTCCCGCAGGTCTACCGCATCGGCGGCCGCTACTACCTGGTGTGCTGCTCGCCTGACGCTTGGCTGCTACCCTCGTTCAAGCGAAGGTTCCCGGGCCACCGTTTCCGCGACGCCGACTACGCGATGGTTGGCGCGTCTCCAACCGGACCATTTACGATGCATAGTACTGGCGAGATTCTGCCGACGGGGGAAAGCGTCAGGCCTTACGCCAGCCGTCTCGTGCGGCATCAGCGCGGCTGGTATCTGCTTGGGACCGTGCGTGAGGGCTGGAAACAGTATGTCTGCGACCCGATTCCGGTTATCGCGGACGCCACCGGCATTCATGCCGTCTGACGTCATGAGGAGTGACACATGCCCATCGTAACCGACGAGCTGGCGCTCAATTGCCATCTGATGCACCCGGGGGACGACAGCGCTCCGGGAGACCCGAACCCCGCCTACTACCTGGATGGCACCTACCACCTGCACTACATCCTGCGGCACCCCTGGCAGGGCCGCGCGGCGGCGCGCCCGCATCACGGCGCGGCATCGTTCTCGTTCATCCACGTCACCAGCCCGGACCTGCTGCACTGGACGTGGCAGACCACGAAGCTGCAGCCCTCCTTCACCGGCCACGGGATGTTCAGCGGCACCGGCTTCATTACCAAGGAGGGAAAACCGGCCGCGATCTACGCCGGAGTGTGCGAGCCGCGCCACACCTTCATCACGGTCGCCGACGACAACGCCCTCAGTTCCTGGCAGAAGCCCTACGCCGTCGTGCCGCGGGGCGTGCCGGCCGGCAAGGAGGTGGGCCTGCTGGGCGACCCGGACCTGTTCCAGGTCGGCGACACCTACTACGTCTACTCGGCCGGCGACAACCTGGAGCTGTGCAAGTCCACCGACCTGGTCGACTGGACCTACGTGGGCCCGCTCATGCAGCGCGAGCTGCCGGACGTCGCCCTGGGCGAGGACACCTCCTGCGCCAATCTGTTCCCGCTCGGCGACCGGTGGATGCTCCTGTGCATCAGCCACCAGCTCGGCTGCCGGTACTACCTGGGTGACTGGGACGCCGGCGCCGAGCAGTTCGTCCCGGAGCGGCACGGGCGCATGAACTGGCGGCGCGCCGGCCAGTCGCTTGCCGATCCGACCTACCGCGACTTCTTCGCGCCGGAGAGCGTGCTGACGCCGGACGGCAGGCGGGTGATGTGGGCGTGGCTCGCGACCGCCGACCCCGCGATCGACCTGCGGACGGTGCAGTCCCTGCCGCGCGAGCTGAGCCTGCATGACGACGGCAGCCTGCGCATCGAGCCGCTCAGGGAGCTGGAGTCGCTGCGCCATGACCCCGTCACGATCCGCGACGTGACGTTCACCCACCGGGACGCGGGACGGGACGCTGCACCCTGCGCGAGCGCGAGCATCGCCGACCTGGACGGCGATGCGTTCGAAATACGCATCACCGTCGACCGCGCGCAGGCGCAACGGAAGCGATTCGGGGTCCGGCTGTTCGCCGATGACCGCGATGAGGGGCTCCTCATCCTGCTGCGGCCGGAGACCGGCACGCTCTGCGTCGGCGCCACCGAGGCGCCCTTCGCCGTCGCCGATCTGCCGGCCGGCGAGGACCTGGAGCTGCGCATCTTCGTCGACAAGTACCTGGTGGAGGTGTTCGCCAACGGCCGTCAGGCCGCGCTGAGCGTGTTCATGGGGTACCGCGCCGGCGGCAACCAGATGCGGGGATACGTCTTCGGCCGCAGCGACAAGGTGGCTCCCACCACGTTCCGCAGCGTGGAGATCTGGAAGCTGACACCGACCAACCAGGGGTTCTTCGAGGCGCGCGCGAACCCGATCTGGCAGCCCGACACCCGCTAAGGAGGTCCACCGATGATCGAGCTCAGCAGCGAACAGACCGCGCAGTACCGGCGGGACGGTTTCGTGGTCATACCTGACCTGCTCAGCGCCGACGAGGTGCAGGCATTCGTCGACCACGAGGCGTCGGGTAACGCGAAGCTCGGCCTCGGGCTACGGGCGCACATGGAGGATCCGATGCGCGGCTACGTGGCACGCCACCCGAACGTCGCCGGGGTGGCCTGCCAGCTCCTCGGCGCCACGCCGTACATCGTGCAGTCCATGTACCTGGCCAAGTATGCCGACCGCTCCCCGGAGGAAGCGCAGGGAATCTCGCTCCACCAGGACCAGCGCTACCTTCCCACGGAACCTGCGACGCTTATGGCCTGCTGGGTCGCGATCAGCGATGCCGACCCCGGCAACGGCGGCCTGTGCGTCGTTCCGGGATCGCACCGCAACCCGCTGCACGACACCCATCAGGCGGCCTCCGCCGAGCACCGAAGCTGGCGGAAGGACTACGAGATGCGCGATCGCGACGGCAGGGAGTGGATCCAGGAGATGTACTCGTTCGAGGTCGACGACGTCGACTCGCTGGACATCCGCCGCCTGACCGTCTCGAGCGGATCGGGGGTGTTCTTCACGGGCATGACCATCCACGGCTCCTACGCCAACAAGTCGGCCACCCGTGACCGGCTGGCGTTCGCCGTTCACTACGTGAGCGAGGGCACCTGGGTGTTCCGCCGCGACGTCCAGGACACGGTCTCCGCCGGCGAGCATTCGCAGCCGATTTGCTGACCGCAGCCAAGCATATGGCTGCAAGGCTCGACGCGACATGAACTCGCGGCGCCTATGCTACGGTCCGACTGGAATGAACTCCCCGTCGAGGAACGGGCGGCGCTCGCCGGGCAAGTTGATCGAGAGCCTTGACCACAAGATCGATGCCGGTGTCGAAGCGGCGTGGTCGGTCGAGATTCAGCGACGGTTACAGCGGTTGAACGCCGGGATAGCCAGGACTGTGCCATGGGCGGAGGCGCGTCGCCGAATAATCGCTGCCGCTGGTCGTGACTCGGAATCTTGAGTACCTCGACGCCGCGATTGCCGATGCAGAAGCGGCCTGGATATTGGGCGCAGCGTCTGCGAGAGGATCCCCGGTAGCAGAACCCGATCGTTCGTATGGAAGGAGGCGCCCGCTTCAGCAGGAATGTTCGTGGCCGAGGAGCGCGGCGCTCGCCTCGCGGACCGTCGCGTGCTCGCCTGTGGCCACCGCCGCGCAGAGGGCCGCGCGGTCCCAGTCGCCGCCTGCCACGTCGTAGATGCCCCACCCGTGGGCGATGGTGGGGTCGAGGGCATGGGTGCCGCGGGTGAGGCAACGGACCAGATAGTCGGGGGCCGTCGTGGCACGGGCGCCGTGCGCGAGGGAGCCGTTCACGCGCATCCAGAACAGCGCATCCAGAACAGCAGAGCCGCGGTGTGCTTCGGGTCCAGCGGGCAGCCGGTCCGCTCGAAGCGCGGAAGGCTCCTGCCCACCCGGCGCGCCCCGCGAGGTACCGGCCCACACCGCATGGGGCTCCGTTCGGCGGCCGTTGTCAATCAGGGGATCGTCGCTACGAGAGCTCCCCGATGGCAGCCAGGGTGTCGCGACAGTAGCCCGCCAGGAAGCGGTCCGCATCGGTCAGAGCACGCCGGCACGCGTCGGCTGTCGCCTGGCGTAGCCGTCCCTCAACGGTTTCGCTCGCGGTGGCGAGCATGCGCAGCGCCAGCGCGGCGTTCTGGCGAGACATGAGGCCGCGGCCCAGCGGGGAGTCTTCCGCGTAGTCAGGGTTGCCGCCGCCCGGCTCCGGCGCGTTCAGGCACCCCACGCAGCGCTCGACGATGGCCCCGAGGACAGCGTGTGTGCCCGGCTTCGCGGCGCGCTGCCCCATCAGCCCGAGCGCCTGGACACACGTGGCGTGCAGCAGCTTCGGCGTCCACGCCTGGCGTTCCTTCGGGTTCGGTGACAGGCGGCCGAACCCGCTGGCGGGGGGATGGCCGCCGCCGCCGGCCGGCCAGCCATCCAACCCGCGGACCGCGGCGTCGATCTCGAGAGAGACCCGATCCATGACGCTCGCGACTGCGTCCACCATCTCCGGCGACGGCTCCGCGGCTGCCTCGCCGAGGGCATGCACCGCGCAGCAGGCGACATGCTCATCGACATCGGGCTCGGCCAGAATCGCCATGAGCGGTTCGACCGCGGCGCTTCCCGCGGCGGTCAATCCGTGCATGGCGGCGCGCTGGGCCGCCTCGCCGCCATGGCGGAGCGCCTGGATGAGCCCGGCAACCGACTCCTTGCTTCCCGCGCGCGCGGACTGCGCCAGTTCGTAGGCCGCCGCCATACGCGCGACTTCCGTCCTGCCGCGCAGCAGCGCGTCGATCGTCACGCTGACCGGCGCGGAAGGAGCGGAGCCGCCGGCGTTCCGCGGACCTATCGTCGCCTTGCTCTCGCCAAGCATGAACGACCAGATCGACGCGGCCAGCGCGGGAGGAACGCCGTCATGCTCGTGCGCCCACGCCGTGACGCCATTCCGGTGATCCCACGAAGGGTGGGGCCGAGCCTGCCCGGAGTCATACAGGAACTTGAACATGACCCGCGGGGCTCCGGCCGCTCCCGCTGCGCGGCGCATCCGGCGGTGGTAGATGTCGTAGTGAAAGAAGCAGACACTGCCGGCTTCCACGGTCATCGGCAGCTCGCGCATCGCCGGATCGATCGACTCGATGGCCGCTCGCAGCAATCGATCGCGCGCGGCCAGATCATCACCCTGCATCAGGCGCTGCGGATCGTCGATCCGGTCGTGGCGAATCGGTCGATCCGGCGGGCGGGCGCTGCCGTCGCCGTCCGCGGGAAGGGAGTAGTACTGCGATCCGGGTGCGATTGCGGTCGGCCCCATCGTCAGGTCGATGGCAGCCGGGTAGTACATGCACAGCAACCAGCGAGGCCGGTGGTGACGGACGCGCTGGACGCCCCAGTAGCTGTCGCGGTGCCAGCCCTGATCGAACGGCGGCGACGCGGGCGACGCGACCTCGACAGGGTCGACCGTGGCCCCGGAATGGGGATGCCGCAGGTAGCCCGGTCCCAGGATGCCCCGGAGCGCTCCGCGCATGGTGGGGCCGTTCAGCACCGCGTGCAGCTCCGGCATGCAGGCGTCGACCTCGTCACTCAGCCCGCTGCTCGGCCTGCGCTCGATCGCACGGCGATAGAGTTCCTGGTGAAAGCCCGGGCCAAGCTCGTCCACCTGCCGCACCAGAAACCCGTCGACGATGAACCGCCGCACCTCGGCATCCGTGAGGAGCCTGGCTTCGCTGTCTGTCGAGGAGGTCATCGGCTGCACCGAGCGTGAAGGACCATGTCCGACACGATAGGATGAGCCCGATGATCCTGTCCCCTGCGGAGGCCCTGGCCAAGAGAGAGGAACTGATTCAGCGCGGCTACACGACGATTCCGCGGGTGATGCCGGCGAAGCTGGTGGAAGAGTTGCGCGCGTGGTCGGACGGCATCTTCGCACGCACCCGCGTACGCTATGAGATTCGCTATCAGGGCAGCGATCTGTTCGTGTACACCGAACGCGGCTGGTCGGCCATGGCGCCGGACCAGCGGCAACGGGCGGAGGACGATCCGCGGCGCTTCCTCCACCCGATGGCGACGCGGACGATCGACCTGCCGGCGCAACTGGCGGTGTGCCGGGAGATCGGGCTGGAGAACCTGCACTCGGACGAGGTGCTCATCATCCTGTCCAAGCCCACGCACGGACCGCCGCTCTACTGGCACCAGGACTTCATGCAGTGGGACAGCCCGCGGGCGGCAACTCCCTGGCCGACCCGGATCTTCCTCTCCTATTACCTGGTCGACACGACGCGGGAGAACGGCTGTCTGCGCGTCATACCCGGCAGTCACCGCACACGCCATCGCCTGCACGACATCCTGCCCGACGCCCATGGCGAGGAGCTGCAGGCCCTGGAGGACCTGTCACATCCCGCCTTCGCCGACTATGCCGATGCCGTGGACGTGCTGTTGGGAGCCGGAGACCTGCTGATCGCCGACGCCCGCCTGCTGCATGCGGCGTGGCCCAACCGGAGCGACCGGCGCCGCACCCTGCTGCTGGCCTGGCACGACGCGTTCTCGTTCCCGGAGCCGCCAAGCTGGTGGACCGCGGAGATCCCCGCCGCCGTCAGAAACGCCGATCCCACGGCGCGGTACGAAGCCACCAGGACCCCCAGTCACTACATCGCCTGACCGCACGCGTCTGTAGGTCAGCAGGACTGCCGATCCTCGCCCGATTGCCTTCGACTGTATTCGTCTGCAATACAATGTATTCTATGAGTGTCGCATACAACTCGTGGAGGAGTGGATGTCAAGAACAGTGACCCTGAGACTCAAGGACTCGGTGTACGAGCGCCTTCGCACCCTCGCCGAGAGAGACAATCGCCCCCTCTCCAACTTCATCGAAACCGCGACGCTCCGGTACCTGGAGCTGGAAGAGCATGTCGACGAGTTCGAAATGCTGGAGATCCGCGGGAACCAGCCCTTGAACGAAAGCATCGGCCGGGGTCTGGATGACGCCAAGGAGAGACGTGGCAGATACGTCTGAATACCGGCTGTTCGAGACGGACGAGTTCCTGTCGAAACTTGACGGGCTGCCAGGCCGGCAGGCAATCGCGATCCGGGCCAAGCTGCGCAGCCACGTGTACCCGCAGATTCGAACCCAGCCATCCTCTGGCGCCAATATCAGGAAGCTCCGTGGGTTCGCCGCGGGAGTCTGGCGGTACCGGATCGGGAACTATCGCAGCTTCTACACCGTCCACGAGGACGGCCGGGTGGTGTCTATGGTGACGATCGAGCACCGCAAGGGACGCGTATCGATAGACGCTCCCCGTCTGTCAGGCGAGCTTGCGATCGGTCAGGACCGTCTGCAGCTCGTAGATGACGTCCGCATGGAGCGCTTCCGGCATGGGCATGCGGACCGGCACACGTTCGACGCGCGGCACGTTCGTCGGCTCTCCGCGGACGATGGTCTCGTTGAACGCATCCCAGTCCTTGAAGTGGACGAGGGGCCAGGCGTCGATCGCGCAGTACTGCAAGAGAAGCAGGCGACGCGGCCGCTCGGACCGGTTCGGCGTGGAGCCGTGGACGGTCCGCACATGGTGAATCGAGATGCCGCCGGCCGCGAGCTCGACGGGCACGGCGCCCTCGTCGGAGAAGGCGGGATCGGTGATGGCGCCGCAGAAGCGGCCGTCGAGGTGATGGTCGTAGACCGGACCCCGGTGCGATCCGGGAAGCACCAGGAGGGCTCCGTTGTCGACCGTCATATCGTCGATGCAGACACCGACGGCGAGCAGGTCGTCGGTGGTGTGCGGATAGAACGCCCAGTCCTGATGCCATTCGACCGGACTCCCGAATTCGGGGAGCTTCATGTTGAGCTTGTCGCCGTTGCACCGCAGGCCGTATCCGATGAGCTGCGAGACCCTGGTGAGGATGTCCTTGTGGCCGAGCATGTCACGGTAGACCTCGTGCTGGAGGACCGGGCTTTTCAGGCGGCGCAGCTTCGGTGCGTCACGGGAGTGTCCCGGCTCGAGGTCGAAGACATCGGTGTGCTCGGTGGCCTCGCGCGACCTTTCGACGAATTCGTCGGTGACGCGCCGGAGCTCTTCGACTACCCCCGAAGAGATGACGTTATCGACCGCCAGGTAGCCGTTGGCGTGGTAGAAGTCGATCTGTTCCTGAGACAGCATCAGACGGGTCTCAGCTAAAACAGCAACGGTTCCTCGCCGCGGCGCTCGCGGTAGCCGGACACCAGGATGCCGGGCTTGCCGACCGCGCCGTCGCTCGGCGGGTTGTGCGGATGCCGGTAGCCAACGCGGACCATGCGCCGCGGCCGGTCCGTCCGGTTGATATAGGAGCCGTGCACGGTGTAGTAGCTGAACACGACGATGTCGCCCCGTTTGGCCGGCACCGCGACCGAGTCCGCCAGCCGGTACTCGTCGGTCGGCAGGTGCGGCGCCGAGGGCTCCTCCTCCGTGCCGGTGATGTGCTCGAGCGCACCCTGCGTGTGTGATCCGGCCAGGAAGCGGATCTCTCCGTTCTCGTGGCAGGTGTCGTCGAGGTGCACCAGCACGTCGAGGTAGCGTCCGTCGTCGTGCGGGTAGAACGGATGATCCTGGTGCAGCGGGAACACCTGGCCCCCGGGCGGCTTGGTGTGCATGACCGAGTGATGCAGCTCGATGTCGGGCCCGAGGAGCGGCACCAGGCATGCGATCAGCTTCGGACTGGTCACCGTGTCCAGCCACGCCCGGGAGTAGAAGTGCAGCTCGTGCATCGCTTCCAGCTTGGCACCCTGCTCCTCCTCCTCGTCCATGTAGACCTTGCGCCACGGGCCCGGCCAGCGTCGGTCGACGGTCGCCCACTCGCGGGCCAGGCGGTCGAGGTCGTCCGCCTGCGCCTGGCTCTCTTCGGGCGTGAACACGGACGGAATCCGCAGAAAGCCGTTCTCGTGAAATGAGTCGACATCGGCCTGAGCGAGCGTGGCGGAGCCGTTCGGCGCCGCTCTGACCAGTGTTTCCGTTGCCATGCCGCGACGGTGCCCGGTTTCCAAAGCCTCGTCAATCAGACCGCGTCGGTGGGTCCGTCGAAGCCGGGTCCTCCGGCGGCGACGTAGCCTGAGCTCTCTCCCCGGAGGCTCCCGGACACCCAGAAGGCGTACAGCGCTCCCCGGCGCAGAAGGAACCGGAAGCGCACCGGCCGGCCGGAGAGCCGCGCCAGGCTCACGTCACCCCGCCACGTCATCCGGTGGCGGGTGGAGTCGCCGGCCAGGGGCACGCAATCGGCGGCCGAGTATCCCGGCACCACCTCGCCCCTCGCGTCCAGCACCTCGACGCGCAGCTCCCCGTCCGCGCAGGCGGCGTTGACGAACAGGTGAGCGCCTCTGAACGAGAGCGGACGGGTCGTCAGCGACCCCGGCTCATCGTCCGCCGCCATGGCAGCGAAGCCATCGCGGCGCAGCGTGGCCAGCCCGGTGCTGGCCCCGGCGTACATCCGGTGCTTGTTGATGCCGTGCTCGCCGGCCTGCCCGGGGCCGAGGGTCGGCGACTCGCCGGAGAAGCCCGCGAAGTAGAACCGCAGCTCATCCCCGACCACCACGCAGATCCCACCGGCGGCGTGCAGGTAGGCGCGGTTCCAGTCGCCGGTCCTCCGTGAAGAGGCCAGGAACGGGGTGCGGTCCGGCCGGCTGAAATGGAACCCGTCACGGCTGTAGCCCAGCTCCAGGTCCATCAGCTTGGGCACGCCCTCCGCCCTGCAGATGTCGTTCTCGGGACCGCGGAAGATGGCGAAGAGGCCGATCAGGAGGCTCTCGTACGGGGTCACGTTCAGGTCGTAGAGGGCCACGAGGTGGTCGGGCCGCGTGGGGTCCGGCAGGTCGGCGTGGTCCGTACGCTGCCACCACACCTCGTCGCGGTCGCGATTCCAGACCGCTCCGCCGAGGAAGTCGTCGGACTCGGTGTAGACCCGCATGCGCGTGGAATCGCTGCGCCCGTCCGCCCCGATCACCTCGTAACTGCGGCGCACGCTCATGCACCACTTCCCGCGAAACGGATTGTGGAAGAACGAGGTGTTGTCGCCGACCGGCGTGGTGATCACCGGCTTCGACCAGTGAATCCCGTCGCGCGAGGTCTGCAGCCACCCCTCCTCGCCGCGGCCCGCCCGGGGGTCGCCGGCGCGATAGAACTGGAACATCTTGTAGCGCTGCTCCGGATCGGCGGCATGCGGGTCCAGCCAGACGGCGCAGCCGTCGCGGCCGTAGGTCGGCCTGCGCGGCCAGACCAGATTGGTGCCGGGCTCCACGTCCAGCTCCGGGCGTTCCCACTCGAGTCCGTCGCCGCTCGTGGCCAGGGCGGTCGTGGACATCCAGCCCGACAGGTACCACAGCTTGTAGAGCCGGTCGGCGGGGTCGTACCACAGGCCATCGTTAAAGGGAGCCGCCATCGGGCACTGCCCGCGGTCCAACTCGTGCGGCGTCGCCGGCACCAGGACCGGGCTGCTCGGGTGGATCTCGGGCCGGCCGAACCGGCGTTCCAGCGTCGTCGCGGAGATCAGGAAGTCGTCGACGAAGAGCTGCCGGCCCAGGTCGATCGGAATCACCTCGGGCGGACGCTCCAGATACGGAACCGGCAGCGGATCGCGCGAATTCGGATCGACGTGGCGCGGCGGCCACGGCTCAGGCAGGACGATTCCGTTGTAGAGCGTCTCGCTCATGGTGGCGTCACCTCCGTCACTACGTCTGCCGCGCCCCTCAACGCAGTAGCGCTCGAGCGGCGAGCGCCGGGCTGTAGATCGTGACGCCCCGCACGGCTGTCCCGAACAGGTGACCGAAGTGGGTGCGGTCGCCGGTGATGAGCGCACGGCAGTCGAGGGTGATGGCCGCGGCAAGAATCGGCTTGTCCTTGTCGTCGATTGGCAAGCCTCCCACACCTTGATCGCCGCCATAGAGCGGGGAGACCTCGATCGTTTCGGTCAGTGCATCGAGAGCGGGAAGCGCTGATGGGTATCGTGCGACCAGGTTTCGCCTGGCTTCCGCCCACACATGCGCATCCGCAACCAACTGGTGGTCTGATTCGTGCAAACGGGTGATGAGCTTGCGCACGGCACCGTCGGTCTGGGCAGCGGAGAACAGGACATTCGCATCGAGGAATATCCTCACCTAACCGGGCCGCTTGACCTCGGAGTCGAATTCAGCCGCCAGCTCCGCCTCTGATTCGTCGAACTCTTGCACTCGTTCATCCGTGTAGATCTCGATCGGCAGCGCAACGGCTGGCCGCAGCAACACTCCTTCCGGAGTCGATTCAGCGATCACCAGATTGTCGCCGGTGAGGCCAAGCTGTCTCCTGAATCTCACCGGGAGTGTCAGAACGCCCCGCTTCGTTACGTTGATGACGGTCTTCACAATGCCATAATACAGGAAATCTGGATTCGCGGAAATCGCAGAAGCTTCGATGATACCTAGCCGTGCGCCGTCCTCAATCGGCAGGGTTCCGCGGGGGCCTTGTACCAGAGCTTCTGTACCAGAGCTTCTGTACCAGAGCTTCATTGCGTCACTATCCTTGCACGCGGGCTGGAGGAGGGCGTATGCAAGCGTTGGTGCTCGAGCGGAAACGGCAACTCGCCTTGCGCGAGATCGATCTCGATGAGCCGCTGGCGGCCGGCGACGTGCGCATCGCCGTCAGCACCGTGGGGATCTGCGGCAGCGACGTGCACTACTACCAGCACGGGCGCATTGGGCCGTTCGTGGTGGACGCGCCGATGGTGCTCGGCCACGAGGCCGCGGGCGTCGTGACCGAAGTCGGCACGGCGGTGCGCCACCTGCACGCCGGCGATCGCGTGACCATGGAGCCGGGCATCCCCGACCCCGCCAGCAGGGCGTCCCGCCTGGGCATCTACAATCTCGATCCCGCGGTGCGCTTCTGGGCGACGCCGCCCGTGCACGGCGTGCTCCGGCCGTCGGTCGTCCACCCGGCGGCGTTCACCTTCCGGATTCCCGATAACGTCGGCTTCGACGAGGCGGCGATGGTCGAGCCGCTGGCCGTCGGGATGCACGCCGCCAACAAGGCCCGCATCCGGCCGGGCGATGTTGCGGTGGTGATCGGCGCCGGGCCGATCGGGATGGTCACGGCGCTGGCGGCGCTGGCCGGCGGGTGCAGCCGTATCGTGATCGCCGACCCGGTGCAGCCCAAGCTGGAGCTGGCGGCCACGCTCGGTCCGGTCACCACCGTGAACCCCGCGCAGGAGGATCTGGCGGCGGTAACCGCCGGCCTCACCGACGGCTGGGGCGCCGACATCGTGTTCGAGTGCTCGGGCAGCGCGGCGGCTGCCGCGGGCGTGCTCGAACCGCTGGCTCCGGGGGGCCGGGTGGTCCTGATCGGCATGCCGGGAGAGCCGGTCGCCCTCGACGTGGTGGCGGCTCAGGTCAAGGAGGCGCGGTTCGAGACCGTCTTCCGGTACGCCCACGTCTATCCGCGGGCGCTGGCGTTGATGGCGAGCGGCCGCATCGACGTGAAACCCCTGATCACCGACACCTTCGCGTTCGAGCAGAGCGTGAGCGCGTTCGACTTCGCGAGCGCCATGCCGCCGGACAGCGTCAAGGTGCAGATCGAACTCGACGCCGGCTGAGGGGCAAGCAGATGGGCGCCATGGAGATCGACTTCCGCGGCAAGCGCGCGCTGGTGACGGGCGCGGGGAAGGGGATCGGGCGCGAAATCGCCGGGCTGCTCGGCAAGCTCGGGGCGCAGGTCACGGCGCTGAGCCGCACCGCGGAGGATCTGGACACCCTCCGCGCCGAGACAGGCTGCAGCACGATCGTCGCGGATCTGAGCGAGGCGCGGGACGCGCGGCGTGCCGCCGAGCAGGCCGGCTCCGTCGATCTGCTGGTCAACAACGCCGGCATCTCCATTCCGCAGCCCTTGCTGGAGACGACCGTCGACGCCTTCGACGCGACGATGGCGGTCAACGTCCGCGCCGTCCTGATCGTCACGCAGGTGATCGCGCGCGGCATGATCGAGCGCGGCGGCGGGGCGATCGTCAACCTGTCGAGTCAGGCATCGATGCGGGGGCTGGCCGATCACGCGGCCTACTGCGCCGCAAAGGGCGCCGTGGACCAGCTCACCCGCGTGATGGCGCTGGAGCTGGGACCGCACGACATCCGCGTGAACGCCGTCAATCCCACCGTCACGCTGACGCCGATGGCCGAGTTGGCGTGGAGCGACCCGGCCAAACGCGAGCCGATGATGGCTCGCATCCCGCGCGGCCGGTTCGCGCGGCCGCTGGACGTGGCGCACGCCGTGGCCTACCTGCTCAGCGATCTGGCCGACATGGTGCACGGCGCCATCGTGCCGGTGGACGGGGGGTTCCTCGCCGTCTGAGCCGGGCACCAGGCCTGCGCCATCGCCCGCGCCGTTGACAGCATCGCGCATGCGGAACATCGTTCGGTGATGGCTGAAACCGTTCAGGCTCGTGTGCAGGCAGAACCAAGCGCTCCCGTCGACGACGGCACGGCGGCTCGAGACGCCAGAGGCGAATGGGTGCCGAGGGTGCTGCAGAAGGGCCAGCCCTTCGTCTGGCCGCCGCAGCCGAAGAAGCTGCTGCGCTACCTGCTGGGGTTTCCGGGCTTCCTGTGGCCGTTCGGCGCGGCCTTCTACTACGGGCTCGCCTGGCTCACTTGGCGATTCCTGCAACCGGGCGCTCCCGACCTGACGACCTTCGCCCAGTTGCGCGCCGGCTGGATCCTGCCGATGTACGCCCGCAACGTGGCGATGCTGCTGGTGCTCGCCGGCGTCTGGCACGTGGTGCTCTACTGGCGGCGCTCACAGGGCACGCGCTTCAAATACAACAAGCGCTGGCCGAGCACGAAGAGCAAGGCATTCCTGTTCAACAACCAGACGTGGGACAACATGTTCTGGAGCATCGCCAGCGGCGCGACCATCTGGACGCTGTACGAGGTTCTGCTGCTCTGGGCATACGGCCACGGCTTGTTGCCGTTCGCGGAGCTCCGCACGAATCCCGTGTGGCACCTGGCGTTCTTCGCGGTGTTGCCCTTCTGGCACGACCTTCACTTCTACCTCGTCCACCGCATCTCGCACTGGAAGCCGATCTACAAGGCCGCCCATTACCTGCATCATCGCAACACCAACGTCGGCCCGTGGTCGGGGCTGTCGATGCACCCGATCGAGCACCTGCTCTACTTCACCCGCTGGATCATCCTGCTGGTGGTGCCGTCCCATCCGATCCACATGCTGTATCTGATGCAGCGTCCCGCCATCGGTCCCGCGCTGGGACACGCCGGGTTCGATGAACTCGTACTCAAGAAAGACACCGACAAGCGGATCTCGATCGACAACTACTTCCACTACCTGCACCATCGCCACTTCGAGTGCAACTACGGAGCGTCAGCCATTCCGTTCGACCGGTGGTTCGGCTCGTTCCACGATGGAACACCGGAGTCCTACGAACGCATGCGGCGCAAGCGGCGGTTGCCGGCCGAGGGGGCGACCTCCGACGGAAAGTAGGCCGAATCGGCGAGGAAATAGTGTTCTCGAAGGCGACCTCTCAGGTCTCGAACGCTATCCGTTGCCGGTGCGGTCGCGAACGTCGCGGAGGAACGCGTCGAACGCTTCAAGATCGCCCAGCACGACCGGGTGTGCATCGTCCAGGGTCGTGAGCAGGAAGTCGATGCGAGCCCAGTCGTACTCCATCTCCACGTAGTAGCGACGGAAGTGGCGAAACCGGAGCAACTCGCGCAGGCGAACCAGATTGCGCTCGCCAACGACCCTGGCCCGTAGCCCTTCGATGTCGAGCGTCATGTTCTCCAAAAGAGCCGTATGCCAGCGCCCCGGCGGCAGGTTGTTCTCGAAGTAGCCGGATACGCGGACGAAGAAGGTCTCCAGGACCGTGTAGTAGGTTTCGAGGTAGCCGGCAACGACCAGAGCGGCGTCATCGGTGCGGCCGATGCGCGGCAGCGTCGTTTCCCGGGCATGGCCGAGCTTCGCGTAGATCGCCTGCAGGCGCTCCCGTGCCTGCGCGAGTTCCGCGATCAGCTCATCGAGGCCGCGTTCAGGCATGGCCGGCGGCATGCCATGCCACTGTGCCGAAGCGCCGGATGAGGTCGGCCCTCCCCGGATCGAGCCGCTCCATGACGACCAGATCGACGTGCAGGTCGGTCATCTCATCCGCCAGGGACCGGATGGTCGCGAGGAGGTGCTCGTCGTAGCTCATCCCTTCGACGGCGATGTCGATGTCGGAGATCTCCGCGAAACGCTCGGTATGGACGAGCGATCCCCACTGGTAGATGCGCCGTGGCCGGTATTCCGCGGCGATCGTGGCGATGATCCGGGCCGCGTCTCGCTGCGCGGACTGCAGCCGACGGCGGAGCGCCTCGCGCCGCCGTGCCTGTCGGGCGACTACCCAGCGTGCGGCCGCGGCACTATCGACAGCCATGTTCCCTCACGAATGAGCGCCGCAGCATACCACGATGGACGACCCGACCCACGCCGGTTGTTTCAGCCATCACGCCCTTTCTGCGGGGTACCCGAGCGGTCGTGGCAGCCTGTCTGCCGGCGCGCCAACTCGGCTATTTCACGGGGCGAGGCGGTGCCGGTGCGGTGCAGCTTGGTGACGGTGACGCCCGCCGCCAGCCCAGCGAACGCGGCCGCCGCACGCGGGTCACGGCCGGCCGCCAGCGCGGCGGTCAGGCCGGCCAGGAACGCGTCGCCCGCGCCGACCGGGTCGATGTCGGTCAGGCAGTCCGGCGCCGGCAGCTCGATCACTCCGCCGGCGTCGCAGACCAGGCAGCCCCGGTCCCCCCGGGTCACGAACACCGGCTTTCCCCAGCGCCGGAA
Source organism: Spirochaetia bacterium (assembly GCA_965262795.1). Lineage (GTDB taxonomy): Bacteria > Spirochaetota > Spirochaetia > SZUA-6 > Bin103 > CATQHW01. The sequence goes on along the minus strand of OZ253561.1, from coordinate 5,552,219 downwards.
CAACTCGCGCGCGGCCGCATGAGAGGGCCGGGCCGGGCCGCCCGAGCCGAGCGCGCCCTCCGCCACGGCCGCGGCTTCGGCTTCGGCTTCGTTGAGCTTCAGGACCGTGCCCGCGAAATCGCCCGCGAAGTCCCGGCTGTCGGTCACCCACGGCGTGTCCGGGTGCCGGCGGATCAGGTTCTGCAAGCCGCAGCGCAGCCGCTCGGTGTGCACGCCGTGCCGGACTTGCTGGTTGATGATCACCGCATCGACGCGCCCGCCCGCGAGCGCGCCGGCGAGCCGGGCGGCCAGCCGGTCCGCGGTCCCGGACCCGAGGCGGTTGAAGGTGCCGTAGTCGATGCGGTTGGACTCGCGGTGCCCGGCCTCTCCTGACTCGAGCACCTTGGTATAGGTGCAGGTGTCCCACTCCGCGCCCTGGGTCAGCAGGCCGCCGGTGTCGATCCCGGTGCGCCGCAGGATGCGCGCCATCTCCGCCCCGAACGGATCTTCGCCGATCACGCCAAAGGCGCGCACCTCCGCGCAGCCAAGGGCGGCGAGATTGGCTGCCACGTTGCCGGCGCCGCCGAGCGAGTAGCGCTGCTCGGCGACCGGCCGGGTCGGCAGGCCGGTCTCGACGGAGATCCCGGCGGCGGCCGGGTCGAGCACCAGGTAGACGTCGAGGCAGAAGTCGCCGATCACCGCCACGCGCAGGGGACGGATGGCCCTCAGGAGATCATCGACCTGGTCGGGGCCGATCGGCCACGGAGACACGTGCTGCATAGAGCTACGCGACTGTCGTCAAGCGTTCGCGCATCGGCCGAGGGTATTATGAGATCGTCGACCTTCGCCGTCGACGCGAGTCAGGACCCTCCGTGGTGCTACTCCGTGGTCTGGAACTCCATGGTCTGCGCTTGAGTCACCCTCCGGGAAGCGTCAAGGACTTCGAGAGACACGAGGTTCCCGTCTTCGTCATAGTCAAGGATCACGCCCGGCTTGTCCTCATCGCTCTCAGCGATAGGTACGTCCTCCCGCAGGATTACGGTCAATGAGTCTGTCCTGACGTCATAGGTCGTTTTCATCTTGACTCCAGTATCGTGCCACACGGCTCGTGAGATAGACCGTCACGACCTCCTCGGGTACGCGATCGACGTCCACGAACACGCGAAGCAGCCGGCTCGTCGCACCGACGCCCAGACGCGACTGCAACACGATACGACCCGGTCGCACCTCCAGCACTTGCCCCGGTGACGCCAGCAGCGCACGGACGGCCTGTTCGGTGATCCCGCGGCGCCGCATCTGAGACACGGCGTGCGGGGTGAGGATGGCGTCCGCATGCTCACTGCCGGCCACCGCTCTTCACAGGGTACGCTATATCTTATGGACACGTCATTTCTGAAGCAGGACCTGGAGCAATTGAAAGCGGGAGGGGTGGAGCGGCTCATGGCGGCGACCGACGGCTTCGTGCGCTGGGCCGAGGCGGTGCGCGATCCGCTGGCGCCGTTCCGGATGCGCTGGGCGGTCGATTCGCTCCGCGACGCGAACGTGGCCGCCACCAACTACATCCTGGGACAGCTCAAGGAGGCCGGCATCCTGGACCGGGTGCTCGACGACGAGCAGCAGCGGCTCGGCCGCCGGTGGATCGAGTCGCTGCAGGTGGCGCCGGGCAGCTACGAGGACCCGGCACTGCTCGCCTACAAGCCGCCGATCTGGGACGACGACGCCGAGCCGTGGCCGCCCACGGCCGCCCACAAGGAAGCGATGAACCAGTACTCCCACGGCTGCCTGCGCGGCTACGGCGTGGACGGCGTCGACCAGTTGCAGATCCCGCCACCGCCCGATTGGCCGCAGCAGGACGAGCCCGAGCGGGTCCTTCCCTGGATCAAGGGCGTCGAGCCCAACTGGAGCTGGATCGGCCGCATGACCAAGCGCCTCGCGGATTGGCACCTGGCCGGCACCACTCCGATCGACCCGCTGCTGGAGTGCCTGCGCTGGGTGTATTCGCGGCAGGATCCGCGCACCGGCTTCTGGGGACCGGGAATCCAGACCACCTTCAAGATCCTCATCGCGGTGTTAGAGCCGATGGGACTGACGGTCCCGCGCGCCGAAACGCTGATCGACGCGGTTCTGGCAAAGATGTACCACCCCGAGTACGACGATGACCTGTTCCCGTGCGAGGAGTTCGATGCGTTCTACGACCTGGCGGCGGCGAACGACCACGCCCCCGGCTACCGCCGGGAGGAGATCCTGAAGCTCGCCGCACACCGGATCGCCTTCATCCTCGACACCCGCCTGCAGTCCGACGAGGGGCTGGCGAGCTACCCCGACCACTGCATCCCGACCTGGTTGAAGTGGGACATGGCCCCGTCCGTGCCCCAGGGCGACGCGTTCGGGCTGGCCATCTACGGAGCGGGCTTCGCGATCTGCGTCGACCTGCTGGGCATTCAGCGGGAAACCGGCTGGCGGGGCGCGTGGCGCTACCGGCACGCGAACGACGACACCGCCTACAAGCGGCTTGGCGCAGAGGTGCGCGCGGCGCTGGCGTAGGGCGGTTCGCGACCGTGCTCCTGGCGCTGAGCGGATTTCTCTTCGAGGACCGTTACCGGGCGCAGTCGGTCCCGCTCGCGCGGTTCTGCGGGATCGCGCGCGCGGGCGGATACCGCGGCGTGGAGCTGCGCCGTACCCAGATCGCGCCGGATGCCCCGCCTGCGCGCCGCAGGGAGTTGCTGGACACCGTCCGCGGCGAGGGGCTGACCGTGACCTGCCTGACCGCGCGCGGACTGCCTGCCGGCGGTGACGAACGCGACGCGTTCCTGGACCGGTACCTGGAGCTCTGCGGCGACCTGCGCTGCCGGCTATTGAAGGTCAGCTCGGATCCCGCCTGGCTGCGCGAGGCCGCGGAGCGGGCGCAGGCACACGATGTCGTGCTGGCCGGCAACAACCACGTGGGCACCGCCCTGCAGACGGTATCCGGCACCCGCGGCATGCTCTCGCAGGTAGGCCATCGTAACTACGGCCTGCTGTACGACTCTGCGCACCTGCGCATGGCCGGCGAGGACTACCTGGGCTGCATTTCCTCGTTGCTGCCGCACACGCGCAACGTGCTGGTGCACTCATTCCGGCCCGCCGCAGGCGACGAGACGCCGTTCCTGGAACACGGCGGCCAGGGCTGGGTCAACGCGCTGCCGGACGCGCACGGCGTGCAGGACTGGCCGGCGATCCTTTCCGCCTGCAGGCGGCACGGCTACGACGGCCTGATCACGGTGATCGAGAGCGGCTGGAGCGCCACCCGGCGCGAGGCGGTCGCCCGCCACACCGCCGACTGCATCCACCGCTGGTGGGACCGCGCGCCGTAACGATCTGGACGCCCGCCGGGGCCTCCGCGTAGGCTCCTCCTGCATGGGAAGCCGCATCGCCTGGTACCGTTGCCCGGTCCCGCGCGACGAGCTCAAGAAGCTGAATCAGCGGAGCGACCTCCTGGGGGTCGCGCAAACCCTGGGCTTCCTGGCCGTGCTGGCGGCCGCGTCCGGAACGGCGATCTACTCCTCGCTCCACTGGCCCTGGTACGTCACGGCAGTGCTGGTGCTTGTCAACGGCCACGTCTGGCACTTCATCGTCAACGGCTTTCACGAGCTGGTCCACGACTCGGTGTTCCGGACCCAGTGGCTCAACCGGCTGTTCCTGCGGGTCTACGCGTTCCTGGGCTGGCACAACCATCACGCGTTCTGGGCCAGCCATGCCGAGCACCACAAGTACGCCCTGCACCCGCCGGACGACCGCGAGGTGGAGCTGCCGCGCGACTTCGACCTCAAGGGCATCTGGAAGTGGGGGATGGTCAACCTGCCCTACATACCCACGCAGTTGCACGCTTACGCGCGGACCGCATTCGGCTACGTCGGCCCGGACGGCTCGTGGATCGCCGATCTGTTCCCGCCGAACGCGCCCGAACGCCGGCGGGTGCGGCGCAACTGGGACTGCATCCTGCTCATCGGGCACCTCGCCATCGCCGCCGTGGCGCTCGCCCATGGCCTGTGGGTGGTGCCGCTGGTGATCACCTTCCCGAAGGTGTTCGGCGGCTGGCTGCAGCGGCTGTGCAACGAGGCGCAGCACATCGGCCTCACGGACAACGTCTCCGACTTCCGGCTGTGCTGCCGGACGATCTACCTGAGCCCGGCGCTGCAGTTCCTCTACTGGCATATGAACTACCACACCGAGCACCACATGTACGCCGCCGTGCCGTGCTACCGGCTCGGACGCCTGCACCGGCTGATCCGGCACGACATGCCCCGCTGCACGCGCGGCCTGCGTGAGACCTGGACGCAGATCGACGGGATCCTCGAACGGCAGAAACGCGACCCCGACTACCAGTTCGCCCCGGAGGTGCCCGCGGCGGCGTTCCCGCGTGAGCGAGCGGCGGCAGCCGGAGCCGCCTGACTCCCCTCGCCTGCCGGCGGATCGATCGAATCATGAACGGCAAGAACATCCTTCTCATCCTCACCGACCAGCAGCGGGCGGACACGCTCTCCGGCTACGACCCGGACGGCCTCTGCCGGACCCCTCACCTCGACCGTTTCGCCGAGGACGCCATCGTATTCGACAACGGCTACACCAACTGCGCGGTCTGCTCTCCCGCCCGGGCGAGCCTGATGACCGGGCTGCAACCGTCACACCACGGCATCCAGACGAACACACGCGGCTACGGATGCCGCGTCCACGACCTGCCCGACACTCCGGAGCTCCTGAGCCGCCGCCTGGCTTCGGCCGGCTACCGCTGCGGGTACACCGGCAAGTGGCATCTCGGCTTCGACCGGACCGAGCCGGGCAGCGACACGGCCCCTTTTCCGGCCTGGTACTTCACCGAGGGGAACGCGCTCCCGACCACGCGCGGCTTCATCGGGGACGACTTCCCCGGACACGGCGGCGGCGGTTACGAGTACCCGCTGTTCCAGGAATACCTGCGATCAAACGGACTCGAATTCGTCGTCGAGCACGAGTACCAGGAGCACACGCATCCCAACCATACGTGCTGGGGCGAGGTCACCTCGCCCGTCGAATCGACCAACGAGTTCTTTCTGGTCGATCGCACCATCCACTATCTGGAGCGGCTCCGATCGGTGGACCAGCCGTTCTACTTTCAGCTCAACCTCTGGGGCCCGCACGCGCCGTTCTACGCGCCCACACGACACCTCGATCCGTATCGGGATATGGCCATACCGCCCTGGCCCAACTTCGCCGATCCGCTGGCCGGCAAGCCCGGAATCCACGACGTTTGGCGCCGTTTCGACAAGCCGTGGGAGTTCTTCGCGACCGCGCTCAAGCACTACTACGGGTTCATGTCCAGCATCGACGAACAGATAGGCCGGCTGCTGGCCTACCTCGGGGAGACCGGCCTGTACGACGAGACGACCATCATCTTCGTCGCCGATCACGGCGATTCGCACGGATGTCACGCCGGGCTGGAGAACAAGGCGCTGCACATGTACGAGGAAATCATGAAGATCCCGTACCTGATCAAGCCGGCCGGAACCACGGGGGGCGGACGACGCCGCCAGCTCGTTTCCCTGTACGACCTCTATGCGACGGTGCTGGAGGTCGCCGGCGTAAGCCGCCCGATCGCCGAGCGAGACGGCCGCTCGCTGGTGCCGGTGATCGAATCACCCGACGCTCCCTGGCGGGATTATGTCCTGGCGGAAGGCTCCGGGACCGGGCAGGACGTGATACTGGACCAGCGCATGCTGCGGTTCGACGACAGCAAGTACGTGTTCAACGCCGGCATGCAGGACGAGCTCTACGACCTGGCGGCCGATCCGCACGAGCTCTCCAACCTCGCGCCGCGTCCCGAGGATGCGCGCCGGGTCCGCCACGTGCGCGAGCGCATGTACGCGGCCATGCTGGATATGGGCGATCCGATCGCGCCCGTGTTCCGCCACCTGATGCTGCGCGGCGCTTCCGCGGCCGCGGGGGTTTCGTGAACTTTACCGGCAGGCGAGGACGCTCCTACCATCGCCGCATGACGTACGGCACGCCGATGACGGACGAGCAGCGGTTCTTCTTCGACCTGCGCGGCTGGATCCTGCTGCCCGCGGTCCTCTCCGAAGCGGAAATCGCGCCGCTCAAAGCCCAGTGCTACGCCGGCATCGCGCACGGCTACTCGGGCCCGATGCAGGAACTGCTCGACCACCCAGCCATCACCGGCATCCTGGCCGAGCTCCTCAGCGAGCCGTATTACGAGAACGAAGATTCCTACCCCTTCCGCTGCGAGAGCTCGTTCATCACGGTCCGCCAGGCCGGGTGGCGCAAGGAGGACCTGGGCGGCACCGAGATGCCGCACGTGGTGCGGCCGCCGCAGCACGCCAACCCGATGCGCTACCAGGTAGCCGGCAACCGGATCTTCTCCGGCCTCACCCGGGTCGTCTGGGAGCTGGAAGAGGTGAAGGCCGGAACCGGAGGCACCTCGTTTCTCTCAGGCTCCCACAAGGCGAACTTCCCCTACGGCGGACCCGATCCGTATCACCCCGACACCACCGGTTCGCCGTGGGAACCGAAGATGCGCGCGATGATGGACACCTACAGTTGTCCGCCCGGCTCCGCGCTGATCTTCACCGAGAGCCTGCTGCACGCCTCGGAGGACTGGACCAACCCGGACAACGGGCGCTGCGCGATCTTCAACTGTTACAACTCGGTGTGGGCGCAGTGGCACCTGATGGCCACGGGCGACGAGTTGGCCTGGTCGCCGGAGTTCGCGGACACGATGCCGCCGCGGCGCCGCAGCCTGTTCCGCGGCGTCTGGCAGCTCGGCACCCTGCACGGCGTCGAGGGCAACGCCGCCTACGCCGACGACAACCGCGCCGTGTGACCCGCGGTGCGCGGATCGGCGCCCGGTGTCCGGCGGCACTGCGGATCGGGTGTCGACGGGGCGTCGCTCATTCGGTCCCTTACTCCACCGTGGCGGTGTGTTCCCGGTTCACCAGGTCCCAGTCGATCGGATAGCCGAGCCCGGGCTCGGCCGGCGCGTGCACCATGCCGGCGGGGTCGACCTCGATGTCCTGGACCAAGCCGTACCTGTTCGCCCCGGTACAGGGGAAGAATTCGTAGAACTCGCAATTGGGAACGGCCATGGTCACGTGCAGGTTGGCGACGTTGTTGAGGCTGTTGCCGCCGTGGTGGAGCTCGCAGCGCATGCCGAACCCCTCGGCCAAGTGGCATTGGCGAACGAGCGGCGTGATGCCGCCGGTGACCGCGACGTCGCCGCGCAGGATGTCGGTGGCCCGCTGCATGATCCACGCGGCCATGCCGGGAAACCGGCCGGGAGCGTACTCCGTGCACATGATGGGGATGTCGAGCTTCTGCCCCAGGTCCACGTAGTTGTAGCTGTCCTCCTCGGCGAGCGGATCCTCGTACCAGTAGTAGGCGAGCTCCTCGATGGCGCGGCCGACGCGTAGCGCGTCGGCATACTGATAGGCCCACATCGAGTCGAGCATCAGCGTGAAGTCGTCGCCGACCGCTTCGCGCACCGCGCGGCAGAGCTCGACGTCGGCGTGCGGCTCCCCGTGCGGATGGAGCTTGTGCGCCTTCCAGCCCAGTTCCTTGAACCGCAGCGCCTCCTCGACGTACTCGGCCGCCGTCTCGTGGAACGCGGTGCTGGAGTACGCGGGGACGGCGTCCTTGCAGGTGCCGAGCAGGCGGTGGATCGGCTGGCCGGCGACCTTGCCGTTGATATCCCACAGGCAGATGTCGATCGCGCCGATCGCGGCAATCGACGCCCGGCGGTTCATCTTCCAAAGCCGCTGCCACAGCCGGCCGATGTCCTGCGGGTCCTGGCCCATGACGACCGGCTTGAGGTAGTCGACGAGCGGGCCCGCCAGGTGATGCCCGCCGAGGTGGGAGCTGCCTAGAAACGCGTTGCCGGTGATGCCGGCGTCGGTCTCCACGCTCACCACGCCGAGCTGGGTGGCGCCGCCGAACGTTGCGCCGACGCCGGTCTTCCACACCTCGCTGTTCCACGCGAACAGATCGACCTTGACGTTGGTGATTCGCATCGGCCCGCAGCGTACCACGGAGCCGGCACCCGCCACGGTCGGCGCCGCGGTGGTGCGCCGGCAGGCACGCCGCCGTCCCGGCGCGGTACGCTGCGGCCATGAGCTACACGGTCGCGTTCATCGGCCTGGGCGCCATCGCCGGGACCCACCTGCCTGCCATCGCCGCGCAGGACGGGCTGCGGCTGGTGGCGGTGTGCGACCGGGACGAGCACGCCCTGCGGGCGCGCGCCGCCGCGTATGGCGTGACCGGATACCGCGACTACCGCGACCTGCTGGCGGCTGGGGCGGACGTGGCCGTGGTGGCGCTGCCCCACCATCTGCACTGCGAGGCGGCGGTTGCCGCGCTGCAGGCCGGCTGCCACGTGCTGGTGGAGAAGCCGCTGGCGGTGTCGGTGGAGCAGTGCCGCGCCATGCTACTGGCGGCGCGCCGCGGCCGGCGCATCCTGGCGGTGAGCGACACCGCCGCCTACCACCCGGGAGCGCTGCTCACCGGCGAGAGGTTCCGGAACGGGACGCTGGGCCGCTTCCTCAGCGGGGTCCATCACAACGCGCGCTTCTACTTCCACGAGGGACGCCCCGCCTGGTTCCTCGATCCGGCCGCCAGCGGCGGCGGGATGTTCGCCAATGTGGGCCTGCACCGGCTGGCGCAGACGCGCGCCTGTCTGCCGGGACTGGTGCCGAGCACGGTGAGCGCGTCGGTGTCCCACGTGGCCGAGCACCCGGTGGAAGCGTGCACCTCGGCGCTGGTCCGCTACCGGGCGGGCGGGGCCATGCACTACGAGGAGCTCGGTTACGTGCCGCGCCCGGCGTGGTGGCACCTGGATGCCCACTACGTGTTCGAGGAAGGGATGGTGACCTTCGACGCCGAGCGCTGGCGGCTCGTGACGCGGCACGGAGCCGAGCACGAGAAGCCGCTGGCCGGCGGCGGGAACCTCTACGAGCCAGTCTATCGCGACCTGCTGCGCCGCCTGCACAGAGAGACGCCGCTGGGCCCGGCCGGCTGGGAGTCGGCCGCCGACGTGGCCGTCGTGCAGGGCGCCTACGCCAGCGCCCGAACCGGACGCGAGGTGGATCTCACCGCCCCCGCCTGGCAGATCCTCCCCGAATGAACGCTCATCAGGTGTACATGAGCGCAGAGTTGATCGGGATCATCGCAGCGACGATCGCCCTCGGCACCACCACGCTCGCATCGATGCGCGGGCTCCGCCAGGACATGCGCGACCTGCGCACCGGGCTCCGGGAAGAAATCAAGGCTGGCGATAGCGCGATACGGGATGAGTTGAAGGGGCTCGAAGGCAGGCTCCGAGAAGAAATGAAGGCCGGCTTCAAGGAGCTCACCGCGCGGATGGTCGACATCGGGGACCGGCTGTCGAAGATCGAGGGGATCATCGAAGGCATGTTCTGGGGCAGCCGCAACCAGCCACCCGACAAGCCGCGGGAGGGCGTCGCCTAACCCGGCCGGACGCGAGCGTCGCTGCCTCGGGGACGCCGCGTACACCTCCACTCAGGAATCTGCGCTCGCCACCTCCGTAGCCGGCTGACAGGGGAGGGACTGCCAGACCGGCGAATCCCGGTTCGCCGTGTACCACTCACCCGGTGAACGCTGATGCGTCTCGTGCCAGTCGCGGGCGGCGCGGCGCGCTTCTTCGATCTGCTCGCTGGTCATCAACTCTTCGAGTCGGTCTCGCTCCGGACGCGCTACACAGAGGATAGTGAAGCCCGGCGCCGGGCTGTACTCCGTCCCATCGCAGTCATGGATCGCCGCAAGGTGGATCCACTGGTACGCGGCAACGTAGGCCTGCGGTACTCCTCTACCGTCGCGGTACAACTGGCCGAGCCGCAACTGGGCCGACTCGCTCCCCTGTTCGGCCGCGCGCCGGTACCACCACGCCGCGACGGTGTAGTCCTGCAGAGCGCCGACGTTTTCATACAGCTCGGCGAGGCTGAACTGGGCCAGACGGTCCCCCTGCACGGCAGCACGGTGGTACCATCTGGCGGACTCGCAAGCGTTCTGCGCAACACCGTTGCCGCGGAGGTACAGGCTGCCGAGGGCGCGCTGGGCACCCGGTTCGCCCTGCTCGGCCGCCAGGCGATACCACTTCGCGGCTTCGGCGTAGTCCTCAGGGTCGGCATCCTCAGGTGCGGGCGGACCGGCGCTGAGCGTCGTCAGGCCGGGGTCGATGAGCCAGGCGAGCCTGAGTTGAGCTACGGGATTCCCGCGCTCGGCCGCTTGGCGAAGCGTGGCGGTCTCCGCGTCATCTGCCAGTCCCGTGCCGGCCATCAAAACCAGAAACGCAGACACACCCCAGCACAGCGTTGTTGCATCCCGTCTCATCGTGCTCCCTCAAGCGAAGGATGCCTCAGGATACCACGGCTCAAGCCCGCGAGCGAAGTCCGTAGGAGACCAGCGCATCGCTGTCGAGCGCGCCGTGGCCGCCTCAGCCCTTGAGGGATCCGATCATCAGGCCGCGCACGAAGTAGCGCTGGATGAACGGATAGATGATCAGCATCGGCACGATGGAGGCGAACAGGGTGGCGAACTTGATGCGGTCCACCGAGGCGATCAGGTAGTCCCCCTGCTGTTCCTCGTCCAGCGCCCGCGCCGCCGCCATCTCGCCGCGCTCCAGCAACGCGTCGGTCATCTGGTTCTCGATCACGATCTGGCGCAGGATCACCTGCAGCGGATAGCGCTCCGCCTTGCTCAGGTAGATCACCGCCGGAAACCAGGAGTTCCAGTGGCTCACCGCGTAGAACAGGGTGATGGTAGCCACTGCGGCCTTGGAGATCGGCAGCATGATCCTGAAGAACACGGTGATGTCGTTGGCGCCGTCCACGACCGCCGAGTCCTCCAGCTCCTGCGGCAGGGTCTGGAAGAAGGTGCGCATGACGATCAGGTTCCAGGTAGCGATGGCGGCCGGCACGCTCAGCGCCCAGATGCTGTTGTACATGCCCAGGTTGCGCACCAGCAGGAAGGTGGGAATCAGCCCTCCCTGGAAGAACAAGGTGATGATCACCGCGGTGGTGATCGGGCCGCGGAACGCCAGCCGCCGCTTGGAGAGGGCGTAGGCCATGGTGGTGGTCAGCAGCATGTTCACGACCGTGCCCACCACGGTGTAGATCACCGAGTTCTTGAACGAGTTGGGAATCAGCGGCGAGGAGAAGATGAGCTGGTAGGCGCGCAGGTTGAAGTTGATCGGAAAGAAGGTCACCCGGTTGCCCATCACCGACACGTCGTCGCTGAACGATATGCTGGCGATGTGCAGCACCGGATAGAGGGTGGTCAGGAGCACGAACAGCACCATCAGGTGCACCGCCACCCAGCTCACCCGGCCGGAGACCGAAACGTCGTGAATCATGCTACCAGAGCCGATAGCCGGTGAACCGCCTGGCCGCCGTGTTGGCCAGCACCACCAGGACCAGGCTGATCACGGAGTTGAACAGCCCCACGGCCGTGCCGTAGCTGAAGTCCTGCCGCAGCAGACCGCGCCGGTACACGTACGACCCGATCACGTCGAGTGTCTCGAGCGTGATGTCATTGTACATCAGGATCACCTTCTCGGCCCCTCCCGATACCAGCCCGCCGATACGCAGGATGAGCAGGATCGAGATCACCGGGGCCAGCGCCGGCAGGCCGATGTGCCACATCTTGCCCAACCGCGAGGCGCCGTCCACCGTCGCCGCCTCGTACAGTTCCGGATCGACCCGCGAGAGCTGCGCCAGGTAGATGATCGCCCCCCAGCCCACGTTCTGCCAGACGTCGGAGATCACGTAGATCGAGCGGGACCAGCGCGGCTTTATCATGAAGTAGATCGGCTCGATCCCGAACGCGCCCAGTATCACGTTCACGAATCCGGTGGAGGGAGAGAGGATCAGGAACAGCATGCCCACCACCGCCGGCATGGCGATGAAGTGGGGCAGGAAGCTGATCGTCTGCACGGTGCGCTTGTAGCTGTTGTTGACCACCTCGTTCAGCGCCAGCGCGAAGATGATCGGCGCCGGGAAGCCGAACAGCATGGTGTAGAAGCTCAGCAGGAAGGTGTTGCCGATGAGCCGCCAGAAGTGGGGGTAGTTGAAGAACCGCTCGAAGTTGTCGAACCCGATCCACGGGCTGCCCAGGATGCCAAGGCGGAGGCTGAGTTCCTTGAAGGCGATGGTGACCCCGTACATCGGGAAGTACATGAAGATCACGTACCAGACGAACCCCGGCAGCACGAGCAGCAGCAGATACTTGGAGGCGCGGATCTTGCGCGCCTGACGCTGCCAGACGCTCTGCGAGCGCGCGCTGTGCAACCGTGCGCTGTGCACGGGCACCTCGGAGGCCGCTACCGCGGTTCGCATCTCACCATCTCCTCAAGAACAGAACGGGCATCTCCAATACTGGAGATGCCCGTAGCCTAACGTTCAAGCCGATAGCGGCTCAGTAGTTGCGGTCGTAGGCGCCCTGATAGAGGTCCAGCAGGCGATCGACGCCGGCCTTGTCCAGGGCATCCTGGTACTCCTGCCAGTGGGCGTCGTCGGACGCGTCAAGCTCGCCCAGGACGAACTTGGCCCGGTACTGATTCCAGGTGTCAATCACCACCGTCTCCACGTCGGCGCGGTCCTTCTCCTCGGTCGTGTTGAAGCCCCAGGCGATCTTCCTGATAAACGGCTTGCCCACGGCCCACTCGGTCATCTCCTGGTAGATCTGGTCGCCTACACTGAGCGGACGGTCGGGGTGGAAGATCGGATAGTTCTCCAGCCCTATCTCCCAGCCCTGGGTGCCATCTTGGTTGTCCGGCGTGCGCATGTGCGGCAGGTAGACCGGCTTGCCGTCCTGGTATTCGAAGTTCACGCCCTCCTCACCGAAGTAGCGTGCCACCAGCCCCTCGCCGTCCATGGTCCAGTTCAGGTAGTCGAGCAGCCGGTCCAGCTTCTCGCCCTCCGAATTGGTGGTCAGGAAGGGTCCCCACGGATAGAACACCTGCTCCGGATTGACGATCGCCTCGGCGCCCGGCGCCGACAGCAGCGGAATGAAGGAGTAGGTCCAGGTGGCCTCCGGGGTGGCTTTGCGCGACGTGTTGTTCATGTAGCCGACGTTGCCGGTCCAGTTCGGGGTGGTGATGGCGGTGTTGGCCACGTACAGGATCTCGTTCTCCCGCTCGCGGGTGTTGGTCAGGAACTCCGGATCCATCAGCCCCTCGGCGTAGATCCCCGTGAAGTACTTGATCAGCTCCCGCATCTTGTCGGTGGCAGCGCCATAGACCAACTCACCCGAGTCGATGTCTAAGTGCACGCCCGCCGTGGTCCGCCAGGTGTTGTAGAAGACGTCGGTGAAGATGCCGCCCTGGCCGCGGGTGAACAGCGGGTAGTGTTCCGGGTTGTTGTCCTTCAGCGCCCTGAGCATCTCGGTGTACCCGTCGATGGTGGTCGGCCACTCCAGGCCGGCGTCCTCGACCAGATCCTGCCGGTACACGAAGCCGCGGCTGATGGTGCGCGGGTTCTTGGACAGCAGCATGTACATCTTGCCGTCGGGAGCCTTGTTGAAGGCCTCGACCGTCTCCCACTCGTCATCGGTCCACCACTTCCGGTAGTTGGGCAGGTCCTCCCAGTGATCGGAGAGCGGCACGATGTGACCGTCCATGGCCCAGCGATTGACCTCCCATACGCGCAGTCCGTAGGGATGCATGTCGTAGTAGTCGCCTGCCGCGAACAGCAGGTCGGTCTTCTCGACGGTGGAACCTCCGGCCACGAACTCGTATTCGAAACGCAGCCCGAATTTGTCTTCCGCGAGCGTCGCGTGATAGGGATGCTGCTGCGGCAGACGATCCTTGGAGAATTCGTAGAACACTCTCACGTCGTAGATCGTATCCGCCGCCGCTCCCTCTTCGGTGGCGGCGGCGAAGGCGCCTGCCGCGACCAGAGCCAGCGCTCCGGCCACAAGAACCAGTCGTTTCATTGGATGCCTCCTCAAATCGGCACGGTCATTGATGTGCATCCGTAGATCCTGCCACGACCGGCGGCAACGGTAAAGCCGAGGGGCGTGCCGGCTCACGCCTTCATTTCGGCCAGCAGCTCCGCGATCAGATCCATGCCGGCGCCCCAGCCCCGGTCCAGGCCGCCCGTCGCCGCCGCGAAGGAGGTGATTTCAGCGTCGCTCGCCTCATGCGGCGCCCAGGTCAGGCGCAAGCGGGTCCGGCCGCCGTCATCCTGGAACGTCACGGTGGTCAGGAGCACGCGCGGCCAGTCCGGCATCATCGGGTTGGCGGTGACGTTCCAGTCCGCGTCGCAGATGGAGTGCAACCACACCAGCCGCTCCGGCGGCGTCACCTCCGTGTACTCGATCCGCTCATAGTGGGAGCCTGAGCCCATGCGCATCTCGTCCAGCCACAGCCCGCCGGGCTTCACCTCCAGGTGGTGGACGATCGTCTCCACCCCCGGCCCGTACCAGCGCGGCAGCAGCTCCGGGTCGATCCAGGTCTTCCACACCAGCTCGCGCGGCGCATCGAACTCCCGTTCCAGCACGTACGTCGGCACATCACTCACTCTCGGTCTCCTTTCTCCGCCCGATTCAACTCTTCCAACACGCGGTCAAACCGATCGAACGGCAACGGCAAGACCACGTGAACTCTTGCAGCCACTCACCGCCGCCCCACGGGGCCGGTGCGATGCGACCGTTTGAAAGGCGGGGCGTCCTGCCGGCAGGATTACGTGGCCAGGAGGACATTGCAACCGTGAGTGACCGCGAAAGCAGCGTGGCGGCGCCGGCGCCGGAACTGCACGCCGCCTCCGCGCCGGCATGCCACCTGCTGCTCCCGGCGAGCGCCTGGCCGCGCGGGCAGGTGTACTACTTCTGCCCAGGCTGTACCGCGGTACACGCCGTGGCCGCCGCGGCTCCGGCGACCTGCCCCGCGTGCGCGAGGCACCCGCTGCGCGACATCTTCACGGAGATGGCGGCACGCCTGGAGCGGGCGTTCGGGTTCTTCGACGCCACCCGCGGCGCCCGACACCCGTGGCTGTTCACCCCCGCGCCCGCAGCGGAGGCGCCCGCGCTGTCGATCTCCAGCATGGCCCTCGGTGCCTTCGGCGAGCTGCGTGCCATGGGCTTCACGCCGCCGCCGCACCCGCCCTGGGGCTCGGACGAGGACGTGCTGGCCGCGTGGACCGGCGCCATCCTGGAGCACCGCGACCCGGCCACCTGCCTGCTGCGTGTCCCGGAAGGAGACGGCACCATCGGCGGTGCGGTCGCCTCACCGGAGCGCTACGTCTCTTCCGGCTTCGAATGGCAGCTCCGCAACCGGGTGTTCATGGCCGACCGCTACCGTCTGCCGGCCGGCGCCCAATCCAACCGCGACTATCTCGCTACCGTCGGCGAGGCGCGCGGCTGGCTGGAAGAGACCTGGGCCGCCCACCCGCCGTGGACCGCCGGAAGCTGGACCTCGCGGGCGGTGGAGACCCACCTGGCCCTGCATGGAGCGTGCTCAACCGGCCCACAACCGCAAGACGCGGTCATCGACTTCGTCCAGCGGTGGCTGGAAGCGCGCCAGGATCACGCGACCGGCGCGTGGTACGCCGGCGTCGAGGCCGCGCACCACAACGTGGTCAACGGCATCTTCAAGCTGTTCGTGACTTACGAGCGGCTCGGCTGGGAGATCCCGCGCCAGCGCGCGATCGTCGACTTCGTGCTCGGCGGCGCCGGCCGCGAGCGCGGCTTCGGCGGCCAGGGGTGCAGCGTGTTCGACCCGATGCAGGTGCTGTACGTGCTGCGCTGCCGCGGCAACGGATACCGCGCCGAGGACGTGGACGCCGCTACCGCTGCCTCGTTCCTGACCTTCCTCGACAACTGGGACGAGGCGGCCGGCTGGTTCCGGGAGGGCACCTGGCACGGCAAGCACAACCTTGCCATACCGCTGTACATGGCGTCGCTGCTGCTGGACCACCCCTATATGCGCATCAACACCATCTACAACTGGCGCGAGGGGCCGATCATCCTGCGTTCACCCGACGGCGGCGTACGGCTGCGTCCGGGCATCATCCACCACACCCGCGGACACCCGTTCACCGGCTGAGCCGCCCGCACCCGCGTGGCCCGGGCGGCTCAGCCTCATCAGGCGTGCGGCCCCTTGCAGGTCAGATCGTCTTACCAGTAGGATTCTCGATCATGGACGATATCGCAACCACGAGACTCTCCTCGAAGGGCCAGGTCGTCATCCCGGAAGCGATCCGCAAGCGGCTGGGGCTTGAGCCCGGGACCGAGTTCGTGGTGCTCGGGGAAAACGACACCGTGGTGCTCAAGCCGATCGCCGCGCCGTCGATGCGCGAGTTCGACGAGATCATCGCCCATGCCGCTCACGCCGCACGCGAAGCCGGGCTACGCCCGTCGGACATCGCCGTAGCGATTCGCGCCGTGCGGTCCAGGTGAGAGTCGTTGTCGACACCAATGTCTTCGTGTCCGGTATTTTCTTCGGTGGCCCTCCCGGTCGCGTCCTGACCGCGTGGCGCGACGGGACCATCAAGGTCGTCGTGTCGCGCGAGATCATCGAGGAGTACGTGCGCGTCGGCGATGAGCTTTCGGCCCGGTTCCCCGCAGTCGATCTGGGGCCGGCGCTGCATCTGATCGCCGCCGGCGCGACCATGGTCGCGGCGCCGCCGCTCCCGGAGCCGGTGTGCTCCGACCCGGATGACGACAAGTTTCTCGCGTGCGCGGTAGCCGCCGGCGCCGCGTACGTCGTGAGCGGTGATCGCGGTCTCCAGGCGGCCTCTCCCTATGGGAAGGTGACCGTCATTCGGCCGCGCGCGCTGGTCGACACGATCCTGCAGCAGGAGCACTGACGCGGCGCCCGCCGGCTCGATCGGCGTCAGGCGCTTTTCGACCGCTGTTCATCTCCCGCGGATTTCCTCGATGAGCTCATCGACCGACGTGGCCATCCGTCCCAGGCAGCCTATCCATCTCCGAAAACGGGACTCCTCTTGTCGCACCGTGCTCTTCTTTGGAGTCGTCACCTGATCTCGTTCACCGATGCGCATAACAAAAGACATCTATACATCCCTTGAGTGTGTCAACCGCTCAGTGAGTAGTGGGCCGCCTCTTCCAGCTCGCACACTGCGAGACGGTGAAACGAGAGCCTCTGCATCTACGGGAGCTGTCCGCGCAACTCCTTGAACACCTCATCCGCCGGGCGATCGGTCGCGTGCGGTTCCAAGTCCCGTCGGTCTGCCTCTTCCGCCCAGATCTCTGCGTGCTGCTCCGCGGTGAGCTCGTCGAGGCTCTCCAGGAGGGTTCCTGCCAACTGCGCTCGTGACCGTGGGTGGAGCTTGAGAGCCGCCGCGACTATCTCGTCCAGTTGCATGGAACAAGTGTACCGACCGGGGCGGCATTGTTCATCATCGGGTCCCTGAGGCGGCTTGACGGGCGCACGCCGTCGCCTCGTGGTCCACCGCGAACGTGTCTGGGTCGAGCACCACGCCGTAGTCCTCGCGGGCGGAGCGGAGGGACACCTTGTCGTTGCGGACGTCCTGCGCCACCAGCGCCGGGTCCCGCTCCAGCGGATCGCCCCAGCCGCCGCCGCCGGCCTGCCGGTGATAGAGCCGCTCGCCGGCCTCCATCGACGTGGAGATCATGGTGATGAGGGTCTCCTCCTCCCCCGACTGCCGGCGCAGCACGTTGGTGGAGCCCGTGCCCGGCCGGCCGCCGGACAGCCCGTACGGCAGGTGGTCGCGCCGGTCGGAGCGGATCGCCAGATGGGCGTGGCCGTCGAGGAGCCGCCACTCCCGCTCGACGGCCATCCCGCCGCGGAACCTGCCCGGACCGCCTGAGTCGCGGACCAGGCCGTAGCGCTCGATCCTCACCGGGTAGTTGCTCTCGGCCTCCTCCACGGGGATGTTGCTGGCGACGTTGGCCGGGTTGCACAGCCCGTCATTGGCGTCGCGGTCCGGGCGGCCGCCCCACGTGCCGGTCATCAGCTCGTAGTACACGTAGGGCGATCGATCGGGGCGGAGGCCGCCGATCACCACCAGCGAGTTGCCCCCTTCGCCCGCCGCCTGGATGCGGTGCGGGACGAACTTCGCGAGCGCTCCGAACATCAGGTCGGCCAGCCGGAAGCCCGTGATGCCGCGCATCGACGACGCGCCGGGCATCACCACATTCAGGACCGTCCCCTCGGGGGCGATGACCGAGATCGGCCGGAAGATGCCGGCGGTGTTGGGCAAGTCCTGGCGCAACGCCGCCCGCACGCACAGGGCGGCGACGGAAAAGGTGAAGGAGAAGGTGTTGTTGATCGCCCCCGGCGCCTGCTCCGCGGTGCCGGTGAAGTCTGCGGTCAGGCTGTCGCCATCCACGGTGAGGGCCACGTGCAGCTTCACCGGCGGGCCGCCCATCCCGTCGGAGTCCATGTAGTCGGTGAAGCTGTGCGTGCCGTCCGGCCAGCGCGCGATCTCGGCGCGCACCAGCCGCTCGGTGTAGTCGATCAGGTCGGCCGTGCACGCGCGGAAGGTGTCGGGTCCGTAACGGCGCATCAGCTCGTGCACGGCACGCTCGCCGGTGTGGCAGGCCGCCACCTGCGCCCGCAGGTCTCCGAGCGTCATCTCCGGCACGCGCACGTTCACCCGCACCATCGCGAACAGCGACTCGTCCGGCTCGCCCCGCCGGTACAGCTTGAGCCACGGGATGCGCAGTCCCTCCTGAAAGATCTCGGTGTTGTCGCACGCCGAGCTGCCCGGCAGCCGCCCGCCCAGATCGAGGTGGTGGGCGGTGGCCACGGAGAAGGCGATGCGCGCTCCCTCCCAGTAGATCGGCTTGATGATGAAGATGTCCGGGATGTGCATGCCCCCCTCGAAGGGGTCGTTGAGGATGAAGACGTCGCCCTCTTCCATGTCGTCGCCGTATTTGGCGAGCAGCGTCTCCATCGCGAACGGCACCGAGCCCAGGTGCAGCGGGATGGTCACCCCTTGCGCGATCATCTCGCCTTCGCCATCGCAGAGCGAGGTGGAGTAGTCCAGGCAGTCGCGCACGATCGTCGAGTAGGCGGTGCGATAGAGCGCGATCGCCATCTCGTCGGCGGCGGCGGCCAGCGCGTTCTTGACGATCTCGCGCGTGACGGGATCCGGTGTCATTTACTGCCGTGCCTCCTCTTCGAGCTCGATATGGACGTTGAGCCGGTCGTCGATGCGGGCCCGCAGGCCCGGCGGCACGACGATCGTGGTGTCGTACTCGTCGATCAGCAACGGGCCGCGCTGGCCGTGCTGCAGGTCCTCCCGGCGGCACACGGGCGTGTCGATGCTGCCCCATGACGGGCCGAACCAGGCGCTGCGATCGCGCGATTCCCCCGCGATGGCAGCGGCGGGTCGCAGGCGGTCGCTCATGTCCGGGACCTCGGCGCGGCCGACCGCGCGCATGGCCACCACCTCCACCGGATTGTCGGGATCGGAACGGTGGCCGTACAGGCGTTCGTGCTCGTCCGCGAACGCCTCCTGCAACGCCGCCAGTTCCGCGGGCCCACACGATCCGGACGCCAGCGGAACGTTGATCTCCGAGGTTTGGCCGCGAAAGCGCACGTCCGCGCTGTAGCGGACGGCGACCTCGTCCGCCGCGTGTCCCTCCTCGGCGAACGTGCTCAGCAGATCTGCGCGCAGCTCGGCGCGAACGGCCTCCAACGCGTCCGCCGACAGCTCCTGCCGCGACAGGAGGCAGCTTCGCACCGCGTGGTGCTCGATGCCGGAGAACAGCAGCCCCATGGCGCTGAACAGGCCCGGCAGCGGCGGGATGACCACGCTGCCGATCGCCAGCTCGCTCGCCAGTCCCGCGGCATGGATGGGACCGGCGCCGCCGAAGGCCACCAACGTGAACTCGCGTGGGTCGCGACCGCGCTCGGTGGACACCTGGCGCAGCGCCCGCATGGTGGTGGCGTTGGCGATCTGGTGGATCCCGAACGCGGCGGCCAGCAGGTCCAGGCCGAGGGGGCCGGCGACGTGGTCCGCCACGCTGCGCCGGGCGAGCTCGGCGTCGACCACCACGTCGCCGTCCGCCAGGGGTCCCGGGCGGATGTAGCCCAGCACGACGTTGGCATCGGTCAGCGTGGGCTCGCTGCCGCCCCGGCGGTAGCAGGCAGGTCCCGGGCGCGCCCCGGCCGAGCGCGGGCCGACGCGCAGGCCGCCGGCCGCGTCCACGTACGCCACGCTGCCGCCGCCGGCGCCGACCTCGGCGATGTCGATGGTCGGGGCGCGGATCAGCTCGCCGCCACCTCCCACCAGGCGACTGCCGGAGGACAGCGACGCCCCCACCTCGTATTGGGCGGAATAGCTCATGCGCCCGCCCTCGACCAGCGACGCCTTGGCGGTGGTGCCGCCCATGTCGAGGGTGATGATGTTGGCCACTCCCAGCCGCCGGGCGGTCAGGTTGGCGGCCAGGACGCCGGCCGCGGGACCGGATTCGAGCATGAAGACCGGCCGCCGGGCGGTGTGCGCCTCCGACGCCAGACCACCGGAGGACTGCATGATGAGCAGCGGGGCGTCGATGCCCAGCTCGTCCAGGCCTCGCCGCATCGCCAGCAGGTAGGCCGCCATCGTCGGGCGCACGTAGGCGTTGACCGCGGTCGTCGCCGTGCGCTCGTACTCGCGCCGCTCCGGCAGGATCTCGCACGACAGCGACACCTGCAGCCGCGGCAGCTCCCGGCGCAGGAATGCGCTGCGCAGGAACGCGCCGACCTGACGCTCGTGCTCCGGGTACGCATAGGCGTGCAGCAGGCAGACGGCGACCGACTCCACTCGCTCCCGCACCAGCGCCGCCGCGATGCGCTCTAGCTCCTCCTCCTGGACGCCGCGCAGGACCTCGCCGGAGGCGGTGACCCGCTCGCCCAGCTCGAACCGCAGGCGGCGCTCGATGAGGGCCGGCGGCTTCGTGAAGAACAGGTCGTAGAGCTGCGGGGCACGGATGCGGCGCAGCTCCAGCACGTCGCGGAACCCGGCGGTGGTTATCAGCGCGGTGCGCGCGCCGCGGCCTTCCAGCACGGCGTTGGTCGCCACCGTCGTGCCATGGGAGACAAGGCCAACGGCGCCGGCGGCGACGCCGGCCAAGCTCAGCGTGCGCCGGATGCCGGCCAAGGCCGCCTGCTCGAAATCCGGCGGCGTGGAGGGCAGCTTATGGGTCCAGATCCTGCTGGCCCCATCGGTGAGCACGACGTCGGTGAAGGTCCCGCCGACGTCGGCGCCGATGCGCACCGGCCTTTCTTCCTGACGCGCCACGATCTCACCCGACACTGCCACGCGCGCGCCGTACATGGACAGCCGCCCGGAATTCCGCCACTGATACCGGGCATGGCTCCCGCCGCCCGGAACGTCCTGCTGATCACCTCCGACCAGCAGCACTGGAACACCCTGGGGTGCCTGAACGGCGAGGTCCGCACGCCCAACCTCGACCGGCTTGCGGCACGCGGCACGCTGTTCACCCGCGCCTACTGCCCCAATCCGACCTGCACGCCGACCCGCGCGTCGATCATCACCGGCAGGTATCCCAGCCAGCACGGCGCCTGGTCGCTCGGCACCAAGCTGCTGGAGTCGGAGCACACCGTCGGGGAGGACTTCCAGGCGGCCGGCGTGCGCACCGCGCTGGTGGGCAAGGCGCACTTCCAGCCGCTGGCCGGCACCGAGGAGCACCCGTCGCTGGAAGCCTATCCGACGCTCCAGGACCTGGAGTTCTGGAAAGGATTCCACGGGCCGTTCTACGGGTTCGAGCACGTCGAGCTGGCGCGCAACCACACCGACGAGGCGCACGTCGGCCAGCACTACGCGCTCTGGATGGAGCGCAAGGGGCTGGCCAACTGGCGCGACTACTTCCGCCCGCCGACCGGCACCAACGACCGCCAGCGGAGGACCTGGCAGATCCCGGAGGCGTTCCATTACGGCACCTGGATCGCCGAGCGCTGCTGCGACCTGCTGGCGGGGTACGCCGCGCGCGGGGAACGGTTTTTTCTCTGGTCGAGCTTCTTCGACCCGCACCCCAAGTACCTGGTCCCGGAGCCCTGGGACGCCATGTACGATCCCGCCGCACTCACCGTGCCGGCGATACAGGAGGGCGAACACGACGCCAACCCCCCTCACTTCCGGCTCACGCAGACGGCGAATCCGGACTTCTCGGCCTGGAAGGAGAGCGGCCAGGGAGTGCATGGATTCCGCTCGCACCTGCACGACCGGGACGAGCTGGCCAGGGACATCGCCTGCTACTACGGGATGATCAGCCTGATGGACCGGCAGATCGGGACGATCCTGGACCGGTTGGAGGCGCTGGGGCTGGCCTCCGACACGCTGGTGGTGTTCACCTCCGACCATGGCCACCTGTTCGGCCAGCATGGCCTCACCACCAAGGGGGCATTCCACTACGAGGACCTGATCCGCGTGCCGCTGATAGTCGCGCAGCCGGGCAGCGTGCCGGCCGGCCGGCGCTCGGACGCCCTGCAGTCGCTGGTCGACTTCGCGCCCTCCTTCCTGCCGGCGACCGGTATCCCCGTCCCGGGATCGATGACCGGCATCGACCAGACCGACGTCTGGTACGGGCGCCAGCCGTCGCTCCGGGACCACGTAGTGGTGGAGAACCGGCACGAGCCGACCACCGTTCACCTCAAGACCTACGTCGAGGAGCGCTACAAGCTGACCGTCTACTTCCAGCGGGACTACGGCGAGCTGTTCGATCTGGCAACGGACCCGGGCGAGGTCGACAACCTCTGGGACGTCCCTGAGGCACGCGAGTTGAAGAACGACCTGATCCGCAAGCTCCTGTTCGCGGAGATGGGAAAGGAGCCGCTGCCGATGCCCCGAATAGCGGGGGCCTAGCGCGGCCGGCGACGGCGCGGCGTTGCGCCGTTCGTGAGCCGCTCGGTATATTTCCAAGGCTATGGCGTCTGCTGACCTTGGTGTTCGCAACGCGCGCGGCGAGTGGAAGCCCACTGAGCGGATCGAGCTTCCGCCGCCGTTCCGGTGGCCGATCAAGCCGCTGGCGATTCTCAAATGGATGTTCGGGTTTCCCGGCTACCTGTGGCCGCTGAACGCGATCTGGTTCGGGATCGCGGCGCTCACCTGGTTGGTGCTCACCCCGCCCCTGGAGTCGATGGCCACGTTCCGGCCCGGCTGGATGGCATGGATCTTCGTCCGCAACGCCGCGATGCTGTTCGTGTGGTTCGGCCTGTGGCACATCCGGCTGTACATCCAGCGGGCGCAGGGAATGCGCTACAAGTACAACAACCGCTGGCTGAGCACCGGGAACCGCGGCTTCACCTTCAATCACCAGACCCGCGACAACGTCTTCTGGAGCATGGTGTCCGGCGGCGGGATCTGGACGGGGTACGAGATCCTGACCCTGTGGGCCTACGCCAACGGCTATCTGCCATTCATCGAGCTGCGCACCAACCCGGTGTACTTCGTCGCGATGATGCTGCTGATTCCGCTGGTGCGCGACATCCATTTCTACTGGGTCCATCGGCTCCTGCACTGGAAGCCGCTGTACAAGGCCGCGCACTACCTCCATCACCGCAACGTCAACGTCGGTCCGTGGTCGGGCCTGTCCATGCACCCGATCGAGCACCTGCTCTACTTCACCGGCGTGCTCCTGCACTGGATCCTGCCGTCCCACCCGCTGCACGCCATCTTCCATCTCCAGCACGCCGCCCTGTCGCCCGCGACCGGCCACACCGGCTACGAGAAGGCCGAGCTGGCCAACGAGTCGATAGCGCTGAAACACGGCAGCTACTACCACTATCTCCACCACCGCTATTTCGAGTGCAACTACGCAGGCGACAACGGGATGGTCTTCGACCGCATGTTTGGCAGCTTCCACGACGGCACCGAGGGGGCGCACGCCAAGATGCGTGCCCGCACGCACGCCCGCATGCGGAAACGCCGGACATAACTGCGAAGCACCGCGCGCGCATGACGATGGCGCTCCGGCTCGGCGCTTTCGTCATCGCCGTGGCTGCCCTGGTACAGCCGGCGCCGCTGTCGGCCGTCAGCCATGAGTTCGACCTGACCTACGACCCGGCGGAGTCGGTCGTCGCCGGCACGCAGGTCATCTCCTTCAGCCGCTCTGAGATCGGCGACCTGGCGGTCGGCGCCGAAGCGGTGCTGCTCCTGCTCAACAACGCCGGCGCCGTACCCAACCCGCACGCCAACCCGCTGATCGAGGACCTGCGCTACCAGTCCGGGTTCGAGGCGGGCTATACGCGGATCATCGGCATCGTCGACGGGCATGGCGCCGAGGTGCCCTTCGAGGCGTTCACCCCTCCGGCGCACGGCCGCCTGTTCACCTATCCCATACCCGGCCTGGCCGTGCGGCTGCGGCTTCCGCCGCGCGACCGCTACCGGCTCACCGTCACGTTTCGTACTCGCTTGCCTGCCCTGCGCGCGGGCGACTTCACCAGCCGCGACGGCGTGTTCGTCCAGCGCTTCGCCTGGTATCCGCGCCTCTACCCCGACCCGGACCGGTACACGCTGCCGCCGATCGCCGGCTACCGGGTGCGCATCGTGGTCCCGCCCGGCTACCGGGTGATCTCGCACGACGAGCGCGCCGCGGCCGTGGCGGAGGGGACCGCCTACGTGATCGAGAGCCGGGTGCCGGCCGCCACCATCCCCCTGGCCATTTTTGCCGAGGACCGCTTCCAGCTCGTCGAGACCGCGTCGGCGCACGCGGCCGTGCGCCTGTTCCATCGTCCCGGCCACGAGCGCCAGGCGCGCAAGCTCGCCCGCTACGCCGCCGCGGCACTGGACCACTACGCCGAGGCGCTCGGGCCGCTGGACTATCGGCGCGTCACCATCGTGGAGGGGGTGCGGCCCGGCGCCTGGGGCATGGCGGCGGACGCGTTCGTGATGCTCGGCAGCGGCGCGTTCAACGCCGACGTGCCGTCTCGGGAGCTCTGGAACCGGCTGCTGGAGTTCCTGGTCGCTCACGAGATCGGGCATTTCTACTTCGGCATCGGCACGGCGGTGGACTTCATCAGCGACAACTGGCTCAGCGAATCGCTCACCCAGTACGTGACGATGGACTACCTGGAGCGCAAGTACGGCGCGGAGGACAACCTGTTCGCCGGCGACGCCGGCCCGGCGGCCGCCATCGCACGCCATCTGCTGTCCTACCGCAGCTTCCGCGAGCGGCTGGCAGCGCGGTTCCACGCGCTGCGCAAGGCGGGCTTCGACTTTCCGGTGGCAAGCGACGTGGACGCCCAGAACCAGAACGGGCTGACGGCGGTGATCTACGACAAGGGCGCCCTGGCCGTGCGCCAGCTCGCCACCGAGATG
The DNA here is from genome assembly GCA_965262795.1 of Spirochaetia bacterium. Taxonomy (GTDB): domain Bacteria; phylum Spirochaetota; class Spirochaetia; order SZUA-6; family Bin103; genus CATQHW01. Next base: position 5,526,951 of record OZ253561.1, on the reverse strand, counting down.
GGCAAGGACGCCTTCGACGACGCCCTGGGCGAGTACGCCCGCCGGTACCGCCACCGGTTCGTGGACACCGAGCGGTTCCTCGCCCACCTGGAACGGCACCGACCGGGCATGCGAAGCATCGGCGAGCAGGTGCTGACCACCGACCGCTATCCCGACTACGCCGTGGCAGGGGTGGCATACGAGGGGGACGTGACCAGGATCACGATCCGTGACCACCGCGAGAGCGGCCTTTCGACGCCGGTACGGGTCGTCGTCGAGCGTGACGGGGGGGAGCAGGCGCTCGACTTCACGGTGCGCGGTACGGAGGTGCTGGAGGTGGCCGGCCGCGTGCGCACGGTGGAGATCGATCCGGCGTGGTACACGCTGGACGTCGACCGCAAGAACAACCACCACCCGCGCAGGCTGAACTGGGTGGTGCGGCAGCACAGCCGGCACGAAGCGGACCTGATCGGCATCGACCTGCGGCTGCTTGCGCAGTCGCCGGACACGCTGAGCCTGGGCGCCGGGATCGGGTACTGGTCGACCGGGATGGTGTCGTACGGGCTGAGCGCGGGGGCGGCTGCCCGAATCGCGCCGGCCGAGCCCGGGGGCTGGCTCACCACCGCTCCGGTGGTGGAGCCGGGAGCCTATGCCGCGGCGGAGCTGTCGTTGCCGCGCAACGCGCGTGCCGACGCCCGCTTCACCTGGTATGCGCAGGGAGACTGGAGCGGCTCACTGAGCTTCCGGCAGCCGCTGCGCATGCCTCTGGAGGTGGGCACCCGGCCGACCTTCTACGACGGCGGCCTGTCGCTGGCGGCCGGGCTGGCCGTCGATCAGCGCCCGGCGCTGGAGCCGTGGATCGGGCTGGACTCGGTGAGGCTGCTGGGAGCCGTCCCCCACCTCGCATCGCTGCGGCAGCGGTTCACGGTGCTCCCGCGCGACGGCGCATGGTCACTGCAATCGAGCCTGGCGGCGGCAGTGCCGCTGCGCATCGTGCCGCGCGTATACCTGGTGCCGAGCGTGGACCTGGGCGCCGACTGGCGGCTGTTCGGCGTCAGCACCGCGGCGCCGAAAGGCATGGAGAGCCGGCTGCGCGGTGGTGGCGGGGCCGGCGGGCCCGCGGCGACCGGGCGCGTGTACGGCGGTCTGGACCTGCTGGTCCCGCTGCTCGGCGGGCGCGAGGACCGGATCCTGGACCTGCTGGTGTTCCGCAGCCTCACGGCCGCGCTCTATGTCGAAGCGGAGAACCGCTTCACGGCGTTCCCGGCGCTCGGCGACGGCCGCGAATGGAGTCCGCATGCGGGGATCGAGCTGAGCGCCGGCATCACCTCGCTGATCGACGTGCCGCTGGCGATCGCCGGCGGGATGGACGTGCCCCTCCTCACGGCCGCCTACCCGTCGACGTGGCGGTGGTTCCTGTCGGCGAACCTGCCGCTCCGGCTCTACACCCTGCTGCTGGCCGACTGACCGGCCGCACGGAAACCGAGTGGCGCTCTATTCGTGGCGCAGGACGTGGGCGACGCTCATGCGGGCGGTGCGGACCACCGGAACCAAGGCGGCGGCCGCGGTCATCAGCAGGGTGATGGCGGCCGGAATCAGGAAGTAGCGCGTTTCCAGGTCGATGTAGAACGGAACCGCGAGGTTGCTGCCGATCGGGACGAAGGTGATGCCCAGGGCATTGATGATGGTGCCCGCAGCCAGACCGAGGCCCAGCGCCGCCGCGGCGCCGACCAGATAGGTGGCCAGCGCCTCGACCAGCAACAGCGCCAGCAGTTCCGCCCGGGTGGTGCCGATGGCACGCAACGATCCCAGTTCGCGCAGCCGCTCCAGGAAGCTGACCGAGATGATCGCGAAGATGGCGACCATCGAGAGCACCGTCACGACCACGATCACGAAGGTGAACAGCACGTCGTAGAACGACTTGATCTGATCATAGAACTCCTGCGCCTCGCGCCAGCTCGACACCGCCAGCGGCAGATCGTGGTCTTCGATCAGCGCGCTCATGCGCTCTTGAACGGTGGCGAGCTGTCGCTCCTGGCGCAGGAACAGCAGGATTCGATGGACGCCGTCGGTGCCCGTCAATCGCTGCGCGAACGGTAGCGGTACGTAGATGAAGTAGGCGTCGGCGAAGCTGCTGCCGGTACGGATGACTCCCTTGACCTGGACCTCCAGCCGGCGCTCCTTACCGGAGTCCGTGTAGACGTGCACGGTCGCGCGGCCACCCGGCTCCGTGTCGACCTGCTCCGCCACGCCCTCGCCCAGCATCGTGTGGGCGTCGTCGCCATATTTCAGGTCGGTTCCCGCCACCAGCAGGCGTCGGCTGGCGGACCCGCGATGCAGACGATCGGTCTCGAGACCGACGCCGGACACTCCCTGGCTCTGCGCGCCGGCCTCGAACAGCCCCCCGAACAACAGCTCCCGGCTGATCGTCCGGACCTCGGAGAAGTCACCGTCGGCAAGGATCTGCTCTACGCGGGCCAACACATCGCCCGGGATGAGCGGTTGCGCCGTCATGCTCGCGTGGTCGTAATCGGCGTGATGGATCTGCAGGTCGCCGGTCTGGTTGCGGATGCCGAAGCTGAGGATGCTGTAGAGCCCTTGCAGGTAGGCGTGGCTCAGAAACAGCAACCCGGTCCCCAGCGCGATGATCACCACGGCGGCCAGGGTCCGCCGCAGGTTGTGGACGACGTTGAGCAACGCGTGGACGACCAGAAGCATGCGACTACGTGCCCTGCTCTCGCAGCGTTCCGTCGCGCAACTGGAACAGTCGGTCGGAGGGTTCCACCAGCGAGCTGTCGTGCGTGACCATCACGAAGGTGCGCCCGCCGGCGCGCTGTTGCTCCCGCAGCAGCGCGTAGATCCGCCGCGACGAACGCGAGTCGAGGCTGCCGGTGATCTCGTCGCCCAGCACCACCTCCGGCTCCGCTACCAGCGCGCGGGCGATGGCGACCCGCTGCCGCTGCCCGACGGAGACGGCGTTGACCCGCCGCGCGAGCAGGTGCCCGATTTCGAGACGATCGGCAATCTCCTGCACGCGGCGGCGCCGCTGTGCCCGCGGGAGCCGTGCCAGCAGCAGGGGATACTCGATGTTGCGGTAGCAGCTCATGAGCGAAACGAGCTCGAAGCTCTGGAACACCACGGCGATGGCACGCCGGCGCAGATGGGTGCGCCGCGCGTCGGAGTAGCTGCTCAACGCCCGGCCGCGGTAGAGGATCTCTCCCTCGTCGACGGTATCGATGCCGGAGAGCACGTTGAGCAGCGTGCTCTTGCCGCTCCCGGATGGACCGAGGACGATGGCGAAGTCGCCCTCTCCAATGCTCAGGTCCACGTTTCGCAACGCCACGACCTCCCCGGCCTTGCTGGGGTAGCGCCTGGTGGCACGCCGCGCCTGCAGGATGGGCGGCGCCCCCGCGTCACTCCGCACTGTTCTGCAGCCGCTGCATGTACACGACGGGGTCGGCGCCGTCGGCCAGGGCATGAGCCGTTGCCTGGGCTTGCGGAAAGCCGGGGGCGAGCTCCAACACCCGCTCGATCACCTCGACGGCCCGGGCGGAGTCGCCAAGTTCATCGTAGGTCACGCTGAGCCAGATGCCGGCCACTGCACGCAGTGGCAACGCACCGCTGGCGAACGCTCGGCGAAAGTGTACGACAGCCAGCTTGCGGTCCCCGCCGAATGCCTCGGGGGCGTTCGCATAGGTGAAGCCCAGATTGAGGTGGGCCAATTGATTGTCCGGATCCAACTCCAACGCCGTGGTCGTGGCACGCTTGGCCGCGCCTGAATGCAGCATTGCGCGCGCCGGGCTGGCGGCGATCATCTGTCCCAGGATGGCGCCGCGCAGCGCGTGCCCATCGGCAAATGCGACGTTCTCATCCACGAACTTGCGAATCTGCCCGAGCGCGCGGTCGAGGTAGCCGGCACGCTCGACACGTGCCGTATCTTCCAGTTGATTGTAGGCGTCGTACTCGATCCTGGCGCGCAGATAGTGATAGGCCGCCGGATCGTCCCTCAGCGCTTCGCTGCGGTCGAGCCACCGCCGCGTGCGCTCGATCACGCCAGCCGGGTCGGGAGCGCGCTCCATTGCCATGAACCCCTCATGCTGCATGCGCTCGTACTCGCCGAGCATCCGCGACGCGGCCGCCGAGAGCTCGTAATCCTGCAGCTCACCGCCGCCACCCGCGACAGCCATGGTCGCGGACGCCAGCAGCCAACCGAGTACGTTCACGCCAATCTTCATCCTGTTGCCTCCTGCCTGCCCTGCTGCCGGCTCGCCCGTGCCGCGTTCGCCGTCATCAGCTCTGCGCGCGCCCGAGCAACCGCATCAGGTTCGCGATGTGCTGCTCCAGTCGGGTCTGGCCGTCGGCGGTAAGCTCGTACCAGGTCACCGGCCGCCGGCCGCGATAGGTCTTGTCGATCGCCAGGTATCCGCCGTCCTCCAGCTTGCGGAGATGCGTGCCGACACTGCCGTCCGTCTCTTCCAGCACCTGCTTGAGGCGACTGAACGACATCGCGTCGTACTTCGACAGCAGCACGCAGATCGCCAGCCGGACCCGATGGTCGAGCAGGCCGTTCAGCGACTGCAGTTCGTCGAGGGTGCCGATGTCAGGATCGGTGGGATCAGGGCTGGTGGGCGGCATCACGCGTGCGCGCTCCCAGCAGTGCTTGCCACACGAGCGCGGCGGCCATCAGGACGCCCGCCAGGGTCCACTGGTACCTGGGCACGAACAGCGTGACCAAGTAGCAGGCGGCGGCAACCCCACTGATCGGCAGCGACCGGCGGTCCAAGTGCAGGGCCTCATAGAAGTAAGTCAGGCTCACCAACAGCACCACGAGCGAGCCGAACCCGGCCCACTCCAGGTGTCCGACAGCGACGAGTGCGGACCCCAGCACGCCGGCCACCAGGAACGCCAGCCAGTGCAGACTCCACCGGATGCCGATCCGACGATCGGCCTGTCCGGCGTCGCGCTGGGCACGGTAACCGAGCCACAGGGAGAGGCACAGACCGGCGGGGCCCGCCACCGCCCAGAATCTCCCGATCCAGCGGTAGTCGGCGACGAAGTCAGTCAGAGAGTAGCCGCACAGCACAATGGCGGCCCACAGCAGATTGATCGCCGGGATCGTCGTGGTGTCCGCTCGGTCTGCCGCGGCGCGCACGTACGCGATGTCCTCCCTGAGCTTGTCCGTATTGGTCACCCTGCTCCTCCAGTCGATGCTCTCATCTCAATATTACTCTCCTTTCTGTTGTACTCTGAACTTTAGAGTTATTGGGAATCGTTGTCAACCCGACCAGCCATGTCACGTGGGCGAGGTCGGCTGACGGTCAGCGGAACAGGTCGGCGTGAGTACCGGTACGGATCAGCGTGATCGTGCTCCCATCGTCCTGCCAGATCAGCAGCCAGTCCGCTGCGATATGACACTCCCAGTAGCGGGACAGGTCACCGGACAGCCGATGGGCGCGATGTCGCGGCTCCAGGCGCTCGCCATCAAGCAGCTTCTTGATGATGCGATCCAGGCAATCGGTGTCCTTTCCCCGCCTGCGTACCCTCCGATCGTCCCGACGGAACTGCGCCGTGAGGCGCAGGTCACGCATCCTTCAGCAAGTCTGCGCGCATCTCCTCGACGTTGGTGTACGTGCTGAGCCCTGTGCCGGATTCAACTTGGCGAATGGCCGCGAGCGTCTCGTCGTTCGGTATCCTCAACGCGAACGGGAGCCCGTTGTACAGTGCCGTCTGCTTGTAAAACAGCGTTATCGCCTCGGTAGGCGAGAGCCCCAGCGTGGTGAATACCTTTTCCGCCTCTTGCTTCAACTCGGGCTCCACTCGAGCGCGGATCATCGCAGTCTTGGCCATGCAACGCCTCCGTGCTGGTGAGTGTAGCACAAATGGGGAACATCGCCGACTGGGCTCTTCGACGGCACGCCGGCATCCGCTTGACCCGAGGTGCTATGTAGTGCAGTTTGTCTAACATGACTCAGGTGAGCGTGCGAGAACTGCAGCACCACCTCGGCCGCTATCTCGACGCGGTGGAGGCGGGAGAGGTCCTTGAGGTGAGCCGACGCCGCCGTCTGATCGCGCGGGTCGTCCCCTGCGCGGCCGCGGAACCCGCTGAGCCGTGGCCCGATCTGATGCAAAGGCTTGCCGGAATCTATCCGGATGGACCGATCGCCGAGTCTGCCGCAGAGCAGCTCTATCGCGACCGGGACCGAAGCGAAAGCAGCGCATCCACGGGCGTCAGGCCGGTGTCCCACGATGGCCGACGAAGCCCCTGAAGCCTCGCAAGAGTCAGCACATGCCCCGCGGGGCCGCCGCAGCCCCTATGTCGACTCGGGCGTACTGATCAAGCTGTACGTCCTGGAGCCGGACTCCGCTGGCGCGGCGCGGATGGTAGGCGCCTTCCCGTCGGTCAACCTCTATCCGTTCCAGGAATTGGAAGTGAGGAATACGTTGCAGGCGCTCGAGGGACGCGCGAGTATCGCTGCCGCGCAGCGAGCGGCCGCGGAGCATGCATTCGAGCGGGACGTCGTGCTGGGCAGGCTGAGGCATGCCCTACCCGACTGGAACGAGGTGTTCAAGACCGCCATGCGGATCTCTTCGGAGCATACCGCGGCCACGCTTGCCCGGTCGCTGGACATCATCCACGTAGCCATCGCCATCACCGAGAATTCGGAGCCCTTCATCACTGCCGATCACCGTCAACTGGCGGTGGCGGAGCGGGAGGGGCTCCGCACCGAGATGCTAGCTTGAACCCGAACAGCGTGAGATGACGCGCATCGTCCTGGACGCGGACGGCGGCCGGCACACCATCAGCCGCCACGTCTACGGGCACTTCTCCGAGCACCTGGGGCGCTGCATCTACGACGGCTTCTGGGTCGGCGAGGAATCGCCGATTCCCAACACCCGCGGGATACGCGACGATCTGGTCGAGGCGCTCCGCGCCATCCGCATCCCCAACCTCCGCTGGCCGGGCGGCTGCTTCGCCGACGAGTACCACTGGATGGACAGCATCGGCCCGCGCGAGCGGCGGCCGAGGAACATCAACACTCACTGGGGCGGGGTCATCGAGACCAACCACTTCGGCACCCACGAGTTCCTGGACCTGTGCGATCAGCTCGGGTGCGATCCGTACATCTGCGGCAACGTCGGCTCCGGCAGCGTGCGCGAGATGCAGCAGTGGGTGGAGTACCTGACCTCCGACGGGAAGGATTCGATGGCGGAGCTGCGGCGCGCGAACGGCCGCCGGGAGCCGTGGAAGGTCCGCTTCTGGGGCGTCGGCAACGAGAACTGGGGCTGCGGCGGCAACATGCGCCCCGAGTACTACGCCGACCTGTACCGGCGCTACGCCACCTACCTGCGCGACTTCGCCGGCAACCGCCTGTACCCGATCGCCTGCGGCGCGAACGGCAGCGACTACCGCTGGACCAAGGTGCTCATGCAGCGGGCACCCAAGCTGAAGGCGCTGTCGCTCCACTACTACACGCGGCCCGCGACCGGCCGGCCGCGGACCACGGCGACCGGATTCGAAGAAGGGGACTGGTTCCGACTGCTACAGCGCGCGCTGCTGATGGACGATCTCATCACCCGCCACTCGACCATCATGGACCGCTACGACCCGGACAACCGCGTCGCGCTGTTCGTCGACGAGTGGGGGACGTGGCATGAGCCGAAGCCGGGCACCAACCCCCGGTTTCTGTACCAGCAGAGCACCATGCGCGACGCGCTGGTCGCCGCGCTGACGCTCGACATCTTCAATCCGCCACTGCGCGCGGGTGCGCGGCGCGCAGATCGCGCAGACCGTGAACGTGCTGCAAGCGATGGCGCTGACCGAGGGCGACCGGATGCTGCTGACGCCCACCTACCACGTGTTCGACCTCTACCAGGGGCATCAGGAGGCCACGTCGCTGCCCTTGGACGTGCGGGCCGACCGCGACGGGATCGGGGACGAATCGATTCCGGCCGTATCCTCACGGCAGACACCATGCAGGCTCACAACACCTTCGACGACCCGCACGCCGTGCGCATCGCTCCGTTCGATGACGCGCGCTACGCCGACTGCGTGCTCCGAGCCCCGCTGCCGGCCATGAGCGTCGTCGCCCTGGAGATCCGCTGAGCGGCTACCGAACTTGACCGGGACGCCCCGCTACTTGTACCGTACTCCTGTACCATAGGGGCCTGAAGATGACGCACGAAACCACCTACAGCAACGCGCGTGCCCACTTGGCGGCGCTCATGGATCAGGTGACGGATACCCGCGAACCGATCCTGATTCGCCGTCGCGGCGCGGAGCCGGTCGCGCTGGTCGCAGCCGATGAGCTCGCCGGCTGGATGGAGACCGCCTACCTGCTCCGTTCGCCGAAGAATGCCCAGCGCCTGCTGGACGCCAGCAGCCGTGGAGCCGACGGAGAAGGTATACCGCTGAGCATCGAGCAACTGCGCGAACGCCTCGGCCTCGAAGGCGCGTGAGGGCCGGCTGCTGCCGGGAAGCACTCTTCGATCCGAACTGCCTCGACGATCTGGAGCACTGGGTCCGCCCGGACCGCCGGCGGGCGCTGCGCACCCTGAAACTGATCGATGCTGTGCTCCGCGACCCGTTCAGCGGCCCGGGCAAACCGGAACCGCTTCGCGGTCAACTCTCAGGCGCGTGGTCCCGGCGCATCGACCAGGAGCACCGTCTGGTCTATCGAGTCAGCGAAGGCCGCGTGCGCTTCCTCGCGGCCCGTTACCACTACTGATCGTCGCTTGGCGCCCGCGGGAGCGGTTGCCGGGGAGGTTCCCTACCTCGCATCGCTACTCAGCGGCCAACCGCTCGAGATAGCTCGTTGCTTCGGCGACAATGCTCTGGGCCTCCTCGACCGCGAGACGCGCCGTATCCGCATCGGCGTAGGAGAACAGCTCGTAATCCGCGCTCTCCCGATCGTCCTTCAAGTTGGCGAGGAACCGCCCCGCCCGCTTGCTCATCTTCCCGGCCTTCACGAACAGGAGATTGAATAGCGTCACTGCGCCGTGATGGGTTCGCGGCTGTTCGCCGGCGCTGGTCAACAGCGCTTTGACGGCGTGGAACGCCGCGTAATAGGCGCGTGAGATCGCATCCTCGTGATCCCCGGAATCGCGCAGACGCTCGGCTACCGCCAGCTTCTGCCGCGCCTTCTCCAGGTAGGCCGCTATGAGCTGCTTGCTAGTGGAGTGCAAGCGGTACTCCATCGTGCAAGACGTTGGCAACGAACGGATTGCCCGCTGCCCTCGACTTCTTGAAGTTCTCTCGGGAGACGATCTTCAACGACACGAGCGATCCGGTTTCGCACACGACATCGACCACGGCGTCGTAGAGCGCATCGGTCGTCGCTCGGGTGCGCTCGCGCAGCACCACGAACACGTCGTAGTCCGAATCGGGACGGTGATCGCCGCGCGACCGCGATCCGTACAGATACAGCTCGACTACGTCGCCGCGCACCGCGGTGATCCGCCGAAGAAACGAATCAAGCACGGAATCGACCCCGGGCACCGCGCCGGTCTGGACCATCATGATCAGCGTACTACGACCGGCGGCGAGTTTCTCGCCCGCGTGGCTTCACGGCGGGAAGTGGTATACCTCCGGCAATTGAGCGGGGTCCGTGACGGCCGAATCCATGTGCAGGTAGATGTTGACGTGGCCGGTGCCGCAGTCGCCGAACTCGTCGCACGAGAGTATCCCGGTGATGCCCCGAAAACCGGCGGTCGATGCGAGTTCCTCGCGCAGCGCAGCACGGTCGACGTACAACGTACCGCCGTCCTGAACCGCCACGGAGTTGATCGCGCTCAGCAGCAGGGTTGTCGCGTCGTACGCGTGCGCCCAGTAAGGCGACGGATGAGAGTCTCCGTAGGTCGATGCGAACACGGCCAGAATCTCGTCCGCGCTCTTGCCGGTGGCACCATTGACGCTGCCGCCGTGGGCCGCTGCTTCCGGCCCCGCGAAGTAGATGCCCTCGGACTGCGCCGTGGCGAGGAACTCCGGCACCAGTAGCGCCGCGTCCGCGATCAGAATCGCGTCTTGCAGGCCGTCGAACGCCCGCACCTGCCTGGCAAGAGCCGAGCCTTCCGATTCGAACAGCGGAATGAAGATGCCCTCCGGCGCGGCTGCCGCGAACTGCGCGAGGACCTCCGTCATGTCGGTGTCGCCCTTCTCGATACTGGCGATGAACGCGACCTCGCCGCCAAGAGCGCGGAACGCTTCGCCAAACGCGGCGGCGAGGCCGGTCGTGTACGGGTCGCCGTCTTCGATGGACACCATGCGCTGCAGCCCCAGATGACGGTAGGCGAACTGGGCGACCGCTTGCCCCTGATAGAGATCGTTGCTGGCAGTGCGGAAGTAGCCGGCGTGGTAGTGGGCACTCGCGTTGCCGGCGAGGTCGGAGGTGAGCACCGGCGAAGTGTTCGTGGGCGAGATCATCACCAGCCCCGCCCTGCTGAGCAGCGGCGACGCCTCCACCGCCGAGGCCGAGCACAGCGTCCCGATGACGGCGACGACGTGCCGGTCGGCGATCACTTGCTCGGCGCTGGCCCGGCCGCCCTCGGGGGAGCACATCGGGTCTATCGATTCGCCGAGTTCCACCTCGTAGCCATGGATGTCGCCGAAGTCTCGCACCGCTACTTCGATGCTGTTTTGCAGCCATACCGCAACCGACGGCACCACGGTATGAGCAAGCAACGAACGGACCTGCACCGCCTCGCCGGCGCCGATCTCGACTGGGCCGATCTCGACTGGGCCGAGAGGTTCATCCGCGGTCCCGGATGCCGCCACGAAAAATGTCAGCAACAGGACGTGAAGCACTCTGATCGTACTACTCATGTGGTGAGCATCCCCCCGCTGAATCATCGAGTCCACCCACGACGATCCGGCTAAGCGAAGGACACGCCCGCGACCGCCGGCCACTGGTCGACCGGGGGCGGGATCGGCTGGCGGCCGGCGCCGATCACCGACTGGTCGTAGTCGATGAGCGCCCCGGTCATCAGGCCGGACTCGTCGGAGGCCAGATAGGCGATGGTGCGGGCGACCTCGGCCGGCTTCAGCAGCCGCCCGAACGGCTGCGCGGCCTCGGCGGCGGCCAGCCAGTCCCCGCCGTCCGAGTGATAGCGGCGCTGGATCACATCCTCGCCCGGCGTGTCCATCCAGCCGAGGTTGAGGGCGTTCACCCTGATGCGATAGCGCATCACCGAGTAGGCGACGTTCTTGGTCATCGCGTTCAGCGCCGCCTTGGAGATCGCGTACGGGCACAGCATGGGCTCGCCGCCGTAACAGGCCACGCTCGACACGTTGACGATGGAGCCGGCCACACCCTCGCGCTGCATCACCCTGACCGCCTCCTGCGTCAGGAAGAAGGGCGCGCGCACGTTGATGTTCATCAGCCGCTCGTAGAACTCCGGCGTCGTGTCCCAGATCGTGCCGCGCTCGGTGAGGGCGCCGGCGTTGACCAGGACGTGCAGCGTGCCGAAGGCGCGGTCGGCGGCTGCCACAAGGTTCCGGCAATCGTCCAGGCAGGCGAGGTCGCCCGCCACGAACCGGGCGTCGCAGCCCAGGGCGGCGATCTCGCGCGCGACCGCCTCACCCCGCTCGGCGTTGCGGCCGGTCACCACCACGCCCGCCGCGCCGCGCTCCGCGAACGCCCGCGCGGTGGCCGCGCCGAGCCCCTGCGTGCTGCCGGTGACCAGCGCGTACTTCCCCGCAAGGGAAGCCTTCCCCGCAAGGGAAGCCTTCCCGGCCAGGGAGCCGACTTGTGCCGCGGCCGTCATCAGGCCCTACCGCGGTCCGGGAGCCGCTCGCAGCCCCTGCGGCGCGAGCTCGCCTAGGGAGGCTTCCAGATCGCCAGACCGGTCAGGCCGGCCATTCCGCGCATCTGCCCGGGCGGGCTCCTCGTTGGGCACCGGGGTGTCGAACTGATAGTCCGGGTCGGTCTGCTGCCGCTTCCAGACCGCGCGCATCTCCCGCCACGCCCCCAGGAGCGTGCGGGGCGCAGGCATCTCATGCGCGATCTCCCGCGCCAGCTTCTTGAGGTTGTAGCACGGGATTCCGGCATACATGTGGTGCTCCGTGTGCCAGTTCATCCGCCAGTAGAGGAACGTCGTGAGCGGATCGAGCTTCATCGAGCGGGTCGACTTGCGAAAGTCGGCGACGTTGTCCCGCAGGCCGCAGTGCTGGGGCAGGCCGACCAGATACACCAGCCAGTTGCCGATGAACGGCGCGGCGCCGACCAGGATCGGCAGGATCCAGTACCCGGAGGCGATGCCGTAGACGGCGACGGCGCCGTGGAACGCAAGCTGCACCCGTGCGAACCACATCGACTTGCGCGCCTCGGCCGGCTGGTCGGAGTGCAGGGCGCTGATCCACTCGCCGGCCGGCGTCCGCACGTAGCCGACCCTGCCGATCGCGGACATGAAGGTGATCACGAGCGTGGAGATCAGCCCGCCCTTGCCGAACGTGCGTCCGGGACGGCCGGTCAGGTTCAGGGTGAAGATCTGGATCAGGAACCCCGGCCCGCCGACCTTGGGATTGAGCGGCAGCAGGTTCTCCCGGTCCCCTTCCGGGTGCAGCGTGTAGCGGTGGTGGTACGTGTGGCTGGTGCCGTAATCGAAGGGGTCCCACCAGCTCAACACGCTGTAGAAGTACAGGAACACATGGTTCAGCCACTTGGTGCGGAACACCGTGCCGTGCGCGAGCTCGTGCGGGGCGACGCCGCGGATGAAGCTTGTCACCGTGCCGTGGGCGAACAGCGCGAGGGCGAAGGCCACCCACACCTGCTCGGCCCACAGCCAGAATGTCAGGGCGCCGGTCGCCAGGTACAGGAGCAGGTGTCCGCCGGTCTGCAGCCACCCTTGCAGGTCGCTGCGTTGCATCAGCCGCCTGAGCGTCGCCGGCTCGATCGGGCTGCGGTACCACGCCACTCTGAAGTGGCGGCGGACATCCGACAGAGGTTCGTACGCCGTGGCCATCTTGGTCGGCTTTGGTACCACGAAGGCCGCAGCGCCGCAAGAACCGCGGTTACCCGTCGCGAACGAGCTGCCGACGCAGCTCGGCACCGCGCCCGTTCGTCGGATCCATCACCGGGAATCCTGCTGGAGATCGCCGGCGCCGGCAAATCGCCGGAACGGGCCGTCCGCCGTGCGGCGTGTGCTACGGTACGCTCAGGCAAGGACATGGCACCCCACCCCACAGACGAGGAGCGAAGGTTCTGGGAAGAGAACGGCTACCTGTTCCTGGAGGGAGCCGTTGCGGGCGGCGAGCTGACTCGCCTGCAGGAGGCCTTCGACCGCTGCGCGCGCGAGGACAAGGCGCAGTGGCTGGAAGGCATCGCCCAGGGCACGCGGCCGGCCGGCTACTTCGACATCGAGAATCCGATGGAGAAGGACGACGCCTACATGGACCTGATCGACCATCCGTCGTGGTATCCCTACCTGATGGACTTCGCCGACGACGAGCTTCTGCTGCTCGCACCGCAGGTGCGGACCCTGCCGGCGCAGCCGGTCAGCTACCTCCGCTGGCACGCGGACGTCCCGCACACCTACCCCCTGCACATGAAGGTGCAGATCTACGTCGACGACGTGCCCGCCGACGGCGGCGCGTTCGGGTTCGTGCCGGGAAGCCACAAGCCCGACGCCGGCGAGTGCCCCAATCCCAAGCCTGTGGAGACCATGCCCGGCTGCCGGATCTTCGCCGGCAAGGCCGGCGACGCCGTGCTGTTCAACTCCTACGGATGGCACACCTCGATGGTCAACAGGACCGGCCAGGCGCGGAAGTCGATCATCCTCATCTACGAGAAGTGGAGCGAGGCCAAGGCGGACAGAGACGACTACACGAGCATCGCGGACAGGTGCACGACCTCCGCGCGGCGCAAGCTGCTCAGCCTGGAGCCGATGCGACGCGCTTCGTGATCGCCCTCGTCCACACCGTGGCCAAGGCCTCCCATTGACGCTCGCCGAAGTCCACGACGACAGCTCGCTGCAACGGTTCATGACCGAGCCGTCGCCGGCGATGATCAAAGCGGCGGCGCGGATCGACGGACCGGTGCTCATCCTCGGCGGCAGCGGCAAGATGGGACCGGAGCTGGCCACGACGCTGCGGCGTGCCGACCGGATGGCGGGCATCGAGCGCGATGTCGTGGTCGCATCGACCTTCAGCGACGATGCCACCCGCGTGGCGCTGGAGACCGATGGCGTCCGCTGCGTACGCGGCGACCTGACCGACCCCGACTTCCTCGGCACGCTTCCCCAATCAGGTCGGGTCATCTACATGCTCGGCTTCAAGTTCGGCAGCGGCACCGACTGGCGGCGTGCGTTTCACATCAACTCGATCGTCCCCTACCTCGTGGGCGAACGGTTCAGCGACGCGAACATCGTCGTGTTCTCGTCGACCAACCCCTATGCCGGTGTCCAGTACGTGCCCGCCCGAGCGATCGACGCCGAACGGGGAGCCACCGCCATCGGACCGAACCTGACCGGCGGCAGCCGCGAAGATGCGGCGTTGCAGCCGCAGGGCGTCTACGGCTGGTCGATCGTGGCGCGCGAGGCCTCCTTCGCCACCACCGCCACCCGGCACAGCCGGCAGCGCATCTGCAACTATCGCCTCAGCTACGCGCAGCACCTGTGCTACGGCGTGCTGCGCGACCTTGCCGACATGGTCCACCGTGGCGCACCGATCTCGCTTGCGGTGCCGGCAGTCAACCTCATCTCGCAGCGCGATGCCATCGACGTCGCACTACGCTGCCTGGAGCACGGTGCCAACCCGCCGTGGACGGTCAACGTGTCCGGCCCCGGCCACCGCGTCGTCGAGATCGTGTCCGCCTTGGGAGGCGCGCTGCGGCGTGCCCCGGAGCTGGCCGGCGGCGAGGGCGACACGGCGCCGCTGATGGACGACACCGTGTGCCGCACGACCTTCGGCCGGCCACGCGACGGTGTCGGCGAGCTCATCGCCGGGGTAGCCCGCTGGGTCGAACGCGGCGGCGCCAGTTGGGACAAGCCGACTCTGTTCGGCAGCGTCGACCACCGGTACTGAAGGGTCTGCAACGCGCACTACAGAGGCAACTCTTCAACGGACGTGAGCCAAGGCATCGGACAATCGGGTCGCGACGATCTGCTCCTCGCCCGACTCCAGCGTCATCGGGTCGACGAGCACGCCGTGTTGGGTCCGCCGTATGGCGATGCGCGGATCGCTGTTCCACAGCTCTGCCACGACGGCGGACGCCCGCTCGGGATCGAGATCGACGTGAGCACGCGGTGCGAAGTCAGGATACGCGCCTTGTCCCCAGCGTTTGACCGACACGGTCGCTGGCGCCGATGCGGACGCCGCGATAAGCGTCTTCGCGATATGCGCTGCCTGCGCCTCCCAGCGAGCCAGGTCCTGCTCGTCGCTGGAGGCGACAAATCGATCCACCGCCGCCAGCAGCCCCATGATCTCTTCTTTTCCCACCTTCATCCCGCGGCCGATGCCACTCTCGGGGCTGGAGTTCATACGCACAGCCGAAACCAACTCGGTCGTGCCGACCACCAGCCCCGTGCACTGCGGCCCCCTGAGCCCCTTTCCGCCGCTGAACACCACCAGCGACGCGCCCATACCGGTGAGCTCGGTCAGGTTGGAGCGCGGCGGCAACTGCGCGGCGGCGTCGACGATGACCGGCACGCCACGCTCGGTGGCTCCGCTCACCACCTCGGCGAGCTGTTCCGTGGTCTGGCTGCCGAGGAAGAAGACTACGGCGGCCGTGCGCCTACCGATGGCGCCTACCAACTCCTCGGTACTGGCTGCGGCGCTGGTGCCCACGCGAACCAGCTTGCCGCCGCACGCTTCGATGCCCTGGTGGATATAGGCGTGCGGGTCGACTCTGCCGATCACGAATTCGTTTGCCCACCCTGAAGTGTTGGGCAGTGCGCGCACCCGCTCGATGTCGGCACCGGTCATACAGCCCGCGGCCGCCAGTTGCATGCCGCTCGCCGCACCGCAGGAGACGAACGCCGCCGGCACACCGATGCGCCTTGCGAGGTACTCACCGGACTTGACGAGCAGATCCGGGAGGTCGACATACGCGCGGGCCGCCGCGCGCATCGCCTCCAGCACCTCCGCGTGCATCAGGCTGCCACCGAGCGTGGTGATGGTGCCGCTGGCGTTGATGAAGGTACGCGCTCCAAGCTGTTGATAATCGATCATGCCAACTCCGGATTGTAGTCGAGCCCGCCGACGGCTGCTGCGGACGCTTTGACTTCACTCCACGAGCGACTTACCGTGGCAGGGTTCGCGACCTGCGGCTGTACCGCCGCGCCCTCGCGGAGGACAAGATCGCCATGAGACGCGCTTCGTGATCGATGCCCACGTCCACGTCTTCGCCAAGGCATCGCGCGAGTTCCCGCGCGAGGTGAGCGGCACCATGCCCGCCGACCGGGAGGAGAGCGTCGAGAAGCTCCTGAACCTGATGGAGACGCACGGCGTCGACCGGGCTACGCTCGTGCAGATTGGGGGGACCTCGCTTGAGACCCATGCCTACCTCCGCCACTGCCTCAAGCGCTACCCCGACCGGTTCAAGGGGATCGGCTTGGTGCCGGACCCGCGCCATCCGGAAGACCACATGGACCGGCTGGCCGAGGACGGCGGCATCGTCGGCTTCCGGCTGCACGAGATCGGCGGCCCGCTCGATCCGACGGCGCCGATGGACGTGCGCACCTTCACGACCTACCCGTTCTGGAAGCACGCCGCCGAGAAGGACTACATCGCCTGGCTCTACCCGCGCGCCGCCGAGGCGCATCTGACCCCGTGGCTGCTGGACGCGTTTCCGGAGCTCACGGTGATCTTCAACCACCTGATGATCTGCCCGCCCGCGGGGTCCATGACGACCGACGAGCAGGGACGGCCGCGGATGGTCCGGCGCACCTTCACGAACGACCAGCCGCTCACCCGCCACAACACGCTCGGCTTGGCGCAGTTCCCGAACGTCGGTGTCAAGCTGTCCGCCCAGTACGCCTTCAGCCAGGAGCCCTACCCGTACCTGGACCTCCGTCGCTGGCACGGCGAGCTGGTGAAGGAGATGGGCGCCGACCGCTGCATGTGGGCCACCGACTTCCCTTGGATCCAGGAGGATCCCGGCTACGGCAAGCTGACCCGCGTGATCGACGAGCTGCTGCCTGAATTGGACGAGGCCGACCGCGCGCTCATCATGGACGGGACCGCGCGCCGCATGGTCTGGCGCGAGTCGGGGAGCGGCACCCTGCGCCGCTGAGGTGACGAGCCCGGAATTCCGTCCGAACGCGGCAAGACTACCGGCCCGCGGCGCCTGCGCGGCGACGCCACGCTTCAAGCCTTCCGACTCATGGGTGAAGCGCCAGCGCCAACAGGACCGCTATCGGAAGTGCGCACCCACCATGCTCCACGACGAGAACTACAAGCGCCTGTTCGCCTCCAAGCTCATGGTCGAGCACCTGCTGCGCGCCTGCCTCCCCTCTGACCTGCTGGCCGCCGTCGACTTCTCCGACCTGGGCGAACTCTCGACCGAGTACGTCAGTGACGAGCTCCTCAAGCGCCACGGCGACACCGTCTGGCGCCTGCGCCTCGGCGAGCACTGGATGTATCTGCTGATCCTGCTTGAGTTCCAGTCCAAGGACGATCGCTGGATGGCGCTGCGCATCCTCACGTACACCGGCCTGCTCTACCAAGAGCTGGTGCGCAACGAGGCGCCGGGGATCGCCGACGGACGGCTGCCGCCGGTGTTGCCGATCGTGCTCTACAACGGTACCGAGCCGTGGACCGCGACGCGGGAGATGCGCGAGCTTATCGGTCCGGCCGGACCGTGGCTGGCGCGGTTTCAGCCGGCGCAGGACTACCTTCTGCTTGACGTGCTGCGCGTGGCGGCCGACGATTTGCCGGGGCGCAACCTGCTGCGCGCAGTGGCGGCGCTGGAGCAGAGCCGGTCGTTCGAGGACGTGCTGCGGGTGCGGGAGGCACTGCAACTCTGGTTGCGGGATCCGCGCGCGGCGGAGTTGCAGCGCGCGTTCGTGGATTGGATGCGGCAGATCGCCGAGCGCGTGGCGCCGGCGGGCGCAGTGGTGCCGCCTGTACGGACGTGGGAGGATGTCAGGATGACGTTGGTCGAACGGGCAGCCGAATGGCCCAAGCAGTGGCTCAGGGAAGGACGCGAGCAGGGCCTTGAACAGGGTCTTGACCAGCAGCGGGCGCTGCTGTGCCGGATGGCGGCGGCGCGCTTCGGCGCCGACACCGCCGAACGCCTGGCCGACGCTCTGGCCCCAATCGCCGACCCCGAACGCCTGGCCGAGGTCGGTGACTGGCTGGTGCAGTGCGACACCGCCGCCGAGTTTCTCGCCCACCTCGATCCCGCCTCGCCAGCCTGACGTACGGAGTTCGCGCGCGATTGCGGACCGCGTACGGGAAACCGATCAACTCCTCAAGCATCGGGTGAAGGAGACCGATCGCCGCTTGCGCAGGGTGGTATGCACTACGAGTTGACGCCCGAGCAGAGATACGAGTTCGACCTGCGCGGCTACCTCGTGCTTCGGCAGCACTTCGATGCGGACGCGGTCGCGGAGTTCCACGCCGGCATCGACGATCTGCAGGCGATCCCCATCGACTACCAGACCTACACGCGGCTGGGCGTCGCCAGCTACTTCCTGCGCGCGGCCATGGCCGACCCCGAGCATCCGTTCTGGAAGGGCGAGCATCGCACCGACCGCGCCCCCAATCCCGCCACTGGCGGCATCGGCCGCGTCGACCACGCGATCTGCGGCACCGCCAAGTTCGACCGCATCG
This sequence comes from Spirochaetia bacterium, assembly GCA_965262795.1. Taxonomy (GTDB): domain Bacteria; phylum Spirochaetota; class Spirochaetia; order SZUA-6; family Bin103; genus CATQHW01. The sequence goes on along the minus strand of OZ253561.1, from coordinate 5,508,206 downwards.
TGCGCGACCCCGTCCTCAAGGCCGTCCACACCGAGCTGGCCGGTGGCCCCGTCTACCTCTCCGCCACCTACTACATCGAGAAGGTGGGGCCGGCCCCCGGCGGCGGCCTCCACAACGGCGGCTTCCCGGTCGACCGCGACATCCACTACGGCTACGACCACACCCGCGGCCGGTTCGCCTGCAAGAGCACCAAGAGCGTGATCATCCTCTCCGACATGACGCGCGTGGAGAACGGACCGTTCGCCGCCATCCCCGGCAGCCACAAGGCCAACTTCCGCTGCCCCTTCGACATGGACGACGCGACCCGCAACCCGATGGCCGTCCCGGTGCTGGCCGCGCCCGGCGACGTGGTGATCTTCTCCGAGGGCATGACCCACAACGCCTACCCGGTCACCAACCGCTCCATCCGCCGCTCGGTGTTCTTCAACTACATGCCGTCCATCGGGCGAGACAACCTCCCCTTCCAGCGCATGTCCATCTACCCCGACCACGTCCTGGAACGCCTCTCCGACCAAGCGGAACTCCTCACCTCGCCGGGGTATATCTGAGCGCTGGTCAAGAAACCAGGAAGCGTCCCATCTTCTTGGCGGGCATGGACCCACAGCGCCCACCCGGTCGCCACCCTCATCATCCGCCGTCCCGTGTCGCTCAACTACCTCCCGGCTATCGGACGGGACAACATTCGGGATGGCTCTTAAGCTTGACTCAGCGCGCCAAGTGTGCGTTCGAGGCCCCTGCGGAACATCCGAACGATCGCCCGGACTACGGCCTTTTCGATGCGTTCCCGGACTTGCTGCCAGCCGCCGTCCGGCACAATGTAGCCGAGGCCCGCCTCAACGCCATCGGACGTGGCTTGCCAGTTGGCTTGCACGGTCGGGGCCGACCAGGACCCGCCGTCGCTGCTGGCGCCGTGGTAGTACCCGACCACGGTACCGTTCACGGACACCGCCCACGTCGCCGGATACCGAACATCGCCGCGACGGCGACCGTGCCCGTAGCTCATACCCCCGTCACGCACCTTCCGTCGCTTGACTTCGATCGTCATCAAGTTGCCCCTCCGTGTCGGAGCAGACATCATGCAACGTCGCGTCCGCGGATTCCAGGCTGCGAAACACGCCATAACACGCCATGTGGCTTAGTGCGCCAAGTGGCTTAATGCGCCAAGTATGCGGCGTCGAGCAGGTCTTGCGCCCTACGCACCGTGGCATCGGGAATCCTGGCTCGCCGCGAGGACGCGAAGAGCATGGACGCAGCACCTACAGTCCCCGTGCCGGCTTTCGGAACACCTCGTCGCTGTGCCATGCGACGTAGTCGCCGTGAGGCTCGCCGGCGCCCTTCTGAGGAGGACGCACCGGCTGGCCGTGGTAGTCCAGCAGCCAGCGCACCGCCGCGCTCGTGCCGTTCACATCCCCCGATACCAGCATTCGATAGCCCGCACCGCCGGCTGCTTTCTCAAGACCGATCGCTCCACGATCGAACGCGCCGTGGTGAAAGGAACACAGCGCCAGTCCGTTGCTGACCCGATCCGGGCCGCCGTGGGAGTGCCACCGAATGTGTGCGGCTTCGAGCCCCAGCAAGTCGTCGTTGAGGCGCAGGTCGAAGCCGCAGACGGCGCATCGACGCTCGTACGCGGTCAGCACGAATTCCCGAAAACGCGGATCACGATTCGCTCGCCGGCTCGCCTTGCGTTCCTCCCTCGCAGGGCCGTCCATCCCCACGGACTCCAGGATGTGCTGGTGCATCGAAACAGGAAAGTGCTCATCGAGTATCCACTGGGCCGCGGCGCGCGCTCCCTGGTGATCGGCGGCCATCAACCGGTAGAACGGCTCCGGCAAGCCGCCCGTGATACCGCGGGTCCGCAACTCTGTCGTATGGAGATCGCCGCTCCGAGTGCGGCGCAGGGAGTCGGCGCCGGGGATCTCCCACAGCCCATCCGTGACCAAGCGGCCGAAGGGAAACTCCGGATGGAACGCCTTACTGGGAGGACCGAAGTGCCGGAGAAGACCGGTGAGTGTCTTCTCGATCTCACTGAACAGCGCCAGACGTTCTTCTCCTCGAACGGCCTTGCCTATGGCCAGCAGCAGTAGCAAGGGCTTGTGGGGAGCGCGTTTGCCGCCCTGCTTCCAGACGTTGAGTCCGATCAGCTTCTGATGAAACTCATTCAACGTCATTGCAATCAGTGGTACCGCCGCGTCGAAGCGGCCGCGGAACGCAACGTTTCCCTCCGTCAACCAGAAGCCAGCAGCGACTCCGTAATCTGCCTTCCAGTCGTGGGAGGCGGAAGCGTCCTGTGAGGTGGTCCCGAAAAACTGGACAGGTAGTTAAGGTGTAATCCTGGCCAGGAGGAGGGGCAACGAGATGGCGACGAAACGGCGTCGGTTCACAGCGGAGTTCAAAGCACGGGTGGCCATGGAGGCGCTGCGCGGCGAGCGCACGATCCAGGCGATCGCGGCCAAGCACGCAGTGCATCCGAACCAGGTCACAGGCTGGAAGCGCCAAGCCCAGGAGGGGCTGCAGGAGGTGTTCGCCAGCGGCACGAACCGCCGGGAGGCCGACCATGAGACGATCGTGCATGACCTGCACGCGAAGATCGGCGAGTTGACCGTGGAGCGCGATTTTTTGTCGCGCGGGCTCGGGAGCTGACAGGAGACCAGCGACGGATGATGGTCGAACGCGATCACCCGAGCCTGAGCGTGAGCCGTCAGTGCCTGCTGCTGGCGCTGAGCCGCTCTGCGCTGTACTACCAGCCGGTCGGCGAGAGCGCAGAAACCCTGACGCTGATGCGGCGTATCGACGAGCTGTACCTGAGCTATCCGTTCTACGGTAGCCGCCAGATGATGCGCCATCTGGCGCGCGAAGGGGTGACGGTCGGTCGGCACCGGGTGCGGCGGCTGATGCGGCTGCTGGGCCTGGAGGCGATCTACCGCAAGCCGCGCACCACCGTCGCGAACCCGGAGCACCGAGTGTATCCCTATCTGCTGAGGGGGCTTACGATCGAGCGGCCGAATCACGTGTGGTGTTCCGACATCACCTACATCCCGGTGCAGGACGGGTTCCTGTACCTGGTGGCGATTATGGACTGGGCGAGCCGGCGGGTGCTGGCGTGGCGGCTGAGCAACACGATGGACACCGAGTTCTGCTTGGAAGCGTTGACCGAGGCCCTGGCGCAGCACGGCACGCCGGAGATATTCAACACCGATCAGGGCAGCCAGTTCACCAGCACCACGTTCACGGCAGCGCTGGGGGACGCCGGCATCCGGTGCTCGATGGACGGCCGCGGTCGGTGTCTGGACAACGCGTTCATCGAGCGGCTGTGGCGATCGCTGAAGTACGAAGCGGTGTACCTGCACGAGCTGGCCGACGGCTTCGCGGCGCAGCGGGTCATTGACGACTGGATGGAGTACTACAACGAAGTGCGCCCGCACTCGGCGCTGGCCGGCCGCACGCCGGGCGAAGCGTATCGAGACGGTGGAACGGAACTCGAAAAGGAGGTGGCATAGCGGACATGGACAGCAGGTGGCGCCGGCGCGCTGCGAGGGTATCCGAGGGCGGTGTGGTGTGCGAGCCGTGGAATATATCCACATTATCCACAGGCTCGTTCACCCCCTCCCCCGCACCCCCACCCCCTTTTACCGCCGCCTGTATCTCACGAGGGAGGGGTAGGTTGACAACCAACGGGTTACACCTTAGCCTACCCCTCGAGCTGTCCAAAGGACTGGGACCACCTCACTGTTCTCGCGAGAGGCGATCTCCAGCCACTCAGCGACGATCTGACAGAGTTGCCGATACACCTCCACCTTGTCATCGCCGTGACAGCAGGGACCGATGATCCCAGGGCAGCAACCGATGAAACACTGGTCTTCATCCGACCACTCGACGATCTTGATGTACTTGCGCTGTCAGTCACCTTCGGGACTCGTCGAAACCCTGGCATGAGGACCTTCGACTTGACCACCGCGGCCGACACTCGACCTAATCGTGGAACACAAACAGAGCATGCCATGGCTCGCGCAGATTTCTCGATCGTTCCGGAGCGGCTGAATCCCGAGCTCACTCCCGAGCTGGAGCAGGAGGTGCGCTTCTTCCAGAAGTGGGGGTACCTGGTCGTCGATGGCGCCATCACGCCGGAGCAGGTCGAGATCCTGTGCGAAGCCATGGACGACGCCGACTCGCGCGACACCGTGGGGTGGAACGGGGAGCCCAACCCGGGGCCGTACGGCAGCCTGTTCAGGGAGTTGCTGGAGGAGGACGACCGCTTTGCCTTCCTGCTCGACAACCCGCCGGTGCTCTCCCGTATGAAGGCCATCCTCGGCAACGCGCTGCAGCTCCACAGCGCCAGCGGCCGCGTCACCCCACACGGTACGCCCGAGCAGAACTGGCACCGCGACGGGCCGTGGCCCCAGGACCCGGACGGCACCCCCTTCGGGTCGATCCCGGGGCAGATCAACTGCGGCTACTACCTGGACGAGCTGACCAGAGACAACGGCGCCATCGTCATCCTCCCCGGCAGCCATCGCGCGATCTTCAGGCCGCCGAAGGACAGCCCCGTGGAGTTCCCGGACGAGCTCTACGTGCTCGCCAGGCCGGGGCAGGCGGTGCTGTTCAGCGGCTGGCTCTACCACCGGGGAGCGGCCAACAACTCCGACGCGAAGCGCAGGGTGTGCCTGATGTGCTACCAGAACGCGTGGATGAAGTCCCGCGAGACCTTCGACGGGCCGAAGATGACCGCCCTCCGGGAGAACGGCACGCCGGAGCAGAAGCTGCTGCTCGGCGGGATCCCTCGCTGGTGACGTCATGACCGACACGGTGAGGCTGAAGCGGCCGGTCGCCCCCGGTGACACGGTGACGGTCGGCGACGGCCGACCGGCCCTGGTGCTGCGCCTGACCCCGACCGAGGCGGCCGCCGAGTACGAAGCGACCGTCACCACGGCCACCCCTTCGTGCAGCCACTGCGACGACGAGCCGAGCCTCAGGCACTCCGGCGGAGATCGTTGGCAGTGTCCGACGTGCGGCCGCGAGACCGGCCGCGAGGAGCTGCGCGACTGGGCGATCGCCTACATGATCAACTTGGGGAGGTTCTGCGATCCCGTCGGCGCCTCGGACTCGGAGTGGGAGAAGTGGTGGGACGAATGGCGCGAGGAGATTCTTGCGGACGCGGCCGCCGCCGAGGCGCTCGTCCATGGCCCCTGAGCGACCTCGGGAACTGCGCTTCGCCCTCAGGTTTCGGCCGCGGCCGGCTCCGCATCCAGAATCCTCGACACGGGAACGATGGCGGCCTGGAGGTCGATGCCGGTTCTCGTGAAGCGTTCCCAGTCCCGGTCCTCGACCTGCAGGTAGGTCACCACCGCGTTGCCGGCGGTCGTGAACGTGCAGCCGATGTTGGTCAGCTCGTAGTCGCCGCCCGCAATGTCGCCGATGCGCCTCCAGCTCCTGCACTCGTCGGTGGAGACGGCCATCGACAGCGGGCGCCTGCGGCCGAAGTGGTGATGCGCCGGCTCGTAGATGCTGTCGTTCCAGATGAGGAGCAGCGTGTCCGTGTCCGGAACGCGGCGCAGGCAGGTACCCGACTCGGGGGCCTTCAGGCCGGTCGTCTGCGGCAGGGACCAGGTGTCGCCGCCGTCCTCCGAGCTCGACAGGAACACCGCACCCAACTGGGTCCGCAGCGACATGAAGACCCGGTCGGTGCCGAGCTCCGCGAGGGATGCCTCCATGGCGCCGCGCAGCGGCAGGTCCACGGTGCCCGGTGACCGTATCCAGCTTCTGCCGTTGTCGTCGCTGAGCCAGCACCACGCCGCGTTGTGCTGGCTGAACTGCCCGCCCGTTCCTCCATGGCACGGCAGGAGCAGCCGGCCGGACGAAAGAACGACGACGTCGACCGCTCCGCCCTGCAGCCACTGGCCCGGCGACCGCTCCCACACGGTGCCGATCTCCGTGAAGGTGCGCCCTTCATCCTCGGATACGTACGTGCACATGGTCGTGCTGCTTTCCGCATGGGCGCGCAGGCAGATCATGAGGAGCTCGCCGCTAGGCAGACGGGACATCGCCGGCGAATGCACGTTCATGTCGCCCGGTGCGATGTCGACGACCATGCGCTCGCCGCCCCAGGTGAGCCCCTGATCGGCGGAGGTCTTGGCGTGGATCCGGCAGCGGGCGAGGTCGTGGCCCCCTTCCGCCGATGCCTCGTACTTGTGCCAGAGCACCAGCAGCTCGCCGTTGTTCAGCTCGACCACGCTCGCGGTATCGTTGCGCGGATTCGTCGGCCCCGACTTCGCTATCGTCGAGTAGCGGATTTCCTGACGGTTCATGTCCCATGCCTAACAGAAACGGGCGTCGGACTCCAATCCCGCGGGGACTGGCGCCGGCAAGGAGGATGAGCGTGGCACACACCGAGGCAGCGGTCTTCGTCGCCGTGGGCGAGGCAGCCTTCGAGCGGGTCGACGTGAGCGATCCCGGGTCGGATCAGGTGCAGGTGCGCACCCGCTTCTCCACCATCAGCGCCGGGACCGAGGGCTGGATCCTGCACGACCGCTTCACCTGGGCCCCCACCCGCTACCCCTGCGTGTCCGGCTACCAGCGGGTCGGCATCATCGAGGCGCTGGGGCCCGGCGTCAGCGGCTGGTCGGTCGGGGACCGGGTGGTGGCGACCCGCAGCGACTGGCCCGGCACCCCCGGCTCCCACGCGGGGGCGCACGCCGGTCTGGGGAACACGCAGGCCGCGGAGCTCTTTGCCCTGCCCGACGGCGTCGGCGACGTCGATGCCTCCGGCCTGGTGGTGGCCCAGGTCGGCTACAACGCCGCCCGGCGCGCCCGCATCGAGCCGGGGGATTGGGTGGCGGTGTACGGCGACGGGCTGATCGGGCAGTGCGCGGCGCAGGCCGCCCGCGGCCGCGGGGCCCGCGTGATCCTGGTGGGCCATCGCGCCGAGCGGCTGGCGCTGGCCGCTGAGCACAGCGCGGACGCGGTCGTGAACGGCCGCGATCGGCAGGTGGTCGACGAGGTCCGCCGCGTGACGGGAAGCGAGCACGTCGCCGCGGTCCTCGACTCGGTGCAGACCGAGCAGGCGCAGCGTCAGTACACGCCCCTGCTGGCGCGCGCCGAGGGACAGATCGTCTACTGCGGGTTCACGCCGGGGACCGTTTGGGCGGACATGGCGCTGCTGCAGCAGCGCGAGCTGACGGCTCACTTCGTCTCCGGCTGGCAGCGGCCGCGGATGGAGGCGACGCTGGATCTGATGGCGCGCGGGCAACTCAGGATCGAGCCCCTGATCACCCACTTGGTCCCGGCTGCCCGGGCACCGGAGATGTACCGCATGATCGCCGCGAAGGCGGAACCGTTCCTGGGCATCACCCTGGATTGGGAGCACAGCCGATGAGGGTCCTGGTCACCGGCGCCACCGGCTTCATCGGCCGCAACCTGATCCGCGAGCTGAAAGCGGCGCACGAGTTGCGCCTGCTCGATCAGGCCCGACCGGAGGAGGCGACCATGTTCGCCGGCGCAACCCGGCTGGTCGCGCCCTTCCGGACGGAATGGCCCTTCGTGCAGGCCGACATTACCGACGAGGCGGCGATGCTGGCGGCCATGGATGGGATGGACGCGGTCATCCACTTGGCGGGAGAGCCGCGGGGACTGCCGGAGATCGGCGTGGCGACCTTCCGCGACAACGCCCTGGGCACCTTCGTGGCCATCGACACGGCGCAGCGGGCGGGCGTCGGGCGCTTCTTCTGCGCGTCGAGCATCAACGCGTTCGGCACGTTCCACTGGCGCCTCAGCGGCCGGCCGGCCGGCTACACGAAGATGCCCCTGGACGAGGCATTCGACCCCGTCCCGGAGGATCCCTATAGCCTGAGCAAACTGGTCAACGAGAAGACCTGCGCCGCCTACCACCGCGCCTACGGCATGACCACGGCGGCGTTCCGCTTCGCCGGCGTCTGGTCGGAGGAGCGCTACCGGCAGAAGCTCGCCGAGGGCCTGCCACCCACGGAGGCGTGGTCGGACCTGCTGTACCAGTGGGTGCACGTGACCGACGTGGTCCGCGGCCTGCGACAGGCGCTCGAGGCGCCGGACCTGCCCGGTTTCGGCACGTACACGCTCGCCGCCGGGGACACCCAGTGCCCGGAGCCGACCATGGAGCTGCTCGCCCGCTTCCGCCCGGACCTGGCCGCGACGGTCGATCCTCCCCTGCAGGGCCGCGCCCCGCTGCTGTGCATCGACCGGGCGCGGCGCACCTTCGGCTACGCGCCGACCCGCCGCCTCGGACCGTAGCGGGGGCGGCCGCTGAGCGGTCCTCAGGCCTCGCAGTCGACCAGCACTTGGATCGCGTCGTTGGCCTGATCGTCCCGCAGTGACAGGGCTTGGTCGATGCGGCTCAGCGGCACCTCGTGCGTGAGGATCCCGGCCGTGTTGACCAGGCCGTCCTGGACGAGCTGCACGCCCTCCTGAAAGAAACGCCGCATATCGATGTCCCGCCGCGGCTCCGTGGTGTGGATGGTCAGGCGCTTGTAGTGGACCTTGTAGAAGTCGAACGGCTTGCTGCAGGTCTCGATGCAACCATACATGACGATGCGCCCGCAGACCGCGGCCGCGTCCACGGCATCGATCATGCCGTGCCCGACCGTCAGGCACGGGATGACGACGTCGAACCCTGCCGGGAAATTCTCGCCTGCCACCTCCATGGTCGGCGTCTGCGGCGTAGGCAGCTTGTACACGTGCGTCGCCCCGTACCCTCGCGCGAGCTCCAGGTTGCGCTCCTTGAGATCGGTCACGGCCAGACTCCGGGGGCTGTACAGGGAGAGCACCTGCGTCAGGGTCAGGCCGCTGACGCCCTGGCCCATGATCAGCACGTCCGTGCCCGGGTCGATCGTGGCCAGCTCGGCCGCGTGCAGGATGCCGCGGAGGATCTCGATCAGGCTGGCCTCCTTGAGCGGGAACCCGGGCGGCAGCTTCTTGACGTTGAAGGGGCGGCAGACCACGTACTCCGCGAAGCCGCCCCAGATGTAGCGGCAGATGACCTGGTCGCCGACGGCGAGGCCGCGCACGTGCGCGCCCAGCTTGTCGATCACGCCTGCCACCTCGTGCCCGAGCCGGGCGGGCAGCGACAGCCACTCGGGCCTGCGGGTGCCGCGATACACCTCGACGTCGGAGCCGCACACGCCGACCCACCGGACCTTGACGCGCACCTCGTCGTCGCCCGGTTCGGGGATCCTGGCGCGGGCCGTGGTGATCCGGTACGGCGCTTCCAGCACGGCGACCCGCTGCGAGTCGGGGGCGCCCTCGTCCACCAGGTCCAGACCGGCCGGCTGCATGCGTGTCGCCATCGAATCCCTCTGATGAGATTATGCAGTGCCGTAGCTGGCCGCGTCCGGGCATCGGACCCGTGGTGCTAAGCTGGCTTCGAACCTGCGAGGCGCTCACGAGGAGGCGATGCAGATGCAGCAAGGGTGGGCGGGCGACATCCCCGTCGCATGGATCGAGCCGGAGCGGGCCGAGCGGCGGACCCTGGTCATCTGGCTGCCGGGCTTCAGCGGCACCAAGGAGAAGATGGAGCCCTATCTGGCGGACCTGGCCGCGGCAGGCTTCGTGGCGCTCGGCTACGACCCGCACCAGCACGGCGAGCGCATGATCGAGACGCTCGACGAGCTCCGCGCCCGCATCAAGGGCAACATCCGCCGCCACTTCTGGCCGATCCTGGCCCGCACCGCCGAGGACGTGACGCAGGTGATCGACTGGGCCGTCGATCAGCTCGGCGTCGGCGAGCGGGTCGGCATGGGCGGCATCTCGGCCGGCGGCGACGCATCGGTGGCGGCGGCGGCCGTCGATGAGCGTATCGAGGCGGTGGCGGCAGGCATCGCCACCCCCGACTGGCTGCGGCCCGGCTCCTTCGAGCCGCCGGGCGAGCCCGACGAGGCGGCCCGGGACGACTACCGGCGGCGCAACCCGCTCACCAACCTGGACGCCTACCGGCACACCCCGGCGATCAGCTTCCAGAACGGGGCGATCGACCGCCAGGTGCCCCCCGACGGCTCGGTGCGCTTCGTCGAGGCCCTGCGCCCGGAGATCTACGCCGGCTGCCGGGAGCGGATCGAGGCAGTGCTGCACGAGGGCGTCGCCCACGCCTTCGAGGAGGCGCAGTGGCGGGGCAGCCTCGCCTGGTTCCGCCGGCACCTATGAAGTTTCACGTTGGGGTGATCGGGGCGACCGGCTACATCGGCACCCCGTACCGAGAAGAGATGCGCGGTGCACCCGACGCCGCGCGCATCGTTGCGCTGTGCGCTCGCCGGCGCGACCGGCTGCAGGCGGCGGCGCAGGTCGACGGTTGCAGCTTCATCACCGACGACTGGCGGCAGGTGGTGGACCACCCGGAGGTCGATCTGGTGGTGGTGACGACGCCCGACCGGCTGCACCGCGAACCGGCGCTGGCCGCGGCCGCCGCGGGCAAGCACCTGTTCTGCGACAAGCCGGTCGGCGCCGATGTCGGCGAGGCGTACGAGATCTGGTGCGCCTACCGCGACAGCGGGCTGGCGCACTACGTCCCCTACTGGACGCGCTACGAGCCTAAGTTCCGCCGCGTCAAGGAGCTGCTCGACGCCGGTACGCTCGGCGACCCAAAGGTGATCGTGTACCGCTGGCACAACCCGCGCCCGGCGGGGATCCCGTTCACTTGGCGCGACGACGCCAGCCTGTCTACCGCCGGCAGCGTCGCCGACGTCGGCTCGCACGCCTACGACGCCGCGCGCTGGCTGATCGGCTCCGAGGCGCGGCGGGTGGTCACCCAGGCCGGGGTGCTGTCACCTCCCAAGCCCGATCTGGGGCCGATCGACCTCACCGAGGCCCTCGATTGGGGAGCGGCGAACCCCGCTTCCGCGGCCACGCGCACCCGCGCCGGCACCGCCTACGACTACGGGGCGATCATCTGGGAGTTCCACAACGGCGCCGTGGGCGCGATGCTGCTGTCGCACGCGCCCGCGCTGCGCAAGGGGTTGGCGCCGGAAGTGGAACTGCACGGCAGCGAGGCATCGGTATCGATCGACCGCGTCCGTCATACCGTCAACCTGGTCGGAGCGGACGGCGAGATCAACGTCGAGGAGATCCCGGAGGATCCGGTCAACCGCTGGGCCAGCTTCGTGCTGCCGGCGCTGGCCGAGCGTGCCGCGGGCGCCGACTGCGATCATCCGGGGCTGTACGATGGCTGGCGCACGCAGGTGTTCACCGAGGCGGCGGTCGCATCGGCGAAGCGCGGGACCTGGGTGGAGCTGGCGGAAGTGGACGCGGAGGCGTAACGAGGATGAGCGATCGACGCATCAACCGAAGCATCGAGCTGCTGGCCGCCGACCAGCCGGTCTACTACATCGGAGGCCACACCGGAGCGGTGCTGACCCGCGAACAGGGCATGCAGGACGCGCGCACCTGGGCCGACTACTTCAACGTCGGCATGGAGCACGGCTGCTTCGACCTCATCGGCCTGGCCCACTACATGCAGGGACTGGTCGCCGGCGGACCGACCGCAAGCGGGCACCGCACGCCCACCGTCATCGTCGAGCCGCCGGTCGACGGCAGCAGCGAGCCGGTGGTCCGCTACAACGCCTGGCAGTTTCGGCAGATCCTGGCGCGGGGCGTGCACGGCATCCTGCTGTGCCAGGCGGAGACGGCGGACGCGGTGCGCGCATTCGTGGAGTCGTGCCGCTACCCGCGCAACATGATAGGCGTCGGCGCCGGGCTGGAGCGCGGCACCCGCGGCGTCGGCTCCGAGCCCTCGGCGGCGCCCATCTGGGGCGTCGAGGACGCCGAATACGTCGCCAGGTGCGACCCGTGGCCGCTCAATCCCGAGGGCGAGTTGCTGCTGGGCATCAAGGTGGAATCGGTGCGCGGGGTGGCCCACATCGAGCAGATGCTGGCCGTGCCCGGGCTGGGGTTCGCCGAGTGCGGTCCCGGCGACCTGCACATGTCCTACGGCGTGGAACGCGTCGAGGGCCAGCACGACCCGCGGGTGATCGAGGCATCCGAACGGGTGCGCGCCGCCTGCGCCGCCAACGGCGTGGCGTTCCTGGGGGGTGGCACGGCGGACAACATCACCAGTCAGATCGACCGCGGCGTACGCGTCGTGTCCAGCGGGCGCGAGCACGTCGCCCGCATCGGCCGCGCCCACAGCGGACGCACCCTGCCGGTCGGCTGACCCCGATGGCACCCCCGAACATCCTGGTCCTGTTCACGGACGACCAGCGGTTCGACACGATCGGCGCCCTGGGCGCAGGCGAGGTCCACACCCCGAACCTCGACCGTCTGGTGGAGCGCGGCACGGCCTTCACGCACGCGCACATCCCAGGCGGCACCACCGGCGCGATCTGCATGCCGAGCCGGGCGATGCTGCATACGGGCCGCGGTCTCTTCCACATCGAAGGCACGGGCGAGGGGATCCCGACCGGGCACGTGCTGCTCGGCGAGCATCTCGCCGGCCACGGCTACCGCACCTGGGGCACCGGCAAGTGGCACAACGGCGCGGCGAGCTTCAACCGCAGCTTCCAGGACGGCGCCGAGATCTTCCTCGGCGGCATGGAGGACCACTGGAACGTGCCGGCCTTCCGCTACGACCCGACGGGGCGCTACGCCGGCACGCTGCCGCAGGTGCCGGAGTGGCTCTCCTCCAACGAGGTGCGCGTCCGCCGCGGCGACGGGATCCGCGCCGGCGTGCACTCCAGCCGGCTGTTCTGCGACGCGGCGATCGAGCGGCTCCGGCAGACCGATCCGGCGACCCCGTTCTTGATGTACGTGTCGTTCATGGCGCCGCACGACCCGCGCACGATGCCGGCGGAGTACCTGCGCCGCTACGACCCCGAGCGGCTGACGCTGCCGCCGAACTTCCTGCCCCGCCACCCGTTCGACAACGGCGCGATCGACATCCGCGACGAGCTGCTGGCCGGGCACCCCCGCGAGGAGGCGGAGGTACGGCGGCACATCGCCGAGTACTACGCGATGATCACCCACCTGGACGCCGAGACAGGCCGGCTGCTCGACGTGCTGGAGCAACGCGGCCTGATCGACGACACGATCATCGTCATGGCCGGCGACAACGGGCTGGCGGTCGGCCAGCACGGCCTGATGGGCAAGCAGAACCTCTACGAGCACTCGGTGCGGGTGCCGCTGATCTTCGCCGGGCCCGGCGTGCCGCGGGGGGAGACGCGCGACAGCTACGCCTACCTGCTGGACATCTTCCCCACCATCTGCGACCTGGCCGGCCTGCCCGTCCCCGACACGGTCACCGGCCGCTCGCTCGCACCGGCGCTGGCCGATCCCGGCCACCACGCCCGCGAGCGGCTCTACCTCGCCTACTGGGACAGTCAGCGGGCAATCAAGGACCGCCGCTACAAGCTCATCGAGTACCGGGCCGGCGGCGCGCCGGTGACGCAGTTGTTCGACCTGGAGACCGATCCCTGGGAGATGAGCGATCTGGCCGGGCGCCCCGACCAGCGGCAGCGCCTGGCGGCGATGCGTGCCGAGCTTTCATCGGCGCGCGACGCGTCCGGCGAGATGGTGACCCCCTTCGGCCCCGCGTTCTGGGACTGAATGGCAGCCGCATGATACGTTCACAACCCAGGAACATTCGCGGATGACGGCCCACTACATCCTCACGGACTATCTTGAGCAGGCACTTGCGGGAGCGGAATACGACAAGCTGGACGACGGCACCTTTGCGGGGAGGATCCCCAGTGCAAGGGTGTAGTTGCCTTTGGCGCAACGCTGATGGAGTGCGAGCGGTCGTTGCGCTCGACGCTCGAGGACTGGGTGTTCGTCGGCCTGAAGCTCGGACACACGCTCCCCGTTCTTTCCGGGATCGACCTGAACCGGACGCCCGCCCGTGAGCCGCTGGGCGCCGTGTAAACGCACGCTGTTCATACGGCGCCCGGCCGGTCAGTCGGTGCGGTGGGCCTGCCCTTCACGGGGATGCTCCAGGGCGTCGGTCCAGAGCCGGCTCCAGGTGTCGTAGCTGTTCATGACGCTTTCCGGGTCGGTGCGGCTGCGGACGACGAAGTCCGGGTGCGCCGTCCGTCCGGTGTGTTGCCCGGTCGGCTGGTAGCGCAGGTCGAGCGACCACCGGCACCGGTCGGAGACGTTCGGCACCGAGCAGTGCGGCGTGAAGCGCGTGAGCAGCACGACGTCGCCCCGCGTGCACTCGAGCAATACCGGCTCCGCCGCCGGCATCAGGTCGGGGACGATCATCGTGCCGCCCTCTTTCTGATGGCGCAGGTAGCCCAGCTTCGACACGCCCGGGAGGACCTGCAGGCATCCCATCTCGACGGTGCTGTCGCCGAGCGGCAGCCAGCAGGTGACCACATTGGAGTCCTCCGCCTCCTTCATCATGACCGCCGCGTCCTGATGCCACGGCACGCCGTGGGACCAACTGCTCTCTCCGAACTCGGACGGCGGCTTGGCGCGCACGTGCTGGATGGGGTTGCAGGTGATCTCGGCGCCGACCAGCGGCTCGACCAGATCCAGCAGGCTCCCGTTGGACAGGAACGCGAACATCGCCGGGGACCGCATCTGCATGATGTCCATGCCGTCGCCGATCTCGCCCGTTTGCCTGAGCAGCAGGCCGTACCGGCTATCGAACGCCGCGCCTTCGCAGCGGTCGGTGAGCTTGCCTGCGTCGTACAGCTCGCACGCCCGCCGGTCGATGAACGCCTCCAGCTCGTCGATCACCGGCTGCGTGTCGGCGTCGGGCAGGACGCCGGGCACGAGCAGATACCCCGTCTCCTCGAACGCGCGCACCTGTTCAGCGGTAAGGCACATGGTCCCACTCCTCTACGCCACGACACCCGGGATCAGATATGGCTGGCTGGTTCCCCGTTTGAGTAACATGTTACAGGACCCGCTCCAACCGACTCCGCCGTCTGTTGGCTGGTTGGTAGCAATGTCGGTAGCATACTCGGTATGAAGGTGAGTATCAGCCTCCCGGAACGTGACGTGGAGCTCTTGGACCAGTACGTGCGTGAGCGGGGCGTCAAGTCCAGGTCGGCCGCGGTGAAGCGGGCGGTCGACCTGCTGCGCGCGGTGGATTTGGCCGACGACTACGCCGCGGCATGGGCGGAGTGGGACGCCGGCGGCGACAAGGCCACGTGGGAGCGGGCGACCCACGACGGTCTGACGACCTGAGCGGCGACGCCGCCATGCGTCGCGGAGACATCCGGATCGTCGACTTCAGCGTTCCCGTGGGATCCGAGGCGGCGTATCGCAGGCCCGCCATCGTCGCGAGTAACGACGGCGCAAACACGACCGCAACACGCTTGCGTCGCGGTGTCGTGACGGTCGTACCGGTCACCAGCAATGTGGAGCGAGTCTTCCCATTCCAGGTGGCGCTCCCCGCCCGCGTGTGCCAGCTCACGGTCGACTCCAAGGCGCAGGCGGAGCAGGTTCGCGCCGTCGCCGTCGAGCGCATCGATGAGCACGTGGGCCGCGTCCCGCCCGACCTCATGAGCAAGGTCGACGATGCGCTTCGTTTGCACCTTGCGCTGTGACGCGACCCGATACGTACGCTTGCCCTGTAGCCATTTCTATAGCTAATGTCATAGCTATGCCCACCGTACAGATGACGATGGACTCGGAGCTGCTTGCCAGGGTCGACCGAGTCGCCAAGATGCTCCACACCACCAGGTCGTCGTTCACTCGAGACGCGCTGCGATCGGCACTGCAGCGGCACCAGGAAGCAGAGCTTGAGGCCCGCCATGTCGCCGGGTACCAGAAGCACCCGCCGTCAGGCGGGGAGTTCGACGTTCCCGAGGAGGATCGGGCGTGGGGTGACGAGCCCTGGAACGGCGCCGGCTGACCGGCGCCGCCGGATCCCACCGATGAAACGCGCGGAGGTCCGTTGGTATCGATTCGCTTCGCCAGACAAACGGAGACCCGTTCTGGTCCTGACCCGCGACGCGATCACTCCGTTCCTGGGGGAGGTGACCGTAGCACCCATCACCACGCGGATCCGCGACATTCCGAGCGAGGTGGTCCTCTCCGTGGAGGACGGATTGCCGCGCGAGTGCGCCGTGAACTGCGACCACGTCCAGACCGTGCAGCGGGGCAAGCTCGGTGCCCCGATCACGACGCTTTCTCCGCGAGTGATGGAGCAGGTCGCGACCGCGGTTCGCTTCGCGCTTGACCTCGGCTGACTGACGAGACGGCCAACCAGCAAACCCGGATGTCGCTGAACGTCGATTCGATCTCCTTTCGCACCCGATGGATGCGCACCCGCTTTCCGTTCCGGTACGGGATCGCGTCCATGACCGAGGTTCCGCACGTGTTCGTGCTGCTGCGCGGTTCGGTCGACGGAACCGCGTGCGCCGGCCTCGCATCCGAGGGGTTGCCGCCGAAGTGGTTCACCAAGGACCCGGACACGCGCTTCGAGGAGGACCTGCCGGAGATGGTGCGGGTGATCCGGCACGCTGCCGACTTGGTCGCCGGTTCGGCGCACGATTCGGTGTTCGCGCTCTGGCACCGGTTGCACGCGGAGCAGGCGGACTGGGCCGGCAGGCAGGAGATCCCCCCGCTCCTGGCCCACCTGGGGACCAGCCTGGTGGAACGGGCGGCGATCGATGCCTTTTGCCGCGGGAGCGAGACCACGTTCGCGCGCGCGATGCACGCGAACCTGCTCGGCGTCGAGCTCGGCGCGATCCATCCGGAACTGGCGGGGAGCCGGCCCGCCGACTGGCTGCCCGCGCCGCTTCCGTCGGTCGTCGCCCGGCACACCGTCGGTCTGGGAGACCCCCTGCTGCGCGACCAGATTCCAGGCGAGGAGCGCGTCGCCGACGGGCTGCCCCACGCCCTCGCCGACGCCGCGGCCGCGTACGGGCTGACGCACTTCAAGATCAAGGTGTCCGGGCGGCTGGAAGCCGACATCCCGCGCTTGCACGCGGTGGCCCAGGTGCTGGAAGCCGCCTCTCCCGGCTTCCGCTTCACCCTGGACGGCAACGAACAGTACGGAGACGTCGCCACCTTCCGCGAGCACTGGGAGGCGTATCAGGGCGAGGCGGCGCTGCGGGCCCTGTTCAACGGCGGCCGGCTTCTCTTCGTGGAGCAGCCCCTGCACCGCGACGTCGCGCTGACCGGCGGCGTCGGCGAGGCCCTGGCATCGTGGCCGGAGGCGCCGCCGATGATCATCGACGAGTCGGACGCCGAGCTGGATTCGCTGCGCAGGGCGCTGGAGCTGGGGTATCGGGGCACGAGCCACAAGAACTGCAAGGGAGTGATCAAGGGTCTGGCGAATCGCTGCCTGATCGAGTGGCACCGGCGCAACCGTGCGGAGGCCGGGCCGTGGGTCATGAGCGGCGAGGACCTCGCCAACGTCGGTCCGGTGGCGCTGCTCAACGACCTGACCGCGATGGCGGTCCTGGGCATCGGCGACGTGGAGCGCAACGGGCACCACTACCTGGCGGGGCTCGGCATGTTCCCCCGAGCGCTGCAGGACATGGTGTGCCGGGCGCATCCGGACCTCTATGCCATGCGGCCGGAGGGATACGCGTCACTGCGGATGGCCGCGGGTAGCCTGTCCACGCGGAGCGTGCTCGCCTCCCCGTTCGGACACGGCCTCGATCTCGACAAAGAGACGGTGGCACTCCTGGGTCAAGCAGGACTGCCCGACTGAACGTGGTGGCGCTCGTTGTTCGGAATGCGAAATCCCGTGCTGCCTTGGCAGCCCCAGTCGCCGTAGCCGGGTCGTCGGGCAGCGTGTATCCTTGTCCCGATGTCTGAGCGGTCTCAAGCCGTAATCGCAGAGGTGCTCGCGTTGCCGCCCCTTGAACGGGCAGAGCTGATCGATCGGCTCTATCAGAGCCTCCGATCTGAACGCGAGAGGGAGATCGAGTCGGCTTGGGCACGCGAATCCGAGCGACGGATCGATGCCTATCTCGCGGGTCACGCGGACACCGTCCCTTACGAGCAGATCAAGCGACAGCTCTCTCAACCGTGACGGTTGAGTTCCTTCCGCAGGCCCGAACCGAATGGGCCGAAGCCATCTCCTATTACAATGACCAGCGCTCCAATCTTGGATATGAGTTCGCCCTTGAGGTCGACCGGACCGTCGAGCGGATCCTGCAGTATCCCCACGCCTGGACTCTGATCGCGAAGCGCACCCGTCGCGCCCTCGTCGACCGATTCCCATACGGAATTCTCTACTATGTTCACGGCGACGTCATTATCGTGACCGCGGTAATGAACCTACGCCAAGAGCCTCGCGCGTTGGACTAACGAAACTAACGTCACCGAGTCTGTCGGAGCCCGCATCTCCCCGTGGCCCATCCACCCCGGCGTACGTGCCCGACATCGTCGGTCCACCCGACGACGCATGGCAGTTGCCAATCTTGACCCGGATACACGATAGTTTATACGCTCGCATCATGATCAAGAAGCTCGTTCAGCACGGGAACAGCGCTGCCCTGATTCTCGACAAGCCGATCCTGGAACTGCTGAACGTCACGATGGACACCCCTCTCGAGATAACGACCGATGGGCGGAGCCTCGTGATCTCGCCGGCGACCTCGCATTCCGAGGAAGAGTTCCGCATATCCCTGGATCGTATCAACGAGAAGTTCGCGCCAATGCTGAAACGCCTTGCCGAATGAGATGGAGCCCCCTCGGTTCCTTACTCTCGCGGAGGTACTGTCGATCCTGCACGACCAGACAGCGCGCTATGGAGGTGAGCTCGGCGTACGCGATCTGGGATTGGTCAGTTCTGCGATAGCGGTACCCCAAGCTTCGTTTGGCGGCCAACCTCTTCACCGCGATCTGTTTGAGATGGCTGCCGCGTACGCGTTTCACCTGTGTCAGAACCATCCGTTCGTAGATGGCAACAAACGCGTCGCATTGGCCTCGGCGCTCGTGTTCCTTGATCTCAATGGCATTCTACTCAGCGATCCCGGTCCGATCATGCGTGCGTTCCCGAGGTGAGCGGATTCACCCAGCGGACACCCGCGAAGCGGCTGAAGTCCGCATCGTTGGAATAGACCTCGCCGCCGTACTCCACCGCGTGCGCGGCGATCTGCACATCCGTCGTCAGGTTCCCGCCGGTTCCCAGGGTCGTCAGCAGCCGGAACGCCGTATCGAGGTGGCGTGTGCCCGGCACCAGGAACACGACGTGCGCCCGTTGCAGCCAGCGTTGCACTCGCTCGATCGCGTTCTCGACCGACAAGGGCTCGGTGAGCACCCGGCGATTCGTGGCGAGCCGAATGAAACCAAACAGGCACACGGCGGCGAGGCCTACCTGACGGTCGCCATTCATGGCGTTCTCCCACCAGCGACGTGCTGCCTCGTGCTGTGGAAATGCCTCGATCTCCGCGTACAGCAAGAGGTTGACATCGGGGACGATCACTGCCGGGCTCGCAGCTTCTCGGTCACCGCATCATCCTCCAGCTCGTCGACCAGCTTGTTGAACGATGCGACATCGATACCGGGCCGCAGAGTCGTCTTATGAGGGTGGACGCGGAACGTACCCTGACTCCTCCCCGCGGGTGAGGGCGCCAAGCCCTTGCGAATCGCCTCGTTGACGACCTGCTTGAACGGCTTGCGCTGCCGGTGTGCCTCTTCCGCGAGCAGCCGGGCAACATCAGGGTCAAGCGTCAAGGTGGTTCGCATCTCAGCATCATGATGCTTCATTCTCCTGGCGTAAACAGGCTGGCTTCGCGCAACCCATCTAACCCGCGACGATTGATTGACCTGATCCCGGTCGCTGTGGTCCGCTGGGGCGAGCGCACGCGAGGGTGCGTCCAGTCCGCGGAAAGGGAACAAGTCCCACCTCTCGCTGTCCGAGTTGCGGTAAGCCTTCTTTCGGCCTGTTTGGCGGACACAGGCGGCATGAGAGGAGGTTCCATGTCTACTCGCTCTTTACCGCCCCGGCCGAGCTTGGCGAGCGTCAAGAAGCAGGCCAAGCAGCTTCTCAGGCTGCATCGCACCGATCCTGACAGCGTCCGCGCGCGCATTCAGGAGCATCACCCCCGCGCCGAAACATTTGGCGCGCTGGCGGATGCCCAGCTCGTAGTCGCCCGCGAGTACGGATTCGCGAGCTGGCGAAGGCTGTCGGAACATATCCAGGAACTCACCGTGATTTCCGAGCAGGGCGAGGCGTCGCGGTTCCTGGATCTGGCCTGCCTGACCTACGGCAACGATTCGACGGCCAGGATTGATCGCGCCAAGCGAATGCTCGCCGCCCGGCCGTCGTTGGCGACGGTCGATGCGCATACCGCTGCCGCGACGGCCAGCGTGGCGGCCCTCCAGAGGCTCCTGAGCGAGGACCCCGGCCGCGCCTCCGCGACCGGCGGGCCGCGCAAGTGGCCGCCGCTGCTCTATCTCTGCTACTCGCGCGTGACCGAGGAGCTTCCCGAAGCCGACACCATCGGCACCGCCCGACTGCTGCTCGCGCACGGCGCCGACGCGAACACTCACTTCATGTGGGGGCGCACGTACCGGTTCACGGCCCTCACCGGCGCGATCGGCGAAGGCGAGGGCGGCGTCGTCAGCCAGCCACCCCATCCGCATGCCTGGGCCCTGACCACGCTGCTGCTCGACGCCGGGGCGGACCCCAACGACGCCCAGGGGCTCTACAACACGATGTTCCGGCCCGACAACCACTGGCTGCAACTGCTCCTCGACCGCGGGCTCACCGCCTCGGACAGGATCAACTGGAAGACCGGGAACCGGGTCGGAACCCTCGACTTCCTCCTCGGTCACGCGGCGACCAAGGGCATCGCCGAGCGGGTCGAGCTGCTGCTCCGGCACGGCGCTGATCCGCGCGGCAGCAGCTACTACGACGGGCGGACCCACTACGAGAACGCGCTGTTGAACGGCTGCGGGGACATCGCCGCGATGCTGCAGCACGCCGGCGCCGCGCCGGCGGAGATGGGCCCGGAAGACCGCTTTCGGGCCGCCTGCATGAGCGGCGACGAGGCTGCCGCGCGCGCCGCTCTCAAGGCGGCGCCGCAGAGCCTGAGCGATCCTGAGCCGCTGCAGACGGCCGCTTCACTGGGCAACGTCGACGCCGTACGGTGCCTGCTGAGCCTGGGCGCGGATCCGAACGCCACTGCGAAGGACGGCACGACCGCGCTGCACCACGGCGGGTGGAACGATCAGCGGGGGGTGGCCGAGATCCTGGTCGCGCATGGCGCGCGGCCGCTGCGTGACGCCAATCATGGATCCTCGCCGGCAGGATGGGCCAACCACGCCGGCCACGCAGCCATGCGGGACTACCTGCTCGACCACTGCACCGATGGTCTCGACCTCGTCTCCTTCGGCCGGGTCGCGGCGTTGCGCCGGTACCTGTCGGAACATCCCGACTTTGCGACCAGCGTCACTCCCGGCGGCGGCTCGCCCCTCCATCACTTCCGCGACGACATCGACAATCTCGAGCCGTTGGTGGACACACTCCTGGAGGCCGGTGCCGACCTCGGCGCCCGGGACTCCCGGAAGGAGACCGCATACGAGAGCGCCGTCCGGCGAGGTGAGCTCGTGGTCGCGGCTCTGCTATCCCGGTGAGGATGTCTGCTCAATACCGCCGCTCGCTGGAGATGCGAATCTCTCCGATCTGGCCGAAGAAGTTGCCCCAGCCCAGGTAGTTGAACCCGCCCCCGTACTTGGCGTAGCCCGTCAGGCGGGTGAACACGCTGAACTGGCAGTCGTGCTCCCGGTCGTTGACCAGCGTGCGGCCGTCCACGTTCTGCATCCGCCAGATCGGCGTGCCGTCCAGGAAGAGCTCGTGCACATCCTCGGCGTAGCTGTACTGCCAGGCCACGTGGTGCCACTCCGTGTCGCCGATCCCGACTGCCTCCCGCTCGGCCACGATCCCTCGCGGACGCATCCACGGATGCAGGTTCTTCCAGGTGTGGTCACTGCTCTGAAAGTGCACGCCAGGCGCCATGCCGGCATCGGGGGAGTTGAGGTCGGACAGATACAGCTCCCATACGCCCTGCTCCCTGCTGTCGTAGGTCCCGCAGATGTGACCGTAGTCGAACCGCTTCAGGGGAAGGTCGCCGAGTCCCTGCGTTGGGCCACCCCGGCGCACCCACGCTTCCACCGTCCACTCCCGGGCGCACGTCTTCAGGTCGAGCTCCGGAACCGATTCGAATTCGGCTCTGGCCTTCGGCAGCGACCCCCACTCCTTGCCGATGTTGGCGTACCCGTGCTCGCCGTGCCCGGTCTCCTGCGGAAACCTCCCTTCACGGCCCGGCCAGGAAAGCCTCCGGTCGCCGCCGATGTTCGTGTACGTCAACGTCATCGTCCTGTTGCGGCCGATGCGTTCCTCGAACAGCCGGCCGTCGGGCCCCTGCCAGTCATAGAGCGCCACCGTATGCTCGTCGGAGCCCATGATCCGCAGGTTCTCCGGAAGCACCCTGAGGAGCAGTTGACCGCCATCACTCACCCCGTTGGCGTCCGTCACCCGGACCGCAAGCCGGGAGCGCCCCGCCTCGACCGGAGTCCCAGACAAGCACCCTGCCTTGCCGTCGAAGCTCATTCCTGCGGGAAGGGCACCCGACACGTTCCACTCCAGCGGCCCGGCCATGTGCTCCGTCTTCAGCGCGGCCTGATACGCCGCACCGACGTAGGCAGGCGGCAGCGATTCGGTGACCAGCCGGCCGCGCCGCACCGTGAGCGAAAAGGTATGGTCGTCGGTCGCTCCGTCTTCGTCCCGCGCCGCGATGGTCACCTGACGAGACTCCCCCACTTCCTCCGGCGTCCCTCGAATCACACCGTTGTCGGTGTCGAACGCCAACCCCGCCGGCAGACTGCCCTCCGTCATCTCCCAGGAGACCCTGCCGGCAGCCGCCTCCGCGCCAAGCCGAACCTCATAGGGGATCCCCAATCCCGCTTCGGGCGGCTTCTGGCGGATGACGGTCAGCCGGTCCGTCACGGGATAGCGCATGACGCTCGAGATGCGCAGCTCATCGATCTCGCCGTCCATGTTGCCCATTTCCAGACCCGCCACCATGACCGGATCCCGCGAGTGAGGAACGCCTCCCACGCAAAAGGGAATGTCGCATCGCTCGGCATCGTTGACGATGATGCGGTTTGAAGCGTGTCCGGGGGCCGGAAGCTGTACCCGTCGGACGAGCTTGCCGTCCACCAACAGGTAATTCATCTGATCGCGGTAGCGGAACTGCCAGGCCACGTGGTGCCAGCCGGTGTCGCGGAACCGTCCCCGGTCCTCATCCAGCCAGCCGAACGGGGCCGAGGGTCCGAGGCTACTGCTGGTGTCGTGGTTCGGATCTCTGCCCACCCAGCCCATGAATCGCGCTCCCGCTATGAGTCCGTCGTCGCGGGTGGCCCGGGTGATTCCGTTGCGGAGGATGAAGCTCCATCCGCCGCGCATCCCGCGGGGAAGGCTGAACCCTTCCTCGTCCGTACCGCAGATGAACGCGTACGTATGGACCCTGTCCTTGCCGCCGGGGCCGGTGTAGCGAACCCACGCTTCGACCGTCCACGCTTCGGTGCAGGTCCGCAACTTCAGCTTGTCGTTGTTCGCGGGACCGATCCGGAGATTGGCGTCGCTGCGCTCGAACCGCGCCGTGGACCCGAAGCCCGGCCGGTTGCCCCACAACCCCCGTCCACCGGACCGCAGCGTCAGCTCGGGATCGCCGCAGGCGTCATGGGCTTCGTCGCCCGCACCTTCATCGAAGTGATAGAGCGCCACCGTGTGCTCGTCCGGCTCGAACGGCCTGGTCCAATCGCAACTCATGTCCGCACCTCCTACTACGCTCGATACCGCCGCACGCCCGAGATGCGGATCTCTCCGATCTGGCCGAAGAAGTTGCCCCAGCCATGGTAGTTGAACCCGCCTCCGTACTTGGCGTAGCCCGTCAAGCGGGTGAACACGCTGAACTGGCAGTTGTGCCCCCGGTCGTTGACCAGCGTGCGGCCGTCCACGTTCTGCATCCGCCAGATCAGCGTGCCGTCCAGGAAGAGCTCGTGCTCATCCTCCACATAGCTGTACTGCCACGCCACGTGGTGCCACTCCGTGTCGCTGATCCCGACTTCGTCCCGCTCGGCCACGATGCCCCGCGGACGCATCCACGGATGCAGGTTCTTCCAGGTGTGGTCACGGCTCTGAAAGTGCACGCCCGGCGCCATGCCGGCATCGGGGGAGTTGAGATCGGACAGGTACAGCTCCCAGATCCCCTGCTCCCTGCTGTCGTACGTTCCGCAGATGTGACCGTAGTCGAACCGCTTCAGGGGCAGGTCGCCGAACCCCTGCCATGGACCGCCCCGGCGCACCCACGCTTCCACCGTCCACTCCCGGCTGCACGTCTTCAGGTCGAGCTCCGGAACCGATTCGTATTCGGCTCTGGCCTTCGGCAGCGAGCCCCACTCCTTGCCGATGTTCGCGTACCCGTGCTCGCCGTGTCCGGTGTCCAGCGGGAACCGTCCCTCCCGGCCGGGCCAGCAGTGCCGATGGTCACCGCCCGTGTTCGTGTAGGTCAACGTCATCGTCCGGTCGCCGCCGATGCGTTCCTCGAACAGCCGGCCGTCGGGCCCCTGCCAGTCATAGAGCACCACCGTGTGCTCGTCCGGGCCCATCACCCGCAGGTTCTCCGGAAGCACCCTGAGGAGCAGCTCACCGCGATCGCTCACCCCGTTCGCGTCCGTCACCTGGACCGCAAGCCGGGTGCGCCCCGCCTCGACCGGAGTCCCCGACAAGCACCCTGCCTTGCCGTCGAAGCTCATGCCTGCAGGGAGGGCGCCCGACACGTTCCACTCCAGCGGTTCGGCCATGTGCTCCGTGTTCAGCTCGGCCCGGTAGGCCGAACCGACGTAGGCAGTTGGCAGCGATTCGGTGACCAGCCGGCCGCGCCGCACCGTGAAGGATAACGTATGGTCGTCGGTCGCTCCGTCTTCGTCCTGAGCCGCGATGGTCACCTGGCGGGACTCCACCGTTTCCGCCAGCGTCCCGCGAATCACGCCGGTGTCGGTATCGAGCGCCAACCCCGCCGGCAGGCTGCCCTCCGTCAGCTCCCAGGAGACCCTGCCGGCAGCCGCGTCCGCGCCCAGCCGAACCTCATAGGGCATCCGCAATCCCGCTTCGGGCAGCTTGTCGCGGATTACGGCCATCCGGTCCGTCACGGGATAGCGCATGACGCTCGAGATGCGCAGCTCATCGATCTCCCCGTCCATGTTGCCAAACTCCAGACCCGTCACGACGACCGGATCCCGCGAATGAGGAAGGCCGCCCACGTAGAAGGGAATGTCGCATCGGTCGGCATCGTTGATGAGAATGCGACGTGAGGACTGGCCGGGGATCGGAAGCTGCACCTGCCGGACGATCTTGCCGTCCACCAACAGGCAGTTCATCTGGTCGCGGTAGCGGAACTGCCAGGCCACGTGGTGCCAGCCGGTGTCGCGGAACCGTCCCCGGTCCTCATCCAGCCAGCCGAACGAGGTCGTGGGCGTGATCAGGATGCCGTGGATCGGCATCCTGCCCGACCAACCCAGGAGCCGCGAGCCCGGCATGAGGCCGTCTTCGCGGGTGCCGGGGACGCCTGAACAGTTGAGGTAGAAGCTCCAACCGCCGCGCATTCCGCTGGGAAGGCTGAAGCCTTCCTCGTCCGTACCGCAGAGGAACGCGTAGGTATAGCGACCCAACAGAGCGTCATCCTCGTCAAATCGGCCCCACTCGACCCGGTCCCTGCCGCCGGGGCCGGTGTAGCGAACCCATGCCTCGATCGTCCACCCCTCGCTGCAGGTCCGCAACTGAAGCTTGTCGTTGTTCGCGGGACCCACCCGGATGTTGCTGTCGCTGCGCTCGAAGCGCGCCGTGGTCCCGAAGCCCGGACGGCTGCCCCACAACGCCCGCCCGCTGGACCGCAGCGTCAGATCGGGATCGCCGCACGCGTCGTGGGCTTCGTCGCCCTCGCCTTCGTCGAAATGATAGAGCGCCACCGTGTGCTCATCCGGCTCGAACGGCCTGGTCCAATCGGAGCTCATGTCCTCATCTCCCGGCGTCAGTACTGCCGGATGCTCGACAGGCGTATTTCGCCGATCTGCCCGAAGAAGTTGCCCCACCCAAGCCAGTTGAACGCTCCCCCATAGCGGGAGTAGCCCTTGAGCCTGGACGATATGCTGAACTGGGCATCGTGCCGTCGGTCGTTGACCAGCCCGCGCCCGTCCGGGCGGTACATCTGCCAGATGCGGGTTCCATCCAGAAAGAGCTGATGGACTTCGTCGGCATGCGAGTACTGCCAGGCGACGTGGTGCCACTCCGTGTCACGTATGCCGACTTCCTCCCGTTCCGCAACGATGCCCTCCGGGCGCGACCACGGATGGAGGTTCAACAGCGCGTGTTCCGGTGCGGTGCCCAGAAAGTGAACGCCGGGCGCCATGCTCCCATCGGGCGCGTCGTGATCGGACAGGTACAACTCCCACACCCCGCGCTCGGTGTTGTCGTAGGTCCCGAAGACGTGCCCGAAGTGAAACTCGCGCCCATAGCCGTCCACCGGCCCGCCGCGCCGCAGCCACGCCTCCACCGTCCACTCGGACGCGCAGGTCCGTAGATCGACCTTGTCGTTGTGCTGCGGACCGACGAACCCCCCTTCCCCGCCCCCGATGAAGTAGGGGTAGCGCCCCCAGCCGGGCCGCGGCAGACGCGTGTCTCCCTTCACGTTGGTCCAGGTGAGGGTCAACTCCTCATCGCCGGCGACATCGGGTATCAGCTTGCCGCTGGCTCCCTGCCAGTCCCAGAGCGCCACGGTGTGCCGATCCAGCTCGATATGTCGCAGCGCGCCCGGCAGGACCGCGAGCACCAGGTCCCGGCAATCGGTTTGACCGCCAGCATCTGTGGCTTTCACCCGCACGCTCACTCGACCCACGGCGGCCGGGATGCCGCCGAGCTCTCCCGTCGTGCCGTCGAATGAGATCCCCGCCGGCAGGGCACCGTCTCGTATCTCCCACCGCACGGGCTCGACCATGTGTCGAACCGTCAATCGTTCGCGATATGCCTGACCCGCGAAGGCGACGGGCAATGCCTCCTCGACGATCCGTCCCGGGCGCACACACAGCCTGAACGTGTGCTCATCCGTGTGCCCGGCGGAGTCAGCCGCTCGAATTCTGATCTCCGCTTCTTCCGAGACTTCCGTGGGAGTGCCCGATATCGTGCCGCTGGCCTCATCGAGCTGCAGTCCCGCCGGCAGCCGGCCTGCGGCTACCTTCCACGTCACCGCTCCCTGTGCCGCATCGGCCGACAGCGATTCCGCATAGGGCACGTTCAAGCCCGCGTCGGGCAGCTCGCGGCGAACGACCGCCACCCGGTCGGCCGGGCGGTAGCGCATGATGTCGGAGATCCGCAACTC
Organism: Spirochaetia bacterium; assembly: GCA_965262795.1. GTDB lineage: Bacteria > Spirochaetota > Spirochaetia > SZUA-6 > Bin103 > CATQHW01. Next base: position 5,480,904 of record OZ253561.1, on the reverse strand, counting down.
GTCGATCTCCCCCTCGAAGTTGCATTCTCCCCGACCCAGGTAGACCCCGAAGTTGTCCTTGCCCAGAGCATCGGTCGAAGGTTCGTGTTGCGAGTGCAGGAACCCTCCGACCACGAACGGCAGATCGCACCGCGAAGCGTCGTTGGCCACCGCCCGCCCTCCGGGCTTGCTCTCCCGGTAGATCAGCTTCCCATCGAGGAACATGAAGTGCATCTGATCTTCGTAGCGGAACTGCCAGGCGACATGGTGCCACCGGTCGTCGTCGATGGCCGGCGCCGTGGCGAACGCACCGACCTGATTCACGTCGTTGTGGGGAGCCCGTGCATACGACCCGATGTAGCGACCCTGCGGGGCAAGCCCGTTCCCGTTGATCCACACGTCGTGGTGGCGAAGGCTCTTGAGGATGGGCCAATGAGGCCAAAGCAGATAGAAGTTCCAGCCTGCCCGCACGCCCTCGGGCATACCGAATCCCTCGTCGTCGGTACCACAGATATTGAGGTAGCCGGACGCTCCCGCCCATGCTTCGTCCCGCGGTTCTCCCGGCCGCGCGGCGAGTCGAAGCCAGACCTCGAGCGTCCATTCCCTGGCACAGCCGCGCAGCTCCAGCTTGTCGTTGTCCACGGGACCGACCAGGATGTCGGCATCGTCGTCGCTCCCGGTGAAGCGAGCGGTAGCGCCGAAACCGGGGCGGCTGCCCCACAGCGCCTTCCCGTGCGCGCGCAGCGTCAGTTCGCCATCGCCACAGGCATCGTGGGCCAGATCGCCCTCACCCTCGTCGAAGTGATAGAGCGCCACCGTGTGCTCGTCCGGCTCGAACGGCCGGGTCCAATCGGAGTTCATGTCGGCGCCTCCTGTCCCATCAATACCTCCGGATGCTCGACACGCGTATCTCGCCGATCTGCCCGAAGAAGTTGCCCCAGCCGAGATAGTTGGGATGGTGGTGGCCGCCGTCCGCGTCGGCGCACCAATAGGCGTAGCGTTCCACCCTGGTACCGACGCTGAATTGCGCCTCGTGCGGGCGCTCGTTGACCAGCTTGATGCCATCCGGCCGGCGCATCTGCCATATCAGCGCACCGTCGAGGAACAACTGGTGCAGATCTTCCGACGAACCGTACTGCCAGGCCACGTGGTGCCACTGATCGTCCCGTATCCCCGCATCCTCATGACTGCCCACGATGCCCGCCGGCCGTTTCCACGGATGCAGGTCCTTCAGAACGCGATCCGGTCCGCATGCGAAGTGCACGCCGGGCGCCCAACTGCCGTCCGGCGAGTCGTGGTTGGAGATGTACAGCTCCCACACACCACGTTCGGAGGTGTCATACGTACCGCAGACATGTCCGAAGTCGAACGGTCGCGAGGCGCCGAACGCCTGCACCGGACCACCCGGCCGGATCCATGCTTCGACGGTCCATTCCGTTCGGCAGGTCCGCAGGTTGTGCTTGTCGTTGTCGGTTTTCAGGCTCACCCAGCCGTGCTCGCCATGGCCGGTATCCTGCGGAAACCGTCCGTCCCGCCCGGGCCAGGCAACCCGCCGGTCCGCAGCCCGTCCGGCACAGGTCAGGGTCAGATCCTCGTCCCCCATGGCATCCCTGGCGTACAGCAGGTCTTCGTCCTGCCAGCCGTACAGGAACACGGTGTCCTCATCGGCCTCGATGCGATGCAGCGCCTGGGGAAGCACCCGCATCGCAAAGCCTTGGGTCGACCTGGAGCCCAGGGAGTCCGTGGCCGTCACCCGGAACTCGCAGGTGCCGCGCTCCGCGGGCACGCCCCGCAGTTCCCCGGAGGTTTCCGCCAGGGCGATGCCCCCGGGAGGCCTTCCCGAAATCACCTCCCACGCGACGGGCTGTACCGTGTACCTGCTATCCAGCACGAATCGATATTCCGTCCCGACGAATGCCGGCGGCAGCGCTGCGGTCGCGATCGTGCCCGTGCGGATGCCGATGGAGAAGCCATGGCTGTCGCTCTGCCCTCCCTCGTCGGTGGCGCTGACCGTGAAGTGGACGTTTCGGTCGACATGCCTCCGGACCGTTCCCTCGACCACGCCGTCTTCCCGCAACTCCAGGCCGTTCGGAAGACGGCCGTCGTGCAGCTCCCATCTCACTCTCCCCTGCGCACCGTCCGCAGCGAGCTCAACGCGATACGGAACGTTCGGGACGGCGAACGGGAGCCCTTCGGTGCCGAACCGATGGCCGGCACGCAGGGACTCGTCGGGGTAGACGTCACAGGGCGAGAATCCGGGCCCACCGACGATGGAGAGCCGCTCCGCGACCGGATAGCGCATGACGTCGGAAATCCGCAGGTCGTACATCTCCCCGACGAAGTTGCCTCTCCCGAGCCACGGCGGATCGCTCCAGCACAGGAACCCGCCCACCATGAAGGGCACGCCGACATGCTCGTCGGTATCGTTGAGGATCTTGCGATACGGCTGGATGCGTCGCACCGATGTGCCGTCCACGAACAGGACGTGCATCTGGTCGCGGAAGCGGAACTGCCAGGCCACGTGATGCCACCGCTCGTCACGTATCCCGTCCGCATCCTTTCCCGCAAGGGCCGGCTCACGCGTGGCCATATAGTGCACGTCATGGTTGGGGTCCTTGCCCGCGTGGTTCCCCTCGTAGCGGGAGGTCGGCAGCAATCCATGCCCGGCGTCGGGAGCGCTGCCGCCGTCCAGCAGAAACTGAAAGCCGCCGCGCACCCCGATATGCGAAAGATGGTAGCCCTCTTCCGAGGATCCGCAGAGGTGCGCGTACGTGATATTCCTGGCGAATCCTCCCCATGGGCCGGTGTAGCGAATCCAGGCTTCCACCGTCCACTCCCGCGTACAGGGCTTCAACATCAGTTTGGGGTGGTTGAGAGGCCCGACGAACACGTTGGCGTCATCGTCGACAGAATCGAAACGCGCCACGGCGCCGCCGTTCGGTCCTCGACCCCAGAGCGCGTGCCTGGCCCGCAGGGTCAGGGCTGCGTCACCGCAGGCGTCGTGCGCCTCGCAGCCATCCCCCTCGTCGAAACGGTAGAGCGCCACGGTGTGCCGGTCCGGCTCGAAACGCGTGGTCCAATCCGAGCTCATTCACTCATCTCCCGCACCGGTCGCCTCGCTCCCGATGCCTCACTCACGCCGGACCCCGCAGGGACCATCAGCGTCAGTACCGCCGGATATCGGAAATACGGATCTCACCGATCTGACCGAAGAAATTGCCCCATCCCAGGTAGTTGAACCCGCCTCCGTATCGGGTGCAGCCCGTCAGGCGGCTGAACACGCTGAACTGCGCTTCGTGCTCTCGATCGTTGACCAGCCTGCGGCCGTCCGGGTTGCGCATCTCCCAGATCCGCCTGCCATCCAGGAAGAGCTGATGCAGATCTTCGGCGTAGCCGTACTGCCAGGCCACGTGGTGCCACTCCGTGTCGTCGATGCCCGCCTCCTCGTGCCGGGCCACCATTCCCTTCGGCCGCATCCAGGGGTGCAGGTTCTTCCACGTGTGGTCGCGGCTTTGGAAGTGCACGCCCGGCGCCATCCCGCCGCCGGGGGCGTTGAGCTCCGACAGGTACAGCTCCCACACCCCGCTCTCGGTGGTGTCGTAGGTCCCGCAGATGTGGCCGTAGTCGAACCGTTTCAGAGGAACGTCGTCGAATGCCTGCCACGGACCTCCCCGGCGCACCCAGGCTTCCACTGTCCATTCCTCGGTGCAGGTCTTCAGATCGAGCCTGCGATCCGGCCGGTGTCCGCCTTCGAACCGCGGATAGCTCTCCTTCCCCTTTCCCAGTACGGCGTAGCCGTGCTCGCCGTGCCCGGTCTCCTGCGGGAACCTGCCTTCCCTGCCCAGCCAGGACACCCGCCGATCCGCGCCCATGTTGGTGTAGGTGAGCGCCAGCTCCCCGTCGCCGCTCACCCGTTCCGGGATCAGCCGGCCGCCCGGACCCTGCCAGTCGTACAGCACCACGGTGTGTTCGTCGGCATCGAGCATCCGCAGCGCTGCCGGCAACACCTTGAGGGTGAGCTCGGCGCGATCCTGCAGCCCCGCGGCATCGGTCACCTGCACGGCCAGCCTCGCCCGCCCGTCCTGGACCGCGGTCCCGGCCAGGAGCCCGGTCTGCGCGTCCAGGCTCACGCCCTTTGGAAGAGTTCCCGAGACGACCTCCCACCTCAGCGGTCCCGGCATGTGCTCGGCGATCAACCCGGCGCCGTAGGCGGCACCCGCGAAGGCCGGGGGCAGCGACTCGGTGACCAGCCGGCCGCGCGCCACGGCAAGCCTGAAGGCGTGCTCGTCGGTGGCTCCCGCCTCATCCCGCGCCCGGATGACGAACTCATGCTCCGCCACCGTTCCCTCCGTGGTGCCCCGAATCACGCCTGCATGCTGGTCGAGGGTCAATCCCGCGGGCAGGTTGCCCGCCTCCAGCTCCCACGCGGCCCTTCCGGCGGCCGCATCCGTGCCCAGCGAGACCTGATAGGGAAGGTTCAAACCGGCTGCGGGAAGCTTCTGGCGGATGATGCTCAGTCTGTCCGCCACCGGGTAGCGCATGACCTTCGAGATGCGCAGCTCGTCGATTTCGCCTTCCAGGTTGAACATGGTCATGCCGAAGTCCCCGGGGGTCCAGCCGGCCCGATGCTCCGGGCGGAGAAACCCGCCCACCTGAAACGGAATATCGCAGCGCTCGGCATCGTTGACGATGATGCGAGTCGAGGCGGTACCGGGGGCCGGGAGCTGTGCTTTCCTGACGAGCCTTCCGTCGACGAAGAGGAAGTTCGTCTGATCCCGGTAGCGGAACTGCCACGCCACGTGATGCCACTCCGTGTCGCAGAAGCGTCCCCGGTCCTCCTGCAGCCAGCCGAACGGGGTCTCGGGCATGAGGGCGTTGCTCGTGTCATGGTTTGGGTCTCTTCCTCGGAGCGATCCTATGAATCTGGCTCCGGGTATGAGCCCGTCCTCGCGGGTCGACTTCAGCCCTTCGGTCTTTGTCTGGTGCACGTAGAATGACCAGCCTTGCCGATACCCCTCTGCCAACGCACATCCTTCCTCGTCGGTTGCGCAGATGAAGCCGAGGGTATATCCCTTGCCGGGGGGCCAGCTCCGGGCGCGGTCCTTCCCGCCAGGGCCCGAGTAGCGCACCCAGGCTTCGATGGTCCATTCGCGCGTGCAGGTCCGTAGCTCGAGCTTGTCGTTGTTCGCCGGGCCGACCAGGAGGTGGGCGTTCTGCCGATCGAAGCGCGCCGCGGATCCGAAGCCCGGCCGGCTGCCCCAAAGGGCCTCCTTGTAGGCCCGCAGGGTCAACTCCGGATCGCCGCAAGCATCATGCGCGTGGTTGCCCTCCCCTTCGTCAAAGTGATAGAGCGCCACCGTGTGCTCGTCCGGCTCGAACGGTCTGGTCCAATCGGAACTCATGCCGATGCCTCCTGTCTGATCAGTACCTTCTGATACTCGACACGCGTATCTCGCCGATCTGCCCGAAGAAGTTGCCCCAGCCGAGGTAGTTGGGATGGTGGTGGCCGCCGTCCGCGTCGGCGCACCAATAGGCGTAGCGGTCAATTCTGGTACCGACGCTGAATTGCGCCTTGTGCTGGCGCCCGTTGACCAGCTTGACTCGATCCGGCTCGCGCATCTGCCAAACCAGCGCACCGTCGAGGAACAACTGGTGCAGGTCTTCCGACAAGTCGTACTGCCAGGCCACGTGATGCCACTGACTGTCCCGTATTCCCGCATCTTCGTGACTGCCCACGATGCCTGCCGGCCGTTTCCACGGATGCAGGTCCTTCAGCACCAGATCCGGTCCGCAAGCGAAGTGCACGCCGGGCGCCCAACTGCCGTCCGGCGAATCGAGGTTGGAGATGTACAGCTCCCACACACCGCTCTCCGACGTGTCATACGTGCCGCAGACATGTCCGAAATCGAACGGTCGCGAAGCGCCGAACGCCTGCACCGGACCACCCGGCCGGATCCATGCTTCGACGGTCCATGCCTCACGGCACGTCCGCAGATTGTGCTTGTCGTCGTTGGTCTTCAGGCTCACCCAGCCGTGCTCGCCATGACCGGTATCCTGCGGAAACCGTCCCTCCCGGCCGGGCCACGCAACCCGCCGATCCGCATGCCGGCCGACACAGGTCAGGGTCAGCTCCTCGTCTCCCAGGGCATCCCTGGCGTACAGCAGGTCTTCGTCCTGCCAGCCGTACAGCAACACGGTGTTCGCATCGGCCTCGATGCGATGCAGCTCCCTGGGAAGCACCCGAATCGCCAAGCCCCGTGTCGCCCTGGCACCCGCGGAGTCCGCGGCCGCCACCCGGAACTCGCAGGTGCCGCGGTCCACCGGCACGCCCCTCAGTTCTCCGGAGGCTTCCTCCAGGACGATCCCATCGGGAGGCCTTCCTGAAGTCACCTCCCACGTGACAGGCTCCACCGTGTACCTGCTTTCCAGCAGGTATCGATATTCCGCCCCGACGAACGCGGGCGGCAGGGCTGCGGTCGTGATCGTGCCCGTGCGGATGCCGATGGCGAAGCCATGGCTGTCGCACTGCCCTCCCTGGTCGGTGGCGTTGACCGTGAAATGGGCGTCTCGGTCGACGTGCCTCCGTACCGTGCCTTCGACGATGCCGTCTTCCCGCAGCTCCAGCCCGTGCGGAAGGCGGCCGTGGTGCAGCTCCCATTTCACTCTCCCATCCGCTCCGTCCGCAGCGAGCTCCACGCGATACGGAACGTTCGGGACGGCGAACGGGAGCGCTTCGGTGCCGAACCGGTAGCCGGCGCGCAGCGACTCGTCCGCGTAGACGTCACAGGGCGAGAACCCGGGCCCACCGACGATGGAGAGCCGGTCCGCGACCGGGTAGCGCATGACGTCGGAGATCCGCAGATCGTACATCTCCCCGACGAAGTTGCCCCGCCCGGGCCACGGCGGATCGCTCCAGCAGAGGATCCCTCCCACCATGAAGGGCACGCCGACGTGCTCGTCGGTGTCGTTGAAGATCTTCCGATAGGGTTGAATGCGCCGCACAGGGGTGCCGTCCACGAACAGGACGTGCATCTGGTCGCGGAAGCGGAACTGCCAGGCCACGTGATGCCACCGCTCGTCGCGTATCCCGTCCGCGTCCTTTGCCGCAAGGGCCGGCTCAAGGTCGGCCATATAGTGCACGTCATAGTTGGGGTCCTTCCCCGCGAAGTTCCCCTCGTAGCGGGAGGTCGGCAGCAATCCATGCCCGGCGTCGGGAGCGTTGCCTCCTTCCAGCAGAAACTGAAAGCCGCCGCGGACCCCGATGTGCGAGAGATGGTAGCCCTCTTCGGAAGACCCGCAGAGGTGTGCATAGGTGGCGTTGTACCTGCCGAATCCGCCCCATGGCCCCGTGTAGCGAATCCAGGCTTCCACCGTCCATTCCCGCGTACAGGGCTTCAACATCAGCTTGGGATGGTTGAGCGGGCCGACGAACACGTTGGCGTCATCGTCGATCCGCTCAAAGCGCGCCACGGCGCCGCCATTCGGTGCTCGACCCCAGAGCGCGTGCCCGGCCCTCAGCGTCAGCGCTGCGTCATCGCAGGCGTCGTGCGCCTCGCAGCCATCCCCCTCGTCGAACCGGTAGAGCGCCACGGTGTGCCGATCGGGCTCAAAGCGTCCGGTCCAGTCCGATCTCATTCCTTCACCTCCCGCCCACGACGGACCCCTGCGAGGACCATCGGCGGTCAGTACCGCCGGATATCGGAAATACGGATCTCACCGATCTGACCGAAGAAATTGCCCCAGCCCAGGTAGTTGAACCCGCCTCCGTATCTGGTGTAACCCGTCAGGCGGCTGAACACGCTGAACTGCGCTTCGTGCTCTCGATCATTGACCAGCCTGCGGCCGTCGGGGTTGCGCATCTCCCAGATCGGCCTGCCGTCCAGGAAGAGCTGATGCAGATCCTCGGCGTAACCGTACTGCCAGGCCACGTGGTGCCACTCCGTGTCGTCTATCCTCGCGTCCTCCCGCGGGGCCACCATGCCCTTCGGCCGCATCCAGGGATGCAGGTTTTTCCACGTGTGGCCATGGCTCCGGAAGTGCACTCCCGGCGCCATCGCACCGCCGGGCGCGTTGAGATCGGACAGATACAGCTCCCACACCCCGCTCTCCCTGGTGTCGTACGTCCCGCAGACGTGGCCGTAGTCGAACCGCTTCAGGGGAACGTCGTCGAACGCCTGCCACGGACCGCCGCGGCGCACCCAGGCTTCCACCGTCCATTCCTCGACGCAGGTCTTCAGATCGAGCCTGGGATCCGGCCGGTGGCTGCCTTCGAACCTCGGATAGCTCTCCTTCCCCTGGCCCACGACCGCGTAGCCGTGCTCGCCGTGCCCGGTCTCCTGCGGGAACCTTCCTTCCCGGCCCGGCCAGGACACCCGCCGATCCCCGCCCATGTTGGTGTAGGTGAGCGCCAGCTCCGGGTCGCCGCTCACCCGTTCCGGGATCAGCCGGCCGCCAGGACCCTGCCAGTCGTACAGCACCACGGTGTGCTCGTCGGCATCGAGCACCCGCAGCGCTGCCGGCAGCACCTTGAGCGTGAGCTCCGTCCGGTCCTCCAGCCCCGCGGCGTCGGTCACTCGCACCGACACCCTCGACCCTCCTTCCTCGACCGCGGTCCCTGACAAGCGTCCCGTCTGCCCGTCGAGGCCCATGCCTGCGGGAAGCGTCCCCGAGACCACCTCCCACCGCAGCGGTCCGGCCATGTGCTCGGCGGTCAACCCAGCGCTGTAGGCAGCACCCGCGAAGGCCGGGGGCAGCGACTCGGTGACCAGCCGGCCGCGCACCACCGAAAGCCTGAAAGTGTGCTCGTCGGTAGCTCCCGCCACGTCCCGCGCCCGAATGACAAACTCCTGGTCCCCCACCGTTCCCAGAGTGCCCCGAATCGCGCCCTCATGCGGGTCAAGGGTCAATCCCGCAGACAGACTGCCCGACGCCAGCTCCCAAGAGACCCTTCCGGCGGCCGCATCCGTTCCCAGCCGGACCTGATAGGGCAGGTTCAGGCCGGCTTCGGGCAGCTTTTGGCGGATGATGCTCAGGCTGTCCGCCACCGGGAAGCGCATGACGTTCGAGATGCGCAGCTCGTCGATTTCGCCTTCCAGGTTGTACATGGTCATGCCGAAGTCTCCGGGGACCCAGCCGTCCCGATGCTCCGGACGGACAAAGCCGCCCACCTGAAAGGGGATGTCGCACCGCTTGGCGTCGTTGGCGATGATCCGAGTCGAAGCGCGCCCGGGAGCCGGGAGCTGCACTTTCCGGGTCATCCTGCCGTCGACATACAGGAAACCGGTCTGATCCCGGTAGCGGACCTGCCAGGCCACGTGATGCCAGCCGCTGTCGCGAAAGCGTCCCCGATCCTCCTGCAGCCAGCCGGGCGAGGTCCCGGGCCAGAATGCGGTGCCGACGTCGTTGTTGGGATCTCTGCCCTTGTGCGCACCGAGGAATCTGGCTCCGGGCAGCAGCCCGTCCGAACGCGTCGACTCAGGACCCGTCTCGGCCGTCCGCAGGTAGAAGATCCAGCCCTGGCGGTACCCGTCCGCCAAGGCACATCCTTCCTCGTCGGAGCCGCAGATGTTGGCGAAGGTATATCCCTGTCCCGGCGGCCAGTTCCGGGCGCGGTCCCTGCCGCCGGGCCCGGTGTAGCGAACCCAGGCTTCGATCGTCCACTCCCGGGTGCAGGTCCGCAGCTCCAGCTTGTCGTTGTCCGCCGGTCCGACCAGCAGGTGGGCGTTCTGCCGGTCGAAGCGCGCCGTCGCGCCGAAGCCCGGCCGGCTACCCCACAGGGCCTCCCCGTAGGCTCGCAGGGTCAACTCCGGATCGCCGCAGGCGTCGTGGGCCTCGTCGCCCTCGCCTTCGTCGAAATGATAGAGCGCCACCGTGTGCTCGTCCGGCTCGAACGGCTTCCTCCAGTCGTCGTTCACTTCGCCTCCCGGAGTCCGCTCGCAAGAGCCCGTCAACGGAACTTGATCGAGTACAGGTCGGCGTCCTTCATCACGAACCGCAGACGGACCGGCCGGCCGCCCAGAGGGGCCAGGTCCGAGCCGCCCTTCCAGGCGACCGCGTGCTCGACCTCGTCACCGTAGATCTCCGCCGAGTCCTCCAGAGCAAACCCGGGCAGGGCTTGACCGTCGCCATCCTGAATCTCGGCCTGCACGCTGCCGACCGCGGAGGTCGAGTAGTTCAGGATCAGGTCACCACCTCGAAAGACGATGGGTCTGGTCACGAACTCGCCTCCCCGGTAATCCGCATGCACGGACACGAACCCGTCGGTCCGCAGCCTGGCGCGGCGCAGACGGCCGGTCGGATGGTCGTAGTTCTCACTGTAATAGATCGAGATCTCGTCGGGACCGGTCGGAACGACGCCCCACGCCGGCATGTTGCTCCGCTGCGTCCAGTTCAGCCGGTCGCGGCCGGGACGAATGAACGCCTCCATGAACCGTCGGTCCCAGTTCATGCCGTCGCGGCTGCTCAGGAACACCGCGTCGGAAACACCCTCCTTGTCGTGCTCCTCCACCTTTTTGCGTTCCGGGGCGAAGCGCTTCGGGAACGCCAGATACACGTGCGGAGCCCGAAAGTAGGGGGTGACCGCGTTCGTGTAGAAGTGCTCCGGCGGAGTGTCGCCGAAGTTGATGAACTCGGGTTCCGTCCAGTCGATGAAGTCCGTCGAGGTGCAGCGCAGCACCTGCCGGTACGTATCGGGCACGTGACAGAGCGGATAGAGCGTGCCGTCGTGCTCGGCAGGCAACTCGTGCTGGAACCGGATCGGGTCCGACCCGCGCCACCCGCGGACGTAGGCCACGTAGCGCTGCTGCTCGCTATCCCAGAACGCCTGGCCGATCCAGTCACCGTCCCCGACGCACTTGGCGAACGGGTCGATGATCTTCTCATCGCGGATCTTCTTCCAGTGGATGCCGTCGGGAGAGACAAAGCCCCGGTACCCGCCGCCGATGGCCTTGTAGCGCTCCGCCTCGGACGCCCGCGGGTTGGCATCCCGGAACGGCATGAGATTGTGGGACCCCTCATCGGCCCACACGATGTTGTTGTCGCGCGAGCCGGAGAACTCGCACGCGCCGAACGAGGGCCTGCTCCAGTGGATGCCGTCCTCACTCTCCGCGCAGCAGGTGACCTCCTGCCGTGGACGGTCGGCGGACGAACCGCGGTAGTACATCCGATACCGCTCTTCGTCCTTGAGCACGGTCACGTACGCGCTGCTCGAACCCTCCCACGGAGCGTCGAACGCGAGCGCGGTCTCGCACCTCTCGGGCGGATGGAGCTTGAGATCCACTCCCCGCACCGATTCGATCAACCAGTCGTCGACGAACGGCTCGAGCCTCGAGCCGATGTCCACCACGCTCTTTCCGTCTCGTTCCGCCGTCGTCACATCCGACCTCCCGTCCGTCCCGTCCGTCTACTCGCCTCGCGACAAGATTCACCGGGGGAGCACGGCAACCCTTGCCGTGCTCCCCGCATACGACCGTCTTTACTACAGGACGTACCGCCCGCTAGTTCAGATGGGCGTTATGGATGTCCACCACGCGCTGGTAGTCCGCGGTGTCCTTGACTCCCTGGATGTAGGCATCCCAGTCGTCGAAGCTCATCTGACCCGTGATGAGCTTGGTCATGCCCTCTTCCACCGCGGTGTCCACGGCACCCTGAATCTCTCTCACGGTAGCCAGTTCGTCCTGCGTGAGCTGGATGGGAGGCGCGTACTCGTGAGCCCTCGGAGCACCGTCGAACTCGTCGCTCCATGCGAAGACGCTCGCCGGCTTGAAGAACTCCCCTCCGCCGTAGGCTACGGGCGTTTCCCAGAGCTGACCGCGCGGTTCCCAGTCCAGAATCGTCGGCAGCGACAGCATGGGATAGCCGAATCCCGAGCCGATGGCCCCCCATTCCGCCAGCTTGATGGAGCGGTCCGCTCCCGTCAGGTCCATGATCACCGGCGCCCAGCTCTTGTTGCCGTCACTGTCCACCGTGTAGGTCTCACCTTCGATGCCCCAATTGGCATAGTCGATCACTTCCTGCGAGAACGCGAAGTCCAGCAGCTTGACCAGCAACGCCGGATGCTCGAAATCGGCGTTGATGTGCGCGTTCACCCTGATGAAGTTGTTGCCCTTCTTGTTGATGTTGGGCTTCCATCCGGGCTGTCCGTCGAATCCCTTCGGCCTCGGCATCACCCCCCATACGACCTCGGGATACTCCTCATTGTTGTGCCGGTTGGACACGTTGAGGGCGAACTGGTTGGGGATCATGAAGGTCCGGTCCTGCAGCGACTTTGCCGGCAGGTCGTCCGGGTTCTGCGTGAAGAACTCCGGCTGCAGGAGCCCCTCTTCGTAGAGCTTGGCCACGTATTCGATGCTCTGCCTGAACCGATCTTCCTGATCGAGAGGACCATAGATGTACTTGCTGCCGTCGTAGTAGACCCCGTAGTCCACCCGGTTGACCAGCATGATGACCCGCGGGATGCCGTACCACTGCGGCGCTACATAGGATTCCATCGGATACGAGTCCGGATACGCTCCCTTCAGCGCCGTGAGCACCTCGTACAGCTCATCCAGCGTCTCCGGCATCTGCAGATCGTGCGTCTCGAAGGTATCCATCCGGGCCGCCCATACCCATTGCGATCCTTCGTCCGGGGAAGCCTGCCCGTAGGCGAACCCCCACACCTTGCCGGTGTCGAACCCGGCCCGCTCCAGGTTGTAGTTCTCCGTTCCCAGCCACACCTTGTAGTTGAGCAGTTCGTCTTCGTAGTCCAGGATGTTGATGATCTGGCCCAGCTCGCCCAGGTTGTTTATGGTCTCCACATTCCCGCCCGCGCTGAAGACGTCATGCAGATCGCCGCTGGCAAGGTAGACGGCCTGCCGGTCCCGGTGATCGCCCGGCGGCAGCAACTCCCACTCGATCTCGATCGGCATGCCCATGTATTTCTCTGCGGCCGCTACGATCGCCATCTGCGACGGCCACTCGGCGATATGGACTTCCGCCCCCGGCTCTCCCATGTAGCTGGAGAACCGCAACACCTCGGGCATGCCTTCCGCCATCTCCTCGCTCGCGCTCGCCCCCGCGATCAGGGCGGAGAGGCACAGGAGTGTCACTCCCAGCGCCATGTGCTTGTTCAGTTTCGTCATGTTTACACCTCGCTTCGTGTATGTCCCGCGGACGCGTACCCGTGGGCGACGCCGTCCGCTCCGATCTCCTGAATTGAAACAGCATTCGTTCAGCTTCCTTCCATCGCACCTCCCTGCCACCCCACGCCGGTCAACCCTTGAGCGATCCCACGATCAGTCCTCTCATGAAGTACCGCTGCGCGTACGGAAACATGCACACGATCGGTGCCAGGACGACGACGATCGCCGCGAACTGTATGTTCTTCGGATGGATGTGCCCCTCCATCATGGCCAGTATGCGCGGATCTTCCGCGTCGAACAGATGGTGCAGCGTGTCCTCCATCACCACCAGCCGCCGCAGGATCATCTGCAATGGATGCCGCTCCGGATCGGTAAGGTATATCAGCGCCTCGAACCACCGATTCCAGTGCGTGACGATCGTGAACAACGCAAACGTCGCCAGCAGCGCCGTCGACATCGGCAGCACGATGCGGAAGAGGATCGTGAAGTCGTTCGCCCCGTCGATGTACGCCGATTCCCGCAGTGACTCGGGGTGATTCTGAAAGAACGTCCTGAAGACGATCACCGTATACGCGGCGACCGACCCCGGTATCACCATCACCCAAAGGGTGTCCATCCCGCCCAGGCTCTTGAGCAACAGGAAGGTCGGTATCAGGCCGCCGGAGAAGAACATGGTAATGGCCAGATAGACGGTCAGGAACTTCCTCAGCACGAAGCCCTTGATCGACAGCGAGTAGGCGATCATCGACGTCAGCGTGATGGTGACGAACGTGCCGACGCCGGCATACAGCACGGTATTGGCGTAGGCCCGCCACAGCAGGCGATAGCTGAGGATGTAGGAATACCCCTTCAGGGTCGGCTTCCTCGGGTACCAGTCGACCTCCCCGAGCAGGATCATCGTGGGATCGCTCAGCGAAAGGGCGATGACCCTCGCCATGGGATACAGCCACACCACGCCCATCACGACCAGGAACACGTGGTTGACCACGTTGAAGAGCACCGACCCGAAGGTGCGGTCTTCGATCATCGCCATGCCGCTACCACAGGGCCGCTACCACAGGCTGGTGTCCGACATCCGTCTGATCACCAGGTTGGTGACGTAGAGGAATATGAACGACACGACGCTCATCAGCAGCCCCACGGCGGCCGCGTAACTGAAATTCGCGGCCAATATGCCCTGCCGATAGACGTAGGTGCCGATGATGTCCGCGGTCTCGTAGGTCTGCGCGTTGTACATGAGCAGCACCTTCTCGGTGTCCGCATTGCGTATCATCTGCCCGACGTTGAGGATCATGAGGATGATGACCGTGGGAAGAATGCCCGGTACGGTGACGTGCCGGATCTTCTGCAGCCGATTGGCGCCGTCGATGACCGACGCTTCGTACAGCTCGGGATTCAACTGGGTCAGGGCGGCCAAGTAGATGATCGTCCCTACCCCTATGCTCTGCCACATGTCGGAACCGATATAGAGACTCCGAAACCACTCCGGCAGGGCGAAGAAGTGCAGGCGCTCCATTCCGAGTCGGTCCATCAACGCGTTTACCGGGCCTTCCAGCCCGGCGAGCTCCTTCAGGATTCCGATGATGATGACTGCCGAGATGAAGCTCGGGAAGTACGACAGCGTCTGTATGGACCGCTTGAACCCTGCCGACCTCAGCTCGTTCAGCAACAGCGCGAGCAGGATCGGCGCCGGGAAGCCGATCGCGAAGTTGAGGAACCCCAACAGAAAGGTGTTTCTGATGATCCGGAATGCGAACGGACTGGCGAAAAACGACTCGAACCACCGCAACCCCACCCACGGGCTGCCGAACACGCCGCGCACGAAGTGGAAGTTCTGAAACGAGACGACCACCCCGTACATGGGGAGGTAGGTGAATACGAACACGACCAGGAACGCCGGCGCGGCGAGGTACAGCAGGTGTCTCTGACGGCCGCACGTGCGGAAGAAGGTGCCGAGCTTGCCGTCGGCTGTGCTGGGCGCTATGGCGGTTGATACTTCGCCAGGCTCTGTCTTCTTCACGCCGTGTTCCTCGGGCGGATACTCCTGTCGTGTCGTATCGGTCAGCAGAAGCCGGTCACCGGTGCCGGCTGAGACTGCGCTCTATCTTCCGCTTTCGTTACGCGATGTAATCTCCCTGGCCATGTTCACGTTTCGTGAGAGCATGTGGTCCGCACTGGGCCGACGGTAGCGTTCGGCCGGATTCGGTGTCAAGCATTGCCGGAGTCACGCGGGACGGATCGTCACGTAGTAGGGGGCGATGGTGCGCTCCTGGTGGTCGTGAAACGACGCGTACAGCTTGTCCGGGCCGGTAGCGAGCTCGACCTCGAAGGCCGCCAGCGAGTCGCCGGCAGGGGTCTCGACATGGTGGCTCCTGCCGCCAACGGTGAGCTGCGCCCAGCCGATGCCCAGGGCGACGCCGCCGGTGTAGTGGGGGGCATCGGCCTGGCGGATCGCGTCCTTGCGCCACTCCACGTCGTCGCCGTCGATGCCCGCGTCCAGCGCGTAGCCGGCCTCCTTCGGCCAGCGCCGCAGCTCCACCCGGTAACGGCCGGCGCGGCGTACGTCGATGGCCCAGAAGCCGCTCACCACCAGTCCGGCGCGGACCTGTCCCTGGTTCCACGCGGTGTGGCAGGCCTCGTTGCGCAGGTCATGGGTGGTGAGCCGCACCGGCTCGGCATCGGCGCCGACGACGATGGCGGCGTCGCGGTCGAACTGCTCGGATACCCGTTCCCACCAGCGGTCGTAGCCGGCGCGCAGATCGGCCACCAGCGACGGGTTGGCCGCGGCGACGTCGCTGCGCTGGCCGGGATCGCGCTTCAGGTCGTACAGCTCGGTGCCGTTCACCAGCCGCCACGGGCCGCGCATCACCGCGCTCTTCCGCCACTTCATGGGGCGGGCGATCCGCTGGGTGTCGCTCACCACGATGCGCTGCGCCCAATCGCCGCCGGCATCGCCGCGGATCAGGGGCAGAAGGCTGCTGCCGTGGAAGGAGCGGCCGGCCGGCACCTCCAGTCCACACAGATCGAGGATCGTTGGCATGAAGTCGACGTAGCTGGTGAGGGTGCCGACGTCGCGGCCGCCCACCGCGCCCCCACCGGGATAGCGCAGCAGGAACGGCACGCGGTGGCCGCCCTCGTACGGTGAGCCCTTCCTGCCGCGCATGCCGGCGTTGAAGCTGCCCGGACCCTCGCGGGGGTGCTCGCTGGCGTCGAGCTCCACGCCGGTGGCGGTGCCGTTGTCGGTCATGAACACGACGATGGTGTCGTCGGCCAGTCCGAGCTCCTCCAGAGCGCGCGTCAGCGCTCCGAAGTTCTCGTCGATGTTGGTGATCATGCCGTAGAACCGCGCCCGGTCCTCACGCGGAACGGCGTCCCGGTACATCTCCACGTAGCGGGGCTCCACGTTGAGCGGGGTGTGCGGGGCGTTCGTGGCGATATAGCAGAAGAACGGCTCCTCGCGGTGCTCCTCGATGAAGCGCAGCCCCTCGCGGAAGAACACGTCGGTGCAGTAGCCGGCGAAGCGTTCCGGCTCGCCGTTCACGTAGTAGGTGTCGTCGAAGTAGTCGTTCCCCCACGGATCACCGGTGTTCCCGATGCCGCCGCCGGCGTGGTAGATCGTACGCTCGAACCCGCGCTCGTGGGGCCGGAACGGCTGGCTGTCGCCCAGGTGCCACTTGCCGAAGTGGCCGGTGCGGTAGCCGGCGTCGCGCAGCGCGTCCGCCAGCGTCCACTCGTCCTCCCGCAGCAGCGAGCGGCCGCCGATGGTGTGCCAGACGCCGGCGCTGTTGCAGTCGTGGCCGGTCAGCAGGCCGGCGCGGGTCGGCGCGCAGGTGGTGCCCACGTGGAAGTCCGTGAAGCGCACCCCGTCGGCATGGTGGCGGTCGACGTTGGGGGTGCGGATCATGTCGTTGCCATGGCAACCCAGGTCCCCGTAGCCCTGATCGTCAGTCAGGACGAAGACGACGTTCGGCCGTTGCCGGCTCATCGTCAGGATGAACGTTCGATGGTCACGATGCGGCCGGGTGCGACCCGGGGGTCGCCGCGCACGTGCGAGGTCCGGCCGTCGGGCCAGACGATGGACAGCGAGTCGATGCGGGCGCCGGGCGGCAGGCCGAAGTGGAGGCGCGGCGGCTCGCCGGACAGGTAGCCGGCGGTGCTGCGCATCTGCCGCACGTAGGTGTCCGCCGAGGTGACGAGCGACACGCGCGCCCCGAGCGCGTAGTGGTTGCCGGATCCCGGCCACCGCAGCGCCACCTGCAGGCTGGCGCCGCCGCACAGCCGGTTCTCGAACACCACCGCCGGCGACAGCAGGTTGTTGACGGCGATGTCCAGGTCGCCGTCATCGTCCAGATCGGCCATGGTCATGCTGCGGCCGCCGGCGGTGTCGTCCAGAGCCCACTCGGCGGCTTCCGTGAAGGTGCCGTCGCCTCGGTTGCGGAACGCCAGGTTGCGCTCGGTGAGCTCGGCGCCGGGTAGCTGGCCGAACAGCTCGGCCGAGACCATGCCGTTGACGACGTAGATGTCCAGGAAGCCGTCCTGGTCCAGGTCGCCCAGCCGCGACGACCAGCTCCAGCCGCTGGCGTCGACGCCGGCCGGCACCGCGACGTCCCGATAGCTCTCGCCCGCCCGCCGCAGCAGCACGTTGCGCACCACCTGCGGGTCCTCCGGCGGCAGCTCCTCCATCCCCACCACCACGAAGTACCACCGGTCCTTCTCCTTGCGCGTGGGCCGGTACGGCTTCATGTCGGTGGCGAACAGTTCGTCCACACCGTCGTTGTCGACGTCGCCCGCGTCCAGGCTCATCGTGTTGCGGGTCATCGCGGCCAACGGCTCCGCCCGCTCCCACCGGTCGCCGGCAGCCAGGAACACGGCGTCCGGCAGGGCGAAGTCGTTGCCGACGTGAATGTCGAGGCGGCCGTCCCCATCCAGGTCCAGCAGGCCGAGCGCCAGCGCCTGCGATTCGCGCGCCAGCCGGACGATCCGGAATTCGCCCGGGCGCTCCTGAAGGTAGACGAACACGCCACCGCCGGGTGTGCCGCTCGCGGCGGGGATGGCGCTCAGCCAGCGGGCGACCGCTCCGCCTGCGTCCCGCACCGGATCGGACGGTCCCACGTAGTCCTCCCGTTGCGGCGGCGGTTCCGTGGACGGGACCGGTATCTCGGTGTCGTAGCTGGCCGCCGCCATGTCCAGGTCGCCGTCCTGGTCCAGGTCGCCCCAGGAGACGGCGTAAGGAATCGCCCGCGCGCCGAACCCCGGCACCTCCGCGAAGCGCGGCGACGCGCCTCCCAAGTTCCGCCACAGCGTCGGCGGCAGCAGGCGATGGGTGAACGACAGGTCCAGCCGGCCGTCCCCGTCCGCATCGACCGCGGCCACCGAGCGGGTGTTGCCGATCGGCAGCTCCTCCTTGCGAAACCGCAGCGCGCCCCGGTTCCAGAAGATCGCGTTGCGGCCGTCCAGGTTGCCGAGCACCAGATCCAGGTCGCCGTCGCCGTCCAGGTCGCCCGCGGCCAGTCCCGAGCCGTTGGAGGCGTAGAACCCGACCGGGCGCTCGTCCACCTCGGTCGTGTGGTCCAGGGGGTGCGCGACGAAGGCGCCCGTGCACGCAGGCGCGGCGGCCACCGGTCGGCTTTCCACCCGCAGCACGGCGGCCGACTCCGAGCCCGCGGCGGCGCCATCCCCACCGGCGCTCACGGCAGCGGCCAGCCACAGCGCCGCCGCCAGCGCCCCGGCCACGGCAGGCGTCGCTGCCAGACGGCGCCTCACCCGGGCGGCGGCGCCGACCCCGCGGTGCGGTCCACCAGATCCACGCCGATGAAGGTAGCCAGCTCCCTGCCGGCCGTCACCATGCGGTCGGCGGTGGCGCCGCCCGAGTGATCGATCCGGATGGTCCGCTCCTCGGCGTCGATCAGGCTCAAGGTCACGAAGCTGCGCGGCTTGCTACGGCCGAGCGGCAGCCGGCTCGGGGCGTACCGCGACGGGTCCAGCGGCGCGCTGTCGACCGGACCTCCCCGCAGATACTCGCTGACCTCGACGCACCGGATCGACGACAGCGGGATGCCGGTTCGCTTGAAGAGGAACGCCAGGCCGATCTGCCGCTCGCAGGTGCCTGCGGCCGGCTTGAAGATCCAGCAGTCGCGGTACGCGGCGCCGAACAGGCACAGCGCGATGATCCCCAGCGGAATCGCGTCACCCGGCAACGTGACGGGGCGGCCGCCGTCACCGGTCGCCACCAGCATGCCGGCGATCAGCATCGCCCCCATCGCCGCCATCATCACGCGATAGCCGACCGACATACCCAGCACCATCTCCGCCGCGTCGGCCCCGTCGGGGCTGCGGCGTTGCCGGGTGCGGAGGGTGAGGCGCGACGTAGAGAGCAACATGGGCGCTAAGCGTACGGGTCGGCGGCATCGCGCAGACCGTCGCCGAAGAAATTGAACGCCAGCACGATCACCGTGATCAACAGGCCCGGGATCATGAGCCACTGATGATTGACCAGCACCTCGATCTTCTGCGCGTCGCCGAGCAGCAGCCCCCAGCTTGTCAGCGGCGGCGTGATGCCCACGCCCAGAAAGCTGAGCGAGCTTTCGCCCAGGATCATGCCCGGAATGCCCAGAGTAGCGCTCACGATCAGATGGCTCAGCGTACCCGGAATCAGGTGGCGGAAGATGATGCGCCCCAGGCCGGCGCCCGACATGAGCGCGGCGGCCACGTAGTCCTCGCCCCGGTACTGGAGCACCTTGCCGCGCACCACCCTGGCCAGCCCGCCCCAGCCGATCAGCGACAGGATCACCACGATCAGCACGTAGCGGGTGGTCGACGGCATCGTCACCGGCATCGCCGCCGCCAGCGCCATCCACAGCGGCAGCGACGGGAACGACAGCAGGATCTCGATCGAGCGCTGGATGTAGTGGTCCACCCGGCCCCCGAAGTAGCCGGAGACCACCCCCAGGATGGTGCCGATCAGCATCGACAGCCCCACGCCCACGAACGGCACCGACAGGCTGACCTGCCCGCCGATCAGCAGCCGCGAGTACAGATCCCGGCCCAGCGTATCGGTGCCGAGCAGGCTGAGGCGGCCGCCCTCCTCGACCCCGAACAGGTGCAGGTCGCTCGGGATCAGCCACAGGAAGCGGTAGCTGAAGCCGCGCACGAAGAAGCGCAGGTAATACTTCCGCGAGGTGTCCTCGGTGTAGCTGAGCGCCAGCGTCTCGCGGTCGCGGTGCTTGTCCAGGTTGTAGATGAACGGGCGCGACGGCCTCCCGTCATCGAACAGATGGACCCGCTGCGGGGGCGCCAGCACGTGCGCGGCGGACTGCTCCCTGATGGACATGTTGGCCAGGAACGACGCGAACACGGCCGCCAGCAGGAACAGGCCGACCACCACGCCCCCGACCATGCCGATCCTGTTCTTCCGGAACCGCCGCCAGATGAGCTGCCCTATCGTGCGGCCGGTGCCCGCGGGCGCGCCATCCGCCTCGGCCGCCGGGCTGCGGGCGGGCCCCGTCGCCATCGGATCGCCCTGCGCCGGTTCAGTCATAGCGGATGCGCGGGTCCAGCGTCGCGAGCGCGATGTCTGCGAGCAGGTTGCCGATCAGCAGGAAGATGGACAGCACCATCAGGATGCTTCCGGACAGGAAGATGTCCTCGCTGTCGAGCGCCTTGAACAGCAGCGGGCCGGTGGTGGGGATGTTCATGACGATCGACACGATCGTCTCGCCCGAGACCAGGGCCGGCAGCCACATGCCCAGGCCGCTGATCACCGGGTTGATGGCGATCCTGACCGCGTGCTTGATGATGACCGTCCGCTCGCGCAGGCCCTTTGCGCGCACCGCGGTGATGTACGGCTCGCCCAGCACGTCGAGGAGGTTGGCGCGCACGACGCGGATCAGCCCGGCGGTGCCGGCGGTGCCGATCACCAGGATCGCGATCCAGATGTTGGAGAGCAGGTCCCAGAACTTGGCCAGCCCCCACGGCGCGTCGGTGAACTCGGGCGAGAACAACTGCCCCACCGGGATACCCAGAACGAACAGGCCGAACACCATGAGAATCAGCGCCAGGAAGAAGTTCGGAATCGACAGGCCGATGAAGCCCGCCAGCGTGGCGACGTAGTCGCCCACGCTGTACTTGTGCAGGGCGGAGTAGATCCCGATCGGGATGCCCATGACATATACGAACAGCAGGGACAGGAGGCTGATGAGGATGCTGTAGGGCACGGTGCGCTTCAGCAGGTCGACCACCTCCAGCCCCTCGTAGTCGAACGATTCGCCCATGTCGCCGCGCAGGAAGCCGGCGATCCAACCGGCGTACTGGATCAGGAACGGGCGGTCCATGTTGTAGCGGCGCTGCAACTCGTAAACCATCGCCTGGTAGGACTCGCTGTTGAAGTGGCGGCTGTCGACCGCCACGCCCTCGACCGCGCGGGTCACCCAGTTGCTCGGCGGGAGCTGGATCACCACGAAGACGATGAACGAAATGATGAAGAACGTGGGGATCATCCCCAGCAGCCGGCGGATCAGGAACGCCGTCATCCCACTCGCCAGTATGCCCCGCCGCTACGAAAGGGAGAGCCGGCGCGGGCCGGCTCTCCTCGCCTGTGCAACAACGCCCGTGCGCGCGCTACTGCATGCCCTCCCGGATGAAGTACTGATCCGACTTGGACAGGATCAACGCTTTCCAGTAGAAGCCTTCGTCCGGGATGTTGCCCATGCGGTTGTGGCGGATCACCATCGCCGGCCGGTCCGTGACGAAATGGATGAACTGCAGCGCATCGGTGGAGGTGTAGTTGAAGTACTCCTGCACCGCGGCCCGCCACTCGTCCAGTGTCGTGGCCGTGGCCATCTGGTTCTCCAGCTCGTGGGCGCGGTCGTACTCGGCCGGCTGCTCGCGCATCTGACCGCCGCGCCTGATCGGGTTGTAGGCGTCGCCCAGGTAGTAGGTGGGCAGCGGCTCGGGATGCGGGCCGCCGAAGGTCATCACGCCCAGCTCCAGGTTTGCCATCTTCTCGCCCAGGGTGACCGGGGCCGCGGCGACCAGGGTGGTCTTGATGCCGAGCTGCTCCCACTCGGCCATCAGCGCCTCGGAGGTCTCCACGTTCAGGGGATAGGTGGTCTGGGCGCCCACCAGGATGTGGACGTCGTCGCCGTTCTCGTATTCCAGGATGCCGTCCCCGTCGCGGTCGCGGATGCCGATGGAGTCGAGAAGCTCACGCGCCTTGTCCAGGTCGGGTCCCAGAAAGGTGTCCTGCACCGGATCATAGAACGGGCTGGATTGCGGGAGCCCGGACACCGACGGGGTGGCCAGACCCAGGAACAGCTTCTCGTTCAGCTCATCGCGGTCGATGGCAACCGACAGTGCCTGCCGGAACTCCTTGTGCTGGTTGGCGTTCTTGAAGTTCTCGTCCTGCGCCGCGGGCCAGTCGAAGCGCACCATGGACGGCTGCCGCGATCCCGACCAGATCACCACCTCGAAGTCGCCCTGCTCCTCCCGCTGCTTGAGGAGCGAGAACTTGCCCAGGTCCTGGAACTCCTGTGAGCCGATGTCGATGTTGCCCTGTATCGCCTGCAGGAACCGCGCCTCGAGGTCCGGCGTCACGCTGACCCGGATGTAGTCGACGTAGGGGAGCTGATTGCCGGCCCCGTCCACCACGGCGTAGTACGGGTTGCGCTCCCAGAGCACGCCGGTGGTCTCGTCGACCTCGACCGGCATCCACGGGTACAGGACCGGACGGCCCACGTGCGGCTTCCAGGTGCGCGCCCCGGCCAGATCGTCCCAGCTTCCGTCGCTGAAATCCGGATGGTACCGCTTGAAGTAGTGTGCGGGCTGCGGATAGCCCTCGGCCAGCGGTCCGGCGCCGGTGGTGAACCAGGGCTGGGACAGCGAGAAGCTGACGGTGAGATCGTCGATCTTCTCCACTGTGAGCTTCTCGCCGAACATGCCGGCCTGGAACGGGATGTTGTCGCCGACCAGCTCGGGGTGGCTGTACAGCGACTCGAACGGGAAGATCATGTCCTCCACGGTCAGCGGCTCGCCGTCCGACCAGCGCGCCCCTTCGCGGATCTTGAGCGTCAGGGTGCGTCCGCCGTCGCTCCAGCGGTACCACTCGCCGTACTTGGGCTCGAGGCCGCCGCCGCCGATGCCGCCGCCATCGGCGTAGCCGTCGGCCCACATCGGCACCTGGAACAGGCCGACCCGCTCGCCCTGGTAGAAGAACTGGGGCCAGTAGTAGAAGGCGCCCGAGTCGACGCGCAGCGTGCCGCCGTAGTCGCCGATCTCGACGGCTACCTCGCGGACGAAGGGATCGCTCGGGATCCGCTCATCGACCGGCGGCAGCTCGCCCGCGGCCACCTTGGCCGCCAGCATCGGCGCTTCGCTGAACATCTGCGCCGAGGCGGTTAGCGGCAGCAGCAGGACCGCCGCTGCGATGAGAATTGGGGTTGCGAAGAAACGATTCGTGGATTTGAACGTGCGCATCCGTGGTTCCTCCTTGGGGTGAGAAACCCCGAGTGTAGGAGCAGCCGGAGGCGCACGCAACTGCTTCAGCCGGCTACATCCGACTCTTCCAGTGACCGGGTCGGCGTTTCGTGGGGGCCGACCAAACCGTATACGAACCGGCGATGCCGGATCGTCACGTGGTAGCGTTGCGCCCCACCGCGATATGAGAAGCGAAGTTGCCGTACCCATCCGAGCGATCACGTCCGGCCCCGGCCGGCACTGGTACGGCTACTACGACAAGCTGCAGTTCGACCCGACCAGCCGTTACGTGCTGGGGATGCGGGTGGACTTCGAAGGCCGCCAGCCGCGGCCGGACGACACCATCGCCGTGGGCGTCATCGACCTGGAGGCAGGTGACGCTTGGCGCGAGGTCGGCCGCACGCGGGCGTGGTGCTGGCAGCAGGGCTGCATGCTGCAGTGGATACCCGGCTCGGACCGCAGGATCATCTGGAACGACCGGGAGGAAGACCGTTTCGTCTCCCGCATCCTGGACCTGGATTCCGGCGCGTCGCGCACGCTGCCGGCGGCGATCTACGCGGTCGCCCCCGACGGCCGCACCGCAATCGGCACCGACTTCCGCAGGCTGAACGACATGCGGCCCGGCTACGGTTACACCGGCATCCCCGACCCCAATCGCGAGGTGCTGGCGCCCGAGGACGCCGGCATCTACACGCTCGATCTGACGGCGCCCGGCGCGGAGCCCGAGCTCGTCATCCCGGTGGCGGAGGTGGCGGCCCTGCCGTATCCGCACGGCGACATCCGCTCGGCCAGGCACTACTTCAACCATCTGCTGTTCAACACCGACGGATCGCGCTTCATCTTTCTGCATCGCTGGCGGTGGGGCGACGGCAGGAGGACGAGAATGTTCACCGCCGCCCGCGATGGCTCCGACCTGCACGTCGTCGACGACTACGGCAGGATGTCGCACTTCATCTGGCGCGATCCGCAGACCATCCTGGGCTGGTCCTGGCGACCGGGCGCGGGAGGGGCGTTCTACCTCCACCGGGACCAGAGCAACGAGGTGAGCGTCATCGGCTCGAGCACGATGACCAGCGACGGACACTGCACCTACCTCGGCGGCGACCCCGACTGGATCCTCAACGACTGTTACCCGCAGGGCGGCGGACGGATGCAGGACCTGTACCTCTATCACGTGCCCACCGGCCGGCGGATCGACCTCGGATCCTTTTTCGCGCCCGCGGAGTACACGGGGGAGCTGCGGTGCGACCTGCACCCCCGCTCCGATCCCTCCGGCCGCTACGTCACCATCGACTCCACCCACGCAGGCGGCGGGCGGCAGATCTACCTGCTGGACATCGGCGAGGTGGTGAACCGGTAACCGGCCGGCGCCTCACGCTTCGGCCGCCGCCAGCTCGTCATTCCAGGAGCGGTAGCGGCGGTAGGCGTCCTGCAGCGTACCTTCCTGCACGAACAGGAGCCCCTGCCGCCGGACCTGGCGCTGCGGCTCGACCGTCCCCAACTCGGGGTCGGAATGCAGGCAGCGGGCGCGTCCGGCGCCCAGAAAGAGCCGCCGTGCGTGCCGCCATGCGTATCCGAGCACGAAACGACCGTCGAGGGAGACCGCGAACAGCGGCGGCTCCGTCAGCCGCCTCCTGGCACCGCTCTTCATCGGCAGCTCTTCGCCGACCCAGCCGTAGAGGGAGTCGCGGCGCGGCGGAAAAGCCAGCTCGGCCGCGGACACGAACCCTTCGTCGCTGCAGAGCCAGGTGCGGGTGTCGTCCGCGTCCAGGTAGTCGCGGGCCGCCGGACGCTGCAGACAGGTGCTGGTGACCACGCGCGCCCATGGCATCGGCCCGGTGTTCGTGATCGTGAGGTCGAGATCGATGTCGACGCCCCGCCACCGTACGCTGCAGTCGATCAGCGCCAGTCCGTCGACCGTCTCGACGCTCCGCAGGGTCTTGCGGATCGCCCGGCCGCCCTTCAAGTCCCCCATCGACTCGTTCACGTAGCGCCAGGAGGGGTGGGACTCGAACGTGTGCTCCCACAGCAGGTTGTCCCCGGCGTCGTAGGCCTGGAGCGATTCCGGAAACCACAGCCGCAGGAGGTTGACCGGCCCCGCGCGCTCGGGCGCGATCCGGGGCTCGTTCACGTAGATGTCGAGAATAGTGGGCGGATAGACGTTGAGCTGCTGGCGAGGGGTATCCGCCGACCGCGCTCCGTTCTCCTCAGCCATGGCCCCAGGGGCTCCGATCATACCCGGCTGCGCCCATCGCGCGAACCTTGCCGGTGCCGGTGCGCGCCGTTAACGTCGGCAGCCATGCCCGACTACCGGTCCTCCGTTCCTCGATTCACCTTCTCCGACACGCTCGCCGCTCAGGAACGAGAGCTGGCCGCCAACCCGCTGCTGGAGCGCTTTCGCGCCTCCCGCCGGGATCTCGCCCGCGACCGGCACGTGCCCCGGTACCACTTCATCAGCGCGGAGAACCGGCTGAACGACCCCAACGGCCTGTGCCGCTGGCAGGGACGCTGGCACCTGTTCTACCAGGGCTACCCGCCGGAGGATCCGCGGCAGCACTGGGGCCACGCGGTGAGCGACGACCTGATCCACTGGCGCGACCTCCCCTACGCGATCTATCCCGACCCCGAGCGGTGCTGCTTTTCGGGCGCGACCCTGGTGGAGGATGACCGGGTCATCGCCTGCTACCACGGCACCGAGGCCGGCACCATGGTGGCCACCTCGAGCGATCCGCTGCTGCTCAACTGGGAGAAGCTCACCGGCAAGCCGGTCATTCCCATGACAAGCCCGGATGGCTCGCCGCTACCCTACCGCGTCTTCGACCCGTGCATCTGGAAGCAGGGCGGCAGGTACTACTCGCTGAGCGGCGGCACCCTCCCCCACCCGCCGGCCGGCAAGGTGAGCCGCGCCGACTTCCTGTTTCGTTCCGACGACTTGGTCACCTGGGAGTATCTGCACCCGCTCGACGAGAACGACCGCTTCTCCCTGGTCGGCGACGACGGCGCCTGTCCCTACTTTTGGCCGATCGGGTCGGGCGCGGACCGCCGCCACATGCTGCTCTACTTCAGCCACATGAGCGGCGGCAAGTACCTGATCGGCGACTACGACACGGAGCGCGACAAGCTGCTGGTGACGGCGGGCGGCTGCTTCAACTTCGGTTCCGCTCAGCCGGGCGGAGTGCACGCGCCCTCGGCCACACCGGACGGCGACGGGGGCCTCATCGTCATCTTCAACATGAACCCCGCGAAGCCCACGCGGGGCTGGGACCAGGTGATGAGCCTGCCGCGCCGTCTCACCCTGGGCTCACAGGACGAGGTCGAGATGGAGCCGGCCGGCGACATCGCCTCGCTGCGCGGTCGTCACGTTCGGGTGGGGCCGACGACGCTGCCCGCGAACCGGGACGTGGTGCTGCAGGACGTGAGCGGCACCTCCATGGAGATCGCCGCCGTGATCGACCCGCAGGATGCGCCCACCGTGGAGATAGACGTGCTGCGCTCCCCGCGGCGCGAGGAGTACACCCGCATCAGCTTCTACCAGCGGCGCGGCTTCCGGAACCGGAGTCTTGCCGCCAGCGATAGCCTGATCACCCTGGACAACGCACGCTCGTCCGAGCTGCCGGACGTGCTGTCGCGGGCGCCGGAGACGGCGCCGGTCTACGTCGGTCCGGACGAGCCGCTGGCGCTTCGCATCTTCATCGACCGCAGCGTGGTGGAGGTGTTCGCAGGCGGCCGCCAGTGCGTGGCGCTGCGTGTCTATCCCGGACGCGAGGACTCGGCCGGCGTGTCGCTACGCGCCTGCGGCAGCGACGCGACGCTCCCTCGACGCCTGGCAGATGAAGAGCATCTACGAGTGACGGGCGTGCCGTAAGGGCTGAGCGTTCCGGCGTAGCGCCCTATGCGAGCAGGGCGAACACCGTCGTGAGCGACGTGATGACCACGAAGCCCACCCCGATCATCCACGCGAGCGTGTTGAAGCGCTTGTCCACCGTATCGAACCGCTTGTCGGTATGTGCGATCAGGTCCTCAAACCTTCTATCACTTGCCTCGAAGCGTTTGTCGACGGCGTCGAAACGCTTGTCGAGGTGCGCGATCAGATCCTCGAACCGGTTGTCGACCGCCTCGAACCGCTTGTCGGCATGCCCGATCAGGTCCTCGAATCGTCTGTCGACCGTCTCGAACCGCTGCTCCATGAACCCGAAGCGCTCGTCCATCAGCTCCCGCTGCGCCTTGAGCTCCTCCTCGACCCGAACCATGCGCTCCAGCAGCGCAGCGCCGACACCGACTATCTCCGCCCGCGGCACCATGCGGTCCACCAACTCCCGGAGCCACGGCTTGACGTAGTCCCCGATGCGGCCGACGTCCTCGTCCCTCAGCATCACCGGCTCAGCCACCAGCACCTCCCACTATAGCCTGAGAGCGCAGCCGGCGGCGCCGCTTCAATCCGTTGAGGGTGGCAGGTGTACCTAACCTGCCTATACCATGGGCGGATGCCGCACTCCCTCAGCCGAGACGAGCTGGACCGGTACGCCGGCCAGGGGTTCCTGATCGTCAGAGACGTGCTCGGCGACGCCGACTTCGCGCCGGTCGAGACCGCCTGTGAGCGGCTCATCGACACCATCGCGCGCAGGCATCTATCGGAGGGGCGGATCGCCTCCGGCGCCGAGGGCGAGGGGTTCACCACCCGCCTGGCGCGCATCGAGGCACAGCTCACCGACAGCGAAGCACAGGTCCACAAGCGGGAGCTGGACATCATGGAGGCGCGGCTCCCGGAGATGTTCGCGTTCTTCTTCAACCGCAACCTGCTGGCGCCGGTGGAGAGCATCGTCGGGCCGGAGATCACCCTGAGCCCCATCCAGCATCTACGCCCCTATACGCCGATGCGGGGCGAGCGCCAACCCATGCAGGTCCCGTGGCACCAGGACCAGGGCGTCACCCGCGAGGAGGCGGACGCCTCGGAGATCCTCACGGTCTGGTTTCCGCTGGTCGACGTGGACCGCACCAACGGCTGCCTGCAGGTGCTCCCCGGCGTCACGCGGCTCGGCCTGCTGCAGCACGAGCGGACCGGAGGCACCCACATCAAGCCTTCCTCAATGCCCCAGGTGGAGCCCTGCGACTGCGTGATGCGCCGCGGCGACCTGCTGCTGATGAGCGCCTACACCCCGCACCACGGCCACCAGAACCGCGGCGACCGGGTGCGCTGGAGCATCGACCTGCGGTTCCAGAAGACCGGCACGCCCACCGGCCGCCCGGAATTCCCGGAGGTGGTGGTGCAGAGCAGGAGCGATCCCGCATCGGTGCAGGACGACTACGACGAGTGGTGCCGCCGCTGGATCGCCTCGCTCGCGGCCCCGCTGCAGAAGCACCACCGGGTCTGATCGGCCTGGACGGCTACGGCGGGGCGTCGGGCCGCTTCGAGGAGCCGTCCAGCTCCCGCTCCTGCCGGATCAGGTCCAGCAGGTCCGCCGCCAGACCGGGCGACTCCTCGAAGAGGTTGCGCTGCTCGCCGGGGTCGTCGGCCAGGTCGAACAGCTCGGTATTCTCCGGCCGCACTTCGCCGTCGGTGCAGAGCTTCAGGTCGCCGATGCGGGCGCCGAACTCGCTGCCGCGGAAGTTCCAGAACAGGGTGCGGTCCAGGTCCGCGTCCTCGCCGGTGATCAGCGGCCAGACGTCCCGCCCGTCCCAACGCGGGTCCTCGGCGGTGGCCGCGCCGACCAGGTTGGCGAACGTCGGCATCCAGTCGACGACCTGGATCGGCCGCGACACCGTGGCCGGCAGCAGCGTGCCCGGCCAACTGATCACCGCGGGCGTGCGGATCCCGCCTTCGTAGAGCTGCGCCTTCTGGCCGCGCAGCGGCAGATTGCATCCCAGGCGCGGCATCTCCTCCTGCCGCCCCGGATACAGGTCCGTGCCGTGCAGCGGACAGTCGGGGATCGCCCCGTTGTCGGATGCGAACACCACGATCGTGTCGTCGAGCTGCAGCGTCCGGTGCAGCGACTCGATCATCCGCCCGATCGCGTGGTCCATGTGGCTCAGGTAGGCGGCGTACATCTTGAACGAGCGGTCGCGCGCGGGATCGGCGTCGTAGGTCCGGTCATGGTAGGTGTCGATCCAGTGCTCCGGCGCCTTGACCGGCACGTGCACGGCGGTGAACGGCACGTAGCAGAACCACGGCTGCGCCTGCGCCTCCATCCACTGCAGCGCCTCCTCCACGATCAGGTCGGTCACGTGCCCGCGCGCCTCGACCAGCTCGCCGTTGCGGTGCCAGGTCCAGGAATGCTCGCCTTCCTTGTAGCGGTGGCTGTAGGGATCCACGCCCCCGGCGAGGCTGCCGTAGGCATAGTCGAACCCGTACCGGTTCGGCCCGAAGCGCGGGTCTGAGCCGAGGTGCCACTTGCCGAACAGCCCGGTGGCGTAGCCGGCGTTTCCCAGCGCCGTCGCCAGCGTCTCGTAGCCGTCCGGGAGCACCGGCGGGTTCGACGGCACCGTGGCATGCCGTCCGAAGCGTCCGGGATGGCGGCCGGTCAACAGCGAGGCGCGGGTGGGCGTGCACATCGGGCAGACGTAGTGCTGGTCGAGCTCCACGCCGTCCCGCGCCAGCCGGTCGAGGTTGGGCGTGCGGATCTCCGAGCCGTGGTAACCCACGTCCCCCCACCCCAGGTCGTCGGCGAGGATATAGAGGATGTTGGGGGTGCGGGTGGGCTCGGACGCGGTCACACCTCGACCCAGGCCCCGGTGTCCGAGGCGCGGTACACGGCCTCGAACAGCGCCACCGAGCGGCGCGCCTCACGGCCGTCGCACTGCAGCGCGGAGCCGGTGCGGATGGCGCCCGCCATGTCCGCGAAGATGTTGTCCGGCAGATCCGGCGGGACCCCGTAGGCGCCGAGGTCGCCCGCAACCACCTCCGGCGTGCCCTCGACCCGGAACGCGTCGGCGGCCGAGCGGGCCCCCTCCGGCACATGGTCGAGCGTCATCTCTTCGGCGTTGGCCCAGGTGAGCGTGCCCCAGGTGCCGCTCAGGGTGACCTCGTGCCCGCGGTTGGGGACCGCGCAGGTGGTGGTGACGATCGACCCCACCGCCCCCTCCCGGAACTGGACGACGGCGGTAGTGCCGTCCTCGGTCTGGATGTCGTGGCCGTAGGTGCCGCGGCAGCCCACCACCCGTTCGGGGGTGCCGGCCCACCAGAGCAGCAGGTCCACGAAATGGACGGCCTGGTTGGCCAGCGAGCCCCCCTCGGTGTCCAGGCGGCTGCGCCACGCCTGCGGCATGCCCGCGTCGTAGTAGGCCTGCCCGCGGAACCAGTACATGCGCAGGTCCGCCCGCAGCAGCCGGCCGACGGCGCCCGAGTCGATCGCCTGCTTGACCCGGTGGTTCGCGGGGAGGTAGCGCTCCTGGAAGTCGATGCCAAGCAGCAACCCGCGGCTGTCGGCCTCGTGAATGGCCCGGTCGCAGGCGGCGGTGGTGATGTCCATCGGCTTGGTCATGCACACGTGCTTGCCGGCCGCAAGCGCCTTTGTCGCCATCCCCGCGTGCGTGCCGCTCGGCGTCCACAGGCCGATCACGTCCACGTCGTCGCGCGCCAGCAACTCGTCGTAGCTCTGCACCCACGGCACGCCCAGCTCCCCGGAGGCGGCGGCGCCGCGCTCCTCCGACAGGTCGCAGATCGCTACCAGCTCGGCCCCCTCGGTCTCCATGCATCGATCTGCTCGCCCGCGGCCCATACCCAGACCCACGATCGCGAACCTGACGGCGTCTGCCATTCGTATCTCCTTTCCACCGGACAGCCCGATCACTGGATGGCGGGGCATCCGGCTCCATGGGTACGATGAACGGACGGGCATGATGTGGCAATGGCGATAGACGGATCAGGGATCGTGGACACCAACGCGGTCCTGGAGGCCCTGGGGCGCCGGTTGCGGCTGGCGGTGATCGGCGGCGGCCCCGGCTCCTTCATCGGCGAGATGCATCGCGCGGCGGCGCGGCTCGACGACCGCTACCGGATCGTCGCTGCCGCCCTGTCGTCGGACCCCGAGCGCGCTCGCGCCGCCGCCCGGCGGATCGGCGTGCCGGCCGAGCGCGCCTACGGCTCCGGGGCGGAGCTGATCGACCGTGAGGCCGCCCGCGCCGACGGCGCCGACGTGGTCGCCATCATGACGCCCAACGATACGCACCGGGAGTACTGCGTCGCGACGCTGGAGCGCGGCTTCGACGTCATCTGCGACAAGCCGCTGGCCAACTCGCTCGACGACGCCCTCGCGGTGGTGCGGGCGGTCCGGGAGACCGGGCGGGTCTTCGCCCTGACCCACAACTACACCGGCTATCCCATGGTGCGGCAGGCACGCGCGATGGTCGCGGCCGGCGAGCTGGGCGAGATCCGGCTGGTGCAGGTCGAGTACGTGCAGGGCGGCAACGCGGCCGTCGACGCGGGCTCCGACGGAGTGCGGTGGCGCTTCGATCCCGCGCGGAGCGGACCGTCGCTGATCCTGGGCGACATCGGCACCCACGCCCATCACCTGGTCTGCTACGTCGCCGGCGTGGAGCTTCAGGCGGTAGCGGCCGACGTCGGCGCGATCGTGCCGGGGCGGCAGATCCATGACTACGCCGGCGTGCTGCTGCGGTTCGCGGGCGGCGCGCGCGGCTGCCTGTGGGCGACGCAGGCGGCCGCCGGCGTGGAGAGCAGCCTGGGGTTCCGGATCTCCGGCGCCCTGGGGACCGTCGAGTGGCACCAGGACCGGGCCAACGAGCTCCGCTTCCTGCCGCTCGCCGGGCCGGCGCAGGTGCGGACCCGCAACGGTCCGGGCACGCTGCCGCTGTCCGCCCGCGGCAGCCGTGTCGGCAAGGGGCACCCGGAAGGCTTCCACGAAGGCTTCGCGAACATCTACGCGGACGCCGCCGAGGCGATCGCCGCCCGGCGCTCCGGGCGCACGCCCGATCCGCTGGCGCTGCACTTCCCCACCGTCGAGGACGGCGCGCGCGGGCTCAGGTTCGTGGAGGCGGCGCTCGCCTCCTCGGCCGCCGGCGGTGGGTGGGTGGACTGCCGGCTGACCCTCGATTGACGGCGGCATAGAATGCCCATCTCGCTGAGGGAGGTTGGAACGCGGTGAAGGTGTACGTGACCGGTGGTACCGGATTCGTCGGCAGCAACATCGTCAAGGTCGCCGCCGAGGAGCACGGCGCGGCGGTCTTCACGACCGTGCACCGCTGGCAGCCGGACGGGCCGGTCCCCTACCGGTACGGCCGCGTCGACATGACCGACCGCGACCAGGTGCTGGACAGCGTGCGCGCCTTCCGGCCCGACGCCATCATCCACTCGGCGATCCTCAAGGGCTTGGATCAGATGTATCGCGACCGCGCCCTGGCCTGGCGCTCCTACGTCGACTCGACGCGCTATCTGACCGAGGCCGCCAACGAGGTCGGCGCCAAGATGATCCTCATCTCGTCCGACTGGGTGTTCGACGGCACGCAGAGCGACGCGGACGAGGCGACACCGCCCAATCCGGTCAACATGTATGGCGTTCTGAAGGTGGTGGGCGAGACGGTGGTGCTGGAAGCGGCCGACAACGGCGCGGTGGCGCGCATCTCCGGCGTGAACGGCGTGCACTGGGCGCGCCCCGAGGAACCGCAGACCCAGAACGTCGGGTTCGGAAGCCTCATCGGCGCCCTTCTCGAGACGGCGGGCCGCGGCCAGCCCTTCGCCATGTGGCATGGCGAAATCAACATGCGCGCCACCCTCAGCCTGGCCAGCGAGAGCGCCCGCATGATGATGCGCATCATCGAACGGGACGCGCGCGGGATCCTCCACTGCTGCTCCGGTGCCAGCCTCTCGCGCATGGAGACGGTGCGGACCGCCGCCGAGGTGTTCGATCTGGACGCCGGCCTGATCACCACCGGGCCGCCGAGCTGGGTAGGCATGGCCGGGGCGCAGGTCCCGCACGACACGACCCTGTCGGCCGCCTCCACCGCGGAGCGGCTCGACTACCGGCTGCCGTCCGCGCAGGAGCTGTTGCAGATCTACCGGCGCGAATGGCAGACCGGGGCGCTGAGCGCCGAGGACTGAGCGTCCCGTCCAAATAGACCTCCTGTGAGGCCGAGGTCAATCTGACGCTATAGCAAGTACAGAACAGACGGTGCCGCTGCCGTATGGATCGCTCACACGAATTCCTGTGCCGCGAGCCCGATCTATCGCAATCCGCGCTGCAACCGGATCGCCATGGATGCCGATAACGCGTAGGAATCTCGGTCGGCGTCGACTGGCAGCAGCGATGTCAGAACCGCCGCGCGGGACACGACGAGCGGACGCCGCGCCCACCACACGTGAAGACGGTTCGGAGCCGGGAAAGGGGTCATGGGCGTCCGTTCACGCGTACTTCCGGCTCCAAGTGCTGCTATCGGCAGCCAACGCTCGATTTAGTCTGACGTCACACATCGATTACATCCATAGCAATACCTGAAGAGTCGTTATCGTTCTTGAGAAAAAAGAGCAACTGGTGAATGATGAGTATACTGATTTAATCAACGCCTCAACCAAATGATCCGAAAGACCGCTGAATGGAAACCACTTTGCGGCGAACATGTCGCCCCACTCCTTCTCCGTAATGCTGAATCTGCTCTGAAAGACCACGTGGCAATAGGCTCGTCCCAAAGCGTCAGGTACGTCATATTTTCGCAATTGTGCACCGTGCGGTAGAATCGGACCGTAGTCGTAGAATAGTCCTTTTCTCCAACCAATCGAGAACAAGAATAGAAACCCTGCATCGGGAGGAATAGTGAGGCCTAACTCAGGACGTTCAACCTCTGCAATATCGTCCGTCATGACGGGCGCACCTATCTGAACCCGTCGAGTAGGACGAACAACTAGACGCAGCTCAAGTTCATTCGTGTAGACCGTCGCTCTTCCGCCTACCCGGATTATAACAAGCATGCAGCCTACTTTCGATGGCATGATATCGTCCGGCAACATCGAGATGATATCGTTCGGTATCCCTTCAAGCCGCTGGATGAAGATCTGCCCATCTTCGGTCGACGTGAATTCACGGAATGCAGTCTTCACATATCACCTTGTCTTGCAGCTCTATGACGTGGCCGACCGGCGTGTTCTGGAGTTTGATATCGACTGGCATCTACGAAAGTGTGGGTGAATCGTACCGTAAGAGATCG
This sequence comes from Spirochaetia bacterium, assembly GCA_965262795.1. Classification (GTDB taxonomy): domain Bacteria; phylum Spirochaetota; class Spirochaetia; order SZUA-6; family Bin103; genus CATQHW01. The sequence continues at coordinate 5,446,186 of OZ253561.1, read as the reverse complement.
CTAAACAAGCGGGCGTTCGCTGGGAAAACCTGGTGAGATCGTAGTCAACGCGTCGCGGTGACTCCTTGTTCTTTGCTGAGGGTAATCGCCAGCGTCGTGGGCTCCGAGACGACACCATCGTTCAACTCGGGCGTGAGTATTACCACGACTTGTCGCCTGGCATGCCCGTACACTTCGTTCACGGTGGTGCGGACCGTGTATCGATGGAGCGACTGTCCAATCACATCGATAAGGATAGCCCCAGACAGGAATCAGACCGGTGCGGTGACGCGTTTGACTTCGTCGATGGGCACCGAGAACGTGGTAGGCTCGGAGACGACGTAATCGCTCATCTCAGGCGTGAGTATCACGACGACATGACGCTTGGAATGGCCATAGACTTCGTGAACGGTGGCGCGGACGGTGGACCTGTTACCCCATGGTATCTCGACTTCTTCACCGTACTTCGGCTCGGCGTTCTTCATAGTGCTCTCCTTCACCACGGCCGCGAGATCTGCAGCTCAGCGGCAAGTTCAGCGGCCACCACCGCGTCGAGTCTACGCACCAGTCTGTCGCAGGTGCTTCTGAACAGGTGGTACGACCTCAACGTGGCCGCGATCGGGTGCTTCTGGATCAACGAATGGACCTCGCTCTCATTGCCATGAACTACAGCATTGCGAAAGTCCACCAGCAATTCAAGACGTGCGAGGTCCTGGCCGGCCCTGCCGTAGCGATTCTGCAGAGCGGGGATGAGCTTCAATCCCATACGCCCGAAGTCGTTTCCCAATGATTCTCTCCGCGGGTTCCGGGTGTCGAGATCGCGGCGCCGTCGCAGGAGCCTGCGGAGCGCGTCGACTTGGCGTGGATTCGCCTGCGCGAGGTACACGCTGATGGCCTCGTCATGGAGCTCTCGGCAGTACACTTGAAACTGTCCCACGAGGGCGACGAACAGGCTCCGGTTCAACTGTTCGGTTTCCCAGCGACGGCCACGGCGTGTTCCGCGGGCATCGGCGTGGATCCTCTCCAACTGGTCGAGGCGGCCAGTGCACTCCGTGTCCCACACGTCCTTGGCTTTGGACACAACCGCCGCGGTCAGCCGGCGGCCCGGCGCCTGGGCTCGGTGAGCAGGAAGCGGAGCGCGGTCAGGACACGGCGCGGATGCCGGCGGTGTCGCGGCTGCGCATGGGAGCCAGCGTGCGGAACAGCAGCCCCAGGGTCAACGCCACGTCTTCGGTCACTGCGTAGCCGCACTTGCGGCCGTTGAGGCCGGATTGCGGTTTCACCCCGGCCTGCGCCAAGCGCTTGAGCAACGAGCCGGCCGCTTGTCACCAGCTTCGCGTGCCTTGCAGGGAGATGGTGTGCTGCGGGTCGGCGCCATGGGTGCTCTCGTGGCGGGTGCCCTCGATGCTGAGGGTGAGGCCGGGGCCGGTGGCCACGGCAAAGCGGTAGCCGAGGCGGTAGTCGCGGCTGCCGTCCGCCAGGCCCAGCCCGAGGTAGGGGGTGCCGACGCCCGCGGCGCCGAACAGCGGCAGGCCGTAGGCGGCCTCGGCGGTGATCCGCGCGCCGGAATCGGCGCGGGCGGCGTCCGCGGTCAGGCCGGCCATGGTGGGCCGGCTGTGGAGCGCGTCGGCACCACTGGTCGCGGTCCCGCCCCAGGCGGGGGCGAGGGACAACGACAGGCCGAGGTCGGAGGCGGGGTCGTAGCTGAGCGAGCCGGCCACGCCCCAGTCGGCGAAGCCGGCCTCGTGCACCAGCAGCCCATGACCGCTGACCTGCGCGGCCAGCCCAAGCGCCGGGGCGGTCCAGCGCAGGCTGCCGCTGAGGTCCAGGCCGAAGCCGGTCTCCGCGTGCCCGCCGTCGTGGCGCACGGCCAACTCCGCGGTGGGTGTGAGCCGTCCGCCGCTGCCGAGGGCCAGCGCGTAGCTCCCTTCCAGGCCCAGCCGCAGCCGGCTCACGTCCGCCTCCGCCGCCGCCAGACCGGGGGTTGCCTCCAGGCTGGTGCGCAGCACCAGCGCATCCACGTTCACCGCCAGCCCAGCGCCGCCCGCGGAGTCGGGCGCCAGCAGCTCGCCACGCGCGCCGCCCGCGCCCAGCAGCAGCCGGATGCCGGTCTCCAGCGGCGCGTCGCCGCTCGCGGTCAGCGTCAGCTTCCCCTGCCCGTAGCCGGCGGCTCCCCACAACGCCAGCGGCCCCGCGGCGTAGCCAACGTAGGGATAGCCGCCCACCAGCCACGAGTGCAGCGCGCCGTCCGCCGCCGGCGACCGGTAGCTGCCGCCGCCGCTCTCGTGGTAGCCCAGCACCAGCCCCGCCAGCCAGCCGCCGTGCGCGTAGTCGGCGCCCAGCAGGCCCGCCCACACGTCGCCGTCCAACTCCACGGCACCGTCGCGACCGCCGAAGCGCGAGAACGCACCGCCGCCCCACAGCGTGAGGGTGCCGCCAGCCGCGGTCGGCGCCCCCACCTGGAACGCGCTTTCGCTCAGCAGTTCGCGTGCGGTCAGGATCCGCGATCCCGTGGCCGCGGTGTCGCCGCTCAGCCACGCCGCCAGTTGCCGCTCCGCCGCCGCGTCAAGCGCCGCCGGATCGGCGGCGGTCGGCGCGCTCGGGACCCGGTGCCCCGCGAGCGTCACCTGAGCCCCCGCCGACTGCGACGCCCGCAGCCGCTCCTCCACCGCGCTCAGCACCTGCTCCGCCGCCGTGCGCCCGAAGCGCGCCAGCCACGCTCGCGGCAGCGGATCGGCGTTCTCGATAGTCCCGGTCGCCTCCGCGTCGGACAGCCGTGCGCCGAACAGACGCGACAGCGTCACCGTCAGCGTCTCGACTCCCTCTTCATGGGCGTCGTCGAGCACCGCCACCGCGACCGTCTTGGTGGTCTCGCCCGGCTCGAAGCGCAGCGCGCCCCGCACGGCCAGGTAATCCGCGCCCGCCACGGCCGTCCCGTCCGCGCTCGCATAGCGCACCGAGACCGCGGTGGCCTGCGGCTGCTCCAGCGTCACCCGGAAGCGGAGCGCCGCACCCGCGGCTTCACGTACCGTGGCGTCCGCCACCGACACGTCCGGGCCGGCCGGCGCCGCGCTCTGGCGACTCAGGCGCACCGCAACGGTCATGCCCGGCTCCCAGTCCAGCTCGACGCTCCATGCGTAGGTCGTGCCGCTGCCCGCGTCCGCCAGGGCCAGCTCGACCTCGCCGAAGTGCAGGGTCAGACCGTCGATTTCCTCCGGCGCTCGGGTGAAGCCGATCAACAGCTCGCCCGGCACGTAGATGACGTAGTCGAGCGCGTAATCGACCCCGTCCTCGGCCCAACCGTTGTCGTCCACGGCGTTGCCGAGGGCGCCGATCCAGCCGCCGTAGGTCCCCACCTCCAGCTCGCCCGACCACAGCGTCACGGCCGCCGATGACGGCGCCTGCTCGTCGTCGAACACGTCCACCCCGGCTGCAGCGGCAGCCGCAGCCACCCGGTAGCCGGCACCTGCCGCTACCGTCGCCGTCACCCGCGCGTCCGCCTCCGCCGCGGCGTCGTCCTCGGTGGCGATCCTGAGCCGCGCCTCGGCGGCGTTTTCCGCGAAGGTGACCGATGACGGCGCCGCGCCGTCGAGCACGTCGCCGGCCTCGGTCACCGAGACCGTGACGGTGAGCGCCGAGGTCGTAGCGCCGCTCCGGCGCAACACGTCGCGCCCACCAACGGCGTGCCCGCAATCGCCGGCTGGCCCGCCGGCAGCGTGTTGGCCACGGGGGTGGCATTCGTCACCGCCTGGCGGGAGAACCCGGCCGCGGCATTGCCGGCCGAGTCGCGGATGCGGACCGATGCCTCCGCCGGCACGGTGTAGGTCACCGCGACCGTATCGTCCGCCGCCACCGCGGAGGCCAATCCGCGCAGCCACTGATACGCCAATGCACCACTCGGCGGTTCCGCGAACGACATCTCCAACGTGTTCCCGACCTGCGGTACCCCGTCGATCTGCGGCACCGACACAAACGGCAATTCCTTGTCGGAAATCGTGCCGGTCGCCTCAGCGTCAGCAAGTGTCGCACCCGAGGCGTTGTTGAGTTGCAGCGTGAAGGTTTCGCCGCTGTCTTCTACCGTGTCGTCCAGAATGACGACGCTCAGCGTCTTGCTCGTCTCCCCGGGGCCGAAGGTGAGCGTCCCGTTGGCCGCGGTGTAGTCCTCGCCCGCAGTCGCACTGCCGTCCGCTGTGGCCCAATCCACCGTCACCGTCTCGCAGTCGTCCCGCGCGTTGAGCGTCACCTCGAAGTCGATTGTTCCGTCGGTGCCCTCCGTGGCGCTCGCGTCCGCCACCGATATCTTCCAGTTGTGTGCGAGATACAGCGAGTTGGCGGACGCGGTATTGAGGTTGCCGGACCTGTCTTGCCACCCGCCGGCAGGAACGGTGATCACGACGCCATTGACGTCCGAGACCGCACCGCGATTTTCCAGCGACACCACTGGCGTCGTGAAGTAGCGATAGTGCAGGTGGCTACCTGCGAGGCCCCGTATCGCTAACCAGCTAAAGTCGGTGTCATCCTGGCCGGCTATCTCAAACGGGCGAGCGCTGGTGTCATCGGCATTCGTGACCAGCTCGCTAAAATGTAACTCCCACGACAGCGAGTGGTTACCTGACACCTGTGGACCGAGGGGATTCGCTTCCAGGTCGACGCATTGCACCGACACGGTCGGCGAAACGGTGTCCTCCGGTTCGTCGTCGTTGATCGTGCCTGTCGCCGTCGCGTCGCCCAGCGTCGCGTTGGTCGGGCTCGACAAGGTGAGCGTGAAGGTCTCGTTCTCCTCGTCTGCCGAGTCAGCCGTCGTCGCAACGCTCACCGTCTTCGATGTCTCGTTCGCTGCGAACGTCAGCATCCCCGACGCCGCTGTGAAGTCGGTCTCGCTCTCCGCTGTGACGCCCGACGTCGCGTATTGGACCGTCACCTGCTGACTGCTCGCAGCCGACAGCGACACCGTGAACTCGACCAAGGCGCCCTCGGTCGCACTCCCGTCGGACACGCTCAGCGTCAGTGAATCCTCCACCGCCGCCGTCGTCGGTGAAGGTCACGCGCACCTTGATCGTCCTGCCCGCGTCGGCGGCCGCCAAGGTGTAGCTGGTCGCTGTCGCGCCCGCGATGTCAGTGTCCGCCGTCCCGTCGTTCGACACCCACTGCCACGCAAAGGCCACACCGGTGAGCCCGTCCGCGTCGTCTATCCCCGTCTCCGACGCCGTCAGCGTCTCGCCTACCCGCGCGGTGCCGGAAATGGTCGGCAGCCCGGTCGGTGGCGTGTTGACAGGGGCCGCGGTGTTGTTCGTCGCCGCCTCGCCGGAGAACGCCGCCGCGTCGTTGCCCGCCGTGTCCTCGATGCGCGGCGCGGCGGGCGCCGCCGGAACCGAATAGCTCACCGTCACCACGTCGTCCGCCGCCACCGCCGAAGCGAGCGTCAGCGCTACCGTGCTCCCCGCGACCGATACTTCCGTGACTCCGCGGGCAACTCCTGCGACCGACACCGCGAACGCCTCCGCCGCCGGCTCCGAGCCCTCGTCCAGCGCTTCGCTCCAGGTCAACGTCAGCGTCTCGCCGGCCACGACCGCCGCCGACAGCTCCGGCCGGACCCGGTCGCCCGGCGTGGCGATCCTGGACGACCAGGCGCCGCCACCCACGCCGTTGATCGCTCTGACTCTCACCCGGTACGGGATGCCATCGAACAATCCGGTAATCGTGTAGGTCAGGTTCGCGAGATCGGTCACCGTGGCCCCGGACGAGATTCCTGAGTATTCGCTCCGCCAGTACACCCTGTATGCGGTGATCGCAGAGCCGCCGTCATCGAGAGGGGCATCCCAAGACACCTGCAGCACCCCTTCCCGGCCATCGACGGGGGCGACCACGAGATTCCGGGGCAACAGGGCCGGCTGTGCGATGTCCGCTACGGCCTGACCGCTGAACGCCGCCGCCGCATTGCCGTACAAGTCACGGATCGGGCTCGCATCCGGTCCCGTGGGAACCGCGTAGGCCAGCGTGATTCCCGTCTCGCCATGCTCGATCGGAGGCGTGATGATCAACTTCAGTTGCGAAAGCCCGACTTTCTGCACGTCGGCTACCGACCGGGACACCGCGCCCCCGGCAAGCGTGAAGGCACCCGCCGCAGGCTCCGAAGAACCGTGCAGCCGCTCGCTCCAGTTCAGGAGCAGGTAATGGCCGGCACCAGCCGCCGTCGCACCGTTGGTGGCGGTCAGAGTCGGCCTGACGCCGTCCACCTTGATAGGGTGCCTCGTGCCCTGCTCCGGAAGCGTGAGCACCGCGTCATTGCCCGAGCCGTCCCTGATCCTTCCCCCGTTGGCGACCATGTCTCCCGGCTCGACTCCGTCCGTGTCTTCGTCGTTCTCCTCCACCGTGTAGCGGAACGTCAGCACCGCCGTGCCCGTACCGCTGTGATAGACGGCCTGCTTCACAACGTCCCCGACGTTGAGACCCAGCGACGGGCTGCCGTTGGTCGCATCGACCGTCACGCTCTCGTTGAACGTGACCGTCACGTCGAACGACTCGCCGATGATGTAGGTCAAGCTGTGTCCCGAGGCCCCGAGCAGTTCGACCCTGGTCGCCCGCGGCGCCATCGTATCGTCGGTGAGGACCGTGACCGCGTGGTCGTAGAAATTGCCGGCGAGATTCCCCACCGCGTCGCGGATGGCGTCCGAAAAACGGTAATACGGTACCGTGTAGCCAACGTTGACTTCGTCACCGGGCGAGACCGGCAAGTTCAGCGCCAGCGTTACCACGGTGCCGTCCACCCAGATGCCGGTCACGGTTCGCCCAGTCACCGAAAACCCGTATCCGGGGGTGGGCACCGAGTCCTCGGCCAATGGCTCGTCGAAGGTCAGCGTCAGCGTGGTTCCGCTCACCACCGCGCCGCCGGCTATGGGTGCGGGTCTGGCGCCGTCCACCTTGTGCCCGGGCTGCGCCGCCAGTCCCGAGTGCGTCAGCACCGCGTCGTTGTTCGCGCCGTCCCTGATCGTTCCCCCGCGAAGCTGAATCGGATAATAGGGGTAGGGGACGGAGACCCCGTCGGGTTTGTTGTCGCCTTCGCTCACGGTGTAGCGGAACGTCAACGCCGCCGTGCCCGAACCCCCGTGGTACTCGGCAGCACGGTGGGGGCTCTGGAACACCAGCACCGGGCCGCTTGAAACGTCATATTCGGGGAGCGGCTTGCCTGCGTCCAGAGGAAGTGCGGGAGCCCCGGTCACCGTCACGCTCTCGCTGAACGTCACCGTCACTTCGATGACATCCGGCTCGCCCGAGCTGCCAAGTATGTAGGTCTGGTCCGGCCCGGGATCCGAGGTGATCGCGATCGAGATCACCTCGGTGATCGTGTCGTTCCGCACCGTCCGGCCGAGTAGCGGGACCGCGTTGTTCCCCGACACGTCCCGGATCGGTTTCGCCCCCGGCCCCTCCGGCACGACGTAGCGCACCGTGACCCCGTCACTCGAGATCACCGCCGAGGCCAGCGTCAACGTCACGGTGTTGCCGGACACCGCGACCTGGGTGACCCCGCGAGAGGCGGCGCCCGCCTGCACCGCGAACGCGCTCGCCCCCGGTTCGGAGGCTTCGTCCAGCGCCTCATCGTAGTTCAGCACGAGCGTGGCTCCGGTCACCGTCGCGGTCGACAGCTCAGGCGCAATCGCTTCGACCGCGGCCGGTGTCCCCGCCGCCTCGGCGGCGGCACCGTCGCCGTTCTGGTTGTAGGCGACTACCCGAACCGAGTACTCGACGTCGTTGGTCAGCCCGTCGATCGTGTCCAGCCATGCTTCGGGCCCGAGTGTCGCCTCGCGCCCGGACGAGTCGTAGTCCTGGGAGCCGGACTTCCACTGGACCTTGTAACCTTCGATCGACGAACCGCCGTCATGGGCGGGCGGATCCCAGACCACGGTCAGTTTTCCGCTGCCGACGGCGGTGGCGGTCGGGCCGCCGGGTGCCGCCGGCACGCATCCGCCGTCGCGCCACGGGTTCCTGGTAACCCCGCGACTCCAGAGGCCTCTGGATGGCAGGTCTTCGCAGTAGCCTCCGAATGCGGGGTCTTCCGGCTTTCGTGTGGGTGGAGCGCCCGGGAAGTGACGACGCCGGAGACCCAGTGAGGCTTACACTGATGGCATGCGTGACAAGGAGCTGTACGCGAGGATCGTGGGGATCGAGGCGCCGTGGCGAGTCGAAGACGTGGAGTTGAACCTTCAGCAGGGCGAGGTGGTGGTACGGGTGGCGCACGACGGCGGCCCGCTGAGGTGCCCGGAGTGCGGCAGGCCAGCCAACCGCTACGACACCCGCCAGCGGCGCTGGCGGCATCTGGACACCTGTCAGTACCGCACGATCCTGGCCGCCGAGGTGCCTCGGGTCCAGTGTGAGCACCACAAGGTCAAGCAGATTGAGGTGCCGTGGAGCGAGAGCCGCTCGCGGTTCACCGCGCTGTTCGAGGCGGTGGTGATCGACTGGTTGCAGGAGGCGACCACAGCGGCGGTGGCCCAGCAGTTGGGGCTGAGCTGGGATGAGGTCGATGGAGTGATGCAGCGTGCGGTGCAGCGCGGGTTGCAGCGGCGCGAGGTACAGCTGCCGGCCCGCCTTGGCGTGGATGAGACGTCGTTTCAGAAGCGCCATGAGTACGTGACGGTGATCAACGATCTGGACGGCAAGGTAGTGTACGTAGCCGATGGGCGCACCAAGGAGTCGTTGGAGAAGTTCCATATCGCCGGGCACCTCGGGGACGCCGTTGACCAAGTGCGGCGAGCCGAGCACCGCAGGCTGCTCGGCGAGGACGACGAGCGCCTGAAAGGCAGCCGCTATAAGTGGCTGACCAACCCCGAGAACATGGATCACGAGCGCTGGGAGCGATTCGCCGAGCCGCGCGACAGCGCCCTGAAGACCGCCCGTGCGTGGGGCTACAAGGAACATGCGATGACGCTGTGGGACTACAAGAGCCGCACCTGGGCGCGCAAGGCATGGCAGGCGTGGTACGACTCGGCGATCCGCTGTCGGCTGGAGCCGGTGAAGCGAGTGGCGCGCATGATCAAGCGCCACCTGGACGGCATCGTGACCGCCGTCGTCACGCGGGTGACCAACGCTCGGGCGGAGTCGATCAACGCGGGCGTGCAGAAGCTGAAATACTCAGCGCGCCGCTTTCGTAACCGCAAGCGCTTCCGCAACGCCATCTACTTTCACCTCGGCGGTCTTGATCTCTACCCCGCCGGTGTCGACCGCTGACCCCCCTATCCACCCGATTTCCTGAAGACCCCCTTCGCTGACGCACCACGGTACGCGCCTCCGTCGAACGTCAAAACCGCACGCCAATATGGCCCGCTGACGTGCGAAGGAGTGCCGCGAAGGCTATCCAGATCGTCGGACGCGTCCTACACCAGGTTCAGGCCATGCCAAATCAGCGGAAGCGGGAAAACTCGGCGAAGCACGCTGGCAAGCTCTTCACCCTGAGTCCGGGGTTGGGATTCTTCCCCCAGGCCAAACACGATGTGTTCGGCCTGGTTCGTGACCACTTCTTGCTCTCCGTATCGGAAAGTGAACTGGTCGTTCCCGCGGGTATCACCGTGGACCTGGTCCGCGACAAGAAGCTCGATCTCTTCTCCGCGCAACCGGGACTCCAGATGTGGCCGTAATCCGTGCATGAGGCGCGGCAAGTTCAATATCTTGTAGGTTCCCATGGACGAGGGACTCCATCTGACTGGAATCCTTCTTTCTTCGAGGAGATGCAGGAACGCTGTATCATGAAACGGGATGTAGCAGTACATCTCGCGCAGATCGAGCTCGGTTAGGGTTAGGAGATGCGGAATGGCGCTGAGTATTGCTCTGCGGTTGCCACCGTACTCGATGATCTGTCCCCGTCCGCTCATCTGCTGGTGGAGCGGGATTGCTATGAACTCGTTGCACGCCACGACGACGTACGCCACCGGCCGTCCTCCGCTGGAAATCGTAAATACTTGCCCGGCGAACGGATGGAGGAACAGCGTACAGAAGTCGAGAAATGGACGTCGGATCCTGATCGGCTCCATCTCGTGAATCTCCGCAAGGGCGTCGAGGTGCTCAGGGGTGAGCGGCCCTACCTCGACAGTGGCTCCTGTCTCTAGAGTATGCTTGGCGAACCTGCAGTAGTGTACCCTCCCTGCCTTCCTACAACCGAGTCGTCGATACAATCCAAGGTCGCCAGAAACCTGCATAAGATCGCCACCCAACTCTTCTATCCGACGCATGCAGTCGACCATAATCCTACTGGCGTAGCCTCGTTCCCTACGGTCCGCGCGCGTATGTACGAAGCCAACCCCACCCACTGTCATCCGACATCCCCAGAAGGAGACTTCGGATAGCATGATACTGGCACGTGAGATTATCTCTCCGCTTTCTTCTATGATTCGGATGTTATTGGCGTTTTTGTGCTGGAATACGAGTGGCCAACGATTCAGAAGGTAAGAGGGATCATCTGGGCGCATCCCACGCAAGAGCGCATCCAACTCATCTCTTCGGATGCCGCGAGGGTCTCCCATAGTTATCGACTGTAGTGAGTGTATTAAACCTTGTCAACGGAGTGTGAATCATGGCGATCAGGAAGCGAGCGGGATACGGTGCTCGATGGATGGCCGTGGGCGCTGTCTGGACAACGTGTTCATCGAACGGCTGTGGCGCTCGCTGAAGTACGAGGCGGTGTACCTGCGTGAGCTGAAGGACGGCTTCGAGGCGCAGCGAGTGATTGCGCAGTGGCTTGAGTTCTACAACGAAGAGCGCCCCCACTCGGCGTTGGATGGACGCACGCCGGGGGAGGTTTATCGCGCCGGTGGGGCGCTTGAAGAGCAGGTGGCGTATTGGCGGCGGAGAGCCGGAACAGCGGCCAGTTGCGAGCACGACGGGCAGGTGGCCGGGCAATATGGAGCGGGGACTTATCCACATATCCACAGGCTGGGACACCCCCCGCCCCCGGACCCCCACCCCCCATTACCGCCACCTGTTTGAGAGAGGGAGGGGTAGGTTGACAACCAACGGAATACACTCTACACTACCTCTCGGTCTGTCCAACCGACCGGGGCCTCCACCCTTGCCACGCGAGAAGTCCTGGAATTCAAGAAGGCGGGGGGTGGCACTATCGTGGAGGTATCGAGCATCGGCGTGGGCCGATCGCCGGCTTCGATTCGGAGCGTGGCGATGCTCACGGGAGTGAACGTCGTTCTGGGCTGTCGATACTATACGAAGTACGCCCTGCCTCAGGAAGTCGTCGATGAATCGGAAGCAATTCTTACCGAGAATCTCATAAACGAGATCCAATACGGCATCGGCGACACCGGCATCAGGCCGGGTGTGATTGGAGAAATCGGCATAACGCCGAACATCCAGGATTGGGACGAGAAAACCCTGCGCATCGTGGCAAAGGCGCATCGAGAAACCGGGTTGCCGGTCTACATCCACATTCAGGCTGTACCGCTCGTGCCCGGGTTTACCGGGAATCCAAACGGTGTCGAAGTTCTACAGCTTCTCGAGAGGCTCAAAGTGAATCTCGAAAGGGTGGTCATCTGTCACGTGGATGCTCAATCCAAGCCCGACTATCAGCGCGAAGTATTGAAGACTGGGGCATATCTGGAGTTCGATCACTTTGGAGAGGAGTTCTATGTCGAAACCGCTGACTTCCTGATGGACCGCGACTACGACAGGATCGACGCAATGCAGACTCTGATAGAGGAGGGATATACCGATCAGCTCCTCATGTCGCAGGATGTCTGTTTGAAGACCGATCTCGTCTCTTTCGGAGGTTGGGGATACGCGCACATCCTCAGAAACATCGTTCCCATCATGCGTACACGGGGCTGGGAATCCAGAACGATAGAAGCAATCATGGTCGACAATCCGAAAAAGCTGCTCAACGTAGGTCCCTGAGCCGAATATGCCTGTGCCGCAACGTCCGAGCGAGAAATACTGCAGCTTTGCACCGGGCGCCGTGCACCTCGAGCCCGGACTCTTTCATAAGAGATTCGAGGTGAATCTGGCCTACTTGAAGAGCCTGAAGACGGGTAACCTCCTCCAGAACCACTTTTTCGAAGCCGGTATCGACATCTTCAGAGACAAAACGCCAGAGCCGCAAGATGACCCGCACTGGGGGTGGGAAACACCCACCTGCCAGGTACGAGGGCATTTCCTCGGGCACTGGCTCTCGGCTGCGTCACGAGTCTATGCGTCGACGGGCGATACGGAGCTGAAAGTCAAACTCGACCGGGTAGTCACCGAGCTTGGCACATGTCAGGAAAGGAACGGCGGAGAATGGGTCTTCTCGATACCTGAGAAGTACATGGATTGGACCGCCTCGGGAGTACGCGTCGCGGTACCACACTACGTCGTCCACAAGACGCTTATGGGGCTGTTCGACGCCTACCGGTACGCTTCCAGCGCCGAAGCACTGACCGTCCTGGAGAACGCATCGAGGTGGTTCGATGCCTGGACTCGTCAGTTCTCACGCGACCAGATGGACGACATCCTCGACATCGAAACCGGCGGGATGCTTGAAGTGTGGGCCAACCTCTACAGTGCAACCGGCGCCAAGCACCTCGAGGATCTGTTGGAGCGCTATACCCGCGCCCGCCTGTTCGATCCGTTGTTGGAGTCCAAGGATGTTCTCACCAACATGCACGCCAACACGACGATACCCGAAATACACGGAGCGGCCCGTGCCTATGAAGTCACCGGCGATGGGCGTTGGCGGAGCATCGTAGAGCGCTACTGGGAATGCGCTGTCGCATCTCGCGGCACATTCTGCACCGGCGGCCAGACATCAGGAGAAGTGTGGACGCCACCCTACGAGTTCGCGGCACGCCGCGGGAGCGCGACTCAGGAGCACTGCACGGTATACAACATGATTCGGTTGGCAGACTACCTGTTCCGGTGGTCAGGCGATGGAGCGTACGCCGACTACATCGAGAGGAACCTCTACAACGGTATCCTCGCGCAGCAGCATCCTTACACCGGCATGATCTCCTACTTCCTTCCTTTAGAAGCGGGAGGACGGAAGAAGTGGGGCAGGCCAACCCACGACTTCTGGTGCTGCCACGGCACGCTGGTACAAGCGCACACGGCGCATAACGCATACATCTACTACGGCCGCGAGAAGGAAGTTGTCGTCTCCCAGTACATTCCGTCTCGATTGAGGACCACGGTCGACGGAAAGCAGGTGACTCTGGCTATGGAGTTCGACACCGAAGCCGAGGTCTCCCACCGGCCGGAGCGTTGGGCAATTGACATCGCGGTGACCTGCGATGGCCCAACTGAGATGGACCTGAAGCTCCGTGTTCCCGATTGGGTGCGGGATCACCCGACGGTGCTACTGAACGGCGAGCGGCAGACGGTCGAACAGCCGTCGCCGCGTTTCTACTCCCTGTCGCGCACGTGGCACACGGACTCGGTCCGCGTAGAGCTGCCAAAACGGTTGACGTCGAGCGCTATTCCCGACGAGCCTGAGACGGTCGCTTTTATGGATGGTCCCGTCGTGCTCGCCGGGCTCTGTGAGACGGAGCACACGCTACGGGGCGACAAAGACGAGCCCGGCGCCATGTTACTACCTGACAACGAGCGGAAGCACGGCAGATGGCTGACAGGATATCGCACCAACGGTCAGGAGCGAGGCATCAAATTCAAACCGCTCCACGAGATCATTGACGAGCCGTACACGGTCTACTTCCCGGTAAAGCCCTGATACCACGCTCAATCTGCAATCTCTACGTATTTTCTTCGCCATTCCTCCAGCGGATACATGCTTCTCGATAGTCCGCCGATCTTGTTCCGTTCGAGCCACAACACAACATGTGTGCTCATTATCTCCGAGATGTCGTCCACGAGGTCTGCCGGGTCGACTGTCACGTTGGTATCCTGTCCCGTAGCGGAGAGTTTCAGCCGCGAAAGGTTGATGCCATGGAGTAACAGCCGTGTTGCGTTGCCAAGCTCTCTGCGCACGAGCGACGCATCTTTGCAGCCCATTCGCGCCGAATCCAGCTTGTCGGATAGCGCGACAATATAGTCCTCGAGAACGAGAAGATCTTTCGCCCGCACCCCTTCGATGGACTTCGGATCCTTCAGCGGTGTCAATCCGTTCAGTATGCTGAAGATGTTGGGGCCGAAGATCCCAGGATTGCTCTCCCGAAGACAGTACCTCCCGAGATCCAGCATCGTGGCGCCCATGACGTTGGCCTTATCCTGAAAAACGAACACGTCCAAACACGCGGCGATGTCAAGCTCTTCGTTTTCTTCGACGCCCCACGAGAGACCGGCACCGTAGACAAACCCCGGGTAGCTGATCGGCAGGTACTGCCAGTGCCCTCGGTCCCCCCAGTCGGTAATCAGGCACCCCCGTGCTCGGTGCTTCTTCCCGTTGGCGGTCGCGTTGACCAGATTCTCCAGCGTGTTGTTCGTTCTGCCGGTAATGCTCCTCCAGCTTCCCGTTCCGGGACAGACGTAGAAAGGCTGATTCTTGCTTGCCAGCAACTTGCCGTGATCGTCATAGGGAAAGTCACGGGTGTAGCCCCAATCCAGGACGACGATATCCTTTGGGAGCTCGTCGAACACCTCGGGGTGCTCGAAGAAGACATCACCCCACATCATCATCTCTTTCCCATGCTGCTGGACGAGCTCGTAGATCTTCTTCACATAGTCGATGAATACCCTGCCTGCACCCTTTTCCTCACATACCTCTTTCGTTTTGTCTTGCCCAAGAGCAACCTCATCGCAGCCGACATTGAACAAGTTGGAGGAGAAGTTCGGCAGGAGATCCTCGTACGTTGTGTTGACAAAATCGATTGATCGCGAATCGAGTGGATTCAGGACGGCTTTCCAGTATCTACCGAACGCCTCCTTGCCTTCCGTTTCTTCAGCAAGGTGCAGGAACTCCCTCCGAGAAAGCCATGGACCCATGTGACCAAAGCTATTCTGATTCGGCACCAACTCGACATATCGATCTTTGCAGTACTGGTCCAGCTCAATGATGTCCTCGCCGGTCAACGGGTCTTCGGCCTGCCAAACCTGCGGGAAGGATGGATAGGCGAAGGGAAACCCTTCGATGTAGAGCTGAAGCTGATTCAGTTTGACGCCGGCCATGAAATCGACGAAATCGAACAACGTCTCGAGCTTTGGTATCTTGTCTCTGCTGATATCCAGCATTGCGGCCCGAACCTCGAAATCTGGATGGTCACGGATCTCGAGACACGGTATGTGCTTTCCACTCTGACGAACGATCTGGCTAAGGGTACTCACTCCGTAGAACGCAGCGCTGGGCTCGGAGTATTCGATCTCGATCTTCGCGCCATCGACGGTCAGGAGATAGGTACCGTCGGCAAGTGAGGGATTCTTCTTGAAAGCGAGGCGTCTCGGGCGGTCATTGGCGCCTGCGAGCGCGACGGGAAGCCGCACTCCACAGTGTTCTGCCACGACTCCTTGAACCCGTTTTGCGATCGGGAACATCGCTGCCTTTTCTTGGGCGGGGATCACGATCGCTTGGTCTGACGACACTAGAAACGATCCTGATCGCAGGACGACCTCTTTGGGTCTTGGTACGAATAGCAGTGCTGGGCTCAATCGGAGGCCTTCCTATTTGTCTTCAAACTGTTCGAGCAGTTTCTTCAGATTCGCTTCTACGAAGTCGATGATCTCCTCTCGGCCTGAGAGCGTTCCTCCGGCATAGTCTACCGGCTGCAGTCTCGACCTCCGGTTGTACTCTCTCCGTTCAGCTAGCTCACCCAAGAGAAGATTGGTGTCACTCGCGATCGAGGGCGATTGCCCGCTATCCACCTCGTCGACAAGGGAAACGTACCTATCGAGATACCCGACGTACCGAACCCCCTCCTCTAGTGAGCTGGCATACCACCGAATATAGTCGCGGCCCTTTTCTTCCAGATTCTCCTTCTGCAGACCTCTTTCGAGTACCTCTGATGCCTTGACGGTCGCTGCCAGAGATTCGCGTATCCTTTCTCGAATAAGAGCCCGCTTCTCTTCCGGCGCTTCGGACGGCCAGATGTAGTACTGAAATACGCTGCCGTCCCTGCCGCCTCCCTCGGCTTCCGCGCCCCTCATTTCTCCACGTATGAGTCCGCTGTTATCGAGGTAGGGAATGGGAGGCTCATGATTCTTGCCCTCGATACGGAACATCTCATGCATGACAGCTCCCGCCTCCTTGCCGTAGAGCTTTGCGCAGGCAGTCCCGAGGAAATCGTGAAACAGGGCCTCCGGTTGGAATTCGTTGTATTGACACTCGAAATACAGCTTCTTGATGCTCGCAAAATCCTCCGGTTTTTCTTCGAGGGTGAAGAATCCGCTCGAGTGTGGGTTCCACATATACTCCGCGTTCAGAAGCTGCAGAGGCTCCGAGTAGGAGTGCCCGCACGGCGAGAGGAGCATGTCTGTGCCCTCGAAGATGTAGTTCAACGCAGGCACCGGTAGGAAGAGCTTGTCGTTGTGGTGGCTATCGGCTCCGTAGAAGAAGAGGATCCCGTATGTTTGCCCTTCGCCGTTGGTGTTGAACGCCTCCTTCAGCTGGCGAGCTCTGCGGCGGTCGTCCGTCTGGTTGATGAAGATCTCTCGGAACCCGGGAAAGACGTTCTCACGACGCTTCAGGAGCCCGCTCAACGTGGACCAATACCGAAGCCCGATATTCCACTCCTCGTCGTCCAATCCATAGGACAGGTAACCGGGGCTTATCGGCATGATCAGACAGTCTTTGGCCCCCGAGTACCCATCGTTCTGCACACTCTGGACCGTTTCGGTCATGCGGTCGTAGAGGTAGGCGTACGCGCCCGCCATGCCATCTGCGGCCGCCATTTCATCGTTCGGCCACTGCTTCCGACAATCCGGACAGCGTTTTAGCCATGTTTCCGGCGTCAACCCTTCGTCTTGCTGGTGGATGTAGAGGGCGCCGGGCTCCACTTCCTGCACAAACGTCCGGATGTCGTCGAGTCTCAGCTGCATCAGCGATTCATTGGACAGGCACGTGGCGCAGTACCGCTCGCCGGCTATACAATGGTAGATTTCGCCATCGGGATACTCTCTCCGGTTTTCGAGAACTTGGCCGCGATACAGGCGCGGTCTGTCCCGAAACCCACCGGCGATTCCCGAGCCAAACCCGCTGTGCATGAGGTGGATGCCGCGCAGTCTCGCTTCCCGGTTGAACTCTCTCATCCAGCCGGCGAGCTCCGGGAATGTATCGAGTCCCCAACCCCACCCGTCGAAAATGATGACGTTCACCTTGCACAGCAGGGCCAGATCCAGCTTTTCGCGAACGCGCTCGCGAAAGGCGCCGCCGCCGTCTCCCCAATCGTAGGCCCAGTTGGTCTGCTCGACTTTGATCAGCCAACGATTCCCCCGGTATCGGTACTGGGGGAAATCCTCGATGAGGACATTCGGCAACACGGCGTGTCCGCCCGTTGCTGACAACAGCTGAGTGAGAGTGGCGATCCCATATTGAGACCCCTGATCGCTTTGCGCGCAGACGCAGACCGGCTGTCCCGGCTCACTCCGGACTACGTATCCTTGTTCGGCCGCGTTCTCCTGATCGAACACACCGAGGTCGAGCGGCAGATGGGTGTCTTGCAGGGTCGGGTTGCTGTAGACAACGATGTCTTCTTCCTGATTCGGCAGCTGACGCCATTGAACGTTGAAGTGCAGACCGAACTGTTCCTCGAGCTGTTCTTTGAGATAGCGCGCGGCAAAGCGGAGCTTCGCCGTCTCTTGCTCCATGACGCTTATGGTATAGACCTTGTCTCTGGAATAGGTCTTGTGATTCCCGTCGACGAATTGGGCATTTTGCGGAGTGGGGATCAGTTTTAGGGAGCTCGTATCTGACACGCTGTTGCTGGTCATTGTGTTATCTCCTCCGAATCTGTTCTGACATGAGATCGAGGTTCTCTCGAACGAAGCGCACGATGATGTTTCTTCCGGACAGAGCCCCATCCAAGTAATCTAGCGGGGTCTGCCGCGATCGCTCGTTCTTGGCTGCCGCCGACTCGACTCGCTGGGCTAGTCTCTGGATCTCACTCTCCAAATCGTGATCGATGCTCTCCGGTCGCACCACCTTCTCGTAGATTTCGACGTATGCGGCCAGATAGCCGATGTACTCGACTCCCATCGCCATGAAATCGCGCAGAGACTCGAGGTCCTGATGGGAGGCCACGTCGTCGAGAATATCTCTGGCCTCCGACGTCGTTCGTACCATCTCGTGCAACGTATTCTTTGCCTCGATCAGCTCCTGCGATTCCCTGCGGTCGGCGAAACCAATCCACGGCTGTAGAGCTCCATCCGGGCCGGGTGTCGTGTGGAGCTCGGTGCTCCTCAGGTATGGGATCGGTGGCTTGCCGGACTCTCCTCTGAGTGCAAACACCTTCGCGAGCGCCGCTGCGGCCGCGTCGCCGTAGAGTTTGCTGCAGGCAAGCTCGAGAAAGCCGCCAGCGCCGTAGATTCGACTCGGCCTCAGATCGCCACGCCTGCTCGTGTCGTACAGATCGAGGAAATCCCGGTAGTTCTCGGGCTCCGTATCGAGGCGGTACGGGCTGTGCAGGGGACTCCACATGAACTCTGCATTGAACAGCTGCTGCGGCTCCTGAAAGGCGTGGCCGCTGGCCGTAAGCAGCATGTCGGCGCCGCTGAATACGTAGTTGAGCGCAGGTGTCGGCAGAAACAGATGCTCGCTCTGCCAGCCGTCGCCACCGTAGAAATGGATGATGCCGAGACGGTGACCGTTGCCAGAGCCTTCGATTGCGGCTTTCAGCTCGGCGATCCTTCGGTTGCCGTCGTCGTGATTGAAGAACATCTCGCGAAAGCCAAGGAATACGTTCGCCGTGTTCTCGATCAGGCCGCTCACCTTCGACCAGTACCGCAGCGCAAGTTGCCAGTGCTCGTCGTCGACGGCGACGGCGTCCAAGTACCCTGGGCTGATGAGCATAATGAGGCAGTCGGTCTCGGCGTCGTAACCTGGTGTCCGTACCTCCTGTATCGCTGCAATCACCTCACCGTAGTACTCCGCGTAGGCACCTGCCATTCCATCCTCGGCATCGAGCCTGTCGTTTGGCCATCGTGCCCGGCATCTCGGGCAGCGTGAGTCCCACATCGATTGTGGAAGATCCAAGACATCGAGCTGATGAACGTAGAGGGAACCCGGTTCCACTGTCTGGACGAAGTCTCGGATACTCCGCAGATTCCGATCGATCAGCTCCCTGTTGGAAAGACAGGTACCGGCGTATATGTCCTCTCCGATGCACCGATACTTCTCTCCGTCTGGATAGTGTTCCCTGTTTTCGAGTACCTCACCCCGATAGATACGCGTATCGGTCATGTTCCGCTTGAAGCAGAAGCCGGAGCTCTGGCCGGTATGCATGAGCGATATGCCGCGTAGGCGCGCCTCGCGGTTTAGCTCCTTCATCAGTGATGCGTATTCCGGGAACACGGCCACATCCCAACCGAAGCCATCGAATATGAGCATGTTGATCTTGTACTGAAGCGACATATCGAGCTTTTCGATGATGCGCTGGCGAAAAGCCCCTATGCCGTCACCCCAGTCGTATGACCAGACCGCTATCTCGCACCATATAGTCCACTTGTTCCCTCGCAGGCGGAACTCGGGGTAGTCCCTGATTCGCACCGATTCCAGTGCCACCCCGTCTTCCGCAGGCGTGAACAGCTGCAGTAGGGTCGTGACCGCGTACAGGCAACCTTGATCGGAGGCGGCGCAGAGCAGCACAGGGTGCCCCTCGCCGCTGTCGATGGCATAGCCCTGCTCTCGAGCGTTCGGGGTAGCGAAGAAATCAGGCTCGAGCGCGACTCCGACGGCACCCTGCACTAGGGCCGGATCGTTGCAGATCAGGATGTCATGGTCTTGGAGCCCCTCCGATTGGCTCGAGCGGATGGTGTGTATTCCGAATCTCTCTTTGAGATTTCTCCCGAGGTAGCTCATTGCGAAGGCGAGCTGGTCTGTTTCAGTCCCCAACACATGAATGGAGTAGACGGCATCGCGCGAGTACGACTTCGCGCTGTCTTCGCGTCTGACTATCTCTCGAGGGGTGGGGATTATCTCCTCGAGCGCTCGCCTGGATGTAGCCATAGATCGAGTTTCTCTTAGCTCCTTCAGCCAATTATTGTGGGTTCCGGAAATTCTGCCGGCTGATTTCCGGAAATTCTGGCCGGTTGGTGAAGGCCATCGTGAGCGTCTTGGGCGGAAAGATCAAGATGCCGGGTGCGATATGATGGGCCGTCGAGCAGGAGCAGGCGACCGTTTTCGAGCACGCGGTCGACGATGGCCTCGGCGAGGTCATGGTCGTGCAGGACCTCGCCCCACGCGGTCAGCGGAGGCTTGTTGGTGGTGAACAGCATCGGGCGGCCGCGCTGGTGGCGTTCGTTGACGATGTGGAACAGGACGTTGGCGGCGTCCGGTCCGTAGGATAGGTAGCCCACCTCGTCGATGACCAGAACGTGCGGCTGCGGGTAGTGAGCGAGTTGCTCCTGCAATCTGCCTTGCCGGCTGGCCACGGACAGACTCTCGATCAGCACGGCGGCGGTGACGAAGCGAGCGGTGAAGCCGTTCTGGATGGCGCGGTAGGCGATGGCGATGACCAGGTGCGATTTTCCCCGACCGCTCTTGCCTTGCAGAATGAGGTTGCGTCCCCCGCTGACCAGCTCGGGTCCCAAATAGCTGCCCAGCGACGGCAGGCGCACACTGAACTGGAAGGAGAAGTCGAACTCTTCGACGGTCTTCAGGAACGGGAAGCGGGCCTGCCTGACCGAGCGCTGGATGCGGGTCTGTTGACGACCGTCACCTATCCACTGCCGGCCCTCGCTCACGCCTCGCCTCCCTGTTCAGACCAGCCAGAATTTCCGGAAGAATTCCGGAAATTCTGGCCGGTTGGTGAAGGCCATCGTGAGCGTCTTGGGCGGAAAGATCAAGGGGTCTTCAGGGTTTCGTGTGGATGAGGGGGCTGGAGGTCGCGGCGTGAGGGGCAGCAAGGCTACCGTGGAGCCATGCGTGACAAGGACCTGTACGCGAGGATTCTGAAGATTGAGGATCCCTGGCGAGTCGCAGCCGTCGAGCTGAATCTGGAGCAGGGCGAGGTGGTCGTGCATGTGGAGCACGACGGCGAGGCGCTGACCTGCCCGCAGTGCGGACAGCCGGCGCGACGCTACGACACGCGTCGACGGCGCTGGCGTTATCTGGATACGTGCGAGTACCGCACGATTGTGGCTGCCGAGATGCCGCGGGTGCACTGTGAGCGGCACAAGGTCAAGCAGGTGGGCGCACCGTGGAGCGAAAGCCGTTCGCGGTTCACGGCGCCGTTCGAGGCGGTGGTGATCGACTGGCTGAAGGAGGCGTCCACGGCGGCGGTGGCGCTTCAGATGGGGCTGAGTTGGGACGAGGTGGACGGGATCATGCAGCGCGCCGTGCAGCGCGGGTTGGAGCGTCGCGAGGTGCAGGCGCCGCAGCGCATCGGCGTGGACGAGACGCCGTTTCAGAAACGCCATGAGTACGTGACGGTGGTCAACGATCTGGACGGGCATGTGCTGCACGTAGCCGACGGGCGCGGCAAGGAGTCGTTGGAGGAGTCTACAAACAATTCGACGATGAGCAGTTAGCGCGTATCCAGACGGTCGCCATGGACATGTGGGAGCCCTACATCCGCGTGACCACCCAGTACGTGGCGGACGCGCAGGACAAGATCGCGTTCGACAAGTTTCACGTTGCCGGACACCTTGGGGACGCCGTTGACCGGGTGCGGCGCGCTGAGCACCGCCGGCTGGCCGGAGAGGACGATCAGCGGCTGAAAGGCAGCCGCTACCGATGGCTGACCAACCCCGAGAACATGGATGAGGAGCGCTGGGAGCAATTCGCCGAGCTGCGCGACAGCGCCCTGCAGACCGCCCGTGCGTGGGGCTACAAAGAACATGCCATGACACTGTGGGCGTACCGCAGCCGCGCGTGGGCGCGCAAGGCATGGATGGCGTGGTACCGCTCGGCGATCCGCTGTCGGCTGGAGCCGGTCAAGCGCGTGGCACGCATGGTCAAGCGCCATCTGGACCGGATCGTGACCGCCGTCGTGGACAAGGTGACCAACGCCCGCGCCGAGTCGATCAACGCGAGAATTCAGAAGATGAAGTACTCAGCGCGCGGGTTCCGCAACCGCAAACGATTCCGCAACGCCATCTACTTTCACCTCGGCGGCCTTGATCTCTACCCCGCCGGTGTCACCCGGTGACCCACTCTTTCCACCCGGATTCCTGAAGACCCAGATCAAGATGCCGGGTGCGATATGATGGGCCGTCGAGCAGGAGCAGGCGACCGTTTTCGAGCACGCGGTCGACGATGGCCTCGGCGAGGTCATGGTCGTGCAGGACCTCGCCCCACGCGGTCAGCGGAGGCTTGTTGGTGGTGAACAGCATCGGGCGGCCGCGCTGGTGGCGTTCGTTGACGATGTGGAACAGGACGTTGGCGGCGTCCGGTCCGTAGGATAGGTAGCCCACCTCGTCGATGACCAGAACGTGCGGCTGCGGGTAGTGAGCGAGTTGCTCCTGCAATCTGCCTTGCCGGCTGGCCACGGACAGACTCTCGATCAGCACGGCGGCGGTGACGAAGCGAGCGGTGAAGCCGTTCTGGATGGCGCGGTAGGCGATGGCGATGACCAGGTGCGATTTTCCCCGACCGCTCTTGCCTTGCAGA
Organism: Spirochaetia bacterium; assembly: GCA_965262795.1. GTDB lineage: Bacteria > Spirochaetota > Spirochaetia > SZUA-6 > Bin103 > CATQHW01. The sequence continues at coordinate 5,423,523 of OZ253561.1, read as the reverse complement.
ATGAGGTTGCGTCCCCCGCTGACCAGCTCGGGTCCCAAATAGCTGCCCAGCGACGGCAGGCGCACACTGGACTGGAAGGAGAAGTCGAACTCTTCGACGGTCTTCAGGAACGGGAAGCGGGCCTGCCTGACCGAGCGCTGGATGCGGGTCTGTTGACGATGCGCGATCTCCTCGGTGACCAGGACGCCGAGGAACTCCCGGCACGACCAGCCATGGGTCTCTGCGCGATCGAAGAGCCGTTGCCAGTGGCGGCGGGTGTTGGCCAGGTTGAGCCGGCGCAGCAGCGGATCGAACTGGACGGTGGCCGGATCGAAGGGCAGCGCGGGGGTGGAGGCGGCGCTCATCGCCAGCGCCCCTGAGATGGTGCGCATGCGCGCTCGCCAGGCGCCGTGAGTGCCCGCTGCATGCAAATCAGGTCGGTCGCGGAGAAAAAATCGTCCATAACGGCGCTGTGCGGCGTTTGCTCAGGGCAGGTGGTGTTCCAACACCCCCTGAATAGCCGATTGCAGCTCGATAACGTGCCATAATCACGGTCTCCTCGCTCCGGCGGGGCTGGTCGTGGGCGCGCTCCGGTCCCCGTTCAGGCAGCGGACGACATACTCGGTGGTGTAGGTACGCGCGCCGACGGCGGCCTGGAAGGCGCGGTCCAGCGTCTTGGGACCATGCTGCTGGAGCAGCTCGTGCAGGAGTTCAGCGTCCCGGAACCAACTGCGCGGATCACGGTGCACCAACTCGGTGAGAAACAGCAGTGCCGCCTCGCCGGTCTCCAGCAGATGCTCACGCTGCAGGTAGCGGCGCCCACGCTTGCCGGAGATCGCCGCCAACTGCGCGGCACGATGCTCCGGCTGGCGCGACACCGTCCCCTTGGCGACATAACGCGGATGCCGGGCTTGGAAGCGACCTGCAACGATGTGGACGTGATCCTGGTACAGGTACAGCGTCCCGGCCATGCTGGCAGCCTCCGGCGGCATGGCGTAGCTGCGACCGTCGTAGCTCACCTCGGCAGTCACTGACACCTGGATCGGTATGCGCAACGCCAGCCGGTCGGGACTCACCCGCAACGGTCGCAGGCGTGACAATTCCTGCTGCCGGCGCTGCTGTGGAATCTCTCCGGTGGCTCGGCTGGGGCGTTCGTTGTTCACCTCGTCGAGCCACTGGCGCAACTGAGTGTGCAGATCCTCGTAATCATGGAAGCGGCGCTGCTTGAAGAACGAACCCTTCACCCAGCCCACCAAGTTCTCGATCGACCCCTTCTGGTTGGCGCGCCGCGGCCAGCACACCTCGGCCGTGAACCCCAACTCCAGCGCCGCGTACGCGAAGGTCGGGTTCCACTCGGTCACCTCGCCGTTCTTGGCCCATTTCAGGGCCACCGTCTTGGGACGGTCGAACACCGCGCACAGCGGCACCCCGCCGAACGCCACGAAGTGGTCGGCCAGGGTGCGGATCAGCGTCTCGGCGACTTGGTTGGGCACCAGATCGACCACCGCCCAGCGCGACCACTTCAGCCGCGAGCAGAAGAACCGCACCACCTGACGGCTGCCGTCCAGATAGGTGATCCTCACCTCGCCGAAGTCGTGCTGGGAGAACTCGCCGGGCAGCCCTTCGAAGCGCATCATCAGCCGCGTGGCGTGCGGACGCAGCTCGGCAATCAACTCGTACAGCGCACTCTTGCCGCCCCGGTAGCCGTCCAGGCGTGCCCGGCGCAGGATCTCGACCGACTTCAGCGGGGCGTGAGTCTCCTCGTCGACCTGCTCTACCAGCTCCTGCACCAAGGCACGGAACGGCTCCACCTTGCTCGGTCGGCCGATCCTGCGTTGCACTCTCTCCTGGCTATCATCAACGTGCTCGACCGCGGGCTCTGCCGCGATACGCCGCACGCTCCGCACCGACACCCCGGCGACCTCGATCTGGTCGTGGCCGGCCGCGAGCAGCGTCTGCACCTCATGCCTCTTCAACAACGTCAGCATGCGGTCCTCTACCCGCTCTGCCACGCCTATGCCACCCCCGTTGGTGGAGATTCCAGAGAGACCGTCACCTATCCACTGCCGGCCCTCGCTCACGCCTCGCCTCCCTGTTCAGACCGGCCAGAATTTCCGGAAGAATTCCGGCCAGAATTTCTGGAACCCGCAATAATTATTGGGCGGAAGCGGTTTTCCAGTGCGGCTTGACGTCTAGGTCGAGGCTCGACCAATAGTATTTCAGGGGATCATCTTGTCCCCATGTGTCATATATGTCGTCCCATTCCATCCAGCGCATATGTGGCTTCATCGAATACTCGTCCACCGGATCCCTCGCCGCCTGATATCGGAAGCTGGTGGCGATCCTGATATGGTCCTTTGTCTCATTGTCCCTCGCCTGATGGATGGTCATGCCGTGAAACATCAAGACGTCCCCGGTGGCCGTCTGGCCCCACGCCCATTCGTTCATCAAATCCGAGTCGTCTCCCAGGCTTTCCTGACCGTCTTCCATCAACGGGCCTAAGTGTGACCCGGGAACCAGTGCGAGACCTCCACCGAGATTAGCGGGACAGTCTCCCAAAGGAATCCAGACCGTCCACGTATCGGGCGTTCCGCGGACTGGACCAAAATCCTGGTGTGGGTGTGTGGTGTGGTCCGGCCTGCCCGGAAACATCGGGTGATAGAGATGGCGGGGATGAATGAGGATGGGACTGTCTACAAGCTGACGGATGATTCGCAGCACATGCTCGCTATGCGACAGGACGTAGAGAGCGCGGATTCGCAGTAGGTCCCTGTAGTAGCTTATGAATTCTGGTTCGTAGTCGTTCTCCGAGAGGTTCGCCCCATCTCGAACTATGCCATCCATAAGATCGCTACCCTGGCGGAGAAACCCATGGCGTGCCGTCACCTCTAGAGCCTCGCGACGTAATCCCAGGACATCGGCCGCTGGTATCAACTTGCGAAAGAAGAGATAGCCTCTCTCCCCCGCCGCTCTACGGAGCTCGTCCGGGTCCTCCAGCATTGGCGTGGATTCTTCGTACGCACTGATATTCTGCATTGGCCGGGACGCCATTTCGCTCTCCTGAGAGCTAGGTAAAGAGTCTCGCGGGGTTATCTACGAGGAGCCGGTTGATGACCGCCTCTGATATCCCCTGATCTGTCATCATGGGCACCACGTTGGTGACGATGTGGTCGTACCCCCATCCGCCAAAGGCGTGAAGCATCGACTTCAGACAGATGTCATTAGTGATGAGTACTTGAGACTCATAGCCCGACTCGAGGAGCCTCGCGATAAGACGGACTCTCTCGAGGTCGGTTACGAAGATCCCTCCTGCAAATCCGCGGTCGGCCTTGTTGATGTAGAACTCCTTGCCGAAGTTATCGAACTCGACGAAGACTCCCATGGAGAAAAGGATCTCCATATAGGAAGCATCCGGCTCCACATCGGTATGGCAGATCACAATCCTCTTGGGATCGGCACCCACGGCGAGCATGGTCCTGACGATCTCGGTCCCAGTATCTGACCAGGGATACGTGTGGATGGTAACCGGCGCGTCGAGCTTGCGAGAGGCGATCGCGGCAGCCTTCACCACCCTCATCTCACCCTCCTGGACCGGGCTGCTGGTCCCGATCTCGCCAACGATTCCTGCCTTTATCCCGGTCCCGTCAATGCCCTCGCGGAAATCGCCTATCATTTCCTCGGCGATCTCCTCGATGGTTCTCTCGTCCAGTCCGTCCGGGTGCGTGTCCCCGGTGTAGTAGCCGCATCCGACGATGATGTTGAGATCGACCTGCTCGGCGATGTCTCGAATCTTGCGGACATCTCGACCGGCGCCTATGGGTGTGCAGTCGATAATCGTTCTTCCCCGCGCCTCCTTGAACGAGGTCAACTCATCGACCGCGAGCTTTACATCGCCCAGAACCAGGTTGTCCCGCAGAGCGTACGGATTTCTCCGCAAGCTACCGAGGTACTTCATCGAGACCTTTTGTCGGCCCGTTTCCGCTTTGGTGCGATCCTCTGGCTCGGTGTACTGGTTGCGAATGTCGATGAGAATGTGCTCGTGGGGGAGCGTCACGCCGAGCTGATCCGCGTCAACAGGGCCGGTCACCGTCATCGCCTTCACGCCGATAGCTTCTCGAGTGCGATCTCGGATATCCACTCCCTGGTCCACTCGACCGCCTCCAACTCGATGTCGCAGACGCAGGAGGCGAGAAAGACGATTCCAACGATTCTGCCTTCCATGAGTAGTTGCAGTCCCGTCTCGCACTGCATTTTCATCCTATCGAGCGACATCGGCGTGCAGTTACCGTAATCGTACAGGTAGCAGCCCAGGAGGCGGTCGTTGCGTGGGGTGATCTCTTCGAAACGCCTGAAATTCTCATCCAGACGTTCGAGGGTTTCCGACCTCCACGTCCAAAAGATCACGTAGTCGCAGAGGGAGAAGTAATCATCTACGTTCCAACCAAACCACTTGTCGTAACATATGGCGTAGAGGTCGAGCCTCCTCTCCTGCAGATCCAGCTTCTCCTTGACGGCGTTGAGCTCACCGACGGAGATCGCTGCAGTGCCGTCGGTCGCGAACAGATCATCCATCAGCAGGCCCGTGAAATTTCGGAATCTCTGCGTCAGCTCGATGACGTGCTCCCTTTCCTCGGGAGAGGTTTGCCCCGATGCCCCTGTTATGGACCAGACTACTTTCTCCAAGGCCCGAAAAGGGATCGCGTACTGATCGAACGGCATCTCCGGCCTTCCACCGTAGGTCACCATCATCAGATTGGGAACACCGAGGTAAAGGGCGCCTTCAGCGGGTGTCATACGAGAGGGTTTCGGCAGTTTCCATCCATTATCATGGGAGCCGGCTTCGTGCCCCCACATCCATAGCCGGCCTCGAACCGTATCGCTTGCGGACATCGGGTACTCCTCTCTCTTGGCTAACGAGCCCAGTCAGGGTCGGACGACGCGGCTGGGGAGTCCACACCGGTTCGAACCGTGCAGGCGGCTTGCTTCAAGCTGGCTCGGTAGTGTATCGCTCGAGATTCCCCTCGAGATTCCTCTTGTTCTCATAGACGACCGGAAACCCGTCGCCTTCCAGGATCTCCCCCGGCTTCACGGTCACGTGCTTGCCAACGGCGTGCGATCGCCCCCGAGGCATGAAGATCGTATAGCCTGGCATATAGTGAATCGCAATCGCTCGACGATGGCGCTCGCTCTCGTTCTCGGGAGAGGCGTGCCAGGTCATGCAGTGGTGAAACGCAACGTGCCCTCTCTTGACTTGCACCGGAACCGGCCTGACCTCCACCCCTTCGGGGAGCAAGGCCTCATCGTACAGAGGCTCCAGGGCATCTCCGGTTCGCGGTCGAACCGCACCCCAGCGATGGGACCCCGGCACCATCCACATGCAGCCGTTTTCGATTTCGACGTCATCCAACGCCACCCACGCCCCGACGAGGTCTCCCGGCTCGATGATCGGCCATGCTAGAAAGTCTTGATGCCAGCCGACGCGACCACCGCGTGTGGCGGGTTTGGCAACGATCTGATCGTGCCAGATGCGGAGAATTGGGGTGTTGCCGCACATCCGGGCGACGGTGCCGGTGATCTCCGGATTACGCGCTAGCTCGAAGAACTTCTCACTGGCCTCCCAGATATTGACGACCTGCCAAACTTCCTTCGCGGTCTGTTGTGCCTCGCCGTACTCCGTAGTCCCGTCGACGAGGTTTCGGTTCAGTACCGGCTTCTTGGCAGATTTGCTCTCCACGACGAGCTGAAGCTCTGCGAGTAGCTCGTCGACCTCAGCCTCGCCGAGAACCGGAACGGGACTCACAACGAAGCCTCTCAGGTGGAACTCGTCTAGTTGATCCTGGTTCAACAACACGGGCGTAATCCCGTAAAGAGGGTTAGCTCGTCGAGCTATCCGTTGCGAATACCAAAGAAGGGCTCCGCCGGCTCGTTAAGTATCTGGCCCTTGATGGCAGCGAGATCTTCGGGCACCTGTGGCGGTCGAATTACCTTGCCAAGGCTCTCTCCCGGCGACCGTCTGAAGAGTGTTTCGTAGTTGAAAAGAAAGAACCCCGGGAAGCCGGCCCGCCGCGCTTCGTCGAGGAAGGAGCAGTGGAACTCCGGAGTATCTCGGCTCTTATACACCGCCGGGGCTCGCATAGTTATCGTTCCTGGAAAGACTGGACGGTCGGTCGAGTCTCTGTGAAGAGGGAATAGCGCTTTGAGATTATCGATGCTGAACGTGTCGTAGTACATGATGAAAATCGCATCCAGATATCTCGAGAAGCGCGACCACTCCTGAAATATCCGTAGGAGACCCGTTCTCGGAACGGGGAAAACGTACACCGCGACTTTGACGTCGGGCGCGGCTCGCCTCGCGGTATCCGAAAGGCGCTTTACCGCATTATGAACAGTCAGACAGCGGTACTCGATTTCCAGCTCGCCAGGCACGTCCTTCTGTGTGTAAGTATCGCAGTACTGCACGTTCTCATACTGGAGCTTCTCGCCGAACATCGCTTGATAGTTCTTCTTGCAGCTCTCGCAGAAACACCTGGCGTTGTATCGAACGAAATCAAGGATCAGGACGTCGATACTGTAGCAAATGCACTGCTCCTCGACGAGCTTGTCTATGTAGTCGAGGAATTCGGGATTCGATAGACAGCCGAAGTGGCTGGGCTCGTAGTTACCGTCTGTATAGTTTATCGTAGCCCATTCGGGGTGATCCGCGAGTATCCCTCCGTTGTTGTCGAATTGGTACTCGCTCCCAGCCCAGCCGCCGGCAAGCGCTACCGGAAAGTAGCTGTGGAACTCGAGTCCGGCGGCATGGCATTTGCGCAGGGTCTCGCCGAGAAGATCGTACTCCTTGCAGTATTCGTGGACCACTCCGATCTTGCTGGGGTAGTAGAGAACGCCGGGAGCTTTCACGCACAACTGAATGGCGTTGAAATTCGCCTGCGCGACCTCATCCACCATGACATCGACATTCTCCGGTTTGAAATCTCCGAGGAGAATGGCTTCAAACTGGTGAGAGCAGATCGCCCGTAGCTCTTTCATGAAGGAACGACGGGCACTTCCCGAAGGAAGTGCCCGCCAAAAGCCCTTAGCTACCGAAGAAAGCTTTCTGCCGTTGGTAAGCGGAGTTCATGATCGTCATGAACTCCTCAACACCGGCATCCTCGATATCACTGATGAAGGTGTCCCACTCACTGTCGATGTCGAGCGTTCCGACGGTGAATTTGTCGTAGTACCCCAGCTGCAAGGTGTTTATGGCTGCCCAGAGCTCGCCGATCCTCTCGGCTTCCGCCGTGTTGAAAACCACCGGCGGATGCGCCTTCGTCGCCATCTTCAAGCTGATGTTATCGTAGGCGTGCTGCCCTTCCGGCTGGCGGGGCCGGTTGGCCGCATCGTAGGATTCCATGTAGATCGCGTCCACCACCGGCCAGACACCGTAGGAAGTCCTGACCCCGTAGGCACTTGGATTCTCGACGATGTATTCGCGCTTTCCGTTGTTGATCGCGAATGTCTCGCCTTCGACTCCCCAGGTGGTAAGCTCCGAGCCCTCAGGCGAGCTCAGGAATTCCACGACTCTCATAATGGCTTGTTTCTTCTCATCGGATATCTTGGGATTGATGCCCCACCCCGGTTGGTTGGCAAACAAGCCCGGGCCAATATAGCCTCCGACGACTTTCGGTTCCACTCCGAACGGGCCTTGCACCGGCCACGCGCCCCACATGGTGTAATCAGGATTCAGCTCCCGACCGAGGCCGTTAGCCCAGTCGATCCTTCCGAACCCTTCGATCATCGAGAAGGCCTGTCCAGCTGTCACCCGCTCTTCCCACTGCGCGTGTTGGATCGTGGCGAACTCCTGATCCAGGAGTCCTTCGTCGTAGAGCTCATGTAACTGCTCGACAACCCATCGGGCTCTATCGTCGATCGGACCGTAGTGATACACGTCGTTCTCGAGAAAGGTGTTGTACTGCGGCTCATGCACGATCCCCGTCATGTTGATCAAGAACTGGTACAGCCATCCTCTCCACCGGGTGGTTACCGGAATCAGACCTCTTTCTTCCTTAACCTTTCTCCACAGAGCCTTCCATTCCTCGAGGGTAGTAGGTTCTGTTTCTCCCAGGTCCTCGAGAATGTCCTTGCGATAATCGACAAAGACGTAGCCCAACACCGCTTCTCCCATGTCCAGTTGGGGATCCATAAGGGAGGCAACGGTGTATATGTCACCCGCCTCATCGGCGTTGTAGAATCGGTTGATCGGATCCTGGATAGCCGCGTAGTACGTCGGCGCGTACATTCTCGCGAGCTCGTTTACCGGCTCGAAGGCGCCTTGCAGCCCATACACCTGACCTTCCTTCGGGTGCATCTGGATGAGATCAGGAAACTCCCCGGTGGCCATCACGATGCTGAGTCGCGCTGGATAGTCCCCTGCTGGGACTCCCTGCCACTCGAAGTCGATGCCGGTTCTCTTCTCCAACTCCTGAAACACGATCGAGTCACCGACCATCGTCCACGGGTTGTTCGGGTGCTGCATCATCATGGCGGTTATCACCATCGGCTCGTCTGGTGCCGCCGCCTCCTGGGTCGCCGCCGCGAAAACGGACCCGGCCGTACCGGTTGACAACAGAAAGCCAACGATTAGCTTCCCGAGAAAGAGTTTGTTACCCTTCAATAGTCTTCTCCTTGTTACGTTTTCGATACGCAATCCTGAGATACGACCGATTGGTTTGGCTGCAACGCGTACATGCGACTCAGCCTCGGTCGTTCCCCTATCGACGTCACCTCTCGAGCGCGCCGGCATCGATGGGTATCGTTGTCACCCCGCGTTCCGTATCACCCTCCCCGGGAGCACGTCGTTGTGTCGTGCCCCTTCCAGAACCAGCTCACCGTTGCGGCCCTACGGTGCGACCGTAGCACGGACCTGCGACTCGGGTCAACCACGCAGATCGAAGTAAGCTGACAACTGAGACAGCCGGCGCCGTGGCGGCTCAGCCAGCGCCCGCGAGATAGCGTGCCACTGGTGAACCATGCGCGCCAGTGGCAGAGCCGGTTCGAGGGTGCGGGTGACCTGGCCCAGCACGAACCTGACCGTCCAGGACCGGCAATGGATCTGCGCGCAGCGCGCGCTGAACCGGGTGCTGTGCAGCCGAGGGGACACGTGAGCTTTCCGGAGGCCGGCAGGGGCTGGAACGTGCGGTGGCGGGCCAGCTCGCACGCGAAAAACCCCGTCAAGTCCCCGCGGCAGGATTTCTCAACTTTCTTGGCGCCGGTGCGCGTGCCGCAGTGCCGCCGCGTCGTCCTGCTGCGGGACACCGTCCGCTGCCACTTCCGGCTCGGCGTTCTCGGCGGCCATAATCTCTACCCACTTGTCTTCATGTGACGTCCTTCCACACGAATTCCTGAAGACCCAAGAGTTTGTTACCCTTCAATAGTCTTCGCCTTGTTACGTTTTCGATACGCAATCCTGAGATACGACCGATTGGTTTGGCTGCAACGCGTACATGCGACTCAGCCTCGGTCGTTCCCCTATCCACGTCACCTCTCCGCTTACCCCTTCACTGACCCTACTAACACCCCCTTTACGAAGTATTTCTGAATGAATGGATACACCATCAGAATTGGTAATGTTGAGATTATGAGAGCGGTAGCCTTGTAGGAAGCTTCGACGATGTACTCCTCGTTTGCTTCCGCCAACTTGTGCTGTTCGGCCAACCCGGTCGCCGACAGGACGAGCTGACGCAACATCACCGACAAGGGCCACCTGTCGCTGTCGTTCAGATACACGAGCGGAGTGAAGAAATCGTTCCACAATCCTACCGAGGAGTAGAGGGCGATCACGGCAATGGTCGGGACCGAGAGCGGTAGGAAGACTCGAGTGAGGATCTGAAGGTCCGACCCACCGTCCATGACCACTGCCTCGGCAAGCTCATTTGGAACTCCCATGAACGCGGTTCTGAGAATTATCACATTCCAAGCAACCAGTGCATTGGGAATGACTATGGCCAAGAGGGTGTTGTACATGCCAATCCCTCTTATTACGAGAAAGGTCGGTATGAGTCCGCCGGAGAAGAACATTGTGAATACGATGAGCTTCATGAAGACGCCTCGGAACGGAAACGTCTTCGTCGACAGCGGATAGGCAGTGGCGATAGAAAAGAACAGCGCGCTGGCTGTCCCGAGGGCTGTATAGAGTATCGTATTACCGTAAGATCTTATGTACGAGGCATCCTTCACCAGAATCCTGTAGTTAGCAAACTGTATGTCTACTGGAAAAATGAAGACCTTGTTTGCGACCACATACGCCGGGTTGCTCAAGGACACCGCGATCATATTCAGAAACGGGTATGCACAAATGAAACCGAACAGCACCAATATCATGTAGAAGATAAACTTCATCAGGACATCGGTGGCTGAAGACTTCCCCACTCGAGTCATCGGCTTACCAGAGGCTCTCTTCGGTGTATTTGCGCGCGAGCAGGTTCGCGCCATACAGGAATGTGATATTGATTACCGATTGGAAGATGCCAATAGCGGCAGCAAAGCTGTATTTCGGTAGCCCGAAACTTCCGGCGAGACCAATCTTGTAGATATATGTGTCCAAAATCTCAGAATGGTGGAGATTGAAGCTGTTTTGATACAGAAAAGCGAGCTCGAAGCCTGCGCCAACGAGACCGCCGATGTTTAGGATGAGGAGTATGATGATGGTGGGGGTAATCCCCGGCAGCGTGACATGCCAGGCCTGTCGTAGTCTGCCAGCGCCGTCTGAGTATGCGGCTTCGTACAGCTCGGGATTTATGTTGGACAGCGCCCCCAGATAGATGATTGCGGACCAGCCAGCGGTTTTCCAGATTCCGGAAAGTGTGTAGATGGGTCTGAAGAAACCCGGTTGGACCATGAAATATATCGGCTCGATGTTGAAGAGCCCGAGAATCCTGTTGACCAGACCACTGTAAGGCGACAGGACGGTGGCCACGATACTCACGACCACCACGTTCGAGATGAAATACGGTAGGTAGCTGACGGTCTGGAACACCCGCTTGAACGTGGGCTGCTGTATCTCGTTGATGACCAGTGCCAACAGGATGGGAGCGGCAAATCCGAAAACGAGCCGATACACTCCCAGCATGAGAGTATTCCACATGAGGGTGAACACCTGGCGCAGCTCGAGGATTTCCCTGAAATGCTCCAGCCCAACCCACTCGCTCCTGAGGACGCCCTGGAAGGGGCTGTAGTCCTGAAAGGCAACGACCAAGCCGAAGATCGGCGCGTAGCGAAAGATAAGCAGGTGAATGAGGCCGGGGAGAAAGATCAGCAGTAGTAATCTGTGGTCTTTGAGACGCTTGCGGAGAGACCCCTTCTGTGAGGTAACGAGCGCGCCGGCATCGATGGGTATCGTTGTCACCCCGCGTTCCGTATCACCCTCCCCGGGAGCACGTGGTTGTGTCGTGCCCCTTCCAGAACCAGCTCACCGTTGTGGCCCTACGGTGCGACCGTAGCACGGACCTGCGACTCGGGTCGACCACGCAGATCGAAGTAAGCTGACAACTGAGACAGCCGGCGCCGTGGCGGCTCAGCCAGCGCCCGCGAGATAGCGTGCCACTGGTGAACCATGCGCGCCAGTGGCAGAGCCGGTTCGAGGGTGCGGGTGACCTGGCCCAGCACGAACCTGAAGTCACGCCACGCACTGGGTGGCCGCTGACGGCGCCAAGTCGTATCCCCAGGGGGAACTAGCGCTGGCATGGCGGATCAGCTTCTCGACCAGGAGCGCAACCAGCAGCTGAGTAACCGCGATCGGCCACTACATGATCGCCGGCGCGGATCGGGAAACTGAACCAACGATTCGCCGGTGCCCGGCCCCTCGGTTGGCGTGAGCATGAAGAAGTCGCACGCCAGCGACGGCAGGCATACGCTCCAGTGGATGCGCCACAGCGCTCCGGTCTTGCCCGGTTCCTTCACGGTGGTGGCGTCAAACGCCAGATCAGCAGGTCGGCCCAGGAGATCTTGCGGCCGTACTTCTGCTTGATCGGCCACAGCAGGCGGCGCGCCTTGTCCAGGCTGGCGTTGTCGGGCCAGCTATTGAGGGGTGCGAACCGCTGGTAGCCGGAGCCGCCGCCGCCGCGGTCGTCACTGATGCGGTAGGTCCCCGCCGCGTGCCAGGTCATGCGGATGAACAGCGGCCCGTAGTGGCCATAGTCCGCCGGTCAATCCGAGCGGCAGTTCGACTTGCGCCGAGTACCTGTTCAGTCGGGTCTGGTCGAATCGAGTCCCGGGGGTGCCCGATGAGCTAAGCTCGTCGTTCGAGCCCACTGTTCACATCTCACTGAAGCGCCACGAAGATCTCGACAGTCGTACAGCGATATGTCCACTCAAGTCGCGTTCGCTGCGACCGCCCGGCACAAACGGTACATTACGCGCGGCAAGAACCAGTTGCACACCATCTTCGAAAAGCACTTCAGTGAGTTCTGCGATCAGTACGACGAGCGCTTTGCCCAGAAATACGGAAGATCGACCCGCGGCGCCGCTGCCGGTCGAACGCCCACTGCAGCTCCGCGGCGGCGCTCAGCGCCAGCGATCCGTCGCGCAACCCCTCCCGCGCGTCCGCTTGATCGGTGCACAGCCGCATGGCGCCGATGCGCCGAGCGGCTGCTGCGTCGCTGAAGCCGAGCTCGCGCACCGCGTAGTCGAACAGGCTGGAGAAGCCTCGCTCCAGATACAGCCCGCGCGCCTCGATCTCGGACAAGTGGTCGATGACGGCGCCTTGCAGGTGCCGTTCGTGGCGGACCAGGTTCCTGGTCTCCCGCAGCAGCTCGCGGTCGGAGAGGGCGCCGACGGTGGAGGTGATCGGGGGCCGGGTGGCGGTGGTGAGATGTGCGGTTATCATGCCGTAAATATACTACCGGTTTTGAGATACGCGTCTTATCCCCGTCCAGGACCGGCAATGGATCTGCGCGCAGCGCGCGCTGAACCGGGTGCTGTGCAGCCGAGGGGACACGTGAGCTTTCCGGAGGCCGGCAGGGGCTGGAACGTGCGGTGGCGGGCCAGCTCGCACGCGAAAAACCCCGTCAAGTCCCCGCGGCAGGATTTCTCGACTTTCTTGGCGCCGGTGCGCGTGCCGCAGTGCCGCCGCGTCGTCCTGCTGCGGGACACCGTCCGCTGCCACTTCCGGCTCGGCGTTCTCGGCGGCCATAATCTCTACCCACTTGTCTTCATGTGACGTCCTTCCACACGAATTCCTGAAGACCCCGAATGCGTTGCGAAGCTGGCTAATCACCAGTGCTTGAGAAAAAAACACAGTCTGGACATCGGCCCAGAATTCCTCCAGATCCGGATCGCCGTCAACATCGTGGTAGGTAGCGGCGAACCACTGCGGCATCCGGCCGCCGAGCGCGCTCCGCGCTACGCTCAGGGCTTCCTGGGTCTGGCCGGCGGCGCCGCAGCTATGCCCATTCCAATACGGCGTAGGGATGTCTCCCAGTACGAGTTTCGTCAAGATGTCGGCGTAAATCTCTCTTCCCGAGCAAGTGGGTCTATTACCGCTTCGGAGACCTATCTGTTCGAAGTACACATGGGCTACGCCCAGAGGGGTCGAGTATGACGAGAGTTGGTCCGTCAACGTATATACATGAGCCATCTCATGTATGACGATGATCGGTGAATTAATCTCTGTGTCGCGTATGACCATCGCCTCGGCTCTGCAGCGCGGTAGAAGCCTATTGGAGAAAGAGGCACAAGGGGCCGAAACGTAACCGTGGGAGTTACTGGGGAGGTTATACACTCCGGATCCTTCAGAGGGATCGAATACTCTCAATCGAAATCGGGGCCCGTTCATTCATATGGCGCCAGGCCGCATGGAGCCACGGGTGGGCGGCTCCATACACCGCAACGATATCGTTCTCGATGAAATAGCGAAGCTGGGACACCCGCGAGAGCGGTGAGCCGGTCGTCTCCCCCGACGCGGTGCCATCGCCGGCATCGTTCACCGCGATGACCCGTACCGTGTATGCCACCCCGTTGGTCAACCCGGTGATCGTGTACGTCAGGTTGGCCGGATCGGTCACGGTCGCCTGCCGGGTCGACGAGGCCGTCCCGTCGTAGTCCTCGGAGCCGGACTTCCATTGCACCTTGTAGCCGGTGACTGCCGCGCCGCCGGGAGGTGCAGACCAGGACACCTCCAGGGCCCCTTCCACCCTGTTCGGGACAGCGAGCGTCAGGTTGCGGGGCGCACCGGGTACCGCGGCTTCCACGACCGCGGTCGCCGCACTGGTGAGCGTCTCCTCCGTACCGCCATCGTCGGTGTAGGTCGCCCGCACCTTGATGATCTTGCCTGCGTCGGCGTCGGCGAGCGTGTAGGTGGCCTGCGTCGCGCCCGCAATCTCCGTATCCGAGGTCCCGTCGTTCGAGATCCACTGCCAGACGAAGGTCGCGCCGCTCAGGCCGTCCGCGTCCGCGATCCCGAATGCGGAAGCCGTCAGCGTCTCGCCCACCCGCGCCGCGCCGGAGATTGACGGCAGCCCGGTTGGAGGCGTGTTGACCCGCGCCGAGGTGTTGTTCGTCACCTCCCCGCTGAAGAACTCCTTCGCCGGGTTGCCCGCCGCGTCCTTGATGCGCGCCGCGAGGGACGTCGACGTGACCATGTATCGCACCGTGACCGTATTGCCCGGGGCTACCGCGGGAGCCAGCGTCAGCGTCACCGTGCTGCCCGATACGGAGACTGCCGTGACCCCTCGCAAAGCGCCCCCGACCACCACGTCGAAGGCGTGTGTCGGCGGCGTCGAGCCCTCGTCCAGCGCCTCGTTCCAGGTCAACGTCAGCGTGTCGCCGTCCACCGCCGCCGCCGCAAGCTGCGGGCGAACCCGGTCGCGCGGCGTGCCGGTGACACGGGCCGTCGCGGCGCCGTCGCCCACGCCGTTGGTCGCAATGACCCGCACCGTGTATGCGACGCCGTTGGTCAGCCCGCTGATCGTATGCGTCAGAGCGGTGAGGTCGGTCACCACGGCCTGCCGGGTGGACGCGGCCGTCCCGTCGTAGTCCTCGAAGCCGGACCTCCACTGCACCTTGTAGCCGGTGAGCGCCGAGCCGCCGTCGCTGGAAGGTGCAACCCAGGACACCTCCAGCACGCCTTCCTTGCCGTCGGGGGCGGCGATGCTCAGGTTGCGAGGCGCATCGGGTGCCGTGGCCTCCACCGCAGCGGTCGCCGCGCTGGTGAGCGTCTCCTCGGTGCCGCCGTCGTCGGTGAAGCTCACACGCACCTTGATCGTGTTGCCTGCGTCGGAAGCGGCGAGCGTGTAGACGGCCTGTGTTGCGCCCGAGATAGCCGTGTCCGCGGTCCCGTCGTGCGAGAGCCACTGGTAGCCGAAGGCCGCGCCGCTCAGGCCGTCCGCGTCCGCGATTCCCGACACCGACGCCCTCAGCGCCTCGCCCACGCGCGGGGTCCCCGCGATCGCCGGCAGGCCGGTCGGGGACGTGTTGACGGGCTCGGGAGCCTGCGAAGTCCGCGACAGGCGCACCGCGACCGTCTGCCCATTCCTCCAGGACAAACGGATGGGCCGCCAGCGAATGGTGGACTCCCCGGAATTCCCTTGCGGAAACGCCAGCGCGACATCGTCCAGATGCAGCGTCAACTCGTCCGCATCCGTCGCCGCCTCGGACAATATCAAATCGAGGCGCCGGACGCCGACGCTGTACCAGATCCACTCCACACCGAGTTCGTCGCCTGTGACATTCGTGAAGCTGTCCGAAGTGATGGCCCCGAAGGCACCCCCGAAATCCGTCACCGTCACGTCCGCCGACCACAGGACCTCTGTCGTCCCCGCGGGCGCGTCGTCGTCCAGCACCGTCGCCGTTGCCGATCCGGCGGTCGAGGCGACGCGGTGTCCAGGCCCCGTCTCGATGCGCGCCGTCACCACGCTGTCGGTCTCGTCCGCGCCATCCGCGGCGGTCGGAACCCTGAGCTGCGCCTCCGGCGCGCCGGCTGCGAACTCCACGCGCTTGGGGACCGCGGCGCCCAGCATCATCCCACTCTCCGCGACCGTCACCGGAACCGTCAGCGCGTCCACAGCGCTGCCCGTGCGCAGCAGCGTGAAGACCGCATCCTCGCCCTCCCTCGCGTAAGCGACGGCCGCCCGGATCGAGATGGAAGGCAGGACAGCGACCGTGACACCGACGCCGTCGTCCGCATGCAGGCCCGTCACCGGCGCCGTCGCCACGCTCGTGAGCGCCTCCTCCGTACCGCCGTCGTCGGTAAAGGTCACGCGCACCTTGATGGTCTTGCCGAAATCAGGCTGCGTGAGGGTGTAGGACGACCCGGTGGCTCCCGGAATCGGGGTGTCCCGGGCCCCGTCGTTCGTGATCCACTGCCAAGCGAAGGTGGCATTGGTCAGCCCGTCCTCGTCCTCGACCGCGTCGGCCGAGGCCTCGAGCGTCTCCCCGACCCGGGCCGATCCGGAGATGGCGGGCCGGCCGGTCGGCGCCATGTTGATGTCCGGGTCGTCCACCAGCTCCCACACCCGCACCCAGTCGACGTAGGCGTGATTCGGGAACGTCCCGGTGTGCGCGTTGCCGTGCCGCCAGCTCGCGCCGGTCGAGAGGATGAGGTACTCGTCGCTCTGAGAGACGCCCGGCCCCCGATAGGTATGGACCAGGCGGTGGTCGGCATAGAAGCGGTACTCTTGATCGTCCCAGTCTACGGCGAAGACGTGAAAGCTGCCGTCGTGCAGGGAAAGAGGGCGCCTGCTCGCGTCCCCGAGGTTCCCGTCCCAGTGGACAGCGATGTTGTAGTGGTTCGTGACGAATGGGGACTCCATGATGTCGATCTCGGCGCCGTCGGCGCCGCCTGGAGTCACACTGCTTTGCGGACTTCGGTACAGCCAGAATGCAGTATGGATGCCGTCGGCGGTCGGTGCGATCTTGATCCGCGCCTCGAAGTATCCGTACGTCTTGTTGAACCCGCGCTTTGAATTGATCCCGGCGGCCATGACGAGATCGTCGGCGTCTTCGAAAGGGGTCTGGCGGGTGTTGGTGAGCACGAGGTTCCCGTCCTGGACGCTGACGTTGTCGTCCTCCCAGCGCCAACGGATGAGGTAGCCGTCGTGGAGCCGATCCCCTCGTCTCGAGGCCTCGCGGTTGAGCCTCCACTTGGCGGTTGAGCCTCCACTTGGAGGTATCGAGGGTGGTGCCGTTGAACTCGTCACCCCACACGTACGACCACTTCTTTCCGTAGGGGGCCAGAGGCGGATCCGCGTGGGCGGAGCGCGAGACGAGGGCGCTCAACGCGAAGAGAACGGCAAGAACCAAGCACGAGAATCGCATCTCCAAGTCCCCAGTGGCGGCCATTCGCAACACCACTGACGCCGATCATGCTATCCGCAGGTTCGGCTGCCCGTCTATATCAGAACACTATTTTTTGAGATATAATACAATTATGGCATGTCGATAGGAGCCTTATATCAAAGTCTCAAGACGCGCTTTGTAGGGTCGTTTAGTTATCGGCGAGGCAACCCGAAACCCCGCACGGCAGAGAGCACGCGGAGAAGGGCCAGACATCCCCAGCGCCGCAGGCGTCCCCAGTCGCGCAGCCGCGCCTATCTCAAGGAGGTGCAGCGCATCCTCGCCGTTTCCGAATGCCAGCCCGGGCGCGTCAGGGTCGTGTCGGTCGAGGCCGGTCCGTGAAGTGGCTGCTGCCCCGGCTGGCCTCCTTGAAGGTGGCGGATCCCGCGATCGCCATCGAGCTGATTGATTGACGCAATCGCTTCCATAGCTCCACTCCGTTCCCACTGTTCGCGGTTCGCAGCGGCGCAAGCAAGTTCTTTTGGCTCGACAGGAAGTAGAGAAGCAGATACGCCGGTCGGAGGAGCGATAGCTGAGCGAGCCGCCTCAGCCGGGCTGCCAGCTCGCCACGAAGTCCTCCACGTCGAAGTCCGGCGGCATCTCGTACTGCTCGTAGTCGGGCGCCTCCGCGGGGCCGCCGGCTGCCTGCCGGTGGTCGGTCCGCATCCGGCGGTCGAGCTCGGCGAAGCCGCCCCACAGGCGGTGCACCTCAGCCGCGGTGAAGCGCGCAAGCAGCGCGGCCGTGCGCCACCGGTTGTAGAGGTGGTCGAGCGTCACGGTCTGATAGTCCGCGTCGGACAGCGCTTCCGCGCCGACCTCGGCGAGCTTCCGGAGCGCGTAAGCGATCTTGTGGAGCTGCACCACGCAGACCATGCGGCCGACCGGGCCGGGATGCAGCAGTGCCAAGTGTTCGCGGAACGCGCTCCCGTCCCGTTCGACGACGGCCCGGAACACGGCCTCGATCGCGTCGCGCTCGTCGCGCAGCAGCCGTTCGAAGCGTTCGAAGCGCCGCGCCGTCTCCGGAGTCAACCGCTCGAAGAGATCCGGCTTCCAGTAGGTGACGCGGCTGTGCGCCAGCACCGGCCCGCCGAGCTCCCGGTAGGCGACGTTGAACGTGCGCCGGTAGCGGTCGGCGTCGATGCTGCCGGAGTGCAGCATCGCCGCGTCGAACACCACGGCATCGCCGGCGGCCAGCTCGCACCGGCGCGCCCCCGGCAGCGGTTCGTCGGCGAGCTGCGCCGGGCGGTCGAGCACCTCCTGCTCGACCGCGGTATTGCCGCGCCGGTTGCTTGCCGGCACCACCCAGAGCGAGTCGTCGTCATACAGGGCGATGTTCCACGAGAGCACGCCGGGCGCGTTGGCCTGACAGTCCGCCTGCAGGCCGCTCAGGGGAAGAGGGGACGACGACCGCAGCACCGAGTCCCGGTGCCACTGGAAGATCCTGCTGAGCAGCTTGCCCGGCTCGGTGAACAGGGAGGCGGTGTTGAGGCCCACTTCCGGCGCCGCCATGAGCCGGCGGTTCACGTCCAGCACCCGGTCGGACACCAGCGGGTCGAACAGCGCCGCGGTGTCCCGGTCGATGAAATCATAGAGGGCGGGGTGCGGCACGCGGTGCGCGTCCCAGCCCACGTTCGGGTCGCCGCGTGACCGCTCGCGCGCCCGGTCCAGGAACAGCTCGGCGGTGGCGCGGATCGGCTCGAGCTGGTCGGGCTCGATCGCGCCGCGCACGATCAGATAACCCTGGTCCAGGATCGTCTTCGGCTCGTTGGTCTGCCCGGTCATCGTCCTTGCGACCTCAGCGATCTCCGCGACCCACCATGCCTGCCCAGCGTGCAGCAGGCAAGGGGCCGTGCATGCCCCGCGGCGGGTGGCCCACGGCGGGGTGAGCGCAGCGAACCTCACTCGAAGAGTGGACGATGGCGCCGTCGTCGGCCTTAATGCCAAGCGTACTATGAGCAGTCCATCCAGCCGGCTGCGGCGCCGCTACCGCGTCATGTGGAACGACGACGGCGGCACGGCCAGCCACTACCATCCACCCCTGTCTCCCGAGCGGTTCAAGCAGATCCAACTGGGCTACCTGCACGGCTACCCGGTGGACGCGTACCTCTATCCGCTCTGCTTCAGCGGCTACACGACCACCTTTCCAAGCCGGTCCCGCGCCTACACCTTCATCGTCGACCGCCTGCAGCAGGTACAGAATTTCGGCGGACACAAAGGGCTGCGACAGTACCGATTCGTGGATAACTTCCGCCGCCTGTGGGAGGCCGGCCACGACCCCACGGAACTGCTGATGCAGGAATCGGAGCGCCTGGGCATCGACTTCTGGCTGCACCTGCGCATGAACGACTGGCACCATTGGGGCGCGACCGAGGAGGATCCCGATCGCCCCGGCCTGCCGGCGAACCTGAACCTCTACAGCAGCCCGTTCTACGAGGAGCACCCCGAATACCTGATCGGCGCCGACGGCGTCGCCGGCTATCGAGGCGACTCGCCGCCCCGCGCCATGCCGTACTTCCAGGACTTCGCCCACGAGGAAGTGCGCGAGTCACGGATCGAGGTCATGGTGGAGGCGTGTGAGCGCTACGACGTGGCCGGCTTTCACTACGACTTCATGCGGATTCCCGGCTTCTTCAAGATCGGCCATGAGCAGGCCAACGCCCCGCTCATGACCGACCTGATCCGCCGGAGCAGGAGTGAACTGGACCGCATCGGGCAGGCGAAGGGCAAGCACATCGGCTTCGCGGTCCGAGTGCCCAGCACGATCGCCGGCGCGCAGGGAATCGGGCTCGACGTCCCGACCTGGATTCAAGAAGGGCTGGTCGATCTGGTCATCCCGTCGTGCTTCTTCTGCACCGACTTCGGTGCCGACATGACGGAGTGGGTCGAGCTGGCCCGTGAGGAGCCGGTGCGGATCTACGCCGGCATCGAGGAGGCCTACAGGGCCGGCCACACCGGCCACCTCGACGTCAGCGCCCTCGACTACGGCACTCAGCCCATGCGGCTGCTGCTCGACGACGAGATGATCAGCGCCTGCGCCGCCAATCACTGGGCAAACGGCGTGGACGGGATCTACACTTTCAACTGGCACTGCAAGACCTGGGCAGGCAACCGGCTCAACCTCGACAACCTCGGCGACGCGCAGCGGCTGGAGTTCCGCGACAAGCTCTACGCGGTGACCCGCCGTGACGGCCAATACCAATACTGCGACCTGCAGGCCGGTCCGCTGCCGGCGCGGCTCGGGCCGGAGCAACTCGTGCTGGACATGCGCGTCGCCGACGACCTCACGTCAGCCGCCGAACGCCTGGAGAGCTGCCGGCTCTGGCTGCACCTGATCGACTGCGACGTGACCGACCGGATCGAAGTGACGCTCAACGGCGTCGAGCTCGCCTGTGCGAATCCGCTGATTCCCGGACAAATGGAGACACCGGTGTGGCTCCGCTACGAGCCTGCGCCCGAGCTGGTGAATCAGGGAGCGAACAAGGTCGGTATCCGCCTGCTTTCGCGCGATCTCCCCCTGCAGGTGCAGGAGGAAGCGCCCATCAACCTGGCGGACGTCGAGCTGGAGATCCGCTACCTGTTTCCCGACGGCAAAGGCAGCGAGCCGCGCGGATATCGGCCCCGGACGTAGCGCCCATGTCCGATGCCGCTCGAAACCGTGTAGCATCGGCTCATGGCTACCCTTGACGATGCAGTGCGGTTGATCGAGGACGGAGACTGGCAGGCGGCTCACCCCATCGTGCAGGGCGATTCCTCCCAACTCGCGAGCTGGGCGCATGGCATCGTGCACCTGATGGAGGGCGATCGCTCCAACGCCGGCCACTGGTACCGGCGCGCCGCACGCGACCTGCCGGACGACGTGGAGATCGCAACCGAGATCGCGGCGCTCAAGGTCGAGATCGCGCGCGCTACCTGAACTGAGGCAACTCTGCCGTCTCCGCAGCGACCTCGACGAGGTTGTCATACACGCCGGACTCACACCTGCTCAGCGGCTCAAGCAGTGGTCCCATCCCCAAGAGGAAGCTCTCCACGCCCGCATAGCTCACGATTCGCAGTCCCACACTCCGTAATTCCTTGCGAGCGATCGCCGGGTTGGACCAATGGCACTCGGTGAATCCGGAGAGCGCCTCACCGCCACGACCATCAACTCCGCCAACGAGGACCGTCCGCACTGCATCTCGCACTGAGGCACGGCTTCCCACCCACCACTACCGCCGCAGTCCTAGCGACAGAGACAAGGGAAATATATGCTTACGATTAGACATGGCTCGACGAATGATTGCCCGGTAAGGAGGAGGGTTCCGCAGCCGACCCCCGCCCCGCCATGGATTTGCACGGGGAAACCGTCAGGCCGAGGATCTTTCTCCTGAGCGTGACGATAGCTGATGCAGCGCGATGTCGATCAGCCGCTTATCGAGGATCCGCACCTTGCGCTCTGCTGCCTTCGCTCCCCCTGGCCAATTGCGTAGTCCATCCAGAATCGCCGCGACCGTCGGTTGGACACCTTCCTCCTGCATCAGCCAATCAACGGTCGCCAATAGCTCCATGCCAAGAGGCGATTCGAATCCGTCGATGATCACGGACGCCCATTCCAGCACGCCCGTAAAACCACTGCCCTCACCGAAGCGCACGTAATCTGCTACTAGATCCTTCTTGGCTTCGTTGAACCAGATGAGATCTCGCGGGCGCGCGTCGGCCAAGCGCCTGTCGCAGCGGAGGTAGCTGCCGTCCAGGCTGTCAAGCAACATTCTCAGCCGATTGGAGTAGGGACCGTACTTGTCGGCCTTGAAATCGAACTTGAACGGATCTCGCGCCGTAACCGCCTTACAGCCTCGTTGGAGAAACCACGCGAGCTTTTGCACTTCGAGAATCGAGCAATCGATTCCTATCAGGCAGTAGCGGCGCACCATCTCCGCGACGAGCGCGCGAGCCGGTGTCAGCTTCTCGACACCCCTGCGCTTGGCCACGTTCTGGTAATCTCTTGTCGGTTCGTAAATCACGGCTTCGAGGTCTTCGATCCCGTCTATCGCAGCCACGATCAACGGCCTTACGTCGTCCCAGTCGAGACCTCCATTGCCGCAGCCAAGGGGCGGAATCGCGATAGATCTGATCTTCTTTTCCTCGATCGTCCGAACGAGATCCGTCAGACCATCCTCGATCCACTCCAGTCTGCTATTCGCACGCCATTCCGTTTTGGTGGGAAAATTGATGATCCATCTCGGTCCGAAGAACTCTTCATTCCGCGTAACGAACATCCTGCCGATTTCGAGCTCTCCGTTCTTCCAGCCATGAACGTATGCATCGAAATTCGCAGGAAACCGCTCCTTGAACATAAGAGCGATGCCCTTACCCATGATTCCAACCGTATTGACGGTGTTGACGACCGCCTCTACCTTGGCTTCGAGCAGGTTGCCTTGCCCCAGCCGGATCATCAGAAGTAGCAGTCGGGTACTGCGGCAACCTTGAGCTCTACGTGAGCCACCCTCAAGTTCCGCTCAAGTTCCTTCATCTCCTTCTCTCCATGACATACTATGCCTGCCAAGCGTTCCACAGGCAAGTAACGGTGAATGAGCGCCTCCGCCTGATAGCGCTCAGTCTTCTCGGGATCGTCCGGATGACGCTTGAAGTCCCTGTCTTGCAGAAGCGCCCAATCGATCTCATCCAGATCATCCATGGACGAAAAGAACCTCGCCGTCCTCAGGTATGCGTGACGGTCCGTGAACACTACGGAGACTCCGCTCTCAGCGAGGCGCCGCAACCGCGTCAACAGGATCACGATGTCCGAATTGAGGCACCTTCTAATGCCTCCGTAGCCCGTCTTGATATTGTACATCATCATCGAATGTGGCGTGAAATAGAAAGGAACGTAGTCGGAGAGCGTCCCTTCGGGTGGGATGGGTACACGTCGCGAATCTCGCCGTTCTATCAACTCCGCATTTCCGATGCTCACGAAGTCCGGATCGGTATGGTCGGCACTTCGACAGTACAGACCATTTCTTAGTATCCACCGCATATTGGCAATGTGAGTGATCCGAAAGATCCTTGCCTCTGTGGCGTTCAAGTCCAATGTTCTCAACCTGCGCCGATTGCGGCCGGGAGACCTCTTTCAGCCTTCGTTGGCCGGACATGGCGATCGGGTGAAGTGCTGGCATTTGTCATCTCCGACGGTGGGCCACCTCGGGTGTCGGCGTGCGTAGTTCGGTCACGACCGTGTAACCGCACGAATCCGTGAGTCAGGTCCGGCTACGCATCATGAATCATGGAATGGTCATGTGCGCCCTGGCGACGCGTGACGGTGTCCGACGCTTGCTGATAGCATCCCATTCATGGCTACCCTTGATGACGCAGTGAGGCTGATCGAGACAGGCGACTGGCAGGCGGCTCACACCATCATGCAGAAGGACTCTTCCCAACTCGCGAGCTGGGCGCACGGCATCGTGCACCTGATGGAGGGCGATCGCTCCAACGCCGGCTACTGGTACGGGCGCGCCGCCCGCGACTTGCCTGACGACGTGGAGATCGGAAGCGAGATAGCGGCGCTCGAAGTCGAGCTCGCCCGCGCCTGACGGATCCGACGTCATAGCGGCTGGAGATCCTCTGCCAGATCGTTCACGCCATAGCTCAATTCCAAGCCGTGATGCTGCAGTTCGAGGATCATGCTGCGCACGCTGAGATCGGCCATTTCAGCGGCTCGAGATAGGGTCACCTCCCCCTTGCGGTACGCGTCGCAGGCACGATCGAGGAGGAGTGCTTGAGCACCGCGCCTTGCCGCCATTGTCAAGAACGTGGAACGGTCCACCCCCATCTCCCCGGCCGCGCGTTCCAGGCGAGCCGCTTCGTTCTCCGGAAGATGTACCGATACCCTGACCGTTCCCATGGTTCAACGCCGTTCGCACACGCTGTCATCGGCTTGCGGTGGAGTCAATCCTCCTCGCTCTCCGTCGAAGCCGTCGTCTCGGCGGCGCCGGAGATGCGTTTCTGTACCTCTTCCGGGGACAGCCGGGGCGCATCCTCCACCGTGATCTCCGCGGACTGCTCGACGAACACGCCGATCACCTTGCCCACCGACGTGTCGGCTACCCGGATTATGTCCACGCCCGGCGGCTTGAAACGGCTGACGGCGTAGACGGCGTACTCGACCTCGACCTCGCCGTTCGGGTCGGTCTTCACCCGCTGCCGGGTCATCTGTCCGGCGCCGTCCACGTACAGGATCAACACATGATCGGGAAGCGGCACGCCCTCGGTATCGGTGACCCGGATGTGCACCTGGGCGCGATCGAAGCCGTTGCCGGGCAGCCGCTCGGGCGACACCGCGATGTCGATGTTCACCACGCGATTCGAGTCGATGTACCAGAACACGGCCAGCACCAGCGCCGGCACGACCAGCCAGAGCAGCTTGGCGAGACCCTTGGCGAACGTACGGGGCCGCTGCTCCGCCCTGACACCCAACTCGCCGGGTCGATCAGAACTTGAGAGCACCGGACAGCAACCCTTCGACATAGTACTTCGAGCCGAACATGAACACCAGGATCAGTGGGATGGAGCCGAACACGTAGCCGGCGAACATCGGACCGTACTGCCCGGAAAACTCGGTCGTGAGCGCCCAGATACCCACCGAAAGCACCTGCTTGGCATGATCGGTGATCGTCACGCTGGGCCAGATCAGGTCGTTCCACAGGTCGACCAGCTTCATCACCGCGAGCGTCGCCAGGATCGGCTTCGACAGCGGCAGCACAATGTGCCAGTAGGTGCGAAAGTCGCCGCAGCCGTCGATGCGCGCCGACTCGAACAGATCTCCGGGCAATCCCTCCAGATAGGTGCGCATCAGAAAGATGCCGAGCACCTGATGGATCGCCGTCCACGGCAGGATCAGCACCCAGCGCGTGTTCAGGAGGCCCAGTCCCTTGACGATCATGAACTGCGGCACCAGCGTCAGGATGCTCGGGATCATCAGCAGCGAAAAGATCATGTAGAACAGGATCTCTTTGCCCGGAAACTTCAGGCGGGCGAAGATGTAGCCGGTGAACGACGACAGCAGCAGCACCGCGATGATCGTGATGACGCCGTTGACGGTGGTGTTTATCAGATAGCCGATCACCGCGATCGCCGCCCGGCGGTAGGTCCAAAACCACAACGGAAAGCTCGGCCCGAAGCGGTTGTAGATGAACTGCAGCTCGTCCTTGACCGAGATCGACAGCGTCATGAAGAACGGGTAGAGCACCAGCACGAACAGCAGGGCGAAGGCGCCGTGTATGACGATCTGGCCGGCGCGCTGCCGGGAAGTCATGACCGTCACCTCACGCCCCCGGATCGCTCTTGATGAAGCGCGCGTTGACGATCGTGAGGATCAGGATCAGCGCGAACAGTGCCACGCCGACGGCGCTGGCATACCCCATGCGCTGATAGGCGAATGCCTCCTGGTACATGTGCAGGCCGGGAACCATCGTCGAGTACCCAGGGCCTCCGTTGGTCAGCACGAGATTGATCTCGTACCCCTTCATGCTGTCGATGACGCCCACCACCAGGAAGAACTTGATCTGCCCCCTGATCAGCGGCAGGTCGATCCGACGGATCCGCTGCAGGCCGGTGACTCCGTCCAGCCGGGCCGCATCGAGCACCGACTCGCTGATCGAGATCAGCCCTGCGTAATAGATGAGCACCGCGGTCCCCGACACCCACGGGAACCCCAGCACCATGATCGAGAACAGCGCGGTGCGCGGATCGCCCAGCCAGTTGAGCTGCAGGAAGTCCAGCCCCATCACCGCGAAGATCGAGTTGAGCAGCCCGACGTTGGGCTCGTAGATGAACTTCCAGATGAACCAGATCACCACGCCGGGCACTACCAGCGGCACCAGCAGGATGATGCGGTAGTAATAGCGCGCGCGCGCGTTGCGGATGGCAAACAACAGCTCGGCGACGATGATGGGAACGACGATGCTCTTGATCAGCACACCGAAGGCGGTGAGCTGCATCAGGTTGAGAAACGACGCGCCGAATATCTCGTCGGAGAACATCCGCCTGAAGTTGTCGAAGCCGACGAAGGTGGAGGTCCCTGCGTAGCTCCAGTCGAAGAAGGAATGGTAGATCGCCGACAGCGCAGGATAGTAGGCGATCAGCAGTACCAGGACCAGCGAC
This sequence comes from Spirochaetia bacterium, assembly GCA_965262795.1. Lineage (GTDB taxonomy): Bacteria > Spirochaetota > Spirochaetia > SZUA-6 > Bin103 > CATQHW01. The sequence continues at coordinate 5,397,105 of OZ253561.1, read as the reverse complement.
GGCAGCAGCATCGCGTAGATCGGGCCGGCCCGGCCGATGCGGCGCAGCAGGCCCTCGGAATGGGGGGAGTGGCCGCGGACCTTAGCAGGCGTCATAACGCTCGTACCGGTGGCGGCCGGCGGAAAAAGAGCGGCAGCGACCGCATGGGCCGTCGCTGCCGCTTCAGGCTATCCGGGTGATCCGCAGCCGGAATCAGTCTACCACTTGGAGGTGTCGTAGCCGTATTGCGCCAGCGCGCGCTCGACGTTGGCCTCCTGGATCTTGCGCCACTCCTCGTGGAACTCCTGCTCGGAGATCTGATCGTTGCGGTACTGGATGGACAGGCGCGTCATCTTCGACTCCCCCTCCGCGTCGGTGCCCAGCGGGGGTGCCCCCACGGCCATCTCCTCGATGGCGCGGCCGGGTGCGCGCACGACGATGCTCCAGGCCCCGGGCGACGGGATGTCGGCGACGATCTCGAATCCCGGCGGGTAGGCGGCGCCCCGGACGGACGGTATCAGGTTGCCGGCCTCGTTGATGTACAGCTCGTTGGCCTCCGGCGTGGTGATGAACTGCAGCCACTTGATCGTCCGGTCCAGCAGCTCGGGATCGTCCGTCGCGTCCGCCATGACGCCGACCATCGGCTTGCCCACCCACATGAAGTCGCCCTGGTAGGCGATGCCCGCGTTGACGATCGGGGTGGCCGTGGTGCTCACCAGCGGATCCTCCTCGGGCTGCATCACCGGAATCGACATGATGCCGATGTCGAAGGGGCGCCGCGGATCGTTGATGTCGGCGGAAACGTCCTTGGCGAAGGCGCCCTTCATCGCCACCTTGCCGGACCGCCACAGGCTCAGCTTCTGGTCCGCGTCGAGCGTGTCCCAGCCGGGTGCGTAGTAGCCGGCCATCTCCTTGGCATAGCGCCACCACGCCACGGCACGCGGGTCGTTCGCGGTCAGCAACTCATTCTGATGATAGGCGCGGATCGTCTCCTCCCGTTGCACGCCGTCGCGCATGCGGCCGCCGGGCACGCGCCATGCCATCGGCAGCGACGCCGCCTCAATGAGGGAGTCGGCCATGATCGGGTGGATGGTCAGGTGCGCGGCGATGACGACCGGGTGTTGCGGCAGGTACGGGATGTAGCCGGCCTCCTGGAGTTGCTGCCAGACGGCGATCAGATCGCCGTAGCCGCCCAGCTCCATGTCCGGGTCCAGCCCCGCGGCCTCGAAGGCGGCGCGATTGACGATGAAGAACTGCCCGAACGGCTCCATCGACAGCGGGAACATGTACCGGTTGTCCGGGTTCGGGTCGTTGGTCCAGGTGTCCTGGAACCACTGGAACCAGAACGCCGGATCGCCGGTGTTGAGCAGGTCCAGCCAGCGCTCGTTGCCCGGCACGAACGGGTTGGGCGCTTCGAGGTACGGAGCCAGGTTCACCCACCACTCGGGAGTGGTTCCGCCCTCCATCTGCGTGAGCAGCGGGTCGATGCCGATCTGCGGCAGATCGTCGTTGGCGCGCTTGGTGGCGTACCACTGCGAGAGCCCCGCGCGGTCCATGGGCGGATAGCGCAGGAAGACTATCTCCGTGTCTGGATGCATCTCCTCGAACTCGGCCTTGAGCGTGGTCATGGCCGTGCGCACGATCGGCTGCTCGGCGGTCGGCGTCGTGTTCTCCGTGGGCGTCAGGTCCCACAGTCCGTCGTGGCCGTCGATGAGCATGACCTGCACTTGGTAGGCGGCTTCCTCCTCCTCAACGCCGGTGGCGAAGGCCGACAGCGCCAATGCACAGATCAGAACCGCGATGAAGCATCGTTTCATTACTCCCTCCTGGGGTGGTCGATTCGTCGTCGGCGATATCACTTCGCCACAATCCGATGATCGTGGGCGGCCCACGCTGCGCGGTCAAGTCGAGGGGCGGCAGGGCGGGCGGGACTCCTCCTACGCCTCGCGTCGCGTCCTTGAGCGCCCACCCGGTGTGTGAGACCATGAACGCTCCAGGGAGACTCCCGGTGCAGATCACGGCGCTAAAGACGTACAAGTTCAGCGACAGCACCGGTGAGGAGGTGCGCGACCCCCGCGACCGGCCAGTTCCACTCCAGCCCCCACAAGGCGTGGCTGCTGCTGAAGCTGTCCACCGATGCGGGGATCGACGGCTGGGGCGACGGCACCGGCGAGTGGCTGGTCGATGTGGGCCGACGAGACACGAGCAGCGAGACCGATGACCGGAGAGGCTGAGCTCCGGCAGATGCGCGCTCGATTCGAGCGCCGTGCCCAGGAACGTGAGGCGCTGCTGGCAGGGCGGCTGCGCCTGGCGCGTGCCGACTTCGAGCGTATCGTCGATCACATCTGGATGACCTATCGCCCCAGACGGATCTGGCAGTGGGGATCGCTGATCGACGACGGCCACTTCTCGGAGCGATCGGACATCGACATCGCGCTGGAGGGGATCACGTCGCCCGCCGAGTACTTCGCGATCATCGCCGATGCCGAGGCGCGGACGCGGCTGCCGATTCACATCGTCGAGCTGGACAAGCTGCATCCGGCGTTCGCCGACTCGATCCGGGCTCGGGGCAGAATCGTCCGTGGCCAGTGAAGCCGAACTGCTGCCGGCGCAGATCGATCGCATCGCCGGCGTGGTCGACGGGATGGCAGCGAAACTGGAGTCGTTCCTGACCGCGACGCTGCCCGATCTCGGCCGGTCGGAGGTGTCCGCGGCCTACGTCGCCCAGACGCTGGAGAACACCTACACGGCCCTGGAAACCCTGTTTCTGCGCATCTCCCAGCACTTCGAGAACGCGCTGGCCGACGAGCGCTGGCACGCCGACCTGCTCGACAAGATGACGCTGCATATCGACGGTGTACGTGAAGCAGTGATCGCCGACAAGACCCAGCGGCTGCTGCACGAGCTGCGGCGATTCCGCCACTGCAAGCGCTACTACTACGAGATGGACTACGACTGGGCGCGGCTGGACTACCTGTGCGACGTCTACCGGAGGGTCATTCCCCTGGTTCGGCGCGACCTGGACCGTTTCCGCGGATTCCTGCAGCAGACCCTGGGGTAGCAACGGGCCGGTGAACGATCTGCGGCAGATCGTCGTTGGCGCGCTTGGTGGCGTACGACTGCGAGAGCCCCGCGCTGCGGGGCGGATGCCCGCGCGTCCGTTGACAAGGAGCTGCTGCCTCGAAACCATGGCGGAGAATGCTGATTTACATCCTGCGGCGCGTTCTGATCATCATTCCAACGCTACTGGCGGTGTCCATTGTCGCATTCCTCGTCATTCAAGCACCGCCGGGTGACTTCCTCACCGTGTACATCGGCCAACTGGAATCTCGCGGCGAGCAAGTGGCCGACGACCAGGCGCAGGCGCTACGAATGCGCTGGGGCCTGGATCAACCGCTCTCGGTTCAGTACGTCAAGTGGCTACGCAGCATGCTCCGCGGCAACATGGGATTCTCCATGGTCTACAACAGGCCGGTGACGGCGCTCATCCTTGAACGGCTGCCGTGGAGTGCAACCATCTCGCTGGCGGCCTTGTTCATCGTCTACCTGATCGGGCTTCCGGTGGGGATGATCTCGGCTATTCATCAGTACTCGCTACGCGACTACGCCTTCACCGTCATCGGTTTCCTGGGGCTTGCCATACCCAACTTTCTGTTCGCTCTGGTCCTCCTCTGGGGCTACTATCAGCTTACGGGAAACGTGGCCGTAGGCTTGTTCTCGCAGCAGTATCAGCTCGCTCCGTGGAGCTTCGCGAAGTTGCTGGATCTGCTCAAGCACGTATGGATGCCAGCCCTGATCGTGGGGACGGGTGGCACCGCGTTTCTGATTCGTACGCTGCGGGCGACCCTGCTCGACGAACTCAACAAGCAGTACGTAATGGTGGCACGCTCCAAAGGCCTGTCGGAGCAGAGGCTGGTATACAAATACCCGTTCCGCATTGCGATCAACCCGGCGATCAGCACGCTCGGCTGGACGCTGCCGACGCTGGTGAGCGGCGAGCTGCTCACCTCGATGGTGCTCGGGCTTCCGACGCTGGCCCCGATCTTCCTCACTTCCCTGCGATTCCAGGACATGTTCCTGGCCGGAAGCATCGTCTTCGTGCTCAGCGTGCTGACCGTGCTCGGCACGCTGCTCTCGGATATCCTGCTGGCATTTCTGGACCCGAGAGTGCGCGGAGCCGTGTGACCAGGATGGTCATGGGAGAACCCAAGAGCCGTCGCAAAACGCGGCAGACCCGCGACCAACGCTACGTCGTGGCGTCCCAGTGGCAGCTCACGATCTGGCGCTTCCTGCGCCACAAGATGGCCGTGGTCGCCCTGGCTATTCTGGGGATATTCTACGTGGTCGTGATCTTCGCCGAGTTCGTGGCGCCGTACGATCCCTACCACAACGACGCGGCGTATCTGCACGCGCCTCCGCAACGGCTGCGCTTCATCGATGACCAGGGACGCTTGCACCTGCGGCCTTTCGTGTACGGTCTGAAGTCCGAAGTCGATCCGATACGGATGGCGGTGGTGTTCGAGATCGATACCTCGGCCAAGCATCCACTGGCACTCCTCGTGAAGGGCGATCGGTACCGAATGTGGGGGTTGTTCGAGTCGCAACTTCATCTCTTCGGCGTACCCGAAGGAACTCTGTTCCTGCTCGGCGCCGACAAGATGGGGCGCGACCTGCTGACCCGCGTCATCTATGGCGGCAGAATCTCACTCACCATCGGGCTGATCGGCATCGCCATCAGCTTCGTGCTGGGGATCCTGATCGGCGGAATCTCCGGGTACTTCGGAGGCTTGGCGGACATGGCGATCCAGCGGATCATCGAGTTCATTCGCTCGATCCCCACGCTGCCGCTTTGGATGGCACTGAGCCTGGCGCTGCCGCCGTACTGGTCGATCATCAAGGTCTATTTCGGAATCGTGATCATCCTCTCGCTGGTCGGCTGGACCGACCTTGCGCGCGTGGTACGAGGACGCTTCCTGTCGTTGAAAGAGGAAGACTTCGTGCAGGCGGCGCGACTGAACGGCTGCAGCAGAGGACGCATCATAGCGCGTCACCTGCTGCCCTCGTTCTACAGCTACGTCATCGCCTCGCTCACCCTGTCGATCCCGGGCATGATCATCGGCGAGACCGCGCTCAGCTTCATCGGGCTGGGGCTGCAGCCGCCGGCGATCAGTTGGGGCGTGCTACTCAAGGAAGCGCAGCATATCCGGGTACTGGCTAACGCCCCGTGGCTGCTGACGCCGAGCATCTTCGTGATCGTCGCGATTCTGGCGTTCAACTTCGTGGGCGACGGCCTGCGAGACGCGGCGGATCCCTATACGGCCGTGTGAAACTGGAGGGAAGAACATGCCGAGACCCGCAGCGACCGACATCCTGCACGTGGGCGAGGTGTCGCAGTTGTTCGTGGACGACCATGTGGTCGCCGCGATCGACCGGCTCACCCGGCGCCTGCACGCGGTCGAGAAGCACCCCGCCAACCCGGTGCTGCGCCCCGAGCTGCCCTGTGAAGGGACATCGATCGAGTACACCAGCGTGCTCTGGGACGAGGCGGAGCAGCGGTTCAAGACCTGGTACCTGTGCGGGGACAACCAGGACGCCCGCACCGTGCCGGGAACCAAGTCGCGATTCGAGGTCCGGTCCTGCTACGCCACCTCCGCGGACGGGGTCAACTGGGACAAGCCCGATCTCGGGCTGATCGAGTGCGGCGGGTCACAGCCCAGCAACGCAATCGACAGCGGGCGCTGGCTGCAGGGCGTGGTGTACACGGGCCCCGACCGAGAGCCGGACGAGCGGCGGCGCTACAAGATGCTGGCCTGGGTCACCGGCGGCTACCAGGTCGCGTTCTCGCCCGATGGGATCCACTGGACTGATCCGCCCGGCAACCCGGTGTGGCCCATTACCGGCGACGTGGCGCCAACCATCTACGATGAGAGCTCGCGGCAGTACGTCAGCTTCGCCAAGATTCACGACCAGTATGAAGGCCACCGGCGCCGGCTGGTTGGCCGCGGCACCAGCCCCGACTTCATCCGCTGGAGCGATCCGCAACTGGTCCTGACGCCAGACACGGAGGATGAAGGCTGGACCCTGGGCCGTCCCGGGTACCACACCGAGTTCTACGGGCTGTGCGGGTTTCCCTACGCCGGCATGTACCTGGGGCTGCTGTGGGTGTTCCGGGTCACCGGCAAGGTGCCCGACGGCACGAACTACGGCGGCATCCACGTGCAACTGGTGCACAGCCGGGACGGAGTCGCCTGGCAGCGGGGGATCAGCCGCATGCCGCTGATCCCGATCGGCCCCCAGGAGAGTTTCGACTGCGGCTACATCCACGCCGCCAGCCGGCCGCTCGTGGTCGGCGACGAGGTATGGATCTACTACGACGGGCACGACGGAGACCACGGTTCCTACTGGTACAAGGAGCAGTGGGGCAGCGACGAGCCGCGCCGGGGCGGGGCGCTGGGCCTGGGACGGCTGCGCCTGGACGGGTTCGTGTCGCTCGATGCCGGCGCCGAGGGCGGAACGCTCACCACCAGGCCCCTGGTCGTCGCCGGCGACGCGCTGGTCATGAACGCGCGTACCAGCGGCGGCCTGGTGAAGGTGGAGGTGCTGGACCTCGACGGCGCGGCCGTGGCCGGGTTCGGCAGCAGCGAGTGTGTCCCGATCAGCACCGACAGCGTGCGCCACGTGGTGCGCTGGAGCGGCGGCAGATCGCTGGCGACCCTGCGGGACACTCCCGTGTCGTTGCGCTTCCACCTCCGGGACGCCGAACTGTACAGCTTCCACTTCGCGGCGACGCGCTGACACGGGGTCCTGCCGTCCCGCGGCCCGGGTTCCAGGCTCAGCCGGTCTGCTGCCCGACCGTGTACCGGGTGCGGCGCCGTGCCCGCTTGACGCCGGCGAGCGACAGGCTGTCGGCGAAGTGGCAGGCCACGAAGTGAGGCTGGGCCGCCAGGGCCCCCCGGTTCACCAGGGGCGGCTCCTCCCTCCTGCAGATCTCCTCGGCATACGGGCAACGCGGATGGAAGTAGCAGCCGGCGGGGGGGTTGGCCGGGTCAGCGACGTCGCCGGTGAGCACGATGCGCCGCTTCTCGTGGCGCGACTCCGGCTCGGTCTTCGGCACCGCGGAGAGTAGCGCCTCGGTATATGGGTGCAGGGGACGGAGGAAAATATCGTCGGTGTCGCCAAGCTCCACGACCTTCCCCACGTACATCACGGCGACGCGCTGGCTCACGTATTCCACCACCGCCAGGTTGTGGGAAATGAACAGGTAGGTGAGGTGGAAGCGCTGCTTCAGCTCCTGCATCAGTTTGAGGATCTGCGCCTGCACCGAGACGTCGAGGGCTGACACCGGTTCATCGGCGACGATGAACTTGGGGCTCAGCGCCAGTGCCCGCGCTATCGCGATCCTTTGCCGCTGGCCGCCGCTGAAGGCGTGCGGATAGCGCCGCATGTACTCGGGATCGAGGCTGACGTCCCGCAGCAGCCGCGCCACGTTCTCCTCGAGCTCGTTCTTCCGGCGCACGATGGCGTGCGTGAGCAGCGGTTCTCCCACCGTCTCCAGGATGTTCATGCGCGGATTGAGCGACGAGTAGGGATCCTGAAAGATCATGCTCATGTGGCGCCAGATGCTCTTGAGCTGCGCCTCCTTGAGGCTCGCGATGTCGATCGGGTCGCCGCCGTCGACGCTGAAGCGGACCGATCCGGAAGTGGGATTCAGGGCTCGGATGATGCATCTGCCGGTGGTGGTCTTGCCGCATCCGCTCTCCCCGACCAGCCCCAGGACCTCGCCGCGGCGCACGAAGAAGCTGATCCCGTCCACGGCGCGTACCATGCTGGTGGTTCTGCGCAGCAGGCCCCGAGTCACCGGGAAGTGCTTCACCAGGGCGATGACTTCGAGGAGCTTCTCTCTCTCCATGACGCGCCTTCAGTTGTACAGGTAGCAGCTCGTGGTGTGGCCGGGTCCCATCTCCGCGGTGGAGGGAAACGCCTGCGCACACCGGTCCTCCATGACGTGGGCACAGCGCGGGTGAAACGGGCATCCGGTCGGCATCTCGTAGGGGCTCGGGACGCTGCCGCCGATCGCCTCGATCTCGTGGGCTGAGCCCTCGCCCAGGCGCGGCATCGAGTTCAGCAGGCCGACCGTGTAGGGATGTTTCGGGGAGCTGAAGATAGCCTCCACCGGCGCCGCCTCCACGTCCCGTCCCAGGTACATGACCATCACCCGATCGCACAGTTCGGCAATCACCGCCAGGTCGTGGGTGATGATGATGAGCGACATGTTCAGCTCCCGCTGCAGCTCTTTCATCAGCTCCAGGACCTGTGCCTGAATCGTCACGTCCACTGCGGTGGTGGGCTCGTCGGCGATCAGCAGGCTGGGATGGCAGGAGAGCGCCATGGCGATCATCGCCCGCTGCCGCATGCCGCCGCTGATGGCAAAGGGATAGGCATCGATCGTCTGCTCCGGGCTCGGCATGCCGGTGCGCCGCAGCATCTCGACGGCGAGGGAGCGCGCGGTGCGCTTGTCGCACTCCTGGTGCAGGCGGATCGCCTCCATGATCTGGTTGCCGATGGTGTAGACCAAGCTGAAGGCGGTCATCGGCTCCTGAAACACCATCGACACCTCGGTCCCGCGGATGCTCCGTACCTTGCGGCCTTTCCAGTCCAGCTTCGCCAGATCCACCACGCCCGCCTCCGTGCGCAGCAGGATCTCGCCGTTCACGATGCGGCCGTTCCGCGGCACGATGCGAAGAATGGACTGCGCGGTCACGCTCTTCCCGCAGCCGCTCTCCCCGGCAATGCCAAGCGTCTCTCCTCGGCGCAGATCGAACGACACGCCGTCGACGGCCCTTAGCGTTCCCTCGCGCGAGAAGAAGTAGGTCTTGAGGTCGCGCACGCTGAGCAGCGCGTCGTCCTTCGCCACCGCGCCATGATGCACGAAGCGGGCCTCTCCGGCCAGCGGGCAGGGCTCCCCGCTGGCCGGAGCGTGCATCACCGACGAGCGGGGATGCACGCTTCAGCGCTTATTCGTCGATGTAGATCGGCGCCAGCATCTCGTAACAGATGTTGTAGTTGCTGTTCCTGGGCCAGTTCTTGATGCGGTTGTTGACCACCCAGTATTGCGCCTGCATCGGCATGTTGAACCCGCCGACCATCCACAGATTGTCGTCCCAGATCTCGGCGATCTCGATGGTCTTGGCGATTCTCACCTGCTCATCGCCGGAGGCGAGCGCCTCTTCGCGCAGGCGCATGATGGTCTTCACATCGTCTGGCGGCTCTGACCCTTTCTCACCGCCGCTCACGATCCAGGCTCCCCACTGCGGCGCGGTTCCCCAGCGCTCGGAAATCGGTACCAGCGAGGCGCGGAACAGCGGGTTCATGGGCCTGCCGCCGTGCTGTCCGGTGGCTGTGAAAATGTCGTATTGGCCGGACTCGAGCGTGGCAGTCGCCATGCCCTGTTGGATCGGCTTGCTGACTATCTCGATGCCGATCTCCTTCCAGTAGTTCCTGTACAGCTCGGCCAGCTCGACGGTCTCCGGCCACAGTACGTTGATGGTATTCGCCAGACGCAGGCGCGCGCCGTCCGGGCGCAACCGAAAGCCGTCCCTGTCGCGGTCCGAGATCGAGCCGATCTCGTCGAGCAGTGCGTTCGCCTGGTCCGGATCGAACTCCAGATGGCTCTTGAACAGATCTTCGCCGTGAAACGGAGGACCCTCCGGGAGCCCGGTGTGGGTCGGCGTGGCGAGTCCCTTGAACACCAGGCTGTTGGCATCGTCGCGATTGATGGCGAGCGAAAGGGCGACTCGGAACCGCTTGTCGTTGAAGAGTGCACTCAGCACCGGGTCCTCATGATGGAAGTTGAAGCGCACGTTCCCCTGATTGTCCGCCGGCCACCAGTGCTGCTCGATGCGGTAGTTGCCGCGCTCCATGTTGTCGAGCACGAGCTGATGGTTGGGGAAACAGCCCCAGTCGAAGCAGCTGTTGTAGTCGAACTCACCGGCGATGGTCTTGAGCAGCAGGCCCTCCTTGTCCTCGGTGAGCACCCGCTCCATGCGGTCGATGTAGGGGAGCTGATTACCGGCCACGTCGATCATGAAGTAGTAGGGGTTTCGCTCCAGTACCTGGACCTGTTCGCTGACCGTGTTCTGTGGAATCCACGCCATCAGGACCGGGCGCTCAGGCATTCCCCAAGCATCCAGATGGCCGCCCATCTTGGAGTTGAAGAGGTTCACCCAGGTGTCGTAGCCCTCGGCCTTCATGGTGGCTTCGATGTCCGCCATCTCGGTGTAGGTGGGATGGAACTGCTGCAGGTAGTGTTTGGGCAGATAGTTGTTGGGCCGCCACCGGGCCAGGTTCTCGATGAACACCCCGAACGGCTTGTGGAACGTCATCTGGAAGGTGTAGTCATCGACCTTCGCGGGTACGCCGGGGACCCCATCGACCAGCATGCGGGAAGAGGGGCTGGGGGAGAGGTCCGTGTTCAGCGCCACGTCCTCGAAGTAAAACAGCAGGTCGTCGGCGGTGAACGGGGTGCCGTCGCTCCACTTCATTCCCTCGCGCAGGTGCAGCGTGAAAACCATGCCGTCCGGGCTGACATCCCAGCCCTTGATGAGCCGGGGGAACAGCCGTGCCATGTCCGGAGTGTACGAGACCAGGAACTCGTAGCCCCAGTCCATCATGTAGTTGGTGGCTGCCATGCCGGTGTTGGGCAGGCGCAGCGTACCGCCGTACGTGCCGATCCCGTCGACCGGCTGCACGACCAGCGGTTCCAGCGGGAGCCGATCGGCAATGGGAGGAAGACTGCCCTCGGCGACGAGTCGGGCTAGCGTCGGCGCCTCGTTGAACGTGAGCCTGGTCCCCGTCATCCCTTCGTACTCGCTGAGGTTGTAGGGGATGGCGTGGTCCATCTGCTCGTCGCTGACGGCTGGGAAGGAGGTCAACAACGCCAGCAGCACGGTCACGGACAAGAACTTCCTCATCATCATCTCCTTACGACGACAGTGAATTTTCGGCGGCTCCGGTGACTATCTCGGGCCCCCCCCCATTGTCCCTTCCTGGGCAGGCATGTCAAGCTAACGCGATGCGTCCGTGAATCCGTAGGCGCGCTTGGCTCGGACCGCCTGCCGCCGCGCCGACCGGATTTCCGGCACTTCACATCCCTGGCGACTGATGCGAGCTGGTACTCTGGGGGCATGATGGAACCCTTCGACGGCATCCGCTCCGTCCACTACCAGACGCGCGACCCCGGGCTGGCGTGGACCAAGGACCCGGAGCCGTGCATCGGCCCCGACTCGCCGCTGGACTCTCTGAGTATCCTGACGCCGAACGTGGTGCGGCTTCCCGCAGGCGGCTACCGCCTGTACTACACCGGCTGGGGTCCGGGACGCGCGGTGGCCGATGCGAACGGCTACATCCTGAGCGCCGCGTCGGACGACGGCGCATCGTGGCGTAAGGAGCCGGGCGTGCGCCTGGACGTTCATGAGCCGGACGCGACCCAACGGGTGCTCTGCCCCGATGTCGTGCCACTGCCGGACGGCCGCTGGCGGATGTATTTCGAGGCGGTGTGCCCGGACCGCCCGACCGTGGTGAAGAGCGCCCTGTCCGAGGACGGGCTGACCTGGGAGCCCGAGGCCGGCATCCGCGTCGCCGCTCCGGACGCGTCGTTCGGCTCGCCGCGCTGCGTGTACGTCGAGTCGCCGTCAGACCCCTCCCGGCTCTGCTGCCGGCTCTACTTCCACAGCTATGCCCATCCGCGACGCACCGGGCTCGACGCGCCCAATCACATCATCAGCGCCATTTCCGAGGACGGCCTGTCGTTCCGGATCGAGCCGGGCGTGCGTATCGCCCAGGAGGACGAGCAGCGCGATTCGCTGGCGGTCTATGCGCCGGAGGTGATCCGCCTGGGCGACCCCGCCGAGCCCCGCTACCGCATGTACTACGCCGCCTGGGCCATCGACATCCGCGGCGGGATCTTCGCTGCCTCCTCACGAGACGGCCTCGCCTGGACCAGGGAGCCCGGTCCGCTGCTCGACCTGGATCGGCCCCTGGATGTGAACATGGTCTCCGAACCGTGCGTGATCGACCTCAACGACGGGCGCTTCCGGCTCTTCTACGAGGCGGAGGACGAACAGCGCCGGCGGCGGATTCTGAGTGCCACCTCGGGATAGGATCACGCCGTGAGTGCCGTCGGCCCGGCGCCGCACCCGCGCGGCGAGCGCCGCATCGTCTTCAGCAGCGATCCGTCCACCATCGCCACCTGGATGCTGCCGGACCCGGTCACCGCCGGCGACCTGCGCCGCTGGGTCGACCTGCTGGCCGACGCGGGTGTCGATACCATGATCCAGGACTGCTACAACCAGGGCTTCACCCCCTATTGGCGCACCGACCGCTTCCCGTACGACACGCGGCCTCAGCACCGGCGGTTCCTGCCGCTGCTGGACGCGGGGGTTCAGCCCATGCAGGTGTTGGCCGATCGGTGCCACGAGCGCGGCATGGCCTTCCTGGGCGGCCTCCGCATGAACGACACCCACGACTTCCCCAAGTTCGCGGAGTTCGTGGAGTCGCATCCCGAGTTCCAGCTCCCCAAGCGCTGGGACGTGCTGGGCATCGAGCGGCCGCCGGAAGCCGCGATCGACCGCGGCGGCAAGCCGCTCGACTTCACCTTCGAGCCGGTCCGCGCCTTCCTGCACGCCGTCGTGGCGACCCTGCTGGACACCATCGACGTCGACGGCGTGGAGCTGGTGATGCGCGACCCCGGCTACTTCCCGGTGCCGGACGCCCGCGACCGGGCGCACCTGATGACCGACCTGATACGGCGCATCCGTCAGACCCTCGACGACCACGGCCGCTCTCGCGGCCGGCGGCTGCTGCTGGGCGCGCGCGTGTTCCCCACCCTGGACGAGTGCCTGGGCATGGGCCTGGACGTGCCGGCGTGGGTCGCCGAAGGGCTGATCGACTACTGCGCGCCGATGGACACGATGTTCTGCGACTTCAGCGCCGAGTACGCGGAGTTCGGCGCCCTGACGCGCGCGCCGGACAGCTCCTGCATGCTCTATCCGGGGCTGCACCCCTGGGTCAGCCACCGCCGCCGCCGCCGCAAGGAGGTGATGAGCCCGTCGATGAGCCGCGCGCTCGCGCACACCTTCTACGGCGGCGGCGCCGATGGGGTGTCGGTCTTCAACCACTTCGTCGGCCACCTGTTCACGCCGCCGTACTATCCGCAGGCGCTGCAGGTCTTCCACGATCTGCGCGACCCGCAACGGGTCGCCGCCGGCGAGCGGCACTACGTCTTCGACCCTACCTGGGGCGGCGTGCCGTGGATGGGCATGGACCGCACCTCCTCGGGCGTGGTCAAGGCGCAGCGGGTGACGCTCGACCGGACCGCCGAGCGGCCGGTCGGCACGTACCGTTTCCGCCTGTACGAGCGGATGGATCAGGTGCGCTGTGCGACGCTGGCGCTGCGCGGCCCCGACCTCACCGAGCGGGACGAGCTTGCCGTGGCGCTCAACGGCATGCCGCTGGCCGACGGACCCCTGGGCCGGGCGGACACCCGCGCGCGGGAGGGCCCGGCCGGCCCGCCCAATCCTGCCGTGCCGGCGCGGCCGGTGTGTCCGGACACGCGGTGGTTCGTGCTGCCCGCTGACGCCCCGGCCCATGGCGAGAACAATCTGGCGATCACGCTGGACGCAGCCGACCCGCAACGGTCGAGCCCGGTGATCATCGACGAGGTGGAGATCTGGGTACAGCCATGTTGAGCGGAGCTGCCGTACGTTCGTTCGAGGAGCGGGGTTTCGTGACCGGGGGTCGCGTGCTCGAAGCGGACGCCGTCGACGAGCTGCGTTCGGAGCTGGCCCGCGTTTCGGCCGAGCGCGATGCGCTGGAAGGTCCGAAGCCGGTCCTGGACCGCGACATCGGCCAGGAGCGGGCCCCGGTTCAGCAGGTGGTCAACGTCTGGAAGGCCAGCCGGGCGTTCCGCCGCCTTCTGGATCACCCGCGGATCGTCGCGGAGGTGGTCCAGCTCACCGGCGCGCGCGAGCTGCGCGTCTGGCACGACCAGATCCAGTACAAGCCGCCCCAGACCGGCGGCACCACGCACTGGCACCAGGACGGACCCGCGTGGCCGGTGATCGCGCCGGACGTGCAGGTCACGGCGTGGATAGCCCTGGACGACGTCGACCTCGACAACGGCTGCATGTGGATGGTGCCGGGCTCCCATCATTGGGGCAAGGCTTCCCTGCCCGGTCCGGGCCACGAGCTGCCAGCCACCTTCGGCGGACACGCCGTGCGCGCCGAGCCGCGCCTAGTGCGTGCCGGGCACGTCCACTACCACCACTGCCTGACGTGGCACGCATCGTTCCCGAACCGCAGCGGCGGGCCGCGCCGAGCCATCGCCATCCACTACATGCCGGATCAGACCCGCTACGTGCAGGCGGGCGAGCACCCGATGAAGCCGTTCGTCCGCGTGACAGACGGCGAGCAACTCACCGGCGACGCGTTCCCCCAGGTCTATCCGCTGCCGTCCTGACGGGGATCAGAAGAAGCTGGTCGGCCCGGACTCCTGGGCTTCCTTGGAACGTTCGGCCAGCCACTGATCGAACTCGGCCGGCTCCATCAAGGTGATGAAGCCGCGCATCTGCGCGTGGCCGATGCCGCAGAGTTGCGCGCACGCGACCTCGTGCTTGCCGGTGGCGGTAGCCGTGAAGCTCAGCGGGATCACCAGTCCGGGGACCGCGTCCTGCTTCACTCGCAGCACCGGCACGAAGAAGCTGTGCACCACGTCCTGGCTGGACAGCTCGATCACCACCGGCTGGTCGATCGGCAGGTTGAGCTGATTGTTGGTCATCACGTCGTCCTTCCCGAACAGGTCGTCGCGGTCAAGGCCGATGTGGTTGTTCTCCTGCGGCCGTATCAGCTCCGGGTCGGTGCGCCCGAACACACCGTCGGGGCCGGCGTAATGGATATTCCACTGGAACTGCTGGGCTATCACGCGCACCCGCATCGCCTCCGACGGCTCCGGCACACGTGCCACCGAGCTGGCCCAGAACGGAATCGACAGCGCGAACAGCAGCACCAGCTCGATCACCACGATCACGGCTTCCAGATAGCTGGTGGCGTGGGTGCGCACCCCATGCGGGTCCGCCTTGGGACTCTTGCTCCGGCGGAAGCGGATCATCGCGTAGATGAAGAACGCGCCCCAGCCGATGAACAGCACGAACATGACCAAGTGCACCCAGCCGATGATCGCGTCGATCCGGTAACCGTGAGCGGAGATGTCGAGCGGCAGGCCGAGTGCCTGCGCGAACCTAACCATCGGTTCCCCCCGTCAGCGCGGCGCTCTGCGCGCCGTGCTCATGCTGCCGCTCCGCGCGCCGCAGCATGGAAACCGCGAACAGGGCCACTCCGGCCAGCACCGCGACGATCACCCCCACCAGGAACAGCACCGCCGCGGTCAGCCCCTTGGAGGCCGGCGAGTCCGGATCCCCGAAGCAGACCGCGCAGGCGCCCGCCAACCGGGGCACCAGGAACAGCGCCGCCGCCGCCAGCGCCGGGTGCAGCCGCGCCGCATGGCGGCGCATCATCGTGACCTCCGTGGCAGGCTTGCCAGCACGCACCGCTCGGTGATGATCAGCGCCACCAAGCCGACCGCCGCCGACACGCCCAGCGCGACGGCCGGCCCGCGCTCCAGCCCCGGGGCGAACAGGAACGCCCAGACCGAGAACAGCGCCAGGAACAGCCCGGCGATGCTGACGAAGACGATGTGAAACACCTTGAGCGACATGCCGTCTACCCGTACTCCGGCGTCCCGACATCCAGCGAGTCCCCGAAGCTCAGGGCCGTGAGCAGAAACAGCACCACCAGGAAAATACCCGTGTAGATCAGCACCACGTAGATCAGCTTGCGCTTGTCGCTGAACAGGTGCATGAACACGCCGGCCACCAGCGTGCCCTTCACGCTGGCGATGATCAGGGCCACGATGATGCCGCCGGTGATCCCCAGATCGATGCGGCTGGCCAGCACCGTGACGATCGTCAGCACCAGCAGCGCTGCGAACACGATCAGGTACTGACGGACGTGCTTCTCGACGTGCTGATCGGCCACCATCAACTCCTCAGTACATCCATCGAATGAGGGCATCCATCGTCAGATCAGGTACAGGACCGGGAACAGGAAGATCCAGACCAGATCCACGAAGTGCCAGTACAGCCCGGCGATCTCGATGCGGTTGGCCAGCCGTTCCTTGTCGTCCCGGTACCACCTGCGCGCGGTCGCCAGGTGATAGAGGTTGACCACCACGCCGGCCAGGATGTGCACGCCATGCAGGCCGGTCATCGTGAAGTAGATCGCCAGGAAGGTGTTGGTCTTGGGATAGCGGTGATGGGAGAACTCGGCCCCGTACTCGAACCCCTTGATCACCAGGAACGCCAGCGCCAGCGCGATGGTGGCGCCGAAGTAGAGTTGGAATCGGCCGAACCGTTCCAGCTTCAGCGACGCCCACGCCATCACCATGGTCACGCTGGAGGTGATCAGGATCACGGTGTTGACCGTGGCCAGCGGGATGTTGAGCAGCTCCGCCTGCACCGGCCAGTTCCCGGCAGCGCCCACCCGGAGCAGGATGTAGGTCGAGAAGAACGCTCCGAACAGCAGCACCTCGGAAGCCAGGAAGAGCCAGATGCCGAGCTTGCCGTTGTAGAGGCGCGTCTCCGGGTGTTCGGCCGAAGTGTAGGGAATATCCATGCCGCTGGTCGCTTGGTGCCTCTGGTCGCTCAGTGGCCGGCGCCGGAGGGCGCGGCGCCGGAGGGCGCGGGACCGGCCCCGGCGGGACTGTTCTGCGGCAGGAAATCGGCTTTGCTGCCTGCCGGACTGTAGTCGTACGGTGGCCGGGAAACCACCACCGGCTCCCGGAAGTTCACGTGCGGCAGAGGTGGTGACGGCGCCGCCCACTCCAGGGTGGTCGCCTCCCACGGGTTGTCGTCCGCCTCCTTGGGCTTCCGGAGGCTGATGATGAAGTTGACGATGAAGAAGATCTGCGCCAGACCCAGGCCCCAGGCGGAGAAGGACATCACCTCGTTGAGCCAGAGCACGTCCTGCGCGTGCGCGTACAGGGCGCCGCCGTCGTACAGCCGCCGGGACACGCCGGCCATCCCCTGGATGAACATCGGGAAGAACACGCCGTTCATGAACACCAGCGACAGCCAGAAGTGCCAGCTCCCCAGCCGCTCGCTCAGCCGCCGGCCGGTCACCTTCGGGAACCAGTAATAGATCCCCGCGAACAGTCCGAACAGCGATCCGGGGGCCACGACGTAGTGGAAGTGGCCGATCACGTAGTAGGTGTCGTGCAGGTAGATGTCGGCGGAAGCCAGGCCGAGCGGCAGCCCGGTCAGGCCGCCGATGCCGAACATGGGGATGAAGGCCAGCGCGAACTTCATCGGCGCGGTGAAACGGATGGAGCCGCCCCACAGCGACAGGATCAGCGCCGTCAGGATGACGATCGACGGCACCGAGATGATCATGGTCGTCAACTGGAAGAACGAGCTGATCACCGTGCCCATGCCGGTCAGGAACATGTGGTGCGCCCACACGATGAACGACATGAAGCCCATGAACAGCGCCGAGTAGACCAGCGACTTGTAGCCCCACAACGGCTTGCGCGTGTTGTTGGCGATCACCTCGGCGATGACCCCGAACGCCGGCAGGATCAGGACGTACACCTCCGGATGGGCCAGGAACCAGAACAGGTGCTGCCACAGCAGGGCGCTGCCGCCACCGGACACCGCCAGCGGTTCGCCGGAGATCACCAGCCCGGTCGGCAGGAAGAAGCTGGTCCCCGCCAGCCGGTCCAGGAGTTGCAGCACGCCGGCCGCCTCCAGCGGCGGGAACGCCAGCAGCAGCAGGAACGCGGTGATGAGCTGAGTCCAGACGAAGAAGGGCATGCGCATGTAGGACAGCCCCGGGGCGCGGAGTTGCACGATCGTGGTGATGATGTTGATCGAGCCGAGCAGCGACGACGTGATCAGGAACACCATGCCGATCAGCCACCACGTCTGCCCTACCGTCTCGATCACCGACAGCGGCGGGTAGGAGGTCCAGCCGGACTTGGCAGCGCCGCCCGGCACGAAGAAGCTGATCAACATGACCACGCCGCCGATGAAGTACATCCAGTAGCTGGTCATGTTGAGCTTGGGAAAGGCCATGTCCGGGGCGCCGATCTGCAGCGGCACGAAGTAGTTCCCGAAGGCGCCGACCGCCAGGGGCACGACGCCCAGGAACACCATGATCGTGCCGTGCATGGCGCCGAGCTGGTTGTAGAACTCCGGCGGGATCGCGCCCGGTTCCGGCAGGTTGAGCAGACCGCCGAGCAGCGGCAGCGGGCTGCCGGGATAGGCCAGGCTGTAGCGCATGATCATCACCAGGCAGAACCCGAAGAACAGGAACACCAGTGCGGTGAGGCCGTACTGGATGCCGATCGTCTTGTGATCGGTGGAGAAGATGTACTTCCGCCAGAACGGCTCCGGCGGATGGTCGCCGTGCGAGTGCCCGGCGTGGTCTGCGTGGTCTGCGGTGCCGGCGTGCGCCACTGAGGTCAGCTCGCTACGTCAGCTCGGCGGCTGAAGAGCCAGATCGAGCGCCGCCGTACCCCCTTCCGAAACCGTCACCTCGCGGGTCTGCGAGCCCAGCAACTCGTGCCAGACCTCCACCTGATAGGTGCCGGCCGGCAGGTTCGGGATGCTGAAGGTGCCGTCGGCAGCGGTGACTGCCGCGTACGGGTGATCGAGCACGACGCCGAAGGCGTTCATCCACGGGTGCACGTCGCACTTGATCGCGAACGGGTCGGCTTCCACCTTGTCGAACACGCGCTCGATCTCGGTCTGGAACTTCGGCATGGCTTGGTTGAATTCCTCATTCACCTTCCCGAACACGTGCACGTTGTGCAGCGTGCCGTCGGGATTGAGAATCTTGACCGTCTGACCGACGCGGATGATCACGACGTGCGGATCGTAGAGGCAGCCCGACTGCGAGAAGGTCACCTCCGGCTCCGCGGCGGCGAACTCCACGTCGGGGAGCCCCGACTTCACCTGGACCAGGACGTTGGCCAACCCCTTTGATTCGTCGAGCAGAAACGCCTGCTCGGTCCTGGGATTCTCGGCGTTCTTTTCGGCACAGACCGGATCCGCCTCCATGTTCAGCACGGCCGGTTCGCGCCGGGCTTCGGCGCCGAAGGTGATGGTGCCGGTGATGGTCGCGGTCAGCGCGCTCGGCTTGGTCGTGGTCTGCTTGGTCGTGGTCTGCTCGGCGCTGGACGTGGTCGCCGCGGGCTGTTCGGCCTTGGTCTCGGTAGAGTCGCCGTCGTCCGAATCGCCGCCGCAGGCGGCCAGCGTCAACGCCAGCAGGGCCGCAAGCATCGGCAGCAGGGCGGTCGGGAGAAGCGACCGGCACCGGCGCGCGCCTGCCGATCCTGCAGTGAGAAAAGGTATGTGCACGTAGGATCCTCCGGAGGAAGTGGGAGCCGTGACCGGCCCACGAACGACGGTCGCAGGTTGCGACCGATCTGTCAACATTGCGCATTGCCTCACGAAGAATCTAACCCTGCGGAAAGCGTGCCTCACCTAAGAATCTAACCGAAGGGCGGGACCTGCGGGTCCGGTCCGGAGCCCCTCGCAGACCGCGGAGGAGGTTCCGAGGAGATGGGGCTGAGGATGGGTGAACGCAGGGCACTCACGGAGCAGGTGGCGCGGCGGTACCGCCGCGCCGGCAAGAAGGAGAAGGCGGTCATGCTCGGCGAGTTCGTCCAGACCACCGGCTACACACGCAAATACGCGATCCATCTGCTGAACTCATGGGGGCGCACCCGCTTGGTGCAGATCGACGGTCAGATGGTCAGGCTCGTCGTCGGCCGCCCCCGGCGCGCCAAGCGCCGAGCGCGACCGCGCCGCTACGACCAGGAGGTGCTGAAGGCTCTCAAGCAGATCTGGTACGTGTTCGACTTCATGTGCGGCAAGCGCCTGGTGGTCGTGCTGCGCACCATGCTGCCGGTGCTCGACTCGTTCGGCGAGATCCCGCTCACCGCCGAGGTGCGCGCCAAGCTGCTGACCATCAGCGCCGCCACCATCGACCGGCTGTTGCAGCACGAGCGTGCGCGGCTGTCGTTGAAGGGGCGCTCGCATACCAAGCCGGGCACGCTGCTCAAGCACCAGATCCCGATCCGCACCTTCGCCGACTGGAACGAGAAGGAGCCGGGGTTCTTCGAGATCGACCTAGTGGCCCATGACGGCGGCGACGCCTCGGGCGACTTCTGCCAGACGCTGACCATCACCGACGTCGACACCGGCTGGGTCCAGCTGCACGGGCTGAAGAACAAGGCGCAGCGCTGGACTCACGCGGCCCTGCAGGACGCACGCCTGACGCTGCCGATCCCGATCAAGGGGATCGACACCGACAACGGCAGCGAGTTCATCAATCATCACTTGGTCGGCTACTGCCGCGAGCATCAGATCAGCTTCACGCGGGGGCGCCCGTACCGCAAGAACGACACCTGCTACGTCGAGCAGAAGAACGGCCACGTGGTGCGCCGCGCGGTCGGCTACCAGCGCTACGACACTGACGAGGAACTGGCCGCCCTCAACGCGGTGTACGGCACGCTCAGCGTCCTGGTCGACTTCTTCTACCCCTCGGTGAAGCTGATCAAGAAGACCCGCTACGGCAGCAAGGTGCGCCGCATCTATGACCAGCCCCAGACCCCGTATCAGCGCATGCTGCAATCCCCGGCGGTGGACGCCGAGGTCAAAGCTCGTCTCAAGCAGCAGTACGTGACGCTGAACCCGGTGGCCCTCAAGCGCGAGCTGACCAGATTGACCGATCACCTGCTGCGGGGGCATGCCGACAAGACACCGCCCCCGGCACGGCCGCGCAACCGATGAGCGTTGGCGCCCGGCGGGTCGGACCGGTCTCTGCGGGGCACCTCGACCTCGGCGGGCCGTGATCGGAGAAAATCGACCCGCGAGGATTGCCTTCACGGGGTTTTCTGGATAGAGCGCCGCTCGCGACCGGTGCAGCGCGGCCCCAAGCACTTATCCACATATCCACAACCCTATGAGTCTCCCCCCTCGCGCTCCCCCTCGTTCTCCGCCGCCCCTTCGGTTAGATTCTTTCGTGAGGCATGGCCTCGCTACGGTTCGATTCTTGGTTGAGGCAACAGGCATTGCGCCCGCACAGGACGCTTCAGTTGCTGTAGGGGATGGCCCCTCGTTCATCCACGGCGAAGCCGTACCGATCGATGTATGCCGCGGCGGGCAGAAACTCGTCGCCTCGCTCCGCCAGGAGCTGCTGCATGGCGTCCTCCAGGCGGCGCTGCAGAGCGGCGCATGCGGGGCTGCCGTAGCGGTTGTCGAGCTGATCGGGATCGGCCGTGGTGTCGTACAGGATGCCCCTGCCGTCCAGCCAGCGCGCGTAGCTGTAGCGCGCGCTGCGGACGCCGCGCCAGGGGGCGCCGACATATTCCGCGAACGGGGTGATGCACATGGTGAGGGCGAGCTCCGGCTCCGGGAACGGCTCGCCGCGAATGGCCGGCGACACGTCGGTCCCTTCCGCGGAGTCCGGAATCGGGACCCCGGCCAGGCCGAGCAGGGTCGGCAGAATGTCCACCACGCCGAGCGGAAACGAGAGATGGCGGCCGTGGCTGGCCTGATCCGGGCAGCGCAGGAGAAACGGCACGCGGATCGACTCGTCCCAGGGGTGCTGTTTGCGGGTCATCCCCTGCGAGCCCAGCATGTCGCCATGGTCGGAGGTGTAGACGAAGACGGTATCTTCGCGCAGGCCGGCCGCGTCTACGGCCGCAACGATGCGGCCTAGCTGCTCATCCAACGCCGTGACGTGGGCGCAGTAGCCTGCGAGGTCTTCGCGGACCGGATGGCGGCAGTTCGCCGGCACCTCGACGTCCGGTACGGGATAGCGGTCCAGATATTCCTGCGGGAGGTCGCGGTAGGGGTTGTGGGGAGGCCCCCAGGAGACCACCAGGGCGAACGGGACATCCGCCGGCCGCGAGGCGATGTATTCCACGGCCATGCTGGTCTGCTCCACGGCGTCGTATCCCTGCCACCACAGCCGCTCCGGCGTGTCCCGGTAGTAGAAGGATCTCAGGTAGTCGTGCGTACAGTTGGCGGCAGCCCAGAACTGGAATCCCTGCCGGCGCGGACCCGGCGGCGTGAACGCTCCCCGGCGATTGCCGTCCAGATGCCACTTGCCGATGTACGCGGTTTCGTAGCCGGCGTCGCGGAGGATCGTGCCGAGGGTCGGCCTGTCAGTGGGGAGCCGCACGTCGTTGAGGAACACGCCGTTGGTGAGCGGGTACTGGCCGGTGAGCAGCGCGGCGCGCCACGGCGTGCAGACGGGAATGTTGGAGATCGCCGTGTCGAATACCACTCCCTCCGCCGCTAGGCGGTCCATCGTCGGAGTCTGCACGGCCGCGCCCTCGTAGCCGGTGGTCCGGGCACGGTGCTGATCCGAGAAGACGAAGACGATGTTCGGGTGAGCGGGCACGAGCCTATCCGTGCCCGGAGCTGCGGCCGGTCTGCTCCAGCCACCGCTCGCGCCGCTTCTCGTAGCCGGCGGCCAGATGGTGGCGGAACGGCAGGATGCGCTTCGGCACCTCGGCGCCCCGGTACTCGGCGCGGCACAGGTAGCAAACGGCCATCTCCGCCACGCGCCGGTACAGGATCAGGTCAATCAGGAACACCACCGGCAGGCTGATCCCGTAGGTGAACGGCACCAGCACCGCGCCTACGACCACCACCGCCAGGCCCAGAAAGCGGCTGAAATCGCGCTGGCGATAGAGTCGCGTCGAAGAGCACACCGCGCACTGGCGGAACTGGCGGTGCGGCTCCTCCACGGCTACGGCCGTCCCGCAACTGTCGCAGGCGACGCCGTCGCCGGCCGGCCGCGACGCGTTCGCCTCTCCGCAGGCGGCGCACGTCCACGACAGCGCCAGCGTGCCGCCGCTTCCGTCGGCGCTGACGGGGTGGCTCACAGCGCCAGACCGTAGGACAACAGATCGAACCGGTAGCTCGCCTCGCCGATGATGGCGGCGCTCACCGCCACGTAAAGGAGGCCGGTCGCCGCCTGCGTGGACTTGGCGCGTAGCGCCGCTCCCGCCAGGTAGCAGATCACCAGCGGCAGGGCCGTCCCGAAAAAGAGCGCGATCCACACGAATATCCCGTCGATGCTCAGCGCGAAGTCCAGCACCGGGCGCTCGATGCCGCCGATCGTCACGCCACCCGCGGCGATTACCGCCACGTCCCAGATCAGGCGAACCGACAGGACGACCGCGTAGGCCGCGATCGCCTTGCCCAGAAACCGGTTCGGCATCTTCTCCGCGTTGAGGTAGTGGTGCCCGAGCACCATCGTGTACATCGACCCCGCCAGCGCGATCCCGCCGATCACGGTGGTCGCGGCGGCGGCGGCCAGGCCGCCGGACGTTGCCGCCGGCGTGGCGGCAAGAGCGTCGATCAGCACGAGGACGCCGACTGCCGGGGGCACGGCGCACGCCGCGATCGCCCAAGGACGCCGCTGCCACGCGTAGGCGGTGGCGGCCATGGCAGCGCCCAGCCAGACCACGGCCAGCCAGGGCCGGCCCATGCCGCCGCCCGCAGCGCCCTCGCCCGGCACGATAGTGACCAGCAGCACACCCAGCCCCAGCACCACCGCGCCCAGCCCCAGGTTGAAGCGGGTGAAGCCGTGGCCGATGGCGTCGCGCCGGTTGACCCACAGCCACAGCGGGTACAGACCGCCGAACGACAGGAAGACGGAGGCGGACAGGCGAAGCAGCATGCGCCGCCGGTCCCTACGGGCCGGCGGCGTCCCGGCCGATGGTCAGGATGTAGTCGCGCAGCACCCGGATCTGGAGGTCGGCGTCACCGCCCAGGATCTGGCGAGGCGTCGCCTGCGGATAGTAGGTCGGCATCCTGGTGCCGGGCAGCAGCGTCTGCGGATCGGCGATCCAGTCGATGATCCACTGCGGTTTGAGCCGCTCCCCGGCCAGCGCGAAGTCGGGCGCCCAGCGGTCCGGGGTGCCGGCCGGCGTGCGGCCGGCCTGGATGTGGCACGTGGTGCAGTTGAAGAAGTCCGTCGAGAACAGCGTCTGCGCCGCCGCCAGCTCCTGTGCGGTGAGCGCCGGTTCCACCCGGTCGACGAACGGGAACTCCTCCCCGTCGAGGGCGCTGAAGTAGCGCGCCAGATCGTTGATCTCGCCCGCGCTGAAGTCGAAGGTGGGCATACGGGCCGCCAGCCATGGGCGGATCTCCGACGGCTGGTGCAGGAACTCGAACAGCCAGTCGGTCTTCACCTTGGCGCCCTCGCCGATCAGGTTGGGCGGCGCGAAGCCGGCGGTGGCCGCCTCCGCCGCCGTCGCTCCCTGGCCTCGGAAGCGCTGCAGCCAGTCGGTGATGGTCGGCGCGATGGAGCCGCCTTCGCCTTCGATGATGTGGCACCCCTGGCAGTTGTTGGTCCGCACGAGCTGCTGCCCGCGCTCGATCGCCAGCTTCTCCGGCGTGCGCGGCACGATCTTGGTCAGATCCTCATCCGGCTCCGCGAACCCGGCCAGCGCGGTGACCACCGCCTCCACCTGCTGATCGGTGAAGCCGAAGTTGGGCATGCGCAGCAACAGATCGGGCGGGAGCTCCTTGTGCTCGTCGAAGGAGCGCGGGTCCTGCATCTTCTGCGTCCACCACCCGTATCGGGAATGCTCGATGTGCAGGAAGCCGAAGTCGAACTGGTGCAGCGGCTTGTGGCCGATGGCCGTCAGCTCGGTGCCGATCGGCTTGGCCGCTTCGAAGCCCGGGATCTCGTGGCACCCGAAGCAGCCGTACTGGCGGATCAGCCGCTCGCCGGCATAGTTGAGCTTTGCGCCCAAGTCCATGCCGGCCGCCTGATCGCGGGCCACGCTGGGCGGCGCGGTCTTGGCCAGGAAGCCGATCACGATCTCGCCGACCAGCTCCTCGTTCACGGCGGGCGGCGGCTGGTACGCGTCGTTGCGGAAGGTGACCAAGTAGGCGGTGACGTCGGCCGCTTCCTGCTCGGTCAGGCGCATGTTGGGCATGCGCGTCCCGGCGTGGTAGCTCTCCGGATCGCGCAGCCAGTTGTAGATCCAGCGCTCCGTGGTCTTGGAGCCGATGCCTGAGAAGTTGGGGCCGAACTGGCGCCGCAGCGTGTCGCGGTCGGCAGCCGGTTCCTGGCTGTCGGGGAGCTGGTGGCAGGCCATGCAGCCGACCGATGCGACCAGCTCCTCGCCACGCGCCGCCTCGCCGCCGGCCGGCACCGGCACCATCTCGTAGCCGCCGGCGCGGTCCCACAGATAGCTGACCATGGCGTGGATTTCCTGCTCGGTGCGCGCGGTCATCTCCGGCGTGCTGTTGTTGGGCTGGCCGAAGAAGGAGGGCATCCACGCGGTGGCGCGGAACGCCTTGGGATCCTCGATCCAGCGGAACGCCCAGTCCGGGGTCAGCTTGTCCTTGACCCGAGCCAGCGACGGGCCGCGTGCGCCCAGTCCCTCGTAGGCGTCGATCTCGTGGCAGCCGTAGCAGCCGGCGCGCTCGATCAGCGACAGCCCGAAGGTGAGCTTCTCCGCCCCCTTCACCGTGGTCTGGCCGGCGTGGCACTGGAAGCAGCCCGCCTCCGCGTAGCGCGCCGGGTGGATCGGCTCCTCCCACAGGTGGAACTCGCGCCAGCCCAGGTCGGAGACCCACATGGCGCGCTGCTCCTCGCCGTCCGGGGTGTGCACGCTGCCGTAGAAGTCGGTGGCGCGCCCGCGCCCGCCGTGACAGCTCGTGCAGCCGAACTCCTCCAGCGGGTGAGGCGAGTCGGTGGCCAGGAACAGGTCGAGCCGGGGGTGGGTGCGGTGGGGGTTGGGAGCCTCCGCCAAGTCCTCCCGCGACACGCCCTGATGGCAGGTCACGCAGCGGTCGACGCGCGGCACCATCTCGAAGTTCAGGTCTTCCCTGATATCGCTCAGCACGACCTGCTGGATCTTCAGCGACGGCTGCGCCAAGTCGAGGATCGGCAGGTTCTGAACACCGGCGCCCAGACGGTTCCAGAAGTCCATCGCCGACGGATCGATGCGCTCCAGCTTGCCGAGCAGGACGTCGGCGTCGCGCTGCAAACCGGTGACGGCGCGCTCTGCCTCTCGCAACTCCCCCCGGTAGCCGGCGAGCTGCGTCTGCACGCGCTCCAGCTCCAGCGACGCCTGCTCGTGCTCGTCGCTCGACTTGTCGTACTTCTCGAGCAGACGCTCCTTGCGCGCGCGCTCGCGGTCGACGTTGCCGCCCACGCCGGCCTGTGCCTGCTCGAACTTGTACAGCGCCTCCTCGTACCGGGCCTTGTCGGTGAGGTAGCGCTGGTCGATCCCCTGGAAGTCGGTATCGGCCCGGCGCACCTCGCGCTCGGCGGTGCGGATATCCGCCTGCAGCGCGTCCTGGCCGTCGCGTGCCGAGGTGGCCGCGTCGACCGCCTGCTGGTACTGCGTCTCACCCGCCAACCGGGCGAGCTCGGCGTCATAGGCGCCGCGCGTGATCTGCCGATCGATTTCGCGGAAGTCCCGCTGGTAGCGCTTCCATTCGCGGTTGTAGTCCTGCAGGAAGACGCCGACGACCGCGGCCAGCAGCAGTATGGAGCTGATCGCGAACCAGCGGTTCAGCCCCGCCGGCTTGTAATGTCTTTCCTGGTCTCGATCAGCCATCCGCAAACGCCTTCGCCTAACCCCGCACCTAAATGTTGAAGAAGACCTCGGGAATCGAGATCACATACTTGAGGTTGAACAGCCACCGCGAATACATCTTCAGAGGAAGCGACACCATGGACAGGAACAGGATGATCATCACGCCGTACTTGGCGCGCCCCAGCCTCTCGTACAGGTCCTTGAAGACGGTCTTCGCCAACAGCCCGGGCAGGATCAGGAAGTAGCCCAGTACGATCGCGAATCCAAACGCCTCGCGCACGATCGCCGAGCGCGGGAGGCCTGTGCCCAGCAGACGCACGTAGATGATCTCGGACAGGTTGATGTTGTTGAGCACCACCCGTTTGTTGACGTCCCAGGTCTCGAACGGGCCGAAGAAGTTCCAGTTGGGGCCGCGCAGGAAGGTCCCGGTGTAGATCAGGAACACCCACAGGGCCAGCCAGCCGAACATGAACACGGTCATGACGCGGCCGCGCCCGGCAAAGCTGTAGTAGCCCTGGCCCCCTTGCCGCTCGTCCAGATAGGGGATCGCCATCAGCCCGACGATGATCAGCGTCGGGAACACCACGCCGGCGAGCCAGGGGTCGAAGTAGACCAGCATCTCCTGCAGCCCAAGGAAGTACCACGGCGCCTTGGACGGATTGGGCGATATGGTGGGGTTGGCGGGCTCCTCCAGCGGCGCCTTCAGGCCGATGGACCAGACGATCAATAGCACGCTGATCAGGATCAGCGCGATGAACTCCACGTAGACCAGGTCCGGCCAGACCAGCACCTTGCCGCCTTCCGCCTCGGCCGGCTTCTTGCCCGCGGCGATGCGCCCGTCGTTGGCGCGCGCCTGCTTCATCGCGAACCACAGGAAGAATACCACCATGAACATCAGGGCGGTGATCGGGACGTTGTCCGGCTTGGTGGCGATGGCGCGGAAGTCGGAATCGATGAGCCCCAGGCCGAAGAACGCCAGCAGGATCAGGAGCATCACCACGCCGCCGGCGTTGGTCCACAGGCGATCCACCCGCAGCGTGTCGTGCAGCTTGCGGAGGCCCTTGGTGGGCGGAAACACCACCATGGCCATCACAAGGAGGATGGTGAACAGGATCGCCGGATCCGAGATCCTGTCGATGATCGAAGCTATGGCGCGCACGTTCTGCCGTTCCTACCGTCTTCCCGTGGTCTCTACGTGGGGCCTGATATGCCGCCGTCCTTACGGATGCGCCAGAAGTGCACGATCATGAAGATCATCGCGATGAACGGCACGCCGATGCAGTGCAGGACGTAGAAGCGCAAGAGGGTCGCCTCACCCACGAAGCGTCCGCCGGCCAGCGCGAACTTGGCGTCCGCACCGGCGTGTATGAAGTTGACGTCGCCCAGATGCAACAACGCCGCCCCCGGACCCTCGTGCCCGAGGAACGGGGCCGCCCGCGCCATGTTCAGCCCGACGGTGACCGCCCAGATGGCGAGTTGGTCCCACGGCAGCAGGTAGCCGGTGTAGCTGAGGAACATGGTGATGGTCAGCAGCAGCACGCCGATCGCCCAGTTGAACTCGCGCGGCGGCTTGTAGGAGCCGGTCATGAACACGCGGAACATGTGCAGCCACACCGTGATCACCATCAGGTGGGCACCCCACCGGTGGATCTCCCGCATGATGCCGAGCGGCACCTGCGAGCCCAGATCGATGATGTCGCCGTAGGCGTGCTGGGAGGTCGGCCGGTAGTAGAACATCAACAGGATGCCGGTGACGGTGAGCACCAGGAAGATGAAGAACGTCAGCCCGCCCATGCACCACGTGTACTTGACCTTCACTGCGTGCTTGGGCAGGCGCACCGGATGCAGGTGCAGGAAAACATTGTTGAGCACCGACATCATGCGCTGGCGCCGCGATACCGGGACGCCGGTGCGGAAGATCGACTTCCATACCTGGGTCTCGCCGATCGCCTTCATGGCGTCTGCCGGGCTCTTGCGGCCCCCTCCGTTGGAACGGCTGCCGTCGCTCTGTTTGGCCATTCAGGTGACTCCGTTCGGCATCAGACGGTGAGAAACGACGACGGGTCGCTCCACTCGCCCTTCTCCCACTGATATTTCTTCGTCTTGTCGATCAGGATCTGGCCGTCGTCGCCCAGCGAGATGCTGAAACGCTCCAGCGGGCGCGGGGCCGGACCCTCGAAGTTGATCCCGGTGATGCGGAAGCCGCTGCCATGGCAGGGGCACTTGAACTTGCGATCCGCCTCCAGCCAGTTGGGGGTGCAGCCGAGGTGCGTGCACACGGTCGACAATGCGTACACCGACTCCTCCTCACGGATGATCCAGACGCCGAACTGATCTTTCCAGCGCGTGGAAACCTCCCCCACCGTGTACTCGTCCACGAAGCCGGCGCGGAAGGTCTGCGGCGGCTCGAACAGCACATTCGGGAACAGGAAGCGTACCATGCCCAGCACCGAGCCGAGCACGATCGCGGTAAAGGACACCCACGCCACGCCGAGCGTGGACAAGAACGAACGCCGCGTCATGTCGCCCCCGGACTCCCCCCGGGAGCCGGGCGAGGCTGCAGCAGCGTCTCCCGTCTTTGCCATCAGCTTGCTCGCATCCCAGTGTCGTTCACGGCCGGATTCTTCACGGGTCCTGGTTCGCTGTAAACCCTGTCGCTGCGACCCCTGTCGCCGTCCACTAGCGGAGCGCCTCCGTGGCGGACCGACGGACCCGAGGGTCGATGTCGCCGGACGCAAGACCGCGCACCTGCTCGGTCAGTTCCGGCCGACCGAGGCCAACTGCGACGCTCACCGCGACCTCCATTATGTCGCTTTGCTCGTCCGCGTCAACATTCGGGAACCCGGCCAGGTACTCCCGGTCCAGGAGCTGCGCGAGCACCTCCGCGCCGGCGTGGCTGCCCAGCGCCGCCAGCGCGATC
The DNA here is from genome assembly GCA_965262795.1 of Spirochaetia bacterium. GTDB lineage: Bacteria > Spirochaetota > Spirochaetia > SZUA-6 > Bin103 > CATQHW01. Next base: position 5,367,514 of record OZ253561.1, on the reverse strand, counting down.
GCCGCGAACCAGCGGACGTTGGGCTCTTCATCGAACAGCAGCGGCTCCAGCGCCGGGACGGTCGACACGTCGCCGATGGCCCCGATCGTGCGTACGGCGGACGTGCGGATGCGCGCCGAGTCGTGCTGCAGATACGGCAGCAGCACCGGCAGCTCCCCGGCGCCGGCCAGGAAGCCGAGCGCCTGCAGGTAGAAGGACGCCGAGATGTCGCCGGCGTCCGTCGCCAGCGCGTCGAGCAGCGTGGCAATGAACCGGCGGTCGCCGGTCAGCGCCATCGCCTGCGACAGGTACTGGCGCACGCGCGGGTCATCGCGGTCGGCATCGGTGAAGGCGAGGTTCATCTCGCTCACGAACCGCTCGTCGCGCGGCACCTGGTCCTTGCGAGCCAGATCGAACAGCAGCGTGCTCAGGTCGAACGCCGCCTGCCAGCGGCGCGTCTGACCACCCACGCGGACATCGGCCAGGTAGTCCAGGGCGTCCGCCGGCTCCGAGGACAGGATGGAGACACCGGCGATCACCAGTACCGCCAGCACCGCGATCAGCAGCGGGACGACGAAGAACGAATGGACGATGACGCCGAGGCCGGAGCGCTTGGGCTCACCGGAAGAGCCATTGCTGCCAGGCTGGGTGCTCTGTGCGTCGGTCTCCGACGCGCCTTCCGGGCCGGCCACGGCCCGCAGTGTACGGACGCCGTCGGCGGGCGGTCAACGCCGATCCGTTCGGTTCAGTCGAGGACGCCGAGCATCTCCGGGATGCGGGTGAATTTCTCGCGCGGCTTGCCGGCGCCGGCGCCGCGCGCGACCTCGGCGGCGTCGATGGCGCGCCAGTCCTCGTAGCTCACCGGCCGCACGCCCCGGTCGCGGAGCTGCGCGAGCAGCGCGTCGGTGTCGGGCACCGCGCACGCGGCAAGCCCATCAAGGTCGGCCAGGACGTTCCGGGCGGTCTCCGTGCTGTCCGGCTTGTTGGTGCCGATGACGCCCGAGGGTCCGCGCTTGATCCAGCCGGCGGCGTACAGGCCCGGCACCACCGCGCCATCTTCCATGAGGCGCCCGCCCTGATTGGGAAACACGCCGCGGCGGTCGTCGAACGGCAGCCCTTCGATCGGCACGCCGCGGTAGCCGACGCTGCGGAAGAACAGCCCGCAGTCCATCTCCAGCGTCTCGCCGGTGCCCTCCGCCCACTGGTCGCCGGCCTCGCCGGCCAGGCAGTTCTTCTCCAAGGTCAGCCGCTCCACCCGGCCGGTGCCGGCGAGCGCCTTGGGGCTGCGGAAGAAGTGAACGACGATCCGCTTCGAACAGCCGCTCGCCGGTCCGGCTTCGCGCAGCTCGCCCAGCGCCTTCCAGTTGCGCTGCGCGTCGGTGTTGCCCGATTGCTCCAACTCGGCCTGACTTTCCGAGTTGAGGTCGAAATTGGCCTGATCGTTGAAGTGCAGGGCGCAGTCGCCGAGCTCGCCCAGCTCGCGGATCTCCTTGCTGGTGAAGGCCGCCTGCACCGGGCCGCGGCGGCCGACCATGTGCACCTCGCGTACCTTGCTCTCCGCCAGCATCTCCAGGGCGTGGGCGGCGATGTCGGTGGCGACAAGCTCGTCGACCGTCTTGGCCAGGATGCGGGTCACGTCGACAGCCACGTTGCCCTGGCCGATGACGACCGCCACCTCGTGCGACAGATCGAAGCTCAGGTGCCGGTAGTCGGGATGGCCGTTGTACCACCCCACGAACGCGGTGGCGGTATGGCTGCCGGGCAGGTCGATGCCGGGGATGTTGAGCGTGCGGTCGGTCTCCGCCCCGCAGGTGAACACGATGGCGTCGTAGTAGCGGCGCAGGTCGGCGACGTTCACGTCGCGGCCGACCATCACGTTGCCGATGAAGCCGCAGCGTTCGTTGCCGGCGGTCCGCTCGTAGACGCGGATGACGTTCTTGATCTTCTGGTGGTCGGGGGCCACGCCGCCGCGCACCAGCCCGAAGGGGGTGGGCAGGCGGTCCACGATGTCCACCTGCAGGTTCCGCTCATCCTTCAGCAGCGCCTCGGCTGCATAGAAGCCGCTGGGGCCTGAGCCCACGATCGCTACGCGTCGTCCTGTGTCGCTCATCGATTCCTCCGTATGATAATGGGGCGATGCTCATCGTGGCCAAGGTCGTGCAGGGGCTCGGCCTGAGCTTTCTTGCCATCAGTTTCGTGCTGGCGCTGCCCGAGCCCCTGCTCGGTCGCGACGTCGCGATCGGCGCTGCCATCTTCATGGCCGGCTGGCTCATGCAGCGGCTCAAGAGATGACCGGGACCGAACCGTGACCGCGCCCCGCACCGTGCTCAAGTTCGACGCCGGAGCGAGCGGCTTTCGCCGCATCGTGCTGGTCACGGCGGTGTTCGCGCTACTGCTGCTCGGCGCCGGCGCCCTCGTCGTCATCTCCGTCCTCACCCTCTGAGGACCGCACCAGGTCGGCCATCTGCACGACGATGGCGGTTTGCGTGCGGAAGGCGCGGTGCTGCATCACGACCAGTATCAGGAAGTGCGCATACGTGATGGCCACGACCGCCAGGTGCAGCCAGCGCGGTATCAGGGCGGCGGCCGACGCCCCTCCGGAGACGGCGGTGACCATCACCAGCAAAATGGCGAGCGTGGTCTGTCCCGACACCGGTCCGTGGGCGCGGCGGGAGCGTATGATCATGTCCGGGGCAAGCCCGCGCTCCCGCACGAAGTCGCGCACGCTCACGCCGGTGGCGACGAAGAAGAAGATGACCGTGGTCTGCGTCAGCAGAAAGACGATCGTCGTGAAGAACCCGAACGCCGGATGGGCCGCGCCGAGAACCTGGATGCCGGTGAAGCCCTGCACCACCGCTGCGGTAAGCAGCAGGCCGGAGACGGTGATCAGAGCGTAGCACGTGTAGAGGAAGAGCCACATCGGCGTCTCCGCAGCGGAGGCGGATCAACCGGCGGTCTGGTCGATCGTGATCTGGTAGGTCTTCTCGAATTCCGCGATCGGCAGCATGAGGATCGCGTCCCAGGTGAGCTGCGTGCACACGCGGGCGCAGATCTGGCAGCCGATGCACTCATTGTAGCGGATCTGCACCGGCGGGATGGGGATGTCGTACTTGTCGTCGGGGACCACCTCGATACAGTCCACGGGGCAGAACGGCACGCACACTTGGCAGCCGGTGCAGTTGTCCTCATCGACCACCGCCATGAGCTTGGGCTTGCGCTTCTTGGTCTGCATGGCCTTGGGAAGCTCCGGGATCGATCTGTAGAACTCTGCCCGGCGGCGTTTGGCCATGATGTGCTCTCCGTCCGTGGGTCAGCCGGCTACTTGAAGTAGTCGGCGTTGATCTCGATGTACTTCTGCCACTCGTCCGGGACTTCGCTCTCTTCGAAAATGGCGTCGACCGGGCATTCCGGCACGCAGGCGGCGCAGTCGATGCACTCGTCGGGGTCGATGTACAGCATCTTGCCTTCCGGATCGTCGTAACCCTCGGAGGGGTGGATGCAGTCGACCGGGCAGACTTCGACGCAGGAGGTATCGCAGGTGCCGATGCAGGGTTCGGTGATGATGTAGGCCATGAACTTTCCTCGCGCTTACTTGGCAGCAAGATAGGCAGCCCTCCGAAGGCACGTCAAGATGAGGACAGTGGCTCCGTTGCTGGTGCTCACCGACGCGCGATGCGCCCTGCACGACGCGGGCGCCGGCCACCCCGAACGGCCCGAGCGGCTGCGGTTCGCCATGGGTGCCGTCGCCGCCGCGGAGGCTGCCGGGGCGTCCGGGCTGCGGGTAGTCGATCGGCTGGAGCCGGTCGACGAGTCCCGGCTCGCCCTGGCGCATACGCCGCGCTACGTGGAGCGCCTCCTGCGGATGTCCGGCCGCAGCGCGGTCCTGGATCCGGACACCAGCATCGGCCCGCACAGCGTCGAGGCGGCGCGGCTTGCGGCGCAGGCGGCGGTGGAGGCGGTGCGCGCCGTGCTCGCCGGCGACGCGTCCGGCGCGCTCTGTCTCACCCGGCCGCCCGGCCACCACGCCGAATCGGCGCGCGCCATGGGCTTCTGCGTATTCAACAGCGCCGCCGTGGCGGCCGCAACGGCGATCGCCGACCTCGGCTGCCGCCGCGTGCTGATCCTCGACCCGGACGTCCACCACGGCAACGGCACGCAGGAGATCTTCTACGAGCGCGCGGACGTGCTCTACGTATCGCTCCACCAGTACCCGTGGTACCCGTGGATCAGCGGCGCCGCCGGCGAGACCGGCAGCGGCGCCGGGCACGGGTACACCGTCAACGTGCCGTTGCCGGCCGGCTCCGGCGACGTCGAGTACGCGCTGGCGATGGAGGAGGTGGTGCTGCCGGTCGTGCGCGCGTGGCGCCCCGACCTGGTGATCGTGTCTGCCGGCTTCGACGCGCACGCGGCCGATCCACTCGGCGGCATGCGGCTGAGCGCCGCGGGGCTGCGTGATCTGTTCGGCCGGCTGTTCGCGTTGCTCGGCGAGCTCGGCGTCCCGTGGGCGGCGACCCTGGAGGGCGGCTACGCGCCATCGGCGGTACGCGACGGCGTGGCCGCGTTGCTGCAGCCGTCGCGGCCCGAGCCGCTCACGCCGGAGCAGCCGATGCCGGCGGCGTCGGCCGCCATCGCCGCGGCCCGCGGGCTCTGCCCGCTCCTGAACTCGTAGCCGGCGGCTCAGGCAGGAGCCGTCCGGGGCCCGCTGAACGGGCGAACCCCGAGCGGCCGACGCCCGGGCGGTGGACCGCGACGAGATGCCGACCTGGTGGCATGGTTCAGGGAGAACCCATCGAACGATCGGGGACATCGGAGCGAGATCCATCGCGTGCTCCGTGAGCACGCTCGGAGGTCGGTCGTCGGGCATTAGGTCGCGCCAGCGCAGCAAGAGCGGCGGCTTCCTTGGTCGGCAACCGCGCAATCCGGATCGGTGAGGCGCACACCGACGTGCACAAAGACGCGATTACTCAGACGGCACGGCTATTGGCGTGACTGCTTGTTTTTCTGCCGCAGCTAAGGAAAACGATTTGGCGTCCTTACGTCTGACCTCACCTTGGAGTTGACCCGCTTTCGTGGACACATCGACAGTGAGCACGGGAGGAGGGATCAACGATGGCGAGAACGAATCAAGCCTACCCGCCGGAGTTTCGCCAGCAGATGGTCGAGCTGGTGAAGTCCGGGAGGACGCCGAACGAGTTGGCTCGGGAGTACGAGCCCTCGGCGGGGTCCATCCGCAACTGGGTGGCCCAGGATGAACGCGACGGAGGGCAGCGCAGCGACGGTCTGAGCACCGACGAGCGCCTGGAGCTGCGGCGGCTGCAGCGCGAGAACAAGCAGCTGCGAACGGAGCGCGACATCCTAAAACGAGCGGCGACCTGGTTCGCACGGGAGAGCGACGCGATCCCCGGGAGGGATTCGAATTCGTGAAGGCGAATCAGGCCGCTTGGCCGGTGCGCACCATGTGTCGGGTGCTGGGCCTCTCCGCCAGCGGCTACTACGCATGGGTACGTCGAGGTCCGTCGGCACGAGCGCGACGGGACGCTCAGATGACCGAGCGGATCAAGGAGATCTGGAGCGCCAACCGCGAGGTGTACGGACGGCCGCGCATCCACGCCGAGTTGCAGGCCGGCGGCGAGCGGATCGGCGCGAAGCGGGTCGGGCGGCTGATGCGCCGTGCCGGGATCGCCGGCGCCAGCCGCAGGCGTTCGACGAAGACCACCACGCGCGAGCAACGCGCTGCCCGCGTGGCGCCGGATCTGGTCGATCGGGACTTCAGCGCCGCCGGCGCCGATCAACTCTGGGTGGCCGACATCACCTATGTAAGGACGTGGACGGGGTTTCTGTACGTGGCGGTGGTGCTGGATGCCTGGAGCCGCCGGGTGGTGGGCTGGTCGATGGCCGCCCACCTGCGCACCGAACTGGTCCTGGATGCGCTGAACATGGCCCTCTGGCAGCGACGGCCGCAGGAAGTGGTTCACCACAGCGACCAGGGTTCGCAGTACACGTCGATCGCGTTCGGGGCACGGTGCAGGGAGGCCGGCGTACGACCGTCGACCGGCTCGGTGGGCGATGCCTACGACAACGCGCTGTGCGAGAGCTTCTTCGCGACCCTGGAGTGTGAGCTGCTGGAGCGGCGCAGCTTTCGCAGCCACGCCGAGGCGCGCATGGCGATCTTCGAGTTCCTGGAAGGTTTCTATAATCGGCGCCGGCGCCATTCAGCGCTGGGATACCAGTCACCGGCCGCCTTCGAGGACAACCAGGGGGAGGCGGCAGCATGAGTGCGGCCACCTTGGCGATACGAGCGAGCCACGCCGCCCGACGCCGTCATTCAGCGTCGATTCGCGATCTGAGAGCTGATCGCCATCCGAACGAGCCCCATAGCGGCCCGCTACGGCCCTTCCGAGCGGTGGGGGGTACACCCTGGGATACACCCCCTGGATCGGCCCTCCATGGCGCTTGGCCGCGGCGGCCCTGCATGCAGCACCAGCCGCTGGGCTGCAGCGTCCCGTCCTCAACGCCGTCTCTGCGGCCCGGAGATGGTCGGCACCGTGTACCATTCGCTTGACGTACCGGCTCTGTCGGCGGGACTGTTCGCTCTGCGACGGAGTCACGAACCGCAGAAGTTACCTGTCCACCAAACCGGGTCAACTCCAACGACGGGCAGCGATGCAGCAATGGTGCCAACAGCTTGGTGACGGCGATCGAGGCGCGCGGATCACCGAGGACGGCGTGTCGTACCGTCGCGTCGGCAAGCGAGCGAAGATCATCCACGGGCTGTTCGGCTGGGTGAGCTACGTGCGCGTGTGCTATGCGCGCGTCGGCGGCGCCGGCTGGGCGCCGCTGGACGACCAACTCGGCGCGCAGCGGGGCTACACGCCGGGGTGTCAGTACTTCATAGGCTGCTTCTGTGGGCGCCAGCCGTACCAGGAGAGTCTGGATCACTTCCATGAGGTGTTCCGCGCCGACGACCAGAAGCAGGTCTCGATGCGCAAGGCCTACGAGATGACGTGCGCGGTGAACCAAGGGTTGGAACAGCAGCCTCAGCATCCCTCAAGAGCCGCCGCTTCCGCAGCGATCACCAGCGCCTGCTCCCCCTCTCGCCTCCACAGAAACTGAACGCATGGCTGCCTGATCCGTCACGCCGAGGGAATGCACCCACCCAGGACCGGCACCTCGACTAACGCGGCGCTCCCGACGTATTCTGTGCCGCGGCGTCGGCCCCCGAGCCCGCCGGGCGCCGACGCGGACGAAGCGTCGCCGGACGTCCCGATGCCGAACGTCCCCAACAGGTCGGTGACCGTCATGGTGTCGACGAACTGCATCTACATCGGCGAGCTGCGTAGCGCTGACTGCATGATGGCATTCGCCACCGCTCGCGGTCGCGACGTGGCGCAAGTCGCGGGCAGCGTTGGAAGTCGCCTCGATGCCGAACCCCACCGTCTCGTGACGGAACGCGGATGCCGGCAGCCTATTCGAGTATTCGAAGCAGATGAGCTATAGTCAGCATGCTCCACTGCGAGATTGACCTATCTGCGCAGGACCCATCCCACTGAACGACGAAGGAGGACTCGATCGAATGTCACCGAACCAATTCCGACGATTCGGGCTGACGCGGGCTCACGCCATCACGTTTCTTTCTGTCGCCTTGATGTTGGCGGCATTCAGCAGCGCCGCCCCTCAAGCTGCCCCGGCAGACCAGTGTGGAAATGCACCGCCACCGGCGAACAATCTTGAGCCGCCACTTCGGGCTGTTCATGCATCGGGACACTCGGGCTCGAACGAAACCGTCATTGCTGGCTGGGAAAGAGGCGGTCGTTCCGAGCGAATTGTCCCGCCCGATTACATCCAATGGTTGAAAGGCATTCATGTAAATTGGGTGGGCATCTCCGTCGCCCTCACTTACGAGGACAGCCTGGACAGCACGGTGGATGTAAGCCACGAAACCTTCCCGGACGATGCGATCAGACAGATGGTCCGAGATTTCAGAGCCGAGGGCATCAGCGTCTACATGACTCTAGCATTTGAGGCTGGTGATGCAGAGGAATCCAGTCGTCCAGCGTTCCGGTGGCTGCTTGGAGATCCAGGGTCGCCAGCAACTGGCATTCCTGACGATGGCGAGGCTGCGATACAACCGGAGTTCTGGCCGTGGTGGCCGAAGCACCCGGACCATGAGCGATTCGTGGCAGAGTTCTGGGAGACCTATACTCAGTGGGCCGTCCACTTCGCTCGCATCGCGGAGGAAGAGGGTGTGCGGCTCTATTCTCTCGGCACAGAGACAGACTCTCTCTTTAGGACTCGCTCGGGTGGAGAGTATTGGACCAACGATTTCGGAGACGAACTGCAATCCATGGTGAAGGAAGTGCGAGGCGTCTATCACGGACTGCTGACATACGATATGCACTTTCACGCCGTAGTGCAGGATTTCTTTCAACCCGGCTCTGATTGTCTTTGGGAAGACCTTGGCTTGGATGTTGTTGGCATAAGCGCGTGGTTCGATCTGATAAGGTTGCCGCCAACGTCTGTGATGAGCGTCAGCCAACTTGAAGACCTATACGATCGAATCTTCCGCGAGCATCTCATTCCGATTACGGAGCGAAGTCCGGGACGGCCGATATTGTTTACGGAGTATGGTGCTCTGGATCTTGTGTCTACTCCCGCTCGTCCAGGGAATTCCGAGGGCCAGGGAACCCCATTTGTGCATTCCGACGCCAACGGTAACGGTGTGGATGACGGTAGAGAGACGCAGGCAAACGTCTTTCAGGCGTTGTTCAATACGATGAAACGAAGGCCCGAGGTAGTGCAGGGAGTCTTTTTCTGGGACAACTGGATGGCCGACGAAGAATTGTGGGATGAATTCTGGGGAGGCGTTCGGAGCTACTCGATCAGAAATAAGCCGTCAGAAGCCGTTGTGCGATCGGCTTACGAGGCGATGAGCAGATGACGCCCACCTATATGCTACAGCGTCCTGCGTAGTTACAGCTCGCTCCACGGTTCCAGATACTCCTCGCCGCACTGTGCAAGCGCCGGCTGGAAACTGGCTGGACGTTCTTGATACCCGCTGAGGCTACACACTCAGATCAAGCCGCACGAGCAGGGCACGCATCTTGTTCGGGTCCATGTCGGTGTAGACCACTCCGTCATAGACCACGTTCGGCCCCTCGTCGCAGTGGCCGAGGCAGCCGCAGCGCCTGACCGGCACCGAGCGCGCCGCGTGCTCGTACCCCGCCTCCAGCACGTCTTCACAGAACCCCATGGAGCAGCTCGAGCCGTGGCAGACGCCGACGCTGGCCGGATCGGTGAGCAGCCCCTGCAGCGGGGTCAGGCCGCCTCCGCCGCCAGCGACTTGATGGTCCGGTACGGGTAGAGCCCGGTGGAATGACCGTCGCTCCAGGTCACCGCCAGGGCGTAGTTGCCGACCACGCGCACCTCCTCCGCCTGAATGTCCGCGGGGATGCGCCCGACGTCGAGCAGTTGCTCACCGGAGAACTCGTCGATGCAGCGCGCGCAACGGCAGTTGACGCGCAGCTCGCGGTTGGCGACGCGATCGACCGACCCGTCCTCCCAGCTCACGCTGATCGCGCGTTCGTCGAAGGAGACCTCCGGCTTTGCCTGCGAGCCCGCCTTGCTGCGTCCCAGTGCGCGGACGACCATGTCGGACACCCGGCCCATGCCATCGTCCCCGGCATAGGCGTCGAAGGTGCCGCCGTACGCGGCCGGATCGAGCGGAAGCTGGCAGAGCAGCGGTACGCCGAACCGCTCGGCCAACGCCTTGCCCCCGCCTTCGCCGAACACGTGATGCCGCTGTCCTTCGCCGTCGACGAACCAGGCCATATTCTCGATCACGCCCAGCACCGGCACTTCCACCTTGTCGAACATCAGGATGCCCTTGCCGACGTCGACGAGCGCCAACGCCTGCGGCGTGGTGACGATCACCGCTCCGTCCAACTGGATCGCCTGTGTGATGGTGAGATGGATGTCGCCGGTTCCCGGCGGCAGGTCGATCAGCAGGTAGTCCAGCACGCCCCAGGCGACGCCATGCAGGAACTGCTGCACGTAGTTGGTGACCATCGGCCCGCGCATGACCGCAGGCGCATCGCCGAGCCAGAACCCGAACGACATCACCTGCAGCGGCCCGGCCGCGACCGGCGCGAGCAGGTTGCCGCGTCCGGCGGTGAGCGGCTGATCATGCCGGTTGAACAGCGTGGGCACCGACGGGCCGAAGATGTCGGCGTCCAGCAGGCCGACCCGATGACCGCGCCGCGCCAGCTCGCAGGCGATGCCGGCGGCCACCGTCGACTTGCCGACGCCGCCCTTGCAGGAAGCCACGGCGATGATCGAGGTAACCTCCTCCAGGCCGGACTCCTTGACCGGCGACGTGCGCCGCTGCTCCGGCGCGGTGATCCTGACCGTGACCGACTTGACGCCGGGGAGGTCGCCGATCAGCTGTTCGGCCTTCGTCTTGAACTCGTCCCGCACGGGGCAGGCGGGCGTGGTGATGTGAATCTGAGCCATCACGTGCCCGTCCTCGATCTCCACCTCTTTCAGGAACCCCAGGCTGACGATGTCCTGGTGCAGGTCGGGATCCACGATCGCGCGCAGGGCGTCGGTGACGTCTGCTTTGGAAGCCATAACGTATGATACTGCCGCGACGCTGCCGGCGGCAGCGCGCGCCCCCGAATTCACACCCGTACCACGAGAGAGAGCATGGCCTCATCCGCAGCCGAATCAGCCGCAGCGGTCCGCTGGGACCTCGCCGACCTGTACGCCGCCACCGACGACCCGGCGCTCGACGGCGACCTGGAAGCCGCGGACCGGGAGGCCGCCGAGCTGGCCGCCGACTACCGCGGCCGCATCGGGCAGCTCGACGCCGCCGGGCTGGCCGGCCTGGTGGCTCGCTACGAGCGATGCGTGGAGCGCGCCGGCAGGGCGGCCACCTACGCCCATCTGGCGTGGTCCACCGACACGGGCGACGCGCAGCGCGGCGCGCTGCTGCAGAAGCTCACCGAGCGGTCGGCGCGGCTGCACCAGACCCTGCTGTTCTTCGAGCTGGAGTGGGCGGGCCTGGCCGACGAGCAGGCCGGCGAGCTGCTGGCCGACGAACGAATCGCCCACTACCGCCACTTCCTGCGCGTCACCCGCCGCATCAGGCCGCACCTGCTGACCGAGCCGGAAGAGCGCGTGCTCAGCGAGAAATCGGTCACGGGGCGGCGCGCCTGGGTCCGCTACTTCGACGAGGCGCACGGCGCGGCGAAGTTCCAGCTCGACGGCGCCGAGATCCAGCGCGAGGAACTGCTGAACAAGCTCCACCAGTCCGACCGGCCGCTCCGGCAGCGGGCCGCCGCCGCGGTGACCGAGGGACTGCGGGCGCTGCTGCCCACCTCGACGTTCGTGTTCAACACGCTGCTGGCCGACAAGGCGTCCGAGGACCGGCTGCGCAGCTTCCCGACCTGGATCAGCGACCGCAACCTCGACAATCAGGTCGACGACGCCATCGTCGACGCGCTGGTCGCCGCGGTGGTCGGCCGCTACGACATCGTCGAGCGCTACTACCGGCTCAAGCGCCGGCTGCTCGACGTCGACGAGCTGTTCGATTACGACCGCTACGCGCCGCTGGCCTCCGGAGCGCGGCGCTACCGGTGGGATGAGGCCGTGCAGACCGTGCTGTCGGCCTACCGGGGATTCAGCGATAAGCTCGGCGAGGCGGGCGCGCGCTTCTTCGACAACGCCTGGATCGACGCGCCGATCCAGCCGCGCAAGCGCGGCGGTGCCTTCTGCCACCCGTCGGTGCCCTCCCATCACCCCTACCTGCTGCTCAACTACGGGGGGCAGCCGCGCGACGTCATGACCCTCGCGCACGAGCTCGGCCACGGCGTGCACGCGCTGCTTGCCGCCCCGCGGGGGTACCTGCAGTTCCACACGCCGCTGACCACGGCGGAGACCGCCTCCGTGTTCGGGGAGATGCTGGTCTTCCAGGACCTGATCGAACGGGAAGGCGACCGGCGCGAGCGGCTGGCGATGCTGGTACGCCGCATCGAAGACACGTTCGCGACCGTCTTTCGCCAGACCGCGATGAACCGCTTCGAGCAGGCGATCCACGAGGCGCGCCGCAACGACGGCGAGCTGACCGCCGAGCGCTTCGCGGAGCTGTGGCTGACCACGCAGCGGGCGATGTTCGGGGACAGCGTCACCCTGACCGAGGACTACGGCAAATGGTGGAGCTACATTCCCCACTTCGTTCACACGCCGGGCTACGTGTACGCCTACTCCTTCGGCGAGCTGCTGGTGCTGGCGCTGTACGCACGCTACCGGGAGGTCGGCGCCCCGTTCGCGGACTCCTACGTGGAGATGCTCGCGGCCGGCGGGTCCGACTGGCCGCACCGGATCATGGAGCCGCTGGGCGTCGATCTGACCGATCCGGGCTTCTGGGACCGCGGCCTGGCGATGGTCGAGCAGATGGTCGATCAGGCTGAAGAATTGGCCTCCTGAGGCGCCGGTGAGGTAGCGCGATGCCAGGTGGAAGCAACCTGTGGCAATTGCTGCGGCTCGGCGTTCCGCCCAGAGGTAGCGCCGTGCCTCGCTCATCCCGTACAGTCGGCGACGCGTGATTCGCTGGTTCTTCGGGCTGCTGACCTCCTCGGTCGGCAAGAAGGCGCTGATGGGCGCCACCGGGCTGTTCCTGTGCTCGTTCCTGGTGGTCCATCTGTACGGCAACCTGCTGCTTTATGCCGGCGCCGAGCACTTCGAGGAGCATGCGCACGAGTTCGCCACCAACGTGATCATCCGCATCGTCGAGGTGTTGCTGTTCCTTTCGATCGTGCTACACGCGGGCAGCGGCCTGTGGCTCACCGCCCAGAACCGCAGGGCTCGGCCGGTCCGCTACGCCAGGAACCGGTCGGCCGGGATGAGCACCCTGGCGTCGCGCACGATGGTGATCACCGGCAGCGCCGTCTTCATCTACCTGGTGATCCATCTCCGGCAGTTCTTCTACGAGTCGCGCTTCGGCCCGCATGCGGATGAGGTGTCGCTGTACGAGCTGGTGGTCACCACCTTCCGCGATCCGCTGTACGCGGTGCTGTACGTCGTGGCGATGATCCTGCTGGCCGGGCATCTGCTGCACGGCTTTCAGTCGGGCTTCAAGTCGCTGGGGCTGCATCAGGTGCGGTACGCGCGCGTGATCCGCGCGGTGGGCATCGTCTTCGCGATCGCGGTGCCGGCCGGCTTCGCATCGTTGCCGATCTACTTCGTCGCCGGCGGAGGCGCCGCATGAGGCGCGGCGGAGCGGGCCGGCCGAAACGGTCCCGCCTTGGCCGGGTCGGGCGCGGCGCGCAGCCGCAGGAGGCGCTCGACGGCCACGCGCCCTCCGGCGAGCTCTCCGAACGCTGGACGAAGCACCGCTTCGACCTGAAGCTGGTCAACCCGGCCAACCGGCGGCGCTACTCGGTGATCGTGGTCGGCTCCGGACTGGCCGGCGCCTCGGCCGCCGCGTCGCTCGCGGAGATGGGCTACCAGGTGACCTGCCTGTGCCTGCAGGACAGCGCGCGGCGCGCCCACAGCATCGCCGCGCAGGGCGGCATCAACGCCGCCAAGAACTACCCGAACGACGGCGACAGCGTCTTCCGGCTGTTCTATGACACCATCAAGGGCGGCGACTACCGCGCGCGCGAGTCCAACGTCCACCGGCTGGCGGAGATCTCCAACCTGATCATCGACCAGTGCGTGGCGCAGGGGGTGCCGTTCGCGCGCGAGTACGGCGGGCTGCTGGCCAACCGTTCGTTCGGCGGCGCGCAGGTGTCGCGCACCTTCTACGCCCGCGGCCAAACCGGGCAGCAGCTTCTGCTCGGCGCCTACGGGGCGCTCAGCCGCCAGGTCGCCGCCGGCCAGGTGCGCATGCTGACCCGGCGGGAGATGCTGGACGTGGTCGTCGTGGACGGCACCGCGCGCGGCATCGTCGCCCGCAATCTGGTCGACGGCAGCATCGAGACCCACGCCGCGCACGCGGTGCTGCTGGCCACCGGCGGCTACGGCAACGCCTACTACCTGTCCACCAACGCCAAGTCCAGCAACGTCACCGCCACCTACCGCGTCCACAAACGCGGCGCGCTGTTCGCCAACCCGTGCTACGTGCAGATCCACCCGACCTGCATCCCGGTGTCGGGTGAGCATCAGTCCAAGCTGACCCTGATGAGCGAGAGCCTGCGCAACGACGGCCGCGTCTGGGTGCCGCGTGCCACCGACGACGCCCGCACGCCCGCGGAGATTCCGGAGGCGGACCGCTCCTACTTCCTGGAGGAGCGCTACCCGGCGTTCGGCAACCTGGTGCCGCGCGACGTGGCCTCGCGGGCCGCCAAGGAGGTGTGCGACGCCGGCCGCGGCGTGGGCGCCACCGGCCAGGCGGTCTACCTGGACCTGCGCGACGCCATCGGGCGGCTCGGCGTGGAAACCATCCGCGAGCGCTACGGCAATCTCTTCCAGATGTACCAGATGATCACGGGCGAGGACGCCTACACCGGGCCGATGCGGATCTATCCGGCCGTGCACTACACGATGGGCGGCCTGTGGGTGGACTACAACCTGATGACCACGATCCCGGGCCTGTTCGCGCTGGGCGAGGCCAACTTCTCCGACCACGGAGCCAATCGCCTGGGCGCCAGCGCGCTGATGCAGGGACTGGCGGACGGCTACTTCGTCATCCCCTACACGCTGGGCGGCTATCTCGCCACCGCGCCGCTGCCGGACATCGACACCGGCCACGCGGCGTTTGCCGACGCCGAGCGGCAGGCGGCCGAGCAGATCGGGCGCCTGACCGCCCTGAACGGCGGCACGCCGGTGGAGGATTTCCACCGCCGCTTGGGCCGCATTCTCTGGGAAAAGGCAGGCATGGCGCGCAGCGCCGATGGGCTCGCGGAGGCCAGAGGCGAGATCGCCGAATTGCGCGACCGCTTCTGGGCGGAGGCGTCGGTGCCGGGCAGCGCCGCCGACCTCAACACGGTGCTGGAGCGGGCCGGCCGCGTGGCCGACTTCCTGGAGTTCGGGGACCTGATCGTGCAGGACGCGCTGCACCGCGAGGAGTCGTGCGGCTCTCACTTCCGCGTCGAGCACCAGACCCCGGACAACGAGGCCCTGCGCGACGACGAGCGCTTCTCCTATGTCGCCGCCTGGGAGCACCAGGGCGTCGGCACGGACGCGCGGCTGCACCGCGAGGACCTCACCTTCGACGTCGCCCATCCCACCGCCAGGAGCTACAAGTGAGGGTGCGGTTGCGCGTGTGGCGGCAGGGACGCGAGGAGCGCAAGGGACGGCTGGTCGACTACGAGATGCCCGACGTCTCCCCCGACATGTCGTTCCTGGAGATGCTGGACGTGCTCAACGACTCCCTGGAGCGGCGCGGCGAGGAACCGATCGCCTTCGAGCACGACTGCCGGGAGGGCATCTGCGGCTCGTGCGGCTTCATGATCGACGGCCGCGCGCACGGCCCGCTGGCGGGGACCACCGTCTGCCAACTGCACATGCGCCACTTCGCCGACGGCGACACGCTGGTGGTCGAGCCGTGGCGGGCGCGCGCCTTCCCGGTGATCAAGGACCTGGTCGTGGACCGCGGCGCCTTCGACCGGATCATCCAGTCGGGCGGCTACATCTCGGTCAACACCGGCAGCGCCCCGGAGGCGAACGCGGTGCCGGTCGCCAAGGTGGACGCGGAGGCGTCCCTGGACGCGGCCGCCTGCATCGGCTGCGGCGCGTGCGTGGCGGCCTGCAAGAACGCATCGGCGATGCTGTTCACCAGCGCCAAGCTCACCCACCTGGGGCGGCTGCCGCAGGGGCAGCCGGAGCGGCGCCGGCGCGCCCGCGCCATGGTGCGCGCCATGGACGCCGAGGGGTTCGGCAACTGCACGAACGAGGCGGAATGCGAGGCGGAGTGCCCCAAGGGCATCTCCTTCGACACCATCGCGCGCCTCAACCGCGAGTTCCTGGCCGCCGAGCTCCGCGACCCCGCCGGGGAGTGAGGGTGCATTTCCGCCTTGGTGTCGTGATCCCGCGATGACCCAGCGCTGGCGCAAGCTGGGCGTCATCTTCCCGCAGCGGGATGAGGCCGTGTGGAGTCAGCGCCCGTCGGCGCCGTGCGTCTTCCGCACCGCGGACCGCTACCTGATGTACCTGCACGGCCTGCAGTTCTTCAGCGAGCGCCGCAAGCTCACGCGGATCGGGCTGGCGGAGGCGCCGCTCGACGACCCGCTCGACTGGCGCATGGTGAGCGAGGAGCCGCTGATCGATCTGGGCGGCGAAGGGGCGACCGACTCGCACATGGCCGCCTACCCGTGGGTGGTGCGGATCACCGACACCCACTGGCACCTGTACTACGCGGCATGGGACGGCTCGTTCCTCCCGCATGACCCGCACCAGAAGCGCTACCAGACCTGCATGGCACAGAGCGACGACGCGGGCGTCACCTGGCGGCGCGACGGCCGGCCGCTGCTGGATCTCGGGCGGAGCGGCGCCCCCGACGAGAACGGCACCGGATCGTGCGCGGTGATCCCGGTGGGCGACGAGCACTGGATGTACTACACGGCCCTGTCCGTGCCGACCGCCGACTGGGGGCGGATCTCCACCGCGCTCGCCGTCTCACGCGACGGCGGCCACACCTTCGTCCCGCACGCCGCGGGAGCGCTGCTGAACCTGCCGCCGCGCATCGGCCACCTCGTCTCGACCTGCTCCAAGCCGTTCGTGGAGCGCTCCGGCGACCTCTTCCACATGTGGTTCAGTTGCGCCGTCGACGGCGAGCACTACCGCATCCACTATGCGCGGAGCGCCGACGGCATCCACTTCAAGTGGCTCCCCGACCCGGTGGTCGACGTGAGCGAATCCGGCTGGGACTCCGAGATGACCTGCTACCCGTCGGTAATCCGCCACGAAGGTCCCGGCGGAACCCGCACCCTCATGTTCTACGCCGGCAACGACTACGCCGGCATCGGCGCCGCCGAGCTGCGCCACCGATGAGCGATCTCGACAAGCATATCGACAAGCAGATTGCCGACTTCCGCCGGCAGCTTCTCGGGCTGACTCTCCGTAATCCGTTGCTGTCCTGTTCACACGACCATAACGTCAGAGCCCAGATCCGCGTCGTCAACGCATCACACGACGATGTGTTCGTCCGTCTCCACCAAGACGAATCGTTTGAAGTGGCGCCACTGCCGGAACCGCGCGATGTCCCTGACGACGAGGACGACCCGGAGTTCAAGCAGGCGCTTTCCGACCACAAGGCACGCAGTCTCACATACCGAGAGGCCAGCAGGCACCTGCAGCAATCAGGGGGGCCCGGGCCGACCTCCGATGTACTCGAACGTGAGGCTCGCGATCACGTACGTCTTCTCCTACACAGAGGCGATTGGAAACCCAAGCGGAATCTGTCCCCCGAGAACTTGGCGCGCCGACACGGCATCAGTCCGTCCTTCGACTTGCTCTCTCCCAAAGACGGAGACCACGATGTACAAGACCAAGCCGCGCTCTTGCAGACGTTGCTTCATGAGCAGGACCTCGGCCCGCGCCTTCGTGTGCTCCGCGAGCGCTCACGATCGGACCTCCGTGACCGAGGGGTGAACACGCTCTTTGCCGCCTTCGGGTTCCTCGAATGGTACGAGGACGGCGCGGCTCAGACGCCGCACTTGGCACCGCTACTCCTCACGGCAGTGGAACTGGACAGGGCGTCCCGCCGCAACCGCCGTGAATATGTCCTCCGCGCCATCGGAGAAGAGCCCGTAACTAACGCTGCGTTGACCACAGATTTGAAACGAAGCGTAGTGTCCGCCAATCCGCTCGGGAAGCCCGCGAACCGGTCAGACGCGCTCAATCACGGCCCGTGGATCCCGGACGCAGCGGCCCATCTGATCATGAGCCTCAACCTCGGTCCGCGCTGTCGCCGATCCCCAGCGCGAATCGCCACGGATCCTCAATTCAGCCAACTTTCGGACCGAGGCGTGAATACTCCGGGTTGAGACAACGGGAGCATTCCATACACGCGCTTCGCAACTACCCGAGCAAGCGGGAGACGAAGTACGTGAACGCGAGTGGATACGAAACTGCGGCGGGTCCTGTCGGCGCTCGAAGCCGCCGACCGGCCGGCGCAATGAAACCTGCAACCATGTACGACTTGGCCGTCACGAAGCGCACGGTGGACGCCTTACGCTAACGAGTGAGCGCCGTACGGTACGTCACCGAGGCGCCCGGCGCCTGTTGCGTGACCGTCAGGTTGCCCGTGGGTGCCGGCGACATCGGGCACGCGAGTGCCCTCGGCCGTGGTCACGGTCGGGGGCCCATCTCCGCGGACGCCGTGATGACGGCGAGCGCCGGCGCCAGCGGCGCGAACTAACGAGATAGGTTCGCATGGTAGGTGATCAATCCGCACACGGACGATCGTACGGACGCTTCCATTTCAAGGCGACCGTCTGCGAAGACGACCGACGAGCTGATCGGCCGCAGCGATCCGCAGAGGCCGCCCTGCAGCGCCTCCTCGGCGTCGATGAGGCCGCTTTCCTCCGCGGTGAACACCCCTGTGGCGCTGATCGTACCCGTGGTCGCCGTCAGGCCCGACGTGATGCCGTCGAAGGTCTGCGAGCCCGATAGGGTCACCTGCAAGCCCGACTGCTTGGCCACAACGCGCATCTGGCCGACCACGGAGATGTCGAACTCCGGCGCGGCCACGGTGACGCGGCCGGTGTAGGTGCCTTCGACGTGGGCACGCAGTTCATATCGCAGGCGGCCACGACGACGAGCGCAAGCGGCAGGGCGATCCATTGCAAGCCGCGCATCGTCATGCTCCCGGAGGCAGCACGACGACGCGCAGCCCGTACCCGTCGATTGCTGCGATGGTCGCGGAGACCGCGATCGGGTCGGGCGACGTGATCTGCACGAAGAACTCGCCGGGCGCGTACAGGTAATCGATCACGGCCACCGAAAGGGTGGTGAACTGGAAAACGTTCGGCAGCGATCGCCAGCCCGAGTCGTCCGAGCCGAAGTTGTAATGCGCCGTCACCACGCCGCCGTCGAGCACGGCCTCGGTGATCTCGGGCATCAAGTACAGCGCGGTCGCGACGATGCCGCTCGGCGACTGCAGGAATTCGCCACTCCGTCGCCATCCCGTTGGCCCTCCTCATGGCCCTGGAATACACCTTAACCACATGTCCAGTTTTTCGGGACCACCTCAGTCATGCAAGGAGTAACGGACCTTGTGGGCTTGCCGGGAGTCGCGGATCGAGGCGACGCGCTGTTGCAGGGCTCGCAACAGAGCAAGAAAGCGAAGGAGAATTGGGCCTCTGCGCCGACCTCTGGACATCTGAGCAGAGCATGGCAATTCCATGCACTACTGTCTCGTGTGTATAATTATTTATACGTCAATGAGTTATGCAGATGGCCCGATCTCGCAACTACCGTAGATGCCCCACTTGCTCCCCATACCCACCCTCACACTACGGTTCACCGAGAATTGCTGCACCTGGGAGACATCTCAAGCGACGGCTACCGTCCCCTTGCACCGCGCTGACACGAGAAGTACCATCGATTCGGGGAGTGCGGTCGTGACGATGAGGGTTCGGTCGGTCGTTCTCGCAGCACTCGTCGCGGCGACGTCAGCACTTGCACAGTCCGCTTGGAGTTGACCCGGTTTGGTGGACGGGTAACTTCTGCGGTTCGTGACTCCGTCGCAGAGCGAACAGTCCTGCCGACAGAGCCGGTACGTCAAGCGAATGGTACGCGGTGCCGACCATCTCCGGGCCGTGGAGACGGCGTCGAGGACGGGACGCTGCAGCCCAGCGGCCGGTGATATGCAGGCAGGGCCGCCGCGGCCAAGCGCCATGGAGGGCCGATCCAGCGGGTGTCCCACCAGGGTACCCCCCACCGCTCGCAAGGGCCGTAGCGGGCCGCTATGGGGCTCGTTCGGATGGCGATCAGCTCTCAGATCGCGAATCGACGCTGAATGACGGCGTCGGGCGGCGTGGCGCGCTCGTATCGCCAAGGTGGGCGCACTCATGCTGCCGCCTCCCCCTGGTTGTCTTCGAAGTCGGCCGGTGACTGGTATCCCAGCGCTGAATGGCGCCGGCGCCGATTGTAGAAGCCTTCCAGGAACTCGAAGATCGCCATGCGCGCCTCGGCGTGGCTGCGAAAGCTGCGCCGCTCCAGCAACTCACACTCCAGGGTCGCGAAGAAGCTTTCGCAGAGCGCGTTGTCGTACGCATCGCCCACCGAGCCGGTCGACGGTCGTACGCCGGCCTCCCTGCACCGTGCCCCGAACGCGATCGACGTGTACTGCGAACCCTGGTCGCTGTGGTGAACCACTTCCTGCGGCCGTCGCCGCCAGATCGCCATGTTCAGCGCATCCAGGACCAGTTCGGTGCGCAGGTGGGCGGCCATCGACCAGCCCACCACCCGGCGACTCCAGGCATCCAGCACCACCGCCACGTACATAAACCCCGTCCACGTCCTTACATAGGTGATGTCGGCCACCCACAGCCGATCGGCGCCAGCGGCGCTGAAGTCCCGATCGACCAGATCCGGCGCCACGCGGGCAGCGCGCTGCTCGCGCGTGGTGGTCTTCGTCGAACGCCTGCGGCTGGCGCCCGCGATCCCGGCACGGCGCATCAGGCGCCCGACCCGCTTCGCGCCGATCCGCTCGCCGCCGGCCTGCAGCTCGGCGTGGATCCGCGGCCGTCCGTACACCTCGCGGTTGGCGCTCCAGATCTCCTTGATCCGCTCGGTCAGGTGCGCATCCCGCCGCGCTCGTGCCGACGGAGCTCCACGCACCCATGCGTAGTAGCCGCTGGGGGAGAGACCCAGCACCCGACACATGGTGCGCACCGGCCAGGCGGCCTGATTCGCCTTCACGAACTCGAATCCCTCTCGGGGATCGCGTCGCTCTCCCGTGCGAACCAAGCCGCCGCTCGTTTTAGGATGTCGCGCTCCGTTCGCAGCTGCTTGTTCTCGCGCCGCAGCCGCCGCAGCTCCAGCAGCTCGTCGGTGCTCATACCGTCGTTGCGCTGTCCTGCGTCGCGCTCACTCTGGGCCACCCAGTTGCGGATGGACCCGGCTGAAGCCTCGTACTCCCGAGCCAATTCGTTCGGCGTCCTCCCAGACTGTACCAGCTCGACCATCTGCTGGCGGAACTCAGGTGGGTACGCTTGATGCGTTCTCGCCATGGTAGATCCCTCCTCTCGTGCTCACTCTCGATGTGTCCACGAAAGCGGGTCAACTCCAGCTCCCTCGCCGGCGTCCACCGGACCTTCGTGCTCGACGAGCGCTGCCGTCTCGGACGCGGCAGACAATCCCGGCCTGGTGTCCGATTGCGAAGCGTTGCTATCAGCAAGGCCCACGTTGGTCGGCTTGCCAAGTGCGGCTGATCTCAACTGGTCTACGGGCGTTCCCATCCACAGGTGGGATGGAGTAGATGTTGAAGTTGTCGGCCCTGGTGCCCGCCGCGTGACATCCCTGGATCTCACTGAACGAGGTCTGCGCGGGAGCATTGAATCCACAACTCGGTCGCCTCGGCAATCTGACACGCTTGAAACTCTCGAACAACCGATTGGGCGGACCGATTCCCGCGGAACTGGGCCAGCTCCACGCGTTGACGTCCCTGAATCTCTCCTACAATAGATTGACTGGACCCATTCCCGCAGAGCTCGGCCAACTCAGCCACTTGAGGTTTCTGAGCCTGCGCCGGAACGAACTGACCGGTCCTGTTCCGGAGACATTCGGCCAACTCACAGGCCTGGTATCGTTGTATCTCGACCGTAACCGTCTGTCCGGCCCCATTCCAGAGCAACTCGGCAACCTCACGCGGCTCAGTTACTTCGACATTTCGAACAACCGGTTGCCCGCCGACGCGCTGGCGACGTTTGCGCGATCCCTGCGGCCATCCACAGGCTCCGGACAGTCGTGCCTCAAAGGCGCGGCGTTGTCAGCCTGGATCGCCCATTCCGCCTTGGCAAAGGACTGCCAGGCGCTGTTGGCCGCAAGGGACGTGCTGACCGGGACCGAAGACAGCGCACAGCTCAACTGGTCCCCGGACGTTCCCATGGTTTGGTGGGATGGCGTAACGGTTTCCGGCGATCCCATGCGAGTCACCGGAGTGCGCCTCCAGGGGCACGGGTTGAGCGGCTCCCTTCCCGAACAACTCGGTCAGCTTCACAGTCTCGTGTATCTTTATCTCAACGACAATCGGTTGACGGGCAGCATACCCCAACAACTCGGTCAGCTTGACAATCTCGTGCATCTTTATCTCAACGACAATCGGTTGACGGGCAGCATACCCGAAGAGGTCCGCGAACTCTCCAAATTGAGAGGGTTGTCTGTGCATGGAAACCCGTTGACCGATGAGCTCGGCCCCGTTTCACCAATCAAACTGCGCAACCTGGACGTCATCAGGGAAAGAGATCCCACATCGTTTCGAGAACTCACCTACAAGGGAAAGTACCACCGGGAGATGTTCGACCGGCGGGCGGGTAGCGTCGTCGACGTCGAGGCCTTCGTGTTCGACGCGTCGTACGTAGAAGGAATGAACATCGAGGTAAGGGTGAATGCCGAGTTTGGCAGTCAGAGGAGAGCTCGTTCTGAGGCATGGAAATATGCTGACGTCATCGGAAGACTGCCGGCTCTATTGCGAGCCGGCTTGGGAACCGTGTCGATTCACAGCGGCACCAGGCTTTTCGGCGGCGGCTCCCGCGGCCTGCTCATCTATTCCTCAGGCGGGCTGGACTATGAGGAGCGCGGTGTCCTGGAGGAAGTCCTGGTACACGAGGCGGTGCACGCGGCGCTAGACCGAGATCATCGCCGTGCCGAGGCCTGGCTTGCCGCCCAGGAGAAGGATGGAAGGTTCATCTCCGCCTACGCACGCGACCACCCATGGAGAGAAGATCTTGCAGAGAGTTTCCTGGCCTATATTGCAGTCCGATACCGCTCCAACAGGATACCCACGCTTACGGCCGAAGCCATCCGGCGCACTATTCCGAATCGGATAGCATACTTCGACGATCAGCCGTTTGACGGCCAGTGGTGCCCCATCGTCATCGACGACTGTCCAGCTCAGGAGTGACTGGTAGTGTTCTCTCTTGCCAGACGCTCCGCCTGGCCAAGACTCGCATGAATGCGCTGTTGGAGACGGCTGTCGATACCGAGCCAGCCCTGCTGCAGCGCCGGCTCGCCGAAGAGGGCTACGTGTTCGTGCGCAGGCTCCTCGACCCCGGGCTGGTCTGGAAGCAGGCTGCGCCGGACTGCTCAGTGAAGGCTTGAGCCATGGCCAGACCATCGAAGGTCTGACGATCGAGAATCCCTTTCCGCAACCGCCTGAGAACTGACACGGGAGCTACTGTCCCGCAGACTGCCGGCGCAAGCGAACGAGCGCGCCTTTGCCCATCCCACGCTCCATGCGTACCGTCTGTGTCAGGAGCGCCACATGGACGCAACTGGCGTCAGCCGGATACGCGATCGGGTGGAGCGGTTTCTCGCGGAGGACCACCCTGAGCGCCTGAGTGAGCTTCGCGACTCCATGCGCCGGCATCCGGACTTTCGCTCTGGCCGCAAGCACACGAAGACGCAAGCCGGGATCGACGGATCGGTCGAGAACCTCATTCCGGTACTGCACCTACGGCGCGCGCGGCGAGGCGCCCCCACTCCGCTGGAAACGCTGCGGTACCGGTGCTGGGAGATCGGCTTTCAGACCGGTATCGAGGTCGATGCCCGCCACGACTTCGAATGCGTGCTGCATCGCTGGGCTCGGCAACGGACCGAAGAGGACGACCTTGACGACGATCGTCCCGAACCCGAGGAGCTGGCCGAGGCAGTGGTCCGCCGACTGCGCGCCTCCCGCTTTTTCAAGCTGGCTCTGGGATTCGTGCCGATCGTGGGACCGGTCGCCGCGTACCGGATCGACGGGGCACTCGCGCTTCGCTTCCACGACCTTGCGAAGGAATACTTCCGCGAGCTCAAGTCAACCGGGTTCCGGCCCCTGCCGGACGACTTCGCGATCCCGCCACCACCGCGACCGCATCGCGACAGACGGAAGGACCGATCCACCGTATCGACCCGAAGAGAGGTAGAGCGCTACCTGTCAGAGCACCGCTCCGAGGAGTGGATGCGCCACGTCCGCAGGATGGCGCGAGTCGGAGACTCGCTGCGCAAGGCCAGGATGATGGCGGGATCGTTCGGGTTCGCGGTCATTTCGGTCCCGGTTCGGCACCTCTGGTTCAGCCGAGTGGAGACCGGCATGTTCCTGAGCGTGCTGCAGGGCATCTGCTGGCAGGCCGGCCTCAAGGCCGCCCGCGAGGACGAACACGCCGACGACTTCGAGCGCGTGCTCCTGCGATGGGCGGGAAGGGATCGGGACGACGAAGCCACCACGCCCGAGGAGTTGATCTCCGCCGTATCGGCCAAGATGCGGGTGGCCCATCTGTGGAAGCTCGCCTTCGGCTTCCTCCCCGTGATCGGCCCCCTGCTGGGCTTCATCGTCAACGGATCGATGGCGGCCCGCTTCTACCGCCTCACCCAGCAGTTCTACGAACAACGAACGGCGCCTGTGCAGATCGCTCGGTAATCTCCGCCAGTTCCGCATGCCGCGACCTCCAGGCCGAGGAAGCGATGGCACTCGGTCTGTGTGGCCCTTGATCGTGTCGCTGCCGTGCTATGCTACACTCACGGCACATCGAAGAATGAGGATATGTTCGATGCAACTGGAGAGCTACTTCGACTTCGTCAATGACTGCGCGATTCGAATCAAGGGACACCGCATCGGGATCGAGCATGTATTGCGCGACTATCGCCACGGCGCAAGCGCAGATGAACTCCTGCGGCGCTACCCAACGCTGACACGCAGTGAAATCGATGCGACAATTTGTTACTACCTGGCCAATAGAAACGAAGTGGACGAGTATCTTTGTCGAGTCATGCGTCTGCAGGAAGGGGACTGGCAGAAGCAGGATCGGAACCGACCAGAGTTCGTCATCGAGTCGCGCAAGAAGCTCGACCGTTATCGAAAGACGCTTTGGGTGCAGACTCCTGGTCTCAAGATCTCTGAGTGATTCGCTTCTTGCTGGACGAGCATGTAAACCCGGTGATCCAGCGACAGCTTCTCAGCCTTGACACTCGGATCGAAGTACTGTCGGCGGTGATGCAGGAGCGCCTCCGAACGGTACGTCAGACAGCGAGCTTCTTGTCTGGATGGACCAGAACGGTTACGTTCTCGTGACCGAAAACCGGAGTACGATGCCACGCCATTTCGCAGACCATATAACCGATGGTTGATGTGGTCCCGGTGCGCTAGACAGCCAGAGCGGTAGGTTGAGGTGTATTCCGTTGGTTGTCAACCTGCCCCTCCCTCTTGAGAACAGGCGGCGGTAAAGGGGGTGGGGGTCCGGGGGAGGGGGTGGCCGAGCCTGTGGATATGTGGATAAAACTCCCCACGGCTGGCCACCCGCTCGCGCTCGGGTGCCCCTCGTATCCCGCACGTGCCGCCTGCCGTTCATTGTCGGCTACGCCACCTCCTTTGCCAGTGCCGGCACGCCGTCTCGGTACGCTTCGGCCGGCGTGCGGCCAGCGAGAGCCGAGTGCGGTCGCACCTCGTTGTAGAACTCGATCCATTCGGCGATCACCCGTTGCGCCGCGAAGCCGTCGGCCAGCTCATGCAGGTATACCGCCTCGTACTTCAGCGATCGCCACAGCCGTTCGATGAACACGTTGTCCAGACAACGACCGCGGCCGTCCATCGAGCACCGTATGCCGGCCTCCTCAAGCAGTCCCGTGAACGCGATGCTCGTGAACTGGCTGCCCTGATCGGTGTTGAAGATCGCAGGCGTCCCGCAGATCTCCAGCGCGTCGCTCAACGCCTGCAGGCAGAACTCGGTGTCCAACGTGTTGCTCAGCCGCCACGCCAGCACCTGACGGCTTGCCCAGTCCATGACCGCCACCAAGTACAGGAACCCGTCTTGCACCGGGATATAGGTGATGTCGGCACACCACACGTGATTCGGCCGCTCGATCGTAAGACCTTTCAGAAGATACGGATACACTCGGTGCTCCGGGTTCGCGATGGTGGTGCGCGGCTTGCGGTAGATCGCCTCCAAGCCCATCAGCCGGCGCACCCGGTGGCGACCGACGCTCACCCCCTCGCGCGCCAGATGGCGCGCCATCTGACGGCTGCCGTAGAACGGGTAGCGTAGATACAGCTCGTCGATGCGGCGCATCAGCGCCAGCGTCGCCGCGCTGTGTCCCGCCGGCCGGTAGTACAGTGCCGAGCGGCTCAGTCCCAGCAGCCGGCACTGATGGCTCATGCTCAGGGTGGCGTGCTCCCGTTCGATCATCATCCGTCGCTGCTCGCCATTCAGTTCCCGAGCCCGCGTGATAAAAAATCGCGCTCCACGGTCAACTCCCCGATCTTCGCGTGCAGGTCGTGGATGATCGCCTCCTGATCTGCTTGGCGGCGCCCGCGGTCGCGGGCGAACAGTTCCCGCAGACCCTCCTGCGCCTGCCGCTTCCAGCCGCTGATTTGGTTCGGATGCACCTCATGCTTGGCTGCGATCGCCTGGATCGTGCGGTCCCCGCGCAGCGCCTCCATGGCCACCCGCGCTTTGAACTCCGCTGTGAATCGACGCCGTTTCGTCGCCATCCCGTTGGCCCTCCTCATGGCCCTGGAATACACCTTAACCACATGTCCAGTTTTTCGGGACCACCTCATCTGGCGCTGGTCTGTCGCTACGAACGACCGGTCCCCTGGCAGAATGAACTCGATACGCTGGTCGCAACGTACTCCGTATATCGCAAATGGCAATCATATGACCTGATCGAAGAGGTCATCGAGCGGGGGCACTTCCGCCTCGCAGGCGATTGGCGCACGCCACCCGATCGTAACCGGCAATCGGTGGATGATTACGTCATGTCCTGGCATTCACGTGGCGGGCTGGCACGCGAGACGATGTTCGCCGACCGTGTTGCCGCCTTCGACTCGGCTCTGCGCGACGTGGTAGCTCCATGGGTCGAGGACGGGCACCTGAGGCTCCAGACCGAGGGACGTGTCACGTGGGGCACGCCGCTCGTCGAGCGTCACAGATGATCGAGAGACACCCATCCATAGACCGTGCATCCCGGGGAGATCCTGCGCGAGGACATCCTGCCCGCTTTCCATGAGCAAGAAGGCCGTTGCGATGCGCTGGGGATATCCCGGCAGACGCTCTACGACATCCTCAACTCGACTCCAGCACGTCCTGGAAGCGAACGAAGCCCTGCGCCTGGTAGAATCGCCGAGCGTCGTTATTGTCGCTGTAGACGTGCAGCTCCACGCGCTGCGCGCCTCTCAAGGCGGCCTCGGCCCGGATCCGTTCCATCAGCAGCGCGCCGATCCCCCGCCGGCGGTGCGCCCTCGAGACCGCCATCTGGTCCACCATGAGCGACCGGCTGGCGTATCGGAACGGGTTCTCCTCCCGAACCCGTTCAGCACACCAACGCGTAGCCGACGCAGACGCCCTCGACACGCGCCACGAACATCTGAACGCCCTCGCGCGACAGGAGGAAGCGCTGGCCCTCCAGCGCCGCCGTCCGGTCGAACGGTTTGAACCACTGCGGGCGCCGCTGGCGGTGCTCTTCGTGCACCTGCCTGAGCAGCTCGACGATCTCCTCGGCATCACCCGAGATTTCGATGGTCACGCTCATCGCGATGCCGGTCGATGCGAGGGGGCCGAGGATCACCCCTCGGTGCCGGTCATCTCCTCGGGACACACCCACTGGTCATATTGCTCGGCGGTCAGGTGGCCGCTCGCGACCGCGGCTTCGCGCAGGGTGATGCCTTCGCGGTGGGCGGTCTTGGCGATCGTCGCCGCGTTGTCGTAGCCGATGTGGGGGTTGAGGGCGGTCACCAGCATGAGCGAGCGCTGCACCAGCTCTTCGATCCGGTCGACGTCCGCCTCGATGCCGGTCACGCAGTGCTCGGTGAAGCTGTTCATGCCGTCGCCCAGAAGCCGGATGGACTGCAGCAGGCTGTCGATCAGCACCGGCTTGAAGACGTTGAGCTCGAAGTTGCCGGATGCGCCGGCCACGGTGATGGCGGTGTCGTTGCCGAACACGCGGGCGCAGACCATGGTCAGCGCCTCGCACTGGGTGGGGTTGACCTTGCCCGGCATGATCGAGCTGCCCGGCTCGTTCTCCGGCAGCCGCAACTCGCCCAGCCCGGAGCGCGGCCCCGAGCCGAGCCAGCGGATGTCGTTGGCGATCTTCATGAGCGCCACCGCCAGCGTCTTCAGGGCGCCGGACGCCTCCACGATCGCGTCGTGCGCGGCCAGCGCCTCGAACTTGTTCGGAGCGCTCACGAACGGCTCGCCGGTGAGCCGGCCGATCCAGGCCGCGACGCGCTCGGCGAATCCCGGCGGCGCGTTCAGCCCGGTGCCGACCGCGGTCCCGCCCAACGCCAGCTCGTAGAGGTCCGGCAGCGATCGCTCGACCCGCTCCCGGCCGCGCTTGACCTGCTCCGCGTAGCCGGAGAATTCCTGGCCGAGCGTCAGCGGCACCGCGTCCATCAGGTGCGTGCGGCCGATCTTGACGATCTTCGCGAACGCGTCGCGCTTGTCCGCAAGCGCCTCCTGCAACGTCGTCGCGGCCGGCAGGAGGCGCTCGCGCAGCGCCGTGACGGCGGCGATGTGCATGGCCGTCGGGAAGGTGTCGTTGGAGGACTGCGAGCGGTTGACGTCGTCGTTGGGGTGGATCGGCGTCTTGCTGCCGAGCTCGCCGCCGGCCAGCTCGATGGCGCGGTTGGAGATCACCTCGTTGACGTTCATGTTCGACTGCGTGCCGCTGCCGGTCTGCCAGACGACCAGCGGGAAATGGTCGTCCAGATCGCCGGCGATGATCTGATCGGCGACGCGCACGATCAGGTCGCGCTTGCCCACCTCCAGCACGCCGAGCTCCGCGTTGGCGAGCGCCGCCGCCTTCTTGAGGATCCCGAAGGCGCGCACCACCTCGATCGGCATGCGTTCGCCGCCGATGCGGAAGTTGTTGCGCGAGCGCTCGGTCTGCGCGCCCCAGTAGCGGTCGGCCGGAACGCGCACCGGGCCGAGGGAGTCGGTCTCCTCACGGAAGTGGGGGGACCCTGCGTCCGCCACCTCAGGCGAGCTCCGGGAACAGCGTGCGCAACACGTCCACCAGCTCGCGCACGTGGCCGGCCGAGGTCGCGAACGCCGCGCGCTCCTCGTCTTCGAGATTGACCTCGATGATCCGCTCGACGCCGCCGGCGCCGAGCACGCACGGCACGCCGACGAAGATTCCGTCGGCGCCGTACTCGCCCTGGCAGAGCGCCGCGCACGGCAGGATGCGCTTCTTGTCGCGGACGATCGCTTCGACCATCTGCAGGATGGCCGCCGCCGCCGCGTAGTAGGAGCTGGTTCCCATCAGCTCGACGATCTCGCCCCCGCCGGTCTTGGTGCGTTCTACCAATTCGTCCAGCCGTTCGGCGCTCATCAGCTCGGTCACCGGGATGCCGCCGACGTTGGTGAAGCGCGGCAACGGCACCATGTCGTCGCCGTGGCCGCCGAGCAGCAGCGCGTTGATATCCTCCACGCTGTAGCCGGTCTCCTCGGCGATGAAGGCCTTGAAGCGCGCCACATCCAGGCAGCCGGCCTGGCCGACGATGCGCTCGGGCGGAAAGCCGCTCGCCTTCCAGGCGGCGTAGACCATGGCGTCGAGCGGGTTGGTCATGACGATCAGGATGCAGTCGGGCACGCGTTCGCGAACCTCGCCCGCGACGCTGGCGACGATGCCGGCGTTGACCTTGATCAGGTCGTCGCGGCTCATGCCGGGCCGGCGCGGCAACCCGGCGGTCAGCACGACGATGTCGGAGCCGGCCAGCTCCGCGTAGTCGTCGGTGCCGGTCACGCGGCAGTCCAGCCGCTCGATGGGCGTGGCCTCGTACAGGTCGAGCGCCTTGCCCCGCGTCTGGTCGGCCACCTTCGGGATGTCGAGGAGCACGACGTCGCCCAGCTCCTGGGCGACCAGCCAATGGGCACAGGTGGCGCCGACGTTGCCGGCGCCGATCACGGCGATCTTCGGACGTTTGAGCATGCCTCACTCATACCACGCCCGCCCGCCGTTGTCCGCTCATCACCGCCGGGCATCGTGGCCGCGACGGCGTCGGCCTGGTTGTGGGACTCCGGCCTTGATCAGACGCGACGTACGGCCTATCAACGGCATCGTCGCCTCGTCTGGAGACCACCGATAAACCGAATGCGCAAGTCACCGCTCGCGTGCTTCGTCGTGCTCCTCGCGCTGCTGTCTCTCGGCGCGTGCGCGACCAGAGGCATGGCCAGAATGCAACCGGAGGCGGAGCCTCCCGAGACCGAGCAGCCACGACCGGAGCCAGAGCCGAAATCGGAGCCGCAGCCGGAGCCGCAGCCGCAACCGCAGCCGGAACCGGAACCGCAGCCACCACCCGCGGCATGTATCCCGATTCACGACGGGACCTGCGTCTCGGTCGCGGAGTTCGAGTCCACGGCCGAGCAGCGTGCTGCGAACTACCGCGAGCACAAGAACTTCAAGACCCAATGGGGCCTGGGCCACGTCAACGCGGACTACGCCTATGCCCATCTCAGCCAGCTCAAGGGTGAGGACGCGGCGCCAGGAGCCGGGGTCACCATCGGATTCATCGACTCCGGTATCGACAAGAACCATCCGGATTTCGCGGGAAAGACGATCGCCGAGCGATTCCTGGGCGGCGCAGTCGATGAGACGGGCGATGAGCGGTCACACGGAACCGCCGTGGCGAGCGTAGCCGCGGCCATCCGGTCGCTCGCCGACAGGTCGGCCCACGGCGTGGCGTGGGGCGCCGACATCGCCATGTTCGCGATTCCAACCGGCTCGGGAGGGGGGGAATACCGGCCCATTACGCTCGCGCGGCTGGACGGAGCAGACGCCTGGTGGGCGGCACGGTTCAATACCGTCCTCGGGTGGCGGGACGGCGCGCGGCGCGTCGATGTCCTGAACCTCAGCGTCGGCCACAGCGGCATCATCGACAGTTACAGCGAACAGGATCTCCGCGACAACTTCGGAACGGCGATCGCTGCGATGGCTCAGGCGGGTGCCGCCGGAAGGACCATTCTCGTCTGGGCGGCAGGCAACGCTCACGGAGACGAGTGCGCCGCAACCACGGACCACTGCGAGAACGGCACGATCAATGCGGTCTCGGTCGAGGTGCTGCCGGGCCTAGTCGCACGGATTGCCGAGCTGCAGGGACATTCCATCGCCGTCGTAGCCCTGAGCTCGAACGGCCAAATCGCTAACTTCTCCAATCGCTGCGGCATCGCCGCCGATTTCTGCATCGCGGCGCCCGGATCAGGTGTCCGCGTTGCCTTTTTCGGACCCCACCCTGACACCGCGGTCCCATCTCGCGGCCACACCACCGTCGGCGGAACATCGGTGGCCGCACCCTTCGTCGCCGGCGGGCTGGCGGTGATGAAGCAGCTCTTTCGCGATCAGCTCTCCAACACCGAGCTGGTCACCCGGCTCTTCGAAACCGCGAACGCCCAGGGCACCTATGCCAACCGGGCTGTCTACGGCCAGGGCGCCATGGATCTCCGCGCCGCGACATCGCCCGTGGGGGTGCTGGACGTGCCGGTCGAAAGCAACCGCGCGGACGGCGCGGGCGCCGCCCTGCTCGGGACCAGGCTGCAGGCCGGCGCGGCGTTCGGCGACGGGCCCGAACGTTCCCTGGCCGGCACGGAGATCGCGGCGTTCGACGATCTCGGCGCCCCGTTCTGGTTCGATCTGGGCGGTTTCACGACCGGCGTGGCGGCCCGGTCGATGACAGCGCGATTCCACGAGTTCCCTGCGCCGGTGCCCGCCTGGTCGTGCACCGCGGAGGCCGTACACTGGCGGATCGGGTATCGGGAGTCGCCGGGCGATGCCGGGGACGGCCACCTCGCCCTCGCCGAGCGCGCGCTGACCCTGACGCTCGCCGATCGGCACGCCCTGAGCGGAACCATCTTCACGACGGAAGGAGTCGCGGAACGGCCGCCGGCCTCGGGCGCGGCGCTCGCCTGGCGGCCTGCCGACTCGCCGCTCGGTCTGCGCGCCGGCTGGATGCACGAGCGCGAATCACTGCTCGGCAGCTCCGCCGACGGCGCGTTCGGCGCGCTGTCCGCCGACGCCGCCTTCGTCGGCATCGAGGCGGATGCGGAGCTCGGCGGATGGCGCATCGGCGCCGATGCGGAAGTCGGCACCGTCCACTCGGCGCCGCGCGGCGGGATCGTCTCCGGGATTTCGCCGCTGACCACCACCGCCTTCACGCTGCATGCGAGCACGGCGTTCGCCGGCGACGGCACGTTCCGGCTGTCCGTGTCGCAGCCGCTGCGCGTCGAGCGCGGCCTCGCGGCGCTCAGCGTGCCGGCCGGCCGTACGAAGGACGGCGCGGTGGTGCGCACCCCGGTCGCGGCCGACCTCACGCCGAGCGGCCGGCAGATCGACGTCGCCGCGCAGTGGCAACAGCCGCTGAGCATCGGTGAGGTGCGCCTCGGCGCCGTCGTGACGCACCAGCCCGGACACCGCGCGGCAGCCGATCCCGAGCTCATGTTCCTGTCCGGCTGGCGCTGGGCCTACTGATCTCGGGCGCGCGTACTCGAGGAACGCGCGCTTCCCGTGATTAGGTGTGCACGGGAGCGACGACATGGATCTTACGTGCGCACGGATTGAATTGGGCGACGGCAGCGGGCCGCGGTGCCGGCAGGCGCGCGCGGTGCTGGTCGAGGAGGTGAGCCGCCGCGCCCAGCAGGTGTGGCCGGCGGCCGGCGGGCAGGGCCCGGTGATCGCCCTGCGCGACGCCGCGACCGCGGAGCGGGCGGGCGGGCGCTGGTCGGCGGAGGCGCAGTCGTTTCGGGGCACCGAGTTCGCGGCGCGCCCGGAGGGCTTCCGCATCGACCGCGACGGCGACGCATTGATCGTCACCGGCAACGACGCGCGCGGCGTGCTGTACGGAGTGGGCTGGCTGCTGCGCCACCTGGAGGTGCGCCGCTCCTCGGTGCTGCTGCCGGACGCGCTGCTGGACGGCGGGCCGGTACGGTCGGCGCCGCACTACCCGCTGCGGGGCCATCAGATCGGCTACCGGCCGAAGACCAACTCCTACGCCGGCTGACCGTTGCCGAGTGGGAGCAGTACATCCGCGAGCTGGCCATCTTCGGCGCCAACGCCGTGGAGGTGATTCCGCCGGTTTCCGACGATGCCCCCGACTCCGACCACTTCCCGCTGCCACAGATCGACATGATGCGGGAGGTATCCGCAATCGCCGACCGTTACGACGTGGACCTGTGGATCTGGTTTCCCGCCCTGGAGTCCGACTACGGCGACGATGCGGCGGTACGGCGCGCCCTCGCCGAGTGGCGCGAGGTGTTTGCCGCCTTGCCGAGGATCGACGCCGTGTTCATTCCCGGCGGCGATCCGGGATCGACGCCGGCGAGTCTGCTGCTGGCACTGGCCGAACGGCAGAAGGCGTCGCTGCACGACCTGCACCCGCGGGCGCAGATGTGGATCGCTCCGCAGGGGTTCCACGGCGCCGACGAGGAGCACTTCTACGCGGCGCTGGAAGATGGGCTCGACTGGCTGGATGGGGTGATCTTCGGTCCCTGGATCCACATGACCGCACAGGCGTTCCGCGCCCGCGTGCCGGCGCGCTATCCGGTCCGCCTCTACCCCGACATCACCCACTGCTGGTCGTGCCAGTACCCGGTACCGGATTGGGACCCGGCGCTGGCGGTCTGCCAGGGGCGCGAGCCGATCAATCCCCGCCCCACCGATCAGGCGCGCATCTTCGCCCTGACCGCCCCGCACTCGATCGGCGCCCTGACCTACTGCGAGGGCAACAGCGACGACCTCAACAAGATGTTGTGGAGCGCCCTGCTGTGGGATCCCGCGGCCGATCTGCCCGCGGTGCTGCGCCAGTATGGCCGCCTGTTCGTACATCCCGACCTTGCCGACGGGGTTGCGGCCGCGATTCTGGGCCTGGAGGCCAACTGGCGCGGTCCGCTGCTGGCCAACGGCAACGTGACGACCACGCTGCTGCGTCTGCAGGCGCTGGAACGAGCCGCGCCGCCGCGGGTGCTGAAGAGCTGGCGCTTCCTGCAACTCCTCTACCGCGCCTACTCCGACGCCTACATCCGCGAACGGCTGCTTGCCGAGACCGCGTCGCAAAGCCGCGCGTACGGCGAGTTGCGGCGCGCCGCCGATCTCGGCGCGCGGGCGGCGTGCCGGCGCGCGCTGGCGATCTTCGACGACGCGGCGGCAGCGGCGCGCCAGGGCGAGTTGCGCACCCGCGCCTACGCCCTTGCCGAGGCGCTGTTTCAGAACATACATGTGCAGCTCTCGGTGCCGCGCTATGGCGCGCAGGCGGTGCGCCGCGGGGCCAGCCTCGACGGTCTGGAGTATCCGCTGAACGACCGATTGTGGCTGCACGAACGCTGCGCCGAGATCGATGGCCTGGCCACCGAGCCGGAGCGCCTCGCCGCAATCGAGAAGGTGCTGCAGCGCACCGATCCCGGCCCCGGCGGCCGCTACGACAACCTCGGCGACGCGGCCGAGCAGGCTCACCTGGTGCCCGGCGCAGGGTTCTTTGACGACCCCTCGTTTCTGGACTCCGCGCTGCGCGGATTCGCCATCCCCTACCCCGCGGAAGCGATCCCCTATGCCTGGCTCAGCCAGGCGGAGTCGATCGGCCACGGTCCCCTGGGGCTGCACTACGATGGACTCGACGCCGGGGCAGGCTACCGCATCGTGGTGGTGTACGGCGGCGAGAGTCGCGCCGGTGGCGGCCAGCCGCGTGTGCGGATGGAGGCAGAGGGTGCGGATGGTACGGTGCACGAGGTGCATGGCTGGCTGGCCAAACCCGATCCCCGCGGACCGCTGACCAGCGATGTACCCACCAGCGCAACGGCGGGCGGATCGGTCACTCTGCGGATATATCACGAAACCGGCGGCGGGTCGGGCCGGGGCGCCCAGGTCAGCGAGATGTGGCTGCAGCGCACGGACCGCGCACGCCTCGAGATTCCTGCACCGGAGCGGCGCCGGTGCTGATGTCCGCGAGGTTGCCGCCCTGCACGGCAAGTTCATAGAGTTCAGCGCCATGCGGGAGGACTTGGAGCGGGCGTACGGCGAGCTGCTTGCGGCAAGCGGTGACGACCCGGCCCGAGATGGCCTGCAGAGCACCGCGCTGCGCGCCGCGGAGGCGTTCCAGTTCCTCACGTCCGGCAACCGGAGCGATCCCGCCGCGGAGCTGGCCGATGCGGTCTTTCCGTCCGAATCGGACGAGATGATCTCCATGAAGGGCATCGAGCTGTACTCGCTGTGCGAGCACCATCTGCTGCCGTTCTTCGGCCATGCCCACGTCGCCTACCTCCCCAACGAATCCATCGTTGGCTTCTCCAGCATCCCGCGCCTCATCGACGGCTTCGCGCACCGGCTGCAGATCCAGGAGCGCCTCACCGCCCAGGTCGCCGGCGCCCTGATGGAGGCCCTGAACGCGCGCGGCGTGGGAGTCGTGATTGAAGCCCGCCATCTGTGCGTGATGATGCGCGGCGTGCGCAAGCAGAACCCGGTGATGCGCACGTCGTGCATGCTCGGCACCTTCCGCACCGACGGCGCTACGCGGGCGGAGTTCCTCGCCCTGATCCGGTGATCGGCGACCGGGTCGAGACCGGCGATCGGGTCACGATCGACGACCTGCGGGTGAGCTGCATCATCGGCATCCATCCGTGGGAACGGCGGTCACCCCAGGAGGTACGGATCACGCTGTCGATGGCGGTCGATCTGTCGCCGGCGGCATCGAGCGGCCGGCTCGCCGACACGATCGACTATGCCGAGCTGGCCGCCGCGGCGGAGGCCGACGCGCGGCGCGGCCGTTACCGGCTGCTGGAGTCGCTGGCCGAGGCGCTGGCCCACCTGTGCCTGCAACGCCCGGGCGTGCGCGAAGCCCTGGTCCGCGTGCGCAAGCCGGCGGCGATCCGCGCCGCACAGGCGGCGGCAGTGGAGGTGGTGCGGCGGCGCCCGCGGCCGGACCCCCGCCTGCTGGGAGTGCTCAATCTCTCCCCCGAGTCACGCGTCATCCCGTCGGTCGCGGCCGACGAGGCGCGGATCGTAGAACGAGCCTGCCTCCTGCGCGACGCGGGGTGCGAGTTGATCGAGCTGGGCGCGCGCTCCACCAACCCGGCGCCGGGCGCCGGGAGCCTCAGCGACGCGGAGGAGATCGAGCGGCTGCAGCCGGCGCTGCGGTCGCTTGCCGCGGACGGCTTTCGCGTCGCCGTCGAGACCTGGAGCGCCAGCACCGCGCTGTGGGCTATCGACGCCGGGGCGGTCATGATCGACTACACCAGCGAGGATCTCCCCGGCGAGGTGTGCCGCCGCGCCGGGGAGCGCGGCGCGGCACTGGTGCTGGTGAACCTGCCCTACGGCGACCCGGAGCGGATGCACCGGCGTGCGCCGATCGCGCACGGCGCCCAGCGGATGGTCGCAAGCCTGTCGGCGCGCGCCGATGCCGCGCGGGCGGCCGGCGCAGGCGACGTGTACGTGGACCCCAACACCGGCATCGTCCATCCGGACCTGGACGACTACCGCAAGATCGAGCTGCAGATGCAGGCGATCGAGGCCGCGCGCAGGCTGGAGGATCGCGGCTATCCGGTGCTGATCAACTGCCCGCGCAAGGAGAGCCTGACCAGCCGCATCATCCTCTCGCACCTGCTGCTGGAGGCGCGCCCGACCTGGATCCGCACGCACGACCCGCAGATCATCGCCACCCTGCGCGGACTGCGGCCGCCCGCCGACGCGGCGTGATGGCCCGATGATTCCGAAGACCGCGTTCATCGCCTGCGGATCGAACATCGATCCGCGTCCCAACCTCGCCGGAGCCCTGGTGCGGCTGGACGCGGTCGCCGAGCGCCTGCGCACCTCGCCGACCTACCTCACCCGTCCATGGGGGATGGTCGAGCAGGCTCCGTACCTCAACCTGGTGGTCGGCGTGCGCACCGCCGACGCTCCGCACCTGCTCCTGGATCGGCTGCAGGCGATCGAGCGCGCGCTCGGCCGGACGCGCACGGTGCGGTACGGCCCCCGCTCGATCGATCTCGACATCCTGCTATACGACGATCTGGTGATCGGTGACGAGCGCCTGACGATTCCGCACCCGGGCCTCGCCGAGCGCGACTTCATGCTCGTACCGTTACTGGACATCGCGTCGCACCTCACCCATCCGGCCGACGGCGAGCGGCTCGCACCTCGCCGGCACCGGCTCAGGTACCGGCAGATCATCTGCCGCGTGACGCCATGACAGACGACGCTGCGAAACCCTTCGCCGGTCAGGTGGCGCTGGTCACCGGCGCCGCGCGCCGCACCGGTGCCGCCATCGCCGGGCACCTGGCCACCCGCGGCGCGGCGGTCGTCGTCCACCACCACACCAGCGCCACGGCGGCACGAGAGCTGGTCGAGCGTCTGGGCGGGGACGCGGCCGGCTGCCATGCCGAAGCCGCCGACCTCACGGACCCCGGCAGCGTTGCGAAGATGGTCGAGCGGATCATCGAGCGCAGCGGTCGCATCGACCTGCTGGTGAACAACGTGGGCACATTCCTGGTGAAGCCGATCGAGCGGGTGGACCCCGCGGAGTGGGACCGAGCCGTGCGCACCACGGTCACCGCCGCCTTCCTGGTCTGCCGCGCGGTGCTCCCGCACATGCGGCGCTGCGGCTATGGGCGCATCGTCAACATCGCCGACTCCGCCGCCGACAAGCTGTCGCCGCAGCCCACGCTGGCGCCGTACATGGTCGGCAAGACCGGTATCCTGATCCTGACCAAGAGCCTGGCCGCAACGACCGCCGATTGCGACATCACCGTCAACGCCGTGTCACCGGGCATCATGGAGAACTCCGTGAGCAAGCCGCCCGGCGGACGCGCGGCGATCCCGAAAGGGCGCTACGGAACCTACGCCGACCTCAACGGCGCAATCGAGTTCTTCCTCCGCCGGGAGACCTCCTATGTAACCGGGGAGAACCTCAAGGTGTCCGGCGGCTGGCACAGCTGAGCAAGCCGCCGGGCCGGAGCCCAAGACGCACCTGCGCGACGGGTGTTGACGACACGCCCCACATGGATGAAGATGCGATTGTCGGCCATGTGTAAGAAGGCCGGCACGCCTCAAGGAGGGGGAGGCCCAGAACAGTGCGGTGTTTGCCACTGATGGCAGAGCACCAGGAAGGAGCACTTAGATGGCCGTCGACCCCCTCGGACCGATCGATTCGGTCACCCACCTCCAGGGTATAGACCGGACGACGCCCACCCAACCGTCGAGCACCGCCGGGGAGATCTGCGCGGCCATGGAGATCGCCAACAACAGCCCGGATGTCCGCGCGGACTTGGTGGCCGACATCAAGGTCAGGCTGCAGAACCCGAGCTACCTCAGCGCCACGGTCATCGACCGGATAGCCGAACGCATCCAGGATCCGTTCGGGACCTGAGCCCACCGCCCTTGGAGGACCGGATTCGAATCCCCGCGGTAGCGCCATCCTCCCGGCAGCGCCAGTACGGCCGCGGCCTCGCCGGTACCCCCATTCCAGCCCTATACTGCGCTCCCTTGCTGATCAGCGACTTCGACTCGTTCGTCCGCGACGCGCTCATCACGCCGATGGCGCCCGCCGACGCGGCCGACTCGGCCCCGAACGGCCTGCAGGTGGGCGCCGCCGACGCGCCCGTCTCACGCGTGGCGTTCGCAGTCGACTGCGGGCTGGAGGTCCTGCGCCGCGCCGCGGATCAGGGAGCCCAACTGCTGTTCGTCCACCACGGCCTGTTCTGGGGCAGCCAGGTGACCGTCACCGGCGGCCTCTTTCAGCGCCTCCGCGTTCTGATGCAGCGCGATCTGGCGCTCTACGCCGTGCATCTGCCACTGGACGCGCATCCGCGGCTCGGCAACAACGCCGGCATGGCCGCCGCGCTCGGGCTCACCGACTGCAGGCCTTTCGGGAGCTACCACGGGGTCGACATCGGCGTCGCCGGCCGCGTCCCGGAAGCGCGCTACTCCGACGGCGCCACGCTGGACGATCTGCTCACCGCCACGTTCGGGGGCCGCGAGCGATGCTCGGCGGTGCTGCCGTTCGGGACGGAGCGCATCCGCACGGTGGGGCTGGTATCCGGCGGCGGCACCCGCATCGTCAGTCAGGCGATAGCCGCGGGGCTCGATCTGTACATCACCGGCGATGCTTCGCACGAGGTCTATCACGAGGCGCTGGAGGCCGGCATCAACGTGGTCTTCGCCGGCCACTACGCGACCGAAACCTGGGGCGTGCGCAACATGATGGCACACACCGCCGCTCACACCGAGCTGGCGGCCTCCTTCATCGATCTGCCGACCGGCCTGTGAGCCCGCTGAGCGCCAGGGAGCGCTATCTGCCGCTGCTGCTCACGCTGGCCGTGGTGGCCGCCGATCAGATCTCGAAGGCGATCGTGGTCGCAGCCCTGCCTCTGGAGCGGCCCGTTGCCGTGCTCGGCGACGTGCTGCGCCTGACCTACGTGCACAATACCGCCATCGCATTCAGCATCGGCCGCGGCATCCCGGCGGACCTGCGCCGCGTGCTGCTGCTCATACTGCCGCTGGTGGCGATCGGCCTGATCTCGGTGTACTACCTCACCAGCGACCAGCTCACGCGCGCGCAGCGATGGCTGCTGGCAGCGATCCTGGGCGGCGGCATCGGCAACTACGTGGACCGCGTAGCCCGGCCGGACGGGGTGGTCGACTTCGTGGACGTGAAGTTCTACGGCATCCTGGGGTTCAGCCGGTTTCCCACGTTCAATCTGGCCGATTCTTCGGTGGTAGTCGCCGGCATCCTGCTGCTGGCAAGCTCACTGTTCATGGCGCGGCAGCCGGAAGCTACCATCCCCCCGGGAAGCGGCGGCCCGGGGAATGGCGCCCCGGCAAACGACGTCCTGGCAAACGACGAGGAGAACGCATGAACAAAGCGATGAACACGGCCGTCTTCATGGTGGCCGCCACCGCATTCTCGCTGGCCATGATGGTGGTGGTGATTCTCATCTCCATCGTGCTGGTCGGCTGGCTGACGCAGATGGGGCTCCCGCAGGGGGTTGCGTCGGTGCTGCTGGTGGTATTCACCCTCGGCGGGCTGGCCGGGTCGTTCTTCGCCTACGGGCGGGTGATCAAGCTGGTCGACCGCAAGATCGACCTCTCGTCGAAGATCTACCCGCTCTTCCAGCGCAAGCGGAAGTAGCGGGCGTCGGGATCCAGGAGCCGGGATCGGCCGAGGCAGTTCCGCCTCCTCGGGCGAC
This sequence comes from Spirochaetia bacterium, assembly GCA_965262795.1. Classification (GTDB taxonomy): domain Bacteria; phylum Spirochaetota; class Spirochaetia; order SZUA-6; family Bin103; genus CATQHW01. Next base: position 5,327,234 of record OZ253561.1, on the reverse strand, counting down.
CTATCCTGCGCGAGCCTTGGCCAACGCCTCGCGCGCCGCGATGTCCGTGAACCGCAGGTCGCTGGCGATGTCGATGAACTGGAAACCTTCGCGCACGCGGCGGGGGACATCAGCCGGCTTTGGTACCGGCAACCCGCACGGGACGCCGGCCCGCGCGCATCCTTCCCGGAAGCGCTCCAGCGCCTCTTCATGCCGCGGGTCGCCCTGGGTGACCCCCATCGACAGCGCCAGGTCACCGGGACCCAGGAAGCCGATGTCGACGCCGTCGACGCGGGCGATCGCCTCCGCGTTGTCGATCCCCTCCAGATCCTCGATCTGGGGGATGCACAGCAGCCAGTCGTTGGCTCGCTGCCGGTAGTCGTCGGCCAGGGTCACGCAGCGGCCGGTCCCCTGTGAGCGCGTGCCGGCCGGCGGGTAGCGCATGGACGAGACGACGGCGGCGGCCTGTTCCGGCGTCGAGACGTGCGGGATCACCAGGCCGCAGGCGCCCGCGTCCAGGACGCGGCCGATGGTGACCGGGTCATGATCCCAGATGCGCGCCAGGGGCACCGCGCCGCGCGCCTCGATGGCGCGGAAAGTGTGGGCGATGAGGCCCAGGTCGAAGGCGGTGTGCTCGGCGTCGACCACCAGCCACGAATAGCCCGCGGCCGCCATGACCTCCGCCGCCAGCGGCGAGCCCAGATTGAGCCACGAACCCAACGACGGCTCACCCGCCGCCAGAGCTTGCTTGATGGAGTCTGTCATCCCTTGTCCTGCCGCGGCGGGTCAGCCGCGATTGATCCGATGGAGGCGAAGGGAATCGAACCCACGACCTCGTGAATGCCATTCACGCGCTCTAGCCAACTGAGCTACGCCCCCGGAGATTCGCTGCGCGTCAGACGACCACGCGCTATCCGTATGGTACGCGCCGGGCGCCCGCCATGGCAAGCGCCGAGCGCCGCGGAGGCCCAGCCGCGCGGCCCGGCTACTTGGGCTGCGGGACGATGCGGATGTACGGCAACGGCGACTTCCACCCGTCCGGGTAGGTCTCCTTCGCCGCTTCGTCCGACACGGACGGCAGGATGATCACGTCATCGCCCGGGGTCCAATTGGCCGGAGTGGCGACCTGCTTCGATGCGGTGAGTTGGCACGAATCGAGCAGGCGGAGGATCTCGGCGAAGTTGCGTCCGGTGCTCATCGGATACGTGAGGGTCGCCTTGATCTTCTTGTCCGGCCCGATCACGAACACCGACCGCGCCGTGGCGTTGTCCATCGGCGTGCGACCCTGCGAGGTCGTCCCGGCGTCCGCGGGCAGCATGTCGTACTGCTTCACGATGGACAGTTCGGGATCGCCGATCAGCGGGTAGGTCACCGCATGTCCCTGCGACGCCTCGATGTCCCTGGACCACGCTTCGTGATCGCTGACGCCGTCCACGCTGATCCCCAACACCTTGCAGTTGCGCTTGGCGAACTCGGCCTGGAGACCCGCCACGGTGCCCAGCTCGGTCGTGCAGACCGGGGTGAAGTCCTTGGGGTGTGAGAACAGAATCGCCCATCCGTCGCCGATCCATTCGTGAAAGCTGATCGGTCCCTGGGTGGTCTGCGCGGAAAAGTCGGGAGCTTCGTTGTTGATCCTGAGCGCCATTGATGTCCTCCTGGCGACGGGGCCCCGTCCGGGGCCGCAGCATCTGCCGTACGGTGCCACGCAGAACGCCCCTCGAACAAGCCCGCAGAGTCGGCCCTCCGGTCCGGGGCGGCTACGTCTCGGTCGATTCGCCGATTGCCTCGGCCCACGGCAGCACCGTGAGACTCGGCCAGCACCGGATCCATCGCGCCACCTTTCGCTCGTAGATGGCGCGGGTGATCTGCACCCGGTTGGCACGGACCACGAGTCCGAACAGGTCTTGCAGGCCGAATGGCGCGAACACAAACGGAACGCCCCGAGTCATCCGCACGCCGACGGCGGTCGCCGTGGTGGGCCAGGTCCGGATGGCTGCCAGCGTCGCAACCCGTTCAAGGCATTCCCAGAGCACGGCGTTGCCACGGAGCAGGGTGAGCAGGCGACGCCGTTCTTCGGCAGCTACGGAACCGCTCATGCTGCCGAGGCCGCCCGAACCCCGTTCTCCAGCAGCAGCAGCCCGCCGGCCTGCTCCGGCATCCGCCGCGTCCAGCGCGGATGGTTCACGGGATCCAGAAACGCCTCCGGGTGCGGCATCAACCCGAACACCCGGCCACTGGGGTCGCACAGTCCCGCCGCCGCAGCGGTCGATCCGTTCGGGTTCTCCGGATACGCAGGAGGCCCATCCGCGCTGCTCCGGTAGCGCACGCACACCTGGCCCGCCTCCTCCAGCCCAGCCTGCTCCTGCGCTCCGGCGAACACCAGCTTGCCCTCGCCGTGGCGCACCGGCAGCTCCAGCTCGGTCAACCCGTGCGTCCACACGCACGGCGAACGGGGCTCGAACCCCACCCGCACCCAGCGATCCTCGAACCGGCCCGAGTCGTTGTGGATCAGCGACGCCTCGCACTCCCAACGCCTGCCGGACGCCGGCAGCAGCCCCGTGCGAACCAGGATCTGGAAGCCGTTGCAAATCCCTACTACCAGCCGGCCGGAATCCAGAAACCGGTCGATCTCTAACCGCAGCCGGCGGCGAAGCAGCGCCGCCATCGCCGTGGCGGAACCGAGATGATCGCCGTAGGTGAACCCGCCGGGGAACGCCAGGATCCGAAACGGCGCCAGCGGCTCGTCCCGCCGCGACAACTCCGTGACGTGCACGCGGTCGGCGCGAGCGCCGACCGCGTTGAAGGCGGCGGCGAGCTCCTCGTCAGCGTTGATGCCGAAGCCGCCGAGCACGCATACCGGCACCCGGCTCACCCTTCGGGTGAGGTTCGCTCCGCTCACCCTTCGGGTGTGGTTCGCTTCGCTCACCCTTCGGGTGTGGTTCGCTTCTTCGCTCACCCGCCGACTCCCGCCGGACCGGTGTGCCAGGCGGCCGCGAGCCGCTCCATGCAGACGCCGAGGACGGCTCTGCCGTGCCGGGAGACGCCGAGCCGGCCGTCGCCGCTCACCTCGCCGATCTCGGCGCCGTCCAGGCCGTCGATCAGGGTCAGGAAGCGCTCCCGCCGCGCGCGCGGCACCGACACCAGCAGCCGCGACGGGCTCTCCCCGAACAGCAGCGCCGCGGTGGCCGTCCGGGGCGGCGCTGCGATTCGCTCCAGGCGCACACGGGCACCCAGCCGCCCGCCGATCGCGCACTCGGCCAGTGCCACCGCCAGCCCGCCGTCGCTGAGGTCGTGGCAGGAGGCGATGCACCCCTCGCGGGCCGCCGCGTGCAGGGTGCGATAGGCGCCGCGCGCCGTCTCCGGCACGACGCGGGGCGCGTGCCGGCCGCCGCCGTACAAGCGGTCGTAGGAGCTGGCACGCAGCTCGTCGCGGGTCGCCCCGATCAGGAACAGCCGGTCCCCGGGTCGCTTGAAATCGGTGGTCAGCGCCTTGCGCACATCCGGGATGATGCCCATCAGCGACACCAGCAGCGTCGGCAGCACCGAGATCTTGCGGCCACAGGCGTATGCGTCGTTCTTCATCGAGTCCTTGCCGGAGATCAGCGGCAGCCGGTAAGCCAGGCAGGCGCGCCGCAGCCCCTTGGCGGCGCGCACGAGCTGTCCCAGCTTGTAGCGGCCGTCGGGCGTCCGCTCAGACTCGATCGGGTCGGGCCAGCAGAAGTTGTCCAGCGCCGCCATCTGGTCGGGATCACCGCCGCACGCCACGTGCGCGCGCACCGCCTCGTCCACCGCGCACATGGCCATCACGTACGGGTCCACCGGCGACAGCCACGGGCAGATGCCGTGCGTGACGGTCACCCCGCGGTAGCTGTCGTAGCGCGGGCGGACCACGGCGCCGTCGGTCGGCCCGTCGGCCGCGACCCCGCAGAACGGCTTGACCACCGATCCCGCACGCACCTCGTGATCGTATTGCCGGACCAGGCTCTCCTTGGAGGTGATGTTGGGCTCGGCCAGCAGCGCCAGCAGCGCCGCCTCCGGACTCGACGCGGACCGCAGGCGATCGGCGCTCACGCGAACCTCGGGCGGCGGCTCCCACGCGGAGCGCAGCCGCATGCGCGGCACCCCATCGTGCAGGAACTCCAGGCTCAGCGACGCGACCAGCTCGCCGCGGGCGCGCACCGTGACCAGCCCGTCATCGGTGAACGAGCCCACGACGGAGAGCTCCACGCCGCGCGCGGCCGCCAGCTTGCGCAGGGCGTCGATCCTGTCAAGCGGAACCGCCAGGCTCATGCGCTCCTGCGACTCCGACAGCAGGATCTCCCACGGCGCCAACCCCGGATACTTCAACGGCGCTGCGTCCAGGTCTATGCTCACGCCGCCCGACTCGCGTGCCATCTCGCCGAGCGACGACGACAGACCGCCCGCCCCGTTGTCGGTGATGCCGCCGAACAGGTTCGCGTCCCGCGCCTCCAGCAGCAGATCCAGCACGCGCCGCTGCACGATGGGGTCGCCGATCTGAACCGCGGAGGTGGGCGAGCTCTCATCGAGCGCCAAGGAAGAGAAGGTCGCGCCGTGAATACCGTCCTTGCCGATGCGGCCGCCCACCATGACCGCCAGATCGCCGGGCCGCGCCCGTCCCTGCCAGGCCGGCTCGCCGGCCACCTCGGCCGGCAGCACGCCGCCGGTGCCGCAGAAGACCAGCGGCTTGCCGATGAAGCTCGGATCGAACAGGAACGCGCCGGCCACCACCGGAATCCCGGACTGGTTGCCGCCGTCAACGATGCCGCGGTGGACCCCCGCCAGCACCCGCCGCGGATGCATGAGCTCGGCGGGCACCTCCCCCGCCGGGGTGGACGGCGGCGCGAAGCACAGGACATCGGTGTTGAAGATCGGCTTGCCGCCGCGCCCGGTGCCGATGATGTCGCGATTGACGCCGACGATGCCGGTGATCGCCCCCCCGTACGGATCCAGCGCGGAAGGCGCGTTGTGCGTCTCAGCCTTGAAACAGAGCAAAGTCCGCTCATCGAAGCGGATGACGCCCGAATCGTCGCTGAATACCGACTTGAGGAATCCGCTGCCGTCGTCCAGCTCCATGGTCGTGCGGCGGATATAGGTGTCGAACAGCGAAACGATGCGCTCGGTCCGGCCGTCTTCGGTATGGTCGATGACCGCGTTGAAGATCTTGTGCTTGCAATGCTCGGACCAGGTCTGCGCCAGCATTTCCAGCTCCACGTCGGTCAGGGCGGCGCCGATCCCGGCTTGGCACCTCCTCGACCGCACCGCGGGATCGGTGGCGTGGGCGCGAATGGCGGCAAGCTCCGCCGCCGACAGCGCCAGCAGACGCTCTGCCGACAGCCGCTCCAGATCGGCGTCGTCCATCGCCGCCACGTCGATCCGATCGACGCCCGGAGCGCGATCGGTGCCGGCACTCGGGTAGTGCTCCGGCGGGCGCTCGCCCCGGCCCCATGCCCGAGCGGTGATCGCGGTGACCTGCTGCACCAGCGGGTTGTGCAGCGCCGCGGCCAGGCGTCCGGCCACCTCGTCGGGGGCCGTGCCGGCGAACCGGAACCGGTACTGGCGGGCCGTCTGCAGCGTCGCGGCGTGCGGGAGCGGAGCGGCGATCAGCTCCACCACCTCCCGCAGCGTTCCGCCCGCCGGGTCGTGCACACCCGGCCGGTAGGTCACCTCGATCACCAGATCGGCGCCGTCCAGCGGGGTCTCATCGATCGTGATGCGGGCCACGCCGTCGGCGAGGAGCGCCTCGAGCTCCGGGCGCGCGACGCGCACCCCGGCGACGATGTGGATGTCGACGATGCGGATTGCCGCGATCCGGGTGATGCCCTCGGCGGCCAGCGTCGCAGCCAGGGCCGTTGCTCTGCCGTCGGTAATGCCCGGCCGGTAGGCGACCGCTATGCGCACGGCGCAGCCTAACACGTCGTGCGCAGCGTCGTTGCCGGAACGCCGATTCGCGTGTAACGTGGATCGAGGTGCAGGGTTGCGTCTCTTCCGTTGTGGTTGTTCCCGACTTATCCAGTCGCGATAAATGGGCCGCAATCCACGAGGTGATCAGCCGGTGGCCAGCGCTGGGCGACGCTAATCGCGAGGCAATCGAGCACGCCGTCGTCGCCCGAGAGCGCATCCACTCGACGGCGGTCGGGCGCAGCATCGCGCTTTCTCATGGCGAGTTGAAGGGACTCTCGTCGTTGCTGGTCGCGGTCGGCGTCTCCCGGCTCGGCATCGAGTTCGCCGCCATCGATCGACAGCCGGTGCATCTCCTGTTTGTATTCGCCACGCCGCCCGCGCAGCGCTCGGAATACCTGCAGGTGCTGGCCGCGATCTGCCGCCTGGGGCGGCAGGGCCGCCTGACCGGCCTGTGGGAAAGCGGGGTCGACACGGACACGGTCGAGCGCACGCTGCATCAGGCGTTCGATCCGCTGCACTGAGGCTGCCCGTGCTCATCGTGCCCGCGATCGATCTGCTCGACGGCCGCTGCGTGCAGTTGCAGCAGGGCGACTTCGAGCGTGCGCGCCGCTACGGGGACGACGCCGCGGTGGTCGCCGTGGGCTTCGCGCGGCAGGGAGCGCTCTGGATCCACGTGGTCGACCTGGACGCCGCACGCGGCAGCGGGGCCAATCGCGAGGCGATCGACAGGATCCGGAGAGCCGTCGACGTGCGGATTCAGGTAGGCGGCGGGGTGCGTACCGCCGAGGATGCCGAGGCGCTGCTCGACCTGGGGGTGGACGCCGTCGTGGTGGGCACGACGCTCGCCACCCGCACGGCGGAGGTCCTGTCGTGGGCAGAGCGATGGCCCGGGCGGGTGGTCGGCGGCATCGACGCCCGCATGGGGCAGGTGCAGGTCAGGGGCTGGGCGGAGTCCGCGGGCGGGGAGCGCGCGCTGATCGACGCCCTGCGCGGCTCGCAGCTCGCCGGGCTGGTCTACACGGCGGTCGACCGCGACGGCATGCTGGGGGGGCCCGACCTCGCGGGCGGTAGCGCTGCGGCCGGCTCATCCGGGCTGCCGGTGCTGTTTTCCGGGGGAGTCGGCTCCCAGGCCGACCTCGCGGCAATCGCGGCGACCGATGTCGCGGCCGGCGCGATCGTCGGCACCGCCATCTACGAGCGTCGCGTCGACCTGCGGAGCGCGATCGAGGTGTTGCAGCACCCGAGTGACACCGCCCGGTGGGCGGCGTGACGACCTCCCCAGCCGCAGGCGTACGGCCGCTGGTGGTGATCTCCGGCGGCACCGTGGTCGACCTGCTGGCGATGAACGAACGCGCCTACGTCAAGACGCGCGAGTCGCGATCGCTGTGGGTCACGGATGCCGACGGCTCCCGCGAGTTGCCGTATCGGCCTGCGCCGGGCGGAACGTCGCGGATCGCCGACGTGCGGCGAGGGGATTCCTGGTATGCGGTAGCGCTGGGCGATGAGACCGCGGCGGAGAGTGCGGAGCCGACCGAAGCCGCGCCGAACCCTGCGCGCACGACCGTGGCGCCGCACGCGCTTGACGAACTGGCCGTGACCATCAGGGAGCGCAAGGAGGCCAACCCGGACACCTCGTACACCGGATACCTGTTCGATCAGGGCGTCGACAAAATCAGGAAGAAGGTCGGCGAGGAAGCGATCGAGGTGATCACGGCCGGTTCGGCGGAGGAGCTGATCAGCGAATCGGCCGACCTCCTCTACCACCTGCTTGCGCTGCTGGAAGCGCAGGGCGTTCGTCTCGACCAAGTGTACGCGAAGCTCGAAGGCCGGCGGCGCTGATCGGCCCTCACGGCACCGAGCGCAGCCGCTGCAGGATCGCCGCCACGATCGCGCCTACCGGTTTGCGGATGGTATCGATGCGGATGCCGAGGCTGCGGTATATCGGCTCGCGCCGCTCGTACAGCGCCCGCAGTTGCGCGGCGGGCAGGTCCAGGAGCGGGCGGCCGCCGGGCCTGCCGGTCCGCTCCCGCAGCTCCGCGAGCGGCGCGGCCAGATAGAATGTCATCCAGTCGCGGAAGAACGCACGATTCGCCCGTTGCACCGGCGCCCCGCCGCCGACCGCCAGGACGGTCCGTTCCGCGCCGCTCAACCTGTGCAGCGCGGTCGTCTCCGCCGCCCGGAAGCCGGCCTCGCCGGCGGCCGCGAAGATCTCGCGAATGGTTCGCCCCTGTTCCTCCTCGATCAGCCGATCGAGATCGACGAACCGCCATTCCAGCGTCACCGCCAACGCCACGCCGACCGACGACTTGCCGGCGCCCATGAAGCCGATAAGCGCCACCCGCGTGGCTTCACCCGTGGCCGGCGCTGGCGCCCGCGCACCCGAAGCCGGGTCCCGGCCCCGCGTCGGTCCGGTGCCGTCGGTCACGGGTGCAGACTACTGCATACTACGCGATCGATGCCGGCTCGATCAGGGCACGATCACCCGCTGGTGTCGGTGATCATCCCTACCCATGACCGCCACGCACTCCTGATGGAGGCTATCGACTCGGTGCGCGCTCAGACCTATGCACCGATCGAGCTGATCGTCGTGGACGACGGGTCGACCGATGGAACCTCGGAGCGGCTCGGTGGGGAGCCCGGCGTGCGACTGCTCCGTATCGACCACACCGGCTGTCCCGGAGCGGTACGCAACGCCGGCGTGGCGATCGCGACCGGAGACCACCTGGCCTTCCTCGACTCCGACGACCTGTGGATGCCGGACAAGCTGGCCGTGCAGATGGAGCTGCTGCGCGGGCGTCCCGAGGTTCCGATCGTCCACTGCCGGGAGCACTGGGTGCGCGGCGGCCGGACGGTGTCGCAGGCCGATCAACGCCATCGGCGCGACGGCCGCCTGTTCGCGGACGCGGTCCGCAAGTGCGTGATCGGACCGTCCACGGTGGTCCTGCACCGCGCCGTCCTGCGGGAGGTCGGCGGATTTCGCGAAGACCTGGAGATCGCCGAGGACTACGAGCTGTGGCTGCGGGTGACCGCCCGGTTCCCGGTCGCCTATTGCGACCGGCCCCTGGTGACCAAACGCGCCGGCCACGGCGACCAGCTATCGGAGCGGTACGGCCAGATCGAGCGGTTTCGCATCGCCGCCCTGGCGCCGCTCGTGGCGGCCCACCGGTGGGCCGAGCCGGAGCGGACCGTCGCGCGGCGGGAACTCGCGCGCAAGTGCCTGATCCACGCGGCAGGCGCGCGCAAGCGTGGCCGGCACGCCGAGGCCGAACGCTACGATGCGCTGGCGGCCGAATCGTCGCCCGACGTTTCGCCGGCGGCACCGGCGGCGCTGAATGCCTCGATCTCCGCCGCCAGCTCCGGATCGCGCGCCGCATACTCCAGGATCGAGCGCAGGTAGCCGGCCGGCGCGCCGATGTCGAGCCGGCGGCCGGCCATGCGCTGGATCACGACCCGCCCCTGCCGCGCCAGCTCCTCGACCCCCTCCGTGTAGTTGAACTCGCCACCGCGGTGGCGCTCCCATCGGCGCCGCAGCGCCGGGTAGATCTCCGGCGTGTACAGGTAGCGGCCGATGGAAATGTCGCGGCTCGGTTCGGTGCCCGGCGGCGGCTTTTCCACGATGTCGGTCACGTGCAGGCCGTCGTCGGCCAGCGCCACCACGCCGTAGCGTTCCAGATGCGGTGGATCGTGCTCGACGGCGAGCACGCTGCAGCCGGTCCGCTCGTAGGTGTCGATGAGCTGCCGCGTGAGCGGCGGGTCGCCGATGTGCAGGTCATCGGGGAACACGACCACGAACGGGTCGTCGTCGGTGAACGGCTCGGCCAGCAGGATCGCCTGGCCCGTGCCGAGCATCTTCTGCTGGCGCAGGAAGAAGAACCGCCCCGGCGGCACCGCGATCGCCCGCTGCTTGGCGGCGGCGCCCTCCGATGCGAACACCTGCTCCAGCTCCAACTCGCGATCGACGTAGTCCTCCAGGGCGCGCTTGCGGCGAGACGTGATGAACAGGATGTCGTCGATCCCCGACTCCCGCAGCTCCTGTAGTATGAAGTCGATCGCAGGTCGGTCGATGACCGGAAACATCTCCTTGGGTACCGTCTTCGAAGCCGGCAGAAACCTGCTGCCGTACCCGGCAGCGACGATCACCGCTTTCATGTGTGCCTCCTGGAGTGAACGATGACGACCGTCCCGCGGGCTGTCCTGGCGCTGGTCGTGGGAGCAGCGCTCGGCAGCCTGCTCCACCAGCCGCCGGTCGCCGCCGTCGTGCATACCGCCGCGGTCCTGGCGGTCCGAGCCGTGCAGGTGTTCGTCTTCCCGATGGTGTTCTTCGGACTGGTGGTGGGCGCTCGCGAGCTGGGACGCAGCGGTGCCCTCCGCACCCATGCATGGCTGATCGCGGGGCAGGCAGCCGCTACGGTATCGCTGGCGGCGCTGGGCGTTCTGTCGGTGCTCGCAGCGTCACCCGATCGGATTCCCATCATCGTCGTCGACCGCGCCGCCGCCTCGGTGCCGAGCTTCGTCGAGCATCTGCAGCAGGCGCTGCCGACCAATCTCTTTGCGGGTCTGGCAGGCGACGGGGCGCTGTTGCTCCCAGTATATCTGATCGCCCTGGTGCTCGGGCTGAACATCCCGGACGACCGCGCGAGCCGCCCGCTGATCGAGCTCACCGAAGCCCTGTCCCGGCTGTTTTTCCGGATCAACTCGTTCATCACCGCTCATCTCTGGGCCCCGCTGCTGCTCGGCAGCGCATCGCTGGCCGCCGCGCTGGCGGCGGGAGTCGGCCCGTACCGAGAGTTGCTGCTGGTGGTGGTGATCGACGTTGCCCTGGTGCTCGGGCTGCTGTTGCCGGGGTGGCGCTTTCTGCGGCGGAAGCGGGCGGACCTGCCGTCCCTGTCCGCCCTGGCCGTACCGGTGCTCACGGCGGTCGCCACCGGCCATCATCACGCGGCGTTGGCGTCGTTGGCCCGGTACGCGACCGAGGACTTGCGGATCGCGAACCGCCTGGGCAGCGCGGCCTTCCCGCTGTTCGCGATGTTCGGGCGCGCCGGGAGTGCCATGGTCGCGGCCGCCTCGTTTACCGTGATTCTCCGTTCCTACTCAAGCATGTCGCTTGCCGCCGGTGACGTACTGTGGATCATCGGCGCCGCGTCAGTGACCGCCTTCGCCCTGGCGGCTGCACCCGGCGGCGCCGTCGCCGCTGCCCTGGCGCTGCTGGCCGCTGGCTACGGGCGCGGGTTGGAGGAGAGCTACCTGGTGGTGGACCCGGTGCTGCCGTTGCTGATCGCGATCGGCGTGGCGGTCGACGTGGTGATCGGCGGCGCGATCGCCGTCGCGGTCGGCGCGCGTGAGCGCCTGCTCATCGACCCGCGGCCGAAGCGCGCTCAGAGGTAGCGCGGCTCCGGCCGGTCGACCTCGCGGAGCTCCGGCTCATAGCGCTGCGGCCGCCGGCCGAAACAGACCCCCATCTCCTCGTACAGGCTGACGATGGCCAGATCGACATGATGCTGCTCAATGGCCGTACGGGTGGACACGTAGGAGACGGATTGGCCGTCGACCCAGCTCACCGTCGCCCCCGAGATCCCGCCCAGCAGCAGCAGCACGGCCCCGGCGCCGATCTGCTTGCCGAAGCCCACGTCGAATGCGGACGTGGTGCCGGCGCGCACCAGGTGCGCGGGCACTACCTCGCGCGCCTCGGGGGCTTCATGGAGCTCCGGCACGTACATCCCCAATTCCCGCATCGCCTGGTGGATCTCCCGATCGTCGTCGAGTCGCGACTGGATCTGGTCACGGACGTAGCGACCGGCACCGGCGAGCTTGCGGTGACCGAAGGCGTCGGCGGCGACGCTGTCGTCGGTAACCGTGCCCCCGTCGGCGGTCGTCATGCCTTCTGCCACCACCACCGTGTAGGTCGCCGAGAATCCACCCGCGGCGCGCAGGCGACCGACCAGCCTGCGCTTCAGGTGTTCGTGCACGACATCGAAGTCGACCGGTATCTCCGGCAGCAGGATGCAATCGGCGTCGGCCGCGACGCCGCCGCGCAGCGCGACGTGACCCGCGTAGCGACCGAACGCTTCGGTGATCATCACCCGGTTGTGGCTTCGCCCGGTGGACTTGAGGTCGTCGACGAAGCGCGCGATCCGGTTGACCGCGGTATCCCCTCCGACCGAGTAGGTCTGCAGGTCCAGGTCGATGGTCTTGGGCGCGTGCACGACCGGAATTCCCCGGCCTGCCAGGTCGACAACCACCGAGCCGGTATCATCGCCCCCTGCGATCACCATGCCGTCGATCGAGAAGCGCCGCAGTCCGGCGATGATCCGTTCGTAGCGCTTCTCGTCGGGGATCGCGGCGATCTTGATGCGGGAGTGACCAGCCACCGACCCGGCTATCGTGCAGTCGATCGCGTCGCGGCGGTCCGCATCCAGCGCCGTCAACTCGGTCAGTTGCTCCAGGTTGTACAGGCCGGCATATCCGTTGGGGATGATCCAGGCTCGCACGCCGCGCGCTTCGGCCATCGCCGCCGCGCCGACCAGCAGCGCGTTCAGTCCAGGTGCATCACCCCCACTGGTGAGCAGGCCGATGTTCCGCATGTCCAAACAGGCAGACTAAGGCAGCATCCTGGCTGCCTGCACGACCATTCCGACGCCGACGGGGAGCAGCAGGTTGTCCAGGTCGCGCCCCGAGAGCGCCTCGATCGTCATGGCAGCGGTGGCCACAGCGGTCGAAAGGCGCACGTCGGCGGTCAGTGTGAGCGTGACCAGGAACACCGCGACAAAGCAGGCCAGGCTTCCCGCGACGGTCTTGTTCCGGTTCAGCGGCATACGCCACCCCGCGAACGCCATGCCGATCAGGCTGGCCGCGGCGTCCCCGAACGCGAGGGCGTAGATCGCGATCGCCGATGCCGGCAAGGGGTACAGCAGCAGCCCCAGCATGGCGCCCAGCCCCAGCGTGACCGGTCCGAGGACGAAGCCCGTGTCGCGCGGCCGCGCCGCCGCCACGGTAAGCCCCGACACCACCGCCACGCGGAGCCCGGCCAGGCGCATCCCCTCGGCAGCCGTGTAGAACAGCGTCCCCGCCATCAGAAGGCCCATGGTGAGCGGGAGGTGCACCGATGCCAGCGGCGGGACAAGCGCCACCAGCAGATGGATCGCCTTGCGTATCAGCTCCCGATCCAGACCGTCGGCCACGCCCGCGTGACCCAGCGTCCGAGGTGCAGGCTGCGCAAGCGAAGGAAGCAATCCGAGGGTGCGTGACGCTTGCGACGCTATGCGATACACTTATCGTCCATGGGCGATTAACTCAGCGGGAGAGTGCTACCTTCACACGGTAGAAGTCACTGGTTCAAATCCAGTATCGCCCATACCGCGCTAACCGGCAAGCCGCAACCGCTTGTCGATGCGGCCCTTACGATGAATGCGAGCGCTTGGCCGCGGCGCGGCGGCGGCGGCGCGACCCACTCGACCTGCGACGAGCGGCCGAAGTGCGCGCAGAACCGACCTGCGCAGAGCCGGCCGGCACGGTGCGCCGTCGCAACACCAGGAACGCCGCGATGCCGGCGGCGATCATGATCGCGGACAGGATCTGACCCGTGCTGAAGTTGAGCAGCGACATTTGCGACGGGTTCGCCACCTGGACCAGCATGATCGGGAAGTCCAGCCCGGGATCCGGCTGCCGGACGTACTCCACCGCGAAGCGCACGACCCCGTAGCCGATCAGATAGGCCGAGAACAGCACCCCGGGGAACGGCGCGCGCTTGCGCAGCACGAACCACAGCACCGCGAACAGCACCAGCCCTTCCAGTGCCGCCTCGTAGAGCTGCGACGGATGGCGCGCCAGGTTCACCAGCACCTGTTCCGGGCCGATCTCGATCCCGGAGCGCTCCGCCATCTCCCGCGCCCATGGCTCCTGTGCCGGAAACCCGGGGGCGTCGGGGAAGACCACCCCCCACGGTACGGCGGTAACCCGTCCGAACAGCTCGCCGTTGATGAAGTTCCCGATCCGGCCGAAGGTGTAGCCCAGCGGGGTGCAGGTGGCGATCATGTCCATCCACTCGGCGACCGGCATCCGCTTGGCGCGGCAATAGAGGGCTACCGCGACGATCGCGCCCAGCAAGCCGCCGTGGTAGGCCATCCCTTGCAGCCCCACGAAGCGCAGCTTTCCGCCCTCGCGCACGAACGGCACGACGATCTGCAGCGGATTGCGCAGGTAGTGCCCGCTCGGATCGTAGATGATGACGGAGATCAGCCGCCCGCCGATCAGCACGCCGATGATCCCCCAGAAGAAGAGGTTCATCACCGTCTCCCTGTCGTCCCTCAGGTTCCGTTCTGCCATGCGGACACGCAGCAGCCGATAGGTGAGGTAGAACGCCACCAGGTACATCAGGCCGTACCAGCGCAGCGGCAATCCGGGTACGATCTCCGGATTCAGCCAAGTGGGAAACGGGATGTAGCCTCCGCTCATCAGACCGGCATGATAGATCGATCGCCCGCATTGACACACGCTCCGACCCGCTCCGAGAATCGTAGCCGATCATGAAGGGCACCGAGCCGGACCAGACCAGGCTCGGGTTCCGCCGGGCGTTCTGGATGACCGCCTCCGTAGCCACGCTGTTCGTCTGCGCCCTGCTGGTCCTGGCACCACAGGTGCTGGCGCAGAACCGCTCCAGCGAATCGGAACGGGCCATCGCCATTCTGCGCGACGTGTTCGAATTCGTGCGGCGCAACTACGTCGACGCCGACGCGGCCGGCACGGACCAGCTCCTGAAAGGAGCGCTCAAGGGGATGTTGGAGGCGGTCGACGATCCCTACACGGAGTTCGTAGACCAGGACGGAATCGACAAACTGAACGACATGACCACCGGTGAGTTCGGTGGTGTGGGCCTGTACATCGACACCGTCGACGACGGCGTGCTGGTCATCGAACCGTTCCCCGGATCGCCGGCGCACGCCGCCGGAATCATCGCCGGCGATCTGATCGTGGCAATCGACGGCACCCAAGCCGGCGGCCTGAACGAAGCCGGCGTAGTGTCGCGCCTGCGCGGCTCGCCCGGGACGGACGTCCACGTCTCGCTGATCCGTGCCGGCAGCGAGACCTTGGAAGTCACCGTCACGCGCGATCTGATCGAGGTCCCCACCGTCCGGCACGCGCTGATCGAACCCGAAATCGGCTACCTGCGGGTCAGTCCTCAATTCACCAGCAAGACCCCGGATCGGATTCGCGAGGCGCTGAGCGACCTGCAGGGCCGCTCGCGATCGCTGATTCTCGATCTGCGCGGCAACCGCGGCGGCCTGCTTTCCGCCGTCGTCGAGATCGCCGATCTGTTTCTCGATTCGGGCACGATCGTGCTGACCCGCTCGCGCGTGGAGAGCGAAAACCGGGACTACACCGCGACGGGCCGCGCCACGGTGATCGACCCTGACCTGCCCATCGTCGTGCTGATCGACGGACAGTCGGCCTCGGCCGCCGAAATCCTGGCAGGAGCGCTCAAGGACCACGAACGCGCCTATGTGATCGGCCAGGAGAGCTACGGGAAGGGCTCGGTGCAGCAGGTCATGCGCATCGAGGACAATCGCGCCGTCAAGGTCACCACCTCCCGCTACTTCACTCCGGATGGCACCAAGATCGACGGCGTCGGCGTCCTGCCCCACCGCATCACCGAGCCGAAGCTGAGCGACGACGATCAGAAGGCGTTGGAGAAGCTCGGCACGTCGGAGCTGCTGATCCGGTTCGCGCTCGAACATGCGGAGCCGACCGAAGCGGAGATAGGCGAACTGATCGCTGAACTGAAGAGCAGCCACCCCTATCTGCGCGGCACCGACGTCGTTCTGGAAGAGCAGATGATCCGCCGTCAGCTCGCCCGCAGCATCGCGAGGATCCACCGGCAGACACCGATCTACGATCTGGTCAACGATCCGTCGATGATCGAAGCGGTGCGACTGCTGCGCACCGGCGAGGTCAGCGCAGACTCCTTTCCGGACGACGCCAAGTCCGAAGTTCCCGACAGCGCCGCCGCCGACTCCAGCCCGGGGGGTTGGTCGGGATGACCGCGTCCGCCGGCGCCACGTCCGACCGCCACCGGCCCCTGCCCTGAGTGCAGCATTTCATCATCCCTCACGACGCGCTCGTGGCCGCAGGGCCGAGCGAGGCGGTGATGCGCACGGCGGTGCTGACCGGAGAGGACTTCCACTACTTGGCGCATGTCCGGCGGCTGGGCCCCGGCGACACCATTGCGGCGAGTACGCCGGACGGCTTGCGCTTCACGATGACCGTCCGGGAACGGGGCCGCGACCGGCTGTCCGTCACGCTGCGCCCGATCGGTGATGGAGCAGCGCCGCCGGCCCTGCCGATGACCGTCGCCCAGGCGGTCGTCAAGCCGGCGGCGATGGATCTCATCGTCCGGCAGGCGACCGAGCTCGGCGTGCGACGCATCGTCCCGGTGCTGACCGAACGATCGATGCCTGCCAGCCACGCGCATCCGCGCCTGCCACGCTGGCAGCGGATCGGGCGCAGCGCCAGTCAGCAAAGCGGCCGCGGACCGCTGCCTGCGATCGAGGCGCCCCGCAGCCTGGCGGATGTTCTGCAGGCGACTCCGGGCACAGCCGGCAAGCTGGTCTTCCAGCCTCCGCCACGCGGGGATGCGGAT
Source organism: Spirochaetia bacterium (assembly GCA_965262795.1). Classification (GTDB taxonomy): domain Bacteria; phylum Spirochaetota; class Spirochaetia; order SZUA-6; family Bin103; genus CATQHW01. The sequence goes on along the minus strand of OZ253561.1, from coordinate 5,310,700 downwards.
ATCGACCTGCCGGATGCGCTCGATCCGGCCCAGCCGGTCTGGCTGCTGCTTGGCCCGGAAGGCGGCTTTGCCGGCCCGGAGCTTGATCACATCGCCGGCGCGGGCTTCCGCCGCTGCGCGCTGGGAACCACCGTGCTGCGGGCGGAGACCGCAGTGGTAGCGGCGGTCATGGCCGTGCGCCTTCTGTGGCATCGAGCCGCGCCGCAGCCGCAGCCGAACCTGGGAGAATCGATGCGGTGATCACGATCCTGCTGGTCGACGACGATCCGCTGATCCACGACACGCTGGCCGCCATTCTGCCGGCCGAGTACCGTGTGGTCGGCGCGCGCACGCCTCCGCAGGCGCTCGAACGGCTTGAAGCCGAGCGGCCGGATGTGGTCCTGATGGACGTCGCACTCGGCTCGGCCAACGGAATCGAGGTGGTCCGTCAGGTGAACGCGCGCGCGGACGCACCGCCGGTGGTGATGATCAGCGCCCACGACGATGTCGAGCTTGTGGTGGAGGCCATGCGTGCCGGCGCCATCGACTACCTGATCAAGCCGCTCGCGCTCGACAAGCTGCGCGGCACGGTGCGGCAGGCGGTGGCGATGCGCCGGCGGCCTGCTGCCGCCGCCATGGAGGGTCTGATCGGCTCCAGCCCACAGATGCAGCGTGTCCGCGACGAGATCACGATCTACGCGCCGGCCAACGCATCGGTCGTGGTCTCCGGCGAGAGCGGCGTCGGCAAGGAAGTGGTAGCCCGCAACCTGCATGAGAGCTCGCCCCGAACGGACCAGCCCTGGGTCGCGATCAACTGCGGCGCCATCGCGCCGACCATCATCGAGTCAGAGCTTTTCGGCACCGAGCGGGGCGCCTTCACGGATGCCACACGCCGCCCCGGCTGCTTCGAGCGCGCCGACCGGGGCACGCTGTTTCTCGATGAGATCTCCGAGATGGGAAACGATCTGCAGGTGAAGCTCCTGCGGGTACTGGAAGCGAGGGAACTCACCCGTGTCGGGGGCACGCGCACGATCCCCGTCGATGTGCGCACCATCGCCGCCAGCAACGCGGTTCTTTCCGACCTGATGGCGGCCGGCCGTTTCCGCACCGATCTGTACTATCGGCTGGGCGTGCTGCTGATCCACGTGCCGCCGTTGCGCGAGCGACGCCAGGACATCGTGGAGCTGGCGTATCACTTCCTCCCCTCGGAGCTCCGCCTCACTCCGCAGGCGACGGCCAAGCTCGAAGAGCACCACTGGCCCGGCAACGTGCGCGAGCTGCGCAACGTCATCGAGCGCGCCAGCCTGTTGGCCGCCGCGCAGCCGGCCGACCGGCGCACGGTGGACGCGGGCGCGATCAGACTCGGGTTCTAGCGGATGCGCAAAATTGACCGGGCTCGGCGGCCGTCGCTATACTTGCCGCGTCGTGCCGAGCGTCCACCCCGAGCCCGTGACTGAGCAGTTGGCCGTCGGGAGCGACCTACGGACGGCCGGCTTCGCGCTTCAACTGCATGAGATAGATGGCGCAGAAAGCGGCATGGCGCTCCGTCTCAGCGGCAGGATCGGTCCTGACAACGTCGAGCTGTTCCGTGATCGCACCGACGCGGTGGTGGAAGCCGGGTTCCTTCGGCTGATTCTGGACTGTGCCGCACTGCACACGCTGTCCGGCACGGCGATCGGGGCGTTCGCCGCCCTGCAACGAAGGCTGCGACTGCGCGGCGGCGACCTGGTCCTGCTCAAACTGCAGGAGCCTGCGCACGAGCTGTTTCGGCTGCTCGGATTTGCAGACCTGCTCACCGTCGCCACGGAGCTTGAGGAGGCGGTGTCCCGCCTCGCCTCGCCCGATCAGACCGCACCGGCGGTCCTCTTCCCGCACGTGCTGGAATGCCCCGCGTGCACGACCAGGCTTCGCGCCGTCAAGTCCGGTCGGTTTCGCTGCTCGAGCTGCCAGGCGGTCCTGGCAATCAACAACGGCGCACAGGTATTTGCAGCATGACCCGTCAACGAATCGAAAGTTTTCTCCGCACGCTCGGGCTGTCATTCGACGAGCTGGACAACGACACCTGGGTGATCAACGACGAAGAACGGGGGGTCGAGAACGTCATCGTCGTTCACGAGGATCCGGTGGTCATCTTCCGGCTCAAGGTCACCGACCTGCCGCGGGGCGACCATTGCGCCCTCTACGCGGAACTGTTGCGCCTGAACGGCACCGACCTGCTGCACGGCGCCTATGCTCTGGAAGGGAACGGCCTGGAAGGCAACTCCGTCGTGCTGATCAACACGCTGCTCAGCGAAACGATCGATATCGAGGAGTTTCAGGCAACTCTCGACGCGATCAGCCTGTCGGCGGCCGAGCACTACGAGCGGCTCGTGCCGCTGGTGAAAGCGGGGAGCGACTGATATGGGCCTGTTCGATCGGTTCCGCAGGGTCGTCAAGTCGAACATCAACGACATGATCAGCAAGGCGGAGAATCCCGAGAAGATGCTCACGCAGCTGATCGAGGATATGAACGGTCAGCTCATCGAATCCAAGAAGGCGGTGGCCAGCGCCATCGCCGACGAGAAGCAGCTCGAACGCCAGCTCCTGCAGCAGCGGGCGCAGGCCGAGGACTGGGAGAAACGCGCCGTCCTCGCGGTGGGTGAAGGAAAGGACGAGCTGGCAAAGCGCGCTCTGGTACGCAAGCAGGAGCTCGGCGAATACGTCGCCAGCTACCAGGACCAGTGGCAGGCACAGCGCGATTCGGTCGAGCAGCTCAAGGGATCGCTGCGCGATCTCACGCAGAAGATCGAGGAAGCGCAGCGCAAGAAGAACATCCTGATCGCCCGTGCCAAACGGGCCGAGGCGCAGCAGCGTATCCAGTCCACCCTGAGCACATCCCGCGATACCTCCGCGTTCGAGGCGTTCGACCGCATGGCCAAGAAGGTGGACCAGATCGAAGCGCAGGCGGATGCGGAACGTGAGATCAACCAGATCGACACCGGCGACAAGGCGCTCGAAAGCGAGTTCAAGCAGCTCGAGAAAGGCGACACGTCGGCGGACCGGCTGTTGGAAGACCTCAAGAAAAAGATGGGGCAGATCGAGGACAAGTCCTCGGAGAGCGCAAGCCAAGGTACGTCGGGCGGCTGACGAACCGACACGCCGAAGCGGCCGGCGGCCGGGCACTGCCGCGCGTCTGCCTGATCACCCCGTCCGGCGTCTTGGGGGCGCGTCTGGATGCCTATTCCCGGCGGATCGCCGGGTTTCAACTCGAGATTGTCGCGGAGTCTCCCGCGCCGCGCGAACCGCGCTATGCGGCCGTGGTGATGCCGGCCGAAGTCGCCGAGCGACTGCTCACCGGACCGATCCAGCCGGCTTGTCCGCTGATCGCCTACGGGCCGGAAAGCGAGCTGCCGCGCCTGTTCCTGGCCGGATGTGCCGACTACCTGCGCGATCCCTGGACGCCGGAGGAACTGGAGCTGCGCGTGCTGCGTGCCCTCCACGCCGCGGCGACGGCCGCCCGGTTCGGTGACGGCGGCGCGCTGCGGCTGTCGGGCCGGGTGCTGTCGGGACCGGTGGGCAGGGTCGGCCTGGGAGCTCAGGAAGCCGAGATCCTGCGCATGCTGCTGGCCAACCGCGGTTCCACGGTGACCCGCGACGCCCTGTTCTACGCGATCTGGGGACGGCCGCCTGATCGGCGCAGCCGCGCCGTGGACATGCACGTCACCGCGTTGCGGCGCCACCTTGCAGCGGTGGCGGAGCCGGCGGAAACCACCCGGCCCACAGCCGGGCGGCTGATTGTCACGGTACGCGGTCGGGGCTACCGCCTCGACTAGCGCCCTCTCCTACGAAAAGATCCTGATGAACAGGTCGTTGAGCGCGATCACCGTGGTCACGAACACGATCGAGACCATCGACATCAGCTTCAGCAGGATGTTGATCGACGGCCCGGACGTGTCCTTGAAGGGGTCCCCTACGGTGTCGCCTACCACGGCCGCCTTGTGCGCATCGGACCCCTTGCCGCCGTGCGCGCCGCCCTCGATGAACTTCTTGGCGTTGTCCCAGGCGCCGCCGGCGTTGGCCATCATGATGGCCAGCACGAATCCGGACGTCAGCGCACCGGCCAGCAGCGCGATCACGGTAAACGGTCCGAAGATGATTCCGGTCAAGATCGGCGCAATCACCGCCAGCAGCGACGGCACCACCATCTCACGCTGCGCGCCCCGGGTGGAGATGGCCACGCAGCCGGCGTAGTCCGGGCGCTCCGTGCCCTCCAGGATGCCCGGCTTCTCACGGAACTGCCGGCGCACTTCGTTGACCATGTCGCCCGCGGCGCGGCCCACCGCGCGCATCGACAGGGACGAGAACACGAACGGCAGCATGGCGCCGATGAACAGTCCGATCAGGATCTTGGGGTCCAACAGATCGATGTTCATGACCACGTCGATGACGTGGCCGTCGGCACCGCGCACGATCTCCACGACGCCGGAGTAGAACGCCTCGAACAGGGGCGAGATCTCAAGCTGCTCGAACGCCTCCTTGATCTTGTTGCCGTACTCGGCCAGCAGCGCCAGCGCGGTGAGCGCGGCGGAGCCGATCGCGAAGCCCTTGCCGGTCGCGGCCGTGGTGTTGCCCAGCGAGTCCAGCGCATCGGTGCGCTCGCGCACGTGCGGCTCCATCTTGGCCATCTCGGCGATGCCGCCGGCATTGTCGGCCACCGGCCCGTACGCATCGGTGGCCAGGGTGATGCCGAGCGTCGACAGCATCCCGACCGCGGACAACCCGATCCCGTACAGACCGAGTCCGGGGGTGGCTGCCCCGCCCGACAGGAAGAAGGCGGCGAGCGTCGCCCCCACCACGGTCAGCACCGGGATCAGTGTGGAGAGCATCCCCAGCGACATGCCGGCGATGATGGTGGTCGCCGGGCCGGTGAGCGCCTCGTTGGACAACATCTGGGTGGGCTTGTAGTGGTCGGAGGTGTAGTACTCGGTGAAGTAGCCGATGATGTTGCCGGCGATCAGCCCGACGATCATGGCGGCCCAGATGCCCAGGAACTCGCTGCCGAGCGTCAGGATCACCAGCAGGAAGGAGCCGATCGCGATCAGCGCGGTCGATCCGTAGGTTCCGCGCCGCAGCGCGCCGAGCAGCACCGCCTGGCTGGCGTCGCCCTTGGCGCGCACCACGAAGGTGCCGAGGATGGAGCACAACACGCCGATGGTCGCGATCGAAACCGGCACCTGAATCGCCTGCAACGCCGTTATCGAGTCCAGACCGAGCGAGGCGACCGCTCCCAGCGCCATGGTGGCGATGATCGAACCGACGTACGACTCGTACAGGTCGGCGCCCATGCCGGCCACGTCGCCGACGTTGTCACCGACGTTGTCCGCGATCGATGCCGGGTTGCGCGGATCGTCCTCCGGGATGCCGGCCTCCACCTTGCCGACCAGGTCGGCGCCGACGTCGGCGGCCTTGGTGAAGATGCCGCCGCCCAGGCGGGCGAAGAGCGCCATCGCGGAGGCGCCCATGCCGAAGGTGATCATGATCGGCGGGATCTCCTCCGGCGCGACGTCGAATACCCCGTACAGCAGCCACCACCAGATCGAGATGTCCAGCAGTCCCAGGCCAACGACGGTCATGCCCATCACCGTTCCGGAGGAGAAGGCCACGCGCAGGCCGGCGTTGAGGCTCTCGCGGGCACCCCAGGCGGTGCGCGCGTTGGCGCGGGTGGCAACGGTCATGCCGATGAAACCGGCCAGCGCGGAGAAGAACCCGCCGGTGATGAACGCGAACGGCACGAAGCCGGACAGCAGGCCCAACCCCCAGGAAATCACCCCCAGGATAGCGAACAGCACCACGAAAAAGATCGAGACGACCTTGTACTGCTGTTTCAGGTAGGCGATCGCCCCCTCCTGCACGGCGCGGCTGAGGTCCTTCATGCGTTCGTTGCCAGGCTCCTTGCGCAGCACGGCGAGCGCCAGGATCAGCGCGAAACCCAGTGCAGCCACGGAGCCGATCCAGGTGACCCACATCATGTCGGGGCCCTCCTCGTTCGCCTGCCCGGCAGCGGTCACGTCGGCAAAGCCGATCGCGGCCGGAAGCACGGCTAGGGCCAGAATGAGCAGTATGGAGAAGATGCGTCTCATCGAATGTCCTTGCGGAAAGGGTTGGCAGCGTCGCGCCGTGGCAACGCTACTATAAGTATAGCACCATCATAGCGAATCGGCAGCCACCCGTGCACCAGCCCGACCTTCCCTCCGGCCCGACACGCCCCTAAGATGGCCGCCGTGGCCGCGAACGAAACACCGCTCCTGCAGTCGCGCATCACGCTGCGCTCCAATCCACGCGCCCTGGTGCCGTTGCTGCTGCCTCCGGGGTTGATCGCGGCCCTGGCGGCCATCGCGCTGCTTACCGACGCGTGGCCGGTGCTGATCGCGATCGCGCCGATCGGCCTGATCGGCTACCGCGTGCTCCGCTACCTGCTCAAGCAGTTCCGCAACCGGCTCCGACTGTACGACGACCGGATCGAGCTGGACTTCATGGGCGAGGAGCAGGCCGTCGTGCGCTGGACGGAGCTGACCCGCGCCGGGTCGGCCACCAACGCCCGGCGGCGCACCATCTTCCTGTACCGGGCCGACGAGGACCAGCTCGTGGAGCTCTCCGACGAGTTCGAGTCGTTCGACGCGATCCTGGAGGCCGTCCGCGCACGCACCGACTTCGAGGAACTGGATCTCCGCGGCCATCGCAACGTGACGGAACTCCTGCGCGCGGAGGCCGCCGAAGAAGAAGGCGACGAAGAAGAAGGCGACGCGGCCGCCGCCGATCCGTCCACCGCCGAACGCTAGCGGTCAGACCGCCGCCAGCTCCCGTTCGCACGCGTTGGCGATCGCCAGCCCGCCGGCGATGCTCCGGTAGTAGTCGAAGTCCTCCACCCGGCCGGGAAATGTCCTGGCCAACCAGCGCTGCACCGGCACGAGCTGCGAGGAACCGCCCGTGCACACCACCTGGTCGACGTCCGCGGCATCGATGCCGGCATCGTCGAGCAGCGCCCGCGCGGTCGCGTCGACGCGCGCCATGGTCGGCTCCAGCACCTGTTCCAGGCGCGTGCGGTCGAACGGCAGGTGGAGGTCGACCTCCTCCAGGCGGATCTCGGTCTTCTCCCGCTCGGAAAGCTCGGCCTTGGCCGCCTCCGTCGCGCTCATAAGCGCGTACACGGCGTTGCCGCGGATCAGCTTCCAGAGACGGGTCAGCTTGCGGCGCGCGTCGGGACCGGACTGGATGCCGGCGAAGATGCTCTCCATGAGCTCCGGGCGGTTCGACATGTAGGAGGTCTGCCAGTTCAGCAGATAGTCCTGGTAGCGGTAGAACGGAAACACCGAGTCGGGCTCCGACCGGGACACCGAGCTCTTCACCGCGCACCCCTCGCCAAGTTCGGGAAAAATCACGTCGCGCATGATCTGCTGGTCGATGTGATTGCCGCCGATCGGCAGCCCGCGCGTTGCCACCACCTTGAAACCGCCGCTGCGCGTGGACAGCAGGCACAGGTCCAGCGTGCCGCCGCCAAAGTCGAACGTGAGCAGGTGATCGGGCTGCGTCGAGGCGGAACGCAGATAGCTCAACCCGGCCGCAACCGGTTCAGGGTAGAACATCACGTCGTCGAACCCGGCGTTCTGGCAGGCGGTGGTCATCCGCTTCACGGCGACGTCGTTGGCGCCGTTGCCCCCTACGTAGCGCACCGGTCGTCCGATGTGGATCCCGCGCCCCACGTCGTACCCGGCCCGCTCCAGGACGGAGCGGATCTCGGCCAGGATCAGCGTGATCAGGGCGACGATGTGGAAGCTGCGGTGGAACACCTTGAAGCGGCTCTGCTCGGCCACACCCAGGAAGCTCTTCAGCCCTCTGAACAGTCGCCCGGGCAGCTCGGTATCGTCGTAGCCCGACACCTGATGGAGGCGCGTGGTATCGCCGCGCCCGTGGCCGGCGCGCTGCGATTCGGTCGTGCTGAAGGTCATGGCGATCTGCCCCACCCTGATCCGCTTCAGCCGGACGATCCGCCCGCGGTTGTCGCCGAGGTAGCGGTCGATCGCCCCCGTACCGACCGAGCGCCCCATGGCGCGGTCCAGATACAGCGCCGAGGGCATGATCTTGGGGTTGGCTGCCGCCGGATCCAGATCGATGTAGGTGATGCGGTCCGCCTCCCAGACGGCGAGCGTGCTGTTGGTGGTGCCAAAATCGAGCCCTATCCCGATCATGCTGCTCCCTTGCGAGGTGTTTCCCTGCGTATGTCTATCTGGATTGCCCTAACGGGTCGTCTGCCCTACCCGGCTCAGCGTCATCGAGCCACGGAGGCTACCGCATGCTGCCGCACGGCGTCGAGCCGTCACAGCGGCGCCGGAACCGTTGACATCGAGGCGGTTCCCTACCTACCCTGCCGACCCGGCCCGGATGGTGAAATTGGTAGACACGCTAGGTTCAGGGTCTAGTGGCCGCAAGGCTGTGGAGGTTCGAGTCCTCTTCCGGGCAGTGTACCAAACGAGCGGGTAGCACAACGGATTGACAAGATCATCACTCCCGCACCATCAGGCAAGGCCCTGGTGGTGCGGCATGGTGATGGATGGCCGGTCACAGCCGCTACCAATCCGCACCGCCTCGGCGGCGCCGGCGCTCGCCCCCGTCGGCAGGGTATTTCCCTCGATACGCACGTTGCGGCAGTTGTGCAGGGTGATGGCCGGGTTTGTCCCCTCGATGCGGTTGTTGCGGACCACCACATCCTCCGCGGAGCAGAGGCTGATGGCCACGCCGTCGCCGGCGATGGTGTTGCCCTCGATCAGGATAGTGCGGTTGAAGCCCGCCGGACCGTAGTCGTCCTCGTGGCCGTACAGGCGGAAGCCGGTGGCGTCGACCGCGATGGCGTGGCCCCCCATGTTGCCCACCGCCTTGCCGCAGTCGTGGTAGGTGTTGTTGCGAATCGTGATGTTGCGCCGGCCGCGGCTCACCTCCCAGTACAGCTCGGTGGGGATATACGTGGCGGTGCCCCCGGACCGATCGAAACGGCAGTTCTCGACGAGGACGTCGCTGGTGGGGGTAATGGCGCCCCGGCTTCGATTGGGACCGAAGTAGCACGCATCGTAGTGCAGCCGGTAGGAGTAGCTGTTGTTGTTGAAGACGTGGTTCGGCGCCACCGTGTCGGGGATGCGTTCGGCCATGGTGATTCTCATCACTCCGGTGCGCGGATCGAGGGAGGCGGTCTCCACCGTCCCGTTCCAGTAGTCGAGGTCGATCCCCTCCAGGTCGGTAAACAGCAGCTCCTCGCCCGGCAGCGGGCAGTGGGAATTCCCCGACACCTGCACGTGCTGGTAGTTCTTGAAGTACGCCACGAGCGTGTGCGCGTCGAGCACCGCCCGTACGTAGGAGTGGCGCCCGGCGTCGCCTGAGGCGCCCGCGCAGTCGTCGCCCATCCCCTCGAACGCGCAGCTCTCGTAGGTGACCGTGCCGCGACCCGCGCCGAAGCCCATGCCGTCGTGGTTGCTGGACATGATCCGCGTGGTCCCTGGTCGCGGGACGATGCGCACCCGCGTGGCGGTGATGTCGCGGTTGTGGCTGCCGCCTAAGCCGAAGCCGCCGCTGGCGTGGACGGTCACGTCGGCGAGGACGATCTCTTCGTTGTGGGAGAAGTCCAGGTTGTTGAAGCAGTAGTGGGGATGCCGCAGACAGGCCGCGTTGCCGGGCTCCACCTGGAATCGGCGGTGCATGTGCAGGCGCAGGGTCTGCGGGGCGATGAGCTCGCTGGAGTCCAGGCCCATGAACTCGCGCCGCATGGGCCGCAAGGTGCCGGGCTCGTACTCCTGAAAGATGTGCACCGGCTCGCCACCCGATACCGGGAACTCATCGGATACGCGAACGTCGAGGTAGCCGCCTGGTTCGCCGGCGGCATGGGGTCGCGCCGCCAGAATCTCGCCGATCGAGTAGAAGGGGCGATCCCAGTCGATCGTCAGGTTGCGCACCGTCAGCACTCCGGTGCAGTTGACGAAGCGCGCGGGTTGGGTGAAGCCGCGCATCACGAGGACGGCCCCCTCGCCGTCGACGGTGAGGTTCCGGCAGGAGTCGAAACACATCGCCGTCCCGAACGGATAGGGGGCGTAGTCGGGCGGGTCGGCCCAGTTCATTCCGGGCAGCGCCGAGTGCATGAAGCGCTCGAACTCGGCCATGCCGCCCGCATCTCCCAGCAGGTAGGTGCCGCCCCCGAACAGCACGGTCACGTCCTCGAGCCCGGACGCATCGGCGGCGAGCCGCCGAAACGCCTCGATGCTGTTGGCGCCGGCATTCGGCGTGGCGCCGTAACGGCGCAGGTGCAACTCCGTGGCCATCCTCGACTACTCCATTACCAGATCGTGTTCAGCCAGCCGAGGTCCCGCATGCGATGGTCCTTGCTGATCAGCGGAGCATCGAATGCCATGGCCGTCGTGGCGATCAACCGGTCGGCCGGGTCAGGGTGCATGTCGGCCGCGTCCGACGCGAGCGCGATCCGATGATCGATGGGAACCTCACGCACCCGAGGGATCGCGAGTACCTGGCGAACCCACGAACCTACCGGCTGCCCGTGACCCAGCCGCAGTCTCTGCTTGCGTACCAGCAGCGCCAGCTCCCAGAACACGATCGACGGAACCAGGATCTGGTCTGCCGCCTCCAGTGCCTCGGCGGCCGCCGAACTCAGCTCCCCGGGCTGCTGAGTCCACCACACCGCCGCATGGGTATCGAGGGTAGCGCAGCGCGCGTCCAGGAGGCTACTCGGCCCCTCTGCGCAGCACGCGCCCCGCGCGCGCCTGGGTGTGGGTGCCGTCACGGATCACCGATTCGCCGTTCACCAGCACGTGGCTGATCCCGTCCGGGTACTGGTGCGGGTCCTCCCAGGTCGCGTTGTCGATGACCGTGTCCGGATCGAACACGACCAGGTCGGCCGCCTTTCCCGCGGCGATCCGCCCGCGGCTTTCCATCTGCAGCCGGTCGGCCACCGCGCCGGTCATCTTGTGCACCGCGTCCTCCAGCGTGAGCACCCCGAGCTCGCGCACGTACCGGCCGAGCACGCGCGGATAGCAGCCGTAGAAGCGGGGATGCGGAGAAGCGGTTCCCCAGGGGCCGTCGGGTGAAACGGCGGTGCCGTCGGAGCCGATCATCGCCAGCGGGTGGCCGACGAAGTAGCGCACATCGTCCTCCGACCGGATGTGCAGGACGCCCTCGAGCCAGCAGTCCTCGCGCGCCACCGACAAGACCGCCTCCACCGGCGACTCGCCACGCCGGGCGGCGATCTCCGTCCACACCTTGCCCACCATCCAGCGGGTCGACTCCTTGTTGGCCTTGGTGATCACGTACTCGTCCCAGGGCAGCGGCACGCCTCCCCAGAACCCGCGCGCGACCTCCTCCGCCATCCGGGCGCAGGTGTCCGGGTCGGCCAGCCGGCGCTGAACCGCCGCCGCTCCGTCCTCCTGAGCCCAGAGGGGCAGCACCCCGGTGATCCCGCACGCTCCGGCGGTATAGGGGTAGACGTCGTAGAGCACGTCCACGCCCCGCTCCCGCGCCACCTCCATGCGCCGCACCATCTGCCCGCCTTCGCCGTGGTGCCGGGTATCGATCAGCGCGATATGGGAGTACTGCACGGGAATGCCGGTCAGCTCGCCGATCTCGATCGCCTCGTCCACGGCGTTGAAGTGATTGCCGTTGTGCAGCCGCGCGTGCGTGGCGTAGAAGGCGCCGGGGAACCGAAGCGCTTCGGCGGCGAGCGCCGCGATCTCGCTGGCCGGCGCCGCCGCGGCGGGTGGACCGGTGAGCTGGGTGGTGAGCGCGACCGCACCCTGCTCCACCGCCTCCGCCACTAGGCGCTTCATGACCGCCAGCTCCTCGTCATTCGCCGGCCTGGTCTCCGTGGCCTTCGCCGCCTGGCGGAGAGTGCTGTGGCCGATCTGACCCACGACGTTGAGGCTGATGCCCGAGCGTTCGAGCGCCGTCGCCCAGCCGTCGAAGTCGCTCCACCCGTACCGCACGGTGGAGCCCTCGACGACGTGCAGCGGCGCGATGGCCTGCAGTTCCGCCGGGGTCAGCAGGCCCGCCGGAAACGCCGACGACCCGCAGTTGCCGACCACTTCGGTGGTAACGCCCTGGTAGGCCTTACACTCGCCGCCCGGATCGTCGAGCATGGAGACGTCCGAGTGGGCGTGCATGTCGATGAAGCCCGGGCACACCACCTGGCCGGTGGCGTCGATCACCGAACCGCCCGCCAACACCTTCTCGAATGCCATCCTGACCTCCATCGGCTCCCGCACCGACCGCGTGATTCCGCCATCCACCGGATATTCTGTCCGGTAGTGTACGCGGCCTCGTCAGAGGCCAGAAAGGCGATACCCATCGTTCTGGCGGTCGTTCAACGGCCTCGGTTCGGACCCGTGTTAGAGTCGAGCGGTGGGCAGGATCGACCAGCTCCCGGTGGGGCGCACCCCGCTGCGCATCGGCCGGATCGGCCTCGGTTCGGGAACGTTCGGCAGGGAGATCGACGAGGAAACCTCGCGCGCGGTCCTGGACCATGCATTCGAGCACGGGGTGACGTGCATCGATTCGGCGGAAGGGTACGGCGGTGCCGGATCGGGAGCGTTCGTCCCGTCGGAGCGCATCCTCGGTACATGGATGGCCGACCGCGGCGTGCAGGATCAGGTGGTGGTCATGACCAAGGTGGGGTCGGGCAACAGCCCGCGCAACATCGAGCAGGTCATCGGCCAGAGCCTGGAGCGGCTGCAGCTCGACCGGGTGGCGGTGTACATGGTCCATCACTGGGACGAGGAGGTGCCGCTCGACGAGACGCTCCACGCGCTGCACGAGGTGGTGGCGTCCGGCCGGGCGCAGGCCATCGGGTGCAGCAACTTCAACGGCGCGCAGCTCTCGGAGGCGCTGGAGATCAGCCGGCGCAACGGCTGGGCGCGGATCGAGATCGTCGAGAACATCTACAACCTGGCGCGGCCGGAAGAGGAGCGGAGCTCGATGCCGGTGTGCGATCGGCATCAGGTGACGTTTCTGGCCTTCAGTCCGCTGGGCGCCGGGTTCCTGACCGGCAAGTACGCCAACGACCACAGCAAGCTGCCGGATGGGACGCGCTTCGACGTCGCTCCCGGGCACTGCGACGTCTATTTTTCCGAGCGCAACTTCCGGGTGGTGGAACGGCTGCGTGCGAAGGCGGCCGAGCTCGGCGAGTCGATGGCGTACCTGGCCGGGGCGTGGACGGTGTCGAACCCGTCGGTGGGCAGCACGCTGTTCGGCGCGCGCAGCACCGCCCACGTGGACAACGCGCTGCGCTGCCTGCGCGACGGCATCGACGCCGGGCTCCGGGCCGAAATGGCGAGCTGGTCGTAGGCGCCAGCGGACTGAATGGGTTCCGGCCGGCCCTGCGCGTGATCCCCGCCAGCCACCGCCTGGACGGCGACCGGTTCGCGCGGGAGATGGAGGAGCACGCCCTGGAAAGCGCCGACGCATGGGGCGCGGAGGGACCGGACGTGCCGGCGTTCTCGCTGGACAGCCGGCCGGGGGACGTGGTGGTCATCGACCAGCGGTTCGCCGAGCGGGACATCGGCGTGGGCTTGCCGGACCAGACTAATTCCGGTCGTGTCAATCCGGCGTCACGGGGTTCCTGAGTTGGAGCAACAGTCGCCGCTCCCTACCAACCGCGGAACGGACAATGAAAGAAGGCTTAGGACTGATCACGCGACCGCCCCGAACGGACAGGATTCCGGGTTCCGACCGACCCCGGCGACCAATTCCCCAGTCACGCCACCCGCGCCTCCGGCCCTGCAAGTCTTTCATGGCGACAACGTCGCTGCTTTGGGGCGACTACGTGCCGGCCAGGCCGACCTCATCTATATCGACCCGCCTTTCAACACTGGCAAGACCCAGCGTCGGCGTCAAATCAAGGCCGTCCAGTCGCCCGCGGCGAGCCGCTTGGGGTTCCAGGGTCGAACGTACAAGACATCTGTGGTGGGCACGAGGGAATATTCCGACTACTTCACAGACTACGTCGCCTTTCTCGAACCCCGACTCGTCGATGCGTATCGCGTCCTAGCTCCGCACGGTTCGCTCTACCTGCACGTCGACTACCGCGAGGTTCACCGGTGCCGTTTCCTGCTCGACGATATATTTGGCGCCGATAATCTTGTCAACGAGATCATCTGGGCATACGACTTCGGGGGCCGGCCGAAGGACCGTTGGCCCGCGAAGCACGACAACATCCTCTTCTATGTAAAGGACCGTGCCCGGTACACGTTCAACCGGGACGCCATTGAGCGCATTCCTTACATGGCGCCGGGTCTGGCAGGTGCAGACAAAGCGGCGCGCGGGAAACTGCCAACCGATACATGGTGGCACACCATCGTGCCGACCAACAGTCGAGAGAAGACAGGCTACCCGACACAGAAGCCCGCTGGCATCCTCCGGCGTATCGTCGCCGCCTCGTCAAACCCCGGCGATCTCGTGTTGGACTTCTTTGCAGGGAGCGGCACTACGGGTGCCGTCGCTCATGAGATGGGACGCCGGGCGGTCTTGGTCGACTCGAACCCAGAGGCGATAGACGTTATGCGTCGGCGATTTGCGCATCTGGATCACGTGGAATGGACCACCTTATGAACTGCATCCACCCGCGGTCGGCGTCGGTGAGCTTCGCCACCAGGCGCCTCATCTCGACGATCAACTGTAAAGGCTCGCCTTTGTAGAGCAGTGTCGAGCACTGCCGCAGGTGTTCATCGCCCATCGAGGCCGGCAACAGGTCGCAGAACTCGGCCAGATGGCCGGCCGCGTGGTAGTAGTCCAGAATCTGCACCGCCCCCGGAAAGTGGCCTACCTGCCTTCTGTAGTGACTTGCTGGGGCAGCAGGCCTCTTTCGCCCCTGCAGTCAACGAGCTGCCGGTTTCGGCGTTCCCACCCAGACAATGCGCGTCCTTGACCCCTCTCGAGGCGGACGGTACCCTATTGAGCTACATCATCAAGGACGCAGCACACACCGGCACACAACTGTTCGAACTCTTCACGTCGGCAGCTCACTGTCCTCATCAACGCTAAGGAGGAGGCATCTCAGGTAACGTTGGAAGCGACCGACATTCCGTCGGACGACCGAGTTAAATCGTAAGAACCGCGATGTGACACTTACGGTTTTCGCCACCGTCAAGAAACAAGAGGGAACAGAAATGAAACGAACACGCGCTTGCAGAATAGCGATAGCGCTTGCGCTTGCGCTGGCCATCACAATGGCAGCGCTACCGGCTTGGGCACAGCAGAAGTACAACGAGGCGCCCATGCTCGCCGAAATGGTTGCCAACGGCGACCTGCCACCGGTTGAGGAGCGACTGCCGCCGAACCCGTTCGTACGGCAGGTTCATTCCGAAATCGGCACCTATGGCGGCACCTTGAACAAGTGGGACACCAACCTGCGGAGTGCCTTCTTCGTTCTGTATGGCTATGTGTTCAATACGGAAATGGGCGGCTATGGCTTCGATACTCCTTTCGACGTCAACGCATACCTGGAGAACGGCATGTTCTTCACCGGACACGAGCCGTACCACTTCGAGCGGTACGAATACAACGATGACTACACCGAGGTCACCTGCTGGCTGCGCGAAGGCCTGAAATGGTCCGACGGCCATCCGTTCACGGTGGACGACATAGTATGGAGCTGGAACGCGCTCTCCACCAATCCCAACGTCTGGAATCCTCCCGGACACTGGGCCTCGATGCACGGCGGCGCTACCATGACGGCCGAGAAGGTCGGTGAGAACGCGGTCAAGTATACCAGCAACTCTCCAAACCCGCGCATGCACACGCTCGTCACGATCTACGAGATGGTGCATGCCAAGCACTACTACGAACAGTTCCATCCCGAACACAATTCCGACGCGACATGGGAGGACCTGATCGATCGACTGTTGCTCGGTGGCAGCTCGGGTGGAACCCATACCACCGGCTTCCTCAAGTATCCTGAACTCCCACAGCTCGGAGCGTGGATCTTCACCAGCACCGATGAAGTGGACGGCGTCTTGGCGACCCGCAACCCGTACTACCCTGTCGTGGATCCTGCGGGCAACCAGCTCCCCTACATCGACCACATCCGCATCAGGCTGTTCTCCAACGTCGAGGCCGGCGTGCTCGGCACGTTCCGCGGCGACGTCGACGTCCAATCCACGCACTACACCGACCTCAGCGGCTACACGGTCCTCAAAGAGAACGAGGAACGGGGCGACTACAAGGTGCACATCTGGAAAGGCGGAGCGTCGCAAGGCTACTACCTGTTGAACATCGAGCCGGAGGGAGATCCGAAACTCGCGAAGTACGTACGGGAGGTGGACTTCCGGCGGGCGATGTCCCTGGCGATCAACCGTGAGGAAGTGAATGACACCCTGTACTTCGGAATCGCCGAGCCGTCCGGTACGACTCTGAGCTCCGAGTCGGTCTTCCACGATCCGGCGATGGAGATGTGGGGTGGCTACGAGCCGGACCGGGCACGCGAGTTCCTCGCCGGATTGGGATTGAAGGACACCGACGGGGACGGATTCGTCGAGTATCCGGAGGGCGGCAAGGTCACCATCATCCTCAACAACGCCAGCAACCTGCGTCCCAACATTCCGCTGGGCGAAATGGCCGTGAAGTACTGGCAGGACATCGGGCTCGATGTGAGGATGGAGGTGGTCCAGGCCTCCGTCATCTTCGAAAACCGGACGTCCGGCGACGTGCAGATGTACTCGAACTGGGGGCCGTCCATGCAGGTGTTCCTGCCATACGTGTTCCTGGGCAACGCCTTCAACCCGGAGGCGCATATGGGCAGCCGGCTGGACAATCCGCCGCCTGAGTACCTGAAAGCCTGGGAGATGGAGCAGGAGTTTCTGGGTCAACAGGATCCGGACAGCTACACCCAGAAGCTCAAGGAGTTCCTGACGTACGTCGCCACCGAGGTCACCCCGGAAATCGCCGTCACGTCGGGCTTTCCGGTTCCCATGGTGGTCCACAACAGGATGGGGAACGTGCCGACGAGCGGCATCAATCTCAAGGGCGAGGCGTCAGCTCATCCGGAGCAGTTCTACATCAAGTCCTGACATTTTTCACCGGCGATCTCTTGCACGTCATCGCTTGGGGAGAGACCAGAGCGTCTCTCCCCAAGCTCTCCAGCCTCTAGCTACTCTCGATGTGTTGGTCCGCTAGCAGACAGCAGCGCAGCGCGTCCGCCGGCGCGACCGCGCCCGCCAGTCCCGCGCACCCCACGGACATGGCATGACGGTCTTCCTCATCCGACGACTGTTCACCATGGTCATTTCCTTCCTGCTGATGTCGCTGGTGATCTTCATCATCATTCAGCTTGCGCCCGGCGACTTCATCACCCATCTCATGGCGCAGATGTCCGGGGGCGGGATGAGAGACGAATACGCCCGCGAATTTGCCGAGAACTTCAGGCGACTACACGGTCTGGACCAGCCGAAGTGGATTCAGTACTTCATATGGATTCGGAATTTTCTCACCGGCGACATGGGCCATTCTCTCCTCCACGGACGGCCCGTCGCGACGCTGCTCGGCGACCGGTTGGCTCTCAGCTTCGGAATTTCGTTTGGCAGCTTGCTGTTCACCTGGCTGATCGGCATTCCCATCGGCATCTACGGAGCGACGCACAAGAACACGATCGGCGATCATGCCGCAACATTCGTCGGCTTCCTCGGCCTGTCGATTCCGAACTTCTTCCTGGCTCTGGTGTTGATGATATTCGCCGTGTTCGTTCTCCATCTACCCGTTGGCGTGCTCTTCTCCCGGCCCTACGAGGACGCGCCATGGAGCTTGGCGAAAGCTGTGGATCTGGCGAAGAATCTGTGGATCCCCATCATCGTCATCGGCACGGCCGGAACGGCGGCCACTATCCGGGTCATGAGAGGCAACCTGCTCGACATGCTCGGCCAACCCTTCGTCACGACCGCACGATCCAAGGGACTGAAGGAGCGGATCGTCGTCCGTCGCCATGCCGTACGAATCGCGTTGAACCCGTTTGTCAGCAGCTTGGGCATGTCCTTGCCGGCACTGCTTTCCGGCGAGACTATCACCTCCATCGTCCTCAACCTGCCTACCGCAGGTCCGCTTCTGTTCGATGCGCTTCTTGCGGAGGATATCTACCTGTCTGCGAGTATTCTTCAGTTCTACAGCATCTTTCTTCTCCTCGGAAATCTGATGGCCGACGTCGCGTTGACATGGTTGGATCCTCGCATCCGCCTGGAGTGACCGCCGGCCGCAGGCCGGAGTCGGTGCAGAACCCATGAGTCAGGAAGCAGGAATTGGGCAGAATCCGCTGCCCCAGCCCACGGCCGACCTCGAGGTCGGTGTCGCAACGGGTTTCTGGCTTCCCATCTGGCGCCGCTTTCGCAAGAATCGCCTGGGCGTAGCCAGCGGCATCATCCTGATCATCCTCTACACGATAGCCGTCTTCGCGCGTTTCTTCAGTCCATACCCGTATGACGAATTTCATGGCAAGTTCAAATTCGCGCCGCCCCAACGCATTCGCGTGTTCGACGACCAGGGAAGACTGACCGCTCCGTTCATGTACGGGTACCAACGGACGATGGACCCGGAGACCTTGGCGCTCAACTATCAGGAGGACCGGTCGACCAAGTATCGCGTTCGTTTCTTCGTTCGGGGCGAGCCGTACCGAGTCCTGTTCGTGATTCCAAGCAGGCTGCGGTTCATCGGCATCGAGGACGGCGGCACCATCTTCCTGTTGGGGACCGACGTGCTCGGCAGAGACCTGCTGTCGCGCATCCTCAAGGCAGCGCAAGTCAGTCTCTCGGTTCCGTTGGTCGGTACGCTCATAACCGTCGTGTTGGGGGTGCTTCTCGGCGTAGCTTCGGGCTACTTCGGTGGCGTGATCGACGACATCATCCAGCGCTTTATCGAGCTGTTGCTGTCTTTTCCCCACATCCCCCTCTGGCTGGCACTGTCGGCCGCGATTCCCCCTACCTGGCCGTCCGACTACGTCTACCTCACCATCGTGGCGATTCTCTCGTTCATAGGATGGGGAGGATTGGCCCGGGTGGTGCGCGGAAAGGTCTTGGCATATCGGGGAGAAGAGTACGTCCTGGCCGCACGCGCGGCGGGCGCCCGGAGCTGGCGCATCATCACCAGGCATCTCGTGCCCGGCTGTCTCAGCCATACCATCGTCACCGCGACACTGTCGATACCGGGCATCATTCTCGGCGAAAGCAGCCTCAGCTATCTCGGCGTGGGGGTAACGCCACCCATGACGAGTTGGGGCGTACTGATAAAGGACGCGACCAGCATTCACGCCATCGTGCGTCAGCCATGGCTGACGATTCCGGGCCTGATGATCATAGTGACGGTGCTCTGTTTCAATTTTCTCGGCGATGCAGTTCGCGATGCCGCCGACCCGTTCTCGACATAGTGGAGTGCTCCACCAATGAACGGCGCCGATTCACTCCTTGAAGTCCGGGACCTGCGGACCTACTTCCACACAGACGACGGCGTGGTGCGTGCTGTCGACGGGGTCACCTTCGACATAGCGAAGAGGCAGGTCGTGGGGGTCGTCGGTGAGAGCGGATGCGGCAAGAGCGTCACGGCACTCTCCATCATGCGGCTGATACCGACTCCTCCGGGGCGCATCGAAGAGGGATCGATACTGCTGCACCGGGACCATGAAACGGTGGACATCGCCACGCTGCCGGCAACGGGCAAAACGATTCGCCAGATTCGGGGCGCAGAGATCTCGATGATATTCCAGGAGCCCATGAGGACTCTGAGCCCGATATACTCGATAGGCTATCAGATCGCGGAGAGCGTGCGGCTGCACATGGGGTTGAGCAAGGCGGACACGAAGGAGCATGTCATAAACATGCTCCGCAGCGTCGGGATGCCGGATCCGGACCAGCGCGTGAAGGCGTATCCGCATCACTTGAGCGGTGGTATGAGACAGAGAGCGATGATCGCCATGGCGCTGTCGTGTCGTCCGAAGCTGCTGAACGCGGACGAGCCGACCACGGCGCTCGATGTCACGATCGAAGCGCAGATCCTGGAGCTCGTGCGAGAGCTGCAGCGCGAATACCATATGTCGATTCTGTTCATCACTCACGATCTCGGCGTCATCTCGAAGCTGGCGGATACGGTGCTGGTGATGTACCTGGGCCGGATCGTCGAGCGCGCGTCGACGGCCGATCTCTTCAGGAATCCCTCTCATCCCTATACCCAGGCGCTCTTCAGGTCGATTCCCGCCATGGCATCGGCACCGAAAGCGAAGCTGGAGGTGATCTCGGGTTCGGTGCCCGATCCGACCGTCACGATTTCAGGATGCCCCTTCGCGCCCCGCTGCCCGCATGCTCATGAAAGGTGCAGTACGGACCCGGGCTATACCGACGTCGGGGCGGATCACGCCGTTGCCTGCTGGCTCTACGAGAAATGAGTGCGATGACCGAAGGAGCTGATCGCCTGTTGTCCGTGAAAGGACTGAAGAAATACTTCCCTATCGAGAAGGGGCTTTTTCGCAGAACCGTCGGCCACGTAAGAGCGGTGGACGGTGTGAGCTTTGTCGTACGAAAGGGCGAAACGCTGGGCTTGGTAGGCGAGAGCGGATGCGGCAAGACCACGACCGGTCGCATGATCGCAGGGCTGCATGAGCCTACGGAAGGGCAGGTCATCTTTCGTTCGGATGGGCGCGACATGGATGTCTGGCGCTTGAAGCAGGTCGAGATGCTCGAGTTTCGACGCGGGGTCCAGATCGTGTTCCAGGATCCCTTCTCCTCCCTGAATCCGTGGATGCGGGTTACGGAGATCGTAGGGGAACCGCTTATCGTACAACGCGGCATGAAAGGGAAGGAATTGCGCCGTGAGGTCGGTCGATTGCTGGAGGTCGTCGGTTTGCGGTCCCAGTATGCGGACCGGTTCCCCCACGAATTCAGTGGTGGGCAGAGACAGAGGCTGGGGATCGCCAGGGCGCTGGCTCCCAGGCCTCAACTCGTAGTCGCGGACGAACCGGTGTCGGCCCTGGACGTGTCGGTACAGGCGCAGATCCTGAACCTGCTGATCGATCTTCAAGTCGAGTTCGGGCTGAGCTATCTGTTCATCGCCCACGATCTGAGTGTGGTGCGGTACCTCAGCGATCGGGTCGCGGTTATGTACTTGGGGAAGATCGTGGAGACCGGCGAAGCGGAAGAGGTATTCCGCCACCCCCGCCATCCATATACCGAGGCTCTGCTGTCGGCGCTTCCGGAGACGGATCCTGCTGCCCAAGAGGCCCGTATCGTTTTGCGCGGCGACGTGCCGAGTCCGGCGAACCCACCCGCAGGATGTCCGTTTCACCCGCGATGCGTATACGCTGAAGACCGGTGCAAGACCGATCCACCGGAGCTGGTTGACGTCAGCCCCAATCACGCCACCGCGTGCCTGCGGGCACAGGAGCTGGATCTGCAAGGAAAGGCATTCGCCGCCGGGGGCCATGAGCCGCCGCGAAGCGGCGCCTGAGCCGGTGAAGCGAACCCGGCGACACTGAACAAACAGGAGGAATCACATGTCGTGGCAGGTAGTCGGCCATACGACGATCTATCGGGACAAAAGCTGGTATGCAGCTCATCCGAATCTGGTTCGAACCCCATCGGGCGAGTTGCTGGTGCTGTTCCACCGCTGCCCGATCGCGAAATCATACACACACAAGCACCCGCTCTTCGACATGCGCGCGTGCCGTTCCACCGATGAGGGGGTGACCTGGAGTGAGGCGCGCCTGGTCACCACAGACCCCCGGGGTGGCATTCTCGACATGGGAACACACACGCTCGGCGACGGCAGCATCTTTCTGCACTGTTCGAACGTGGAGCTGGTTCCCGCGAATCCACGGCACAACACGAATGGGTGGACCGCGCGGCGAGGGCTTCCTTTCTGGGTGCGCTCGCGCGACGACGGCCGGACGTGGAGCGAACCCGAACGATTCCCGCCGCTGCCCGACGCGGTATGGGGGCACCCCGCGACTCATTCCGGTGTCTGCCGTAGCGGACTGGTTTCGGTCGAGGGCCGACTGTTGCTGCCGTCCAAGGCCACCGACAATCCGGACGGTTCGTTTCCCTACTTCGGCATGCTGCGCGTCTCCACCGATTTGGGAAACACCTGGGAATACGGCGGACGGATCGTTGAGCACCCGGAGCACCACTTCAGCGAACCGGCGATTCATCTGACGCCCGGTGGGCGTCTCATCGTCCTGTATCGTTGGCATCCCGATCCTGGACGGATGCGGGCGCAACCGTCTCTGGCACTGGTGACATCGGATGATGGAGGCGACACTTGGTCACGCTGGAAACCCACGAACATCCAGGGTTCTCCGGCGCACATTCTCGGTCTAAGAGACGAACGCATGTTGGTTACCGTCGGCACCAGATGGGAAGGCCGGCGGGGGTGCACGGCGCGTGTCGTCGATCCGGAGGGAACGGATCTGGAATCGACTCCCGAGGTTGTCATTCGCAGCGATTCGCTCGATGGAGACTGCGGCTATCCGTGGGCTGTTCAACTGGAGGACGGCAGAGTGCTGGTCGTCTACTACTACGTCCACCCCGATGGGGTCCGCGGCATAGAGGCAACCACTCTTGAAGAGCGCTGAGGTGGCCGAGCTGTCGGTGTAAGCTGGCTCGTCGCGCCCGCTACCAATCCCACATCGCGTTGGCGAGCTCGTGGGATGAGGAGGCTGGAGGTCGCGGCGTCTGGGGCAGCAAGGCTACGCTGGAGCCATGCGTGACAAGGACCTGTACGCGAGGACTCTGAACATCGGCCGCGCGATGGAGCTGGAGGTCGTGATCGGCCCCGGCGACGCTGGCGAGGTGGGCCGGCGCGTGCTGCGCAGCCCCGGCGAGGAGGGGCAGACCACCGACGCCTCCCGCGCTTCGCTTCGCACTGACGTCACTCCGTGTTCTCCGGAAGTGGGCCCGCTCTACCTGGAAGACGGCGAGTCGGTCCGCCTGCGGGCGTTCATGGACCGCAGCATCGTCGAGGTGTTCGCCAACGACCGACAGTGCCTGACGCTGCGCGCCTATCCGACACGGCCGGACAGCACCGGTGTGTCGGCGTTCCCCTACGGCGGTGATGCTCGGTTGGTGTCGCTGACCGCCTATCGGATGGCGAGCGTCTGGCCGGAGTTCGAACGCGATCAGCTTCGGTGTCAGGGGGTTGGACGATGAATGGCGAAGGCCGTCAGATCGGCGGCAGGCATCGGTCGAGGATCGGGTCCCCCCGGCGGCCGGCGATCGATACGGCGGAGGGTCCCGAGGCGCTCAACATGCACATTCTCGGCCCGGGGGATCTGGCTGTCGGCGAATGGGAAAAGGCCGGACTCGATCTGCCGGATCGGGCTGCTGTTCGCCGCTATCGTCTGGAGCGAGTCCGGCAACAACTCCGTCGACTCGATTACGCCGGCATCGTTCTCTTTGACCCGCTGAATGTTCGCTATGCCACGGACAGTACCAATATGCAGCTATGGATCACCCACAACGCTGCCCGCTATGCCTTCGTGCCCACGCAGGGACCGGTGGTGCTGTTCGACCTTCAAGGCACCCGATTTCTCAGTGCTCATAGCGAAGTGATCGACGAAGTACGGCCGTCGATATGCTGGTTTTTCATGGCCGCCGGGGATCGCAATAGGGAGCTGGCTCGCAGGTGGGGTTCGGAAATAGCTGATCTGGTGAGGCGCTGCGGTGGTGGCAATAGACGCTTGGCCCTCGATCGATGCAATGCAGAGGGGGTGGCAGCGCTGAACACCCACGGTGTCGACGTCTGCAACGGAGAAGAGGTGATGGAGTTGGCGCGCCGTATCAAGTGTGACGAAGAGATCAGGATGATGCGCTGCGCCATTCACGCCTGCGAGCAGTCGATAGAAGCGATGCGCCAAAATCTGCAGCCTGGGATCTCGGAGCAGAGGCTATGGAGCTATCTTCATGCCGAGAACATCGCGCGGGGCGGCGAGTGGATCGAGACGCGGCTGATGGCGTCAGGTCCTCGCTGCAATCCCTGGTATCAGGAGTGCAGCAGCCGCCTTATCAACGCCGGGGAGTTCGTCGCCTTCGATACGGACCTGATTGGCACCTACGGCATCTGTGTAGACATTTCGCGGACGTGGCTGTGCGGGAGTGGGAGTCCGACACATGCCCAGAAAGAGATCTACGACCTGGCACTCGAACAGGTTCAAGCCAACATGGACTTGCTGAAGCCGGGTACCACATTTAGCGAGATGACCTTTGATTCGCTCGTGTACGATCCGAACGAGTTTCACCATTACTCCTGTCTCTATCATGGTGTGGGGCTCGCGGATGAGTATCCGTGCATCCATTTTCCCTGGTCGTGGGATGAGACTGGGTATGAAGGGCAACTCGAGCCGGGAATGGTCCTTTGTGTGGAGAGTTTCTTGGGAAGAAGGTCGGGTGGGCCGGGGGCAAAACTGGAGGAACAGGTCCTTATTACGGAAACCGGACACGAGCTGCTGTCCAGTTATCCGGTCGAGTACCTTGTGACTGATCGGTGAACTCCGCCTTCAGCTCACGAAGTCCCCGCGCGGCAGCTCGATGATGATGAACGACACCACGGAGATGCCGAACACCAGCAGGATCATCGTCACGAAGCGCCGCGCGAGGAATCGACCCATCAGCTACGAGCTCCGCACGCTACGAAGTCTGCCGGATCGCCGCGTCAGCGGCAAGGCGCACGGACTCCGTAGCACACGGTGGGAGGGGTGCACGCTGAGCAGCGCGGTGCGCCGGTCGCCCAGGGCGCCCGGACGGCGGCCGGTCGTAGTCCCCAATCGCGCTAGCCGCGCGTCTCATGCGCCACCACCCAGCGGCCGGTGACGGACCGGCTCCCGGAGCGATATAATCGGATTTCGTCCTACTTGTTCTTACCAAAGTTGGAGGTGGCACCATGGCGCTGGTCAAGAAAAGCATCACGGTGACGGACCGCCAGGAGCAGTGGATCAAAGCGCAGATCGCGAGCGGCGAGTACGGCAGTGACAGCGAGTACGTGCGAGACCTGATCCGCCGCGATCAGGAGACGAATGCACAGTTCCGGGCCTTGAAGCACGCGATTCAAGAGGGGCTGGCAAGCGGCGAGACCGACAAGACCGTGAAGGAGATCTGGGCCGAAGCCGAGCGCCGGTATCGCGCGCGGCGGCATGGCTGAGATCCGCCTCACCTCGCGCGGTGAAGCCGATCTTGCGGGAATCGCTGACTACATCATAGAGACGTTCGGCATTGAGCAAGCGCGCCGCTATCGCGACGATCTGGAGGGGTGCTTTCTCACGATCGCGGAGAACCCGTGCTTGGGTCGGAGCGCGGCAGCCCTGTCAGCGGAGCTGCGGCGTATCGAGCACCGGTCGCACGTCGTCTTCTACCTCGTGGACGAGCGCGGTGTTCTGATCGTTCGAGTCCTCCACTCCAGCATGGACGCCGGACGTCATATTCCCGGGCCGCAGCCATTCATATAACGCCGGAACAGGGGGCACAGCACCTCCGGAATGGTCAGGATCGTGGTCGGTCGGCGCCCAAGCGAGCCCTCATGGCAATCGGTGCAAGGATCGGCACGGAACACTCCCCCGCGATGGCCAGCAGGTCGTCGTCTCCGGTCACCACGGCGGCGGCGTGGCCTGCCAGGGCGAGCTGCAGAAACGGCAGGTCTGCCGGATCCCGGCACGCGGGCACGTCCGGCGGCTCCGACACGATGACGGTTTCGCACCACGGAAGGTACTCGGCCAGCAGATCTTCTCGCTCATCCTCCATCAAGCCGAACTTGGGATAGCACAGCACCCGGATGAGCTCGCCGGTCGTAGCGTGGCTTGCCAACGGCACGATATCGCCCGTTTGCCACGCGTGGCGCAGCCACGACAACGATCCCGAGGGAAACAGCAGTGCGGACAGCAGAACGTTGGTGTCGAGAACCAGCCGCGCCCGGCTTACGGAGCGCGTCTCGCCCACTCCACGGCTTCTCGCACATCGGCTTCCGATATGCCGAGCGCGGCCAACTTGGCGCGTACCGCGTTGGCGCGGGTGAGTCGCACAGGGGTCAGCACGATGCGTCCATTCTCCTTGGTCACGTCGAAATACTCACAGGCCGGGAACTCTCCAAGGAGAGCCTTCGGCAGAGTGAGCTGATTCTTGGACGTCAATTTGGCGAGCATCGCTTTACCTCCCGGCGCATCCCATGGAAGAAAACAAGGATACCTTACTTTCTACCTCGCACGAAGGCCACCACGGCCCACGGACGGACTTCCTATCAGAACGGCGACCACTTGGCGGTGCCGGCGGCGTTCTCGACCACCCGCTCCATGAACCGCACCCCGCGGGCGCCGTCGGCGACGCCCGGGAAGTCCAGCTCCAGCTCGGTCGGCTCGCGCCCGGCCAACTTGGCGCGCATGGTGTCGGCCGCGTTGGCGTAGATGTTTGCGAAGGCGCCCAGGAACCCCTCCGGCGCACCGGGGAACAGGTGCGTGGCGCGCTCGGCCGCCGCGCACAGGCCGGGGTCGCCGGCGCGGGCGATGGTGGCGTCGCCGCCGGGGTCCAGGAACAGCAGGCGGTCAGGGTCCTCCTGATCCCACAGCATCCCGCCGGCGGTGCCGTAGACCCGCAGGGTGAGGCGGTTCTTCGCGCCGGCGGCCACCTGCGACACCCAGAGCACGCCGCGCGGGTCCTCGCCGGCGGAGCTCGCGCCGCCGGGCGCGAACCGCAGCAGCACGCTGACGTCGTCGTCCAGCCGGCGCCCCGGCACGAAGGTGACCAGATCGGCGCTCAACTCCCGGATCGCAAGCCCGGTGACGTAGCTGACCAGGCTCTCGCAGTGCGTGCCGATGTCGCCCAGGGCGCCGGCGATTCCCGCGCGGGCGGGATCTGTCCGCCACGCGGCCTGCTTGTGACCCTCGGCGTCGATCGGGTGCGAAAGCCAGCCCTGCGCGTACTCGACGACCACCCGTCGGATCGCCCCGATGCGCCCTTGCTCGATCCAGTGGCGGGCTTCCTTGACCATCGGGTAGCCGGTGTAGTTGTAGGTCACCGCGAACACCGTGCCGTGCTCGGCCACGGCGCGGGCCAGCCGCTCGGCCTGCGTGCTGTCGTGCACCATTGGCTTGTCGATGACGACGTGGAAGCCCGCCTCCACACAGGCCAGGGCCGGCTCGAAGTGCACGTGGTTGGGCGTGACGATCGACACGAAGTCGATCCGCTCCTCCGCCGGTCGTGCGCGCTCGCCCTCGACCAGCTCCTGCCAGCTCGCGTAGGAGCGCTCGGGCGGCAGCAGCAGGTCCCGCGCCGAGGCGAGCGCCTTGTCGCCGGTGCTCGACAGCGCGCCGGCCGTCAGCTCCACGAACCCGTCCAGCGCCGCCGCGCGGCGGTGGATGGCGCCGATGAACGAGTCGCGGCCCCCGCCGATCTGAGCGTAGCGGAGCCGGCGCCCGATCGAGGTGACGGTCTCTACGCTACGCATGCGGAACGAGTCTCCTGTCGGCTACCGTTACGTGCGCCATGGCATACCGGACCACAATGTGTCGCGGCATCGTACGTGGGTCCACCGGCCGACGAAGAACGTCAAGCTGCCTCGCTCACGCGAAGTGATATGATCGGTTCGGACTCGCCATCGCGAACGACCGAGGGAAGCTATGGAAGAACCAGTCGTACACAGGAATCCCAGGATCCAGGGCGGAGTGCCCGTATTCGCTGCCACGCGCGTCCCGGTGAAGAACCTCTTCGACTATCTGGAAGCAGGAGATACCATTGATCAGTTCCTGATCGACTTCCCGGCTGTCGATCGCGCCAAGGCGATCGCCGCGCTGGAGATGGCACGGGAAGCTCTGGACGTGCATGCGAATCCTGCTCGATGAATCGTTACCAAGGCGGCTAATCCGCGAGCTGCCTGGGCATATCGTCTCAACCGTGACCGACAACGGTTGGTCAGGTCTCGAGAATGGTGAATTGCTTCGAACCGCCGCAGGTCGGTTCCATGTCTTTCTTACCGCCGATCAGAACATCGAATACCAGCAGAATCTCCGCGAATTGCCGATGGCTGTAGTCGTGCTTGTAGCCGCCAATAACCGACTCGATACCTTGCGTCCACTCCTTGCGGAGTTGCTGGACCGCCTCGGTCGACTCGAACCCTGCACCCTGGTGAAGGTGGGCGGACGACCAATCTACTAGCGACCGGGGCGAGCGTGGTTCACGTTCGTGAACGCACGGGCGGCCGCGCCCAGGACGCCGATTTCCTCGCCGAGCTGCGACACCTCCACACGCACCGAGTCTACCATCTGCTCCTGGACCAGCTCCCGCATGGTGGCCAGGGCCGGATCGAGCAGGACCGCGCCGAGCCGGGTGAGTCCGCCGCCGATGACCAGCAGCTTCGGGTCCAGGATCTGGACCACCGCGGCCAGGGCCAGGCCGGCGTAGCGGCCGGCTCGCTGCAGGATCTCCCGCGCGGCCGCGTCCCCGCGCGCGGCGGCATCGGCCACGATCTCGGCCGCGATACGCTGCCGGCCGGGAGGCAGCAGCGCGGCGAGCACCGGCGCCTCGCCGCGGTCGATCGCCTCGTAGGCCATGCGCGAGATGCCGATCCCGCTGGCGTACGCCATGACGCATCCGCGCTTGCCGCAGGTGCACGCCGGGCCGTGCCAGTCGACGCTGAGGTGGCCGAGCTCGGCGGCGGTGCCGTGGGCTCCCGCGTACACCTCCCCGTCGACCACGACTCCCAGGCCCAGGCCGGTGCTCAGGGTGACGTAGCACAGGTGGCTGACCCCGCGTCCGGCGCCGTAGCGGTGCTCGCCCAGGGCGGCCATGTTGGCGTCGTTGTCGAGCGCGACAGGGAGCCGCAAGCGGCTGGAGAGCGTCTCGCGCAGCGGGTAGTGGTCCCAGGCCGGCAGGTTGGAGCTCACCAGGACCTCGCCCCGTTCCTGGTTGATGTTGCCGGGGAAGCCCACGCCGACTCCGATGACCCGGCCCTCCGGCGCCTGCTCCACCAGCGCGGCGCAGCTCTCCTCGATGGCGGCGATGACCTCCGCCGGCGGGCGCTCCGCGTGGGCGGTGGTGACGTGGCGCCGCAGGATGGCGCCGGTGTCGTCCACCAGGCCGGCGGCGATCTTGGTGCCGCCGACGTCGATCCCGACGGCCAGCCGTTCGCTCACGTGCTTCCCGCGCGTTCGCGCACGAGATACCTGCCGATCCCCTGCCGCCACGCGGGCAGCTCCGCGCCGGTGAGCAACCGGTATAGCCGGCAGTCCAGCACCGGCCGCGCCGGACGGCGGGCGTAGCGGCCGGCGCTGCGCGGCTCCACTACCTCCACCGGTTCCGTGCGCCCGGTCTGCCTCAGCACCTCGGCCGCGAACTCCGCGCGGGTGCAGGCGCCGCGGCTGGTCATGTGCACGATGCCGCGCGCCCGGCACGCGACCAGCCGCACGAGAGCAGCGGCCAGATCGCCGGTATAGGTGGGCGACTCGACCTGATCGGCCGGCATCCGCACGACGCCGTCGCGGGTCGCGGCGTCCAGCACGCGCGCCACGTAGTTGCCCGGCGCGTGCCCGAACAGCCATGCCGTGCGGACCGCGCAGGTCCGCCGGCACGAGGCGAGGCTCTGCCGCTCGCCGGCCAGCTTGGAGCGGCCGTACTGGTTCACCGGGTTGGGGTGCGAGACCTCGTCGTAGTCGCTCTCGGCCCGGCCGTCGAAGACGTAGTCGGTGGAGATGTAGATGAGGGAGGTCTCCGCCGCCTCCGCCCCCAGCGCCACGTTGCCGGCGCCGGCGGCGTTGACCAGCCAGGCGCGGTCGGGATCCGACTCGCATCCCTCCAGGTCTACGAAGGCGGCCGAGTTGACCACGACCTCGGGCCGGACCGCGGCGATCTGCTCGACCGTGCGCGACCGATCGGTGATGTCGATCTCGTCGATGTCCCAGGCGAGGACCCGGTGGGTGGCGGCAAAGGCGGCGGCGATGTCCCGGCCGAGCATGCCGCGTGCCCCGATCACGAGTGCGACGGGCATGGCTTACGCCCCGGCGGCGTCCGACGCCTCCGCGTCGGCCGACACCGTCACCCAGCGCCCCTCCCTGGAGGAGCGCTGGGCGGCGGCCATCACCTCCTGCACGCGCAGCGCGTCCTGGAAGTCGGGTTTCGGCGCCGTGTCGTCCCAGATGGCGCGCAGCAACCGGTACTGGCACTCGACGTGCGTGCGGGTGAAGCCGGCCGCCTGCGACCAGTCCGGGATCTTCTGGCCCTCGTGATGCTGGACGGTCTCCAGCCGGCGGAAGCCGCGCATGCCGCCCAGGGGCTCCGCCGGATCAGTCGCGTCGTAGACCTCCAGCCAGCTCGGCTCCTCGGCGCGGAAGCGGATCGCGCCGCGGTCGCCGAACACCTCCACCTGCAGGTCGTTCACGGCGCCGGTGCCCATGCGGCTCACCTCGACCAGGCCGAGCACGCCGCCGGCCACGCGCAGGTGCAGAAAGCAGCAGTCGTCCACCTCCACCGGGGCCAGCTCGGCGCTGCCGGCGCTGACCGGACGGCGGTCGATCAGCGTCTCCAGGGTGGCGTTGACCGACTCGCACCGGCCGAGCAGGTAGCCGACCAGATCCAGCACGTGGCTGCCCAGGTCGTGCATGGCCCCGCCGCCGGATGCCTCCTTGTCCAGCCGCCAGGACATCGGCTTCGCGGCGTCGATGTAGCTGGAGCGGTAGTAGCGGCCGCGGAAGGAGAAGATCCTCCCGAGGAAGCCATCGTCGACGAGCTGCTTCGCGCGGGTGATTGCAGGGAAGAAGCGGAAGTTGAAGGTCGGCTGCGCCTTCACGCCCGCGCGGCCCACCGCGTCGGCCATGCGGGCGCCCTCGTCGACCGTGCGGGCCAGCGGCTTCTCGCAGTAGATGTGCTTGCCGGCCGCCGCGGCGGCCACCACGACCGCCTCGTGCAGGGCGTTGGGCACCGAGCAATCGACGAGGTCGACGTCGTCCCGGTCGACGATCCGCCGGTAGTCGTCGCTCCATACCGGGCAGCCGATCTCCCCGGCGGCCCGCTCGGCGGAGGCCGCAGACGAGGTCGCCACGGCAGAGATCCGCACCGCGTCCGCCGTCAGCCCGTAGTGGTAGGGGATCGACCGGTAGGCCAGCGCGTGCACCTTGCCGATGCCACCGTAGCCGATCAGACCCACCCGGATCGGGCGGGCGTCGCCCGCGGCCACGTCAGCGCGTGAGGCCGCGCGCGTCCCGGTGCCGGTCCGCCGCCGCGTCCAGCACGCCGCGCAGCTTCGCCACCGCGGCCGGGATCTCCCCGGTGCCGGGCTGCAGCTTGCCCTGCGGCCCCTTGAGCAGCGGCGACGAGAACTCGCCCACCGTCATCCCGGCGGCGACGAACTCCTCGACGTTGCCGGCGTTGAGCCCGCCGTCCTCCATCAGCTCGATCCGGTCCTCCAGGCCGGCCGCTCGGATCATCTCGTGCAGGCGGCGGATGTTGCTCACCATGATCGGGTCCATGGTATGGGGGCTCCTGCCGGTCTCCTGCGCCCAGAAGTAGGCCCGGCTCTCGTACTCGATGGCGCGCACGTAGGGCTGCACGTACTGCTCGAACGCCGCGATCGGCGTCCCCTGCCATGCCCACACCCCCGCCTTGAGCCCGAGCACGTCGGTGATGTAGGAGATCGCCTGCATGGTCAGCTCGCCCATGGTCTCCAGGGGGAGCGTGATCAGGTTCACGCCAAGGTCGGCCATCTGCTTGAAAACGTCGAAGCCGGGCCGCACCATCTGCAGTTGAACCTCGATCTCGAGGCCGGTGCTCTTGCGGGTCGCCTCGATGACGTCGAACCCGCCGCGCGGCATGCCGAAGTCCATGTACTTTCCGTCGCGCACCTCGATGTGGAACCAGTCGACCCCGCCGCTCTCCAGCTCCGCGATCTGCGCGCCGAGGACGGCGTAGTCCGCCCAGAACAGGCCGGCGGCGATTTTCACCTTGCTGCCGACCGAACCGATCGTGTCGCACGCTGCAGCCCCGTCGTCCGGTCCACCCATCGCCATCACTACTCCCAAACTGATGACACATCCTACGCCACGCATCCGCGACAGCCCATCCCCGCGCGTCTGCGCGGCCGCGCCCATCCCTCAGACTGCCAGAACCGCCTGATCGCGCTCGCGCGAGACCACGAAGGCATTCGCTGCCTTACCCACGTTTCTCCCGCCTTCCCATTGATCCTTTCTCCTCCACCTCGCGAACGGCTTCTCTTGCGACGTCCACAATCAGATCACATAGAGCTACCAACTCTACGTCACGAAGAGAGAATCCCTTCACCGCTATTCAATCTATTTTCTGATGAAATCGATCAACTCAGTAAGACGCAGGTTGACTTCTGAGATCACCGAATCTCTACGCCACGTGATCTTCCACACATGTTGCCACTGTGGATTGATGCAGGGCCAATCCACGATATTGCGATCTGCACTCACTGGCCCACTGTCCTTTACAAAATCCGTGTTCTCATCGACTGCTTGCACAGGACCGGATGTTATCCTCGGCGCGCAATCGTTCGCTTGTGGGTCGTCAGGCACCAGATCGGGGCGCCAGGAAGTCTGCGCAGGAACTCAGCGCCAACAGATCGCGTCGGTCCCTGCGTTGCTATGATCGCCACCCTCACCAGGCTTGCCGGGCAGCTCGTTGACGGAGGTTGACGGGCGTGGGAGGGTGACCGTGCGAATCCTGATGGAGGAACGCGGATGAACCGGCTTCTTCAAAGGGCCTTCAACAAAGCGGCGGAGCTCCCACAGGAGGAGCAGGATAGATTCGCGCTTTTCCTGCTGGCTGAGTTGGAATCCGAACGGCAATGGGCCGAGCTGCTTGCTCGTCCCGAGTCGGAGGATCTGCTGGAGCGGCTGGCCGACGAGGCACTGTTGGAGCACCGTTCGGGGCGGACGCAGCGGCTCACGATGGAAGATCTCTAGGTGTGCGTTCGTTTACACGCAAGAGCTTCTGGCAGGCTACTCGGTGCGCGTAAGCATCGACTACCGCGCTCTCGGCGTACTGGACCAGGGCGACATTGTGTGGTTCTGGATCGGTGCACACCACGAGTACGACAGACTTCTTGCGCGAAGGTAGCTAGCTACGATCAGCCTGAGGCTGCTATGAATCGACGTACGTCGCGGTGGCTTCGCGATACGCGGTCATCGCGCCGGCCGGCGGCGTGCCGGCGGGATTGTGGCGCCACCGGTCGCTGCCGCGCATCCAGTACGCCCGGAATTGCGGCCACACGGAGGTGTCGCACTTCACCTCGCCGGCCGAGTAGCGGATGGTCAGGCCGCAGCGGAGCCGGTCCGAGCGGTTCGGCTCGGAGCCGTGCACGATGCGGTCGTCGTGCATGCTCATCTCGCTGGCCGCCATCTCCAGATACCGGGCGGTCTTCGGGTCGACCAGCCCGTCGGCGAGCCGGAGCGGCAGCACCGCCCTGCGGTCGTCCAGGTCCTCGTGCCGCAGCGGACCGAGCAGGTGCGATCCCGGGATCACCTGCATGGCGCCGTTCTCGCGGTCGCTGTCCGCGAAGGCCAGCCAGACGGTGACGGACTTCTGCGGGAGGAGCGGCCAGTAGTACGCATCCTGGTGCCAAGGGGTGATCTTGCCGTCGCCCGGATCCTTTGCGAAGAACTGGGTCCCCCACAGGTAGAAGTCGCGACCGAGCAGCGACTCGACCCGGTCCAGAATGGTATCGGTGCGGCAGAGCTCGTACAGCTCGCGGTCCAAGGCGTGCCACCAGTCCATCTGTTGCGTCGAGGTTCCGGGCGGGAGCAGGCGGCGAAGCCGCTCGAACAGCGCCCGGAGACGCGGCACCTCGTCCGCGTCGACGGCGGGCAGCGGGCACAGCCAGCCCAGCTCCTGGAAGCTGCGCACCTGCGCCGGCGTCAGCTCACGCATGCTCGACGCTCACCATCACGAACGTCTCGACGACCGGCGCCTCGAAGCTGACCACGCCGTCCTGCTGCTCCCACGCCACCGGCCGCTCGTCCGGGACGGTGACCACCCGGCTGACCTGCTCGGGGATGTGGAGCCGCACCCGGATGCCGGCGGCGGGGACGTTGGGCAGGCGCTCCTGGAAGTTCAGCAGATTGACGCGGTAGCGCCGCTCGTCACGGTCGGCGAACAGCGTCGTCTCGATCGCGGGCGGGGCGGCCACCTCCATGGTCGGTTGCGGCAGCAGCCGGCCGATCAGGTCTGCGAACAGGCCCCGGTTCTCCTCGTACCGCTCCAGCGCGCCGCCCGCGTAGATGCAGCGGCCCCGGCCGAAGCTCCGTTCCACCAGCGCCGGCGAGCGCGGCGCCAGGTCCTTGTCGGGCGGGTCGTTGTGGACCGACGAGAAACGGCGCAATTCGCGGTGAAGCGTGTAGGGCAGGCCCAGGGTGGCGAGCGTCGCCGCCCCGCTGCCGTCGCGCAGGCGCAGCCGCCACTGCGGCTCCGGCAGGAAGCACGGGTGCTCTCGGGTCCAGTCGGACATGAGCCCCTCGCCCTCCCCCTCGGGCACGAAGTAGGTGACCTCGTGCTCGGTCTCCCCGTCGCACGCCACGCCGAACACGTCACCGAGCATGAAGTCCGGCTGCTGGACCCCGTCCGAGCGCAGGAGCGAGGTGCCTGCGCTGGCGTAGAGCCCGCCGCCGCCGGCGACGTAGTCCCGGAACGCGGCGACCTCCTCCTCGTCCATCATGGTGACATCGGCCAGGATCACCACGCGGTAGCGGGAGAGATCCGCGAGGCTGCGCTTGGTGACGACCCCGAACGGGATGTGCGCCTCCAGCAGCGAGCGGGTCGCGGCCAAGGCCGCCGACAGGTGGGGGATCTCGGGCCAGTAGCCGGTGAGCTCCAGCACGTCGCGGCCGTTGTCGCGGAGATCCACCTTGGACGCGGTGCTGAAGTAGACGGCCACGTCCTGCACCATCTCGCCGACCAGGTAGGGCTCGTAGCGCGCAAGCTCGCGGTAGACGGGGGCGATGCGCCGGTAGGGGCGGGGATTGACCGTGCCGTCGGGGTCGATCTGGTCGATGAACACGAACGCCCCGCCGTTGGCCACCGCCGCGAACGCCCGTGCGCGGATCAGCTCGGCGGACTTCAGCCCGGTCTGGTCGCGGAGCTGCGGGCTCGAGCTGGTCTCGAACCCGAACGGGCGATTGGGCGTGAGCGAGTAGAGCAGCTTGTTGACGAAGCTCCCCTGCAGCGTGCCGCCGTAGAAGTCCCCCTGCAGAAAGTCCATGCGGTCGGCCATCTGCCAGCCGACCCCGCCGACGAATCCCATCGGCATGGTGGAGCTCTGGTGCTCGACGCTGATGTCGGGGTTGATCGCCTTCACCGTGCCGGTCAGCAACGAGGCGTACTCCAGCAGCCATTCCTCGCGCTTGCGCTGGAAGTTCACCCACACCGGGTCGCGCCAGTCCACGGTCCGCGGCGGCTCGCCGCCCACCTCCTCTGCGTAGCGGCGGCGGCAGTGCCGGCAG
Organism: Spirochaetia bacterium; assembly: GCA_965262795.1. GTDB lineage: Bacteria > Spirochaetota > Spirochaetia > SZUA-6 > Bin103 > CATQHW01. The sequence goes on along the minus strand of OZ253561.1, from coordinate 5,275,251 downwards.
TAGCAGACGTTGTACCAGAAGGTCATGTCGATGCGGACGCCGTCCACGTCGTAGCGGGTGCACAGCTCTTGCAGCAGGTCGCGGGCGTAGTCGCGGTAGGGGGAGTTGGGGCAGCACTGCCCGTGCCGGGTGTCGGCTGACCCGCGCGAGCCGTCCGCCCTGACGATGCGGACGTCCGGCAGATTCTCGTCCGCCCACAGGTCCCAGAGGAAGCAGACGATGGCGACCACGGCGATGCCGGCCGCGTGGCAGCGCTCCAGAACCTCGCCGAACAGGTCCCGGCCCCGTAACCCGGCGTGGGTGTGCCCGACCTGGGAGGGGTACATGCAGATCCCCACCGCGGAGTACGCGTTGACCACCGCCGACTGGGCGCCGACCTCGCGCAGGAGACCGACATAGGCGTCGGGATCGAACCTGGCCATGAAGCGCTCGTCCCAGTCCTGGATGTGCGTGTCGACCACGTTCCGCCGCCACGCGGTCCGGTACCACCCTGGCTGCATAGGCGGCGACAACCTACTACGCCCCCCCTAGGGCCGCAATGATCGTCAGGCCCGCGCGGCCCTCGGTGGCTCGGCAGCGCCGAAGCTCGTATGATCGGCCGACCACCCACCACCCGCGCAGTGGAGGCCTCCGTGTCCAAGATCGGCTACCTCACGCCCGACGCTCCCGCCGTAGACCTGCCCGCGTACCGGGGCGAACGCTACCAAGCGCTGGTTCCCGACACGCTCGACATCGCCGAGCGGGCACGGCTGGCCACCAACACTCTCCATCGGGCGACCGATCCGGAGGCCGACTACGAGCCCTACTGGATCGTCGTGTTCCGCTCGGAGCCCGCGCACATGTTCCACGACTGCTGGCAGAGCACCGGCTGGGCCAAGTGGATCATGGCCACCTCCATGGCCCGCATCGTGAGCGGCGTGGAGGACGGCCGCGAGGTGGAACAGGCTCAGATCCACGCCGTCATGAAGTGCAGGGCGGACGACGGCCTGTTCTACAACCCGATCGAGGGCCGGCCCTGGGCATTCGAGTGGTCGCCGGTGTCGGCCGAGGAGATGCGCCGCCGCTCCCCGCGCGCGGGGCAGATCCTGTCGCCGATGGGCAACGGCACGCTCCTGACCTGCCTCTCCCACTACGCGTTGCTCGACGACAACCCGTTGTGGAAGGAGACCCTGCGCGCGCAGCTCGCGGGGATGCTGCGCATGACGGTGGACCAGGGCGACCAGTCGGCGTTCTGGCCGTCGTTCTGCTACGGGGTCGCCGAGCCGCCGAGCGACGCCAGGCTGCCGCAGGTGCCGTTCGAGGCCGAGACCTCGATCGCCGCGCACGCGATGGTGCACGCCTTCCGCGCGCTGCAGGACGAGTCGGCCTTGGACGGGGCCAGGCGCATCATCAACTACCTGCGCCGCACCTTCTACGAGGAGGACGGGACCTTCCTGGCCTGCCCGGGCGAGCGGCACCGGGCGCACTTCCACGCGCATGCCCGCGGGCTGCTGGCCATGCAGGAGTACGTCGAGCAGACCGGCGACGCGGATGTCCGCGACTTCGTGCACCGCGCCTACCGGCGGGCGAAGCAGCATCTGGCCAACCACGAGATCGACACGATGGGAGGCGGCCTGGCCATCACCGAGCTGCCCGGCGCGAACCTGGTCGGCTTCTTCCCCGAGTGGGCCAACAGCTCGATGGGCGAGAAGGGCGAGACCTGCCAGCTCACCGACATGATCGCCCTGGCGCTGCGGCTCGCGCAGAGCGGCCTCGACGAGGCCTGGGACGACGCCGACCGCTGGATCCGCAATCAGCTCGCCGAGGACCAACTCACCGACGTGGGCTGGATCGACCGCCTCCCCAAGGACATTTCGATTCAGCCGTACGCCTCGACCGAGGACGTGGCCGAGCGCAACCTGGGCAGCTTCACCGGCGGCCCCGACCCCAACGACTGGGCGGCCGGCACCCACATGCACGTCCTCGGCCACTGCTGCACGGTCAACGGCGCCAAGGTGCTGTACTGGATCTGGGACCGGATCATCACCCACTATGCCGGCCGGCTGGACGTGAACCTGCTGCTGAACCGCGCCTCACCGTGGGCCGACGTCGACAGCTACGTGCCCTACGCGGGGCGGGTGGATGTGCGCATCAAGGAGCCGGTGACGCTGCGGGTGCGGCTGCCCGAGTGGGCGCAGCCCGGCGACCTGGTCACCAGCGTGGACGGGGCCGTGCGCGAGACCGCGCAGCAGGGACGCTACGCGGTGGTCGGCGAGGTCGCGCCCAGCCAGACGGTGAGCTGCGCCTTCCCGCTCCCCCACCGCACCGACCACGTCCACATCGAGAAGCGCCCGTACACGCTGAAGCGGCGCGGCAACGACGTCATCGCCATCGACCCGCCGGGGTGCAACCTGCCCCTCTACCAGCGCCAGCACTACGCCTCCGGGACCCCTCGTTTCTGTCGGGTCGAACGGTTCATCCCGGAGCGGGTCGTGCACTGGTAGGATACGAAGATGGCCAGTTCAGGACCGTTCTACCAGGAGATCACCCTGGAGCCGGAGATCATAGGCGGGTCCGTGCCCGGAGTGGCACGCATGCCGAACGGAGACATCGTGGCGGTGTGGATCGATGGCGAGAACATGATGGGCGCGCGATCGTCCGACGCCGGTGCCTCCTGGAGCGGGGCCGAGGTGCTGGCGCCGTCCGTGGAGGGGGATCCGGCGCTGCTCGCCGCGCAGCGGGGCACGGCGCTGCACTTCAACACGTACGAGTCCGTCATGGAAGGCGGTGACGCACCGCGCTACCGGCACTCGTCGCTCTACCGGATGGAGAGTGCCGACGGCGGCCGCAGCTTCGGACCGGCGACCCACATCAGCACCGGCAAGCGCTACAACGGTCACTGCAACGAAGGGCTCGAGCTGCGCGACGGCACCCTGGTGCTGCCCTACTACTACGTCCGCAACCTGGAGGGCGGGGGGGAGGTCTACGAACGGGACATGGTGTGCGTTGCGAGCGTGCTCACCTCGACCGACGGCGGCGCTAGCTGGCAGTCCGGCACCGACGTGCAGCATCCCGACGATCCCAACGGAGCCGACGAACCGGCCGTCGTCGAACTCTGCGACGGCGACCTGCTCATGATCGTACGGTCCACGCGGGGCCGCCACTACCAGTCGCGGAGCAGCGATCGCGGTGCCACCTGGAGCGATACGGTCCCGACGCTGCTCGTGGCCTCGAACACGCCGGCCGCGCTCCACCGTCTGTCATTCGAGCCGAGCGCCGTGGTCGTGGTCTGGACCAGCACCCCCTACATCGGCGCGATGAACCGCTACCCGCTGAGCGTCGCCATCTCCTACGACGACTGCGTGAGCTGGGCACACCACCGCATCCTCACCAATCCCGGCTGCCAGGTCTCCTACCCCGGCGTCACCAGCGCCGAGGACGGCACCATCGTGGTCGTCTGGCAGCAGTGGCTGGCCAAGACGTTCCACTTTCCGCCGTACACGTCGATAAAGAGCCGTCTGAAGTGCGCCCGGTTCAACGAGGAGTGGCTGCGGGAGGGCGCGCCGTTGTAGCCCGACGCCTCAGAGATAGAACACCTGCTCCGCGTCCAACAGCGTGCGCAAACCGGCCAGGGTGGTCTTGCCGTCGGCACCGGGTGGTCGATGAGGCCACGTATTGCCGTAGCGCGTGGTGAGCTGGGTCCAGTCGAACAGCGACCTGCGCAGGTGCTCACGGATCTCCCGGCAACCGGGATCTGCGTAGCGGTTGTCCATCTCCCAGGGATCTTCTGCGACATGGTACAGCTCGCCCGCGTCCTCCACCCCACCAAACGCACCGCGCGGCCGATGGCACAGCTTCCATTCCTTGGTGCGAATCGTTCGGCTCAAAGGACACTCGGTGACGGCAAACTCCCGCACGGCGCCGCCACCGCCGCGCAGCAGCGGCACCAGGTCATGGCCGTCGACCGTGTCCGGGGCGTCGATGCCGGCCAGAGCGCAGATCGTCGGGAACACGTCGACGCTCTCGACCAGCTCGCCGACCGTCAGATGCTCCGCGATGCCTCCAACGGGCCAGCTCCAGATGAACGGCACGCGCGTGATCGCGTCATAACTGATACCAGGGGCCTTTTCCAGGAAGCCATGCTCCAGAGCGAAGTCGCCATGGTCGCTGCAGTACACGACGATGGTATTGCCGGCTTGGCCCAGCCGCTCGAGCCGCTGCAGCGCCAACCCCACCATATGGTCCACCTGTGAGATGCACCCGTAGTAGCCCTGCAGCTTTCGCAGCCTTCCGGCCTGGTACGTCCTCGGCTCGAACACCCAGTCGTAGCCGTGATGGCGCGCGATCATCCGCTGCTGGTGCGGCGGCTTGGCCGACAGGTCCTCGTCCGCGCTCGGTGGCAGCTCCAGCTCGACGTCGTCGTACACCGCCCAGAATTCGCGCGCCGGGATGTAGTCCTGATGCGGATGCAGCGGGTCGAGCTGGAACAGGAACGGCTGCCCGTCAGCGACTCCCTCCAGAAAGTCGTTGAAGCTCTGCAGACAGTACCCTTCGTTGGTGTCCTCGAACTCCAGCTCGGAGGGGCAGGCATCCAGAATCTGACTGCGGCCCCGGTACGCCTCGTCGTCGCGCAGATGCTGCAGGCCCTTCTTGGCAAGATAGCGGTCGTACGGCGTGTCTCCCGGCCGCGCCTCATCGTGCAGGTCGCGATACAGGTCGCAGTGCGGCTGCAGCCACGCACCGTCCACGTGCACGTGGCCGACGATGCCGGTGCGATATCCCGCCGCCTTGAAGGTGGAGAACAGCGACGGCAGCCCATCCGGCACACGCTCATTGCCCGACAGGCCGTAGATCCCGTGATTGTGAACGTACTGGCCGGTCAGGTAGCACATCCGGCTTGGCGTGCAGATCGGATTCTGTACGAACGCGCGCGTGAAGTTGACCCCGCGACTCGCGAGCGCATTGAGGTGCGGCGTATGCACCTGACCATGCCCGTTGACGCCAAGGCAGCGCGCGTTGTGCTGGTCGCTCTTGATTATGAGGACGTTGGGATGGGGCACGACGGAGCGATCAGCGTGGCTTAATCCGTCCGGTTCCGCGCGCTATTGCGCTGATACTGCCGCTGGGCCATGCCTCTGGTCATGTCCAGGAACGGTTGACCGGAAGGGTGCAGCCACGGCAGATCGCCTGGTGGAAACATGATGATGTCTTCGCGCTGGACCCGGTAGCTTCGAATGTGAGCGCGCGGCGCGTCGTCGTGGCAGTAATCGACCACGTACAGGTCGCCGTTGGCGAGCTCCACCCAGCCGGAGTATCCGCAGTCGCGGTGCACGCTGCGGTCCTGATCGAGGATGACGGTGAACCCCGGGTAGTACTCGCGCATGTACCAGGGCTCACCCGGGTCGTGCACCCCTGCGCGGTCTTCGGGCATCGGCCGGCGCTCCACCATCGGCTGGACATCTTCCCCGAGCGCTGCTTCTTGGGTCATGAGGTGCAGCGCCAGCATCTCGTTCGGCAGACCGATGCGATAGGTGACGGCCACCTCGCCCGACGACAGCAGGCCCAGACCGGGCCGCCCTTCCAGGCCGATCATCGGCGTCGCGTAGGGTCCCTGCCACGTCTGACCGCCGTCGTGGGAGAGGACCTTGTAGCCCTGACCGAGACTGTCGCCACGCAATATCCCGAGGATCGTGCCGTTGTCCAGCTCCTGGAAGGCGCCCTCCCCGAAGCCCAGCCACTGCCGATACCCGGGCATGATGCGCTGCTGATCGGGCGGCAGGCCCGGTATCGCCACCGGCTCCAACCAACTCCTGCCCTGGTCTTCCGAGAAATAGACGTACTGGGTCTCCACGTTCTGGTCGCCCACGGTGCCGGTCACCTCGGCGCCGCCGAACACCACGCGGCCATCGCGCAGCTGGGTGAGAGACGGCACCACCGGCCCGTGTATTCCCGGCTCCTCCGGTCCCTGCCAGCTCACCCCACCGTCGTTGCTGCGGTAGAACAGGTTGACCCAGCGGTGCTCGCCCCGCGGCGCGCCGAACCGGTAGTCCACGACCAGCAGGAGCTGCCCGTCATGCAGGCGGATGAGCCGAGCACAGTTCATCGACGCGCCCACCCGCGTCGGATCGGTTATGCGCGCCCGCGACTCCTCGTAGCCGGCGATCGCCGCCTCGCTCAGCCACGAACGCGACTCCTCGAACAGCTCCGGCGCGACCACGCACTCGTCGATGATGCTCCGGGGCAGCCAACTCATGCCGCCGTCGCGGCTGAGCCTGCAGACGATCCGTGAGAACGGGAATGGGGCATGAAACATGCACTCCCGGTACACGCATACGAGCGTGCCATCGTCACACTGCGCCAGATCCGGAAAGCACTCGTAGACGTCGTCGTTGCGCGAAACGATCGAGCGAGTCATGAAGCTACACGAATCATGGGCGTGGCAGTTCCAACCGTCAACCTGGCCGCCGATCTGGAACCTGGAATGTCACGAGCGGTCCTCGATCGGCCGCGGTCCCACGTCGCTCAGATCGATCGGTTGGACCCCAAGCGCCAGCGCCGGCGCGCCCGGCAGCAGATTGAAATCGTTCTGCTCCAGGTCTGCACACTGCGGGTCAGCGACGATGCTGTGCGTGTCGTTGCCGCCGGCCCGCCACTCGTCAAGTTCGTCACGGCTCTGCTCTATCCAGGTGCCGTCGGCGCCATACGTGCCGACAATGACCACGATCGGATCGCCGCCGCAGCCGGCGTCGGCGCGAGCCACGTCCCAGAGCAGGTTGAGGTTGCTGCGGAACCCGCGCGCGCCGGCGATTCCCCGCGGGCGCCGGGCGAACACCGGGCGGTCGCGTGTAAGCAGCAGGTTCTGCTCGAGCGTGAACGCTACATGATCTTCGGCGCGCCCCAACGAGATCACGCTGTTGCCGCCGTAGGCGAAGACGTTGTTGCGGACGATGTTCTCGCGTCCATAGTGCTGATTGAAGACCTGAGTCCCCGCGCGGTAGCAGACGTTGTTCTCCACCAGGATGTGCGAGCTGCCTTCATCAAGGTAGATGCACCAGCCTCCGTAGTTGGCCTGGCGAATATCGTGGATCAGGTTCCCGCGCAGGACAGTGCCCGGCTGGACGCCGAGCGTGTAGATGCCGCCCATGTCGCTGAGCACGCCCTGGCCCAGGTCGTGAATGTGGTTGCGCTCAATGCGGTTGCCGTGCGCGACCGTGTCTCCGTAGCCCCAGATCCAGCCACAGGAGATGCCGCTGTAGAACAGATCGTGGATGTGGTTGTGCGCCACGACGTTGCCGAAGCTGTGCATGATGAGAATGCCGACCGCGCTGGGGAACACACGCCCGCCCGCGCGGATGGTGTTGTCGGTGATGACATTGCGGCCCGTGCGGTCGAGCACGCCGGATTCGACGCCACCGCCATTGATCCGTACCCCACCGGCGCCGACATCGGCGATCTCGTTGCCGACGATGCGGATGTCGAAGCACCCTCTGCGGAGCACCACGCCATAGAGCCCGAGATTCCTGAGCGTGCAGCCTTCCAGCCCGCAGCGCCGTGCGTACTCCACGTCGATGACGCCGGACAGGTTGCACGCCGCCTGCGCCGTCGCGCCGTAGCTGTCGGTACGGTTCATGTGATCACCGGCCTCGAAACCCTCCAGCGCTCCCGGGCCGGGTTGGCTCCAGTCGCAGCATTCGAAGGTCAGGTCGGCGAAGCGCACTCCGTCGACCGGGCGGTCCGGCGTGCCGCGCAGGAACAGAAGCTGCTCACCCGCCGGCGCGTAGATCTCCACGTCGTCCGGCGATTCTCCCGGCAGCGGCAGATAGAACAGCCGGCCGCGTGACCGGTCGAGATACCACTCCCCCGGTTCTGACAGCGCCTCGAACACGTTTTCCACGTAGTATTTGGCGTAGCGCTGGCCCACGTCGTCGCGCAGCACGAAGATGCTGCGCCGACTGCTGGTAACCACGCGCGTGCGCTCGTCGAAGGTGACCATCGGCAGCCGCTCTTCCACCCAGTAGTGGTGGACGACGACGTCGACGTCGCTCAGATTGAGCCAACGTGCGATGTCGCCCTCACGGGCAACGAAGCGGTCGTGGCCGTGGATGAACTCATCGTTCTGGCTGGCTCGCAGGTCGAAGCCGGGAACATCCTCCATCCAGAAGTAGCCGGCCTTGGGCAGGCGCGCTCGCGGGCGCCGCTCACCGTTGACGAAGAGCTGGCGAAAGTACCAGGAGCCGGCCGCCACCGCCTCGAGATCGGCTACCCAGACCTCGCGCTCGCTCGCGGCACCGATGCCAACCTCGTCCGCCGTGACCACGCGCCACCCGGTCACTCGGCGGCCGCCGGTGAACGTGGCGGTCTCTCCCGGATACCCGCGGTAGCTCGTCGGCCCCGAGTCGCGCCCGTTGAACCACACCGGCTGGCCCAGATGGTAGCGGCCACCGCGCACCCAGACGGTGATGGGGCCCCGCGCGTCCCCGCTCTCGCGCATGCGCCGGACCATCTCCCGTGCCCATTCGAGCGTCGCCAGCGGGCCGTCGTTGCCTTCGGGATCGGGCTCCGCCAGGCGCCCGCTCCAGTTGTCGTTTCCATCCGGCGACAGATACAGCGCCAATCCGCCCGCGGTGGCCGTGTCGTTCATCTCAGTCGTCTCCGATATGGGATACAATGACGCCATTATGGTGCTCGTGGGAGCGCGGCGTGCGCAACGCCGCCGCCTTGGCGATGCCGGGCACCTGCAAGGGCAGGCGTCATGAGCGACGCCGAGGCGTGGCGCGTCGCGGTGCTCGATGAGCACACCGCCGGCACCGGGCTGTTCCAGGGCGCGCGCTGCACCTTCGCCGTGGCGAACTACTGGACCTACGGCTACTTCGCGCCGCGGGACCACTGCGAGCTGCCCGGGCTGCTGCTTCGAACACGTGCATCCGCGGACGCGCCGCATGCGTTCTTCGCGCCGGGCGTCGAGGACGAGCCGTACCGCTATCACCCGAGCGAGCTTCCGGCCTACGTGAGCTGGACCGTCGAGCTGCCCCCGGCACGGGGAGTGCCCGGGCGGCCCGCGCTCGTGATGCCTCGCCCGGGGCCGTGGGAGATTTGGGCCCAGCCGCAACGAGACCGTGTCGACTGGCACGTGCGGGCGCAGCACCGCGGCACGCAGATCCACCGCACACTGAGCGGCCCCCTCGGCGCCGAGCACACCGTGCACGTCGAGGCGCGGCCGGCTGCGCTGCGCGTGACGGTCCCGGACGGCGCAACCGTCGAGGTCGAGCACGACGCCTATGCCGAGCCGTTCATGGTCACGTTCGGGAGCGGCGGCGCCGCGGACGGCTCGCCGGTCGAGACCGTCTACCGGGAAGTCGCGATCGAAGAGGTGCCGTACCCAAGCGCCGACTCACCCCTGCCCGACGGTCCGGAGGATCTGCGCGCGGCGGACGATGCATGGTGCTTCCTGGTCAACGAGGCTACGCCCGAGGAGCCGCGCCACAGCGAGGGCGACCTGGTCGTGTTGTCCGACAGTTCCCTGCTGCTGGTCTGGACCGACTACCATGCCGGCAAGGGGTGGGACGACTCGCCGGCCCGGCTGTGCGCGCGCCGCTCGACCGACGGCGGTCGCACGTGGAGCCGGAAGTGGCCGGTGGTGGAGGACGAGCACGGCACCAACGTCATGTCCGCCAGCCTGCTGAACCTGGGGGACGAGCTGCTGCTCGTCTACTTCGACCGGCTGCCGGACATGCCCGCGAAGGGCATGGTCGCGCGCCGCTCCGGCGACGGCGGACGCAGTTGGAGCGCCGCCGCGGCCATCACCCCCGCCAACGGCAACCGTCACGCGGCCAACAACGCCAGTCTGCGACAACTGGCGGACGGCCGCATCCTTCTCGCCACCCGGGAGTACGTGGACGGGGTACGCTGGCCGTATTGCCTGCTCTCTGACGACGGAGGCAGAAGCTGGCACGCCGGCGCCCATGTGCCCGACCCACGGCTGCCCGAGCGCGAGCGGCTCGCCCAGAACGTCAACGAGCCGAGCGTCGCGCAGCTCGCGGACGGTCGCCTGCTGATGACCATGCGCTCGGTGTCGGGCGGTCAGTTCTTCGCCTACTCCGACGATCGCGGGCAGAGCTGGTCGCGGCCGTTCCTGTCACCGCTGCGCGGCGCCTGCTCGCCGGCGGCGATTCAGCGCGTCCCCGGCACCACGGATGTGCTCGCGCTGTGGACCTACGGTCTCTGCGGCCGTACCCCGCTGGTTTCAGCGGTGTCGAGCGACGCGGGCCGCAGTTGGCGGCCGCTGAAACTGGTGGAGCAGTCCCGCCACCACGGCTACTGCTACACCAGCATCACCTTCCACCGCGATCACGTGCTGCTCACCTACTGCCACTATCCCGAGCTGGCCGGGCTACGGCGCTTCGAGGTCGAGCCCGGCTACATCGACCTCCGCCTCACCGCCCTGCCGGTGGAGTGGTTCTACCGCCCCGTGACGTAGGATCCCGACCTGGGGTTGCGGCTCCACACGGGGAGTGGCACAGTGTTGAGCGACAACAATTCCTGTAGTCGAGGAGGATGCCATGAAGTGGCTCAGGCTCGGTGTGATTCCCGCGATCGCGCTGATCGTAAACGGAAGTTTGGGGGCCCAAGACGCGCCGGGTCTGACCGTCGGCGAAATGCAACTGCACCAAGTGTGGGCTACGCCGTCGGCGTACACCGCCGACACCGGCGCGAGCGTTCCCGCCTTCAGCCAATCACCCACGCTTGATGCGGCCGTCGCCTCAGGCGACCTGCCGCCGGTCGAAGACCGCCTTCCCGCGGAGCCCCTCGTGATCCTGGGCGTGGACGGGCCCGGGCTCTATGGCGGCACCTTCTTCAATGCCACCTACGACGTCGGTCTGGCGACGTCGCTGCGCGACGAGACGGCCATCGTCCTGAACAAGCACAGTTTCACGAGCGACCCGTATCCCAACGTGGCGAAGAGCTACGAAACGGTCGACGATCGCGCCGCGGTCTGGGAAGTGAAGCTGCGCGAAGGGCTGCTCTGGTCTGACGGAACGCCGTTCACCACCGCCGACCTCACCTTCTGGTGGAACGACATCATCCTCAACACCGACATAACCCCTCAACTGCGACCGCAGTACAAGGGCGTCAATCTGGATGTGATCGATCAATACACCGTACGTTTCGATTTCGGTAACCCGACGGATTTCGTCGCCAAGATCGGTGGCTTCAACCCCATCACCCGCCATCCGCGCCATTACCTCGAGCAGTTCCATGCCGAATACGCAAGCGAGGCGGATCTGGCGGACATGGTGAAGAAGTCCGGGTTCGAGTCGTGGACTCAGTTCTTCCTGGATCGCGCCGACTATAACGAGTACTCGAACGTGGACAAGCCCACGCTGGAGCCATGGAAGCTCAGTCAGGCGCCGCCCGCCGACCCAGTGATCTGGACGCGCAACCCCTACTACTGGGTGGTCGACACTCAGGGCCAGCAGTTGCCGTACTTCGAGGATCGCTGGACGTCGGTCCTCGGCGATCAGGAAGTCGTCAAGTTGAAGGCCTTGAACGGGGAAGTCGATTATTCGTTCCTCGACGTCGACGTATACACGCTGGCCCGAAGAGCCGAGCAGGACGGCGTGGTGAGGGTCTACGTCCAGGACAATCCCGCGCTCGTGGCCTCCCAGTTGGACTTCAATGTGACCCACCCGGACCCGGTGGTGCGCGAGGTGTTCCAGAACCCCCGCTTCAAGCGCGCGATCTCGCACGCGATCGACCGTGACCTCATCAACGAGATCCTCTATGAGGGGCTCAGCTACCCGTCACAGGTCGCCCCGCTGCCCTCGAGCCCGTACTTCAGCGAGGAGGTCCAGAACGAGGCGACGGCCCACGACGTCGAGCTTGCCAACAGCATCCTCGACGAGCTGGGACACACACACAATGACGACGGCGTGCGCACGTTCCCGAACGGCGAACCGATGGCGCTCACCTTCTTGTCGTTCGATACCGGCGGGCTGCCGAAGCACGCCGAGATCATCGCCGACGGGCTCAAGCAGATCGGTGTCGAGTTGACCGTGCGCTTCGTGGACTGGGGCGTGCTGGCTCAGGCGCGGCAAGCCGGTGACTACGATGGTCTGCTGATCTGGGAGAGCTGGGGCACCAACGAGGGCCTCCTGGTGAACGACCAGGCCGCGCACTTCGTGCCGAACCAGCCGCTCAATCTCTGGTCACCGAAGTGGCGGGACTACACGATGTCCGGCGGCGAGCAGGGCGAGGAGCCGATCCCGATCGTGCAGGAAGCGCTCGACTACTACCTGCGCGCCCAGGCGACCCTGGATCTGGAAGAGCGCAAGGAACTGTTCGGCCACGTTCTGGAGATCTCGCGTGAGAACCTCTGGAGCATCGGCACGGTGCGCCATCCCGGCTTCGTGATCATGGTCACGCCGGAGATGCGCAACATCCCGTCCGGGCGACAGCCGATGTTCCGTGGCGATCATGGCCGGCGGGACGCATTCTGGAAGGCTCAGTAACGGGGGCTGTTGCGGCCGCCGTCGCTGACATCACGAGCCGAGACGTGCGACGCATTCCCGGTGTGGGTGACCGTGCCGGGAGTGCGGAGTCCGCTCGGCATTTCTTCGCCGTCCGGGTGAGGCGGATCCGTGGCTGAGTACGTGGTCCGCCGCGCCCTGATCATGGTGGTCACGCTTGCGGCGATCTCGATCATCGCGTACGTCGTGATCGAGCTGCCTCCCGGGGACTACGTCAGCTATCAGATCCTGGCGATGACCGAGCAAGGTACCTTCTCCGACGAAGAGGTAGAGAACCTGCGCCAGCGCTACGGACTGGACCGCCCGGTTTTCGTCCGCTATGTCCGCTGGATCACCAACTTCGTCCAGGGGGACTTCGGGTACTCCCTCTCCTGGCACAAGCCGGTACGCGAGATGATCGGCGGACGCTTCGCCATGACCGCGCTCATATCGATGCTCTCGCTGCTGTTCACATGGGCGGTCTCGTTCCCGATCGGGGTGCTCTCCGCCGTGCGGCAGTACTCCTTCTGGGACATCTTCTGGACCTTCATCGGCTTCCTCGGACTGGCCATCCCCAATTTCCTGCTGGCGCTCATCCTGCTGTACCTGAGCTCCAAGTACTTCCCCGGGATCGAAGTCGGCGGGCTGTTCTCCCGCGAGTACCAGATCGCGGCGTGGAGTTGGGCCAAGTTCTTCGACCTGCTCGGGCATCTGTGGATTCCCGTGATCGTGATCGGCACCGCCGGCACCGCCGGCACGATCCGCATCCTTCGCGCCAACCTGATCGATGAGCTGCGCAAGCCCTACGTCGACATGGCGCGTGCCAAGGGCATCAGCGAAGTGCGCGTGATTCTGCGCTACCCGGTGCGCATCGCCCTCAATCCGTTCTTCTCGACGGTCGGCTGGGTGCTGCCGTCGTTGGTAGCCGGCGAGACGATCACGGCCGTGGTCCTCGGCATCCCCACCGGCGGTCCGCTGTTTCTCTCGGCACTGGCACGGCAGGACATGCAACTGGCAGCGTCGTTCGTGATGTTGATCTCCGTCTTCACGGTGGTCGGGACCCTCGTGTCCGACTTGCTGCTGGCTGCGATCGATCCGCGCATCCGCTTCGACTGATGGCCGCCACCGAACCGCAGGGATCCGTGACGACGGACGCGATCGAGACCGCGACCGGGGTCGAGACCGCGGACGAGCTGCTCACCGCCGGTCAGTGGCGGTTGATCCGGCGCCGCTTCCTGCGCCACCGCATGGCCGTGGCAGCGGGGATCGTGGTGCTGCTGTTCTATCTGGTGGCCACGTTCGTCGAGTTCTTTGCGCCGTACGACCCCTACGTGCGCGAGACCTCCCACCTGTCGGCGCCGCCGATGCGGCTCCGGGTGTGGGACGTGGCGGAGCGACGGCTGCACGTGCGGCCATTCGTGTACGCCACCACCCTGCGCCGCGACCCGTTCACGTTGCAGCGTCTCTATGTTCTGGACACCAGCCGTCGCCTGCCGTTGCGCCTGCTGGTGCGGGGGGACGAGTATCGCCTGCTCGGGTTGATCCCCGCCCGGGTTCATCTGTTCGGTTTCGGCGGCGATCAACGTGCCGCGCTGCTCGGCACCGATACGCAGGGGCGGGACCAACTGTCACGCATCATCTACGGCACCCGCATCTCGCTCACCATCGGCTTCCTGGGAGTGGCACTGAGCTTCGGGCTCGGCATCACGCTCGGCGCGATTTCGGGCTACTTCGGCGGCCTTGCCGACATGGTGATCCAGCGCATCATCGAGATCCTCATCGCGATCCCATCGTTGCCGCTGTGGATGGCGCTGAGCGCCGCGATTCCCTTCGACTGGCCGCAGACGCGCACCTTCTTTCTGATCACGGTCATTCTCTCCGTCACCGGCTGGACCGGCATGGCACGGGTGGTGCGCGGCAAGCTGCTGTCGCTGCGGGACGAGGACTTCGTGCTGGCCGCCCGCATCGACGGCGCCCGCGGCGCGCGCGTCATGTTCCGCCACCTGATCCCTTCCTTTCTCAGCCACATCATCGCCTCGGCGACGCTGGCGATCCCCGCCATGATTCTCGGCGAGACGGCGCTCAGCTTCCTGGGGGTCGGCCTGCGCGCGCCGGCGATCAGTTGGGGTGTGCTGCTCCAGGAGGGACAGAACATCCAGACGGTGATCTTGATGCCCTGGCTGCTGCTGCCCGGTGCTGCCGTGGTGGTGGCGGTGCTGGCATTCAACTTCCTGGGCGACGGCCTCCGGGACGCGGCGGATCCCTATGCCTGACGACGGCCGCGCGGACCTGCTGTCCATACACGACCTGCACGTCCACTTCCACACGACGCTGGGCACGGTGCGCGCCGTCAACGGCGTCTCGTTGCGGGTACCGCGCAACCACGTCATGGGGCTGGTCGGCGAGAGTGGCTGCGGCAAGTCGGTGACCGCCCGGGCAGTGCTGCGCATCATCCCGCCGCCGGGAAGGATCGAGAACGGGCGGGTGCTGTACCACCCTCCGGACGGAGGAGCCGTCGATCTCGCGCTGCTGTCGCCGACGGGGCGCCAGTTGCGTGCGATTCGTGGGCGGCGCGTCGCGATGACCTTCCAGGAGCCGATGACCTGCCTGAGCCCCGTGCACCGCATCGGGCTGCAGATCACCGAGGCGATTCGCGCTCACGAGCCGGTGAGCCGGACCGAAGCACGCGAGCGAGCGGTCGCTCTGCTGGCCGACCTGGGGATGCCAAACCCCGAGCGCCAGCTCGACGCCTACACGTTCGAGCTGAGCGGCGGTATGCGGCAGCGCGCCATGATCGCCGTGGCACTGGCCGCCAATCCCGAGCTGCTGATCGCCGACGAGCCTACCACGGCGGTCGACGTCACCATTCAGGCGCGGATCATGGACCTCTTGCGCTCGCTGCAGCAGTCGCACGCCATGTCGGTGCTGTT
This sequence comes from Spirochaetia bacterium, assembly GCA_965262795.1. Lineage (GTDB taxonomy): Bacteria > Spirochaetota > Spirochaetia > SZUA-6 > Bin103 > CATQHW01. The sequence goes on along the minus strand of OZ253561.1, from coordinate 5,259,836 downwards.
CATTTCGCACGATCTCAGCCTGGTGGCGGAAATGAGCGAGCAGATCGCGGTCATGTACCTTGGCAAGATCGTCGAGCGTGGCGACGCCGGTGAAGTATACCGGCGGCCCAGGCATCCCTACACCAAGATGCTCATGGCGTGCGTTCCTCATCACACGAGCGCTCGCAAGACTCCGCTGCAGACCATCGAAGGGACGGTACCCGACGCGCGGCGTCTCCCCCGCGGCTGCCCGTTCAGCGCCCGCTGCTCGGAATTCATGCCCGGTGTCTGCGACCGCAGCATGCCCGCGCTCACCACTGTGGGAGACGACCACGAAGTCGCCTGCTTTCTGCACTCCGACCAGGCAGAGGGCGGCGTCGCCGTGCCTTCCGGCGGCGTTTCCTCGGACGACGGCTGAATGGCGCACGCAAGCGATGATGGCCTCCTGCTGGAGGCACGGGAGCTGGTGAAGCATTTCCCGATCCGCCGGGGCCTGATGCGGCGCGTGGTCGGGACCGTGCCGGCCGTCGAAGGCGTGTCGCTCAAGGTGTGGCGCGGGCATACGCTCGGGCTGGTTGGAGAGAGTGGCTGTGGCAAGACGACACTGCTGCGCATGCTGATGCGTATTCTGGAACCGGATAGTGGTCAGCTCCGCTTTCGAGTGCATGACGAGCTGCAGGACATCACGCACGTACAAGGGCACGAGCAGCGGCTGATCTGGCAGCGAATGCGCATGATCTTTCAGGACCCCGACTCGTCACTCAACCCGCGTCTGCCGGTGCGCGATATCGTGGCCGAGCCGCTGACCCTCAGCCGCACGGTGCGTGGCCGGCGCGAGGTCGACGAGCGCGTGCGCACCCTGCTCGCCGTCGTCGGCCTGAACCCGGACCACATCAACCGCTATCCGCACGCGTTCAGCGGTGGCCAGCGCCAGCGCATCGGCCTGGCGCGCGCGCTGGCGCTGGACCCCAAGCTGATCCTTGCCGATGAACCGACCTCGGCGCTCGACGTGTCGGTGCAGGCGCAGATCCTCAACCTGATGCTTCGCATCCAGACCGAGCGCGACCTGGCATATGTGTTCGTATCTCACGACCTGCACATCGTCCGCCACATGAGCGATCACATGATCGTCATGTATCTCGGCACGGTGGGAGAGACAGGCCCTACCGAGGAGCTGTTCACGCGAGCGCTGCACCCGTATACGGAGGCGCTGCTGTCATCGGTCCCCGATCCCGATCGTATCGGCAATAGGGTCGTCCTCGAGGGAGACATCCCAGATCCGGCGCACCGTCCGTCCGGTTGTTCGTTCCATCCGCGCTGCCCCTACTGCGAGGACCTGTGTCGCCGGGAGGAACCCGAGCTCACGGCGATGGGCGCTGACCGTTTCGCCGCGTGCCACGTGGCGGCCCGCCGCCATGGCTCGACAGCGTCCGCAGGCGACGCGGCACAGCAGCAGAAGCGGTAGCGCCGCCCGCTACCTGCGGCGAATCCTCACGATGGCGTCCGTATCGACGTCCACGCTGCTCACGTCGCCGGAGTAGCGGACGTTGCCGACGCCTTCCACGCGTCCGGTCAGCGAGCCGCCGTCCATGTTGATCAGGAGCTGGCTGGCGCCCGCCATGTCGAGCACCGCGTTCTCGACCAGCGAATCGCCCAGGTCGATGTTGGCGGCGCCAGCGGTCTGCAGCGTCAGGTCTCCGATAGTCCTCTCCTCGAAGACCAGGTTGGCTGCTCCCTCGCACACCACCGTGAGCTCAGGCGTATCGAGCCCGACGATCCGGCCGTTCGCGACCCCGGCTCACGGCCAGCGCCTCAATCGACGGCGCATTGATGATGATCCGCACGGTTCGATCCTCCTCGATGTTCCCCTTCAGATGGATGCTGAGCCGGTCGCCGGCCGTCGAGACCTCGGCTGTATCGACAAGGCCCTGGTCACCCGTCAGCACCGCGCTGTACTCGTTGCCTCGCGTGAATTGCAGTTCCCACCCGCCAAGCAGCTCTATGCCGGCAAACCGCTCCACGTCGAGCTCGCGTTCGACGACGGTTCCGCCGTCCTCCCGGGCGGGCGCGGCCGAACACACGAATGGCCACCACGACGCCCGAGGTAAGCAGTACAAGGACGACTCCCAAGGTCGCCAGTATTCGATTGGTATTCATCCGATGACTCCTTCGTCAGTCCGTGCCGATGCGCGGCTTCGGTCACGGTAGTGTCGTTCCAGATCGCTCGGATCCAGGCCGAGCAGGTCCATGGTCTTGAACAGTTGCGGCAGGTCGCGGTCGATGAAGCTGCGGCTCTTCAACTCGCGCGCCTCGTGATACGCGCGGTCCGCTACGAAGTAGCCGATGCCCCGCCGGTTGAAGATGATGCCCTGATCCTGCAGGTAGGCGTAGGTACGGGTGACGGTATTGGGGTTTACCTGTACGTCCATCGCCAGCTCGCGGATGGAGGGAATGCGATCCCCGCCGTGCCAGGAGCGTCGCAGGATGTTCTCGCAAATGTAGTCGCCGATCTGCAGATAGATGGCTTGCGGTTGGGTGAACTCCACGGTCAGACTTCCGTCCCCGGATAAGCTGACCGATGCCGGCCCCAAGCAGGGTCACCAGAAAATAGCCGACCAGGGCGACGGCCGCGCACCCGACGGTGGAAATCAGAACCCGCACCGCCCAGCGCTCCAGTGTCGAGATCGGCAGCGTCAGGTAGGCGTGCGCCCGCGGCAGGTCGGGCAGCTCCGCGAACAGCGTACTGGTGAACAGGAGACCACCGGCGACCAGCGCCAGCGGAAAGAACGTCGCGTGAAAGTCAAAGCCCACGTTCGGTGTCGAAAACACATTGGCGATCAGGATCACGGCCGCCGCCGCACATGCCCCGATCAGGACTGCCCGACTCTGCTGATGGAGATCGGCGCGCAGCGCACGCCACGCCCGCGCCACCGAGAATACCTTGTTCTGGTGCATCATCTGCTCCTATCGTTTGCGTCCGCGTCGGCGAACGCCGCTTCCACGCGCCGGTAATCGGCGCACACCGAGTTGAACAGCAATTCGAGGTCGATGACCGCCTCGGACATCGGTCCCCCGCGCGCAGCGGGCACCAGCGCACGACCGGCGTGCACACCGCCTGCGCCGGTGCTGAGCTCGACGTAGATGGCGTGACCGTTGCCCGGCGACCCCGCCGCGCCGGCGAGCAGGCGGCGGAACTGATTCTTGGCGGGAATGTCGAGCCCGTTGGTCGGCTCGTCGAGTATCAGAAGCCGGCACTGGCTGGCCACGGCGAAGGCGAGCAGCACCTTCTTCTTCTGCCCGTAGGACATGGTGGTCATGCTCTGGTTCGGATCGACCTCCAGCTCGGCCAGGTAGCGCTCCATGGCGGCGTGATCGAAGCGGGGATAGAACACCCCGTAGAGCCTGACCAGCGCGCGAGCCGACAGCGCCGGCGTGTGAAACTCCTCCGGCACGAAGTACAGCTCGCGCAGAAACGCCGGCGTGCGGCGGCGCACCTCTTCGCCAGCGGCGCGGGCACTGCCCGCTTTGGGGAACAGCAGTCCCGACATGAGCCTCAGCAGCGTCGTCTTGCCGGCGCCGTTGCGGCCTGAGCAGCCCGTAGACGTTGCCGGGCGTGAGCGTGAGGTCAAGCCCGTCGAACAGGCGGCCCCTCTCGCCGTACCCGAACGAGATTCCCTCAAGTTCAACCATTTGTTCCTCCCTCGTGATTGATGGTCCGCGTGTACTACTGCACTACGACACTGTCCAACACCGGGTTTCGCCCGACCGTCCGTCAAGCCCGGACATACGTATCAGGTGCTGGTCGGGAGCCGGTTCGCGCCTTCAGAAAGGCAAGGCAGGAGCGGTATGCGGGCGGTTCACCGTGCTGGTAGTGTGTCAGGCGAGCATGGGCGCTCAACGCATCAGGGAGGCAGCATGAGGATCAAGCAGTCCATCGCGTTCCCGATCTTCGGGACGGACGAACTCCCGCTGGGCGAGCTGTGCCGGAACGCGGCGGAGATCGGCTACGCAGCGATCGAGATGTGGGGGCGCCGCGGCGGCGGGGCGGCGGGAGACGACGACTTCGACGAGGTCGTCGCCACGGCACGGGAGCACGGGCTGCGCATGGTGAGCACGTGTGGCCACGGGACGCTGGAGAACGGCGGCAACAATCCGGCCAACCACGACCGCATCGTGAGCGAGCTACAGGAAACGATCGATCTGGCGGCAGCCAGCGACGTGCCCAACGTGATCGCCTTCGCCGGCAACCGGCTGGACGGCCAGAGCGATCTGGAGGGCATGGTCGAGTGCGCCCGCGTGCTGCGCCGCGTGGCTCCGATCGCCGAGGATGCCGGCGTCAACGTCAACGTCGAGCTGCTCAACTCGCGGGTCGATCATCCCGGCTACCTGGGCGACCACACCGACTGGGGCATCGCGCTGTGCGAGATGGTCGGGAGCCCGCGCGTCAAGGTGCTGTTCGACATCTATCACATGCAGATCATGGAGGGCGACGTGATCCGTTCCATCCGGCGCGCCCTCCCCCACATCGGGCACTTCCACACGGCGGGCAACCCCGGCCGCCAGGACCTCGACGACACCCAGGAGCTGAACTACCGCGGCATCTGTCAGGCGATCGCCGCCACCGACTACGGCGGCTACGTAGGCCACGAGTTCGTCCCCGCCGGCGACATCCTCCCGGCTCTGAGGCACGCGTTCGACGTCTGCACCGCCGGCGGCCCACCGAAAACGTGACCTGAGGCTACTTGATCGCGACCAGACACGGCAGGTGCCTCAGGTGATAGGTGCTGGTGGAATCGAGGCCATAGCCGCCAATCCAGGGACTCTCGCCGTCGATCAAGGGGATTTCGAACCCTACGAAATCGGGACTGGCCGCCCGGCGTTTTTCCAACACCGCCTCGTCGGGGTCGCTCGGCAGCTTGTCGAACATGACACACGCCCTGACGTCCGTGGCTCCCCACTCTCGCAGTTTGTTTCGCAGCGTGGACATGGTGGTTCCTCTGTCCAGCACGTCATCCAGCAACAGCACCCTCTTGCCGCGGACGCCGACAGGCTCCAGTTGAATTCGTATTTCCTGTTGCGTCTTGCTCTCGTAGGAAGAGGCCTTGGTCAGATCGTACTTTATGTTCAAGGAACTCCTCTTGGCCAAGGCCCTGCCGAGATCCGTGGCCAGGAAGACCGCTCCGGTCAGGATCGGCAACAGGATGAGCTCTTCCCCCTCCGCATAGGTCGTGTGGATCTCCTCCGCAAGCTCGTCCACCCTGCTCCGTATCTCGTCTTCCGATAACAGCACGCATGCTATCAGCTCCCGTATCCCGGCAGGCAGAACTATGCCGTAGTCCTCCAGCGTGACGCCGTTCTTGGGCTTCGCGACCGGGACATTGATCATGATGAATCCTCACTAAACTCCTTCACGATGAGCGCAACCGTCGATCAGTCACTCCGGCTCGACCGCCACGCGGATGCAGTCGTGCGCGCGGGTGTGGGCGGCGTCGTAGGCCTGCGCCACCTCCGCCAGCGGGAAGCGGTGCGTGATGATGCCGGCCACCGGGACGTCGCCGCGCGCGATCAGGTTGATCGCCAGCTCGAACAGCGGCCTGCCGCCCGCGCCGGAGAAGCGCGTCTCGGGCTGCTTGCTGTGGAACGAGAAGAAGTCGAAGGTGAACGTCCTCTGCTTCAGGCCGCCGAAGAACAGGATCTCGCCCCGGCTGCGTACCACCTGCGCGCACAGGTTGATCGCCGCAGGCTCCCCCGTGGCATCGACCACGGTGTCGGCCAGACCGCCGTCGAGCGCGTCGCGGATCCGGTCAGCCACGTCGCCGGCCGTGCCGTCGACGACGTGGGTGGCGCCGAAGCGCTCGGCTACCTGACGGCGCGCCGGCATCAGCTCGACCCCGACCACGCGCCGCGCTCCCATGCGGCGCAGCAGGGTGTCGAACATCAGGCCGATGCCGCCCTGGCCGATCACCACCACGTCGCCGGCGACCACGTGGGTGAGCTTCTGCGCGCCGCTGATCACGGTGGCCAGCGGCTGCGCCATCACCATCTGCTCGATCGGGTAGTCCGGGATGCGGAACAGGCGGTCGACCGGCGCCAGAAAGCGCTCCGCCATGCCGTCCTGGCCGGCCGGCAGGGCCAGCACCCGCTCGCCGGCCTCGAACGGGAACACCACCTTGGAGCCGTAGGAGACCTCCTCGACGACGCCGATCACCTCGTGCCCGCTGCGCCCCGGCACGAGCGGATACTCCTCTGCCGGGAGGCTGTAGACCGACTTCAGGTCACTGCCGCAGATGGAGACGATCTGCGGCCGGATCACCGCGTGGTCGGCCTGCGGCTGCGGCTCCCCGACCTCGACGACGGACACCCGGCCGGGCGCCGTGATGTGCGCGGCTTTCATACCTCGCCGATGATGCCAGCGGAGCGGCTCCGTGGCGACATCCCCGTCCGCCTGCCCGACCGACGGTCGTCGGATGGACCTGCGCGCGGGGCTTGGATATCCTGACCGGCATGTCTGCATCAGGTACGAACGGCCTGCCGCGCCTCGCCGAGGGCGGCGTCTACCAGAAGCTCGGCGTCGTGCCGATTCTCAACGCGCGCAGCAACTCGACCGCATTCGGCGGCTCCTCACCGTCAGCGGTGGTCCGCGCCGCGATGGACGAGGCCGGCCGCGGCTGGACGGACATGGCCGACCTGATGCGCAAGACCGGCGACTACATTGCCGCCCTGCTCGGCTGCGAGACCGCGCACCCCACCTCCGGCTGCGCGTCCGCGATCATCCTGAGCTCCGCGATCGCCATGACCCGCGACGACGGCGTCAAGATGGCTCGCCTGCCGAACACCACGGGCAGGAACAACCAGATCCTGATTCAGCGCCAGCACCGCTACTGGGTGCAGCCCTGCTTCACCTTCGCCGGCGCCCGGCTGGTGCCGGTGGGCCGCGACGACGGCTGCACGGCTGACGAGCTGGAGGCCGCCATCGGCGAGGACACGGTCGCCATCGCCCACCCCTACTCGCAACCGGCCGGCTACCTGTTCCCGCCCCGCACCGGCGACCTCGCCCTCGAGGACGTGGTCGCCATCGGCCGGCGCCACGACGTGCCGGTGATCGTCGACGCCGCGGCGCAGATCTACCCGCTGGAGCACTTCCGCTGGATCGCGCAGGCGGCCGACCTGGTCTGCTTCGGCGGCAAGTACTTCGGCAGCTCGCACTCGACCGGAATGGTGGTCGGCCGCCGAAAGTACATCGATCCGCTGCGCAAGCTGGACTTCTCCGGCAGCATCGCCAACGACGAGGTCCCCGTCGGCAGCGGCTACGCCTTCGGGCGCGGCATGAAGCTGGACCGGCAGCAGGTGGTGGCCCTGGCGGTCGCGCTGGACGTCTGGTTCAACACCGATCACGAGGCACGCCTGGCCGAGTACCACCGCCGCATGGGGGTGATCCAGGAGCAGCTCGCCGACATCCCGCACCTCTCCGCCGAGCCCGTGCCCTACGAGAACTACCAGTTGGTGCGCCTGTTCATCACCCTGGGCGAGGAGTTCCCGGCCACCGCCGAACAGATCGCCGACGACCTGGACAAGGGTTCCCCGCGCATCCTGGTAGGATCCGAGGGCGACCGAGAGGTGTTCGTCGGCCCGCACGTGCTGTCGGAGGGCGAGGAACGGATCGTCGCCGGCCAACTCCGCAGCGTTCTTCTCGCGCGTCTGCGCTCCTAGAGCCCCGGCGTCGTGCAGCTCCGTGCCACGATCACCCGCACCCTGCCGATCGGCGGCGAGGGTGGCCCGAATGGGCTGACCTGGGACGGCTCGCACCTCTGGAGCTGTGACTGCGACAGCTTCTTGATCGAGCGCGTCGACTCGGCCACCGGCGGCTCCGAACGCTCCTTCCGGCCGGTCGACAGCATTCCGGCCGGTCTGGCGTGGGACGGCTCCTCGCTCTGGGTGTCGGTCCCCTACCACCTGAAACTCTACGCGCTGGACCCGGCCGACGGTACGCTACGCCGCTCGATCCCTGCACCGGCGCCCAAGTGCCACGGCGTCACCTGGGACGGATCGCACCTGTGGACGAGCTGTCCGGTCACCGACCGTTTCTACCGGATCGACCCGTCAGACGGCCGCGTGACAGGCGGCTTCCCGTCGCCCGGCACCCGCCCGCACGGGCTGGAGTGGCGGGCCGGCGAGTTGTGGAGCGCAGACACCGACAGCCGCACGATCCATCGGATCGACCCGGAGAGCGGTGAGGTACGCGCCGCCGCACCCGCTCCGGACGGCACTGAGCCGCACGGGCTCACCTGGGACGACGACAGCCTGTGGTTCGGCGACGAGCGCGCCAAGAACCTCCACCGCCTCACGCTCTCCGAGGTCCGGGGCTGATGGCCGACCGGCTGCGCATCGGCGTGATCGGCGCCAACCCCACGCAGAGCTGGGCCAAGCGCGGCCACCTGCCGGCGATCCTGGCCATGCCGGAGGAGTTGGAGCTGGTGGCCGTCTGCACCACCCGCGAGGAGACCGCGCGCGAGTCGGCGCGGATCTACGGCGCGCGCTACCACTTCGCCGACTTCCGCGAGCTGGTCGCCTGCGAGGAGGTGGAGGTGGTCGTGGTCTCGGTGCGCGCACCCCGGCACTACGAGCCGACCATGGCGGCGCTGGCGGCCGGCAAGCACGTCTACACCGAGTGGCCGCTCGGCGCCAACCTGGCGGAGGCGGAAGCGATGGCGGCCGCCGCGCGCACGGCGCCGGGCACGTCGATCATCGGCCTGCAGGAGCGGCACACCCCCATCTACCGGCGGCTCAAGGAGCTTGCCGATGACGGGTTCTTCGGCGAGGTGGTGGGCATCCGGATCGGCTCCTGCGGCGGCGGCCTGCTCGACAAGGAGTCGCCCGCGAGCTGGCGGGCCGATGCGCGCAACGGCGCGCACAACGGCACCATCGGCTTCGGCCATCTGCTGGAGCCGGTCTACCACTGCTTCGGACCGATCCGCGAGGTGTCGGGAGTGTGGCGTACGCAGGTGCCGCAGTGGCTGGAGCAGGACACCGGCGAGCTGATCGACGCCACCGCGCCGGACACGGTGTTCATGCAGGGTTCGACCGACGCCGGCACGGCCGTGCTGGCCTACGAGCACAGCGTGCCGTGGCACGGCAGCGGCTACCGGTTCGAAATCTACGGCCGTGAGAAGACCGCCGTGATCGCCGCCCCCGAGCGCTTCGACGACCTGAAACTCACGGTCGGCGGCCCCGGCGACGCGAGGCTGGCCGAGATGCCGATCCCCGACCGGCTCACCCGCGTACTGCATTCCCGGGAGCGCGACCGCCCCTTCTACGTCGCCCAGGTCTGGAGCCACTACGCCGAGGCGATCCGTTCAGGCACCCCGGCGGAGCCCGACTTCGACTTCGCGCTCGACCTGCACCGCCTGATCGACGCGCTGGAGCGCGCCTCCGACACCGGCACCCGGCAGGTCGTGTCGCGGTAACCGCGATGAAGCGCTTCTACCACCCGCTCAACCTGTACGACCTGGAGCGGCTGGCCGAGGAGCGGCTGGCGACCGACTACTGGCATGTGGTCGCCGGCGGGGTGGGCGACGAGATCACCGTGCGGCGCAACCGGGAGGCCTTCGACGCGATCGCCATTCGCCCCCGCCTGCTGACCGACGTCACCACGCGCGACCTGTCCACCACCGTGCTCGGCCATCGCATCTCCTTCCCGGTGATGGTGCCGCCGGCCGGCACGCAGGTGTGGGCGCATCCCGACGGCGACGTGGCCACCGCGCGCGCCTGCTCCGCCCACGGGACGGTGATGTCGCTACGCGCCGGCGCCGGCAAAACGGTCGCCGAGGTGCGCAGAGCGACCACCGGCCCGCTCTGGTACGGCGTCAAGCACTACCCGGACGAGGTCACCGAGTACCTGATCGGCCGCGCCATGGAGGCCGGCGTGGAGGCGATCTGCATCACCATCGCCGGACCCGGCATGGGCGAACGGCAGCCAGGGGTCCGCGGCTTCTCTCCCAGCCACGACGCGCCGATCCAGAGCTACGTCGGCAAGTGGGCCGACCTGGCCGACCGCCCCGACCTGGCGGAGATGATGGAGAGCCTGGACGGGGTCTCCTACCCGCCGCTGGACGGCAAGCGGCTGGAGTGGCTGAAGGGGCTCACCGGGCTGCCGCTGATCGTCAAGGAGGTGATGACCGGGGAGGACGCGCTGCGCGCCGTCGACCATGGCGCCGACGCGGTGGTCGTCTCCAACCACGGCGGGCGCACCTTCGACGGCATGCAGGCGTCGATCGAAGTGCTGCCCGAGATCGTTGCCGCGGTCGGCGACCGCGCCGAGGTCTACCTGGACTCCGGCGTGCGCCGCGGCACCGACGTGCTCAAGGCGCTGGCGCTCGGCGCCCGCGCGGTGATGGTCGGCCGGCCCGTCTTCTGGGGGCTGGCGATCGACGGCGAGGCCGGCGTGCGCACCATGTTCCAGATCCTGCTGTCCGAGTTCGACACGGCGATGGCCATGTGTGGCTGCACCAGCGTCGCCGACATCGACGAACGGCTGGTGGTGCTGCCCGGTCGATGACGTAAGATCCGTTGGGGGGACGCATGGCGATCGTGATGACCGAACGGCAGAAAGACGACCTCAACAGAAAGGGGTTCTTCATCGTCGAGAACCTGCTGAGCGCGGACGAGGTGGCCGCCGTCGCCGCGGCGATGGATCAGGTCGCCGCCGAGGTGCGCGCGGAGCGGGGCCTGGGTCCCGGCGACCGGGTGGCGCTCCGCAACGGCATGATCCGTCACGACACGCTCCTCGACCTCATGGACCACCCCGCGATCCTGGAGCTGGTGGTCGATGCCTACGGCTGGAACATCCACAACCGCGACAGCGTGACGCTCTGCGGACCGCCGCAACCGGCGGGAAGCGACCCTGACGTCCTGTCGCTGGGCTGGCACTTCGACTACGAGGAGGAGTTCTGCGGGAGCACCGTGGACGGCACGCTGCCGCTGCTGGACTTCAAGGTCGGCTGGTACATCTCCGACCATACCGAGCCGGGCCACAGCACCATTCTGGTGGTGCCCGGCAGCTACAAGTGGTCGCGGCAGCAGCGCGCGACCTGGGAGGAGTGGCTGGACCCCGCCGAGATCGTCGCCGTGCGCGTGCCGGCCGGCAGCGTGATGCTCTGGCGGCCGACCCTGCTGCACAGCGTGACGCCCAACCTGTCAGCGACCGAGCGCAAGGCCATCTACGTGAGCTACACGCCGCGCTGGGTCCGCCCGAGCGGCCACCTGGAGCAGGACGCCGAGCTGATCGCGCGCAGCTCACCGGTCCGCCGGCAGCTCCTGGGGGCGATGGGCGACCTGAGCCATTCGCTGGGCAGCGATCCGGTCAACAATCCCAACTCCCAGTACTGGTTCACCGACGACTGGGACACCGTGCCGCTGAAGGCATGGGCCGATGCGCGCGCCGGCGGCCCGCCCTACGACTGGGGCACCGGCCTGGGCGTCAGCCACACCAAGGGTCCGGAATACGCGTTCACGCAGGTGACCGTGCCGGACGGCAAGTCCGAGGAATCGTAGGGTGGCCGGGGAGCCGATCGTCACCGACATCGGCCAGGGCGTCGGCCTGAAGACGCCGGCGCCGGCCGTCCGCACCGTGAAGGTGCTCCTGTCGCCGCTGCTGCAGGAAGGGCTCGAGGACTTCGCGGTCGGCATCACCGAGGTGCCCCCACACGGCGAGGGCACGCGTCACAACCATCCGGACGCCGCCGAGGTGTGGCTGTTCTTCGCCGGCCGGGGACGAGCGGTCGTCGGCGACTGCGAGTACCCCACCGGACCCGGCACCGTGGTGTATACGCCACCCGGCATCTACCACCAGTTCATCAACACCGGTGACCAACCGGTCAAGCTCTACTTCCTGTACGTCCCCGGCGGCGAGGCGCAAGCCATCCTGGACGCCGAGTTCCGCTGAGCGCGAGGCGGGTGCCATCCGCGGCTCGATGCCTCCCCGCCCCTCACCCTACCAGTCCCCGCTCTGCCCCCACGGGGTCGCTCCCCTACCACTGCCCCGCTCCGACCCATTGAAACCTAAATCTAAAGCGACAGCGCCTGTGATGCACTTCCTAACTGACACGCTCTATCCAATCCCGTACAATGAGGGGAAGCCGAGAAATGACCTCCTTTCCAACCAGCACCTCATCAACGTAGCCCATATGCAACATGTCCACGATCCGACACAGATAGCTTTTCCCGCACTCCCACCATGTGAAATGCGCGTCAATCATGAGATAGTGAAGCACGCTTACATCCTCCGTCGCCGCGAGCTCCTCAATCTCCATCCCATCCAGCAATGTCTCGTACACGCCGTCCGCAACACGACTTCCGAACGTCGTCGTATAGTAGTACTCTTTGATCTCCCAAACAGCCACTGGATTCACTTCCGACGGGAAAGCGCCGTCCAATCGTCTCGCAAACGTACGCAACGGAACGCCTTTTTTGTCGGTCACGGTCGTCAGGTGGCGCGGGTCATAAGAACACCTTCTTTCTCCAATTGCCGCCTCAATCAACATGTTTATTATGCACGTGAAATACGCTGGCGCCTTCTTTGTCCCTTTCTGCTTATTCATGGGTTGGGGACAGTATTTCGGCTTCATACTATGCTTGAGACTCTCATATTCCTTTCTCGCCGTTTCCGCGTCCATCAAGAATGGCTCCACCCGGCGGTGCAGCACATTCGCACGATAGAAGAAATACTCCTCGAGCTTGTCCCACACACCAACCGCATCCTCCAGTTTCTCGTCAAGACCGCCCGGACATACGCCGCTCTCTTCCAGTCGACCCTCCACCCCCTCTCGTTTCGGCACGAGGATCTTGCCTTTTCTGGCATAGCCGTATCTCTCTCCAATCAACCGGACATACGACCAAAAATACTTGGGCAGCCCTACAAAGCGTGGATCAGCGTCCATGGTATTCCAGGTAGGTTGTCAGCAACCCGTGCGGATCAAGCATGAGAGCCTCACAGACGTTGATCGTTTCGGTGAACGTCAGTAGTCGGTCGCCTGATTCATACTTGCTCACAAACGACTGATGGACGCCCAGCTTCGTTGCGAGGTCTTGTTGACGCAGGCCCAGCTCATTACGTCGTGCACGGAGGAGCCTGCGCAAGGTCTCCTCATTCGCCGAGAACGGATTGCGCTTCACCCATCCCAATATAGGATGCCCCTGACGAATATCCCGAAACCGCATATTGTGAGAGCACCATGAAGCCTGTAGAGGCCACACTCGATCTATTCCACGGGACCGAATTCCAGCATATTAAGCCGTTTACCACCCAGCTGCTCAAATGGATTGGAAACAAGCAACGGTTTGCTCACGAGATAGCATCGCATTTCCCAACGGACATCAGGAACTACCTGGAGCCGTTCTTAGGTAGCGGTGCCGTCCTCGCGACGCTGCAGCCCTCTCGCGCTCTGGGCTCCGACGCGTTTGATCCCCTAATGGAAATATGGAAGGCTCTCGCCTCCGAACCGCAACTGCTCGTCCAATGGTATGCCGACAGGTACACGGAGTACTGTCGGTTTGGTAAGCCCCTAGGGTATGAGCGTATCAAGGCCAGATACAACGGCGCTCCTAACGGAGCTGACTTGCTGTTTCTCTGCAGGAGTTGCTATGGAGGCGTGGTCAGGTTCCGCAAATCCGACGGCTATATGTCGACACCGTGCGGAGCTCACATGCCAATCTCTCCGACGTCTTTCTCACGTCGGGTGCAGATTTGGAAACATCGTACCGCCGGTTCGGTGTTCGACCGAATGGACTTCGAAGAGGCGATGGGGAATGCCCAATCCGGCGACTTAGTGTACTGCGACCCTCCCTATACCCACAGCCAACCAATTCTGTATCAGGGACAGGAGTTTGAACTAAGTCGGCTCATAGCGGCCATCGAGGCCTGCAAGCGACGTGGCGTTCGGGTCGCTCTCAGCATTGATGGGACGAAGAAATCTGGTCAAGTATACTGCCAGCTCGACATTCCGAAAGGACTGTTCGAACGAGAGGTCTATGTGAACTGCGGTCGGAGTATGCTTCGCCGATTTCAGATGGCGGGACAGTCTCTAGAAGCCGAGGTCGTTCATGATCGCCTTCTTCTGACATATTGAAGGAGGACTGGTCACTCGCTGTTTCTTCCAAACCATATCGGTGACGGAAATGATCCTGAACGGGGGAGCGGCCATGCCTGCATTGCTTTACACTCCCGAGCTGCTCAATCCGTTTACACTGTGCGGAGCGTGTCCGCGAACGACCGAGCCGGCACAAGGACCCCCTCCCCGTTCCGCTCGCCGCGTCCGTCAACACGTCACTCCGCGCGCCGGGCCAACCTACCTTTCCGCCCAACCCGTTTCCACACGCTACTTCATGCCAATTCACACACCCACCAACTCCCTCCGTCTACCGAGACGGCGATCCACAGCTGCGACTTGACCGCGTTCTCCGAAACCCCCAGAAAGCGCTTCACCCGCAGGTGCTGCTTGACCCATTTGAAGAACAACTCGACCTGCCAGCGGCTCTTGTACAGGCCGCAGACCGTGAGTGCATCGAGTCCGGTCCAGTTCGTGAGAAACACCAGCGTCTTGTCGGACTGCGGATCCCTGTAGCGGATGCGCCGCAGGCGCTCAGAGTAGTGCCGCTTGGTTCGCACGCCATCCAAAGCGATGGTTTGATCGGCGATGACACCGAGTGTTCGGTCCGCTGGAGCAGAGTAGAGGCGATGGAAGTGGACGTTCTTCTTGGCGCGCGTGACGAAGAAGGCGCCAGCTTGGTGCAGGGCGTACAGGCGTTGGAAGTCGATGTAGGCGCGGTCCATGACGTACGTGGCGCCTGCTTGCGGCACCAGCAGGTCGAGCACGTTAACGTCGCGGAGCTTGCCGTCCGAGATGTGAATGAAGCTGGGGATGGAGCCCCGTAAGTCCAGAAGAGTGTGCATCTTGACGGCGGCCTTGGTGGTGCGGAAGGTGGCCCAGGGGAAGATCGACAGACACAGGTCGATGGTGGTCGAGTCCAGAGCTTAAGCGGTTTCGTTCAACTCCATCTCGAACAGCTCGTTGGCGTACAAGGCGCGCGGCTGGACGATCAAACGCTGGGAGAAATCGGCGTAGATGCGCCAATCGCGACGCTCGTTGGCGTCGGCCAGGGTCGAGCGCCGCACCGGTGAGCGGAAGCCAGAGTGATAGAGCTTGGCAGAGCGGGCCGCGAGGCACGCCTCGATGTCGCGCAGGCTCTCGCGGCCGGTGAGTTGTGCAAAGGCCATCGCGCGATAGTGTTCGGTGCACCGCAACGCGCCCACCGAGCGGTCGCCATCGTAGCGGTCGACGATCCGAGCGAATGTCGTCCAAGGGAGGAACCTCATGACTTGGGCGAACGGGGTCTTGCCGGAGTACATGCAGACAGGCTAGTGTACCGTCCCGGCGATTCGTGGCATAATTACGGTGACATCTTCCGCGGGAGTTACCCATGCCACGAGGTCGGCCGATCGCCGCACTCGAACTCAACGACGAGCAGCAATCCGAGCTTACCAGTATCAGCCGCTCCCGCTCGCTGCCGAGCAGCTTGGTGCAACGCGCCAAGATCATCCTCGCCTGTGCCGAGGGCACGTCCAACGTCGCCGTCGCCGCACGCATGGGCCTGAGTAACGCCACCGTCGGCAAGTGGCGCAAACGGTACCGTGAACGAGGTCTTGCAGGTCTGCACGATGAACTACGGCCGGGGCGGGCACGGACCTATGACGATGAACGAGTCGCCGAAGTCATCAATGCCGCGCTGCAGACCAAGCCGGCCGACCGCACCCAATGGAGCGTCCGCTCCATGGCCGAGCACAGTGGCGTCTCCAAGAGCACCGTGCAGCGGTGGTTCACGATGTTCGGCCTCCAGCCGCACCGGCAACGGTACTTCAAGCTGTCCAACGATCCGTTCTTCATCGAGAAGGTACGCGACATCGTCGGGCTGTACCTCAACCCGCCGGAGCACGCGGTGGTGCTGTGCGTGGACGAGAAGAGCCAGATCCAGGCGCTTGAGCGCTCGCAGCCGGTACTGCCCATGGGCCTCGGGTATGTCGAAGGGGTCACGCACGACTACGTGCGGCACGGCACCACGACGTTGTTTGCGGCCCTGGACGTGAACAACGCCACGGTGCTGACCCGCTGCAAGCAGCGTCATCGTCATCAGGAGTACCTGTCGTTCCTGCGCCATATCGAGGCGAACGTGCCTGCGGCTCTCGACGTGCACCTGATCGTGGACAACTACGCCACGCACAAGCATGCGCGGGTGAAGGCGTGGCTGGCGAAGCGGCCGAGGTACCACGTGCACTACACGCCGACGTACGCGACGTGGATCAACCAGGTGGAGCGGTGGTTTGGGATCATCACCGAGCGAGCGATCCGGCGCGGGTCGTTCACGAGCGTGAAAGAGTTGGTGAGCAGAATCGAGAGCTTCGTTGAGCAGTACAACGCGCAGGCGACCCCGTTCGTGTGGACGGCGACGGCGCAATCGATTCTTGCGAAAGTCGAGAGACTTTGCTCGTACATTTCCGGGACGGGACACTAGCCTGAGTTGAGCACTTTTGGGGCCGGTGTAGCGAGATATGGCGCTTACTGGGGCGAATCGACGGATCTGACGGGGGGAGACAGTTGGGAGAGGGTGATGTGAGCGATGTAGTTATAAAACGCATGCATCATCATAGTTGTCGAACTATTGTCTTGACTCCCTTTGTCTCTGTCAGTACCTTTATGGCGCGTGTTCATCGGTCAGGTCAAAGTCTCGCGCAACGGGCGCTCCTACACCTATCATCGCCTTCTGGAGTCGGTTCGCACCGATAGCGGCCCCCGCCAGCGGCTCATCCTGAGCCTCGGCACCCTCGACCTGCCCAAATCTGAATGGCCGCGCTTGGCCGAACGCATCGAAGACCTGCTCAATCACCAGGAACTGATTCCGTTCGGCGCCGGTGATCTGGATGAACTGGCGGCTCCGTTCGCCGAACGGATCGGCCACAAACAACAGCGCCAACGAGCGCAGCACGGCGATCAGGGGCCGACCAAGCAGGTCTATCCCGAACGCAGTAGCAGTGAGCACCTTCGTGAACTGGGCCCGCAACACGTCGCCCACATGTTCTGGGAGCAACTGCACTGCGATCAGATCCTCAAGGGTCAGGGGTTCTCCGAACGCCAGTGCCGGCTGGCCGAGATCCAGGTGGTGGCCAGACTGGTAGCACCGAGCAGCGAACTGAGCACGGTCAGCTGGTTCGCCCGTAGCGCGCTCGATGAGCTGATGCCCGGCGCGGCGATGAGCCTCAACAAAGATCGGCTGTACCGGATCTCAGATCGGTTGTACGCGCACCGGGCGGCCATCGAGGGCGAGTTGGCAGCGCGTGAGCGGGAGCTGTTCGCGTTGGAGGAAACCATCATTCTCTACGATCTGACCTCCACCTACTTTGAGGGCGTAGCTGCGAACAACGAGAAAGCGGCGCACGGGTACTCGCGCGATCACCGCTCAGACCGCAAACAGGTGGTCGTCGGTCTGGTGCTTGATGGCGAGGGGTTTCCCAAAGCGCACGAGGTGTTCGCCGGCAACACGAAAGACCAGCACACGCTGGCGCAGATGCTCGACAGCCTCCAGCACCGGATGGGCGGCCTCGCAGAGGGCCGTGCGACGGTGGTCATGGACCGCGGGTTGGCCACCGATGAGAACGTGGCGCTCCTGCGCGAGCGCGGTCATCACTATATCGTGACCACCAAACAGAGTGAGCGCCAGGAGCTGTTTGGCGAGGTTGACAAGACCAGGTTCGAGCCGGTGAAAGTCGACGAGCAGGGCCAGACGACCGTCTCGGCGCAACTGCGGCGCCATGCGGGGGAGCTGTACGTGCTGTGCTACAGCGCGGCACGCGAGAGCAAGGATCGGGCGATCCGGGAGCGGTTCGCACGACGGTTCGAGGAGGATGCCGAGAAACTCAAGAAGCGGGTGGCAGCCGGCAGGTTGAAGAATCCCGAGAAGATCAACCAGGCGATTGGCCGCCTACGGGAGCGCTATCCGCGGGTGGGGCGCTATTACACGCTGCGGATGGACACCGACAAGGACGGACGAGCACACGTAGGGTGGGCCAGAGACGAGGCGGCGCAGGTGCTCGCCGAAGAGTTGGACGGCACCTATCTGCTGCGCACCGATCGCACTGAGTTGGCCCAGGCTGACGTCTGGAAGCTGTACGTGATGCTGTCCCGCATCGAACGGTCGTTTCGTTACCTGAAGAGCAGCCTGGGGGTGCGTCCGGTGTTCCATCAGCGCAGCGAGCGGGTGGACGCGCACATTTTCATCTCGGTGCTGGCCTACCACCTTCTGCATGCCATCGAGCGGCGCTTGCAGGAGAACGGCGATCACCGCTCTTGGCCGACGGTCCGAGATCTGTTGGCGACCCATCAGATGGTCACCATCGTGCACCGCTGCACCGATGGCACGGTACTGCGGATACGGCGTCCGTCGCAGCCGGAGTTGGCGCATCGCACGATTTACCAGGCGCTGCGGATACCCGCTACGCCTCCGACCCATGGAAGGAATCGAATGTAGTGACAAACGAAAATGATAAATGCCTGTACGGAATCACCTTACGTTCCAGAATGCTCAACTTAGGCTAGGCGCTTGCCGGCGTATTGCGCCATGTCCTTCATCGCCTCGGCGTCGTCATGGCGTTGCTGCACCGCGAGGTCAGCCTCGGTCGCTTGATCCAGCACCGCGTGTGTGCGACCCGTCCCGGAGGAAGGCTTCGCCGATCGTCCGGATCAATCCTTACGCGGGTGCTGCTCATACACTCTATTCTAGTCTAGTAGTAGGCCCATGGGCTCTGCTTGGGCCAACGTCTGCCGAACCCGCCTAACTTGCGCTGTATCGGTCAAGGAGCCCGAAGATGAAGGAGGCCACTTGGCGGCGTCCCCAGCGAGCGCTCCGGATCCAAACGTCGAGAAATCCTGCTACACGGGATTGACGGCCTGTGCGCGTGCGAGGTGGCACGCTGCCGCACCGTCCGGCCTCCGTGCGCGAATACACTTACTGGATCAGCCAACGATACGGAAGCGCCCTAAATGGCGACGCAGACAAGCAGTTCAGCTACAAGGATCTGATCGAATAGTTAAGAGAAAGGGGCGCGGGTGCCGATGTGTCGAAACCTCGGATGGCCAACGCTTTATCCATACTTCAGAACTTCCCATGAGGAAGCCCAGGGTTGCGAAACCCCTTTTCTGGTTCAACGTTCCTACTGTGCCAGTGGCAGTCTTCCCCGCGCCCCCAAGAGTGCTCATTTACTCCTCGCTCGATGGCGGTGGTTCAGGCTTTGGCGGTGGTGGCAGAGGCTGCTCTGATCCCTCGGAAGGCAAAGTCCTATCTGTATCGCTAAGGTCGCCCGGCAGTCCTCTTTCTCGTTTTTCAGTCTCCGGCTGTGATGGAGGTTGTGGCGGCTTTGGCTCCTGTCTTTCCTTTGACATTCTCTCTCCTTTTGTGGTGAATCTCATAGAGAACTGCATCGTATGCAGCTTCTTCTGCTTTCCTGTTCAGTCTCCGCTTTAGCGGCAATTCACTTGACACTGGTGCTTCAATCTCCTTCTGCCGCTTACTCAAATGGGCCATTAGTCTTGACCCATTACCGTTCGCGCTAATCAGCAAGGATCGCCATTCAGGAATACTCAGACTGCTTTCCTTAGCAAGAGTGGCTGCTTTAGTGGATCGCGCGGAGAAATTGAACACAACGCCAATCATAGAAGCAGAGGAAGCAACCAGTCCCGCCAATAATGCAACAATAGCCAAGGGTCCGCTATCTCCACGGGCAAACTCCATGCCGGCAAATACGGAAGCAATGACAGCACCGATCGTTGTTGCAAGAGATGTGCCGACATACCACCATCTATTCCGTTCAGCTAGCCAAGTGAAGTACCGTTCGGTCCGATGAGCATCCTGGAGTCCGATCTGCGCTTGCCATCGCTCTTGATCGTTCATCACTCTTCCTCCGGGTTCATCGGAAAGGAGTAGCGTTCAAAATATCTCGACTATGAGAACTAGTCAACCCGCTCAAACCACTGCAAGCTTGTAAGGTGTATCGCATTCTGGGTAATCTACCCGGGTCGTTTGAAGCATTCGCGTTCCGGCCAGGTACTCCTGAACCTCACGGAGTCCCTGAAGGACTTCCGCAACGATAGCGCGTTCAGCCATGCTTGATCTCCTCCACCATGCCGAGCCTCATGATGCTGCCCATCAGGCCGGCACGGTCACGCCAAGTCCCTGGAACCCGCGCCGGAGGGGGCGGCGGGTTGCGGGGATGGCGTGCGCGACGCGGGGTGATGGCTACTCGAACGAGAAGTGGTGGGGGGTCGGCTCGAAGGTGCAGGGGTATTCGGGTCCCGGCCGCGTAACCCAGAAGTAGTACTCCCCGGTGCGCGGCACCAGGAGGAAGCTGTACAGCGTGGCCAGCGGATAGTCCTCCGGCATCTGGTCGAGGTGCTTGCACACCGGCGACGGCGGCGTGTGGTCGCGCATGATGCGGCGCATCGCCTCCACGCTGGGGTTTGACTCGGCCTCGCGCAACAGCCGCTCGATCAGGCGGTGGCGGGCGATGTGGAACTCGTGCAGCGACGTCTGTCCCTGAATGGCCGCGGTCTTGTCCTCCACGGCCACGCCGTCGGTGGTGAAGATCCAAGGCGTGTCGGTGCGCCGCACCGCGCAGGTGTTCTTGCTCTTCTCCACCGCGGCCGCGTCGCCTTCACCGTCGATCAGCACCAGGTTGCTGGGTCCCGACATGGCGCTGTAGCGGTCGATCAGATCCAGCGCCTCCGCCGTCGTCCCGCAATGGCGCAGCACGAGGGGGCCGAGGTCGACCCAGAAGCCGGCATCGGTCTGCTCCGAGGCGTAGGCGATGCTGCTGCCCTGGATCGTCAGGCCGTGCTGGTTCACGGCCAGCGCGGTGCCCATGTAGCTGTGGCCCATCTCCTCCGGAAAGCGGAACATCACCGGATCGCCGAAGCCCTGCAGCCCGGCCACGGAGCCGATCCCGGAGTCCATGTTGCGGCCCACGATCGGGCCTACGGGGCTGTCCTTGAAGATGACGCTGGTGCAACTGCCGGCGGCCGCCGGTGCAGGTTCCGCCTCGCCGCTGACGCTCAGGTACACCAGCCGCCGATACTGGTCCTGGCACAGCAGGATCCGCCGGAAGTCGGTGCCGAACACGTCAGCGATTCCCTTGGCCTCGCGGTCCTGGTACTGCGCCAGTCCCTGCATCTCCGGAAACCGGTGCGGGTCGAACGGCTCCGCGAGGCGCTCGCGGTGGATCTCGCCCACGGCGTCGAGCAACCGCGGCTCCGTCCACTCCCGAATCCGCGCCACGTCCTGCTCGCGGCCCATCAGCCGCGCAAGCTTGGCAAACGGTTCGAGCAGATTCAGCTCGGGACCCTGCATGCCCTCCTCGTCGCCGAGCCGCGCCACCGCCTCCTTGTCGACCAGGCGGTAGAACTCGAACACCTCGCCGTGCGGCATCGGGATCAGGCCGTCCTCCTGCCACGCCTGGGCCAGGGCGGCGCCGTTCTCGTAGCCGTCGCGTCTGATCACTCTGGTCTTCACCGTGAGCCTCCGCGGTGCGCGTCGTTACTGCTGGTGCGGCAGCAGCGGCTGCTGCAGGTAGAACAACTCGGGGTGGGCCGGGAACGTGTACAGCATGTCCCAGCCGTACAGGTAGGTCTCCGGCACGTTCATCAGGTTGTCCTTGATGATGAACACGGTCGGGAAGTATCCCACCGTGCCGATCACCGGCAGGTTCTCCGACACCCAGGTCAGGATCTCCTTGCCGAGACGGATGCTCTCCGCTTCGTCGACCGTGGCCTGGAGCTGCTGCCAGTTGTCGTACATCTGCACCACGTCCGCCGGCGGCTCCTCGCCCTGGTCGCCGCCGAAGGCCAGCCACTTGGCCCACAACTGGCTCCACGCGTTGCCGGTGCTCGGCGTGGGAACCAGGTTGTAGGGATCGTTGAAGATCAGGAAGTCGGAGGACCCGTCGTGTCCCCAAGCGCCCATCTGCAGGTCGTTGGCGCGCACCCGTTCCCGATACAGCTCGATGTTCAGCACGTTGATCGACAGGTCCACTCCGACCGCCGCCCAGTACTCCTTGATCAGCTCCTCCAGCGCCGGCTGAATGGTCGCGGTGAGGAACGTCCACGCCAGCCGCTTGCCGTCCGGGCGCAGGCGGAATTCGCGGTTCCTGTCCCACTCCAGGCCCAGCTCGTCCAGCATCTGGTTGGCCCTGTCCGGATCGTACTGCGCCCACGAGTCGTCGTAGTCGGGGTTGTAGTACTTGGAGGTGGAGAGGGCGTTGATCTGGGTCGGCTTGGCACGGCCGAAGTACAGCACCTCGTTGATCTCGTGGCGGTCGATCGCCAGCGACAGCGCGCGGCGGAAGTTCACCTCGCGGAACAGGTCACGCAACACCTCATCCCCTTCCAGGGTCTGGTTGACCATCAGCGTGGGCGAGCTCTGGTTGGTGTACTGCCACAGGAACACCCGGTACTGGCCGCCCGCCTCGTTCTCCTTGAACATCGGGAACTGCTGGAAGTTGACGGTGTGTCCCTCGGCGGCGGCGAAGTCCACCTCCCCGCTGATGATCTTGCCGTAGTACACCTCCAGGTCCTCCAGCCGCCGGCTCACGATCCGGTCGATGTAGGGGAGCTGGTTGCCTGCGCTGTCGACCTTCCAGTAGAACGGGTTCCTCTCGTAGACCAGCAGGTCGGTCTCCTTCCGGGTCTGGGTGTATGGATTGAGCGTGGGCAGATCCGGCTTCATCGGGAAGCCGATGAAGTGTTGGTTGCGGTCGTTGAAGTACTGGTGCCAGGCGTCGAAGCCAGCTTCCTTGGCCACGCTGTCGGCATCGCTGTTGTGGGCGATGTGGAACTGTTTCAGGTAGTGGCTCGGCGGCGTCAGCACGCCTCCCCACCCGCCCACCAGTAGGGTGGTGAACAGCGGGTGCGGAGCACTGAAGTGCAGGCGCGCCGTCGTTTCGTCCACCGCCTCGTAACGCATGACCTCCCCGCCGGGAGCGAACCCTCCCGGAACGCTGGGGGTGAGGCTCTCGTTCTGCAGGATGTCCTCGTGCCAGAAGTCGATGTCGTGCAGCCCGAACGGCTCGCCGTCGGACCACTTCATCCCCGCGCGCAGCTTGAAGGTGAAGGTCATGCCGTCGTCGGAAAGCTCGTACCGCTCGGGCATGTTGGTGACGATGGTGCTCTGGTCGAAGTCGATGCGCAGGAACGGATCGGTGCCGGCCAGGTACCAGCCGTCGCGGGTGAGATCGGGCCGCAGATGCAGTACGTTGGCGGTCCCGCCGTACTCGCCGATGCTCTGTCCCAGGCTGGCCTGCGGTTCCACCACCTGCGGCACGTCCGGCAGCCTGTCGTCGACCGGGGGCAGGCTGCCCTCGGCTACCAGCGCGGCGAGCATCGGGGCCTCGTTGTACGTGTCGCCGTAGGCGGCGAACGAGGCGACCAGCATCAGTCCCAACAGCAAGGCGAGCGTATTCCTCATCTCGGACCTCCAGAGCGAAGTGTAGACGGCCATCTTTGTGGACATATTGCGAGCTGTCAAGCTCGCCTCACGCTTACCCGCTTGGCCCGCTCGGACCAGCCTCGGTTGCGGAACGGGCGGCTTGGCACTACCGTTGCGCCATGGAGAGCCGCGTCAACACCCAGGTATACCGCCAGCGCCGCGAGCGCCCCGACCTGCTCGGCGAGCGCTCCCCGGAAGGGCTGCGGGTCACCCAGATCAGCGCCGACGCCGAGCGCCCGCACAGCCACATCTACATGGAGGCGCGGGTGTTCACGCCCGACTCCCGGCGCTTCGTGTTCCAGCGCTTCCTCGATCCGGCCGACGTCGATACCCGCAGCAGCCGGCGCGAGTACCTGCTGTGCGACATCGAGGACGGCTACTCGTTCATCCAGTTGACCGACGAGGAGGGCGCCATCGGTCCCAGCGTGTCCCCGGACGGACGCCATATGTACTACTTCATCGACCGGACCCGGGCCGGCGGCGGCTGGTGGGCGATCAAGCGCGTGGATCTCGATACCTTTCAGCGCGAGACCCTGGCGAAGTTCGACGGCCCGTTGCCGGAAGCGGGCCGCCACCTGAGCCTGCTCTACGGTACCAGCAGCATCTCCTCCGACGGCGCCCGCCTGTGCATGGCCGGGTACCTCGGCGACGGCCGCACCCACAATGCGCCGTGGGGGCTGGTGGTGTTCGACGTCGAACGCGCCGCCGCCTCGCTCGTCTTCGAAGGCCAGAGCTTCTGCAACATCCATCACCAGTACTCCCGCTCGAGGGATCCGGAGGAGAGCCACGACATCCTCCTTCAGGACAACCACGGCTGCGACGTGGACGAGCTGGGCAACATCGTCACCCTCGCCGGCGGCAGGGGCGCCGACGTGCACGTGATCCGGGACGACGGCAGCGACTTCCGCTGCTACGCGTTCGGCCGCGACGGCGTCGAGATGTGCCAGGGGCACCAAGCGTGGCGCGGCGAGCAGATGTCGGTGGTGGCGAGCGTGACCATCGAGGGAGAGGCACGGTATCCGCTGCTGGAGGCTAGGCCGGTGCGTGCCCAGCCGGGGACCATGCACCACGGACGCCTGATTCCGGGAGCCACGCGCAACCGCATCAGCCGCTCGATGGAGCGCGAGGACTCCTGCCACTTCGCCTTCGACCCGAGCGGCACCAGGTTCGTCTCCGACACCTTCGGCTATCGTGGCCGCCACGCGGATTGCGTGATCTACGTCGGCGTGCTGCCGGACGAACCCGATGCGGTGCTACGAACGAGCTACCTGCTCCATCCCCGCTCGTCGTTCGGCCACTCGCAGCACACCCACCCGCATCCGTTCCAGTCGCCGGACGGCAACGTGGTGCTCTTCAACTCCGACGAATGGGGATTGCCGCAGATCTACGCCGTCGAAGGTTTCGAGTACCCCTGATCCGCTTGGATGGAGATCAGGCGCTCGCCGCGGCATCGAAGCGGATACGCGGGTCGAGCCATGCCAGCAGCAGGTCCGACAGCAGCGTGCCGATGACCGTCAGCACGGTCAGAAAGATCACGATGGTAGCCGCCAGGTACATGTCCTGAGCCAGTAGCGCGCGCAGCAGCAGTGGCCCGGTGGTCGGCAGGCTCAACACCAGTGCGGTGATCGTCTCGCCGGAAACGATCAGCGGCAGCAGCCATCCCACGGTGCTCACGATCGGGTTCACCGCGATGCGCGCCGGGTACTTGAACAGCAGGGAGCGTTCCGCGACGCCCTTGGCGCGGGCGGTGATCACGTACTGCTTGCGCAGCTCGTCGAGCAGGGAGGCGCGCATCACGCGGATCAGCCAGGCGGTGCCGGCAGTGCCGATGACGACGATCGGCGCCACCAGGTGACCCAGCAGGTCGAGCAGCTTGCCGAGGCTCCAGTCGGCGCGCGCGTACTCCAGTGAGAACAGTCCGCCGATGGAGATGCCGAACAGCTTGAACAGCAGGTACATGAGGATCAGCGCGAGCAGGAAGTTGGGCGTCGCCAGGCCGACGAAACCCAGCGCGGTGAAGGTGTAATCACCGAGCGAGTACTGGTGAGTGGCGGAGTAGATCCCGATCGGTATCGCCACCAGGTACGTGAAAATCAGCGTCGCCCCCGTCAGCAGGATGGTGAGCGGCAGCCGTTCCAGGATCAGCTCCATGACCGGCCGGTTCCATTCCAGCGACATGCCCGGGTTGCCGCTCAACAGCCGCCGCATCCAGGTCAGGTAGCGCAGGTATACCGGCTTGTCGAGCCCGTACTGCAGGCGCAGCGCATCCACCATCTCCTGGTTGACGCGCTGGCCGGTCGCCTCGAGCTGCGCCACCTTGGTGGACACGAAGTCGCCCGGCGGCAGCTCGATGATGACGAAGCCGAAGATCGTGATCGCGATCAGCAGGGTGACCGTGTAGAGGACGCGTCGGATGATGTACCCGCTCATTCCTCGCGGGCCTCATTCGTGTACGGGTCCGCCGCGTCGCGCAGCCCGTCTCCCAGGAAGTTGAACATCAGCACCGTCACCACGACGAAGATGCCCGGAATCAGCAGCCACGGATGGATCGACACGGTACGGAAGTTCTGGGCGTCCTTGAGCAGCACGCCCCAGCTCACCACCGGCGGCCGCAGCCCCAGCCCGAGAAAGCTCAGCGCCGTCTCTCCCAGAATCATGCCGGGGATCGCCAGCGTGATGTTCACGATCAGGTAGCTCATGAACGACGGCAGCAGATGGCGCCAGATGATGTCGCCGGCGCCCTGCCCGGCGATACGCGCCGCCATCACGAAGTCCTCCTCGCGCAACTCCAGCAGCTTGCCGCGCACCACCCGCGCCAGGCCGGCCCAGCCCTGCAGCGCCAGGATCACGGTGATGGCGAAGTAGACGCGCAGCGCCGGCCAGTTCGCGGGCAGCGCCGCCGACAGCGCCATCCACAGGGGAATGGTGGGAATCGAGAGGATGAACTCGATGGCGCGCTGCACGATCAGGTCGGGGGTGCCGCCGTAGTACCCGGAGATGCCGCCGAGGATGCACCCCAGGACGAAGCTGATGAACACGCCCAGCAGCCCGATCGACAACGAGATGCGGGCGCCGTGGATCACGCGGGACAACATGCCGCGCCCGAGCCGGTCGGTGCCCAGCAGGAACGCCTCGCCGCCGCGGGTGCCGAAGAAGTGCACGTCCGTGCGGAAGATCCCCCACAGCTTGTAGGGGTCGCCCCGCACGAACAGGGCCAGCGGCAGCCGGCGCGTCGTGTCGGCCGTGTACTCCCGCCGCAGGGTCACTTCGTTGCGGGTCTGGACCAGCGGATACACGAACGGCAGGCGCACGCGCCCCTCGTCGAGCACCCGCACCCGCTGCGGCGGAGCGTTGATGAAATCGTTGTGACGCTGGAAGAGATCGTGCGGTGCGAAGAACTCGGCGAAGATCGCCACCAGGTACAGCAGCGCCAGCACCGTGGCCCCGACCAGTGCCAGCCGGTGGCGGCGCAGCTTCCGCCACATCAACTGCCACTGCGAGGCGAGAAAGTACTCCTCCTGCAACTCCGGGCGTGTCACCTCGCGTGCCGCCTCCGCCATCGGTCGCGCTCCTACGCGTAGCTCATGGCGGCGCCGGGCCCGAGTCGGTGGAACAGCACCGCACTGCCCGCCGCCAGCGGCACGTCGAGCGATCCCGAAACAGCCACGTCGGTGCGGTCGGTCATCGCGGCGGCCGCGACTCCGCGGCGCCGCAGACCACCGGGAGAATCAGGTAGCCCTCTACCTCGCACTGGCTCAGGCGCACGCCCACAGTCCACCTCCTCGCTTGGTGAGTGTATATCGGGACCGACGATGCTGCACGTCTTCCCTTCGCCCCGCAGACTCCTCATAGAGCAGGCGCTCCACGGGACGATCGCGCCGGCACGGTCACAGCAGGTCCCTGGCACCAGGGCTGCTGATCGGCGGGGGCCGTTTATTGTGTTGGTCGTTGCTAACGTTAGGCGGTAACGGGGACGCAGCCTACTCCCAGTGCCGGATCATCTCGATCTCGGGACTCGAGGTGGTATAGAGCGGCAGCTCCGGCGTGTGGACCTTGGGCGACTGGGTAACGGCAAGCAGGATCAGGTCGGCCACGTCTTCCGGTTGCCCGAGCTGCGACACCTCGTCCCGATGGTGGTCGCGGCGCATCTTCGTGTCCATCGGACCCGGCTCCACGAGGGTGGCCTTCACGCCGTGCGGGCGCCCCTCCAGCCCGGTGATGCCGGTGAATCCTCGCACGCCGAACTTGGCAGCGCCGTAGGCGCCGTAATTGGCTACCGGGTACCTGCCGGCAAGCGAGGAGACGTTGACGATGTGGCCGCGGCCGCGCTCGCACATGTGACTGAACACGGCCTGGGTGCACAGGAACACCGCCTTGAGGTTGACGGCGATGTTGCGGTCCCAGAGCTCTTCGGTGATGTTCGGTATCGGTGAGGTGCCGGCCACGCCGGCGTTGTTGACCAGGATGTCGACCTTGCCGAAGCGGTCGATGGTGTGCGCCACCATCGCCTGCACCGCCGCCTGGTCGGCGACGTCCGTGGGGACGGCGAGCGCCTCGCGGCCGAGCGCGCGAATCTCTTCGGCCACGGCCTCGATCTCCGCGGCGGTCCGTGCCGCCAGCGTTACGCCGGCCCCTTCGCGGGCCAGCGCCAGCGCGGTCGCCCGGCCGATGCCGCGGCCGGCGCCGGTGACGATGGCGGTCTGCTTCTGAAGTCTCATGCGTTGGCTCCCTGTAATGCGGACCTGCGCCTCTTGCCGCTCACTCCGCGGCCTGGAACGGATTCCACGCTGCACCGGCTGCCGCCGCCTGGCGTTCCAACTCGCCGCGCCAACCGACAACTTTCCCCGCCTTGATCCGACCGATGTCGAACTCCGGATAACGGTCCTTGAGCGTGTCCCCCAACTTCTGGGTTTCCGCCCAGCGGTCCCAAGCGGTCTTCATCCACTCGTGCGGCAGTGCCTCACGCACTGCGGGATCGAGTTGCCAGGCATGGCGCACGTCCGCCACGGACGGATCGCCGGTGAACCGGCCCGGCCACCTCGACCACCCGATCGAAAGGGTGTTCCGCTCACGCTCGGGGACGGTGTGCCCGGTGTGAATCGTGGCTCCGTTGCGGACGAGTGCTTCCCCCGGCTTGAGCCGGATCGCGACCTGCCCAGGCAACGGATCCACGCCGTTCCAACTGGGCGTGTGCGGCACACCCTGCTCCTTCATCTCCCGTGGCAGGAGCACGTCATGCTCGAACGGCGTGCGCCATCGCTCGTGGCTGCCCGGTATCAACTCGTGGCATTCGTCGTCCACCAGTGCCAGGAAGATGTTCACGCCGTTCCGTTCCGTGATCAACTTCTCGTTCTTCTCCTGGATCTCCTTCCAGCGGATTCTCTCGATCGCCTCGGAATACCCCTCAGGCCCCTCGCCGCGGACCTCGCGCTGGGCGAAGTAGCTTTCTCCGGTGCCCCACCAGGTCACGTCCCGATGCCAACTGGGCCCATTTTTCCGCACTCGGGGATTGCACCACAACAGCATTGGGCTCATCACCAGATCCTCGGGGCCGAGCCCGTGACACCAGGCGGCGACGAAGTCGAGGAACTCCCGAGAACCGAGGAACTCGGCAAAGCCGGGCTCCTCGAAAGCGGGATGGATGGGGCCTCGGATCGCCCACGGCTCATCATCGCCGCTGCGGTGCACGTAGCCCTTCGAGCAATCGATCTTGCGGTAGCCGTTGGCGGACGCACACGCCTCGGTGACCCGGCGGCCTGCCTCGCGCAGGATCGGGATCCAGGGGCTGTCGACGAAGTCGGTGACGATGACGAATCCGTACTCCCGCAGGTGTTCCAGGCGCTCTTGTGTGGCTCCGGGTGCGGCAAGCTCGGGCTTCGCGTCGGCAAACGCCGTGGCTCGATAGGTGTCCGCCGCTGGTGATCGTTCGGCATTCATTTTCGTTCCTCCTGTTCCAGGGTCGGAGTCCATCTTGGGCCTATCGGATAGGAGTACTGTACTGTCTATGTTAGTCGCGGTTGTACGGCTACGCCGTGATCCGCTGCGCTGACGCTCTCGGAGGCGTTCGGCGCCCGCCTCACGGACGCGGAGGCCACCGGTACCATCATCAACACCAACGCGCTGCCGCGGGCGTGGCTGGCGCGCTTCGGGCGCACCGCGGCCGGCCACATGCTGGAGTCGGTGCGCCTTAGCACCTCGTGCGCCAGCACCGGCCGACTCATCTTAACGGCGGCGCCACTATAGGATGGCGGAGGATGGCCTTGTCTGACGAACCAGCGCACTTCAGCTTTCACCGCAGTCTGCGGGTAGTGGCCGAGCCCGACGTGCTCGTCGTCGGTGCGGGGTGCGCCGGCACCGCGGCTGCCATCGCCGCCGCGCGCTCCGGCGCGAGCACGTTGGTGGTCGAACGTGCCGGCTACTGCGGCGGGTACATCACCAACGTGGTCGGACCGTCGCTGGACGGCTTCGTCGACCTCCGTTCCGGTCTGCCGATCGTGGGCGGGGTCGTGCTGGACTTGGTACGAGCGGCGGCGTTCGCCGATGTCCCGCTCGACGATCCGGAGCGGGTGGCCGGGACGCGGTTCCGCTTCAACACCGAGTTGGGCCACAATCGCGCGGTCGCCGACCGGCATGCCATCCGCTTCGACCTCGAGCGCTTCAAGCTGGCGGCCGACCGGCTGCTCACGGAGGCAGGCGCGCGCATGCTGTACCACACCACGGTGGCCGACGTGGTGCGGGACGGGCCGCGCATCGCCGGCGTGGTGATCGCCAACAAGGCGGGGCTGCAGGTGGTGCGGCCGCGCGCGGTGGTGGACGCCTCCGGTGACGCCGACGTGGTGGCGTTCGCCGGGGCGCCGTTCGATCTGGATGCGTCCGCACCGCAGCCGATGAGCCTGCACTTCCGCATCGGCAGGCTGCCGGCCGACGCCGAGCTGCGCGACGCGTGCGGAGTGGTGCTGGACGAGGCGCACGCGGCCGGTCGCATCGGCCTCTACGGCGGCCCGTGGATGGGCCGCGTCGAGGATGACGACATCTACTTCAACGCCACCCGCCTGTCGGGCAATCCGGTCGATCCCGAAGACCTGACCGCGGCGGAGATGCAGGGCCGCCGCGACGTACGGACGATGTTCGAGCTGTTCAAGGAGCGGCTGCCCGCGTTCCGGGACGCCTACCTGGTGAGCACCGGCCCCGCGGTGGGGGTGCGCGAATCACGCCGCATCCGTTGTGATGAGCCGCTGCGGGCGGCGGCGATCGCTCACGGACAGCCGCGCGCCGACGTGGTCTGCCTGGGCGGCTGGTGGCTGGACCGCCATCCGGCCGACTCGTCCGGCTATCACCCGCACCTCCTGGTGCGCCCCTATGACATCGGCTACGCCACGCTGGTCCCGCAGGAGCTGGACAACGTCTGGGTCGCCGGCCGCTGCCACGGCGCCGAGCAGGCCGCGCTCGCCTCCAGCCGCGTCACCGTCACCTGCATGGGGATGGGTCAGGCCGCCGGCACCGCCGCGGCGCTGGCGGCGCGGGCGGACGCCACCGCGCGAGACCTGGATGTGCCCGGACTCCAGCGCCGGCTGGCCGAGGACGGCGCCGTCATCCTGGAACGCGCCGATGCGGTACGCGAGGTAGGCGACGCGATGGGCGAGGTGTCCATCGACGCCAGCCACTGAGACGCAACGGTCGAGCCTCAGGCCGGCACGTTCACAGCAGGTCCCTGGCGCCCGCCGGAACCTCGTCCGTTCCGTACATGCTGTTGGAATAGGTCCAGTGGTTGTCGGAGCCGCCCAGCGCGTTGGCGGCATCGATCGGAAACACCGATTCCAGGTTCGACTCGCGGAGGAATCTCCTGGCCAGACGGGCATTCCCCCACAGCGGGACGAGCCACCGATAATGGCTGGCGGCTGCGAAGATCTCCGACTCGTAGATCTCGATGCCGTCCACGCCGGCGGAGATCAGGCCGATCGCTCTGCGCACCGCAGCCGCCGGGCTGCCGGCGACACCGCCGATATCCAGCACTCCCGTGCTGCCGTTCACGCCGCCGAGTACGCGCACCCCGTGCTCGCGGCAGAGCTCGATGTAGGGCCGGATGTCCTGGCTCCCATGCGCGAAGGCGTCGTGCAGCGGATCCAGTTGCAGCTCGTCGACCAGTCCCTCGGCCACCCATCGCTCGACGTCCATCCCCTCGGCGATGTTGAAGAACAGCCCTTCGCAGGGCACGCGCGCCGCGACCGGCACCCCGTCGCCCGGCTGGCCGCTCAACCCGCGGCGGAGCTCACGCAGCAGCTCGGTCAACCCCCGGCAGCGCCACCGCAGCCATCGCTGGAACGGCTCGCCGTCCGTGTAGTCCAGCGTCCTCGGATCGACGCCGGCAACACGCCGGTACTCCGCGACCATCGCCGGGTTGTAGCCCGCCATCGGTGGCTGACGGCAGCATCCGATCGTGAGCCCGTCGGGACCGAGTCCGGCGGCCTCGGCCAGGATGTCCACCCGCTCGCGGCGGGCCTCGGCGAAGAAGAACTCCACACGGCTCACGTCCGGCTCGTCCGTGTGCTTCGGGTAGCGTTTGACCTCCGGGTGCTGTCGCGCCCATGACGAGGTGAGCACGCCACCGTAGGAGCTGGGCGAGTAGTGGCGGTTCATCGTCAGCCACGCGTCGATCCGCAGCCGGTAGTGGTGCCGCCGCGACAGCACGTACCGGAACGTATCGTGATCGTGGACCATGCTCCGCCACGCCGCGAAGTGCGGATAGCGGGCAAGGAGGTCCTCCGTCAGCGGCACCCCCGGGAACAGGTCCGCCTGCGCGAGGCGCGAGTGGTACAGCAGGCAGGAGCGGCCGATGGCCCAGCTCAGGCTGGTCATGCCGACCTCGCGCTGCCCGGCGAGGATCATCTCGATCTGATCGAGCTCCGTTCTGGAGTGCTCGTCGAAGTAGTCCCACCAGTCGGCGATACCGCGCAGCTCGACGGGGAGGCGTGTGGTCTGATCGAGGAAGGAGCGCGCCGACGCCTCCGTGACGGGGATCGCGCGCAGCGCCCGGATGCCGGCCCGCGGCAGGTTCTCAGCGCGCAGCTCGATCGCCTCGCCTGCGAACTCCCTCGCGCACACGAACACGGGCCCGAACTCCGGGCCGAGCGCCAGCATGCTGGAGGCAGGTGCGCTGCCGTCGCGCTCGCCCTGCATGAGGCGGATTAGTCCGTCGCCCGCCTGCACGAAGAGGCGGCCCACCGGCTGCACGAACAGCGCGTAGTGACCGCGCAGTCCCAGTTGCAGCGTGACCGAGCTCCCCTTCTCTCCGGCGACCAGGCAGGAAACGGCACCCGTGCCCTCTACGCGCCACGAGCCCCGCGCGGGAATCTGCTCCCAGTCGTCGATCTCGACCGTGGCGCGGCTCCCGTCGCGCCGCAACCGAAAGGGCGCGAGTGGTGACACCAGCACCCCGTCCGGGTCGGCCGGCTGGCGCCGGTAGCGCAGCCGCGGCCCCTGCGCGTAGCGCCGGCCTTCCAACTCCGGCAGCAGCTCGAACCAGTACGTCCCCGGCGCCCACGCGGACACGTCAACCTCGCGAGCCGCCCACTCCGGACCGATGAGGAGCGTGCCGGGCTCCACGGTGCGCGGCACCCCGCGGCGATGCACCGCCAGCCGTGCTCGCAGCTCTCCCACGCCGGCAAGCCCGGGCCGAAGCCGGTATCGCAGCTCGACGCAGTTCCGGTCGAGCAGCACGCGGGGCCCCAGGCGCAGATCGATCGCCGGTTGCATCGACCTGCTGCTCTCCGAGAACGGATTCCAGTGACTGCCCGGCGGCACCCACCCCGTGTCGTACACGACCCGTTCCTGGTCTCCGAGACGAACCCACTCGGCGTGCTCGTCGCCGGTACAGCACTGATACAGCTCGAAGCGGGCGAGCGGCGTGCCGCTGTCGGGATCGTGCACGGTGATCGTGAACCGGTAGCCCCTGCGGTAGCAGACCGCCGCCTCGAACTCGTAGGTGGCCGGCACCAGCAGCGGCCCCAGATCGAACTCCACCCCGCCGCCGCTCGGCAGTCGCCGAGTCCGCGTGAACATGCGCCGGTCGGGGGTCGTTGCCCTCATCCGCACCTGCGCGTCCGGCGCCTCGCGTGAGGCTCTCACCTCCAGCGTGTTGCGCCGTCCCGGAAAGAACGGCAGCGACGCGTCGGCCCGCGCCGGCGCAGTCCCGTTGAGGCTGACGCTGAACAACGCGTTATCCATGCGAGAGCCCCACCTCCTTTCGCGGCAAGCGCTATCCCGTGAGCTCGACGACCCGCAGTCCCGACATCCGTGCCGCCGCGAGCTGGCGCCGGTCGAACGACACCACTCCGGTGGCCATCTGTGTGAGTGCTGCAGCGATGTGGATCACGTCGATCGTGCGGACACCCACCGTGGCACCCGTGACGGCCGACAGGCGTTCGGCTTCGTCGTGGATCACCTGCCAATCGGCTTCATGCCGGATGAGCCGGCGCTCGGCGAAGTCAGCGGCAATCATGCCCAGTGATGCGGCGAGCTGCACGTCGTCGATCTCATCTCGGAACCGCTTCAGACGCAGTGCGTTGCGTATTTCGAGCTCATGCAGGCGGTTGACCGCCACGGATTCACCACGGCGCGCGACGAACCGCGTGACCTCATCGCTTCGATCCTCACGCACATAGAGCTTCACGAGCACGCCGGAGTCGTAATAGAGACTCACCGTTCTCCACGACCCTCCGCGATGATCCGTGCCGCGGAGGTCCCACCGACGAGCGCCGGATACGCCGACTGCAGACGCCGTGCGGCCTCACTCCAGTCGCACGGCCGACTCTCCGACGAGAGCGGCACGATGCGCGCGACCGGCCGGCCGCGCCGGAGCACCTCGATCTCCTCGCCCCGCTCCACCTCCGCAAGCACCGCGGCAAGGTGATGTTGCACGTGGCGGACACTGTGTGACCTCATGTTAGACATACTGCCTAACGTGCGCTGTGTCCGTCAATCAGCCGGCCAGTCCCGCCATCCGAGGCATCGGGCAACGGCTCACAGAGACGCAAGCCGATCGAACGTATCCGGGTACTTCCGAGCCATCAGAATGAGCGCCGCAGCAGCCGGCGGCGGGCTTGATCTACCCTGCTCCCAGCTCTCGATAGTGCGCACCGGGACGCGCAGCAGACCGGCGAACACGGCCCTGGATACGTCGATCTCCTGGCGAATCCTCTTGATCAGTTCGGGGGTGAGCCCCGGCAGGGGCTTCGCCTCGACCCGGGTCGTCCGAAGCGTCCGCTTCCCGGCCCGGTACTCCTTGACTTCACGGAGGCCCTGAAGGACCTCAGCAGCGAAATCGCGTTCAGCCATGCTTGATCTCCTCCAGGATGCCACGCCGGGATCGGCGAAGAAGCCGGGTGCCGTGCTACGGTCCCCGACGGACCGATGATGGTCGTGAGCACCGCCAACGGGGCGGTCGGCATCCGGGATGCGATGGCGGTCCTGCGCGACGGCGGATCGGCGCTCGACGCCGTGGAGGCCGGCACGCGCCGGGTCGAGTTGAATGCGCGCGACCACACGGTCGGGCTGGGCGGCCTGCCGAACATCGCCGGCGAGGTGCGCCTCGACGCCAGCATCATGGACGGCCGCACCCTGCGCGCAGGGGCCGTCGGCTCGGTGCGCGGCATACTGCACGCCATCACCCTGGCGCGCCGCGTGATGGAGCGGAGCCCGCACGTGCTGCTGGTCGCGGACGGGGCCGAGCGCTTCGCGCGCGAGATGGGCATGGACGAGCACGATTTCTCACGGAGGAGGCCGCGTCGCGCTGGCGGGAGGCGCTGGCGCACCGCCACCCCGACGTCGATCCCGGCGGCATCGCCGGCCGCGAGCGGCTGCTGGAGCTGGTCGGCGACGCGCGCGACTCCATGCGCGGCTGGGATCCGCCCGGTCCGGAGGAGCCGCACGGCACGGTCAACTTCCTGGCCCTGGACCGCGGCGGCAACCTGGCCAGCGCGGTCAGCACCAGCGGTTACCCGTGGGGGTACCCGGGCCGGCTCGGCGACTCGCCGATCATCGGCGCGGGCGGCTACGCGGACATCCGCTGGGGTGCCGCGGCCTCGACCGGGACCGGCGAGGTCGTGCTGCGGACCCTGACCACCCGCAGCGTGGTGCTCTACCTGCGCACCGGCATGACGCTCTCCGACGCCATGAAGACCGCGCTGGACGACCTCCGCGACCTGAACGATCCGCTGGCCGGGCACATCGCCGTGATCGCGTTGAGTCCTTCAGGCGAGCATTCCGGTTACGCGTACCGAAGCGGCGAGCACTACGTGTACCTGGATGACGCAATGGCCGAGCCGGCAACCGCGGACATGGTGCAGATGAGCCTCTGACTCAAGGTGCCGTCGCCGTCGAGGATGTCCGCGAACGCATGATCGCGGTAGCATCCGGCATGAGTCAGGCTTCGGGCGGACGCAACCTGATCGGTTTTTTCTTCCTGCTGGCGTTCACAGCCCTGCTGGCGTTCACGTCCGCAGCAGCGTTTGCTGAGCCCGTACGCGAGGCGCCCGCAGTCTCCTCGATCGCCATCGTCTCCTCCCCGGCGAGGGGCGACACCTACGAGCTCGGGGAGATCATCGAGGTCGCAGTCGAGTTCGACATCGCGGTGACGGCAACCGGCAGGCCACAGATGGCGCTGACCATCGGAACGGAGACGCGGCACGCGACCTTCTCCCGACTGGACGGCCAGTCCCTGTACTTCGCCTACGACGTGCACGAAGAGGACCGTGATGAGGACGGAATCAGCATCGCCGCCAACGCCCTGATCCTCGACGGCGGAACCATCACGGCCGACAACGGCACCGTCGACGCCGATCTGATGCACGCGGCCGTAACCGCCGAGGGCAACATCAAGGTGAACGGCAGCCTGTTCTCACCGCCGGCGGTAAAGAGCATCTCCTGGGTCTCCTCTCCGGCGA
Source organism: Spirochaetia bacterium (assembly GCA_965262795.1). Lineage (GTDB taxonomy): Bacteria > Spirochaetota > Spirochaetia > SZUA-6 > Bin103 > CATQHW01. The sequence goes on along the minus strand of OZ253561.1, from coordinate 5,223,339 downwards.
GGGGCGACACCTACGAACGCGGGGAGACGATCGAACTGATCGTCCATTTCGACAGAGCGGTCACGGCAACCGGCGGAGCCCGGCTGGCGCTGACCATCGGCACGGAGACGCGGCACGCCACCGCTACGGGATGGGGAAGTTCTCCCGGCCTGTTCTTCGACTACACCGTGCAGGAGGGGGACCGCGACGACGACGGCATCAGCATCGCCCCCAACTCGCTGGCCCTCGCCGGTGGCACCATCAAGGGCCCCGACGGCACCACCGACGCCGACCTGACGCACGCGGCGCTAGCCGCCGAAGACGACAGGAAGGTGGACGGCAGCCTGATGTCGCCGGCGGCGGTGAAGCGCATCGACCTGATGTCGTCCCGAGCGGGGGATGACACCTACGAACTCGGGGAAGCGGTCCAGGTCTGGGTGGAGTTCGACAAAGCGGTGACGGTGACCGGCAGCCCCCACGTTGCACTGACCATCGGGGCCGAGACGCGGTACGCAGTCTACTACGGCTCGTTCGACCGTCATGCCCACTTCGGCTACACGGTGCAGGAGGGCGACCGGGACGACGACGGAGTCAGCATCGCCGCCAACTCGCTGCTCCTCAACGGCGGAACCATCACGGCACGTGACGGAACGACCGAGGCTGTCCTGACGCATGACGCGGTGGCCCCCGCGCCTGACAAAAAGGTGGACGGCAACCGCGATGTCGCGCCGCCGCGGGTGAGGGATATCTACCTGGACTCCTCTCCAGCGCGAGGTGACACCTACCAACTGGGTGAGACGATCGAGGTGGAAGTCGAGTTCGACGGAGTGGTCAAGGCAACCGGGGAGCCCCAGATAGCGCTGACCATCGGGACTCGGACACGGCGCGCGACCAAGTACGGCTGGAGCAGTCACTCTCTACGCTTCCAATACACCGTGCAGGCGGGGGACCGTGATGAGGACGGCATCAGCATCCCGGCCAACGCCCTGTCCCTCGTCGGCGGAACCATCACGGCCGCCGACGGCACGACTGCCGCGGATCTCACGCACGAGGCGGTGGCCCCCGAGGGGGCAAGCAAGGTGAACGGCAGCGATGTCACGCCACCGCAGGTGAGGGCTATCCGCTTCGGCTACTCCCCACCAGCGCGGGGTGACACGTACGAGTTGGGCGAGACGGTTGAAGTGGAAGTCGAGTTCGACAGAGCGGTGAGGGCAACCGGCGCCCCTCAGGTGGCGCTGACCGTCGGGACGGAGACGCGGCACGCAGCTTTTCGAGGCTGGGGGACCCAAACCCTGCACTTCGACTACACCGTGCAGGCGGGGGATCGTGACGAGGACGGGATCAGCCTTCCCGCCAACGCGCTGGCCCTCAATGGCGGATCCATCACGGCCGCCGACGGCACGACCGCCGCAGATCTCACGCACGGGACGGTAACCGCCGACGGCGACCGCAAGGTGAACGGCAGCCTGGCATCTCCGCCGGGAGTGACACACCTCTACTTCGGCGACTCCCCCGCGAGGGGCAACACCTATGAACGAGGGGAAACCGTTCGGGTGGGAGTCCATTTCGACAAAGTAGTGAAAGTGACCGGAAGGCCCCAGGTTGAGCTGACCATCGGGGCCGAGACGCGGTACGCGACCCTCTCCACGAGGTGGGGAGACGACCGCTACGTGGACTTCAGCTACGTGGTGCAGGAGGGGGACCGTGATGAGGACGGGATCGGCATCCCGGCGAACGCGTTGATCCTCAACGGCGGATCGATCACGGCCGCGGACGGCACGACCGACGCTGACCTGACGCACGCGGCGGTCGGCCCGGAACGCGACAGGATGGTTGACGGCAGCGGCGACGTTACTCCACCTCGGGTGGCGGCTATCTACTTCGATTCCTCCCCAGCGCGGGGTGACACCTATGAACTGGGAGAGACGGTTGAGGTGGTCGTCACGTTCGACGGCGGGGTGGAGGCAACGGGCGAGCCCCGAGTTGCGCTGACCATCGGAACGCAAACGCGGCACGCGACCTCTTCCGGATGGGGCAGCAATTCTCTGTACTTCAGCTACACCGTGCAGGAGGGGGACCGCGATGAGGACGGTATCAGTATCCCGGCCAACACGCTGGTGCTGAGCGGTGGAACCATCACCGCCCCCGACGGTACGACGCCCGCCGACCTGACACACGCGGCGGTCGCCGCCGACGGCGGCAGCAAGGTGAACGGCAGCCTGGTCGCGCCACCGCGCGTGAGAGACATCTCGTTCGATTACCTGGGACGGAGTCACATCTACGCACGGGGGGAGACGATCGAGCTGAAAGTCGAGTTCAACAGGACGGTGACGGTGACCGGCACCCCTTGGGTGGAGCTGACCATCGGGTCGAAGACGCGGCACGCGGTCTACTCCAGATCGTGGAGGGAGTACGCGGACTTCAGCTACGTCGTGCAGGAGGACGATCGTGATGACGACGGGATCAGCATCCCGGCCAACGCGCTGGAGCTGAACGGCGGAACCATCACGGCCGCGGACGGCACGACCGACGCTGACCTGAAGCACGCGCCGGTAGGCCCGGACCCTGACAGGAAGGTGGACGGCAGCAGCGCTGTCACGCCACCGCGGGTGAGGGCGATCTACTACGACTCCTCCCCGGCGCAGGGTGACACCTACGAACTCGGAGAGACGGTTGAGGTCGTCGTCGAATTCGACGGAAGGATGGAAGCAACGGGCAATCCCCAGGTTGCGCTGACCATCGGGACCGAGACGCGGTACGCGAGCCTGTTCGGATGGAGCAGCGATTATCTGAGATTCCGCTACACCGTTCAGACAGGAGACAGCGATGACGACGGGATCAGCATCCCGGCCAACTCGCTGCTCCTCAACGGCGGAAGCATCACTGCCCGCGACGGCATGACCGAGGCCGTTCTGACGCACGCGGCGATAGCCGCCGAACCCGGCCCCAAGGTGAATGGCAACGATGTCACGCCACCGGCCGTGAGGGGCATCTCCCTCATCTCCTCCCCAGCGAGGGGTGACACCTACGAACTCGGAGAGACGGTTGAGGTGATCGTCGACTTCGACAGAGCGGTGACGGAGACCGGCAATCCCCAACTGGCACTGACGATCGGCGGGGAGATGCGGCACGCAACCTCTGCCGGATGGGGCAGCGATTCCCTGTTCTTCAGCTATACCGTGCAGGAGGGGGACCGCGATGATGACGGAATCAGCATCGCGGCCAACTCGCTGCTCCTCAACGGCGGAGCCATCACAGCCACCGACGGCACGACCGACGCTGACCTGAGGCACGACGCCATATCCGCCCGCGGCGGCAGTAAGGTGAACGGCAGCCTGATCTCTCCACCGGGAGTGAGGGGTATCTTCTTCATCTCCGCCCCAAACCGGGGTGACACTTACACACAGGGGGAGACGATCGAGGTCCTGGTCGAGTTCGACAGGGCGATGACGGTGACTGGCAACCCCCAGGTGGCGCTGACCATCGGAGCGCAGACCCGGTACGCGGCCTACTCCACAGCCTCGGAAGGCGACCGCCTCATGCACTTCAGCTACGCCGTGCAGGAGGATGACCGCGATGAAAACGGAGTGACGATCACGGCCAACGCGTTGGCCCTCAACAGCGGAACGATCAAGCACGCCGCCGACCTCACGGTCGACGCCGACCTGACCCACGGCGCGGTGGCCGCGGAGCCCGCTTTCAAAGTGAACGGCAGTGGGGGCACGCCGTGAACGTTCGAGCGATGCGGAGTTTCCGGCGCGGTCGCAACCTGATCGGGCTCTCCTGCCTGCTGGCGCTCGCGGCATGTGCGACGACTCCGCGGACCCCGACGACATCGGATGCAGCGGCGGCCACGGTCGATCAGGCCGAGAGCACCGCGCCCGCAGTCTCGTCCATCGCGTTCCGTGGGTCCCCGGCACGCGGCGACACGTATGGGCTCGGAGAGACGGTCGAAGTGAACGTGCGGTTCGACAGAGCGGTGACGGCAACCGGCAAGCCCCAGGTGGCGCTGACCATCGGAACGCAGACGCGGCACGCCACCTTGTCCTCATGGAGCACACAATCCCTGTACTTCAGCTACTCCGTGCAGGAGGCGGACCGCGACGAGGACGGGATCAGCATCCCGGCCAACGCGCTGGTTCTCAACGGCGGTACCATCACGACCGCCGACGGTACGACCGACGCTGATCTGACTCACGAGGCCGTAGCCGCCCTGCGCGGCAGCAAGGTGAACGGCAGCTCGACCGCGCAACCAGGGGTGAGGGATATCTCTCTCAGCTCCTCCCCGGCAAGGGGTGACACGTATGAACTCGGGGAGACGATTGAGGTGCGGGTCCAGTTCGACAGGGCCGTGACGGCAACCGGCAAACCTCAGGTGGCGCTGACGATCGGGACCAAGACGCGGCACGCGACCTTGTTCGGATGGGGCCGTCAGCATCTGACTTTCACCTACACCGTGCAGGAGGAGGATCGGGATGAAGACGGCGTCAGCATCGCGGCCAACGCGCTGGCCCTCAACGGCGGTACCATCAGGACCACCGTCGGCGCGACCGATGTGGATCTGACGCACGGGCCGGTCGCCGTCGAGCGCGGCAACAAGGTGAACGGCAGTAACAGCACGCCGCCGGGAGTGAGGGAGATCGCCTTCAACTCCTCCCCGGCGAGGGGCGGAACGTACGAACTGGGCGAGACGATCGAGTTGCGAGTCGAGTTCGACAGAACGGTGACGATAAGCGGCGAGCCCCAGGTGGCTCTGACCATCGGCACACAGACGCGGCACGCGACGCTGTCCGCATCGACCACACAGTTCCTGCACTTCGAGTACACCGTGCAGGGGGAAGACCGCGACGAGGACGGGATCAGCATCGCCGCCAATGCGCTGCTTCTCAACGGCGGGACCATCAAGTCCGCCGACGGCACGACCGACGCCGATCTGACACACGGGCCGGTCGCCGCCGGACGCGGCAGCAAGGTGAACGGCGGCGACAGCACGCCACCAAAGGTGAGGAGAATCTCCCTCATCTCCTCCCCGGACAGGGGTGGGACGTACGGATTCGGGGAAACGGTCGAGGTGAAGGTCGAGTTCGACCGAGCGGTGGCAGCAAGCGGCACTCCCCAGGTGGCGCTGACCATCGGGACGCAGACGCGGCACGCGACCTACTTCGGATGGCGCAGCGATGCTCTGTTCTTCAGACTCTTCGTCCGGAAGGCGGACCGTGACGAGGACGGAATCAGCATCCCGGCCGACGCGCTGTCTCTCAGCGGCGGGACCATCAAGTCCGCTGACGGCTCGACCGACGCTGATCTTGCCCACGGCGCGGTGGGACCGGACCCTACCCGCAAGGTGAACGGCAGCCGGGCCGAGCCGTGAGCGTCCCCAGTCTCACGCTCTACAAGACGATGGTTCGTGCAATGCGCAGTGTCCGGCGCAGGTGCAACCTGATCGCGTCTTCTTCCCTGATAGCGCTTACGGCGTCAGCATTGGTTGCTTGCTCCCAAAGCGCGGCTCCCGCGATCACCTCCATTTCCTTCAGCTCCTCTCCGGCCAACGGGGATACGTACGCACTTGGGGAGACGGTTGAAGTGAGTGTGCGGTTCGACCAAGCCGTTACCGCGACCGGCGAGCCCCAGGTGGCGCTGACCGTCGGGACGCAGACGCGGTACGCGACCTTCTTCGCTTGGGGAAGCCAGTCTCTGTACTTCGACTACACCGTGCAGGAGGCGGACCGTGACGAGGACGGGATCAGCATCTCGTCCGACGCGCTACTCCTCAACGGCGGAACCATCACCGCCGCCGAGGGCACCACCGACGCTGATCTGACGCACGAGGCGCTATCCGCCCAGCGCGACAGCAAGGTGAACAGCAGCCTGGTCGCGTCGCCGCCGAGGGTGAGGGAGATCTCCTTCAGATCTTCGCCGGCGACGGGTGACACGTACGGACTCGGAGAGACGGTCGAGGTGGAAGTCGACTTCGACAAGGTGGTGACGGCAACCGGCAAACCCCAGATTGCGCTGACCATCGGCGCCGAGACACGCCACGCGACCTTCTCCGGATGGAGCAGACGTTCCCTGCACTTCAGCTACACCGTGCAGGAGGAGGACCGCGATGAGGACGGCATCAGCATCGCCGCCAACGTGCTGGTTCTCAACGGCGGAACCATCACGGCCGCCGGTACGATCGACGCTGATCTGACGCACGAGGTGGTAGCCGCCCAGCACGGGAGCAAGGTGAACGGAAGCCTGAGCACGCAACTGGGAGTGAAGCGTGTTGCCCTCATCTCGTTCCCGGCAGGGGGCGACACGTATGGACTCGGAGAGACGGTCGAGGTGGTCGTCGAATTCGACAGAGCAGTGACGGCGACCGGCAGTCCGCAGGTGGCGCTGAACATCGGGACGCAAACCCGGCATGCAACTCTCTACGGAAGGGGCAGTGAGTCTCTGTACTTCAGCTACACCGTGCGCGAGGCGGATCGCGATGAAGACGGCATCAGCATCGCCGCCAACGCGTTGGCCCTCAACGGCGGAACCATCACGGCCACCGTCGGCACAACCGATGTTGACCTGACGCATCGGGCAGTAGTTTCCGAACGGCGCAGCAAGGTGAACGGCAGCTTGGTCGCGCAACCGCGGGTGAGGGAAATCCGCTTCTCCTACTCGCCAGCGCGGGGTGACACCTACGCACGAGGAGAGACGATAGAGGTGGGAGTCGAGTTCGACAGCACGGTGGCGGTGAGCGGCACCCCCGGGATGGCGCTCACCATCGGGGCGCAGACGCGTTACGCCGCCTACTCCGCCTCGTCAGGGGAGTATGCGTACTTGATTTACACCGTGCAGGAGGATGATCGTGATGAGGACGGGATCAGCATCCCGGCCAACGCATTGATCCTCAACGGCGGAGCCATCACGGCCGCCGACGGGACGACCGACGCCGACCTTGGCCATGAAGCGGTGGCCGCGGACCCCACCCGCAAGGTGAGCGGCAGCCGGGCCACGCCGTGAACGTCCCCGCCCTCACGGGTGCGACAGCATGCCGGCGTCGAGCCCGCCGCCCGAGTCCTCCAGGGAATCGCCGGGGTATCCCGCGGCATGCGTCGGCTTGGCGACCGGGTAGACCGCGCTGTGCAGCTCGTCGCCGGCCACCTGTATCCCGTTCGGCTCCGCGTAGGGTGAGCGATCGTAGTACGGGGTCGCCACCGTGACCTCGTGTCCGAGCTTCCCCAGGCCCGCACGCACGTCGCTGCCGAAGCGTCCGTCCAGCAGCACCTGATCCGACTCCACGTGCAGCCGCGGCGCCTGCACCGCCTGCTGCAGCTCCATGCTGAATTCGGCGTGGTTCACGCACGCCTGCACCAACGCCGACCAGATGCGGCGGCCCCCGGACGCGCCGAGCACGGCGTGCAGCCGGCCGCCGCGGACCAGGATCAGCGGCGTCATGTTGTTCAGCCCGCGGCCGCCTGGAACGATCGAGTTCACGGTGCCCGGCGCCGGATAGAACCAGGTCATCGCGTTGTTCATCATCACCCCGACGCCGGGCACGATCACGCCCGACCAGGACATGTTGGTCTGCGTCAGCCCCACGGCGTTGCGATCCGCATCCACCACCGAGATGTGCGTGGTGCCGCCGTCCGCCGATACACCGGCGGGAGCCGGCAGGTTCGGGGGCCGCTGGACGCCTCGCCATGCCCACGGATCGCCGGCGGCGGTGGGACCGGCGCACTCCAGGCTGATCGTCCGCGCCCGCGTCGCCGCGTAGCCCGGCTCCGCGAGGATGTCGAACGGCGCATCCGGATGGTCGCCCAGGTAGGAGTACCGGTCCACGGCCGCGCGCCGGATCGCCTCGATCACCAGGTGCAGCGCCTCCACCGAGCCCCAGCCGTGGCGGGCGAGGTCGAAGTGCTCCAGGACGTTGAGCACCTCGGCGACCGCCGTGCCGCCGTTGGGACCGGGGACCGCCAGCACCCCGTACCCCCGGTAGCCGGCCTCCAGCACCGTGCCGTGCACGAACGGCCGGTACGCGGCCAGGTCGGCCTGCCGGATCGTGCCGCCGTGAGTCGCCATCTCCTCGGCGATCCGCTCCGCCACCTCGCCCCGGTAGAAGCCGTCCGGTCCGTTGCGGGCGATCAGCTCCAGCGTGTGCGCGTGCTCGCTCTGCACCAGCGTGGCGCCGACCGGCAGCGGGTGACCGTCGGGGAAGTAGGTCTGCCGGGTCGCCGGGTACCTCGTCATGACCTCCCGGCCGCTGACTATCGCCAGCACGAAGTGGTGGCCGACCGGGAACCCGTCGCGTGCCAGCCGGATCGCCGGCAGCAGTGCTTGGTCCAGGCTCATCGTCCCCCAGCGCTCCAGGGCCGCCGCCAGACCGGCCGCCGTCCCCGGCACCGCGATCGCCGCGTGGCCGTGCAGGTTGGCCCGGTCCTTGACCACAGGCCACGCGTAGCCGCGCGAGAAGCGCAGCCCTCCTGCCTCGGGGCGGTCGGTCCCTCCCTCCAGCTCGTACATGTCGGGACGGGCCGCGGCGGCGGCGCGCATGCCGAAGTCGACCGAGCCGCGCTCGCCCGACGCGAAGCGGGCGACCAGCAGTCCCCCGCCCCCCACGCCGTTCATGAGCGGCTGCAGCACGCCCATCGCGAACGCGGTGGTCACGGCCGCGTCCACGGCGTTGCCGCCCCGCTGCAGGACCTCCGCCCCGATGCGCGCGCCCAGCCGGTCCTGCGCCACCACCATACCGCCGGTCACGCTCAGCACCTCGTGCGCCAGCACCGGCCGACTCATCTTCATGGCGGCGCACTCTACGCGCTACACCGGCGTGATCCAACCGCGAAACTGATCGTCGTCGACGTTGCGGCCGCTGAGGATCACCACCAGATCTCCCTCGCCATCGAGGCTGACCCGCCCGCTCAGCAGCGCCGCCGCGGCGATCGCGCCGGAAGGCTCCGTGCGCAGTCCGTGTCGGTCGTACAGCCATCGCATCGCTTTCCGCGTCTCTCGATCCGGCACGGCGACGGCCTCTGCGACGTGGCGCTGGAGGATCGGCCAATTGTGCTCACCGACATCGTAGGACAGCAGGCCGTCACAGATGCTCGTGGGGCGCTCGATACGCACACGCCGTCCCGCAGCGAGGGATGCGCGGAAGTCAGCGGCGCCTTCCGGCTCGACTCCGACGATCCTCGCCTGCGGAAAGCCGTCCGCGATCGCCAGTGCGTGACCGGCCATGAGACCGCCGCCTGACACCTGGCAGAAGAGGTGGGAGGCCGCGCGGCCCTGAGCCTTCAGATCGTGCACGATCTCGAGTCCGCCCACGCCGTTGCCGGCGATCACGTCCGCATCGTCGTACGGCGAGGCCTGGATCGCTCCCTCCTGGTCGGCGATCTCGCGCGTCAGCCGGTCCCGTTCTCCCGTCTCGTGGTCTCGGGCGATGTCATACGTGCGGATCTCCGCGCCGAACGACCGCGTCAGCTCGACTTTCATGCGGGCCGCCGTATCGGGCATGACAATCAGCACCCTCTTCCCGAGCCGCATGCCGGCGAAAGCGATACCGGACGCGAAGTTCCCGGAGGAATGAGCGACCACCGGCCGGTCGCCGATGCGCGTCAGGTTGCTCGCCATCCAGTGCAATGCGCCGAGCAGCTTGAACGAGCCGACGGGAGTCCACCCGTAGTCCTTCAGCCACACCCGGCGCGTAGCCGGCATGCCGAGCTCTCGTTCGAGCGCATGGGAACGGATCAACGGCGCCGCCGAAACGTGTCGCCGTATGCCGCGTTCGGCCTCACGAACGTCGTCGATCGTTGCGATCCGGATCGCCGCCGCCTCTTCTTCAGTCCGCGGCTGCATCGTCGACGACCGCGCGCAGCGCCAGGATGTGCTCCGGTCCCGACGCGCAGCAGCCGCCGATGATCTGTGCGCCGGCGTCGATCCACCGGCGGGCGAACTCGGCCAGCCGAGCCGGCGGATAGTCCGCGCCCTGCAGGATGTCCGGACTCACGCTCGGGCGCTGGTTGGTGAGCACCGGCCGGTTCGCGACCGGCCCGGTCGGGTTGTAGCCCAGGTTCGGGTAGCAGCCGATCGGGCCGTCGGCGGCCTCCCGCAGGATCGGCAGCCCGGCGTCGACCGCCTCCGGATTGCTGCACATCAACAGGATGGCGTCCGGAGCCCGGGCCAAGCCCTGCAGCTCGGCTGCCAGATCGGCGAGCGACTCCCCGTACTGCATCGAGCCGTCGGCGCCGATATGGCGGATCCCGACGAACAGCGGGAGCTCGATCTGCGAGCACGCCTGCACGGCGGCAACGCACTCCTCGATGTAGCCGAGGTACTCCAGCAGGATGAGGTCGACACCGGCGGCGGCGAGCAGCCGCGCGTGGTCGCCGATCTCCCTGGCGAACGCGCTCTCCCCCAGCCGGGCGATGTCCGAGGCGAGGTCCCCGCTGTCCCGATCCTGCAACGCCGGCGGCGCGATGCCGCCCGCGACGTAGGCCTGTCCGTTGCCCGCTTCACGCGCGGCCAGCGCGTTGCGCGCGGCCGCCTCGGCGTAGGTCCTCCAGTCGTCGCGCGCGTCGAGCGTCGCCAGGCGGCTCGGGCTGGTCCAGAAGTTGTTGCTGGTGATGATGTCGGCGCCCACCCGCAGGTAGTCCTGATGGACCTGCCGGATCACGTCGCCGGCGGCGAGGTTGGCGGTCGCCGACCAGGCCTTGAGCCGGCCGGTCGATCCAAGCAGCACGTCGACGCCGCGACGCTGCAACTCCGAGCCCGTGCCGCCGTCGAGCAGCAGCCGATCCCCCGCCCGCAGGCGCTCGGTGATTCGTGCCATACCGTATGATACCGTGGCATTGTGCCACGTCGGCCCGACGAGCGGTTGACATCTCGCAGTCATTCATCGAGCGCCTTCGCCAGGTAACTGCGGAACACATCGTACTCGTAGATCAGATGGGTCTTCAGGAATCCGGGTGGAAAGAGTGGGTCACGGGGTGACACCGACGGGGTAGAGATCAAGGCCGCCGAGATGAAAGTAGATGGCGTTGCGGAATCGTTTGCGGTTGCGGAACCCGCGCGCTGAGTACTTCACCTTCTGAATCCCGGCGTTGATCGACTCGGCGCGGGCGTTGGTCACCTTGTCCACGACGGCGGTCACGATCCCGTCCAGATGGCGCTTGATCATGCGTGCCACGCGCTTGACCGGCTCCAGCCGACAGCGGATCGCCGACCGATACCACGCCAGCCATGCCTTGCGCGCCCACGCGCGGCTGCGGTACGCCCACAGCGTCATCGCATGCTCTTTGTAGCCCCACGCACGGGCGGTCTGCAGGGCGCTGTCGCGCAGCTCGGCGAATTGCTCCCAGCGCTCCTCATCCATGTTCTCGGGGTTGGTCAGCCATCGGTAGCGGCTGCCTTTTAGCCGCTGATCGTCCTCGCCGGCCAGCCGGCGATGCTCGGCGCGCCGCACCCGGTCAACGGCGTCCCCAAGGTGTCCGGCAACGTGGAACTTGTCGAACGCGATCTTCTCCTGCGCGTCCGCCACGTACTGAGTGGTCACGCGGATGTAGGGCTCCCACATGTCCATGGCGACCGTCTGGATACCCGCTAACTGCTCACGGTCGAATTGTTTGTAGAACTCCTCCAACGACTCCTTGCCGCGCCCCTCGGCCACGTGCAGCACATGACCGTCCAGATCGTTGACCACCGTCACGTACTCATGGCGTTTCTGAAACGACGTCTCGTCCACGCCGATGCGCTGCGGCGCCTGCACCTCGCGACGCTCCAACCCGCGCTGCACGGCGCGCTGCATGATCCCGTCCACCTCGTCCCAACTCAGCCCCATCTGAAGCGCCACCGCCGCCGTGGACGCCTCCTTCAGCCAATCGATCACCACCGCCTCGAACGGCGCCGTGAACCGCGAGCGGCTTTCGCTCCACGGTGCGGCCACCTGCTTGACCTTGTGCCGCTCACAGTGCACCCGCGGCATCTCGGCAGCCAGAATCGTGCGGTACTCGCACGTATCCAGATGACGCCAGCGCCGTCGACGCGTGTCGTAGCGCCGCGCCGGCTGTCCGCACTGCGGGCAGGTCAGCGCCTCGCCGTCGTGCTCCACATGCACGACCACCTCGCCCTGCTCCAGATTCAGCTCGACGGCTGCGACTCGCCAGGGATCCTCAATCTTCAGAATCCTCGCGTACAGGTCCTTGTCACGCATGGCTCCACGGTAGCCTTGCTGCCCCTCACGCCGCGACCTCCAGCCCCCTCATCCACACGAAACCCGGAAGAGCCTCGCCGGAGACGGGGGCCGGTGGGGTGCAGTGGTCCATCCCGTACGACGGGCAGCCCTACTTCGTCAGCGAGTTTGGCGGGATCTGGTGGAATCCAGAGGCAGCGGACGATGAAGAGTCGTGGGGATACGGCGAGCGCCCGAACACCATCGACGAGTTCTACGAGCGCTTCGAGAAGCAGTGCGCCGTCCTACTCGACCACCCGTCCATGTTCGGCTACTGCTACACACAGCTCACCGATGTCTACCAGGAGCAGAACGGCATCTATAAGTTCGATCGCACGGCCAAATTCGACCTCACACGATTGAGAGCCGTGCAGCAGCGCGCCGCCGCCATCGAGCGACGCTTCGGTTGAAGACCGGATCGGGAACGAGGCGGCCTCAGCACCGCACGCTCGTCACCCGGCGATAGCACGGGGTGTGACCCGAATCTCGCGGACCTTGATCGCCTTGTGCAGGCCCCAGCCGGCGTCGCGTTCGTAGAAGTCGCTGTAGGCTATTAGCAGACGGTCAGGGCCGATGACGAACGTCGACGTGTAGCCGCAACTGGAGTCTACGGGTGCCGCCCCCAGACCGGCGCGAACGGTGTAGCCGTCGCTCCAGTCGCGAGCCGCCGGATCGACCGTGAAACGCACTTCGACCCCGGGCCGACCGTAGACGCACGCGGTTACCCCGTTCTCGAGCGTCACCAGCCTTGGTCGCACGCCGAACGGAGCGAGGCGCCGCGGCGGCTCCCAGGTGTGGCCGTCGTCGTGTGAGATCGCTACCCACAAGGGGCGAAGCAGCTCCGGTGCGCGGCCAAGATCGCTGCGAACGACGCAGACCAGGGTGCCGTCGGCTCGGCAGGTGATACTCGGCTCGCCGGCCACATCCACCCCTCGCTCTTGGTCCGACACAAATACCGTCGAGCGGTGGTGCCAGCTGCGGCCCTGATCTTCGGACACGATCAGGCTTGTCTCTGGCATGGGTGCGCCATCTGGCCGGAAACGAAGGGCCGAATTGGCCGCCACCGCGAGCGTGCCGTCGGCCAGCTCCACGCTGTAGCCGTCACCCATCGGCAGGTCGATCGGCATCAGATCGTCAGGCAGCTCCATCGTCCCCGCTTCGGAGTTGTAGCCGTACTTGTAGCGACGCACCGCCAAGTCGGAGATCTCCAGCGAAGCCTCGTAGCCCCCGACCCGACCGTCCGCGGCCCGACGGCGCATCCGCATCCGACGTCTGTCCGCTGGAATGTCGTCGTAGCGGTAGACATCCACGACCGTATCGTTGCCAGTGAGCACCCGTTCCCGCACCGGCTCCATGCCTAGCTCGCTCGCGCGCAGTCTGGCGAAGCCCTGCCAGGCCAGCTCGGTGCCGTCGGCCAGCACGAACGGCAGGCACACGGCATCCCGTTCCGCTTCAGTCTGCTCATGCCAGGTCCGGCCTTCATCCGAGGACACGAACGGTGTGTTCGGAAGCCGCGCGCCTCCGCCATGACTGTCGTCGGCAGTCTGATACACGACGACGAGGTCGCCACTGCGTGTTCGCCGACCAGACTGCGGAAACTGATAGAACCCCCAACGCCGTTCGTTCAAAGGCCCTGTGGTCACTGTCACCGGTGCGGCTAACGTGACCGACACGCCAGCGTTCGACGGCAACACTGTCGAGCGCGGCGGCGGCTGCCAGCGCGTCTGCTCGAAGCCGGTGGCTGCAGCACCCAGCGTACGTTGCGTATAGAGCGTCACGAGCGTCGTTGCGTCGAGCTGCACAGACGAGGGCAAGCCGTGCGTATGGTCCTCGGCGTCGTTGCGCAGGACGACCTCACGGTCGATGTCCCACGTCCGGCCTCCGTCCTCGCTGAAGCAGGCGCGCTGCCCACGTGGCTTCACGCGCTCGTGCACCGCGTCCGAGATGCCGCGCGGGGCGTAGCAGCACATGATTCGCCCGTCAGACAACACGCTCAAGTGCGGCAGCCCGCGCATCGGGGTGACCTGTGGCACGCTCCAGGAACGTCCACCATCGCTGCTCTCGAAGCACCAGATCTGGCCGCTGGCATACTGGCCGCCGCGGGGTGCCCAGCCGCTCGACTCGGCACAGAAGGCGCCGATGAGGCGGCCGTCGGCCGTTTCTGCCAGGGTCGCAGCGTGCATGCCGCGCTGCTCCACGTCCGCCAGGGTGTGCTGCCAGATCAATTCCCACGATTTGCCGCCATCATCGGACTTGGCCAGCCCGAGGAACGGGGTGCCTCGCTCGTCCAGGCCGCGCCCGAGGTAGGCCAACGAGCGGTCTGCGAGCGCGATGGGCCCGTGCGGAGCGTAGACCGGGGCGGTCAGCCCGGTCTGCCAGCGCCGACCGCCGTCTGTCGAACGGGCGCAGCGACTCGCGCCGCCGGCCGCACTGTTCCCCACGGTATCTGCACCGGCGCCCGCCCAGGTCAGCAGCACAGACTGCGTGCCCCACGCGGTGATTCCGATGCTGGTGCCCGGTGCGGAGTCGCTCGCAAGCTCGGAGCGTTTCTGCCAGCTCCGAGCATCGCTCTCGCTCGCTAGCACCTGGATCGTGGCCCCGACGGCGTCTGTAGCTGCGTGGGCGGCCACAAAGCTACCGTCTGCCCACGCAGCCACGGAGCCCGTACCCACCCTCGTAGCGGGGGTCGACGCGGTCAACACCGACCGTTCCGCGACCGATCGCTGTTGCGGCAGCAACGCTTCGCGGCGCAGCTCGTCCCGTTCCCGGGAGCGATCACGCTCACCCCAGGCCAGGCGGGACGCCTCGTACTTGGCCTGCGGCCAGTCAGTCTCCCGCGAGCGTGCCGCCGGCGTGAGTATGGCGCTCATGAAGGGATCCCGCCGGTTCTCGACCCGGATACTCCTGAAGACCCCTTCGTTCCAGCAGTAGAACCCGATGTACGGCCCGGGCAGCCCGTGCGGGTCGTCGTCGCGCAGGAACAGCTGGGATCCGTCGACTTCCATGGACAGCCGCCCTCGATCGCGCAGCACAGTGGCCCGATGCCATGCGCCGGGTGTGATGAGCGGTCCCGTGCCTTCCACACCGAGACGCTCGGGCACATGCAGCCGGTTCACGCTGTTGCCCTGTGACCCGAATCCGAAGAAGAACGCGGCGTGGTAGTCGCCGCCGTCCATGCCCAGGAACAGGCTGAGGTCTCCGGGGCTCGCATCCGCCCTCGCTTCGTAGGTGATCCTGATGGCCCCGCGCGCAACCGGCACGCGCAGCATCATGACTCCCTCGGCGCCGCGGCCCCGCTTGATGATCCCGTCGGCGCCGAGCGACCAATCGCCGGTCAGCGCCAGCCAGTCTCCGAGCACGTCTCCCGAACGCAGGTCCTGCTCGTAGGCGACCTGCCAGGCATCGCTCAGCTCTGCTGCCATGAGTCGATCCTCTTGCCAGGTTCGTCTGACCGCCGCTTCGGGGACGGGCCAGATGGGGCTCAGGCGCCCTCGACCCGCTTCAAGCGCTCCACGAGCCAGTCGCGCGTGACACGTATCGCATGCAGGTCCATGACCTCAGGGTTGAGCCAATCCGGCCCCTCTTTCCTGTTCGGGCCAGCGACGCCGTACGTGATGATCACGGTATCGTCATCGACGAAGTCCATTCCCATATCGAAGAAGTTGAACTCTTCTCGATGCGCCAACACGCCGAGGTGCGTCCAACTTCGCCCCCGATCGCGTGAGAACCCCAGACAGAGCGGCGTGCGCACGCCGTAGTGGTGGTGTTTGGGGTCATACAGCGAGTCGACCCAGAGCAGCAGCAGATGGTCGGTCCCTGGAAGGCACCGGAGGCAGCTCGCGGTTTCGGGCGCGCGCAGCCCGCTCGTCTGCGGAAGCGACCAGGTCTCTCCCTGGTCCGTCGAGTGCGACAAGAAGACAGAGCCCAACTGCGTTCGAATCGACATCACCAAGTGCCCGTTCGAGAGCTCCGCAACCGACGGCTCGATCGCTCCGCGCATCGGCAGATCGATCACACTCGTCGCCTGCTGCCAGCTCTTACCCTCGTCGTCAGAAAGCATGCAGGAAATCTGGTAGTGCTGCGTGAACTGTCCTCCAGTCCCGAATTCGAACGGCACGAGCAGCCGCCCGGACCGCAACTGCAGCAAACTCGTTACACCACCCTGCATCCAGTTCCCTTTGGTGCGCCGCCAGAGGTAGCCGAACGACTCGAACGTCTCCCCGTCGTCCTTCGAACGGAATAACTCCATCGTGCTGCTGGAGCTTTCCGGATGCGTCTCGGTGCCGCCCCGGTGAGCGCGCAGGCACATCAGCAACAGATCCCCAGAGGCCAGCCTTCGCAAAGCCGGCGCCTGCACGTTGAAGTCGGTTTCCAGATGAGGCCGGACCAGGACTCGCTCATCCTGCCAGCTCCGCCCGTCGTCATAGGAGAGACGGGACGCAATCTCGATCTCTCCGTAATCCTGGCTGCCGTAATCGCTGGTCGTGTATTTCTGCCAGGCCACCAGCAAGCGACCGTCGGTAAGACGGGTCACCGACCCCATGTCATTGCGCGGACAGGAGTCGTCTACTCGTCGGACGACGGAGTAATCGAGGCCCGGCATGACCTCGATCGGCACACCCGAACCGTCGAACGTAGCGGTGTCAGTTCCTGATCGGGTCGTCATTTCCTGCTTCCATGCTCCTCTCCGTGCGCGTGCTACCAGGGAATCGTGCGAGCGGTCTTGCGCCCGAATCGAACATAGCATACAATGCGGGCGGCGGTACACACGACCGATGAGTGACGTAGATCTCGCCGGGCGGCCGGAGTCGGCTCCGAAGCGGCTTGCCAGCAGCGAAGAGCTCCGAACCGCCCTCGGCCGTGAACGGTGGCAGCGCGCGAAGCGCATGCGGCTTCTCTATGTGCTGTTTCTCCTTCCCTTCGTCAGCCTGGTCGTCCTCCACTACATACCGATCTACGGGATCATCATAGCCTTCAAGGACTACAAGCTGGGAGCTGGGTTCGTTGCGAGCCCCTGGAACAACTTCGAGCACTTCACGAACCTCTTCTCGACCCCGTTCTTCGGACGGATCTTACGGAACACGATCATCATCAGTCTCCTGCACATCGGTTTCGGTTTCCCCGCCCCGATCGTGTTGGCGCTGCTCATCAACGAAATCGTCAACAACCGCTTCAAGCGCGTCGTGCAGTCGATCTCTTACCTCCCTCACTTCATGTCGTGGGTCATCCTGGCAGGGATCATCGTCGAGATTCTCTCTCCGCAGCGGGGAATCGTCGCTCACGTCGCCACTCTTCTCGGCCTCGAGCCGCGGAACGTGCTCACCGATCGCAGCCTTTTTCGGCCGATGCTCGTGGCCACCGGTATCTGGAAGGAGGTGGGCTGGGGAACGGTGATCTATCTGGCTGCGCTCTCTTCGATCAATCCGGAACTGTACGAGTCAGCAGCAGTCGACGGCGCCGGTCGCATACAGGTGGCGCTGCGGATAACGGTGCCGTCGCTGATTCCGGTCATGACGATCCTCGTCATCCTGAGGCTCGGCCAGCTGCTGAATTCCGGGTTCGATCAGATCTTCAACCTGTACAGCCCGCTCGTCTACGAGGTCGCAGACATCATCGACACGTATGTGTACCGGGTCGGCCTGATCCAGCGGAGGTACGACTTCGCAGCCGCGGTGGGTCTGTTCAAGAACGCGATCGGCGTGGCCCTCATCGTCGGCTCCAACGCGATCATCCGGCGGTTCAGTGATTACGGACTCTGGTAGGCGGGACCATGCGGCGGCCGTGGTACGCGCGTAGAAGGAGCGCCGGGGACGTCGCATTCAGCGTCTTCAACCCGCTGTTTCTCGTTTTGTTCTGCCTGACGATCCTCTACCCGTTCTGGACGACCTTGCTTCTCTCGTTTTCGCCTCCCGACGAGGTGGTGTCTCTGGGATTCCGTATCTGGATCGATGAGTGGGCCACAACCGCCTATCGGTTCGCGTTCTCCAAGTATGGAAACGTCATCACCGCGTACGCCAACTCGGTGTACCGGACCGTAGTCGGAACGGTCCTCACCGTGCTCTTCACGATAATCGCCGCCTATCCACTGGCCAAGAAGAACCTACCTGGGCGCACCACGCTGACCGTCGTCGTGCTCATCACGATGTTCTTCAGCGGCGGTTTGATACCGCTCTACCTGGTGGTGCGCAGCCTCGGACTCATCGACTCACGCTGGTCGCTCATCCTGCCCGCCCTCACCGTTGGTTTCTACATCATCATCATGCGCAACTTTTTCATGACGGTCGACACGTCGTACGAAGAGGCGGCGTTCATGGATGGCGCGAACTATATCCAGATCCTCTTCCGCATCATCGTGCCGCTGTCGAAGCCGGTCATAGCCACGATAGGGCTCTGGCACGCGGTCTGGCACTGGAACGAGTGGCTATACGCGCTCATCTTCCTCAATGACGAGTCGCTGCTCGTTCTCCAGCGTCTCCTGAGAAGGATGCTTCTGGAGCTAACGCAGGTCGAGGAGGCTCTGATCGATCAGTTCGAGTCGGTGGAAGAGGTCAGGTTGCCGTCGGCAGCGCTCAGGGCGGCAATCACGATCATTACGATCGGTCCCATCATCCTCCTGTATCCCTTCGTGCAGAAGTATTTCATCAAGGGTATCTTCATCGGCTCGCTCAAGGGCTGAGCCTGATCGGGGCGTCCCAACGATTGGACCTCACGCTCGAGGAGCCCTCCCGCCGCCGATAGCCGTCACGGACAGGCTGGGATGAAACGAGGGGAACGGCGGTGCCGTTCCCCTCGATATCCGTGAACGATCGCGCCCCAGCGTCAGCGGACGATGTTGCCCCTTCGCAGCTCGGAAACGATCGGCGCTTTGGCAAGCTCTGCCAACACCTCGTCACCACCGTTCTCGTGCCACCTCTCGACGTAGTCATCCCAAGTATCGTCGACGTCTATCTCCCCGGTGAGCGCCCTGAGGAAGTATTCGTTGAACATCGTACCGAGAGTCTCCCCGACCCGTTGGTTGACCTCCACGAAGTTCGTATCATTGAAGAAATCCCATTTGTAGGGCCGCATCGAGATCCTTTGGCCGGCGGGCTGCAGCAGGTAGTTGGTTGTCCAGTCGGCGGTATGTCCCTCGAGGATCAACTGCATCCGCTCGTCGGTACGGTACCTCGGATAAAACGAAGCGCCGCCGCGCTCCGGGAATCCGTCGGGTACTTGCTCGGCTGGTCGGACGATCGGTTTTGATTGCCACGGATCGCCTTCCCAATCGAAATGAACGTTCTCTTTGCCAAACTGGTACGCTACATAGCCCTCGTCCGTTCCCATGTAGTAGTCGAGTATCTCGAGGATCTTCTGCAGCTTGGCGTCACTCACCTGGGACGCGATGAAGTACGGGTAGCTGCCGACCGGTCCCACGACCGCGCCGGAGGTGGCGCCCTGAACGCCGCCAGGCCCGACGAGCGGCGGTATCAGCACCACTTCGCGACCACCGCCGAGTTCCTCGTCCGGGATGAACGTGTTGGGCGGCCGATTCACCGCGTAGTCGGCACCGGCGTAGATCGCCACCTCCGAGACCGAGCCGATGACGCCACTCTGTACCTTCTCCCACATCTTGAATATGGAGAGGTTCATGAACTCCTGGTCGATGAGCCCATCCTCCCACCATATAGCCATGCGCTTGAGGAACTCCTTCATGCCGGGATCGGTGCGCCAATCCGTGAGCTCACCGTCGACCAGGCGGTTTCCGCCCCACACGACGCCAAAGGAGCCTATCAACGTTTGCCAGTTCCTATTCGCCCGATCGCTGGCACCGAACGGGATGGTGTCGTTCTGGCCGTTGCCGTCGGCGTCCCCGTCTCGGAATGCCCTCAGCAGAGCCTCGTAATCGGAGAACGCCACGTCGTGATCCAGGTAATAGACCCGGCCGAAGCGATCGAGCGGAATCTTCTCCGCGTCATAGCTCGGTAGGTCGAACCCAAGCCGGCGTGCATAGTCGACGCGGAACATCGGGTAGAACGTCGTGCCGTCGGTATTGACCGCAACACCGTGCAGCGCGATGAGCTCATCCTCGTTTTCCGGATTCTCGGAGGCGATCCAGGCCAGCGGATACTGGTCGAAGATCGCTGCGAGATTGGGCGCGTACTCCCGGATCCAGGCTTTGGGTATCGCCCTCGTGAGCCCCGCCTCAAAGTGGTCTAGGGGGTTACCCCACCAGCCGCCTATATCCGGCTGCTCTCCAGCAGCGAGCATGATCTCGCGCTTTTCTCTGTCGTTCTCGTTGATGCCGTTGCTGATCACCGTGATGCCGAACCGCTCCTCGATGTCCTGGAATGTCCAGGCATCGGTCCACGGGCTCATCCACGTGATCTCTGTCACCTCCTCAGCGGCCGCCTCTGTCTGGGCCGCACCGCTTGCCGCGAACGGCACCAGCAGCAGGCCGACGGCTCCCAGGAGTATGCGTCGGTTTCTCATTGGCTCTATCTCCTTACGACTTATGTGCAGAAAACCGTACGTCGCTCGCTTCACCTCCTTGGCTCGGCTCTGGAGGCGCTGGTCTTGTCATGCTGTCTATTTACTCCGCATCACCTCCTTCTCCCCCGGACACCGGGACACGTGTTCTCGCGCTGCCGTCTCCGGGCAGCCGATCGGTTGCACAGCACACCGCTGCGGATCCGGTCGTCCACGACCGTCGACTCTCTGCTCAGTTCGGCCATGTCTGAGACGGTCGAAACGGATGGACCGGCCGGGCTGAAGAGATCCCTCGCGGATCGCGCCTAGCAGGTTGCGCACGATCGCTGTCTTCACGTTATCATGATGATCTGCCTGTAATGATACGTCAACCCGGATTATTCAGGCAGGAGTAGAGAAAAAGTAGGCGCGTCCGCCGATTTGCAGTAGAGTAAAGGTGTTAGGCCAATCGACCGCAAAAGGACGGGACGCGCCGTGGGTGAACCTCTACCGATCTTTTCGACCACCTTCAACCGCTGCGTGCAGGTCGAGGCGCGGGCGGATCATCTCAGCGCCGACACCGGCGCGCTGCTGCTGCGCGAGATCATGGAGCGCACCGACTACCGGGGCCGCCGCCTGGAGGCTGACAGCCGGCCGCAGGAATCAGGGGTGCGGGCGCACAACGAGACGCTGTTCCTGTTGAACCTGCTGGCCTACGAGGTGCTGCACGCCGGGCGCTGCGTGATGCAGCGGGCTACCGGCACCGGCTGGAGTCTGCGCCGGTTGCGCGAGCGGGTGCTGCGGGTGGCCAGCCGGGTGGTCCGCCATGGGCGGCGGCTGACGTTCGTCATCGCCCAGCATGCGGCTGCCGATTGGCTGCGGCTGTGGGGCAAGCTGGCGGCCTTGGACTGGGCTTCAGGCTGACGCCGAAGCCCGCTCCGATCGTTGCCGAGAGCTTCTCCTGTGGGGCGTAGTGTGTCCGCCAATCCGCTCGCGTAGCCCGCGAACCGTCAGACGCCGTCAATCACGGCCAGTCGATCCCTGACGATGCGATCCATCTGATCATGAGCCTCAACCTCGGTCCGCGCTGTCGCCGATCCGCATCGCCAATCGCCTCCGATCCCCAATTCAGCCAACCTTCGGACCAAGGCGCGAATAGTCCGGGCTCATGTGGAACAGGGCTGACGACCCGCTAACCCGCGTTCTCGAGTCGATGGATGCCCAGACATTCGACGATGTTGCGCGCAAGAAAGCGGACCTAATACCCGCGGCACTCAGATCCAAGACCGTCGCCGCGATGCGCAGATTCATAGAGACCAGCACGGACCATGCCGCGCGCCTGCGAACGGCGCTCGATTTGGTCGAGTTCGGCGAGACAGGCCTGGATGGCACCATCAAGCATGCGATGGCAGCGCTGCCCGGTGGCGACATGCGGAACCTGGGTTCGCAATACATCCAACCGGCGCTTGAGCATCTACGCAACACCGATCCGGCGTGGGCGAGCGAGTGGGTGGCAACCCAGCTTGCCGAAGAGGTCCTCCACGATTACGCGTACTGGTTACCATTCGCGACCGCCATTCCCGACGACCTCGTCGAGAAATATCTGCAGCGCCTGGAGACCGAGAACCTCAAGAACGCGCGCTTTGAGGGCATGATTGCGGTGATCGCCGCCCGCGCGGACGCAGTGATTGCGCGGCGCGTGTTTGCGGGGGTGCGCGAGCCGACGAAGTGGCCACGGCCGGAGTCATCTCGTCCATCACGGGCGGCGACCCCCTCGACATCAAAGTCGCTGCGGACCTTCTCAGCAGGGTCGCTAGGTCCGAGGTGGAACCACTGCGTCTCGCCGACGATGACCTGAAGGCACGGCTCCGCGCGTACCTTAAAGGCAGCGTCGATCTTGTGCTCCGCCAGGACGACTTCGACGGTGCGGAGAAAGCCAACTTGGCGTCATCGATCGCACAGGTCGGAGAACCCTGCGTCGCGTCCTCGCGCTCTGCCCCTTCGTCGACGATCCTGCAGCAGGAATCGCCAAGGTGCGTGACGCGCTACATAAGCGGCAGATCCGGGGATACGAACTGCGCGAGCTTGTCACCGCTCTCGGCGAGAGCCGCTCGGATGCCGCCATCGATGTTCTGTACGAGCTCGCCTCCGATGCGCAGACGTTCGAGCAATGCGAGGAAAACCTTGTCAACGCGTTCGCCGCGCTCGATACGCCGCGCGCACGCGAACTGCTCTTGGGTTTTGTCGATCCGGACATCAGCGGAATCGCGCTGACGCGCCTTCCTCACCGCGAGGACGTGCTGGTTGCGCGACTTACGGAACTGGCCCAGCGTAGGCCGGAGGCGGCCGCGCGGCTGCAGCAATTGTGCGATCGCGACCTACCCGAACTCAATCGACACGTCCTTTCGAGAGTCATGGGCTCGCTGGGAACGCCCGAAGCCCTTACCGCAAACCTGAACCTTATCAATGACGCCATACCCTCGCCGGTTCCGAGAGGCATCTGGGACCAACTCGAAAGCGCTTTCGTCGAGCGAGAACCCTATGGGCAGAGTCCCTATGTCTTTACTGCCCACGCGCGAGCTTCAAACGAGCTGCGCATACGGCTGTTCAAGATAGCCCTCCAGGATCCCAAGCGTCGAAAGACTGCCTCCATGCTTCTAGGAAAGATCGAGGAGTGGCGCCTTGAACATGGTAGGCCGACGGGCGAACCGCGTCACCCCGATCTCGCATCCGGTCAATCTTGGCCACCGGCGGAGCCCTTACCTCGGCGACCGCCGACTTGATCTTTCCGAGTCGACCCGGAGGTGTACTGTACCATCGGCCGAGCTGCCAGCGTCGGGGGTCCTGGCGGCCCGCTGGAAGACGAGGCGGGCGTCGGTGCTGATGGCGAAGACGTATCCCTCGCGCCGGCGGCGTCGTGAGCTGACCAGAATGAATGACCGGTCGTTCAGCGTGAGATCCGTGCACCTCGCTACGCACGCACGCTTGGGTGCTGGGCGGCGTTCTCCCGGTCACAAGCACCGACGCCGCGTCGGGCATCAGTACGCTCCCGCAATCGTGGGCGATTGCCACGAGGGAGAGTTCTTCATGGCCCAAGCGCTGCCTCGATATCCTTGAGGCGGGCGGACAGGATCAACTCGTCGATGGCGGAGTCGACAAATCCGCAGCTCAGGTAGAACCGCTTGGCTCGTTCGTCCAGAGCGTGCACGAGGATCGCGGCGATGCCGATTTGCGACGCCGCAGCGTTGATTCGGCCAACGGCATCGCCCACGAGTGCCCGTCCGAGCCCCGAGCCCTGTTCGGAGAGGGCGACAGCCAGGCGGGCCAGCACGA
This sequence comes from Spirochaetia bacterium, assembly GCA_965262795.1. Lineage (GTDB taxonomy): Bacteria > Spirochaetota > Spirochaetia > SZUA-6 > Bin103 > CATQHW01. Next base: position 5,199,380 of record OZ253561.1, on the reverse strand, counting down.
CGACCGGTATCGGGTCGGCCATGTTACGACGCAGTCGGCCCGGTGCCATGCGATGATCGACGGACCCTGCGGCGAGCGCGTAGTACCCCTGTACGGCGGCTTCTCGACAGACGACGAATGTTCGGGAGGCGCCGCTTGCTTGGTTGGCGAGTGCGCGCCGTTGGAGCCAGAAATCCAGAGTCGGCTCTCCGCAGGCAAACGACCCGACTTGATGCTCGGAATTCAGCGGTACCGGAGCACCGAGGGAGGAGGCTTCGCTTACCGCTCCCACGGCGCCGGCGTCGCGAGCAGCCGCTTCAGCTTCTCGTTCGGCGCGGGCGGAGCATCGAGGAGCGCCACAAACGCGTCAAAGCGGTCCGAATCCAGGCGGAACAGCGTGCGGTCGAGCAGGGCATCCCGGGCCGCTTGGCGCGCCGCATCCAGCATGAACTCCGAGCGGTTCTTGCCCAGGGCCTCTGCGGCGCGGGTCATGAGGCTCGGTCGTCAGCGCTGACGCGCAGATTGACCAGCGATCTGCGCGTGCGTTCCGCTGTCCGTTGCTCTGCCACTCCTACTCCTCTTCGGTAAACGAATGACAAGCCGATGGTAAAGACAATAGATACACGGGACAAGGACGGGCGAGCACCGCGTGTCCGAAGGATCGTCGAGCGGTAGTGCATCGCGTGGTACCGTGGCACCGGTCATGACCGATCGTTGCGACCTCCAGGTGACCGACTACCGGGTCCTGTTCGACGACGACCGGTATCCGGCCAGCGGCTGCTCGCTCGTCAAGAGCGGCGACCGGCTGCTGATGACGGTGCAGCGGGCGAGCGACGCAGAGCGCGGCATCTCCTCGCTGCTCACCCAGAGCAACGACCTGGGCGCCACCTGGACCGAGCCGCGCCCGTTCGGACCGCCGCTCGCAAACCCGGACACCGAGTTCCAGGGCGTCGCCCCCGCGCACGTGCTGGACGACGGGACCGTGGTCGCCTGCGGCATCCATCTGGCGAAGGGCTTCGACCGCGCCAGCGGCGGACGCGGCCTGTATCGGCCCAGCGACATCCTCATCGGACACCGCACGGCGGGTGCCGACGAGTTCTCCTGGAACCGGATCGCCGCCGGCACCTTCCTCACCGAGCAGTTCATCGCTCCCGGCATCGCCCTGCCGGACGGCCGGCTGGTGTTCACGGTGTGGGGATCGGCCGTGCGCGGCGACAACTGGCAGTGCGGGGTGCTGCTCTCAGACGACGGCGGACGCGCGCTGCGTTACCGGCAGGTCGGCTACGAGCCGGATCCCGCGATCCGCAAGGACCCGGAGGTGATGGCCGGCTTCAACGAGCAGACCCTGTTCGCCGCCGCGGACGGCACGCTGATCTCGGTCATCCGCGGCCGCGACCATCTGGGCGGCATCCCCGGCTCCAATCCGCGCTCCAGCGACTGCCTGTTCTTCCGCGCCGCGTCCCGCGACCGCGGCGAGACGTGGTCGGCCCCGGAGGCGACCGATCTGCCCGGCACCGGAGCGCCGGCCGGCGGCCTGGCGCTACCGGACGGCTCCCTGGTCCTGCCGGCCCGCCTGCCGTCGCACTGGAGCCGCCACCGCGGCCACTCGTTCTGCGGGATGCACATGGCGCGCAGCTTCGACCAGGGACGCACCTGGAGCACGGACCTCCTGTTCGACCGCACCCCCGACGGCGAGCCGTTCGACAACTACTACAACGCCATGAACGGCACGTTCGTCCGCCTCGGCGACGCGGAGGCGATGTACGTGTTCGGCCATTTCCGGCCCGGCGCCCCGACCGGCCACCGCGCCTACGCCGTCCACCTGCGTTGGGACTGACTCGCGCAACGCTTCAGATTGCGCACGCGTCTCCGTTGCAGCCCGGCTTGCCTCGTCCGGCGATGTCTCGAATCGGGGGCAGGAAGAGAGCGAGACCGTAGGGGAACAACAGGGGAATCCGCATGCACACTTTGCACGTGGCGTAGATCCCGGTGAACGTCCTGGCGCTCCGCTTCTCGACCACGACGATTTCGCCTATCGGAACTTCCCGCAGCGGCGACCCGTCCGTAGCTCGACTCGACCCAACCAGTCCAGCCGAGCCGTGCGAGCCGCCTGACGCACGCAATCCGGACAGTTCTGATTGTAGTAGAGGGAGATCGAGCTCCGGGACGACGCGCTATGGATACTCGTACTCCGGGGTTCCGTAGACCTTCGGCATGTCCAGGAGCTCCAGAGTGAGCCCGAACTGCGCATCCGCCTCGAAGTAGTCGAACCGGCCGTTGCGGTCGATGCCCAGGATCGGCCCGCCCTGGATCTGCGGATACCCGAGGCTCTCCAGGTACCGGTAGGCCGGGTCGTATTGGTCGGCGGTCAGGTACGCGCCGATATGGTGGAGGCCGCCGGCCGGGTGCTGCGCCAAGTACTCGCCGTAGATGGTTCTGCCGCCGCCGGGGATGGGCACGATGATCTCCACGTCCCAGGTCCCGCTGGCCATGCAGACCTCAAGGGCGTAGCGCTCGGCGGGGGCGCCCCGGTAGGTGACCCCTTCCCAGTCGGCGCTGTCGACGTGGTAGACCTTGAACGGTCCGAAGCCGACGGCGGTGAGCCGATCCATCATCGCCTTCGCGTCCGGCGCGACGAAACCGAGTTGCTTCCAGTTGCCGAGTGACCCGATGCTAGCGTCCAGCGGGATCATCCGTCCCCTCCATGCAGGATCGTATCAGGTCATGCCCGGCAGCAGCGCGCCGACGCACGGGCAGGAGATCAGGTTGGCCGAGGGGAACTTGCTGAGCTGCCGCACGCCGTCCCTGGTGATCACGAACTGTTCCTCGATGCGGGCGGCGTCGTTGCCCCGGCCGCAGTAGGTCTCGAATGCCATCACCATGTTCTCCTCGATGATCTCGGGGTGATCGAAGGAGAAGAAGCGGCTGATCACCGGCTTGCCCCAGTGGGTGATGCCGATGCCGTGCGCGACCTGCAGGGCGAACGCCTCGGCCTCGCTCGATAGCCCCAGGTCCTCGTACGAGGGCCACACCTCGGCGATCTCCGCCGTGCTGACGCCGGGTTTCACCTTGGCGACCGCGTCGAACAGCCAGTCGTAGGACCGCTGGTAGACGTCCAGTTGCACCGCGGAAGGCTTGCCGACCACGAACGTCTGGTAGTAGCAGGTCTTGTAGCCGTTGAACACGCTCACGACGTCGATGTAGAGCATGTCTCCCATGCGCAGCATGCGGTCGGAAAAGTCGTGCGGATGCGGGTAGGCCCGGTCCCCGGAGATCACGTTGATGTTCTGGATCTCCTCGGCGCCCAGGCGATACATGGTCTCGCGCATGAATCCTGCGATGTCGCTCTCGCGGACCCCCGGGCGGGTGCGGTTGACCACCTCCCAGAACGCCGCCTCGACGATCGAGATGGAGGTCTCGATGAGGTCGACCTCCTCGTCGGTCTTGATCTTGGAGGCATCCAGCAGGGTCTGCTGGCCGTCGACCACGTGGATGCCCTCCGCTTCCAGGGCGCGGATCATCAGCACCTCGGCAAGGTCGATCCCCACCGGCTCGTCCTGGACGCCGAACTCCGTCAGATGGTCCTTGACCATCCGCGCGAACTTCTTCGCGTTCTCGATCCCCACCGCGGTGGGGAAGGCGCCGCGCCAGGTGCCGATGGAGGGCACCATCCGATCGGCGATCCAGGGGCAGAGCTTCTTCTTGGCGGCGATGGCGCTGCCGAGCTCGTACAGGACCGGCTGCTGCCCGGCCACCATCAGGGCGCTGCGCAGCAGCTTGTTGTTGGCCCAGTCGTTGACCCTGGTGCTGGTGATGTAGCGAATCCAGTCCGGATCGAACACCAGCAGCGTCGCGATGCCGTCCTTCTCCATCTGTTCGTTGGTTTTGCGGACCCGGTCCCCGCGCAGCTTGTCGTAGTCGACGCGGATCTCGCAGTCCTTGGCCATCAAGCCCAGGGTCATGCCACGGCCTCCTCAGGGATACGCACGATCAGGCGAAATAGAGGCCGCCGTTGAGATTCAACAACTGGCCGGTGACGTAGGAGCCGGCGCCGGAGGCCAGCCACATGATGGTGCCCGCCATGTCCCGGCCTTCCGCGTAGCGGCCCAGGGGTATGCTCTCGAGCTCCTCGGTCTTCAACTCGTCGAAGGTCATGCCGCGGCTGGCGGCCTCGGCTCGCATGAAGCTCCAGTGCATCTCCGTGGCGGCCAGCCCCGGACAGAGCGCATTGACGGTGACGCGGTAAGGCGCCATCTCGCGGGCCAGGGAGATGGTCAGGGTGTGCACCGCCCCCTTCGACGAGCAGTACGCCGCGTACTCGGGAAATCCGAGCTTGCCGCCATAGGATCCCAGGTTGACGATGGTCCCGTTCTTCTGCTCCCGCATCCGGCGCGCGGCGTGCTTGCAGCCGAAGAAGATGCCCTTGAAGTTGACCGCGAAGATGCGATCGATGACCTCGGCGTCCATGTCGGCGACGGGGCCTTCCGACAGGTGCATGCCCGCGTTGTTCACCATCATGTCCAGGCGGCCGAACTCCTTCACGGCGCCTTCCACCAGATCGCGGACCGCCCCTTCGTCGGACACGTCGGTTTCCTGCGCATAGCCCCGGTTGTCGGGGTGCGCGGCGCGAATGCCGTCCATGGTCTCGTGCACGGCGGGCAGGATATCGGCCGCCACCACGTGCACGCCGTGCGCGGCAAGCGTCTCGGCCGTGCCCTGTCCCAGTCCTCGGGCGGCACCGGTCACCACGGCGATCTTGCCGGCTACTTTGCTGAACGGCTCTCTGTCGGCCACGTGCGATTCCTCCTGTCAGTCGGTCAGGCGGCGTCCGGGATGTGCTCCTGCAGTGCGCTCAGGTGGTCCAGCCGGCGGGCGGGCGCTCCGCTCAGCAGCGGGCCGGGCGGATCGCCGAAGACGTCCGCCTTGGTATAGCCGTGGCTGGAGACGACGTCGCGGTACCGCTCCAGCACCGCGGGGGTGATCGCCGGCGTATAGTTGATCGTGAACATCCTGCGGCGGTTGCCCCCGCCCCACGCGCTGTGCTTCAGAGACTGGATGAACAGCACCAGGTCGCCGGGCCGGCTGGCCAGGGCGACGGCGGGGATCCGGTCTCCCGGCAGACCTCCCCAGAAACGCTCGCCTCGGATCTGTTCGTCGATCATCTCGGCATACGGCTCGCCGGTGCGATGGCTCCCCGGTATGACCCGCAGGGCGCCGCTCTCCGCATCCACCGGATCGAGATACAACGCCAGCTTCACGAAGCCCACCGAGTTGGACAACGGCCCGTCGGAGTGCCAGCGGGTGTCGCCCACGTAGTACTTGCCGTCGCTGTTCCAGTACTGGTAGTCGTCCCCGCACAGCGCGCGGGCGATGCCGTCCAGGCGGTCGTCGTCCAGCAGGCTGCACAGGTACTCGCTGTGATTCAGGAACGGCGCCACCCCGAGCCGCTGGCGGCCGTCATGGTCGCCGCCGCGGGTGCGCATCAGCTCCTCGAAGGCGTCCTCGATCCGCGTGAACTCGTCCGCGAACAGCCCCGGCAGGTGCAGGAAGCCGAACGTCGCAACGAACTCACGCTGCGCGTCGGTCAACTCGAAGGTCGACATCGGGCCGCAGCTTACCACACCGGTTCCGGCTCTCAGTGCACCCGCAGCCGGGCCCACCTGGTATGCGTCACCCCTTCGGTCGTGCACCAGTAGTAGGTCATCAGATCGCCGTCCGGGAACAGCGCGCCACCCGGTCTGCCGAAGCCGATCAGCATGTGCTCGGCCAGAAAGTTGTCGTTCCGGGGCGCGCCGAGCGTGGCTTCCGCACCTGCGTCGAACAGGACGATCTCATCGTCCGCATCGTAGTTGGTCAGATTGCTGCTGACCGCAACGCGGATGCCCTGCGGCTCGTGCCGGTGGTTGTAGATGGTGGCGACGCGCCCGTCGGGCAGTGCGATGGGGGTGCTGACCTGCCCGCGCAGCGTGGTAGGGCGCGGGTCGGACCACGTGCTGCCCTGATCCTCCGAGATCACCCAGTGGATGTTGAGGTCCTCCGACGTGCCGTACACATGCGTCCACAGCAGCGTGTAGATGCGGCCGTCGGGAAGGACGCAGGATCTCTGGTCCCACCACAGCAGCTCGCCGCTCGGGTCGTCGGCGATGATGGTGAGCTCGCCCCAGGTGCGGCCCTGGTCGGCCGAGAACACCGCGCCCGCCTTCTGATCCGGCGGGCCCTCGTACCCGCTCGGCTTCCACGTTTCGAACGGATACATCCAGCGGTCGGGGGCAATCTGGAGGAGTCCGCCCGCTCCGTTGCAGGTGTAGCGTTCCGGCGGGAAGTCCACCGGCACGACCTGAGGTGCCGACCAGGTGTGGCCCTGGTCCGAGGACCAGAACAGCAGCATCGCCGGGCGCTGCAGCGACTCGGTCTCCGCGTCAAACAGCTCGTAATCGGTGGCCTCGAAGCGGCCGGCCGTCATCACCAACTGGCCGTCGGGTACCGGGTGGATGTGCGGCCCGCGGTAGCAGTACCCATCGCGCGGCGGGTTACGGGGATGGATACCGCCCTCGTTGATCCACGTGCGGCCGCCGTCCCCGGAGCGCAGTACCTCGATGTGGTTGTCCGAGGAGCCCAGCGACTCCCCCACGTGCTGGGCGGCGATCAGCGTCCCGTCCGGCAGTGGCGTGATCACGGGCATGAACGCGCCGCGGCCGGCGCTGCGGGAGATGATCCCGGCGGCGATGATCTCGATTCGGTGGGACATACCTGCATGATATGGTAAACGCCGAAAGAGGGGAGGTGCTTGGTGGGAGAGCAACAGAGTGTCATTCACAGCGACCCCGAGATTCTCGGCGGAGCCACCGTCTTTGTGGGGACGCGGGTCCCTGTTCGGACATTGCTCGACTACCTGGAGGCGGGTCGTCCGCTTGCCGAGTTTCTCGACGACTTTCCTACCGTCACACGCAACCACGCGATAGCAGTGCTGGAACAGCAACATCTTCGTCGTGACCCTGCGAGCCAAGAGCAACGATATTGAGGCGCTGCTGCCTCTGATGCCTACCGTTCGCGATGTCCTCCTCGAGGCTGAGCCAGGTCGAGTCGTAGAGATCGGCGAATAGAGGCACCCAACTTCTCGGCTTTGCACCTGCGCCTGCGCTGCCTTGGCGAGGACCCCGATGCCGCGGGGTTCCTGATCGAACGGTGCCACGTATACGGTGCCTGACATGAGCGACGAAGCACGCTACGTGACCGATCGCGACGACGGCCGCCACGTGACCACCATGGGGTTCTGCCAGCACCTGTTGCGCAACGCCGCCGGCCGGCTGGCCTACCGGCCGGGGCTGGACGACGCCGGGTTCGCCGAGTGGCGGCAACGGGTGCGCGACAAGCTCGCCGAGATGCTGGGGCTGACGCCCGAGCTCATAGCTCCGGGGCCGGCGCCGGAGCCCCCACCGGTCCGCCTGTGGAGCGAGCGACGCGAAGGCTACCGCCTGGAAAAATGGGAGGCGTATCCGGAGCCGGGGTCGGTGGTGCCGTTGCTCATGCTGGTGCCGGACACGGTCGACGCGGCCCGGCCCGGCGCCGCCGTCATGTGCTTTCCCGGTTCGGCCTCCAGCAAGGAGCTGCTGGCCGGGGAGCCGGAGCTGCGGCCGGAGCAGCCGCCCAACCGGCATCCGGTGCCCAACCGCATGGCCTGGTACTACGCGAAGGCGGGACTGGTGGCCGTGGCGCTGGACAACCCGGGAATCGGCGAGCTGGATCTACTTCCTGCCGGCGTTCCACCGAACAGCGGCCGAGTGAAGCTCACGGCGCAGCTCATCCGGCTGGGACGCAGCTACGTAGAGCTGTCGGTGTCACAAAAACTGCACGTGCTTGCGTGGCTTCGCTCGCTGCCGTTCGTCGATGCCGATCGGGTCGCGGTGAGCGGCCACTCCTTGGGCACGGAGCCGGCGATGTGCATGGCCGTGCTCGACCGGCGCCTGGCCGCGCTGGTGTTCAACGACTTTCTCTGTCACGTGCGCCAGCGGCACGTCGTGCTCGGGCTGCCGCGCGACGGGCAATGGCGCGACGTGGACCCGCTCTGGCACGTGGTGCCCGGCATGTTCAGGTGGTTCGACTTCCCGGACCTGCTGAGCTCGCTGGCCGGACGGCCGCTGATCATGACCGAAGGCGGCGCCAAACAGCACCTGGACCAGGTCCGCGGGGCGTACCGGGAACGCGGATCAGGCCACCTGCTTTCGATCCACCACTACCCGCGCTATGCCGATGCCGCCGCACGGCTGCACGATGACGACGAGATCCCGGAAGGGCTGACCATGGAGGAATACTTCACGTACGCCAACGTGGACGTGCCCAACCACAATTTCAAGCACGCAGTGGCCGTGCCATGGCTGGTGCGGACGCTGACCGGGACCCTGACGTGATCGGCTGACCACGCGGCCCGGACCGCGCCGACAGGCGAGCTTGCCATGCCGCCGCGCCCGTGGTAGTGAGGGTGAAGGGATCCGCAAGGATGGCACCCATCTGCGACGTCGAACGCGAAGTGCACGCGACCTCCGGACAGGAACGGGTGGCGGTGAGTTGTGCCGTATCCTACATCGGTCAGGGCCTGCGGCTGGAGGAGACCCGCGCGCTGGTCAATTCCTCCGACTGGAACTATCAGGCCCGCAGCCGGGAGTCTCCGGACAATGGCAAGACCTGGAGCGACTGGGAGCTCCTGTACGAGGAGCGGCCACGCCAGGGCGACGTGACGCAGTCCGGCGGCGCCAGCCAGCGCGGCACCGGGCCGTACGACCCGGTGTCCGGCATGCTGATCAAGCCGGTGTTCCAGCGCCTGCTGCGCGGCGACCCGCGGGAGGCGCTAAAGCGTCTCTGGAGCGGCGAGCGGCGTTTCGCCGACCACGGCTTCTACCAGTTGTCCGCAGACGACGGCCGCACCTGGGGCGACGCGCGCATGCTCAAGTACGAGTCCGGGCCGGACTTCGACCCCGAGGACTGGGGCGACGAGACCTTCTTCCGCCGCAACGAGATGTACGTCGGCCGGCCGCTGGCCGCGAGCAACGGGACCGTGGTGATCAGCGCAACGGTGCCGGTGCCGTACCGCGACGCCGAAGACGAGAGGGTCCCGGTGGTGTTCCCCAACACCTACCGCGAAAGCTGCGTCGCGGGCGTCATCTGCTTCGTCGGCCGCTGGGACGCGGCGGCCGGCGACTACCGCTGGCAGACCTCACAGCCGATCTTCCTGCCCCGGCGCACCTCCACGCGCGGACTGGTCGAGCTCGATCTGAGCGAGCTGTCCGACGGCAGGCTGCTGCTGATCATGCGCGGCTCCAACGCCGGACTCGATCCGCTGGAGTGCCCGGGCAGGAAGTGGTGCTCGACCTCGTCAGACGGCGGCCTGACCTGGACCCCCATCCGCGACCTGCGCTATGACGACGGGGAACAGTTCTATTCGCCTGCGACCTTTGCCAAGACCATCCGCGCCCGCAAGACCGGCCGGCTGTACTGCGTGCTCAACATCGCCGAGCGGCCGGCCGAAGCCAACGGGCCGCGCCATCCGCTGCAGATCGCCGAGATCGACGAGCGCGAGGTCGCACTCAAGCGCGACACCGTCACCTTGATCGACCGGCGCGACCCCGAGCGGGATGCCGACACCCTGCAGCTCACCAACTTCAGCCTGCTGGAGAATCGCGAGACCCACGATCTGGAGCTCTACCTGACGCGGCTGGGCACCAGGGGCGGCGGTCGCGACGTCTGGACCGCCGACGCCTTTCACTACCGGCTGCGTCCGTAGGCACGGAGGAGCGCATGACCGTCAGCGAACGGAAGGTGACTTATCGCGGCAGCGACGTGTCCGCGGCCTACGAGACCGTCGGCTACCGGTCCGCGCACGAGCCCAAGCTGCTCAGGCAGCGTTTCAGCGAGATCGGCAACGACATCTACGACCTGATGCGCCTGAGCTACTCCGACGATGACGGGGCCACTTGGTCCGACGATCACCCGTATCAGGTCAGCTATCTCACCCCGGCCGGCACGGTACGGACCGGCTACGGCACGCTGGTGGCCGATCCGGGCAGCAGGCGTCTGGTCGCGCTCAACACCACCTCGGTGATGCCCCGCGACCACATGCTGGAAGCGCTCACCTACTCGTTCGCGACCTACCGCGTCTCCGAGGACGGCGGCATCACCTGGCTGTTCGAGGACCGCATCATCCAGGAGGGAGAGGAATACGATCCCTCCCATCCGCTGCAGGCGGTGTGGACCGGCAGCAACGCCGTCCACTTCGCCAACGTGCCGTTCTTCGATCGCGCCGGGCGGGTGATCTTCCCGGTGCAGATCACCCGTCTGCAACCGGACGGCACGCTGTTCTGCCCGCCGGGAGCGCTGTCGTTCCACGAGATCATGGTGATGATCGGCACCTGGCAGCCCGACAAGCGGCTGCGGTGGGAGGTCGGCGAGCGCGTCATCCTGGAGCCCGATGTCTCCACCCGCGGCGTATCCGAGGGGGCGGTCGCCGAGATGCCCGACGGACGCTTCCTGATGGTGATGCGCGGCAGCAACGCCGGCAACCCGGCGCTGCCCGGCCACAAGTGGTACTGCACCTCCGACGACGGCTGCCTCACCTGGAGCCTAATCGAGCCCTGGACCTACACCGACGGCACCGCGTTTCACTCGCCCAGCTCCTACTCCACGATCGTCCCGCACTCGAGCGGCCGCTACTACTGGATCGGCAACCTGTGCGCGGAGAACCCCGACGGCAACGGCCCGGACTATCCGCTGGTCGCGGGCGAGGTGGACCCGGCCAGCTTCCTGCTGATCCGGGACAGCGTCAGCGAGATCGATACCTGCCGCGAAGACGACCCCGCGCCCGTGCACCTGCGCAACTTCGAGGTGCACCAGGAACGCACCGGCGACGCCCTGATTCTGCGCATGACGCGGCTGTGGGTCGACCACGCCGGGCACATGCGCGGCGACGCCTACCGGTACCGGCTCAGCCCTTGAGCGAACCGATGAAGATCCCCTTGATGAAGTAGCGCTGCAGAAACGGATACAGCAGGATGATCGGCCCGATTACGATCAGGGTCGTGGCCGCCTTCACCGATTCCGGGGGCAGGCGCTGCTGGTTGGTGATATCCCCGGGATCGCCGAACTCGATGATCTGCTCCAGCAGCTCGCGCTCCTTGATCAGCAGCCGCCGCAGGACCATCTGCAGCACGATCTTGGAGTCGCTCTTCATGTAGATCAGCCAGTCGAACCAGGCATTCCAGTGGTAGACCGCCGCCCACAGGAAGATCACCGCCATCACCGGCTTGGCCAGCGGCATGATCACCCGGAACAGGATCTGCAGGTAATTGGCGCCGTCGATCAGCGCCGACTCCTCGTAGGCGATGTCGACGGTCATCAGGAAGTTGCGGACGATGAGGACGTAGAAGCCCATCGCCAGCACCGGCAGGAGGAGAACGATGAACCGGTCCAGTAGGCCCAGCGAACGGATCAGCAGATAGGTCGGTATCAGCCCGCCGGAGAAGAACATCGTGATCAGGATGTAGATGGTGATTCCGTTGCGCCCGGGCAGGTTCTTCTTCGACAGCGGATAGGCCGCCATCAACGTGACCACCACGGTGAGAGCGCCGCCTACCGCGGTGCGGACGATCGAATTGAAGTAGGCGACGGCGATCACGTTCTCGGTGAAGACGAACTCGTAGGCGTCGGTGTGCCACTGGTCCAGCCAGACGTGCAGGCCGAGCGTCAGGGCGTCGTTGAAGCCGGAAAACGACAGGATGATCGTGAACCAGAACGGATAGAGAAAGGTCAAGGCAAGCAGGAACAGCACCACCGCCGCCGCCGCCTTGAAGGCGATTTCCCCCGCCGTCTGGCGCCGGTAGCCGAACACGCGGCGCACGCGGGCGCCGCCGATGTCGACCTCGACCAACCCCTGGTCGATCATCTGCGTGGCCATCTCAGACCGTCCCGAACCGCCGAGGCCGAATCACCATATCCCGTGGTCGCTGAAGCGCTTGATGATCGCGTTGACCAGCACGATCAACGCGACCCCCACGACGTTCTTGAACAGCCCGGCGGCGGTGGCGAACTCGAATTCCCGCGAAATGATGCCGACCCGGTACATGTAGGTGTCGATGATGTCGGCGACCTCGTACACCAGCGGGTTGTACAGGTTGAAGATCTGGTCGAAGCCGGCGTTGAGGATGCCGCTCAGGCGCAGGATGAACAGGATGGTGATCACCGGCAGCAGCGACGGCACGGTGATGGCGGTTGCCTGCCGCAGCCGACCCGCACCGTCGATCCGCGCCACGTCGTACATGGTCGGATCGATGGACGAGATCGCCGCCAGATAGATCACCGAGCCCCACCCCACCTCCTTCCAGACGTCGGTGGCGATCAGAATGGGGCGGAAGAGGATCACGTTGGTGAGCAGCAGCGGCGCCTCCCTGCCGAGCACCGTGTACAGGTAGCCGATGATGCCGCGCTGCGGAGAGAGGATCTCCACCAGGATGCCGGCCATCACGACCCACGAAATGAAGTGCGGGAGGTAGGTGATCGCCTGGATCCCCTTCTTCCACCACGAGTTGGCGAACTCGTTGATGATCAAGGCCAGCAGGATCGGCGCCGGGAAGCCGAACACGATGCGCAGCACGCTGATGATGAGGGTGTTGCGCGTGACCCGCCAGAACTGGAAGCTTCCGAACAGCACCTCGAAGTTGTAGAAATTGTTCCACGGGCTGCCCAGGATGCCGCGGCTTGACTGGAAGTTCTTGAACGCGATGACGATTCCGTAGATCGGAATGTAGTTGAATACGAACAGCAGCAGCAGAGCGGGCACCAGCGACAGGTAGAGCAGGCGCATCCGCCGCACGCGGCTCCATCGCTCGCGCCGCAGGTTGTTGCGTAACTGGATGTCGACCGCAGTTGCCGGCATCGGCCTCAACCTCGGGGGTTAGAGCGGAAGGGGATGGACCGGCGGCCCATCCCCTTCATGTCCATCGGCAACGGAATCAGTATTCGATGCGGCCCTCGTGCAGCGCCGGGATGATGACCGCACTCTGCATCGCCTCCAGCGCCTGGTCGCCGCCCTCGGCCATGTAGCGTTCCACGTAGGCGTCCCACTCGGCGTCCAGGTCGCTCTGCCCGGTCACCACTCGCAGGTAGAACTCGTTGGCGATCGTGTTCAGCCCCTCGCCGTAGCGCTCGGCCACCACCTTCATGTCCGTCTCCGCGAACAGGTCCCACTTGTACGGCCGGGTGTGGTAATACTCGGAGTTTCCGGGGTTGAACCAATTGTCCCAGATCTGCACGAATTGCGGCGAGTAGATCCAGCGGATCATGTCCGCGTGATAGCCGTACGGATAGTGGAAGAACCTGCCGAGCACGGGCTCGTCCGGGTGGTTCGCCTCCACCTCCTCGCGCGGCACGTGGTTCGGCTTCGAGTTGCCCGGCTCGCCGGACCAAGTGAAGTGCACGTCTTCCTTGCCGAACTGGCTGATCATCCAGCCCTCCGGGTCATGCTGGCGCCAATCCCAGATCTGCAGGATCTTGGCCAGCTTCTCGTCGCTGACGTCGTGGCGGATCTTGAGCGCTCCCCAGTTGCTGATCGCCGAGTGCGCCTGGTAGACCTGCACGCCCTGATAACCCTCGGGACCGATCGGCGGCGGCATCATCGCCACGCTCGCGCCGGCCGCGACCTCTTCCAGGGTGGCGTTGTTGGGCGGCCGCTCCAGCGTGGGGTTCACGTAGGTGGAGTTGCTGGTGAACTGCACCGCCGTGATGTTGGCCATGTCCTTCTGCCACATGTCCTGGATGGTCAGGGTCGGGAACTCGCGATCGATGAATCCCTTGCCGTACCAGTCGGCCAAGTGGGCCAGGAACTTCCGGTAGCGCGGCGAGACCGGCTGCAGCACCAAGTCCCCGTTCTCGTCCTGATAATTCGGCACACCGCCAGCACCGACATTGATCGAGTACATCGGCAGCCCGAAGGCGCCGAAGAGCGTCCCGAAGCTCCAGGTGATGTTGTTGGATGCGGCCACCGGGATGGTGTCGTTCTTGCCGTTGCCGTCAGGATCGCCGTCACGGTAGAGCGTCAACAGCTCCTCGACCCAGTCGAGCGTAAGGTTGGCCGGCGCGAACCACGTGCGGTCGGTCTCGGTGCTGACCTGCCAGCGCGTCTCATAGTAGTCGGGAATCGGCTTACCGACCCGTTCGGCGAAGTCGGCGCGGGTGGCCCAGAAGCCGATCAGCGGCACGTTGGTCGACATCGTCACCCCGACCAGCCCGATGTAGGCATCCTCGCTGTCCGGGCTGCGGCTGACGTTGAGCGCGACCGGATGGTCGAGCATCCACTGGTAGTGCAGCGGCGCGAACTCCTGGATCATGGCCAGCGGGATCTCTCGGGTCAGCCCGTCACGGTAGTGGAGCTGATCGTCGCCGGCCGAGAAGACCTCGGGCGCCTCGCCGGAGGCGAACATCAAGTCGATCTTCTCCGTGTCGTTGTTCCAGATGCCGTTGCCGAGGATACGGACGTTGAACTGCTCCTCGGCGACCTGGGCCGCGTAGGAGGTCGTCTCCCGCAACTGCCAGGTGATCTCCACCGGCTGGTCTGCGGCGGCACCCTCCTCCTGCCCGGTGGCAAAGGCCACCGACGGCACCAGCCAGAACGCCAACAGGGCCACCACGGCCACGACGGGCGTGCTTGATCGAATGTGCATGCTCAACCTCCGTGTGCGAAGCGTCTGCCCGCGTCGGCGAGAGCGTGCCACGCGGTCGGTGACGATTACCTCGCCGCGCGGGCGAGCGTGAGCGTACCCCGTAACCGAGGCACCGGTCCAGCCGGCCGAGTCTCCGGCTGCCTTGAGCCGGCCACGCCACCGATCTATCGTCATCCGGTGGAGGTCGACCCGGCAGCCGCGAGCGACCGGTACGACCGCGCGCTCAGCCGGGCGGGACGATTCCTCCGCGGACGGCAGCGGCGGGACGGGTCGACCGCCGGCGCCGGCTCGATCTGGGGCTACTACTCGCAACCGCTGGCACTGCTGAGCGGAGGGTCGGCCGACGACTGGAGCCGCGCCAATCGCTGCCTCGACTTCGTCCGGCGCGCGTTTCTGACCGCCGCCGGGACGGTGAGCGTCCAGCCGCTGCCCGGCGTCGGCGACCTCTACGTCTATCCCTACCTGATCCGCGGCGCCGCGGTCTGGGGACGGAGCGACCTCGCCGTGCCGCTGGCCCGGTCGCTCGTTCGCTTCCAGGACCCGTGCGGGGGTATCCGCTATCGCACCGAGGCACCGGACCTGATCGATCCCGCGGTGACCGCTCACGGTGGCATCGCCCTGCTCGTCACCGGTCATCTGCAGCACGCGGAGAGGGCCGGCCGGTTCCTGCTCCGGATGCACCGGATGCAGCCGGAGCCGGCCGACCGCTACCTGACGGTCTGGGACACGCAGCGCGGCGGGCCGATCGCGGACTACGACGGCCGCGCGGACATGCCGTGGGGGAGCGGCTCGGCGCTGCGGCGCGACAACCCGGAGGGAGGCAACGCGTACTGGGACATCGGCTACATCATCGCCTTCCTGACCGCCCTGTGCCGCGCCACCGGCGAGCACGACTACCTGAGCGTGGCCCGGGAGATGTTCGACCTGTTCGACGGCTACGCCGGCTTCGCCGATCACGTGTGGAAGACACCCTGGGCCTGCGCCGCACTGCACCAGGCTACCGGCGAACCGCGCTACCTGGCGGCCGCCGTGCGGATGGCCGACCACATCGTGGCCGCGCAGCAAGCCGACGGCGGCTTCTTCCTCGGGCCCCGGTCCTGCTACATCGACGAAGCGACCGCGCAGTGGTCGCATGCGTTCAGCGGATACGGGGAACTGCAGGCCAATCCTGATATATTCATCGACACCGCCGCGCAGATGGCTCATTACCTGGCGCAGGTGCGGGCCGTCATCTGAGGAACGTGGGGTATTCGGCGGACGGTGATCTGGAGGCCACGGTGCATCTGTCGGAGCTCAAGAGCAGGATCCTCTCCGATCGCGTCTCGGTGGGCACCTGGATCTCCATCGGTCACCCGGACGTGACCGAGATGCTGGCGCACCAGGGGTTCGACTGGCTCCTGTTCGACCTGGAGCATGCGCCGCTGACCGTCGAGTCGCTGCAGCGTCTGCTGCAGCCGATGAACGGCAGCCCCACCGCCGCGCTGGTGCGCACGCCGCCGGACCAGCCGAGCCTGGCCGGCCGGGTGCTGGACTGCGGGGCCGACGGGGTGGTCTTCCCGCTGGTCAACGACAGGTCGCAGGCGCTGGCCGCGGTCGACGCCTGCAAGTATCCCCCGCTCGGCAGCCGCGGCATGGGTCCCAGGCGTGCCGCCGGATACGGCAGGCTCGAGGCCGAATACCTGCGATCCGCGAACGACCGGACCGTGGTCGCCATACAGATCGAGACCGGCGACGCCGTCGAGCGCATCGACGAGATCCTGTCGGTGCAGGGCATCGACGTCGCCCTGCTCGGTCTCGGTGATCTGTCCGCGAGCCTCGGTTGCCACCTGGAGTTCGCCGCCCCGCGTGTGGTCGCGGCCGTGGAGACGGTGCTCGATGCGTGTGGACGCCACCACGTCCTGCCGGGCATGGCCTACGCCCACGACGCGGTCACCGCCCGCGCCTACATCGAGCAGGGATTCCGGCTTGTTGCCGTGGGCAGCGACGATGTGTTCCTGATGGACGGATCAAGCCGCGCTCTCGACGGTCTGCGGTCGTTGCGGTAACCATCGCGGTCGCGTCGGCGGAGCACCCGCGCAACTCCGAGGGTGCCGTCTTCCAGCGCAGTGACGGGTCGCTGTTGCTGATCTACCAGGAGTACGTGGCGAGCGAGCGCGGCGGTGGCGATGACGCCCCGAACAGGCTGGTCGCCGTGGTATCGAACGACGGCGGGCGCTCCTGGGCCGGCAAACGGGTCGTGGCGGAGCCGGCGCCGCACCAGATCAACGTGTACAGCCCGTCCCTGCTGCCTTCGCAGCGCGGCGAGCTCCTGCTGTTCTACTACGCCTATCAGACGATCGGCTCCGGTCAGGCGGTGGACAGCACCGGCTACGTCGTGCGCTCGACCGACGAAGGCGAGCACTTCGGCGACAGGAGGGTCATCTGGAAGCACCGGCCGTTCGGCTGCGCCAGCTCGGCCGTCAAGCGGCTGCCGTCGGGCCGGCTGCTGTTCCCGGTCGAGCACCATATCGGTGAGCTGTGGACCCCACAGGCGAGCATCCAGGCGCGCTGCCTCGTCAGCGACGACGATGGCGAGAGCTGGCAGGAGGGCGACGCCGCGCTGCTACCGCTGCGCGGTTGCATGGAGCCGCACGTCGAGGCGCTGATCGACGGCTCGGTGCTGATGGTGATGCGCACCCAGCTCGGCAGCGTCTTCTCCTGCCGCTCGCGCGATGGAGGTCTGACCTGGTCGGCGCCCCAGGCCACGGCGCTGCGCGCGCCGGAATCGTGCCCGGAGCTAGCGCGCCATCCGCGGAGCGGCGAGCTGTGGCTGCTGTGGAACGACAGCGAGTACGACCCGGCGTTCGGCAGCCACTTCGGCAAGCGCAGTCCGCTGAGCCTTGCCGTCTCCGGCGATGAAGGCCGGACGTGGCAGCGACGGAGCGTGATCGAGTCGGACCCGAATCGCGCGTTCACCAACCCCGGCGTCTGCTTCCTGCGGGACGGCAGCGCGATCGTCAACTACTGGACCTGCCGCTATCGGCCCGACCAGCGCATGGCGGTCGACCGCATCGACCTGCGGCTGGCGCTGCTCGACGGCAGCGGCGCGCCGCTCGCTCTCCGATGACGGCCAGCTCGCCGCGAGTCTCGGGCGAACTGACATCTACCCTCGCACGGGCGCACTCGCCGAAAATCCCAGAAGATACCGCAACTCCGGTGAGAAGGTTTGCGCCACCTCCGGGGCCATTGATGTAAAGTCGGTAAATGGCTTAATCCATGAGCGAGAGTAATAGCAGAGAATTGCTCGACGGGGATTGTCTGTCGCGTTTGGTCCCGATCGGTGCCATGTATTTGAAAGCCAGATAGCGACCGAGCCGGCGGGTCCAGTCAGTGTTGTTCCGTCCTCCTGCTGTCCTCCCCATTTGGGCTTTCTGCGAGTGAGATGGCTGTTCGGAACAATCTGCGTCGCCCCGTTGGTCGTTGTGAACGCATCGAGCATCCAAGCATTCTGAATGGTCAGTGGAAAATCTGGTAAAGGCTCCGGCAACTGACCGAGCGGCACATCCACATGCCATGCTCCACCTTCATCGGTGTGGGGACCAATACTGGTCGCGCTACAGTCAGCGAGCACGCAATCGTCGCCGAGAATCTCCCGCACCAACGAAAGCACTACCGGATGTTCTATCAATTTTCCGAAATCTGGCGCCTTGTTGACTACGTTCCAGATACGCTGGGACTGGTCATAATCAAACAGGGTCGGCAAGTGAAGGAAATTCTTAGCTACCGATGAAGGAGGAACGGGCCATGGTGTGCCTTGGTTTTGTGCACGTGAATGGCGGATTCGCCGCATGAGTCGAGCCTGCTCAGCTTCACTGATCTGGTAGCTTTCTTTCAGATACGCTTCGATTTTGTCATCTCCCACCAACGCGGGACCGTCTTCAGGCTCGAAGGGATGTTGTCGTTCTCGTTCAAAAAGCTCCTCGACGAGACCCCGGTAGTGCCGGACTTCAGCTTCACTGAGTACACCTTCAATTACGGCGTATCCGTGTTCAGAAAGATGTGTGAGCGCCGACTTCAGGTCGTCACTCGATATTCCATGAGTTCCCATAATCTTCCTCCAATGATAAGGACACCTGCACCTGTGTACCAGTGCCAGCCCTTCATCAAGTAGCGCGCCGTCGACGCCGTGCAGCCGGACGCGGCCCTGATGGGCGTGACGCAAGCGTTCGAGGTGGCCGTGAGCGCCCGCGAGCACGGCATGCGCTGCGTCCCGCACGGCCCGTGGTCGGCGCTGACCGTCGCCGCGCACCTGCACATCCTCGCCTCGGCCGGCGTCGTCGTGAAGCTGGGGCCGGACGGCGCCACGGTCGCCACCGCGCACGGTACGATGCAACGCGTGCCGACCACTCTTGTCCCGGGTGCCAACACCGTGGGAGCGGGCGGACCATGACCGACCACGAACCGATCGAGGTGCTGTCCACGCTGGTGGTGCAGGAGCTCGGGGAGCGAGCCCGCCGCATGGCCGGCATCAGGCTGACCATGACCGAGGACCGCGCCGAGACACGCCGGCACCTCGCCACGGCCCGCGTGCTGATTGCGCGCCGCGTGGATGCGGAGCTGCTGCGCGGCGCGCCGAAGCTGGAGCTGATTCACGCGTGCACGGGCGGCGTGGAGGATGTGCTGATTCCGGAAGTGGTCGCCAGCCCCATCCAGCTCGCCTGCCTCAAGGGCATCTTCGACGTCCCCGGAGCCGAGCGCGCCATGGCGTCGATGCTGGCGTTCACCTATCGCCTGCCGGCCTACCTGCGGCAGCAGCGCGAGCGGCGGCACGACTGGGTCGCCCCGCACGAGCTGCGCGGCAAGACGGTCGGCATCGTCGGCCTGGGCGGGATCGGCATGGAGTTGGCGCGGCTGGCGGCCTGCTTCGGCGCCCGCGTCATCGGCTGCTCGCGGAGCGAGAAGGCGTCCCCGCACTTGGCGGCCAGCCTCGCCCCCGACCGGCTGGAGGAGCTGCTGGCGGAGGCGGACTTCGTGGTCGTCTGCGTGCCGCGCACGCCACTCACCGAGGGTCTGTTCGGCGCGCGGCAGTTCCGGGCGATGAAGCGCACGGCCTACCTGATCGACATCACAGGCCGGAGCGTGATCTTCGACCTGGACGCGCTGGTGCGCGCGCTGCGCGAGGGGTGGATCGCCGGGGCGGACCTGCAGATCCAGGAAGGCCTGCCGCCTTCGGACTCACCGCTGTGGGAGCTGGACAACCTCATCCTCTCCAACCACTCCGCCAACTCGGTCGAGATACAACGGCAGTTCGTGGACCGCGTCGTCGAGAATCTGCGCCGCTATCGGGAGGGCCGGCCCCTCCTGGGGCTGGTGGACAAGGAGGCCGGCTACTGAATGCTCAGCTCCGGGGGCATCCGTCTGCGGAGGACGCTGCACGGCGTGCATGCCGGAGCCGTAGCCGGGCCAGGCTCATCGACGCCCCTTCGCGCGGAACCGAGGTAGCGGAACCAACACCGGCGTCGACACCTGGTAGGCGCGGTAGTCCGGGTACTTCGCCACGGAGATCCTCTCGGTGAGGGGAATGGAGCCGACGATTTGCAGCGTGACGCAGACGAACCCGAGACCCGTCCAGTGCATCCACTGCCCCGACGCTGCGACGGCGAACAGATAGAAGACCCACCACATGCCGATCTCGCCCAGGTAGTTGGGATGGCGGGAGTAGCGGCGCAGCCCGGTCCTGAGGAACGGCTGGACGTCCTGCTCGCCTGCCCTCCTGCGCCGCTTCTTGTCCTGCTGGAATGCCCACATCTGCTCGTCGGCGACGGTTTCGAACGCGAGAAGCGCAAGAAACAGCACAGCCGCCAGGATGTCGAGCACCCCCAGCGGCGCCTCGCGCCACAGCCAGGCCTGGTGCACCGGGGCGGTGAACAGCCAGATGAGGAACATCTGCCAGGGTGTGAGAATGGCGTAGAGAACCTGGAACCCGACGGATCCCAAACGTGCGCGGACCTCCGCCCATCGGTAGTCCTGGCCACCGAGCCGGAATCCGCCCTTGCGGGCCGCGTTGAACGTCAGGCGCGCGCCCCAGAGGCAGACGAGCACCGTCATCAGGTTCACGCGGGCCGAACCGAAGCCGAGGGCGGCCGCAACGATCAGGCAGTAGACCGGCGGGCAGATCGACCAGAGCCGGTCCACCCAGGAGTAGTCGCGGGTGACGACCGACAGCAGCCACGCTATGGCCGCCAGGACAATGCACAGGTCCAGGGCCACGCCGAAAGGGGTCCCGGCGAGCGGGTGGCCGAAGAGACCGAAGTCGATCACGGCGCAGGCCGAAGCTGCCGGGCCACGGCCGTCAGCCGGCCGGGGGCTCAGGTGCGGGCATGCCCAGCTCCCAGCGCAGCGCGCCGTCCAGAGTCGGCTCCAGCCAGCGGAAGCCCAGTTCGGTCAGCCGCGCAGGGACCACCGCCTGCCCCTGGAGGATGAGCTGATCGCCCATCTCCCCGAACAGGGCGCGGATGGCAATACCAGGGGCCGGAGCAAACGCCGGCCGGCGCAAGACGGCGGCCAGCGCGTGGGTGAACTCCCGGTTGGTGGCCGCTCGCGGCGCCACCACGTTGATCGGGCCCTGCGCCTGGTCGCTGCTCATCAGAAAGTGCAGGGCGCCGACCGCGTCATCCAGCCCGATCCAACTGATCGGCTGCCTGCCGCTGCCGACCACGCCGCCGGCGCCCGCGCGGAACACCGGCAGCAGCCGCTTCAGCATCCCCGCCCTGGGGCTGAGCACCGGTCCCAGACGAGCGTGCGCGACGCGGATGCCCGCGGCCCGTGCCGGTTCGGCCGCCTGCTCCCAGGCGGCCGTCACCTCGGCCAGGAAGCCGTCGCCGGCCGGCGCGGATTCGTCGACCGTGCCTTCCACGTCGCCGTAGTAGCCGACGGCCGACGCGGCTACCAGCACCGCGGGTGGCCGGCGCAGCCCGCTGAGCGCGCCGCAGAGCAGCTCGGTCGACGCGACGCGGCTCTCCCGGATGCGGCGCCTTCGCGCCGCGGTCCAGCGGCCGGCGCCGATGTTCTCCCCCGCCAGGTGGATCACCGCGTCGCACCCTTCCAGCGCACCCGCGTCGATCTGCCCGGCGGTCGGGTCCCAGGCGATCTCGCCCGCGGAGGCCGGTGGCCGTCGTACCAGCCGGACCACCGCATGGCCGCCGCTCTCCAGAAACGCCGTGAGCGCGCCGCCGATCAACCCGGACGCGCCGGAGACCAGCACCCGCAACGGCTCCGTCGGGCCGGCAGCATGACGGTCCAGATCGCGGCGGACGCGCTTCTGGCAGAACTCCAGCGTGCGCTCCATGGTGCGCTGGAGCCACGCACGGCCCAGCATTGCTGACATGAGACGCGGCTCACAGTGGATCCGGTCGGTGAGCTCGCAGCTCGCCTCCCCGGTCGAGCGGAAGACATGACGGTGCCGCAGCGATCGGTAGGGACCGCCGATGTGTCGGTCACCGAACTCCTTGAGCGGCTGGTAGCCTTCGTGCTCCACCGTGAAGCGGAATCCGAAGGGACCGACCCCTACGCGAAGGGTAGCGCGGTCGCCGTCGCGAATCGTCCCGGTACGTTCCAGCAGCTCCATACGCGGAAGGGGAGGCAGGAAGCGATCGAACGAAGCCGCGGTCTCGTGCCAGGCGAATACGCGCTCCAAGGAGTGAGGGAGAGCCGTAGAACGCTCGTACGTCTCCATACCCACCGGCTACCCGGGCGTGGCGTAGGACAGGTCCCACCCGTCCAGGCTGGTCAGCGGCCGCCGGACGACGCTGAGATCCGGCGTGCCGGCCTCCGTCAAGGCCAGCACCTCGTCCCTGTGGCCCAGGCGCCGCAGGGCGCTCCATGACTCGGTGTAGTTGCCGCGGCCGGGCGTGCAGTCCCAGAAGAAGAAGCTCTCCACGCCGGCCCGATACAGCCCCGCGGCGCGCTCGCGGTACACCGCCGGCGGCATCATGCGGGGCAGCAGGCTCATCGACAGCGTGCAGCCGGTGCCACGCGTCAGCTCGACGAACCAGTCCGCCCCGCGCGGGTCCACCCAGGAGTCGGCGGCGCTGTCCAGGAACACCGCGGACGTGTAGGGGATCAGGGTGTCCACCAGCCCCTCCCTCACCCAGGTCTGCAGATCCATGCCGTAGTAGAGGTTCTCCGCGGCGTCGCGCATGACGATGGCGGTGACCGGGATGCGCCCGCGCCGCCCGCTGCGCGCCACCTCGTCGAGCGCCGCGCGCACCTCGCGCATGAAGCTGGTGAGCACGCCGCAGCGGTGCCACAGCCACGTCTCGTCGTCGTCCGGCAGGGAGCGCGGATCCCGGCCGTGCTGCGCCGCGAAGCTGTCGATCAGCGGCGGCTCGAACTCGCTGAACGGGGGCCGCCGGTTGTAGGCCAGACAGATGCCGTCCACGTCGTAGTCGGTGGCCACCTCGGTCAGCAGGGACACCGCGAAGCGCCGGCTCTCCGGGAAGGCGTAGGAGATGCGAGGAGTCTCGCGCCCGTCGCGGTCGCGTCCCCGCAGCTCGGGGTGGCGCACGTAGAAGGAGTCGCCGTGGTCGAAGTGGTCGTGGTCCGGCGGAAACCGGAACCCCGCCGGCCGGTAGGTGGCGTGGAACTCCAGGCCCATGTCGTGGGCGTGCTCCAGGGCGACCCGGAACGGGTCGATGCCCTGCTCGCGCAGAACCTGCCAGCTCTCGCGATTCAGGCGGTCTCCGGTTCGCGCGAAGTCGTCCAGCCCGTCCAACGTCGGCAGCCGGCCGGCGGTACCCAGGTAGTAGAGCAAGTCGCCCATGCCGCACTCCCAGTACAGGCGCGAGAAGTCGGTGTTCCGGAACATCTCGATGCGGCGCTGGATGTGGGCCGCTTCCGTCGGCCGCGTGGCGTAGTGCAGGCCGTGGGCATCGTTGTGGCCGTACAGCCGCCGGGTGTCCCGGCGAGCCTCGTCGGCCCGGCAGGTTGCGACCTGCGCCTCGGTGAGCGGGACCAGCTTCACGTACGCCAGGCGCACGGGACTGCCCAGCACGCACCCCGGCGCGGTCCCGGCAGCGATCCGCCGGTTCTGCTGGCCGATCACCAGATCCTGACCGCTCAGGTCGGCGATCTTCCAGAACAGCTCCCGGATCCGGTGCCGCCCGGCGCGGTCGGTCACCGGGCAGGTGAGCACGGTGGAGCTCGCATCCCCGCTCAGGCGGGCCAGCACTACCACGTCCTCCGAGGACTCAGCCATCAGCCCCAGTGAGACCGCGTGGTAGCCGGAGGCACGCAGCGAATAGGTGAGCTCGGGAGCGTCCGTCTCCTCGTCGGCACGCACCATGGTGCCGCTCAGCCCCTCGAGCTCGTACGACAACAAACGCCAGTGGCGAGCGCGCGAGCCCGGGTACAGCGCGGCCGCCGGCCGGCATGCGTCCAGGTCGGTACAGTAGATTGCCGGCTCCGAGAGCCAGCCGTCGCCGATCAGATCTCTGCTGGTTCCACCCATGTGCGCATTGTAGAGGCGTCGTCCGGGTGGCGCACGCCCCCGCTTCGCGAGACGTAGCGCACACGAAGGCCCCAGCCGGCCGGAACCGCTGGGGCAGTCGCGTCGCGAGCCTGCGTCTATCCTGCCTTGATCGGGATCTCCCGTGCCTTGCTCGCCTGGTTCTTCGAGACCTGCAGGGTCAGAAGCCCGTCCTTGAAGGATGCCCCCACCGACTCATGGTCGGTGTCCCCCGGCAGCACGAAGCTGCGGGTGAATGACGCCCGGCGGCGTTCCCGGACCAGATAGCCCCCGGACTTCTGCTCGTCCTTCTCGTCGCCGTTTGCGGAGATGCTCAGCACGTTGTCGTCGATGCTGACTTTTAGGTCCTTCTCCGCAACGCCGGGCAGCTCCGCCTGCAACACGTACGCCTTTTCCTCCTCGCGGATGTCCACGGCGGGTGCGCGGGTGCGCGCGGCCGGCGACTGCTCGGTGAAGAAGGAGTCGAAGATGTGATCGAAACCGTCGAAGATGCTGCTCGGACGGACGGATCGATGTGGCACCAAAGTCCTCATGGTGTCCTCCTGAAATGTGATCTTGAGGCCGTCGCCTCATGTCAATTAATACAGCAGGTTCCGTGCCACCTATCCGAAGGAACTCTCCACAAAGCTGCAATCATTTCCGAGAAAACGAAATAAAAACCTTGGAATGAAGGAGGATCTATCACATTCTACCGCTCCTCTTCATTCCGCAGCGTCTTCTTCGGGACATTTTGACCTATGCTGTGCCAATAAAGAATGTTCCGTATCATTTTGACACTACCGCACGAGAGCCGTGAAGCGCAGAGAGATCTGCAAGGACCTCGGCATCGCTGCGAAAGGCCAGGTGCCCAAACAGGATCCGTAGTCCGCGGCCATCGATCTGGCCCGAGGCGTCTCTGCCTATGCTGAGGGCATGAGCACATCCAACGACCCGGTCGCGAGTTACCTGCAGACGTTCGAGGAGTTGCGCGCGCGCAAGCGCTGGTCGACGCAGTCGGTGACCTTCCGGTTCGTCGCGCTGAGCCTTGGAGCGGCGGCCGGCGCTTAGGGCGCCCACTGACGAAGCCACCGCGACGGGGTGCGGCCGAGGATTGACAGCCGTTCTATAGTTCGACAATTATAGAACTATGGCTCACGACGGACCGGCGACCCTGACGGTCGAGGACGCGGCGTCGAGCTTTGCGGCACTCGGGTCGGAGCAGCGCCTGGCGGTCCTGCACACCCTGGTGCGCGCCGGGCCGGAGGGCCTGCCGATCGGGACGCTTGGCGAACGGAGCGGGGTGACCGGCTCCACCCTGACCCACCACGTGCGCATCTTGACCCAGGCAGGGCTGGTCAACCGCGTCAAGCGCGGCCGCTCGATCATCTGCGCCGCGGTCGCCTATCCGAGTGTGCAGGCGCTGTCGGCCTATCTCCTTTCGGAGTGCTGCACCGACAGCGCGCACCCCCATGCGGGAGCCGATCATGAGTGAACCGGCTGTATCGCTCCGCGAAACCAAAGCTGACGTGGCGTGCTGCGGAAGCACGCCCGCGCCCTTGGCTCCCTCCGCGCGGGGGAGGCAACGCCTGCTCCATCTGTGGCGGCGGCTCGACAAGGCGTGGCTGGCGATCGGGCTGATCCCGGTGCTGGTCGCGCTGATCGATCCAACTCAGGTGCTGCCCGCGGTGCGGTTCGCCGGGGAGGAGATCCTGCGGACCGGCGTATTCATCGCCTGCGCGGTGCTGGCCGTGGCATGGCTGAAGGCCACCGGCGCCGAGGCGCTGCTGAGCAAAGCGTTCACCGGCCCCGAGGTGCGGATGATCGTCCTGGGCGCGGTGGTCGGGGGACTGGCGCCGTTCTGCTCCTGCGAAGTGATCCCCTTCATCGCCGCGCTGCTGGCGGTGGGAGCGCCGCTGTCGGCCGTGATGGCGTTCTGGCTCGCATCCCCGCTGATGGACCCGGCTATGTTCCTGATCACCGCGGGCACGCTCGGCACGGGATTCGCCGTGGCGAAGACGGTGGCGGCGGTGACCCTGGGCGTGGGCGGCGGCCTGCTGGTGAAGGCGTGGGCGGGAAGCCGCGTATTCGCCGATCCGCTGAAGGCGAGCTCCGCAGGCGGCGCCTGCGGGACGAGCTGCGGAACCGGTTGCGGCAGCGATCCGTTCAGCGGCCGTCCGGAGTGGGCCTTCTGGCGGGCGCCGGAGCGCCGCCGGGCGTTCCGCGACACCGCGGCCCGGAATGCGCTGTTCCTGGGGAAGTGGCTGCTGCTCGCCTACCTGGTGGAGGCGCTCATGCTGCGCTACCTGCCCGCGGAGGTGATCGCGTCGGTGCTCGGGGGTGACGGGCTGTGGCCGATCCTCGTCGCCGCGGTGGTCGGGGCACCGGCCTACCTGAACGGCTACGCCACGGTACCGCTGGTCCACGCGCTGCTGGCGCAAGGCATGTCCAACGGAGCGGCCATGTCGTTCGTCATCGCCGGCGGCGTGAGCTGCATCCCGGCGGCGATCGCGGTCTGGGCGCTGGTCAAGCCGCGGGTATTCGCCTCCTATCTGGGCATCGCGCTGGCCGGCTCCGTGGCCGCAGGCCTCGTCTGGAACGTGCTCGCCTGACGCGATCTCAAATCAGCTCGATCGGTCCTGGATAGCGGGCTACGACCGAGTCCGACGTCAGCAGGGTCATGCCCTCAATCTGCGCCTGCGTAACCAGCATTCGGTCGAACGGGTCTTTGTGAACGGCCGGCAGGAGGTCCACCGCCGTCGCGTGGGCCCCGGTGACCGCCAACTCCCGGTAACCGTTTTCCATCAATCCTCGTCGCAGGACGCGAGGATCGACCCTGAAGTCCTCACGGCCCAGGGCGCTTTTGATCGAAACCTCCCATAGTGATGCGGCGCTGTAGAAGAGTTCCGTCGCCGGGTCTTCCAGGCGCCCCCGCACAAGGGCCGGCAACCGGTTCGGTTCGCCCGCCGCCCACAGCAGAATGTGGGTATCGAGCAGCAGCTTCATGCGTCGCCTTCGAACAGCCCCTGGATCTCGCTCGACCCCATGCGGTCGAAATCGGCCGGCGACGAGATGACGCCGGACAGAAACCCGGTCCTCCGCACCTCTCCGGGCTCAGGAGCGTCTATCGCCACGACCTTTACCATCGGCGTGCCGGCGCGAGCGATGATGAACGGCTCACCCTGTGCGGCTGCCTGAACCAGCCGGGACAGATGTGTCTTGGCTTCGTGCATGTTGACCACGCGCATGGCATTGCCTCCAGACTAAGTCCAAAGAACTTAGTCCAATGGGCATTCGGGGTGCAAGAGGTCGTCGTTGAACCAGTCCATCGTCGGGTGCCCTTGCGCTGCGCCGACGGATCATCTATCACCGGGACCGAGATGATCGTCCATAACGGTGGCGTGATGACGCCACTTGCCGAGGCCGTGCTGTTTCCGTACGACGACCGGAGCATTCCCTTCCGCTACCGTCTGCGGATCGGCCTGGTCGAAGGGATGAATCCCTACAAGGGTCACCTCGTCGCGATGGAGCGTGGCGCTGCGGACGCGCCTGACGGCGAGCAGATCAAGTACTACGGAGCGGTATGCGAGGTCGACGGCGAGCTACGGCTGTGGTACCTGGGAGCCGGCACGCTCGATGGCCGCCGCTCGCCGGCCCACGTCTGCTACGCGACCAGCTCCGACGGCGTCAATTGGACGAAACCGGACCTCGGACTCGTCGAGTTCAACGGTTCGAAGCACAACAACATTGTTTCGTTCCAGAGCGAGCGGGAGCCCACCTCATGCTCGGTGCTCTACGATCCCGACGATCCGGATCCGTCTCGACGCTTCAAGATGATCAACGAGACACATCCGTACTACATCATGGCGTCGTTCAGCCCTGATGGCCTGCGCTGGACCGAGGGCCCCAACAACCCGATCCTCAAGCACAACGCGGTCGAGCCGACCGGCCTGATCAAGCATGGCGGCAGATACGTTCTGAACGGCCAGGGAGGCAACGTCGGCACGAAACGGGCGCTGGTCACCTTCGTGTCCTACGACTTCGACCATTGGAGCGACGCGGTCGTCCTGGGTTTCCGCCGTGACCAAGCGCCGCACCGCCTGCTCGCCGGCTGCCACGCGGGCGAGCAGGTGCACCTCGGCGCCGGACTGTGGGACCGCGGCAACGTGGTGCTGGGGGTCTATGGCATGTGGCACGGAGAGTCCAACGACCGCCGCTTCGTCAGCATGGACCTGGGCTTGCTGGTGAGCAACGACGGCCTGCATTTCTCGGAGCCGCTTCCGGACTTCCGTTTCATCCCCGCCTACGAGATCGACCGCTCGGACGGCTTTGCGTTTCCGTGCCTGGAGCAGGGGCAGGGGTTCGCCAACGTCGGCGACGAATCGCTCATCTGGTACGCCAACTGGCGCGGTGGCGACCTGAACGTGGCACGCTTCCCGCGCGACCGGATGGGCTATTTCGAGGTGGTGCCGGATCCGCGGCCAAATCTGCAGCCGAGCGAGGACACCCACCAACTGTACTGGCGCGAGCACATCGGCGACATGGTGCCGGAGTATGGGGCGCCCCACTTCATCTCCTGCCCCATCGACCTGCAGGGAGCCACGGCTCGGATCAGCATCAACGCACAGGGCGTCTCGCCCCGCAACCGGCTGCGGGCCACGCTGCTGGACGAGCGAATGCGGCCGATACCCGGGTACATGGCGGAGGACTGCGTGCCGCTTGCGAGCGAGGGGCTGCGCGTGCCGGTACGCTGGCGCGGCCGGGAGCTGGTGGAAGGACTCGCGGCTCCCTTCATGCTGCGCGTCGACTGGGACGCCGAACGCCCGGAGGACGTCTTCCTGTACGCGGCGTACGTCACCGAGTGAGCGGAGCGAACCTCACTCGTAAGAGTGAGCGCGCGCTACTCGCACCCATCCAATGGAGGAGTGCTGACCCCGCGTTCGGCGCTGAGCTCGGCGGCCTGAATGACGCCGATCACCCGTCGCGCCTGCTCCGGCGTGACCGGGTTGGGCTCTCCCAGCAGCAGGTGGTCGGCGAGCTGCCGGTAGTAGCTGATCTGCGACTCCATCCGCGGCGACACCGGCACGACGCCATCGTGCCGGACACCGGACGCGTAGCTCACCAGGCGCAACTCGTCCCTCGTCGTGCCGGCCTCCAGCCCTCCCAGCGTGCCCAGGATCCGCCATCTCGGCTGCGGCAGCGCGCTGATCCGGGACGACACGAATTCGGCTGTCACCCCGTTCTCGAATCGCAGGTCCACCTTCATGTAGTCCTCGTTCGTCACCCCGTGCCATACCCGGTCATGGCGGGTGCCGGTCACCTGGGCGATCTTCGCCGGCACCAGATTCAGGATCCAGTCGAGGAAGTGCGCTCCCCAGTCGTAGAGGACGCCGCCGCTGACCGCCTTGTCGGAACGCCATGAGAGACCGGGGTGCCCGTAGCCCCCGTGATGGCACTCGACATGAAACACCTCGCCGATGAGGCCGCGGTCGATCACGTCCCGTATGGCCAGGTAGTCCGGATCCCATCGCCGGTTGTGAAACACGCTGACGGCCAGCTTCGACTCACGCGCCCGTCGTGCGATGCGGTTCGCCTCCTCCACGGTGATGCAGAACGGCTTCTCGATGACCACGTGCTTGCCCGCATCCAGGCACTCCAGCGCGGCCTTCTCGTGGAGCGAGTGCGGCAGGATCACCACGACCAGATCGAGGTCCGCATCGGCCAGCATCTCTTCGGTGCTGGTGGTGTAGAGCTCCAGGTCGGGACACTCCCGGCGTGCCGTTTCGACGCGTGCCGGGTCGATGTCGCACATCGCAACGGGCCGCAGGCTGGGCACCTCGCTCAGCCACCCGTAGTGGTTGCGACCCATGTTGAAGTTCGGCCCGTACCCGAGCAGTCCGCATCTGATCGTCTTCCCGTCGCCATCGGCCCCCGCGGTCCATGCGATTGAGCGGGTGACCAGCTTGCGAAACGCCGCGGTCCGCCACGCCTGCGGGGTGTGCCCGTTGGCGAGGTACGCAACCCGCCCGCGCCCGTGCTCGCGTACGTAGACGACCGGATGGCTCTCGTTCCGGAAACCGGCGTCCGCGAGCACCGTGCACCGGCCCGGGTCGAAGCCCTGCAACTGGTACAGTTCATCGAAGACTTGGAAGTCCGAGATGCGCCGCGTGATGTAGTGGTCGCCGTCCAGGATCCGGACCGCGAATTCATGATGAGCCGGATGGCTCAGGAACTCGCCGTTCAGCATCTCCAGGTAGGGGCGGCTCCTGCGGAAGCTGTCGGCGGCCGAATGAAGGCCCACGAACCCGCCGCCGCCTCTCACGAACTGCAGCAGTCCGGCATCGCGCGCACCGCGCAACTCGTCGTGGCACCCGGTCGTGTAGACGACGACCGCCGCATAGTCGCCGCGAGGCAGCGCCGCGAACGCGTCGAGGTCGGTGGTCATCTCCAGCTCGTAGCGGCCGTCCGCGGCCAGGTCCTTCCCGATCAGCCGTCCGGCCGATTCGCTGATGTGAAAGTCGCCCTCCTTGTAGACGTACAGGATCTTCTTCATCCCTTCGCTCGCTCTCAGTGCGCGGCGTCCCGCGAGGCTGCTACCATGTTACGGGCCGCGGCATGCGGGCTGGCGCATAAACGAACTTGCAATTGTTCGACTTTGCGATCTATCCGAATAAACTGATACCTGCGTCCGGGTGTTCTTCGTAGTCGCCAGTTAGATGGGCTATTCTCGATCTCCACACGGTCTCCTTCCACGAATCCCCCTGCTTGTTCCACTGTTGCGGGGCCATCGCGAAGTCTGGGAATGACCTCAGCATTAGTCCCGATAGCCGCTGCTTCTGATCCGAGCTGTTGCCTCGCAGTAGTCCTCCGAACACTTCTTCCAGCAGCGCCTCGCTGCGCTGCGGCATCACTGCACTTACGATGGTCTGCGTGGGACCAAGAGCAATCACGGTCAGGTTCATTGAATCCATGACAGGAAACCGATTTGAACCTACGCGCATGACCCCAGCCCCCGCCACCGCTGGCCCGTCGTGATCGATGCAGGATTGGCGGTATGCAACCTTGCAGTACAGCCCGTCGTTCATCCAGAGTCCCATTTGGGCACGGTGCACCAGTGCAACGCCTGCCGGGATTATGACTCTCAGCTCAAGATCGCTGAACGTCGCTCCCGGGCCTCCGTTTTCAATTCGCTGCTGCCCACGCAGCACCCTAAGGCGGTTCATTCGTTCGGCTTCACGCCAGTATACATAGTCCTGGTACAGCGCCGTGCGATATGCTTGCATGAACGCATGTTTACGATTTCCAGGTTGGAACCCCTTGTCTAGGCTCGCGAACAGCTCCGTGTCATGGTGTCCACATATCCCCCGAAACACCAACAGGTTGTCCATACCGACCGTGTCGAATGTCAGCACACGCTTGCGGTAGTCACTCCACGACTCACCTGTTCGCCTCAGCGATGGTCGGCTCGCTATCCTTTTGCCGTGTCCGCCTTCCGTGACATGACTAAGCTGCACTCGGGAGATCACGTGTGCTCTTATCGGCTTCTCTCGGCAACGCGTCTTGCCCACTTCGCATCGGGAGAATCCGCGCAGGCTTCCTTGTTGCACGTAGGGCAGTGCTTCTTGTTGGGACGTGGTCACCGCGGAGACCGAGCGTCGTTCGAGGCCCGGTCCCCATTCCGCAGATCGCCACGGCTCTCTCACATCGATCATTCGTCGGCTTCCAGCGCCCCCTCCCGAGCCCTTCGTTTCCTCCAACCCTCTGAGGTTGGCTACCACGCGGAACATTCGGGAACGCGAGGCGAGCGTTGATTAGCGGAGAGTGTATCACGTCGTCTCCGGGAGTTTCAGTCGGACGGCCTCCGGAGGGTGGCCCCCGCGATGACTTAGCGGAGCATCCGATCGGGACCAAATGGCCAGAAATGGTGGCCTCAGTCCTGGCGAGCGTCCGCAAGGGTGGGTCGCTCAGGAAGGGTCTTCCAGGCGCCCCCGCACACCGCCCGGCAACCGTTGCCGCCCACAGCAGGAGCGCGTATCGAGCAGCAACCTCATGCGTCGCCTTCGAACAGCCGCTCGATCTCGCTACACCCCATGCGGTCGAAATCGTCCGGCGACGAGACGACGCCCGACAGAAACCCGGTCCTGCGCGTCTCTCCAGGCTCCGGCGCGTCCACCGCGACGACCTTCACCATCGGCGTACCCGCGCGAGCGATGATGAACGGCTCGCCCTGTGCCGCTGCCTGAACCAGGCGAGACAGGTGTGTCTTGGCTTCGTGCATGTTGACCACGCGCATGGCAAGAGATCTCAGAACCCACGCCAGCCGGGCAGAGCGGCCGACTGCCGGATCCACGTTGCCATCTGCTCCTCGTCGAGCTCGCCCTCATGCCCGTCGATCCAGCGCGAGTCCGGGTCCTTGCCCGAGCGGGGCGGAAGGGGTCGCAGCGACGCTCCATTGAGGAAGGTTGCCCGCACGTAGCGGGTGAGGACGTGGTAACTCGCGAATCACCCTTCGCCCTCGATGCCATAGAAGGGCGAGTTCCACCTCACCCCCTTGCGTACGTCCGGCACAGTGCGCACGATCAGGTCGTCGAGGTAGCGCCCGACCTCGCTCTTCCAGCCTGGGATGGCCGCGATGTACGCCTGAACCGGGGCATCACCATCGGCCTTCCCGATCTCGGGGTTGCCTCCTGAAAGCAGGAACGGCTCCGCGCCGGTTGTCTTCGCGACCTTCGTTGACTTCTTGGCCTTGTTCACTCCGTCGCTCCCTTCTCATCTCTTGCTCGTGACACGTTCGCTATGAACCCATTCGGCGTCGATGGACACCCGCGGCGACACCACCGGACGCGGGCCCTGCACCCGAGGGCGACATAGGAGGAGTTCCCTGTTACGAGATACTCGGCGTGCGCAGCCATTGCCTTCCAGAATCGGCTCCTCGGCGGCGTCCGGCAGCCTCGTCCTCAGCGGGGTAGGCGCTGCCAGTACGCCTCCCGCCTCGATCTCAATCGAGCGCGGTTACGACGTCCGCATCGAACGGAAACACCGTTACGGTTGTTCGTCACGCCGTCTGCTTGCTGCGTTGGGGGCGCGTCTTCATCTGCCCGATGAAGGCTAAGGTGGTAGCATCGCGCCCTCTTTGCATTTTGTCAATCCACCACATTCGGTAGGCGTTCGACGGACTGTTCAACTGAGGTGGTCCCAGTCCTTTGGACAGCTCGAGGGGTAGGCTAAGGTGTAACCCGTTGGTTGTCAACCTACCCCTCCCTCGTGAGAAACAGGCGGCGGTAAAAGGGGGTGGGGGTGCGGGGGAGGGGGTGAACGAGCCTGTGGATAATGTGGATATATTCCACGGCTCGCGCACCACACCGCCCTCGGATACCCTCGCAGCCCGCCGGCGCCACCTGCTGTCCATGTCCGCTATGCCACCTCCTTTTCGAGTTCCGTTCCACCGTCTCGATACGCTTCGCCCGGCGTGCGGCCGGCCAGCGCCGAGTGCGGGCGCACTTCGTTGTAGTACTCCATCCAGTCGTCAATGACCCGCTGCGCCGCGAAGCCGTCGGCCAGCTCGTGCAGGTACACCGCTTCGTACTTCAGCGATCGCCACAGCCGCTCGATGAACGCGTTGTCCAGACACCGACCGCGGCCGTCCATCGAGCACCGGATGCCGGCGTCCCCCAGCGCTGCCGTGAACGTGGTGCTGGTGAACTGGCTGCCCTGATCGGTGTTGAATATCTCCGGCGTGCCGTGCTGCGCCAGGGCCTCGGTCAACGCTTCCAAGCAGAACTCGGTGTCCATCGTGTTGCTCAGCCGCCACGCCAGCACCCGCCGGCTCGCCCAGTCCATAATCGCCACCAGGTACAGGAACCCGTCCTGCACCGGGATGTAGGTGATGTCGGAACACCACACGTGATTCGGCCGCTCGATCGTAAGCCCCCTCAGCAGATAGGGATACACTCGGTGCTCCGGGTTCGCGACGGTGGTGCGCGGCTTGCGGTAGATCGCCTCCAGGCCCAGCAGCCGCATCAGCCGCCGCACCCGGTGCCGACCGACCGTCACCCCTTCGCGCGCCAGATGGCGCATCATCTGGCGGCTACCGTAGAACGGATAGCTCAGGTACAGCTCGTCGATACGCCGCATCAGCGTCAGGGTTTCTGCGCTCTCGCCGACCGGCTGGTAGTACAGCGCAGAGCGGCTCAGCGCCAGCAGCAGGCACTGACGGCTCACGCTCAGGCTCGGGTGATCGCGTTCGACCATCATCCGTCGCTGGTCTCCTGTCAGCTCCCGAGCCCGCGCGACAAAAAATCGCGCTCCACGGTCAACTCGCCGATCTTCGCGTGCAGGTCATGCACGATCGTCTCATGGTCGGCCTCCCGGCGGTTCGTGCCGCTGGCGAACACCTCCTGCAGCCCCTCCTGGGCTTGGCGCTTCCAGCCTGTGACCTGGTTCGGATGCACTGCGTGCTTGGCCGCGATCGCCTGGATCGTGCGCTCGCCGCGCAGCGCCTCCATGGCCACCCGTGCTTTGAACTCCGCTGTGAACCGACGCCGTTTCGTCGCCATCTCGTTGCCCCTCCTCCTGGCCAGGATTACACCTTAACTACCTGTCCAGTTTTTCGGGACCACCTCAAACCGCCGTACAATGATGTCCACAGTCTCCTGCGAAGTGCGATCAGTGATAAGGATAGACGACACAGATTCTTGAGGGACCGTAATGACCGCAATTTGCTTTTCAGACTGCTGTGTTTTCGACAATTCGGTAATTAGTCGCCACTCTTGTTCATACTCCCAAGCGGCCCCTTTGCTAGACATGAATGCATATGCGTTTTCTTGGTTGACAACGCGCGGACCCATAACTTTAGGAAGGTCATCCGAGTACTTTACCTGCCTTATTATCGAAGTGCCAAGTAGGTGCTTCACCCAGAAGTCGACGTTGTAGCCAATGACAATACCTCTGCAGTCGTCAGCGTAATGCGACCACATTTTCGCATCATTTCTTCTAGCCGAGAACGATGATACTCCATACCGTTTCGACAACTGGTAGCAGGTCAGCTCGGCCCCATACCCAACACGATGCTTCTGGCGATATCTTTCCACGTCATCGACAGAGATTGGCGATGATGGGAATAGTTCGGTAAGGGCTAAGGCAAATTCCTGATTGATGTTCTCGCGATTGCTATCGTCATCAACGAAGGTGGTTTCGTAATTTATCTCATTGATGTCGTTTAGTTCGTTGGGTCGAGTGGCGCGGAAAGAACACGGCTTCCCGTCAGGCAGAGCATGGTCCAGTCGATGTGCCGGGATGTATTTGTAAAGCACCTGTGGCGGTTGTGAAAACTGGTCAAGGAATACTTGGTCGGGATCCATTAAGCGTGCGCGCCAAAACTCTTGTTGCATCTTCGCGCGTCCAGATGCGTCTATAGCGTCCAACAGGTCTCGTGTTCTAAACATGATGGTATCAAAGAATGGATTCTCTCTTACGAATACCGTCGATTCAAGTTCTGGGTGTTGAGCTCGTCGCCGCAGCCGGTCGTGTAAACGACGGCCGCCGCGTAGTCGTCGCGAGGCAGCACCGCGAACGCGTCGAGATCGGTCGTCATCTCCAGCTCGTAGCGGCCGTCGACGGCCAGGTCTTCGCCGATCAGCCCGGCCGACTTGCTGATATGAAACTCCCCCGGCTTGAAGACGTACAGGATCCTTTTCATCCCGTCGATCTCAGATCAGCTCGCCGTTCGGGCGCAAGGGAGGGATGTCAGAACCCGGGCCACCCGGGCAGGGCCGCCGACTGCCGGAACCACGCCGCCATCTGCTCCTCGTCGAGTTCGCCCTCGTGGATGTCGATCCAGCGCGAGTCCTTGTCCTTGCCGGAGCCTGGTGGGACGGGTCGCACCGAGGCGCCATTCCGGAAGGTCACCTTCACGTAGCGGGTGAAGACATGGTAGCTGACGAACCACCCTTGGCCCTCGATGCCGTAGAAGGGGGAGTTCCACCTCACGGCCTTGCGCACGTCAGGCACGGTGCGCTCGACAAGCTGGTCGAGGCAGCGCCCGAGTTCACTTTTCCATCCTGGCATGGCCGCGATGTAGGCCTGCACCGGGGCGTCTCCGTCGGCTTTCGCGATCTGTGGGTTGCCGCCTGATAGGAGGACCGACTTCCCGTCGTCCCGCTTGGCGACCTTCGTTGACCTCTTGGCCTTGTTCATTCCGTCACTCCCTCCTCATCTCGTGGCGACGCCGTCGCTATGGCCCGCGCTGACTCGATGAACTCCCGCGGCGACACCACCCGGACGCCGGAGCGACACTCGGGTGGGAAATGTGTGGAGTTGCCGGTTACCAGATACTCGGCGCGTGCAGCGACCGCCACCTCCAGAGACGGCTCGTCGGCGGCGTCCGGAAGCCTCTTCCGCAACGGGACTGGCGCTACCAGCACGCCGCCCGCCTCAATCTGAGTCGTGAGCGCGGTCACGGCGTCCGCTGCGAAGGGAAATGCCGGGCGATGCAGGACCTCCGTGTACTCCACGAGGATCCTGGCGTCATAGCAGAGGCTGATCCGGCCCGCCGCGGTCAGGCTGACGATCACTCCCGGTGGTCCGAACGGTGACAGCAACCCGGATACCAGCACGTTGGTATCGACGACGATTCTCATCCATCCCGACTGCGCCGGATCGCATCGATCTCAGCATTCACCTCTTCGAGGGTCAGTCGATCGGCGCCGGTTTCGAGGGCGCGGCGTTGCATGGCGGCCACCGCGAGCTGCGCGCGCGCCTGCCGCAGCGCGGCGAGCGACGCTTCCAAGGTCGACGCCGTCGTAGCCGAGAGAACCGCGATCGGCTTGCCGTTCGAGGTGACAACTATGTCCTTCTCCCGGGCGAGAGAACGCCAGACGGCCGCCGACCGGCTGCGCAACTCCCGAACACTGACGAATTCCACCAGCCCTGCCTCCCGGATCCGTGATCGTATACTCGATCGTGTACCCCATCGTGTCTGGTGTCAACGCGCGCGGCTCGAACGCGTTCGCCGCAAGCCCCAGCACCACGGGGCCGAGCAGCGCCGCCGCCTCGTCGACCGTCCGGAATAGCCACCGCTCCGGATCGTCGAGCCGGCGCGGCACGGCACATGGCGGGCGCTGTCGTTCATCGCCGCAGCGCCCTCAGACGATCGCGATCGTGACCAAGCCGGCCTCGTCCCCGGCGGCGCCGGACCGTTCGCAGGCCGCGCCCGCCTCGGCCCCAAGCCACACCCCGCGCTCTTCGGCCCAGTCCTCTAGTCCTCGCGCCGGTAGAGGATACCCTGCCCGAAGCGATAGTAGCTCGGGCCCTCGCCTGCCATGCGCATGCGGCCATAGTACGTGTTGGCGGCAACCGTAAATTGCACATTCGTGACCGGCGAAAATTGCGCAGTGATGTTGGGCTGGTCATCTGCACGGATCCACCATGGTGGCGAAGCTACATGGATGGAGCGTTGCAATGCACGAGTGGAGCACGAGGATGCTGCTGAAACACTACCTGGACCAGGGCCTGACGAAGGCGGAGCTGTCCAGACGCTTCGGGGTGAGCCGGCGCACGATTCACTACTGGATCGACTCAGGGCAGCTGGATCGCGACCTGGCCACTGGCCAGACGCGCTACTCGCCACGACCGTCGGTCGCGAGCCAGCTGGACCCCTACAAGGGGATCATCGAAGTGCGGCTGCAGGAGTTCCCGAAACTGTCGGCGCAGCGATTGTTCGACGAGGTGAGAGCGGCCGGCTACGCGGGAGGCTACAGCCGGGTCAGGGACTACGTACGCACGGTTCGACCGCAGGAGCCACTCGATCCGGTCGTACGCTTCGAGACGCCGGCCGGACGACAGGGACAGGTTGACTTCGGGCGCTTCGTGCTGCCGTGGGGCTCTCGCTACGCCCTGGTGGTGGTGCTGAGCCACTCCCGCCTGCTGT
Organism: Spirochaetia bacterium; assembly: GCA_965262795.1. Classification (GTDB taxonomy): domain Bacteria; phylum Spirochaetota; class Spirochaetia; order SZUA-6; family Bin103; genus CATQHW01. The sequence continues at coordinate 5,161,288 of OZ253561.1, read as the reverse complement.
GGCTTCGTTTCTACCGGACTCAGAGCATGGCGGTGCTGACCGGGGGGCTGCAGAGCGCGTTCGAGCGCTTCGGGGGTGTTCCGGAGGAACTGCTGTTCGACCAGATGCGCGCGGTGGTGCTGTCCGACGACCGTGGCGCTGGCGGCGAGTTGATTCTGAACACGGAGTTCCTGCGGTTCGCTACGCACTGGGGGTTCCGGGCCCGATCGTGCCGACCGTACCGAGCGCGCACGAAGGGCAAGGTGGAGCGGCCGATCCGCTACCTGCGCGAGAGCTTCTTCTACGGCCGGCAGTTCGCCAACGACGCGGATCTCAACGAGCAGGCTGAGCGTTGGCTTGAGCGGACCGCCAACGTGCGCCGGCACGGCACGACCGGCGAGCGCCCGGTGGACCGCTTCGAGCGTGACGAGCGAGGAGCTCTCCATTCTCTGGCCGATCGACCCTATCAACGGCTCGGAGCCAAACCGCAGGTCGCCACGACACTGCACAGGCTCTCGCACGCGCCCGTGGAGGTAGAGCGACGCCCCCTGAGCGTCTATGCCGAGGCGGTCCGATGACGCGGATCGCCGGTGACCGCCGCGACCGACTGCGCGCCATGCTGGCCGACCTGAAGATGCCGGGCGCCCTGGAGGCGGTAGACGGCATCCTGGCGGAGGCCGACAGCGGCGCAGTGACCGCCTCAGAGGCGATCGAAAAGCTGCTTGGGGCGCAGATCGTGCTGCGCAACAACCGACGGCTGGAGACCGCCATGCGCTCCTCACGGCTGCCGGCGGTCAAGACCCTGGCGCAGTTCGACTTCGCCTTTCAGCCGAGCATCAAACGCGAGCAGATCGATAGTCTGCACGAGCTCGGGTTCCTCGCACGGCGAGAGAACGTGATCCTGCTTGGGCCGCCGGGGGTCGGGAAGACTCATCTGGCTATCAGCCTGGCGATAGCCGCCGCCGAGTCGGGCCGTCGGGTCTACTACAGCACTCTGGCAGGCTTGGTCGAGTCGCTGGCGGAAGCCAAGACGGCCGGGCAACTGGCCCGCCGCCTGCGAGTGCTGACCCACCCGGCGCTGATGGTTGTCGACGAGATCGGCTACCTGCCGGTGAGCCGGGAGGGGGCGGTGATGTTCTTCCAGCTCATCAACGCGCGCCACGAGCACGCATCGACGGTGCTGACCTCGAACAAGGGCTTCGACGAGTGGGGGCAGGTGCTCGGCGACGAGGTGATGGCCGCGGCGCTGATCGATCGCCTGCTGCACCACTGCCACATCGTCAACATCCGCGGCAACAGCTACCGGATGCGTGCCCATCAGAATCTTCGCCGATCCACGGGGGCATCGCAGGAGCAGGCAGCCCCTGCCCAGCGAACAGGGCCGTGATTGCTACCGGTCCCAGCGGGCACGGCGACGTCCTGGGGCGGGGCTCTGGTCGCTGCGCTCCCGCCGCCCACCCCAGGACCCGGTCAACGCCCACGGCCGAGGTCACGGCAGCCCGCCACGGGACCCTCATGAAGGTGCGCAGTTTTCGATTGCCAAGAATGCGCAGTTTTCGATTGCCAAGAATGCGCAGTTTTCGATTGCCATTGACAGTACGCGGCGAGAGCCCCAGGAAGGCCGCCGCCTTGCGCGTGCTCAGATACTGGTTGTCGTCCTGGTGCGCGATGCGGGCCGGCAGCGTCCGCCCCTACCACCTGACCGAGCCCCTGAGCGTCACCCCGTGTTCGGGCGGCGTGTCGTCGTTCGGGCTCGCTGCGCGTCGCGTCGAGCCTGACCTCCAAGCCCGGGTCGCCCGGCACCGCCGGGGTCAGCCGTTAGCCGACGCGCCAGCCGCGCGCGCTGTCGGAGCGCCCGAAGCCGACATTGGGCGTGCCGGTGAATCCGCCGCCGAACAGCGCCACGCCGTAGCCGAGCCTTGAATTGGAATATGTCGATGCCGCCATGAAGCGCGCAGGCTATGCGTGCTGATCGGAGTCGGATTGCCTCTGCAGATACTGAATTGCAACATTCGCAAAACTGGCTCGTGCTCCGATCGAGGAGACATCGAGAAAAGCGGCAATCAGTTCGCAAGGGGAAACGCCTTCGTTGAGTTCGCCGTCCAAAAGCTCGATGAGGTCTGATCGCTCGGCAATGAGTTCGCGATGATTGAGATTCAGGACGACTACCATTTTCTCCGCCTCGGGAGAACCGTCCCCCTGAATCCATCCACCAGACGCAAACGCAAAATGCCCTTGGCACGCTTCCTCCGGTGCCGGCTCGATATGGCAATTTTCGTCGAACCAGTCGTCTTTCTCGTTCCCGCATGTAGGCTGGTCGCCGCCGTGCGCCTGCTGCGGGCCGCAACTCAAAAAGAGGTTCCCGTACGTTAGCTCACACTGCGGATACCGGCCGCGAGGCCGGAAGTGTTCGATATGATGTCTGTTGCGCAGTTTGAGATCAATTCCGCGACCGCAATATACGCATTGACCGGTCTGCTCGAAGAAAAGCGCTCTTCTGGTGGCTTCCCGTGCGTCTCTGCTCAGATCACCGTATCGGGGTTCAAGGCAAGCGCCCCGTTGACCGGCCTTCCAGGCCCGCAGCACTTCCGGTTCTTCTCCCTTCGCAGATCCTCTCATCCCGGGGCCGTTCGCAGGCGCCTGCATTTCGCCCGGCGAAGCCCGACCCTGGCTGACTTGCCTTCGACGAGGTTGTCCAGCGTGTCAAGAACCCGATCAGCTTCGTCAAATTCCCCTTCATCGATCAACTGATCGAACTTGGCGAACAGGCCGTCGACGCGGGGGTCCTGCTCCGGCGTGTCCATGACCCCCTCAAGCACATAGTTGGTGTCACGGCCCTTGGACGCGATTGGCTTCGTGACGTGGATATGGCCGTTCCGGTCGGTGGAGAGCAACCGCACGTGCTGCGCGCCGACGCTTCCGATGACCTGAGGCGAATGGGTGCTGACAACGAACTGGCATCTCGGAAACAGATCCATAAGGGACGTCAGGATTTCGCGTTGCCACGCCGGATGCAAATGGAGCTCGATCTCATCGATGCAGACGAAACCCGGAGCTTCGGCAAGCGTGCTACCCGGAAACTCCAGAAGCAGTCGTCGTGCCAGGTCAACTGCAAGCAGAAAGTACGCCTGTTCACCACCAGACAGCGCCTCGAAAGGAATGTCGGGTCCGCCTTCCTTCCGCACGAAGAGCATCCGATCCATGCTGCCGTCCGGTTTTCTGGATCTCAGTACAGTCGAACTTCCGGCGATACTCCTCAGAACTTCCTGAACAGCCCGTACCTCGGGGTCCGTATACTCCAGGTCGCTGCGCTCAACAGCTTCTCGTGCCTCGTCGCTTTCCTTTTCAAAATACCAATTCTTGAAATCAGAAAGCGCGCTGGGAGTCGTATCGAGCGCGTTATTGCGGTTAGTTTCGGAAGACCAGCGTTTATTAGCTTCCAAGCCACCGATGCGATTCTGATCAAAGTTTACGACTAGTGGTATGGGAGATACCCTTCCACAGAGCCCACCCAGCACGTCACTGTCGGAATACTCGCCCTGCTCTAGTCCCTTTGCCTGAAAAGGAATCGTGAGTGTGGTCCTGACGTCGGACGCAAGGGCCAATTCCATTGTGATGTTTCCCTCGCGAGCGCCATATCGTACCAGATCTCCGGACGGCCTGAACCAGGCTTCCGTGCCGTCCGGGCCTAGCCAACTCCACGCGTCCGTAACTGCTCCGAGTAGAGCTTCGATGGTTGACGTCTTGCCAACACCGTTGACACCAGCAAGCAACGTCAATGAGTGGTCGAGCGGAAGATTCAGCTTGGCAATGCCCTTGAAGTTTTGAACCTTCAGCGATCGGACATGTGGATACGGTGGCATGACAGTCGTTTCCCAGAGCCTGTCCAATCCCCGGGGATATTGTCAAGTGTTGTGGATAACGCGTGAATCGCGAGCGCCGTCATCCCGGCCTCCTCACAGAGCGTTGAGGATCCGTCTGCTGGGAACTATCCGCTTCAGCCCATCGTGTGGCCGTGTGGCACCCTCAGTTTACCTCAACTCGGAAGCGCAGGAACCATCTACTTCAGCTTTCGCGTGTTCAAGCTTCTGCGTGGCGATGACCGCAAGCTGGGCCGCCGCTGGCAGAGCGACGCGACAGATTAGTCAAGTGTCGACGCTGATGTCAGCGACAGAGGAGCGGTCGGACTGATGTTCGTGGTGACAACCAGATCGCTCGCCTAGGCCGGAGAACGCCAGACGCGGGGCGAACGGAGGGGTAAACTCTTCCAGGATACGAACGAACTCCACCGTCCCACTGCAATCAGCCCTTGACCGCGCCCGCGGTGAAGCCCTGGATCAGCCGGTCCAGGAACACGTTGTACACCAGCCCGACCGGGATGGCGATGATCAGGGCCGAGGCCAACAGCGGCTGCCAGAAGAAGACGTCGCCCAGGATCAGCTCCGACGGCACGCCGACGCTCAGCGTCCGCCACTCCGAGCGGGTGATGAACACCAGCGCGTAGATGAACTCGTGCAGCGTCAGGGTGAAGCTGAACACGATCACGGAGATGATGCCCGGCCGCGCCAGCGGCAGCGCCACGTGCAGGAACGCCCCGTAGGGGTGGTAGCCGTCGACCAGCGCCGCCTCCTCCGTCTCCGGCGGGATCGACTTGAAGAAGCCCATCAGCAGCCAGGCGCTGAACGGCACCGTGATCGTGGGATAGACCAGGATCAGCGAGAGCAGCGAGTTGCTCAAGCCCAGCGAGACGACGATGCGGAACAGCGGGATGAACAGCAGCGTCGGCGGCACCAGGTAGACGATGAACATCATGATGCCGGCGCGTTCGCCCCAGCGCCCGGTCAGGCGGGCCAGCGAGTAGGCCGCCGGCAGCGCCAGCGCCAAGGTGATCGCCACCACCGCCGCGCCCACCACGGCTGAATTGCGCACGAAGGCCAGGTAGTTGGTGTCGTTGAAGAGGTTGTCCAGGTGCTCCAGAGTGGGCGCCTCGGCGTAGTCGAACGGATTGGCGTCGCGCTTGTAGAGGTCGCGATCGGTCTGGAACGTGGTGATGCCCATCACCAGGAAGGGCGCCACGGCCAGGAAGCAGAAGAAGAGCACGGATACCGTGTAGAGCGTGCCCTTGATCACGCGCCGGGGGCTGACCCGCGCGGGCGGGCCCCGTATCAACTCGGACGGTATCTTCAGGTCAACCATCTGGTCTTGCCTCAGCGGACCTGCGCGCGGCTGGCCGTGCGCAGCAGCACGATGGCCACCCCCAACAGCACGGGGAAGATGAACAGCGCGACCGCCGCGCCCTGCGACAGGTTGCCGCCGTCGATGCCGACCAGGAAGCTGTACATCGGCAGCGTCAGCGTGTGGTTGATCGGCCCGCCGCGGGTCAGCACGTACACCACGGTCAGATCGCCGAAGGTGAAGATGAAGGAAAACAGCAGCGAGTTCAGCATGATCGGCAGGATCTGCGGCAGCTTCACCTGGAACAGCGCGCGGAAGTAGCGCGCGCCGTCCGCCTTGGCCTGGTCCACCAGGTCGGTCGGGATGCTGGACAGGCCGGCCATCAGGATTATTGTCGCCAGCGGCGTCATGCGCCACACGTGCACGAAGATCACCGAAGCCTTGGCCAGGTAGGTCTTGCCCAGCCAGATCAGGTTCCGGGAGGGGCCCCACACGGTCCCCGGGCCCAGCAGGCCGATCTGCTCCAGCACATAGTCGATCGGGCTGAACTTGGAGTCGAACATCCACAGCCAGCCGATGGCGGACAGCGCCAGCGGCGTCGCCCACGGCATGATGATCAGCAACCGGGCGCACCACATCCCGCCGCGCACGAAGCGACTCTGCGGCAGGGGGGCGGTCAGAATCAGCGCCAGGATGTTTGCCAGGATGAGGACAAAGACCTGAGCGACGACGGTAAAGACGAACGAATTGCGCAGCGCGGCGTGGAAATCCGGCGCGTTCCAGACGTTCTGGAAGTTGCGCAGCCCGGCGTAGCTGAAGCTGGTGTTGCCCACCGTGGCGTTGCTGAAGCTGTAGGCGATCGCCGTGAAGAACGGCACGCCGATCAGCAGGACGATGTAGAGCACCGCCGGCGCCAGGAAGGCGAAGCCCATGAGGCGGCGGCTGTCCAGCAGACTGCCGCGTTCCGCTCCGGCGTCGGTCATCGGCGATCCGCTCCGCCGGCGTGCAGCCGTTTGCCGCTGCGGCGGTCGAACCGGTATGACTCCGTCACGGCGAAGGGGTACGAATCGCCCACCTGCAGCGGCATCCTGACATTGCTCGGCAGACGCGCCAGCGTCAGGTGCGGTTCGCCGCGGAAGTCATCGATCTGGCCGTAGAGCAGGCGATCCGCCCCAAGGTATTCGATGCGGGTGATGCGATAGTCGAAACGCCGCCCGTCGCCGCCCGCCGCCGGCTGCAGGTTCTCCGGGCGAAAACCGAGCATCTCGTCTTCCGCCACCGGCAGCAGGTTCATCCCCGGAGAGCCCAGGAAGGTGGCGACGAAGGTGTTGGCAGGCCGGTCGTAGATCGCCTGCGGCGGCCCGACCTGCTGCACCAGCCCCTGTTCCATCACCACGATACGGTCGCCGAGTCCCATCGCCTCGATCTGGTCATGAGTGACGAAGATGGTGGTGATGCCGAGATCGCGCTGAAAGAACTTCAGCTCGTCGCGGGCATAGGCGCGCAGCTTGGCATCCAGGTTGCTCAGCGGCTCATCGAGCAGCAGGACCTCCGGCTCGGTGACGATCGCGCGGGCGATGGCCACCCGTTGCCGCTCGCCGCCGGAGAGCTGACGCGGCCGCCGATCCAGCAGATGATCGATGCTGACCTTGCGCGCCGCCTGCCGGACCCGCTCCTCGCGCTCGGCCTTGTTCTTGCTTCGCCCCTGCGCCTTCAGCGGGAAGGCGATGTTGTTCGCCACGGTCATGTGCGGGTAGAGCGCGTAGGATTGGAAGACCATGGCGATGCCGCGCTTGCGTGGCGGCAACGCCGTGACGTCGCGATGGCCGATGTGCACGCTGCCGGCGTTGGGCTTCTCCAGCCCGGCCACGGTGCGCATCAAGGTCGTCTTGCCGCACCCGGACGGTCCGAGCACGACCAGCAACTCGCCCGAGTGAATCTCCAGGTCCACCCCGGCGATGGCGGTGACGTCGCCGAAGCGCTTCACGATCCCGGTAAGGCGCACCGCGCTCATGCCCGCTCCTCAGCGCCCCAAATTATCGTCCGCGAATACGTCCCGCAAACGGATGTGGTGCGAAGGGCCGCGGCACACATCGCCCGGCCCTCGCGCCGTTTGCGCGGCTTCCAATCGCCGCGTACTGGCCGATCGCCTCAGCGCAGGTAGCCGCGAGCACGCCAGTCGGCGAAGATCTGCTCCGCGCGCGCGTGCGCCTCCGCCACCGCGTCCTCGGCGCTCTGCTCGCCCTTGGCGACTTTCGCCACCATGTTGACGACCAGGTTCTCACCGAACGCCTGCATCACCGCCGGGTTGGCGGTGCCCGGGTAGCCGATGTAGACCGACCATTCGTTCACGGTCTCCAGCACCTTGAGCTTGTCCGCCGGCTGGGAGCCGAACGGATCCTCTCCCAGCCAACCGGCCAGCTCCGGCACCGTGCTCGCATAGCACGGGAAGTTGTACAGCTCGGAGTGATAAACGGCGTCGCTATAGGTCTCCGTATGGTCGAGGATGAACTGCTTGGCCGCTTCCAGCTCCGCGCCCTCGACGTACTTCGGAATCACGTAGATCTGCCACACGTGGCTGGAAGCGAAGGCGCCGGCCGGGCCGGCCAGAGCCTGCACGAAACCGATGTCCGCCGCCGCTTCCTCGTCGATCCTCTGCAGCGAGCGATACGCGGAGATCGAATTCAGGATGTAGCTAAGCTCGCCCGCGATCAGGCCCTGGTTGTTGGATGAGGCGGTCCACCCGAAGATTTCCTCGGTCATCGCGTCGTTCTGCAGCTTGGCGAAGAATTTCACCGCCGCGACCGTCTCCGGAGAGTTCAGCACGACGTTCTCGTTCTCGTCCTGCACGCTTCCGCCGTGCGACCAGATGACCGCGCGCGTGGCCATGCGGCTGTCCAGCTCAGGGCTCAGTCCCAGGCCGACCGGGACGCCGTACTTCTGGTAGACGGCGACGCCGCCTTCATACAGCTCGTCCCAGGTGGAGGGGCCGGCCGGCATGCCGACGCCTTCCCACAGACTGATCTGGTAGTCGCCGGGGTCGGGAATGTAGCCGTGGGTGTAGCCGAAGTAGGTGTCGGTGATGGGAAGGTAGCTGGTGGCCTGACAATTGCCGATGCGCTCGCCATGCGCGGCGGCGGCCGCTTCGTTGATGTCGTTCAGCGGGTGCAGCCCCTCGATGAAGGCGGTGGGCGGAAACAGCATCTCGATGATGCTGTGCCCATCGCCGGCTTCGATGGCCGCGGTCAGGGCCGGCGGCAACTCCGGCACGTTGACGTGGTCGACGCGCACGTCGACGCCGTTCTCCTTGCCCCAGTCCTCCGCGTAGGCGTCGAACCATTCATCGTAACGCGGGACGAAATGGCTCCATTGCAGGATGGAAAGCTCCACGGTCTGCGCCAGCGCCAGCGGCGCGCTGAGGACCAGCACGGCCATCAGCAACAGGAAGGTACGTGTGCGGTTCATTCCTTTCTCCTTATACAGCGTCTTGTCGTTCGGCGACGCGGGCGCCGTCCGCAGAGGGCCCCACATCTTTGCAGCCATCGCGTAACCTACCGCATCGACGGGCGACTGCCAATCCGGACCGGCCCTGAGGGAGCGCCTATCCTGAGAACAGGGAGCGCGGCAGCAGCGCCATCTTGAGGGACAGGCAGGTGCGATTGAACGCGCCCGGCTCCTCGGCGATGCCGGCCAGGTAGGCGAGCGCGGCGCGGCCGTCGGCCAGGAAGCGGCAGGTCAGGTTGGTGTATTCGCCGGCCGGGTCAGACTCGATGTCCGTGACGTGCCGGAACGTGCGCCCGCGGTCGTCCGATACAGCGACCGACAGCGGTGTCCGGAAGCCGAAGTGGTGGTGATCGTGGACGTACTCGCCTCCGTTCCAGAACAGCACCAGCCGTTCCGTGCCGGGCAGGAGCGTCAGGCAGGTGCAGGACTCCGGGGTGATGGGACCGCTTGGCTGGGGCAGCTCCCAGCTCCGGCCGCAGTCCCGTGAACGGGTGATGAAGACGCGGCCGAGCTGCGTACGCAGCGAGCAGACCAGCTCGCCGTCCGGCATCTGCACCACCGCCGGCTCCATCGCCCCGCGCATCGGCAGATCGATGCGCCCGCCCTGCAGGGTCCAGGTATGTCCGTCGTCGTCGCTGACGTAGCTGTCCACCCACTGCTTCTCGCCCGGCTCCCAGATCAGCGCCGAACTCTGCATCATGACCAGCAGGCGGCCGTCCTGCAGCCGGCGGAAGCAGTCGTACATGGTGAACCGGTGCTCGCCACAGCGCTGCCAGATGAAGGCGGGCGCGCCGAGGGACCGCCCGCCGTCCGCCGAGCGGCGCAGCTCCAGCGAGGAATCGGTGCGGGTGTGGTTGCGCGTGCACGCCAGCAGCAGCTCGTCGCCGAGCAGCACCAGCGACGGGTTCATCACGTTCACGTCGCCGGGGTCGACGTCGACCAGCAGCCGCTCGTCGCTCCAGGTCGCGCCGCCGTCGGTCGACTCGCGGATGAAAATCGCGGCGTCGCCGAAGTCGCCGCCCCCCTCCGGACCCGCGCGGTAGCCGTGATAGACGATCAGCAGGCGGCCGTCGGCAAGCTCCACCAGCGACGAGCTGTCGCTGCGCGGCCGCGCGTCGTTGCAGGGGCTGACGGTGACGATCTGTGCCATTTGCGTCGAGCATACTACGCTGCGGGCTCACCGCCGTGTACCGACCCGAAGAGCTGACGCTGAGCGTCGTGGACCAGTCGCCGCTCCGGAGGGGCGGCACCGGCGCCGACGCGCTCACCGAGTCGGTGCGGCTGGCGCAGCTCTGCGAGCGGCTCGGCTACGCCCGCTACTGGGTGGCCGAGCATCACGCGTCCACCTCCTGGACGGGCGCGAGCCCGGAGATCCTGATCGGCCAGATCGCGGCCAGGACCTCGACCATCCGCGTCGGCTCGGGCGGCGTGATGCTGTCCCACTACTCGGCGCTCAAGGTGGCCGAGCAGTTCCGCGCCCTGGACGCCTTCCATCCCGGCCGCATCGACCTGGGCGTGGGCCGTGCGCCCGGCAGCGACCAGCGGACCGCCTTCGCCCTGGCGCATCCGCGGCAGCCCGCCGACGTGCGTACGTTTCCTCGCCAGGTCCACGACCTGCTGGCCTTCCTGGCCGGGGAGATGGCCTCCGATCACCCGTTCGCGGGGATCAGCCCGCTGCCCGGACCGCAGCCGGATACCGGCCCGGAGGTCTGGCTGCTCGGCTCCAGCGACTTCAGCGCGCGGCTCGCCGCCATGCTGGGCCTGCCGTTCGCGTTCGCGGACTTCTTCGGCAACCTCGAGCACGGACCGCTGGTCGCGGAGCTGTACCGCCGGGAGTTCCAGCCTTCGGCCTACCTGAACGCACCCCGGCTCAACGTCACCGTGCAGGTGATGTGCGCCCCGACCGAGGAAGAGGCGCGCTACCTGGCCTCCAGCAGGAACCTCAACAAGCTCCGTCAACTCCACCTGGAGCGACCGTCCGAGCCGCCGTCCGCGGGCGGCGATATGCGCTCCGGTCTGCTGCCACCCGAAGAGGCCGCGGAGTATCCGCTCCGCGAGACGGAGCGCGCGGCGCTGGCGCAATTGTCCGTGAACTACATCGACGGAGACCCCGGCACGGTCCGCGACGGCATCGTCGACGCGGCGGCCCGCTACGCCACGACCGACATCGGCATCGTCACCAACTGCTTCGCCTTCGAGGACCGGGGCCGCTCCTACGAGCTGGTCGCCGCAGCGTTCGACCTACCCGGGAGGCGGTAAGCCTTCATCTCAATCCAAGCCCTGTGCGTTGCGAAACTTATCCGAGATCAGACAGTACCCCTCCCTCGCGGATTCAACGTCAAGGAGGGGCATCGTCGCATCGACGAGATGATCGACGCCACCTGGATAGTTTCGGGCACAGTAGTAGATATCGTATGCATCCTTACCCGAGAGGGGACCGTCCGTACGAGTTGAAAACGGCGCGCATCTGCCCTCTGATGGTAGCCTTGCTTCTGTAGCAACGCGACAAGCTGTGCGTACTCGCCATCGCCCAGAGCTTCGGCATCGAGACTCAGATCTACATCTCCTGTCCCGATGTGGCGCATATCGGCCGCCCTGGGCAGCAGTAGCCAGGGAACGGCGCCGCCGATCACCGCCACCTTGCCTTCATAGCTGCCAAGTCTTTGACCGATCTCAATCAGTACGGATTTGACTGCCGCCGTAGTTCGGTCTTCGTACTCGCCGGCGAATTGGGGCTCTATCGCAGCCATGCGAAGGACTCCTTCGCCAAGTGTTCGGCAGCTTCTCGTTCGCGGTCATTGCCGCACCACAGATCGAGATAGGTGACGATAAGACTGGTACAGAACACGCCTGGACTTGCCTCGATGGCGTCGTCGAACAAACTCTCATCCGTTGGGATGTGCACGAAGACATTCGCTCCTATCGCGGCTGGACGCAGCTTCAACGTCTCGCTCAATAGCCGAGCTCCGGACTCGTCGGCATAGAAGGCATGCGTCCCGTCGCGGGCTAAGGGAGCGATCCATTGGGCAGCGGAATTCAGAGCGAGTATCGCTCGCGGACGTTCAGCACGGATGTTCAGTCCTCCCGATAGCGTCGCGTCAAGCTGCTTCCCGTGGAGATGCGTGTATCCGCTGATACTACGGCCGGACGGACGGTGATAGTTCTCGCGCCATGTCTTCAGGAGCGCACCCGGCTCGACAAGGGCGACGCCGCCGTCCTGTTTCTCTATCCATTCCCGTTCCAGGAGTGCCTTGCGTACGTTGCTCACATGACCCGCGCTTGCATTGGCTCTGTCGGCCAACTCGGTAACGAGCCATGCGCGGTCCGGGTCCCGCAGCATGACGCGCAAGATGGCGGCCGCCCTCGGGCTGAAGACCGACCGGAGCGCGCGGGTTTCGGACTTTGGCTTGTCGGCAACGGATCGCTCGATGTAGACGCTGCCGAAAGCGAGATGAGCGTTGCCGACCAGATCGGCATACGCGACACCGTGTTCGTTGCAGGTCGCCCGCGACTCCGGAGACAGGTAGGGGCTGACAATCATCGGAATCAGATGCCGGCCGCCATCGGCGTAACCAGACCGATGCAAGTGCGCCATACAGCTCTCGAGCCGATAGATTGCGGAGCGGACGATGCGTGGAGCACCATTCGATTTCACCTCGATGATGAGCGCATAGCTGACATCGCCGTGGCTCATGCATATCCGTCCATCGATCTGGTAGTTGCGCCCGAGCTCTTGGCGGTAGTCGACCGAACCGACCTCCACGTTCGGCACGTGGCCGAGCAGGTCGCGGACGGCGACTACCGACGCGATCTCCAGCTCTTTCATTTTATCGAGGTCTTTCATCGTATGATGAACATATCCACAAGGATGAAATGAGGTCAATAGTTCACCATGGAGCGTATTTCAACGGTTGTTGAAACGGCTGCCGTGGTTCGCTTGAGCATCGATCCCTGATTCCGTGAGCATGGAGGGCACTCGCAACGAGCCGTCGGCAGATCCCCGTGATACCGTTCGCCAATGGGTCGCACCTCCGCCGATCGCCCGCCCAACATCCTGTTCATCCTGGCCGATCAGCTCCGCGCCGACTTCCTGAGCTGCTACGGCGCCGGCTTCATCGATACCCCGCACATCGACGGCATCGCCGCGGCCGGCATCCGCTACGAGCGGGCCTATTCCGCCTCCCCGCTGTGCGTGCCGGCGCGGACCGCGCTGCTGACCGGCATGAGCGCCGCGCGCACCGGCGTGGCGGACAACCTGCACGCGCTCCGGCCCGACTACCGCGACGCCGGCATTCGCACGTGGCCGGAGCTGCTGGCCGAGACCGGCTACCACACGGCCGCGATCGGCAAGATGCACTTCTATCCGTGGGACGCCGCGCACGGCTTCCGGCAGCGCGTGGCCTGCGAGGACAAGCTCTGGCCGCTGATCCGCGACGACTACGCGCGCTACCTGGAAGCCCACGGTCTGGCCAAGCTGCGCTGGTCGGAGTACGGCGGCTACCTGCGCACGCGCGGGGCGGCGACGACCGAGATTCCGTGGGAGCACTCCTGCGACCGCTTCACGGGACGCGAGGCGTGCCGGTTCATCGAGCGGAGTGCAGTAGGCAAGGCCCCATGGGCGCTGATGGTCGGCTTCCCCGGGCCGCACGATCCATACGATCCGGCGCGCGACTTTCCGGTTCGGTACCGGGACGAGGACATGCCGCCGCCGGTGTGCAGCGCAGGCGACCCCGGCGGGCTGCGTGAGGCGCATGAGCGCCAGCGCGCCGGCATGGGCATGCCGAACGGCCCGATCCGTCCGGAGGAGAGCGCCACGCTACGCGCCCACTATGCGGGGCTGGTCAAGGGGCTCGACTACGAGGTCGGCGCCATCCTGGCGGCGCTGCGCGACAGCGGACAGCTCGATGACACCGTCGTCATCTTCACCAGCGATCACGGCGACCTGCTCGGCGACCACGGCATGCAGGGCAAAGGCAACTTCTTCGAGGGCTCCATGCGCATACCGCTGGTGGCGCAGGGTCCGGGGATCGGCAGCGGAACGGACCATCCGGGGCTGGTGGAGCTCCGCGACGTCACGGCAAGCATGCTGCGGATCGCGGGGGTCGAGCAGCCGGCGCACGTGGACGCCCGCCCCCTGCCCGGCCTGGGAACCGACGACGGCGGCCGATCGGAGATCCTGGGGATGCTCTCGGGCGCCTGGGTCGCCTTTGACGGCACCTGGAAGCTCTGCAAGTACCACGGGCACGCCCCGCTGCTGTTCAACCTGGCCGACGACCCGGACGAGCTGGTCGACCGCGGCGGCGAACCGACGGCCGCACAGGAGCTCCTGCGGCTGGACACCCTGCTCACCGCCGAGGTGATGGCCGGCACCGATCTGACCATGCACGACCGCCTGGTCTCCCCGTATTCACTGGCGAACGACGAGGCGTTCGGCCGGCCCGGATGGAGCTGGCGTTATCCGGCGCCGATCGCGGCCGCCATACAGCACACCGCGGGCGGCGGTCCCGGCGAGGAGTCGAAGTATGACAATCGGTGAAGGGGCGTTCCGCTACCGGGTGGACGATCGCTGGGCGCACGAGGACGCCGAGCCGCGCGGGATCCTCAGCAGCGTCGCCTGCGACCGCCGGGGGCGCGTCTACCTGTGCAGCCGCGAGCCGGACCCGAAGATCCTGGTGTACGACAGCGAAGGGGCGCGGTTGGACTGCTGGACGCACGCGGCGTTCCGGCGTCCGGGCGGCATCCACGGCATCAGCGTCGCTCCCGACGACACCCTGTACGTCACCGACGTCCTGGACCACGTGGTGCATCGGTTCACGCTCGACGGGACGCTGCTCCGTACCCTGGGCACGGCCGGCCGGCCGGGACCGCCGGGGCAGCCGTTCAACCGCCCCACGCAGGCCTTCGCGGCCCCGTCAGGAGAGCTCTACGTGGCCGACGGCTACGGCCAGGCGCGCATCCACCGGTTCGCCGCGGACGGGACGCTGATCGCCTCCTGGGGAGAGCCGGGCGGCGAGCCGGGCCAGTTCGACACCCCGCACTCGATCGGCGTCGACCGCCACGGCCAGGTCTGGGTCGCCGACCGCCAGAACTTCCGGGTGCAGGTGTTCGACGCCGGCGGCCGCTTCATCCGCGAGCGCCGGCTGGAGCGGGCCAACAACATCGCCCTGGACGGCGAGGACCACGTCTTCGCCGGCTCGGGAATCATGGACCTGGACGGCACTCTGCTGGCGGAAAGCATGGACTACTGGGGCCACTGCGTCTGCGCGGCCCCGAACGACGACCTCTACTGGACGCACGTGGGCGGTCCCGACCAGCTCGCCAAGTACGTCAGGCTGTAGAACGACCGTAGCGGGGCAGCTTCCGCTTACTTGCGATCGTAGGGGTCGGCGGCGTCGCGCAGGCCGTCGCCCATGAAATTGAACGCCATCACGGCGACGATCACCGGGATGGCCGGGAGCATCAGCCACGGCAGCGACGCGACCGTGCGCGCATTCGACGCCGCCTTGAGCAGCACCCCCCAACTGATCGCTGGCGGCTGCAGACCCAGCCCCAGGAAGCTCAGCGAGGTCTCACTGACGATCATGAAGGGGATCGCCAGCGAGGCGGCGGCGATCACATGGCTGGCGAAGTTGGGCACCATGTGGCGCAGGATGATGGTCAGATCACGCGAGCCGGCAAGGCGCGCGGCGGTGACGAAGTCCTCCTCGCGCATGGCCAGGAACCGCCCGCGTATAACTCGCGCGAGCTCGGTCCAGCCATAGAGCGAGACGATGATGGTGATTGCGAGGTATCTCTGTTGGACCGTAAAGGTCTTTGGGAGCGAGGCCGCCAGCCCGATCCAGAGAGGGATCGTTGGGATGGAGCGGAGGATCTCGATGATCCGCTGGATCACCGTATCGACCGGTCCGCCGTAGTATCCGGACGCGCCGCCGATCAGGATGCCCAACACCAGGCTGAGGGCCACGCCGACCAGACCGATGGACAGCGACAGGCGTGTGCCGTGCACGATGCGCGAGTAGATGTCGCGCCCCTGCTCGTCGGTGCCGAACAGGAACGGTGCCACCCGCCGCTCGTGGCCCTCTACGACCAGAAAGTGTTTGGTGCTCGGAAACAGACCCAGCAGCCGATACTCGTAACCGTCGCCAATCAGCCGTACGCGCAGCCGCGTTTCCGGGTCGGGCTCATACACCTTGCGGAACGTCTTCAGATCGCGTTTGCCGACCAAGTCGTACACATGCATGCGCAGCGCCCCGTCGTCGAAGAAGCGCAGGCGCTGCGGCGGTACGGTCGGGAACTGCTCGTCGGATTTCGCGGGACCGGAACTGGATAACGTGTCGGCAAAGATCGCCACCAGATAGAACAGGGCGACCACGATCACCGAGGCGATCGCGACCTTGTGGCGACGGAAGCGCCACCACATGAGCTTCCATTGGCCGGCGACGTACCGGCTTTCGTCCTCTGCCGGGGAGCCGGCGGCACCCGAAGTGCCGGAGGCGGCCGCGCGCGCGTCCCGGCGGTCGACCAGGGCTTCGTCGGATCCTGAAGGCATCGTGTCAGCTCAACCGAATACGCGGGTCGGTGACGGCCAGCAACAGGTCGGAGATCAGCGTGCCGATCACCGTCAGCATGCCCAGCCAGAGAAAGATAGTGGATGCCAGATACAGGTCCTCGCTGAGCAGCGACTGCAGCAGCACCGGACCCACGGTGGGCAGGCTCAGCACGGTGGAGACGATCACGTCTCCGGACAGCAAAGCGGGAAGCAGATAGCCGATCGTCGAAATGAAAGGGTTGAACGCCAGGCGCACCGGGTACTTGAAGATCAGCTTCCACTCGGCCACGCCCTTTGCGCGCGCCGACATCACGTACTGCTTGCTCAGCTCATCGAGCAGATTGTTGCGCATGATGCGGATCAGCGCCGCCGTGCCCGCGGTGCCCAGCACGATCGAAGGCGCGATCAGATGACGCAGCATGTTGACGAACTTGGCCCAGGTCCACGGCTGGTTGAGGTATTCCGGCGAGTACAGGCCGCCGATCTCCCAGCCGAACACCAAGGCCCCCAGCCACAAAAAGATAAGTGCCAGCAGGAAGTTCGGCACCGCCAGCCCCAGGAACCCGATGAACGTGACCGCATAGTCCTGCGGCGTATTGTGGTGAACCGCCGAATAGATTCCGATGGGGATGGACAGGGTCCAGGTGAACAGGATTGCGCCGAGGGCCAGGATGAGGGTGTTCGTGAGCCGGTCGGCGACCACCTCGGCGATCGGCCGGCTGAATTCGAACGACATCCCCCAATTGCCGGTGACCATGCGCTGCAGCCATCTGAGGTACTGGATGGCCACCGGCTGGTCGAGACCGAAGTCGGCGCGCAACTGCGCTTCCAGGGCCGGATCGCCCAGGATGTTCCCCGACGCGCCTGCACCCTGCCCGGCGCCTAGCAACGTCTGCACGTAATGGTCGGCGAAGTCGCCGGGAGGGAGTTGCACGACCAGGAACGCCACCAGGGATATGGCCAGTGAGGTGATGACCGCGTATCCGATCCGGCGTGCGAGGTAGGCACCCATGGCAAATGTGTGTCAGAGCGAAGTCACGGAGCGGCCCGGCTCCAGTTCGGAGCGGGCCGCTCGCATGACAATCTGCGTGGCTTGACGTTAGAAGCCTGCGTCGTTTTGGCCGCCCTCGAAGAAGAACTGAACGGTTCGCCCGCTGCCCGGGTTCTGCAGCGCCGAGACGTTCGGCGCGCGCTCCGGGACGTTGCGGAAGTTGTTCTTGACGACGATGACGCCGTTGGAGGCGGCCGAGTCGCCGACGATGCCGATGTAGTACAGGTTATTCACGGCGATCTCCTGCGTCTCCTGGTAGTTGTCCGTGCGGTCGGCGTAGCGCATCAACTGCGATGCGTCGCTGAGCTCGATCAGCCGCCAGAAGTCGGTGTCGGACTCCGGTGGGTCGGCCACGACCGCGCCCATCGTGTAGGAACCCGAGCGCTGAGAATACCAGTTCGAGTAGGCCGGAAAGGCGCTCCGGCCGGAGATCAGGCTGGTCGGCTCGCGCGCGTTGACGTCCCCGTCCAGGAAGATCTGCTGCAGGTTGCCGCCGCGCTCGTCGGTGGTGGCCTGCCCGCGTACCGCGCGCAGATTGACGTCGACGCCGACCACCGCCCAGTCCTCCTTGAGCAACTCGACGATCGGATCGCTGAGTGGCGCCGGATTGTAGGAGAAGTCGAAGGTCAACCGCTTGCCGCTGCCGTCGGTGCGCAGGCGGAAGCCGTCGGATTCCTTCGCGGAGAGGCCGGCATCATCCAGGATCTGGTTCGCCTTGGCCGGGTCGTGGTCCGCATAGCGGAAGGCGATCTCATCGCCCGGGTAGTGGGCGTGCCACTGCGGGAACACCGCCTGCCGTCCCGTGGCCGTGCCGAAGTAGACCAGTTCGTTGACCTTGTCGCGGTTGATGGCGTGCGACATGGCGATCTTGAAGTCGCGGTTGGTCAGCCACTTGCGGATCTCCTGATCCGGCTCCTCGGTGACCTCGCCCATGCCGTAGGTGTAGTTGAAGGCGACCGCCATGGTGGCGTCGCCCGGCCACAGCATCAGGCGATAGTTGCCCTTGTCCGCGTTGTCCAGAAAGGTCGGGACGTTGCTAAAGGCAATGCCGCGGTGGTTGAAATCGTACTCGCCGTTGATGGCGCGCAGGTTGTGCACCTCACCGTCCGCGTACAGCTGCATCTCGATCTTGTCGATGTACGGGAGCTGGTTCCCCACGGGGTCGACCCCGTAGTAGTAAGGATTGCGCTCGAACGCCCACAGTTCGGTGTTGTTGGGGCTGGTGACGACCCACGGGGCGACCGTCGGCGCCTCGATCGTCTTGTGCACGTCGATCTTGTTCTTGAAGAACGTCTCCCAGTTCTCGAAGCCGGACTCGGACACCATCTTGCTGATCGAGTCCGCGCTGGCGAAGTCCTTGTGGAACTGCTCCAGGAAGTGGGCGGGTGCGAACGAGGGCGCGCCGACGCGTCCGTTGAGCGTCCAGCCGGCGACGCGGTAGGTGGCCACGTCGTCGATGAAGCCGGCCTGCGGGGTCTCGAAATACCACTGGATCGTGCTGTCGTCGATCCTGCGGACCTGCGGGTTGAAGGTCGAGAAGCCCAAGCGGCCCTGCTTCTGCGGGTTCAGGTCCTCGCTGCGGACGATGTGCTCGTTGGCCCACAGGAAATCGTCGGCAGTGAACGGCGTGCCGTCCGACCACTTCATCTCCCGCCGGAGATTGAACGTGTAGGTCAGGCCGTCTGCTTCAAGCGTCCAGCTCCTGACGATGTTGGGCACGATGTTGGTGCCGTCGATGTCGTACAGGAGCAGGTGATCCATCATGATGCGGTCGGCGTTCTGGCCGTCATTGGGACCGGCGAAGCCGCGCCGCCACGTGCCGCCGTAGTCGCCGATCCGCTCGACCACGGGGACGACCAGGACGTCCGAGGCGATCGGCAGCCGCTCTGCGACCGGCGGCAACTCGCCTGCCGCAACCTTCGCGGCCAGCATCGGCGCCTCGTTGAACGAGGTCGGCAGCGGGCCGTCGTAGGCGAATGTCGTGAGGTCGGCGAATGCTGGGCCGATGACGAGCCGTCCGGTCCGCCGCCTCCGCTGAGCGCTGCGGCACGCATCCACCCCGACAACGCGCTGATCGCGATGGTGGCAGGCGAGCTGGCCGCGCCCGGCAGCGTGGTGGTCGACTACTGGCCCGCCGGCGGCGGCGCGGTGCTGCGCTCGGCGCCGGTGGCCAGCCACGGCACGTCCTTCGGCGCGGGCGTATTCCGCCTGCGCGCCGCGACCGAGTACCGCTACCAGGTGCGCGCGGTCGGCGCCGATGGCCGCCTGTCCGCACCCACCCCGGCCGCCGGCTTCACCACCGGCGAGTTGCCCGAGGGGCTGCGCGACGCCGTCTTCGACGTGTGGCGCGGTGCGCCCACCCTGCCGGTCACGTTCCTGGAGTTCCGGCAGAGCGAGTTCTTCGGCCTGGCGGCGTTCGACGGCGACGGCCACGTCGTCTGGTACTTCCAGGCGCCGGAGGGCGAGCAGCCCTACGTCATGGCCCGCCGCCCGAACGGCAACATCGTCTACCTTGCCGGCTTCAAGGGCGGCACCACCGCGGCCGGCCTGGTGGAGATCGACCCTCTGGGACGCGAGCTGCAGCGCCTGAGCGACGAGTGCGCGCCGTTCGGCCCCATGCATCACGAGGTGCAGGTGTTGCCGGACGGCCGCGTGCTGTACCTGTCCCGCAACGTGCTCTGGGACGGCCACGGCGAGCCGGCGGCGCCCCAGGAAGGCGACACGCTGGGCGTCTGGGATGCGGAGGCCGGCACCGCCTCGATCGTCTGGAACATCTTCGATCACCTGTCCCCCGCCGACCGGGTGGAGCCCGCCTCCAACCGGTCCTTGCCGGGGCACCCCATGTGGGGCGGCTGCGATCGCGACACGCGGGTGCAGGACTGGAGCCACGGCAACTCGGCGGTGATGGCCGACGACGGCAGTGTGCTGGTGTCGCTCGGCCACCTGAATCAGGTGATCTCGATCGCCCCGGACCTCGCCTCGGTGCGCTGGCGGCTGGGCGGTCCGGGCAGCGACTTCACGTTCGAAGACCCGAGCGACCGCTTCTACGCCCAGCACACGGCGCTGCCGCTGGCCTCAGGCAACGTGCTGCTGTTCGACAATGGCACCGGCCGGCCCTACGACGAGGGCGGCCAGTTCTCCCGCGCGCTGGAGCTGGAGCTCGACCTGGAGCGGATGACGGCGCGCCGGGTAGGGGAGCACTGGCACCGGCCGCCGCTGTACGCGGCGTGCTGCTCCAGCGTGCAGCGCCTGCCGGGCGGCAACACCCTGGTCCTGTACGGATCGAGCCGCGCCGAGCGCTGCTGCCGCGTGTTCATCATCGCCGAGGTCACCCCGGACGGCCGCACCGTCTGGGAAGTCGGGCACCGGTCGCCGGGCAAGCCGAACCAGTACCGCGTGTACGCCGCCGAGTCGATCATGGGCGAGTCCGCCCTGCGGTGATGGGGCCGTGCGCCACCGGGCATGCTACTATTCAGATCAAACAGCGAATTGCGGGCGAGATGTGCCGACGATACTGAGGCATGGGCCGTATCGCTTGTTCTTCTATGCGGCCGATCGAAACGAGCCGGAGCACGTCCACGTAGAGCGGGACAACCGCGTGGCCAATTCTGGTTGGACCCCGTCAGGCTCCAGCAGAGCGGCGGGCTACAGCGAGCTGAGATCCTACGAATTGAACGGATGATCGAGGAGAATCAGACGACTCTCCTGGAGGCCTGGAATGAGTTTTTCGGTAACTGAAGTCGGTGTCCCTCTCGCCGAACGAGTGGATGTAACCGAAGATACGCTGACAGCGGATCTGAGCGACGGACGTACCATCTCCGTGCCGCTGGCTTGGTATCCCCGGCTGGTACATGCGACGCCGACGGAGAGGCGAAACTGGCGCCTGATCGGCGGGGGCGTGGGAATCCACTGGCACGATCTGGACGAGGACGTGAGCGTCGAGGGACTGCTGGCAGGGCGTGCATCCGGAGAGAGTCAGCGGTCGTTCAAGCGCTGGCTGGAAGCGAAGAGAGCGACGCGCGGCGTGAACGCCGAGTGAGCGGCGCGCTATCGAGTCGTACCCGAAGCCCGCGATCAGCCGGACCGCCCTGTCACGCTTCCCGTTGGCCAGATCAGAAGGTCACGTATCTGCGGCCGGCGGTGCAACGAAGCGTTCTGTGCCGCGTGATTCCATTCTGAGCGGCATAATGGAAACGTAATGGCCATTATGCACGCTCTCCCTCACGATCGGGCACCATCATGTTCACCCGCCTTTACCGCCCACCCGCGGCAAGCTAAAACGAGCGGCGGCTTGGTTCGCGCGGGAGAGCGACTCGATCCCCGGGAGGGATTCGAGTTCGTGAAGGCGAATCAGGCCGCCTGGCCGGTGCGCACCATGTGTCGGGTGCTGGGTCTCTCCCCCAGCGGCTACTACGCATGGGTGCGTCGAGGTCCGTCGGCACGAGCGCGACCGAGTCACGAACCGCAGAAGTTACCCGTCCACCAAACCGGGTCAACTCCAACTCATCGACCGCGAACCGGCGCTGTCTGCCCGGAGGCTCATGCGGTTTCTCGGTCGCCACGCCGGCGCAGCCACTCGACGGTTCCCATGAAGAGCAGCGCGAACACCAGCAGGACGGTCGCGACGGCCAGGATCGCGGGGCTGATCTCCTCGCGGATGCCGGACCACATCTGGCGCGGGATGGTGCGCTGCTCCAGCCCGCCGATGAACAGCACCGTGACCACCTCGTCGAACGAGGTCGCGAACGCGAACAGCGCACCGGACACGACGCCGGGAGCGATCAGCGGGAGCTGGATGCGCCGAAAGCCGGTCAGCGGGCCGGCGCCCAGGCTGGCTGAGCCGCGCAGCAGGTTCCGGTCGAAGCCGGACAGCGTCGCGGTGACGGTGATGACCACGAACGGCGCCCCCAGCGTGGTGTGCGCGAGAATCAGCCCCAGGTGGGTCTGCGCCAGCCCGATCTCCGAGTAGAAGAAGAACATGCCCACTGCGGAGATGATCAGCGGCGTCACGATCGGGGAGAGCAGCAGCCCCATGATCGCGGTCCGGCCCGGCATCGCCGGGCTCGACAGGCCGAGCGCGGCGACGGTGCCCAGCACGGTCGCCAGCGCCGTGGCCGCCGCGCCGATGACCACGCTGTTGACCAGCGCGCGCAGCCACTCCTCGTCGCCCGCCACGCTCCGGTACCAGCGCAGTGAATAGGCGTCGGGGTCGAGCCTGAGCATCCCCTCGGTGAAGGTGAAGTAGGGCTCCACGTTGAAGCTGAGCGGCATGAACACCAGCAGCGGCGCGATCAGGAATAGCAGCACCGCCGTGCAGAACGCCAGATAGACGACCCGGCCGGCGCGTTCGGGAAGCGTGCGAGCGGGCACCCTGCGATTTGGCACGGTCAGCCCAGCCGCAGGCGGTTGATGCCCACCACCCGGTCGTAGATCAGATAGAAGATCAGCACGCAGGTCAGCAGGATGCCGCCCAGCGCCGCCGCCAGGCCCCAGTTGAGCGACTCCTGCATGTGATAGGCGATCAGGTTGGAGATGAGCTGCCCGGTGCGGCCCCCGACCAGCGCCGGCGTGATGTAGTAGCCGAGCGCGACGATGAACACCAGCAACGTGCCGGCGCCCACGCCCGGCAGGGACTGCGGCCAGTAGACGCGGAAGAACGCCTGCAGCGGCCCCGCACCCAACGATGCGGCGGCGCGCACATACTCGGGCCGAATCGTGCGCATGACCGAGTAGAGCGGCAGCACCATGAACGGCAGCAGCACGTGGGTCATCGCGATCAGGGTGCCGGCCATGTTGTAGATCATGGCCAGCCTCTGCTCGTCGCCGATCACGCCCAGCGCCACCAGCACGTCGTTGATCACGCCCTGGGACTGCAGCAGCACGATCCACGACGTGGTGCGCACCAGCAGCGACGTCCAGAACGGCAGCAGCACCCCGACCAGGAGCAGCGCGGCACGGCGCGGCGGCGCATGCGCGATCAGGTAGGCGAGCGGATAGCCGAGCAGCAGGCACAGCGCAGTGACGGACAGGCTGACCAGGAAGGTCCGGCCGAAGAGCCGCAGATAGATCCGCTGCTCTTCCGGCTGGCGGACGATCCGCCCGTCCGGGCCGCGATCCCGGTCCACCGCGTTCAGGTAGTGGCGCAGCGTCCAGCGCTCGCCGGCGCGCTGCAGCGCCCGCCACGTGCGCGCCTCGCCCCAGGCCGGGTCGGCCTCCACCATGGCCGTGCGCCAGTCATCGGTCTCCACGCCCTGCAGCGCTCGCATGCTGCGGGTGAAGACGCTGCGCAGCCCGGCCTCCACGCGGTTGACGCGCGTGGCGATCCGGCCGAGCGTGCGCTCTTCGCGCACCAGCAGCAGCTCGCGGGCGGCCGTCGCGTAAACCGACTCCGGCGGCGCGTCGCCGCCGTCCCAGCCGCGCAACAGCGCCAGGGTGTCGGGCAACGCGTCCGCGACCACCGGATCGTGGACGCTGCGCACCAGCATGGTCCCCAGCGGCGCCAGGAACGCCACTCCGATGAACCCCGCCAGCGGCAGCACCAATGCCGCGGCGCGGAGGCGCGCGCCGCCCTGTCCGGACAAGAGCTGCCGGGGGCGGTTCAGCGGGCCAGCCACGCTCCGAAGCGGTCGTTTACCTCATCTCCGTAGTCGGCCCACCACAACCAGTCGTTGAACACCGACCGCTCCAAACGCTCCGGGGTCACCGGCATGTGCGGTTCCATCTCCACACCGGTCTCGACGTGGGTAGCAACCAGATGCATCGCCGACAGCCGCGACGGGCTGTAGGAGATGTAGCCGCTTATGGCAGCCATCGACGCGGGCTGCGCCGCGTACGCGAGAAACCTGAGCGCCACGTCCAGGTTGGGCGCCCCCGCTACGATGGCAAGCTGCGTGTGGTCCAGCACCTGACCGTCCCAGACGATCTGGAACGGCTGATTCTCGACCACCTGGGCATCGAATATCCGGCCGTTGTAGGCGGTGCTCATCACCACCTCGCCGTCGGCCAGCATCTGCGGCGGCTGCGCCCCGGCCTCCCACCACACCACGTGATCCTTGATCGAATCCAGCTTGCGGAACGCCCGGTCCACGCCCTCGGGAGTGCTCAAGATCTCGTATACCTCGCCGACCGGCACACCGTCGGCCACCAGCGCGAACTCCATGTTGCCGTACGGCGAGCGCCGCATGCCGCGGCGTCCGGGAAACTTCTCCAGATCGAAGAAATCGGCCATGGTCGACGGCTTCTGGTCCGCCAAGAGATCCGTGCGGTACGCGTATATGGTGGAATACACGATCAGCCCGACGCCGCATTCCGATAGCATCCCCGGCAGATAATCTTGCGCTGCCGCCTCCCCATCCTGTCCGGGGAAGACATCCTGGGCCGTGACGACCTCCAACAGGCCTTCGTCGCAGCCGCGCACGGCGTCCGCCGCTTCCAGGTCGACGACGTCCCAGTGCACGTTTCCCGTCTCGACCTGGGCGCGTATCTCGGCGAGGCCGCCGTTGTAGTCCTCCACGTTCATCGTGTAACCCGTTTGGGCGCCGAACGGTTCCAGAAGCGCCTTCTCGGTAGCGCGACCGTACGCTCCGCCCCAGGAAACCATGGTCATTTCCTCGGCCGTGGCGGAGAGGCTCCCCACCAGCGCCACCAGAGTCACAGTCACCGCAAGCCTGGTAATCCTCATGCTTCTTCCTCCTCGTCGTCGACGTCCAATGCCCGGCAATCGGCTGCCGCCCATCCTATGGTGATCGTATCACCCTCCAACATCGCGCCATGCCCCACGATGTTGGGGATCTTGAGTGCGAAGTCGGCACGCCCGCCGGCGCGCACGTGCACGATCAGGTGATCGCCCAGAAAGGTGATGGCTTCGACCCGCGCTTCGAACTGGTTGCTGTACTCACGCGGCCGGGATGCGAGGGCGACCCGTTCCGGGCGAATGGCGAGGGTCACCGGGTCGCCCACCCCGCACGCCGCCACGCGATAGGCCGCGATCATCTGCTCGCTCACGGCAACGCGGCAGTAATCGCCGTCGACGGCGGTGACCCGCCCGCGCAGCAGGTTGTTGCCGCCGATGAAGCGGGCCACGAACGGCCGCTCGGGCTCCTCGTAGAGGATCTCCGGGGACGCCACCTGCTCGATGCGCCCGCGGTTGAACACGGCGATGCGGTCCGACATCACCATCGCTTCCTGCTGATCGTGGGTGACGTAGACCACGGTGACGCCGAGCGAGCGGTGGATGCGCCGGATCTCGTACTGCATCTCCTCGCGCAGGCTGCGGTCCAGGGCGCCGAGCGGCTCGTCCATCAGCACCAGGCTGGGCTCGAACACCAGCGCGCGGCCGATAGCGACGCGCTGCTGCTGGCCTCCGGAGAGCTGGTCGGGCCGCCGGTCCTCGAATCCCTCCAGCCGCACCAGCCGCAGCGCCCGCTGCACGCGCTCCCGGCGCTGAGCGGGATCGAGGCGGCGCACCTCCAGCGGAAAGGACAGGTTCTCTCCTACCGTGAGGTGAGGGAACAGCGCGTAGTTCTGGAAGACGACGCCGATGTTGCGCTGCCGCGGCGGCAGATCGTGCACGGACCGACCGGCGATTCGAATGGTGCCGGACGACGGGATCTCGAACCCGGCCAGCATCATCAGGCAGGTGGTCTTGCCCGAGCCGGACGGCCCGAGCAGGGTCAGGAACTCCCCTTCGCGAACGCTCAGATCCAGGTCCCGGACGACCAGCGTGCGCCCGTCGTAGCTCTTGTCGATCGATTCGAATTCGACGTACGGCGGGACGCCGTCCGGGCCGGCGTCCTGCGCCGCGGCGGACTCACCCGTTTGCGCGGACACGCCTCCGGATGCGCCGGTCGCCATGGAACCCGCATTCTACCATGCGAGCGCCGATGTGCGGCCCAGGCTGGTGAGCGCCTCTTCCAGCGCTCCCTTGAGGACGTCCCGCGCTTGCACGGATTCCATGAAATCGCCGAGCATGTGCTTGCCTGCCGCCTTGATCTTGGCCGCCGCCCGGTCGTACTGCTCGGCCACCCGCGGATCGGCATGGCCGCCGGGAATGCCCAGCGACTGCGCCATGTCCTCGGCGCCGCCGGCGAAGAAGTCGATGCCGTCCACCTGCAGGATCTCGTCGAGGTTGTCGACCGACGTGACGCTCTCCAGTTGCGGGACCACCAGGGTGTTGCGATTCGCGGCCTGGAACATCCCCAGACGGTCGGGGCCCTCCTGGCGCATCACCATGGGATAGCTGGTCGAGCTGCGCAGCCCGAGCGGCGCGAAGAACGTGTACTTCACCAGTGCCTCCGCCTCCGCGCGCGTCTGCAGATTGGGGACCACGATGATCTGCACGCCGCGATCCAGATAGGACAGAATCGTCGATTCCGCGCCGTCCTGGATGCGCATGGTGGTGGTCATGCCGAACCCCTCGGCGATACGGCAGACGGTACCGACCTGCTGCGGGGTGACCGGCGCGTGCTGGCCATCCAGGCTGACGAAATCCAGGCCCATCCGCCCGGCGAGCTCGATCAGTTCCTCCGAGGGCTCGTTCATCGATACGCCCAGCGCCTTTTCGCCGCGCGCCCTACGCCATAGTATCCGATTCTCGATCATGAGTGCGATTACCTCCGTGCGCGTCTGCGTCGTCGCCGCGTGTGCCCTGGCCGCCCTGCTCGCCTCCGCCCAGGCGGAGTCGGCCCCGCCGGGCGTGGTGTCGGCGACCGCGACCCTGCACCCCGACAACAGCCTTATAGCAGAGATCGCCGTGGAGCTCGACGCACCCGGCCGCGTGTATGTCGAGTACGCGGGACCGGCCGGCGCGCTGCGTTCGGCGACGACGCCGGCGGCCGCCCGCACCCACCGCGTGCCGGTGGTGCGCCTGCTCCCGGATGCCGTCTACCGCTACGAGGTGGTGCCGGTGGCCGACGACGACACCCCCGGCGGCGCCGCCGAGGGCACGTTCCGCACGCGCGCGTTGCCGCCGGCGCTGGCCCGCCTGCAGATCGACGCGACCGGCGAGTCGACCGCGGAGCTGGTGCTGCTCGACCTGCAGGACAACCCTCACAGCTTCTTCCTGTTCCTCGACGGCTTCGGGCGCATCGTCTGGTACCACCGCAACCGGCCGGTCGTGGCCGACCCGCCGACGCCGATACGGGCGGTGCGCCAGAAGCCCAACCACAACCTCGTCTACTGGGAGGGCGGGCCCACGGGCCGCTTCGTGAACTGCTGCCTGCGCGAGATCGACCCGCTCGGTCGCGTGGTGACGCGCCTGGTGAACAACGACATCGACAAGTGGGCGCATCACGACCTCCTGATCCTGCCGGACCAGCAGGTGCTCTACATCGCCCACGAGATCATCACCATCGACGACACCGAGCACGGCGGCGAGGCGGAGACCCGCGTCCTGGTCGACTCGCTGCGCCGCTGGGACCAGGTCACGCACACCACCGAGGAGTTGTGGGACGCGCGCGACCACCTGTCGCTCGCCAATCGCGTCCGCTGGGCCGGCGACCCGAAGAACTGGCTGAACGTCAACTCGCTGGCCCTGGGCGTGCGCGGCAACGTGATCCTGTCGCTCGCGAACCGCAACGAGATCATCTCGATCGCGCCCGACTTCAGGAGCATCGAGTGGCGGCTCGGCGGGCCGGAGTCGAGCTACGAGTTCGCCGACCCGACCGACCGGTTCTACTTCCAGCACACGGTCAGCGAGCTCCCGAACGGCAACATCCTCCTGTTCGACAACGGCCGCGACCGGCCAGAAGAGGAGGGAGGCCATTATTCCCGCGCCCTGGAACTGGCGCTCAACACCTACGACCTAATTGCGGTGAAGGTATGGGAGTACCGCCACACCCCGGATCTGTACTCCCTGTCGCGGTCGAGCGCCTATCGCCTGCCGTCCGGCAACACGCTGATCAACTTCGAGACCAACGACAGCGACCCGCAACGCGTGATCGTCGAGGCGGACGCCGAAGGCGCCGTGGTGTGGCAGGCCGACCTGCGCAGCCCGACGATCCGCAACAGCTACCGCGCCTATCCCGCCGACACTATCATGGGCGAACGACGCGCGGAGGAGCCGTAATGCACGAATTGACCGCCGCCCTGATCGGGCTCCGCCACCCGCACTCGGCTGGCCACATCCGCACGCTGGACTGCCTGCCCGAGGTCGCCCGCATCGTGGTCTGGGACGAGGACGCCTCGGCCATCGAGGAGCTGCGCGGCGAGGTGCGCGACACGCCGGTCGAGCAGGCCGGCAGCCTCGCGGAGCTCCTGGGCCGCCGCGACCTGGCCTTCGTGGTCGCCGCCGAGCGCAACGACCGCAACCCGGACCTGTTCGCGGCCATCCTGGAGGCCGGCCACCACCTGCTGGCGGAGAAGCCGCTGGGCCGCACCGCCGCCGACGCGCGGCGCGTGGTGGCCGCCGCCGAGCAGGCGGACCGGCGGCTCTCCGTGTTCTACACCAACCGCTTCAATCCGCTGGTCGCCGAGGCGCGCCGGCTGGTGCGCGCCGGCGCGCTGGGCACGCTGTTCTCGCTGGAGATCCGTATGCTCACCACGCAGGTCCGCTTCCGCGGGCCCGATCACTGGCTGTTCAACCGCGGCATGGCCGGCGGCGGCATGCTCTCCTGGCTGGGCTGCCACTCCCTGGATCTCATGCAGTTCCTCACCGGCGATCCGATCGTGTCGGTGGCGGCGGAGGTCGCCACCCGCGGCGACGACGGCTTCGACGTCGAGGACACCGCCACGCTGTCGATGCGCCTGCGCTCCGGCGCGCTGGCGTCGCTGCACGCCGCGTACGTCCTGGCGATCAGCGGCGGCGGCTTCTACAACGCCGCCGGCTACGACCAGCACGTCGGCGCCAACGGACGCGAGGGGCGGTTGTGGTGGGACGACCACGGCCCGCCCGAGCTTCACCTGGAGAGCCGCGTGCCGGCGTTCGCGGCCGCGCCGCAGCGCACCTTCACCTTCACGCCGGCCGAGTCGCGCGCCTACGCCGGCGGCTACGGCGAGCGGTTCGTGCGGACCTTCATCGCCGCCACGCGGGACGAAGGGCCGGTGCCGTGCCCGGGCGAGGCGGCGGTGCAGGTGGGGCTGATCGTCGACGCGGCCTACGAGTCGGCGCGCACCGGCCGGCGGGTGGAGGTGCCGGAGGCCTAGCTGAGGCGGCGGATGCGCTCCACGCGGCCCTCGCGGGCGGCGGCGAGCATCCGCTCCGGGGCCGCCAGACGCCCGAGGAGCGACGGCTTCTCCTGCACGAAGGTCTCCGCGTAGCGGGTTCGCATCACGCGGCCGAGGTGGGAGAGCTCCATCTCGATGCGCCGCCGGGCGCGCTCCGGGTTGTGCTCCTGCGTGCGGTAGCACGCCTCCGCCTGCACGCGCAGCTCCACGATCTCCTCGGGCAACTCCACGCCGCAGGTGATCTGGCTGGTGTCGAACATGATGCCGGAGAAGTAGGTGACCGCCACGCCATGCGGGCGCCCGGCGCGCGGGGTGGCGGCGTGGTCGCGCGCCTCCAGGGTGGCGCTGCCGACCTCCGTGTGATCGGTGCGGTGCGCCATGCGAAAGCCGGAGTCGCCATACGGGTTCTCGGTGATCAGGATGTCGGGAGCGACCTCGACGATCAGCGCCTGGATCGCGTCGATCGCCTGCGGCTGCTCCTGGCGGGTGAACGGCTTGTCGTCGAAACCGAGCACCCGCACGTCGTCGATCCCGAACAGCGCCGCCGCCCGCCGCATCTCCTGTTCCTTGCGGCCGGTGTAGGCCTCCATCGGCTCGCCGACGATGGCGGGGTCGCGTTCCGCCTCCGGCTTGGCCATCTCGTCCAGGAAGCGCTCGCGGTGGGTGGCGCCGCCGTGCGTGACGCTGCACACGGTGACGCGATCGCCCGCGCGGGCATGCAGGCAGAGGGTGCCCGACACCCAGGTCCAATCGTGCGGGTGCGCCATGACGGCGAGCAGACTCAGCGGTTCGTTCACGATGTCATGTCCCGGCTATCGGTCGTGGCTGCATCGGTCGTGGCTGCATCGCCCGTGTCACTGCGCTGCGCATAGGCCTCGGCCAGATGGTGGTCGTGGTCTCGGGCGACGTCGCCCCGTCCGTACCCTCCGGCTGCTTCATGGATCGCGATGATCATAGTCCATTCACTCGGGTAGTCCCCGGGCGACGTGCCGGTGTGTGCCGGCCGAGTTGACGGCTCCGCTGCCGACGGAGCGACGTCTTCCGATCTCGCCTGCTGCTTCGGCGTCGAAGTGGGTTCGGCCGTCCGCCCCGTTTCAATCCGGGAGATTCAATCAGCTCTGAATGGGTCGGCCCTATCGGACCAACCGCAACGGCTTCTCCCGGCTTGCATGATGCGGCCGTATTGCCGAGCATGGCGGATACCCGCGCGGCACCTTGCGTGCCCGTACCCACCGAAACGGAGGCAGTCATCGTGAGACGAGTATTCTGTGTGGCGGCGATCGGCCTGTTGTGTGCCGTAGCTGTCGTGGCCGAGATCCAGCCGGCCGTCGTGTACGACGTCGGCAGCAAGTTCGACAAGTCGTTCAACGAGGGCGTCTACAACGGCGCCGAGCGTTTCAAGGAGGAAACCGGCATCGCCTACGCCGAGTTCCAGATCGCCAACGAGGCGCAGCGCGAGCAGGCGTTCCGCAACTTCGCGCGCCGCGGCTACAGCCCGATCATCGCCGTCGGCTTCAGCCAGGCGCCGGCCGTGGAAGCGGTGGCCGCGGAGTACCCGGGCACCAGCTTCGCCATCATCGACATGGTCGTGGAGTTGCCCAATGTCCAGTCCATCGTGTTCAAGGAGCACGAAGCCTCGTTTCTGGTGGGCATGATCGCTGCCATGGCGTCCGAGACCGGCACCGTCGGCTTCGTGGGCGGCATGGACATCCCGCTGATCCGCAGGTTCGCCTGCGGCTACGTGCACGGGGTGAGGTACGTGAATCCGGACGCGGAGATCTACCAGAACATGGCCGGCAGCACGCCGGCGGCGTGGTCCGATCCGGTGAAGGGCGCAGAGCTTGCCAAGTCGCAGTTCGACCGCGGCGCGGACGTGGTGTTCGCCGCGGCCGGCGCCACCGGGCTGGGCGTGCTGCAGGCCGCCGCGGACGGCGGCAAGCTGTCGATCGGCGTGGACTCCAACCAGAACCACCTGCACCCGGGGTCGGTGCTGACCTCCATGCTCAAGCGCGTCGACGTCGCGGCCTACGACGTCTTCAAGACCGCGATGGACGGCACCTGGGAGCCCGGCTTCAGGAACCTGGGGCTGGCCGAGAACGGCGTCGGCTGGGCGCTGGACGAGCACAACCAGGCCCTGATCAGCGACGAGATGACCGAGCGGGTGGAGGCCGCGCGCGCCGCCATCGTCGCCGGAGAGATGGAGATTCACGACTACATGGCGACCAACTCCTGCCCCTAGCGCCCCAAGACCGCCCGCCAGCAGTCACGCTGCGCGGGATCAACAAGCGGTTCGGCACCGTGCAGGCCAACCGCGACGTGTCGCTGGAGGTGGCGGCCGGGGCGATCCACGGCATCGTCGGCGAGAACGGTGCCGGCAAGTCGACCCTGATGAGCATCCTCTACGGGTTCTACCGGGCCGACTCCGGCACCGTCGAAGTGGAGGGACGGCCGGTCGCCATCGCCAGCCCGCGCGACGCGATCGCCGCCGGCATCGGCATGGTCCACCAGCACTTCATGCTGGTGGAGCCGCTGACGGTGCTCGAGAACGTCCTGCTGGGCGCCGAGGGCGCGGCGCGGCTGCAACGCGGACTGCGCCGCGCGCGCGACACGCTGAATCACCTGGCGCGGGACTACGGGCTGGAGGTGGATGTCGATGCCCCGGTCGGCGACCTGCCGGTCGGCATCCAGCAGCGCGTCGAGATCCTCAAGGCGCTGTACCGCGGCGCCGAGACCCTGATCCTGGACGAACCGACCGGGGTGCTGACGCCCCAGGAGGCCGACGAGCTGTTCCGGATCCTGGCCGCACTGAAGCAACAGGGCCGGACCATGATCCTGATTACCCACAAGCTGCGCGAGATCATGGCCGTCACCGACCGCGTGACGGTGATGCGCCGCGGCGAGGTGATCGCCCACGTCGATACCGCCGCCACCTCGCAGGAACACCTGGCTGAGCTGATGGTGGGGCGCACGGTGCTGTTGCGCGTGGAAAAGAGCCCCGCCACGCCAGGCGAGCTGATGCTCCAGGGCGACCACCTGGACTACACCGACGCCGCCGGCGTGCGCCGTGTGCGGGACGTGAGTCTGAGCGTGCGCCGCGGCGAGATCGTCGGCATCGCCGGGGTGGCGGGCAACGGCCAGTCGGAGCTCATGGCATTGCTGGCCGGGATCGAGCGGCCGGATTCCGGCACAGTGACGGTCAACGGCCGGCCGGTGTGCGATGCCCGTGACGCGGCCGACGCGCGCCGGATGCGCCACGCCGGCCTGGGCCACGTGCCGGAGGACCGGCAGCGCATGGGGCTGGTCGGCAGCTTCGCGGCCAACGAGTCCTCGATCCTGGGCTACCACGACGACCCCGCCTACAACGGGACCATCCTCATGCACCGGCGAGACATCATCGCCTCCTCCCGGCGCCAGATGAACGAGTTCGACGTGCGCCCGCCCGATCCGCTGCTGCGCAGCTCCGCATTCTCCGGCGGCAACCAGCAGAAGATCATCGTTGCCCGCGAGCTCGACCGCGATCCGGACGTGCTGCTCATCGGCCAGCCCACCCGCGGGCTCGACATCGGCGCGATCGAGTTCATCCACCGGCGCCTGCTCCTGCTGCGCGACCGGGGCATGGCGATCCTGCTGGTGTCGGTGGAGCTGGACGAGATCATCGCGTTGAGCGACCGAGTGCTGGTGATGTTCGACGGCGCCGTCGCCGGCGAGGTGACCGGCGCGGAAGCGACGGAGCAGACCATCGGTTCGTTGATGGCCGGGGTCGGCGCGGCGGCTTGAAGGTGGCTCTGTCTAAGGTGGTTGCCTGACGTGGCTGCCGCGGTGCCGGAAGGCGGCCTGCCGCGCTGGGCCGCCAACGGCGTGCTGCCGCTGGTGAACCTGCTGGCCGCCTTCGTAGTGGCCGGCATCGTGATCCTGATCATCGGCGAGAGCCCGATCCAGGCGCTGCTGGTCCTGATCCGTGGCGCGTTCGGGTTCCCCGAGGCGTGGGGCTACACCCTCTACTACGCCACCAACTTCATCTTCACCGCCCTGGCCGTGTCCGTGGCCCTCCACTGCGGGCTGTTCAACATCGGCGGCGAGGGCCAGGCCTACCTCGGCGGCCTGGGCGTGGGGCTGGTGTGCCTGTTCCTGGACGGGCTGCCGCTGGTGCTGCTGCTGCCGCTGGCGGTCGCAGCCGGCGGTCTGTTCGGTGCGCTGTGGGCCTGGGTTCCGGGCTATCTGCAGGCCCGGCGCGGCTCGCACATCGTCATCACCACCATCATGTTCAACTTCCTGGCCGCCACGCTGATGGTGTACCTGCTGGTGAACGTGCTGATCGACCCCGGGCAGATGTCCCCGCAGAGCCGCACCTTCGCCGAGCATGTCCGGCTGCCGGCGATGCACGAAGTGCTCGGCTGGCTCGGCATCGCCTTCCCACGCACGCCGCTCAACATGGCGTTTCCGTGGGCGCTGGTGTGCGGGGTCCTGGTGTGGATCTTCATCTGGCACACGCGCTGGGGCTACGAGTTGCGGACGGTCGGGGCCAATTCCACCGCCGCGGTCTACGCCGGCATCTCGCCGTCGCGCAACACCGTCCGGGCCATGGCGATCTCCGGCGCGCTGGCGGGGATGTTGGGCCTGAACGAGGTGATGGGGGTCAACCATCGGCTGCTGCTCAATTTCACCGCCGGCTACGGGTTCGTGGGCATCGCGGTCTCCCTGATGGGCCGCAACCACCCGCTCGGGATCGTCGTTGCCAGCCTGCTGTTCGGGGCGCTGTACCAGGGCGGCACCGAGCTGGCGTTCGAGATGCCGAAGGTGAGCCGTGAGCTGGTGGTGGTGATTCAGGGCCTGGTGATCCTGTTCGTGGGCGCGCTGGAGTATCTGTTTCGGCCCGTGCTGCTGCCCTGGCTGCGTCGCCGCCGGCGCCTCGCGGCGGAGTAGGGCGGTGGACGGGTTCCGGTTCTTCATCCTGCTGCTGGACGCCACCCTGCGGGTATCGGTGCCGCTGCTACTGGCGTCGCTGGCGGGGCTGTTCTCGGAGCGGTCGGGGATCGTCGACATCGGCCTGGAAGGCAAGATGCTCGGCGGCGCGTTCGCCGCCGCATCCGCGTCGTACGTCTGCTCCGAGCTGCTCACGGCCGCGGGACTCACCGCGCTCCTGCCGGCGGCGGCATGGGTGGGTCTGGCGGCCGGCATCGCCTGCTCGATGCTGCTGGCGCTGTTGCACGGGGTGGCGTGCATCCGCTTCCACGGCAACCAGATCGTCTCCGGGGTGGCGATCAACATCCTCGTGTCGGGCCTCACCGTGCTGCTGGCGATCGCCTGGTTCGGACAAGGGGGGGGCACGCCGCAGCTCCCGCCCGAGGGGCGGTTCCGGCCGCTGGCATGGCCGGGGGCCGAAGCGGCGCGGGAGGTGCCGATCATCGGCCACCTGTACGGCGAGCTGCTGTCCGGCCACAACGTCCTGGTGTACGCGGCGTTCCTGACCGTGCCGGCAGCGTTCTGGGTGATCTACCGGACCCGCTTCGGGCTCCGGTTGCGCGCCGTGGGCGAAAACCCGGAAGCGGTGGACACCGCCGGCATCTCGGTTGCCGCGATCCGGTATCGCGCCGTGCTGTTGTGCGGGGCGCTGTGCGGCGCCGCCGGCGCCTATCTGGCCACCGCCCAGTCCGCGGGGTTCATCCGCGACATGACCGCGGGCAAGGGGTTCATCGCGCTGGCGGCGCTGATCTTCGGCAAGTGGCGTCCGATCCGCACGCTGGTGGCCTGCCTGCTGTTCGGGTTCCTCGAAGCCCTGGCCGCCCGGCTGCAGGGCGCCTTCGACCTGCAGGGCACCGCCGGTGCGGTGCGCGCGCTGGTGGGGGCGGCGCCGTTCGTGATCGAGGCGTTGCCCTACGCCCTGGTCGTGCTCCTGCTGGCCGGCTTCGTGGGCCGCGCCATCGCGCCGAAGGCGAGCGGCATCCCGTACCTGAAGTCGGGATAGCGGCCCGCACGTGCGCTACACCATCGATCCGCCGCTGCCACGGGTCCGTCACGTCGACGTGATCCCGGTCGATCACGACGACTCCCGCGCGTTCTACGTGCGCGACCCGCTGGAGTTCGCCCCGCAGCCGTTGATGCTCGGCGCCGCGGGGCTGCTCGTTCTGTCCTGCCTCGACGGCAATCACTCCATGAGTCAGGTTCGCCAGGTGCTCCGGGAGCGGCTCCCCGGCGCCGACATCGCGACGTCGGAGATCCAGGGGCTGCTGCGGACGCTCAGCGAGGGGTGCTTCCTGCACGACCGGGTGGCGGCCGAGCGGATCGCCCGCGTGTCCGGAGAGTTCGCCCGCGCCACGGTGCGGCCGGCCTGGCACGCCGGCAGGTCGTATCCGGACGATGCGGGCGAGCTGGCCGCGATGTTCGACCGCTTCTTCGTCGAGGCCCAGACGGTGGTCCCCAAGGCGATGGAGCCCGCGGCCGAGCCGGCGTCGGGCGCGGCCGTTCCGGCTGCGCGCGCGGACGCGCCACGCCTGGCGGCCTTGATGTGCCCGCACATCGACCTGCGGGCGGGCGGTGCGATCTACCCGCCGGCCTTCGCGGCGCTGGCCGCGGCGGCGCGTGATCCTGAGCCCATCGAGCTCTACGTCATCCTGGGCGTCGCCCATCACGCCGACGTGGAGCCGGGTGCCGGCTTCGCGATCGCCACCGACAAGGACTACGCGACGCCGTTCGGGCAGGCGCCCACCGGCCGCGGGGTGATCGAGGACTGGTCGCGCCGCGCCGGCCGCGACGTCACCGACCGGCAGGGTCTGCACCGGACCGAGCACTCGGTGGAGTTCCCGCTACTGTTCCTGCACTACACCGAGGCGCGCGCCGGGCTGCCGCCCTACGAGGTGGTACCGGTGCTGCTCGGCAGCGTCGACCCGTACCTGCGCGACGGCTCCGACCCGCTGCAGGCGCCGGAGGTCGCGGGCGAGCTGCGGGCGCTGCGCGAGGCGATCGCCGCCAGCGGCAAGCGGGCGCTCTACGTCCTCAGCGTGGACCTGGCCCACATCGGGCCCAAGTTCGGCGATCCCGACCCGATCGACGACGGCGGGGCCATGGGATGCGAGCAGGCAGACCGCGCCCTGCTGGACTACGCGCAGCGGTTCGACTCCGACGGGTTCACCAGAGCCCTCCACGCCGACGGCAACAGCCGCAAGGTCGACGCCATCTCCGGCCTGTACTCCCTGTATCCGTTGCTGGCCGGCGGCGAACGGAACGGCTCCCTGCTGGCCTACGGCCAGAACCGGCAGCCGGACACCGGCTCGCTGGTCAGCTACGCCAGCATGGCCTTCGACCAGACGCCCGCCGCCTGACCTAGCCCAAGTTTAACGGGCTAATGATGATCCTGTTATGGGTAAGTGATTTAGGTGATCGGAAATCGGCGTGTGGCACTACAATCTCTGCACAACTGGTGAGTACCACTACTCTGCCACCAGCTTCCTGATGCCACCGGGAGCCGGGGCGACGCCCAACGCGTCGTAGATCGCCTGCTGCTGAGGCTCGGCCTGCGTGGCTTTGCGCACGTGCAGGGTGCGGCCGTCAGCACAGCGAAACGTGGTGGTGACCCGTTGCTGGGCGGCCAGGATGCTGCGCAGCGTCGCCCACGAGGCGTGTTCGCCGCGCTCACGCAGCCGCCGGCGGATCACCTGCACCAACTGATAGGCCAGCACCGTGATGAACAGATGGCCCTTGGAACGTTGCTCCTTCTGATGATAGATCGGTCGCAACCCCAGTTCCGACTTGAAAGACCGAAATACCGCCTCCAGGTCCGTCAACATGATGTAGGTGCGCCACATCGTCTGCGCATCCCAGTCCGTCTGATTGCTGCGCAGGCAGTACACCCCCGGATCGGTCAGCTTCGAGCCGGCCACCGGCTGTTGTTCCCACGTGATCGCGACCGCCTTCTTGCCGCTCGCATCGGCCTGCACCTCGATCTGGTAGTGCTGCCCCACGCCCCCGCTGGCGGCCACAAGGCGCCCGATCCGCTGCCAGATACGCTCCAGCTTCTTGTGCGTCCGCGGCCGCGACAGCCCCTCGTGGAGGTCCTTCAATGCCTTCTCGAAGCGCCTGACGGCCCGCTGCACCATCGCCTGCTCCTTCGCTTGGCGAGCCTCCGAGTAGCAATACAGGCGCACCTCGGCTCCGTCCTCGCTGTTCACCAACTGGACATGGACCTGTTGCCCGGAGGCGGTCCGCAGGCACTGTGCCGAGTCGGCATCAAACCGCCGGGTTCGCTCACGGCTCACCGCCAGATAGCGGTAGCCCTGCTGGCGCATCCACTTCAGATTCTCCTCGGTGGCCGCCCCGCAGTCCATCACGATCAGCGCATCGACGGGCACCTCCAGACGCTTCAGCGTCGCCGCCAAGACCTTCTGTTCCTTCACGTTGCCGGCCAGCACCTCGCTGCGGCGCACGAAGCCGCTGCCGTCCAGCACCAGCGCCAACGTCAGCAGCGGACAATCGCTGCGCTTCTCCTTCGAATGACCGTGCTTCGCCAAGTCCTGCGCGGCTGCCTCCCCCTCAAAATAGGTGTTGGTCAGATCGTAGAGCGTGACGGTCGTCTGCAGCCCAAACAGATCCGTCACCCGGTTGAACAGATGCTGCTCGATCTCCTGTTGCCGGCCGACCAGGGCGTCGGAGGCGCGGTAGAGCTGCATCATGCTCATGGCCTCGAAGTCCGTGTCGAGTAGTTCGCCCAAGGCACTGCGGTGGCACAGCCAGCTATAGGTGGCCCGTTCGGAGCCGGGAGCGGCCATGCGGGCGATGATGGAGCCGACCGCCGCAGCGCGCTGCGGACCGTTCAGACCCAGCTGGGTCAGCAGCGGGATGAACTGCACCTGCTGCATGGCCCACAGGCCGAGATGTTCGACGCCGACTGAGCGCGGGCGCAGCAGTTGCAGTGAAGCGACATCGACGTTGTGGAACTCGCGCTCGCCGTCGCCGGCGTCGTGCTGCGGGGCCGATTCTGGCAGGAGCGGTACTTGGCCGGCGACCAACTGCGCGGCGATCCGGTGAGCTTCCCGTTCGACAGCGTGGGGAATATCGCAGGCTGGCAGCGCCTCTTGCGGGCTGAGCAGCTGATCGATCCGAGCGCACAGCAGCAGCCAATCGGCTTGCGGGACCGAGAAATGGCTGCCGAGATTGAGGAGGGTGCGCTGGCGCACGCGGGAGCCGCGTCGTTCGGATCGCACGAGGCGATGCGTGAAGTAGCGTTCGCCGTTGGTGGTGGAGCGGGTCTGCGTGCGGCGCACGAACATGGCTGAGCAGAAGGGTACGGGGGCGGCAATGAGTGGGTCAATGGCTGAAATAACCATTATGGCACTACATCGGCCGATTCAGCTCATTTTGAGGCAGAGACCCCCATAGATTGGCCAAAATTTTCAAATCTGGCGAAATCGCCTGCGCCGATGTTAAACTTGGGCTAGCTAGCCGCCGACGTTGGCGTGCGGGTCCAGCGCGTCGCGCAGGCCGTCGCCCACGTAGTTGACGCTCAACACCGTCAGCGAGATCGCCACCCCCGGCCAGATCACGCGCGCCGGCGTGAGGGTCAGGAACGGCACGCCGTCGTAGAGCAACCGGCCCCAGGTCGGAAAGTCGGACGGAAACCCCAGACCCAGAAAGCTCAACGCGCTTTCCGTGATGATCGCCTGCGCAACTCCGAGCGTGGCCGCCACCACGATGGGGCTCAACGCGTTCGGGAAGACGTGCAGCACGATGATGCGGATCGCCCGCGCGCCGATGCTCCGCGCGGCCACCACGTACTCGCGCTGTTTGATGGCGAGCACCTGACCGCGGACGATGCGCGCGGTCTGCATCCAGCTCGTGATGCCGATGACGACCACGATCAGGATGAAGATCCCGACTTCCAGGCCGAGGGCGGACTGCAGCGGGTCGCGAAACAACATGATGCTGACCAGCAGCAACGGCAGCACCGGCAGCGCCAGGAACAGGTCGGTGAACCGCATCAGCGGGCCGTCGAGCCGGTGGAAGAAACCCGCCGCGACCCCCACCAGCGTCCCGAACGTCAGCGACAGCACCATCGCGGCCGTGCCGACGGCCAGGGAGATGCGCCCGCCGGCCAGCATCCGGGCCAACGTGTCGCGGCCCAGGTTGTCGGTGCCCAGCGGATGCTCCAGAGACATGCCCTGGTTCTTGGCCGGGTAGTCCAGGTACTGGGGATCGACGTCGTGGACGGCTGATCCGAACAGCACCGCCAGCGCGATCAGCGACAACACCGCGGCGCCGGTGATCGTGCCGGAGTGGCGCCGCAGCCGGCGCGCAGTCCGAGAGCGAACCGCTTCGGTCCCGGTCGTTTCGGTCATGGGCGTTGCCCGGCTGCCACGCCTCGTGGGGGAAGGGAGCGGCTGGGTTGCCCATCGCGACGGGGACCGCGAAGATGGGCCTCCCCCACCTGCACCGTATGTTGGAGCTTGGCGGCGTGCCCGCCGCGACGCTGGCCGAACGGTACGGCACCCCGCTGTACGTCTACGAGGAGGAGCGCATCCGCTCCGCCTTCCGCACCCTGACGGAGGCGTTCGCGGTGGACGACCTCCGCATCCACTACGCCGTGAAGGCTAACTCCAACCCCTGGATCCTGCGCATCCTGCGGCGTGCCGGCGCCTGGGCCGATGTGGTCTCGCCAGGGGAGATCCTCCTGGCGCGCGCCGCCGGCTTCCCTCAGGAGCGCCTCCTGTACAACGGCAACTCCGCTTCCGATGACGACCTGCGCGCCGCGCTCGACCAGGGGGTGCGCATCAACGTCGAGTCGTTGTCGCAGCTTCGCCGCCTGGCCGCCCGGGCGCCGGGCACCGCCGTCAGCATCCGCTTCAACATCTACGTGGGCGGCGGCCATCACTCGCACGTCATCACCGGAGGCCCGGAGAGCAAGTTCGGGATCGACTGGGAGCAGGCAGACGAGGCGCGCACCATGGCCGCTGCCGGCAGGCTGCGGGTGGCCGGCGTGCACTGCCACATCGGTTCCGGGGTGCTGGAGGCGGAACGCTTCGTGCAGGCAGTGTCCAATCTGCTCACCGTGGCGCGGCGGTTTCCCGGGCTGGAGCAGATCAACTTCGGCGGCGGGATCGGCATCCCCTACCGGCCGGAGGAGCAGGAACTGGCCGTCGACCGGCTGGGGGCCCTGCTGACCGCAGAGTACGAGCGTTTCTGCGCGCAGTACGGCGGGCAGCCCGCGCTCTGCCTGGAGCCGGGACGGTTCCTGGTGGCCCGCGCCGGCACCCTGCTGTGCCGCGTCACGGCGGTGAACCAAGCGCGGAAGTACCTGTTCGCCGGCACGGACACCGGCTTCAACCACCTGATCCGTCCGGCGATGTACGGCGCCTACCACCGCATCGAGGCCGCCGAACCGCGCGCGGGCGCGCCGCAGGCCACGGTGGTGACCGGCAACATCTGCGAGTCGGGCGACGTCTTTACCCGCGGCGAGCACGGCATCGAACCGCGGCTCCTGCCTCCCCTCGGCGAAGGCGACCTGATCGCGATCCGCGACACCGGCGCATACGGCTTCTCCATGGCGTCTCGCTACAACTCCTTCCCGCTCCCGGCCGAGGTGCTGGTATGCGATGGCGCCGCGACCCTGATCCGCCGGCGCGACAGCCTCCGGCAGCTCCTGACCAACGTCCCGGCCCTGCCGGCCGAGGGGCTCAGTCATAGCGGATGCGCGGATCCAGGACGCCGTACAGCAGGTCCGCGACCAGATTGAACGTCACGATCAGCACCGCGAAGATGAAGGTCACGGTCTGCACCGTCGGGATGTCCGCCCCCTCGATCGCCCCGATCAGTAGCGCGCCGATGCCGTTGATGCGGAAGATCTGCTCGGTGATGACCGCCCCCGCGAAGGTCGACGGGATGCCCAGCGCGATCACGGTGACCACCGGGATCATGCTGTTGCGCAGCACGTGAATGAGGACCACGACCCGTTCGGTAAGCCCCTTGGCGCGCGCGGTGCGCACGTACTCCTGGTGGATGGTGTCCAGCACCGCCGAGCGCGTGAAGCGGCTGATCTGCGCGGCGTTGAAGAGGGCCAGCACCATGACCGGCATGATCATCTGCTTCACCTGATAGACCAGGCTGTCCAGGTCGGTCACCCGATGGGTGGTGTCGTAGATCGACGGCAGCCAGCCGAGCTTGGCGCTGAAGATCACGATCAGCACGGTCCCGGTGAAAAAGGTCGGCACCGAGAAGCCGACCATCGTCACCACGGTGCCCAGCCGGTCGAAGATCGAGTGCTGCCGGTAGGCGGACAGCACCCCGACGGGCACCGCGATCAGGACGGCGACCAGATAGGAGATGCCCACCACCGTCAGCGTCTGCGGCAGCCGCTGTGCGATCAGGTCCACCACCGGCGACCGGGTCGCCCAGGAGCGCACCCGCAGGCGCGCGCCGGAGTCGCCGATCTCGGCGCCGAGCACCGCCTCCAGCAGGTTGAGCGGCTCGTTCACCAGGAACTGCTGGAGCCACCGCAGGTAGCGGACCGGGAACGGCTGGCCGATCCCCAGGCTCTGCCGGATCTGCTCGCGGACCTCCGGTGGGATCGTCAGCGGTAGCTGGGCGGTGGGATCACCGGGTGCCAGGTCCAGCAGGGCGAACACGACGAAGCTGATCGCCAACAGCGTCGGGATGGCGAACAGCAGGCGCCGGATCGCGTAACGCAACATGCCGGGGGTGCGCGGCCCGCGTCACCTCACTCGACGCGGTGCCACTCGTTGATGTTCCACAGGGTCGCGTCCCAGGCGTTGTGACGCATGCCCCCGAGGGTCAGCGAGCGTGCGGCGATCTCGCCGCGGTGG
The DNA here is from genome assembly GCA_965262795.1 of Spirochaetia bacterium. Lineage (GTDB taxonomy): Bacteria > Spirochaetota > Spirochaetia > SZUA-6 > Bin103 > CATQHW01. The sequence goes on along the minus strand of OZ253561.1, from coordinate 5,119,059 downwards.
ATCAGCGGGACCAGCGCCCCGTCTTCGATCATCAGGTCGTTCATGCGCTTGGCGATCTCCGCACGCTGCTCGATGCCGCCCGTCTCCGCGAACGCCGCCGCCAGCTCGTCGTACGCCGGGTTGCAGTAGCGGGAGATGTTGCTGCCGTTCCACTGGTTCGCGGGCGCTGGGATCTTGTCGCACACCCAGCCGGCCATGTAGGCCTGCGGATCGGTGCCGTCGAAGTTGTTGGTGTACATCTGGATGTCCGCGTAGAACTTCTGGTAGGTGTCGGGGCTGGCCGGATCGCTGCCGAAGAACACGGAGGCGTTGATGTTGCGCAGCTCGGTCTCCACGCCGATCTCCCGCCACATCTGCTTGATCAGCGCCTGCGTCCCCTGGCGGACCGAGTTGGTCGAGGTCTGGTACAGGATCGACAGGCGTACCCCGTCCTTGGCGCGAACGCCGTCGCGGCCGTGCACCCAGCCGGCTTCGTCCAGGAGCCGGTTGGCGCCCTCGATGTCCGGTGTCAGACACCAGTCATTGGCGGTCGACGCATAGACCGCCGGGGCGGACAGGACGTTGCAGGTCACTTGGCCTGCCGGCCCGTAGCCGGCGTCCACCAGAATCTCGCGGTCGATGGCCATCGACAGCGCGCGCACCACCATCGGATCGGAAAGGAACGGATGTGGATTGGCACCGTCCTGGTAGGTCGAGCGCGCGTCGCCGAGCGCCGAATCGGGATTGGTCATGTTCACCACCAGGCGCTCGACCAGCGTACCGAAGGCGGTTACCACCTCGCCCTTGCCCGACTTCTCCATGTCCGCGAGGATCTCCGGCTCGACCTGCAGGTTCCAGCCATAGTCGAACTCGCCGGTCACCAGCACCGCTCGGGCGGCCGAGACGGCGTCACCGCCGCCCTTCATCAGGACCGAGGAGAAGGCCGGCTGGCCGGGGTTGCGGTAGCGCTCGTTGACGACGTACCGGACCACGTCGTTGGGACGGAAATCGTCCACCTTGAAGGGACCGGTGCCGATCGGGGCGAAGTTCTCGTCCGTGCACTCCGGCGCCCGCGCGCCGGTGCACTGCTCGAACTGCCTCTTCTGCAGGACCGGAACGATCGAGCCCACGAACGGCGCGTACGGGAACGGCATCGGCACGTCGAAGTCGATCCGCACCGTGTGCGCGTCGACCGCCTCGACGCCGGCGACCCCCTGGAACGCGGCGGCCGAGCTGCAGCCGCCGGTCGGGTCCATGCAGTAGGCCGCCGTGAACGCGACGTCCTCCGCCGTGAACGGCGTGCCGTCGGACCACACCACGTCGTCGCGGAGCGTCCAGGTGATCGACATGAGGTCCTGCGCCACCCCGCCGTTGTCCAGGGTGGGAATCTCTGCGGCCAGCCACGGGACCATGTCGCCGTTCTCGTCGTAGCGCGCCAGCGGCTCAAGGATCAGCGAGGCCGCGTGGATGTCCTTGGTGCCGCCCGACAGGTACGGGTTGAGGATCGACGGCGCCTGCCAGTAGAGCATCCTCAGCTCGCCGTCGGCACCGCGTTCGGCGGCTGCCGTGGAAGCCAGCGCGACGGCCGCTGCCGCCAGGATGAGCGTTCGTAGTTTCACCATGGCCAGAGAACTCTCCTTCTCGGAACGTCGTCTTCAGTGTACGCGTTGGCACAGTCGCTCGCCATCCGCCCGATCCGCCTCCGGACCAAGGAACGCCGAGTCCAGGACGTCAGGTATCGCGTCCGCCGCGTAAGCCGTGCCAGTCTTGCGCCGTGGCCGTGTTCAACACCGTCGAGCAGATGTTGGCCCAGCTCCGAGCCGGTGAAGACGGTCGCGCCGAGTTCAAGGAGCTGCGCCTGCGGGACCGACGCGTGGTCGCCCCGAACGCCGATGACCTCGCCGGTGAGCTGGTCGCGTTCGCGAATGCCGAGGGCGGTGCCGTGTTCGTCAGCATTGCCGATTCCGGCGTCGTGCAGCGGATCCCACCCGAACGGGTGGACCTGGTCGAGCAGTGGTTACTGAACGTGGCGACTCACAACTGCGATCCGCCGATCCGGCCGGTCATTCGCAAGGCGCTGCTGCCGGCAGCGGATGGAGCGGACGTGCCCGTGCTGCTGGCCGAGGTCCCGCGTGGGCTGTACGTCCATCGGACGTCCGGCGGGCGCTACTACGTGAGGATCGGATCCACGAAACGGGACCTCACGCCGCCGGAACTCGCCCGGCTGTTCCAGCAGCGGGGCCGCGAGTACGTGTTCGACGAGCAGCCGGTACTGGCCGCATCGGTGGAAGACCTCAACCGCAACCGTCTGGATGCCTTCTTCGGACGATCGCCGACCATCCCCTGGCTCGATCTTCTGCGCAACACCCGAGTGACGGTCGCAGACGAGGACGGCGTCGGCCGGCCGACCGTCGCCGGCATGTTGGTCTTCGCCACCGATCCGACCGACTTCCTCGAGTCAGGCTCGATCGAGGCGGCGTGCTATCGGGACACCCGCCTGTCTTCCGACGACCTCATCCATGCAGAGCGGCTCGGCGGCCCGGTTTCCGATCAGATCGACGCCGGTATCGCCTTCGTCGCCCGGTTCATGCGCAGCGACGACTCGTCTGCCGGCAACCCGCACTACGACCTCGACGTCGTCGACGAGGCAATCGTCAACGCGGTCGCCCACCGCGACTACGCCATCGCCGGTTCGAAGATCCGCCTGTTCCTCTTCGCAGACCGATTGGAGCTCTACAGCCCGGGGAAGCTGCCCAACACCATCACGCTCGACGACATGCCCTACCGCACCTTCACCCGCAACCAGCTCCTGGTGAACTTCCTGTCCAGAATCCGCAGCAAGCGCACCGGACGGGTGTTCCTGGAATCTCGCGGCGAAGGCGTCCGCAAGATCCTCCAGGACGGCGAAGCCCATTCCGGCCGGCGCCCGGAATACGCCCTGTTCGGCGACGAACTCCGCCTGACGTTGTGGGCGAGGGTGACAACGAAGCACTCCTCCCTGTAGGTGCGAGCGGAGCCGTTCAGTACCCCGGAGGTCTTTCACCGACCGAATCAGATCGGAGGACCGTCCATTGACGCTCGATACACCCGCCTGATACCTTGTCCTTGGGACGTCATGTACAATCTTTTCGTGGTTTCTGATACCACCGCATGGGACGGCGATCCGCATAAAATGTCAGCGGATAGATGCCTAAGATCGAGAGAATGTACCGACAGCGATTTGGCCGATCGTTACGGCTCTCTATCTCGTGAAGACGTGGCGGAACTACGTCGCTTTCCTTGCGTTTTCGCATATGAGATTAGTCGCAGAAAGAATCCCCTATTTGGGTTTCTTAGGGACGTACGTGTATTGCAGAGCGAGGTGCGAATCGAGTACGAATTGATCCCAATCGAAGGATTCTTGACCTTCTCACAACTGGAGGAGATCCATGATCGCCTCGACATCCAGTATTTCGAGCTCAATCGAACGCACTGGACTGTGAAGAAGGTGGACCTCTATCGCAAGCTGACGTCGATCGGTATTCCGTTGCCGAGTCGTCCTATAGACATCGACACGCATCAATTCGACGTTGCACTGTCTTTTCCCGGACCTTTTCGAGAATACGTAACGACTATTGCAGAGCATTTAAGGGCTACACTAGGGGCTGATAGATGCTTCTTTGACGAGCACTACAAGGCACAACTCGCTCGTCCAGGTCTTGACTTGTTGTTGCAGCAAGTTTACGGTGATCGATCAAGGCTCATTGTCGTGTTCCTCGGGCACGACTATCAGAACAGCGAATGGTGCGGCATTGAGTTCCGAGCTGTCTGCGACATCCTGAAGGCGCGTGATCGAAGCAAGGTAATGTACATACGCATAGACGATGGTGCTGTAGACGGGGTTATGGAAACGGATGGCTACCTCGACGCTAGACAATACAATCCAGAAGACATTGCCCAATTCATTTACCAACGGATTCGGGATTCGATTCAGAGTAGCTCCGGGTGAGATTGTTCATTCCGAAACGCTTCCTGGATAGCTCGGTTGACGCCATACGCTAGTGTCCCGTCCCGGAAATGTACGAGCAAAGTCTCTCGACTTTCGCAAGAATCGATTGCGCCGTCGCCGTCCACACGAACGGGGTCGCCTGCGCGTTGTACTGCTCAACGAAGTTCTCGATTCTGCTCACCAACTCTTTCACGCTCGTGAACGACCCGCGCCGGATCGCTCGCTCGGTGATGATCCCAAACCACCGCTCCACCTGGTTGATCCACGTCGCGTACGTCGGCGTGTAGTGCACGTGGTACCTCGGCCGCTTCGTCAGCCACGCCTTCACCCGCGCATGCTTGTGCGTGGCGTAGTTGTCCACGATCAGGTGCACGTCCAGAGCCGCAGGCACGTTCGCCTCGATATGGCGCAGGAACGACAGGTACTCCTGATGACGATGACGCTGCTTGCAGCGGGTCAGCACCGTGGCGTTGTTCACGTCCAGGGCCGCAAACAACGTCGTGGTGCCGTGCCGCACGTAGTCGTGCGTGACCCCTTCGACATACCCGAGGCCCATGGGCAGTACCGGCTGCGAGCGCTCAAGCGCCTGGATCTGGCTCTTCTCGTCCACGCACAGCACCACCGCGTGTTCCGGCGGGTTGAGGTACAGCCCGACGATGTCGCGTACCTTCTCGATGAAGAACGGATCGTTGGACAGCTTGAAGTACCGTTGCCGGTGCGGCTGGAGGCCGAACATCGTGAACCACCGCTGCACGGTGCTCTTGGAGACGCCACTGTGCTCGGCCATGGAGCGGACGCTCCATTGGGTGCGGTCGGCCGGCTTGGTCTGCAGCGCGGCATTGATGACTTCGGCGACTCGTTCATCGTCATAGGTCCGTGCCCGCCCCGGCCGTAGTTCATCGTGCAGACCTGCAAGACCTCGTTCACGGTACCGTTTGCGCCACTTGCCGACGGTGGCGTTACTCAGGCCCATGCGTGCGGCGACGGCGACGTTGGACGTGCCCTCGGCACAGGCGAGGATGATCTTGGCGCGTTGCACCAAGCTGCTCGGCAGCGAGCGGGAGCGGCTGATACTGGTAAGCTCGGATTGCTGCTCGTCGTTGAGTTCGAGTGCGGCGATCGGCCGACCTCGTGGCATGGGTAACTCCCGCGGAAGATGTCACCGTAATTATGCCACGAATCGCCGGGACGGTACACTAGCAGGTGGAGGCTTCAGCCGAGTTTGATGCGCTGAGGCTACGGCAGCCGAAGTCCCAGCGCGTCGTGATACACGACTCTCGTAAGTCTGCAACACTGCGGCAGTCGCATGCTCCGTGCAAGTCGTGGCAGTCTCCTACCTGCACTGTCCCGCCGGGGCCTCGGTGAGCCGGTCCTCTTGGCGCCCTGAGTCGGTCTACGTGGAGACAACCATGAGCGAGTCCGCGAACCACGACATCCCCCGCGCCGGCATGCTGGCCACGGTGCGCAACCGGAGCGGCGTGGTGGCGGCCGTGGAGCCGTTCGATGGGGACACTGGCCGGCTGCACCTCGTGCACGTGGAGTACAAGGACAGCCGCTCGCCGACCGAGGAGCGCGTGCTGTGGGAGCTCGAGCCGGGCAGGACTCTGCTCGAACCCACCGCGCTTCCCGATGCCACCAGTGCGGACGCCATGCCGCCGGAAGACTTCGACGCGCTCCTGCGCGCCGCGCGCTGGACCGCGCTCTCTCCGTACCTCGGCCCCGACGGCAACGGCCCGCCACGCCACGAGCCACTCGCGAGTCCGTTCCACGGCGCCGTGCGTCCGGAGGACTACCAGCTCGTGCCGCTGCTGAAGGCGCTCCGGATGCCGCGCGTCAGCCTGTTGATCGCCGACGACGTCGGGCTCGGCAAGACCATCGAAGCGGGGTTGATCCTCACCGAGCTGCTGCTCCGGCGACGCATCCGCCGCATCCTGGTGCTCGCCCCCGCCGCGTTGCGCTGGCAGTGGCGCGACGAGCTGTGGGAGAAGTTCTCGCTGCGCTTCGAGGTGGTGGACCGCCACCAGACCGACCGCACGCGCCGCCGCCTCGGCATGGACGCCAATCCGTGGCGTTCGTTCGACCATATCGTCGCTTCCTACCACTATCTGCGCCAACCGGACGTGCGCGAGCAGTTCCTTTCGGCCTGCCATACGCCCGAAGGGTCGCCACACCTGCCGTGGGACCTGTTGATCGTCGATGAGTGCCACAACCTGATGCCGTCCCCGTTCGGAGAGGACAGCGAGCTGTGCCGCACCCTCCGACTGGTGACGCCGCGATTCGAGCATCGGCTGTTCCTGTCGGCGACGCCGCACAACGGCCACACCCGGTCATTCACCGGTCTCCTGGAGATGCTCGACCCGGTCCGCTTCACCCGCACCGCCGAGATGACCGACGCGATGCGCAAGCGCGCCGACGACGTGGTCATCCGTCGCCTGAAGCGCGAGATCAACGCCGGAAGCTCAGCGCCCCGCTTCTGCCACCGGAATCCACCGAAGTCCCTGCGACTCGACTTCGACCCGCGCGAGTCGGCGTTGTCGACGGCGTTCGACGCGTTCCGCCGCGCCGTCCGCCGCCTCGTGGCCGGCGGGACGAAGCAGCGCCACCGCGCCGGCACCTTCGCCGTCGAGATTCTGGGCAAGCGGCTGCTGTCGTGTCCCACTGCCTTCGCGGAGTCCTGGCGGCGGGCGCGACAGGGATTCGCCGAGCAGGAAGCCGCCCAGGAATCGGAACTGACGGCAGCGGAACGCGCGCTGCGCCAGGAGACGGGAGACGACCGCGAAACGCAGCAGCGCGAAGCCACTGCCGCAACCGTGGTGGGCGCATGGCTCAAGAACTTCGTCGACGAAGTGAGCGACGAGATCCTCGATGTAAACTGCGCCATCGAGGCTCTCGGCTTCGATCTCGAAGGGCCGCCCGTGGTGGAGCAGACGCCCGTCGTGGACGTGCGCTTCGACACGCTCGTCGCGTTGATCGAGCGATTCCTGAGATCCGGGAACGATTTTCGCAACGACGAACGCCTGATCGTCTTCACCGAGTACAAGACCACGCTCGACTACCTGGTACGGCGTCTGCGCGAGCGCTATCCGGCCGACCGCGTGCTCACGCTGTTCGGGGCGGGCGGGCCGGAAGGGATGACCGAGATCGACCGTGACAACGTCAAAGCGGCGTTCAACGACCCTGAGTCGTCGGTGCGCGTTCTGGTCGCCACCGACGCGGCGTCCGAGGGCCTCAATCTGCACCACACCGCTCGCTACCTGCTCCACTACGACTGCCCCTGGAACCCGTCACGGCTGGAGCAGCGCAACGGCCGCCTGGACCGCTACGGTCAGGCCCGCGACGTGACAGTGCATCACTTTGTCAGCGACACCGATCCGGATCTGCAGTTTCTGGCTCACGTCATCGGCAAGGTCGACGAAATCCGGGAAGACCTGGGTTCGGTCAATGAGGTGCTCGATCGCGCCGTGCATCGCCGCCTGATCGAGGGCGAGGACGAGCCGGCAGTGCGGAGAGACATGGACAACGGTATCGACGCTGCGCGGGGGAGCGCGCTCTTTCCCGCCGATGCGACAGCATCGCTGAACGGCGCAGCGGGAGAACTGGAAGCGCTGGCCGCCGAGATCGACCTGGACCCGCCGGCGCTCGGCGACACCCTCGAAGCAGCCATGGCGACCTCCGGAGGCAGGCCACAGCTCCAGGTCGCCGAGGAGGGCGGCTTCTACCGCGTGACGAATCCCGCTCTTCCCGGTTGGCAAGAGGTCATCGACGATGCCGTGCGCTGCCCCGCGCCCGACGGCGGAACGGGTCCGATGCCCCGACTGGCCTTCAGCACCGATCCCTTCATCGAGCACCTTGGCCCCCTCAACGTGTTCCTGCCCCGTCGCGATGCCGTGCTCATGCACTTGGCGCATCCGTTGATGCGCCGCGCGCTTAGCGTCCTGGCGCGGCGCCGCTATCCCGGCGATCACCAAGTCTCACGCTGGACCGTGCGCCGAGGCGCCGTCCCGGAAGACGCCGACGCCGTCCTCCTCGTCAGCATCGAGGAACTGGCCGTGAACGAATTGCGCGAGACGTTCCATCGCTGGATTCGCACCCTGGTGTTCCCTGTCAAGAACGGCGAGCTCGGCGACCCGCGCGCGCACGTGCCGGCCCAAGAGCTTCGCGCAACGCAGGAAGTACAAGCCCCGGAAGACCGGCGCCGGGCGGCCGAGATCCTGGACGACGTCGATCGGGACGTGCGGCGCTGGCTGCGCCGACACAGCGCCACGCTCACCGACTCCCTGCGCGCGCAGCTCGATGCCGACGGCGCCGCCGCACGCCGGCGTGAGGACGAGCGCTACCGGCAACGCCAGGGCGAAGTGTCGGCGCTCATCGAGCACTCGACCATCACACGGCTCGAGCGCGAGATCGAGGAGCTGAACCTCAGGGCCGCACAGGGCGTGTTGTTCGACGGGGCGGGGCGCGTGGCCGCAATCGAGCAATCTATCGAAGAGAAGCGAGTAGAGATCAGGCGGCGGCGCCAGCACTACGTGGAGATCCGCGACCAGTTGCAGCACGAACGCACCCGCATCCTGGAGTACCTGCTGCCCAAGCGTTTCGCCATGGCGGGCGAAGCTCGGGTATTTCCCGTGACGGTAGAGATTCGCCTGCCGGAACGACTGCGGTGAAGCGCACGCCGGAATCCTCCACGCTGCCGGGGTGGGAACGGCTGCGTCACGGCGGCTTGCTGTTCGACGGTACGCGGCTGCAAGGGCTCGCCGAGTTCAGGCCTGAGCCCCTCGACCAATACACCGAAGGGCAGGTGCGCCAGCGCGCAACTGCGATCCTGGAAGGAAGCGGCGACACGTCGAGCTTCGTCGCGTTCGTGCTGGAACGGATCTGCGGCCTGGACGCCTCGGCCGGCACGTGGACGCGAGGCACCAACGTCGCCCCATCCTGGGGACGGCGCGCGATTACCGGCGAGACCGTCAAGCCACGCCATCTGTGGACCGGAGTACGCGGCGCGTCCATGCCGGTGTTCCTGGACGACGGTAAGCGTCTTGCTATCGGCAGGGGCCGCCGGATCGTCAGTCAGGTGCTCGGCTGGCTGCGCGCCGGCAACGAGCATCTGGCGCTGATGACGAACGGCCGTCAGTGGCGTCTGCTGTTCGCCGGGCTCGATTACGACGCCTGGTGCGAATGGGACCTGGAGCTGTGGTTCGCCGAAGGGGAGCTCTCCCCGCAGGTCGAGGCGCTCCGCACCTTGCTCAACGCCGAGCTGTGGACGCCGGAAGCCGAGGGCACCGCGCCGCGCCTGCTGCAGGCCATTCGCGACACCCGCAGGGGGCAGGCGGAGCTGTCCGAGGTGCTCGGTGAACGGGTCCGCGAAGCCGTCGAGATCCTGATTCGAGGCCATGGCGAGCCCTTGCGCGCCCTGGTCGAACCACCGGAGATCGACAACGCCGAGTACCGCCAGTTTCTGGCGGACGATGCGGGCGTCCGGTTGGCCGAAGTCCCGCCCGATGGTGACGAGCCTGCGGCGATCGCTGCCCCGAACCCGGCGGAGATCTATCGCGCTGCCTGCCGGGTAGCGATGCGGCTGGTCGTGATCCTGTTCGCGGAGTCGCGTGATCTGCTGCCGCGTGACAACGCGCTCTATTACGGCAGCTACGGGCTGAACGGGCTGCTGGAGCAGCTCGACCGCGACGAGGGCTCACTGGCCGATGGTTTCGGCGCATGGCCCCGTGTGCTCGCGCTGTTTCGATTGCTGCGGGAAGGCTCCCATCACCCGGACCTGCCGGTCACCGCATACGGCGGCGAGCTGTTCGCGGCCGGCGAATCCGACGCGGCGGACGGCGTCTCGCAAGCGCTCGCCGTGTTCGAGCGCGCGTGTTTCGACAACCAGGTGCTTTCGGACCGCGATGTCCGCGACGCGTTGCGGCTCCTCACCCGGACGACGGTTCGCATCCGTCAGGGCCGTGCCGGCGTTCGGGCGGTGGTCCCCGTCGACTTCTCCGACCTTTCCTCGGAATATCTGGGCATTCTCTACGAGGGATTGCTGGACTACGAACTGAAGACGGCCCCGCCCCGAGATCCGGTGATCTTCCTCTCCGTGGGCGACCAGCCTGCGTTGCCGCTGTCGCGCCTGGAAGCGATGGACGACGCCGCCCTCAAGGCGCTGCTCGAGAGCTTCAAGAAGAACGGGCCAACCGAACAGGACGACGTGTCAGAAGAAGACGAGGAAGAAGACGAACCGATACTCGAACCCAAGGAGGCGGACGCGGCGGCGGAAGACGCCGGCTCCCAGTCCGACGAGCGGCGAGACGACCGCACGCGGGCGGAAACGTGGGCACGCCGTGCGGCGCAGGTGGCGGGATTGGTCAGGAGACGACGCGGCCGGCAGACGCCCGAACGCCGGCTCGCGGACGAACACGAGCTTGCGGAGACCGCCCGCCGGCTGGTCGCCCGCGTGGTCCTCCCCGGCGAGTGGTACCTGGTGCGCTGGGGCGGCACGCGCAAGGGTTCCGGCAGCTTCTACACCCGCCCCGGCCTTGCCATACCTACCGTACATCGCACCCTCCGTCCGCTGGCCTACGACCCGCCGGGCAGTGCTGACGGACAACCGGATACCGCCGCGCCGCCGGCAAGCTGGACGCCGAAGCTACCCGAAGCAATCCTTGATGTGACGGTCTGCGATCCCGCATGCGGCTCCGGCACCTTCCCGCTGGCCGCGCTGCGCTTTCTCACCGATGCGCTTTGCGCCTCGCTGCAGCACCACGGGCGCATCGAACCGGAAGGGGAGCGTTCGCTCGTGCGGCTGCTTGGTATCCGTCACGATGGCGACCAGGACGGCGAGCGCATCGGCGACGAACTCATTCCCTGTCGCCCGGACGACGACGACTTCGAGCCCCGCCTCAAGGCGGTTTTGCGCCGTCACGTCGTGGAACGGTGCATCTACGCTGTCGACTTCGATCCGCTGGCCGTCGAGCTCTGCCGGCTGTCGCTCTGGATCGAGACGATGGACCGGTCGCTGCCGTTCGGCTTCCTGGACCACAAGATCAAATGCGGCAACTCTTTGATCGGTGCGTGGTTCGACCAGTTCCAGCATTACCCCGTGATGGCGTGGAAGAATCGCGAAGGCGGCGACAAGAACCACACGAACGGCGTGCACTTCCCCAAGGAAGCCCGCACCAAGGCGATCAAGGCGTTCGTCAAGGAACACCTGACGCCTGATCTCAAGCTGTTCTTGAGTGGCCGCACTCTGTTCCAGGAGGATCTCTTGGAGGAGGCGGCCGCTGCCCACGACCAAGCGCTTGCCGTGCTCGCCGACATGCACGGCTTGCCGGTGCATGACGCCGCCGAGCGTGCCCGCCGCTATCGCGACGACCTGGTGGGGTCTCCGGCTTGGCGCTCCCTCAAGGAGGCGATGGACCTGTGGTGCGCCTGCTGGTTCTGGCCGGCCGAGCAGATCTCATGCGCCCCGCTCCCGAGGGCCTTCACCGCCCCGTCTGCAGAAACGCGCGCGGTGGCCGCGCAGATCTCGGCCGAGATGCGCTTCTTCCACTGGGAGTTGGAGTTCTCCGATGTGTTCCGCACGGCCGGATCAGGGTTCGACGCCGTCATTGGTAACCCGCCGTGGGACATCGCCAAACCGGTCTCCATGGAGTTCTTTTCCAGTGTCGACCCGCTCTATCGCTCCTATGGCAAACAGGAAGCGGTACGCAAGCAGTCCGGCTATTTCCGTGACGACGCCGTCGAACATGAGTGGCTCGACTACAACGCGCGGTTCCGAGCTCAGTCCAACTTCATGAGCCATGCCGCAAGCCCGTTCGGCGATCCCGAAGAGAACCCCGGCAGCCAGGATCGCTTCGCTGTCTCGCGGGGCCACGAAAACCAGGAACTCCATACGCGGTGGCGCCGCGCGCGCCGCCGCGCCACCGCCCTAGCCTGAGTTGAGCACTTTTGGGGCCGGTGTAGCGAGATATGGCGCTTACTGGGGCGAATCGACGGATCTGACGGGGGGAGACAGTTGGGAGAGGGTGATGTGAGCGATGTAGTTATAAAACGCATGCATCATCATAGTTGTCGAACTATTGTCTTGACTCCCTTTGTCTCTGTCAGTACCTTTATGGCGCGTGTTCATCGGTCAGGTCAAAGTCTCGCGCAACGGGCGCTCCTACACCTATCATCGCCTTCTGGAGTCGGTTCGCACCGATAGCGGCCCCCGCCAGCGGCTCATCCTGAGCCTCGGCACCCTCGACCTGCCCAAATCTGAATGGCCGCGCTTGGCCGAACGCATCGAAGACCTGCTCAATCACCAGGAACTGATTCCGTTCGGCGCCGGTGATCTGGATGAACTGGCGGCTCCGTTCGCCGAACGGATCGGCCACAAACAACAGCGCCAACGAGCGCAGCACGGCGATCAGGGGCCGACCAAGCAGGTCTATCCCGAACGCAGTAGCAGTGAGCACCTTCGTGAACTGGGCCCGCAACACGTCGCCCACATGTTCTGGGAGCAACTGCACTGCGATCAGATCCTCAAGGGTCAGGGGTTCTCCGAACGCCAGTGCCGGCTGGCCGAGATCCAGGTGGTGGCCAGACTGGTAGCACCGAGCAGCGAACTGAGCACGGTCAGCTGGTTCGCCCGTAGCGCGCTCGATGAGCTGATGCCCGGCGCGGCGATGAGCCTCAACAAAGATCGGCTGTACCGGATCTCAGATCGGTTGTACGCGCACCGGGCGGCCATCGAGGGCGAGTTGGCAGCGCGTGAGCGGGAGCTGTTCGCGTTGGAGGAAACCATCATTCTCTACGATCTGACCTCCACCTACTTTGAGGGCGTAGCTGCGAACAACGAGAAAGCGGCGCACGGGTACTCGCGCGATCACCGCTCAGACCGCAAACAGGTGGTCGTCGGTCTGGTGCTTGATGGCGAGGGGTTTCCCAAAGCGCACGAGGTGTTCGCCGGCAACACGAAAGACCAGCACACGCTGGCGCAGATGCTCGACAGCCTCCAGCACCGGATGGGCGGCCTCGCAGAGGGCCGTGCGACGGTGGTCATGGACCGCGGGTTGGCCACCGATGAGAACGTGGCGCTCCTGCGCGAGCGCGGTCATCACTATATCGTGACCACCAAACAGAGTGAGCGCCAGGAGCTGTTTGGCGAGGTTGACAAGACCAGGTTCGAGCCGGTGAAAGTCGACGAGCAGGGCCAGACGACCGTCTCGGCGCAACTGCGGCGCCATGCGGGGGAGCTGTACGTGCTGTGCTACAGCGCGGCACGCGAGAGCAAGGATCGGGCGATCCGGGAGCGGTTCGCACGACGGTTCGAGGAGGATGCCGAGAAACTCAAGAAGCGGGTGGCAGCCGGCAGGTTGAAGAATCCCGAGAAGATCAACCAGGCGATTGGCCGCCTACGGGAGCGCTATCCGCGGGTGGGGCGCTATTACACGCTGCGGATGGACACCGACAAGGACGGACGAGCACACGTAGGGTGGGCCAGAGACGAGGCGGCGCAGGTGCTCGCCGAAGAGTTGGACGGCACCTATCTGCTGCGCACCGATCGCACTGAGTTGGCCCAGGCTGACGTCTGGAAGCTGTACGTGATGCTGTCCCGCATCGAACGGTCGTTTCGTTACCTGAAGAGCAGCCTGGGGGTGCGTCCGGTGTTCCATCAGCGCAGCGAGCGGGTGGACGCGCACATTTTCATCTCGGTGCTGGCCTACCACCTTCTGCATGCCATCGAGCGGCGCTTGCAGGAGAACGGCGATCACCGCTCTTGGCCGACGGTCCGAGATCTGTTGGCGACCCATCAGATGGTCACCATCGTGCACCGCTGCACCGATGGCACGGTACTGCGGATACGGCGTCCGTCGCAGCCGGAGTTGGCGCATCGCACGATTTACCAGGCGCTGCGGATACCCGCTACGCCTCCGACCCATGGAAGGAATCGAATGTAGTGACAAACAAAAATGATAAATGCCTGTACGGAATCACCTTACGTTCCAGAATGCTCAACTTAGGCTAGGTGACCCTGCCCACCCCTTCCGCCACCAGGGGTCGGCCGACCTCAACCTGTACAAGCTCTTCCTCGAAGCCGTCCACGCGCTGCTGAGGCCCGGGGGACGCCTGGGCTTTGTCGTCCCCTCCGGCCTGTACTCGGACCACGGCACGGGTGCGCTCCGACGCCTGTTCCTCGATCGCTGCCGATGGGAGTGGCTGTTCGGCATCGAGAACCGCGACCAGATCTTCCCGATTCATCGAAGCTACAAGTTCAATCCTGTCATCGTCGAGAAGGGCGGCACCACCGACGTGATCCGCACCGCGTTCATGCGCCGCCACCTCGACGACTGGGAGCGAGCCGAGGAACTCGCCACCTCCTACAGCCGCGCACAGGTCGACCGCTTCAGCCCCAAGAGCCGCGCCATCCTGGAAATCCAATCCGGGCGCGACCTTGAGATCCTCGAGAAGATCTACGCCAACTCGGTTTTGCTCGGCGACGACGGCCCCAACGGCTGGGGTATCCGCTACGTCAGAGAATTCGACATGACCAACGACTCCCGCCTGTTCCCGCCCCGCCCCCAGTGGGAAGCCAAGGGCTACCGCCCCGACGAGTACAGCCGCTGGCTCCTCGGCGACTGGCGCCCCATCGAGGAACTATGGGCCGAACTGGGCATCGACCCTTCCCAACCGCAACCTGCGGCAATCGAACTTGACGATTGGCTGTTCGACACCACTGCCGGGCCCCACCGCCGCGAAGCCGAAGCGCGGTTCGCGCACCGCCACCTGCTGAAACCCGGCGATGTCGCCCGCACCGACTGGCACAACCGCTGCGCCCAACCACCCTACGACCAACTTCCGATCCCCCGTGCAGACATTCCCGCGGGCGTAATTCTCTCGCGTGATACACATGCCTGGATACGCGAGACAAGAATCGAAGATACTGCGTTGCCCGTGTATCAAGGGATCATGATCCAACCGTTCGTGCCGAGCGCACAAGGTTGGATCAGCGGCACAGGACTACGGGCGCATTGGACACGGCACCGCGATTGCAGTACCTCGTGGAATCCCCAATACCTGATGAGTCAGAGCAACGTAGAACAAGAGGCGATTGATCACCGTCCGAAAATAGGCTATCGCCGAATTGCCCGCAATACCGATGCCCGATCCTTCATCGGAGCTGCTCTTCCTTCCTTTCCGTGCGGCGACTCAGTGTTCATATTGCATGTTGAACACGGTGGTGTTGACAGCCCCTTGAATGCTATCTCACTGCTAAACAGCTTCGTCTTTGACTGGCTTATCCGCCAACGCCTTGGCGGAACTAATCTGAATTGGCATGTCTTAGCCGAGGCCATTCTGCCCCAGCGACCAGGACTACGAATGTCGAACAGCGCGCACAGGTTAAACCTGTTCCCGAAACTCTTCTCTCACGTCGGAGCTATTCGCGGGGCAAATGAGACAGATGCACTACACGCCCGAGAGCGAATTCGACTACGTTCGACACTGGATGCATTGGCCTGTGCCGCGTACGGCTGTAGCATCGCAGACGTTCATCACATCCTCCGCGACTCAGACTTACCCGATAATTATATAGTCCCACGGTCACTGCCCTCTGGATCGTTGGACGCTCGCGGCTTCTGGCGTGTGGATCGAGACTCAAGTCCTGAGCTCCGTCACAGCGTCCTCACGCTAGTCGCGTTTCACGATCTCGAGACGAAGATCGACGCCGCCGGCGGCGACCGCGAGGAAGGAATCAACGCGTTCGTCACACAAAACGCCGGCGACGGCTGGATGCTTCCCGAAACCCTGCGCTTGGCCGACTACGGCCTTGGCCACGACGACCGGGCCAAGCATCCGCAGCCGGTGGCGAGCCGCCTTGGGCCCCGTTTCTACGACTGGCAACTCCTTCAGACCGCCGCCGAGTCGCGACGCGAATGCCATCTCCACGCGCGCAACCTGCTCGGACCCCGCTACTACTCATTGCTCCCCAGCCAGACTCATCGTCCCCACCGACATGATGATTCCGACGGTACCGAGACGGACGCACCTCTAAAGAGAGTAGCCGAACACGGAGTAGACTATCGTGCAGAACCGGCGCCAATCGGCGGGCAGGGCGAATTGTTTGCGAAAGCACCGTTCGACAGCCGCAACTAGACACTCCTATTTCGATCTCCGCCTGATGTGGAGAGGACAAAATGCCCGAGCCACTAGTGGACCGTACCATCTGCTGTTATACTATAATCGGAGGTAGGGAGAAAGGAATCGCGGATTCCCGCCAAGCCGGGGGACATGCTAGCATCGGCGACGATCGAATGCAGACTTGGTCGGAACAACACGAACTTGCAGCTTGTCGTAACGATGTCAATGGCAATCGAAAACTGCGCATTCTTGGCAATCGAAAACTGCGCATTCTTGGCAATCGAAAACTGCGCACCTTCATGAGGGTCCCGTGGCGGGCTGCCGTGACCTCGGCCGTGGGCGTTGACCGGGTCCTGGGGTGGGCGGCGGGAGCGCAGCGACCAGAGCCCCGCCCCAGGACGTCGCCGTGCCCGCTGGGACCGGTAGCAATCACGGCCCTGTTCGCTGGGCAGGGGCTGCCTGCTCCTGCGATGCCCCCGTGGATCGGCGAAGATTCTGATGGGCACGCATCCGGTAGCTGTTGCCGCGGATGTTGACGATGTGGCAGTGGTGCAGCAGGCGATCGATCAGCGCCGCGGCCATCACCTCGTCGCCGAGCACCTGCCCCCACTCGTCGAAGCCCTTGTTCGAGGTCAGCACCGTCGATGCGTGCTCGTGGCGCGCGTTGATGAGCTGGAAGAACATCACCGCCCCCTCCCGGCTCACCGGCAGGTAGCCGATCTCGTCGACAACCATCAGCGCCGGGTGGGTCAGCACTCGCAGGCGGCGGGCCAGTTGCCCGGCCGTCTTGGCTTCCGCCAGCGACTCGACCAAGCCTGCCAGAGTGCTGTAGTAGACCCGACGGCCCGACTCGGCGGCGGCTATCGCCAGGCTGATAGCCAGATGAGTCTTCCCGACCCCCGGCGGCCCAAGCAGGATCACGTTCTCTCGCCGTGCGAGGAACCCGAGCTCGTGCAGACTATCGATCTGCTCGCGTTTGATGCTCGGCTGAAAGGCGAAGTCGAACTGCGCCAGGGTCTTGACCGCCGGCAGCCGTGAGGAGCGCATGGCGGTCTCCAGCCGTCGGTTGTTGCGCAGCACGATCTGCGCCCCAAGCAGCTTTTCGATCGCCTCTGAGGCGGTCACTGCGCCGCTGTCGGCCTCCGCCAGGATGCCGTCTACCGCCTCCAGGGCGCCCGGCATCTTCAGGTCGGCCAGCATGGCGCGCAGTCGGTCGCGGCGGTCACCGGCGATCCGCGTCATCGGACCGCCTCGGCATAGACGCTCAGGGGGCGTCGCTCTACCTCCACGGGCGCGTGCGAGAGCCTGTGCAGTGTCGTGGCGACCTGCGGTTTGGCTCCGAGCCGTTGATAGGGTCGATCGGCCAGAGAATGGAGAGCTCCTCGCTCGTCACGCTCGAAGCGGTCCACCGGGCGCTCGCCGGTCGTGCCGTGCCGGCGCACGTTGGCGGTCCGCTCAAGCCAACGCTCAGCCTGCTCGTTGAGATCCGCGTCGTTGGCGAACTGCCGGCCGTAGAAGAAGCTCTCGCGCAGGTAGCGGATCGGCCGCTCCACCTTGCCCTTCGTGCGCGCTCGGTACGGTCGGCACGATCGGGCCCGGAACCCCCAGTGCGTAGCGAACCGCAGGAACTCCGTGTTCAGAATCAACTCGCCGCCAGCGCCACGGTCGTCGGACAGCACCACCGCGCGCATCTGGTCGAACAGCAGTTCCTCCGGAACACCCCCGAAGCGCTCGAACGCGCTCTGCAGCCCCCCGGTCAGCACCGCCATGCTCTGAGTCCGGTAGAAACGAAGCCACAGCAGGCGGGAGTGGCTCAGCACCACCACCAGGGCGTAGCGAGAGCCCCACGGCAGCACGAAGCGCCCGAAGTCAACCTGTCCCTGTCGTCCGGCCGGCGTCTCGAAGCGTACGACCGGATCGAGTGGCTCCTGCGGTCGAACCGTGCGTACGTAGTCCCTGACCCGGCTGTAGCCTCCCGCGTAGCCGGCCGCTCTCACCTCGTCGAACAATCGCTGCGCCGACAGTTTCGGGAACTCCTGCAGCCGCACTTCGATGATCCCCTTGTAGGGGTCCAGCTGGCTCGCGACCGACGGTCGTGGCGAGTAGCGCGTCTGGCCAGTGGCCAGGTCGCGATCCAGCTGCCCTGAGTCGATCCAGTAGTGAATCGTGCGCCGGCTCACCCCGAAGCGTCTGGACAGCTCCGCCTTCGTCAGGCCCTGGTCCAGGTAGTGTTTCAGCAGCATCCTCGTGCTCCACTCGTGCATTGCAACGCTCCATCCATGTAGCTTCGCCACCATGGTGGATCCGTGCAGATGACCAGCCCAACATCACTGCGCAATTTTCGCCGGTCACGAATGTGCAATTTACGGTTGCCGCCAACAAACGACGCACTCGCCGCTGGTGATGGCCTCAGCGGGAGCTTAGTTTCGCCCCGGAGCGGCACGCCCGGTTCCCACCTGGATCTGGAAGGCGATCCACCGCGAGCCACCTTGCGCGAACGCCGTTGCCCGTGCCGGTGCGTGGCCCACCAGCAAAGCCTTCGACTTCGCGACCGATCGCGGTAGTGTCGAGGCGGAGACGGCGATTGTTCGCGCTCGCGAGCTGCTGCGTGATCCCGACCCCAAGTTGGAAGGTCGTGGCCGGATGATGCGCTGCGCGCCGCGTCGCCTGACGGGGACGCGTTCTCGGTTCGCTGAAACGCGTTCGTCGAAAGGATTGGCGGCATGCCGTGATTCCCGTGACGCCGGCCCTGGTGGCGCGCGACAATCAAGATGAGAACGCAGCGACAATCAAGATGAGAATGCCGAGGAGGCTGGCTCTCCTCTGATGGAGGGGAAGCTGCGCAGCGGCGCGCCGGCAAGCCGCTCGCCCAGGTTGCCGATTCCAGCCATTACATCCCTTCCGGCCGTTTCCCATCCGACTGGCGCGTGGCCATCAACGATCTCCAGGAGGCGTACGACCGGATTTGCCTACCTCTCCATACGCATCTCCGCCAGCACAACCGTCGATCACTATGTGCCGAAATGCCGCCGATCGGATTTGGTGTACGAGCGGACCAAGCTACCGCCTCGCGTGCCCAGCGATGAACAACTACAAGGGCGAATCCCAAGCTGTCCTCGACCCCTTCGAACTACGCGCCGGCTGGTTCGCCCGGAGCCGGTCGAGGTTCAGGTAGTGCGAGGCGCCCGACTACCTCAACGCGATCCAGACCGTGTCCAGGGCTACCAACCGTCGCTTGCACTTGAACATGCCCGCTATTGCCGCGTCCACTCAGAATATGCCGAAGCTCGGTGGAATGCCGACATACCCCCCCCGACGACCTCACCAGACACTCCCGTTAGTAGCACGTCAGCTCCACCGCCAAGGTCGCATGCACCGATGACGTCCGTTCGCCTCACAATAGGTGCTCCCCATAGAGCCACGCTCGACCCATACGCTTCCCCTGTGGTGTGCACGCCAGCGGCCACCGCAGTCGAGATGATTTAGAACCACCTACTTCCCTTCGTCGCCGATTCGCGAATGGTTCAGAGTCCATACCCTAACCCGAGAACGCTCACAGCTTTCCGCTAGAATAGAGATCGACCTCACGGCCAAACAATTCCTACTCTACACTATCACTACACCAACAGCGACACGTGAGCAGATTCGAATATTTTCCGACTTCCTTCCAGCGCATCCTGTAGAAAACAATAGAGCCTCCAGTATAGACGCCACAACGGGTCCTTGTCACTCACGAACCTTACGTTCAGATCTATGTCACGCTTCGCAGTTTCCCAATCGATAACCTGCTCATGTAGTGGAAACATATCGGTGTCCATGAGTTGCGTAGGTGCCAAAGTGTAGTTCCCGCCGTGTCGCTTCAGCAGGTCTTCCGCGCTCTGCCGAGTATATTCCGTCATCTTTTGAAGACTTTGGAATCGAACCGGGTCGAACTTCTCGAAGGTCATCCTATACGCAGGATCGTTCGGCTTAGTGCGATAGTTGTCCTCCGCAGCTTTGTAAGCGGCTATGTAGTCGAACACCGAGTGCCAATTCCCGTCCGAGTCCTGCACTTGTGGGTCTATCGGTCCTAACTCTGAAGTGTTACTCATAACGATTTCGCTTGCTCCAAGCGCTACAAGCGTCGCAGCGCTCTTAGCTTCATCAGGAACAACCAGCTTGAATATATCTTCTCCGGTCGATGGCGCGCTCCAGAGCATATTCACGAGTTTGACGGCCGTCCCGATACTCCCCCCAGGAGAATTCAACATCAGTTCAAGGGGCTCGTCTCGGTTTACCGCGTAGAGCAACTCCTGCATGTAACGTATGTCCTCTTCGCTTATCCCCTGATCGCGGGTCACATAACATAGGAGCGCTCTTCCCGTGCTACGCTGTATTTCGCGAATGAGCTCCCGACGAGTCGCGCGATGAAGTGACCGTGACTCGGCAATGGCCGACGTTATCACAACCTGACCAGCAAATTGTGATGGCTCAGGTGTCATGAGCGTATGGTCCACTCCTGAATGCTCGCCAACGGATTCCATGGATTCTCCTATCTACTGGACTGTAACGTGCATTCATGCACCGATGTGTCGTGATGGATCGACGTAATGCGACTTCACGACGCGGGGATTCTTGTTGTATTGCCGTATGTATCGCATCAGCTTGCTCTTCAGATCTGCCACTGAGCTGAACACTCCGCGCGCGATCACGTCTCGCGAGATCTTCGCAAACCACAGCTCAACCTGGTTCAGCCACGATGAGTAGGTCGGCGTGAAATGCAGCTGGACCGCCGGATGTTCGCTCAGAAACGCCTCCACTCGCTTGGTCTTGTGCGCCGACAGGTTGTCGGCGATCACGTGAATCTCCTGCCCAGTCGGCTGATGCGCCACGATGTCGGTGAGAAACGCTACGAACTGCTCCGAGGTGTGCCGCGCCGCGGTCTTGCCTATCACTTCGCCGGTCTTCGTATTGAACGCCGCGAACAGCGCCAGCGTGCCGTGCCGGTAGTACTCGAACCCGTGCCGTTCGGCTCGTCCCGGCGACAGCGGCAGCACCGGATCGTTGCGATCGAGGGCTTGAATCGCCGTCTTCTCGTCCACGCAGAACACCGCCGCGTGCGCAGGCGGGTTCAGGTACAGCCCGATGATGTCGGCAGCCTTCTGCTCGAAGTTCGGATCGTTGGAGCTCATGTAGCGCTCCAACCGGTGCGGCTGCAGCCGATGCTTGTTCCACACCCGCGCCACCATCATGTGCGACACCCCCAGCTTGGCCGCCAAGCGGCGAGTGCTCCAGTGCGTGCTGCCATCGGTCGGCGGCTTGCGGGTCGCGTTGAGGATCTTTGCCTCCATCTGCGGCGTGCACCGAAACGGCTTCTGACCGCGGTGCCGGCTGTACAGTCCGGCCAATCGCTCGCCACGAAAGCGGCGAGCCCACAGCGCCACGAAGCCGCGGCTGCACTCGGCTCGTTCGCACACCTCATCCCAGGTGAGTCCTTCTGCGAGCAGCAGAATGACGCGCGCACGGCGCGCATCTTCAGCTCGACCGGTGCGACTTCTGACCCGGTCAGTGAGCTCGCGAAGCTCGGCCTCGCTCAACACGATCCCTTTCCCCATACCTCCGATTATAGTACAAAATCAGATGGTACGGGCCACTACCCCCATCTGCCCACATGATCCGTCCTCGACGGACGACGTAGTGGCAGCGGCGGTGTTCATCGCGAAAGTCGATACTCGGCGACAGAGTAATTAGCTTCGACCGGGAAAGAACAATGTGCCAGTACGGCTGTCTCGTTTGGTCGAGATTTATCATGAGGCGATGTCCCGTACGACAGGGGCAATCGAACACTAACCATTTTTTTCGCGTGGCTGTCGTTACGAGATACGCACGGCGTCTGGGGATTTCGGGAGGAACCTCGTCCACTTCTGCTGCGGTATGCTCAATCCTCCATCGCCTCGTTGGAAGGAAGTCTACGGCTTGTGTGAGGCGGCTTCGTACCGCGCTGATCGCAAGCGCCAAGTCTGGCACCGTCTTTCTCATCCACGAATCCACAGTACGCCTAGCCCCACGTCTGTTCCAGGAACGGAGTCGTGTCTCCCGCCCCCCATTTATTTTGGTCGAAATGACAATAGTGGCGGCGGCGCGGCTGCATGACGTTACTGGACACTTCCCGGTCGGGGATTCGCAGCAACAGCTCGCTCGGTCGCAATGGATCGCCGTAACCCACTAGACGCTCGAGCAGTTCGTTGACCGCGGCTGCAGCGACCATCGTCGTATACGTGACTACGGCCGGTTCCATGCCGCCGAGGGTAGGAGCATATCCCTCGTCCGCAAGCCTCTTGCGTTCCTGGGGTGTGTGCATCTCCGCTGCTGCCCGTGCAGTGTCAATCCTATTGCGGCACACCAAACACGCATTGCCGGGGGATAGAACGGTGACGCGACCGTCGATGCCCAATAGTTCTCCTGCTTCGGTGCTACTCAGAAGAATACCGACGTCGATGACGGGAATCATGTAGTAGGTGGAGAGTCGGGACAGGACCAGTCGGCCCGCGTTGTCGTCCGTGCAGCCAAAGATGAGATCAACGTCAGCTAGTTCACGTGCGACAGGTTCGTGGGTGCACATACCGGTCGTCGTCTTGCATTGGATACTAGGTGCGATCTTCTGCAAATGCCGGGCCAGCACCGTGACTTTGGGCCTTCCCACCTGGTCGACGGTGGAACCGTACACCCGCGTGATATTGCTCACGCTCAGAGTGTCAGCGTCCATCAACAGCAGATCATGGGCGCCCAATCTGACGAGTTGCTCGGCGACAGCAGAACCGGTGCCCCCCGCGCCCACGATCGCGATCTTCAGCATCCCAATGGTTTCCTGCACCGCACTGCCAAAGGCGCGAACATTGCGGTCGAACATGGCAATGTTGCTTTGCTGCGGTTGCTCGTCGAACGGCCGTTGGAGCCGCCACCGGTCACCCACTAGCCAGAAGCGCTCGATAGGCTCGGTCTTCATTCCGTCCTTCTGCAGAGTGCCGCTCAGGTCGAAGGAAGAACCATTCGGCGCGGCGATTACTGTGCCATAGTAGTCGGAACCGCTTCGGAGGCGAAATACGTCAGCTATATCGTTGTCGACTGCTTTGTCCCGCTTGCTCGGAAGGGGACGTCCCCGTGGGTGCGTGTGCAGCCAAATCGCTACCGCGCCGTCCTGGTCGGCTAAGCCAAGAGCCCGGACGTAGCCTTCGGGAGTGATCAACATCTCCGACGGCGAGCGGTGCCGATATGCCTCCATCGGCGCCCAATGCAGCGCCCGTCCAAGCAAACGCGTATCGCCGACCGATGTTTGGTGGCGACGGGCGAGAAGGACCCCGGCGGTCTCGTCGGGCAGTGCAGTCTTGCGAATCAGGTCGTTGGTGATCGGATCCGGCAGAACAAGCGTTACGCTCATGCGGCTCGTACCAACTCCCGGCTTACGAGTACGAGGAAACTCTCAAGAGTGTCGACGCCGGGACACCACTGGCCAGCGCTGAAGTGACGGGACCACCGTTGCCACCTTCTACCCAAGTGAGCTTCAAGCACTTGAGTCTGTGGAATCGGCTGCCCATCCGGACGTTGGATCGGCGGATCAAACCACCACATGTCGGGAGCGATGTCCGGATAGCCGGGAGCCAACCTCAGGAGGAGATCGGACCGGACGGGCCGCAACCCGTCCGGCAGCGGAAAGTCGCTCAGCACGACGCAGGTCATTCCGCGTTCAACCGCCTCGGCGTACTGGAAGTGTCGCGCTTCGAGGCACTCCCGGTCTTCATTCGGCAACACGGTGTACGACCTAGTGGGTCGAGGACACCCCAGCCGGACTCCGGCGCCGCGGCGCTACTCCAGAGCGTCCATGGCCGGGGTTGATCTGCCTCGGCGCGGTGAAGAAGCGTATGCCATCGCGGATCTCCACTTCCTCGTCGTCCTCGATCTTGCGATCGGAGCCGCCGAGCACGACCTCGAACAGGTCGCGCTTCTCATCGATCGGCGGGTCTGGCACTTTGCGTATCTCCAAGCCGGTCAAGAAGACCTTGCCGTCCTCCTGCCATGGCACGAGGTACTCGTCGCGGTCGATCTTGATGGTCGCGCCCTCCGTCTTCTGGTCCTCGGGAGCTTCCTTGCGGTCGTTTGCTGCGGTCATGATGACCTCCTTTGCCACCCAATGCGCCACTGCGCCCATACGTGTTGATACGAACACCGGCATCTGTCAAAGTGTTTCACTGATGATACGCAGTGAAAGTAACGAGGGGTGTTTCACATGTCAAGCACTTCGCGCAAGGAGGGGTGATGTCGAATTCTTCGTCTGTGCGGTCGCTCGGGCGGTTGGTCGCCCAGAAACGCGGCAAGGTGGGAATTCGAGCTACGGCACGCGAAATCGGCCTGTCCCCGGCGACCCTATCGAGAGTCGAGAATGGTCAGCTTCCAGACTTGGCGAACTTCACCAAGCTCTGTCAGTGGCTGGAACTCGACCCAGCGAGCGTATTGGGCTTCAGCCCCGAAGGCCGTGACCGCCCCACGGTCGCCGTTCACTTCCGCAGCCGCCAGACCATGAGCGTGGAGACTGCCGCTGCACTCCAGGACCTGATCTTGGCGGCGCAGCGGATGCTCTCGGAGGAGGAAGGCTCTGGCTGATGCGGCGCGGATTCAAGGCTTGGTGCGAACGGGCCGCCGGTGAGTACCGGCAGGCGCTCGGTATCTCTCTGGACTCGAGACTCGATCCATACGCCTTGGCCGCATCTCTTGACGTGCGGGTAACGACGCCGGAGGATCTCCCAGGCCTGTCTGAGGCCAGCATCACCCAACTTGCGGTTACCGAGCCGGATAGCTGGTCAGCGGTGACCATGTCGCAGGGCAGTGTCAGGTTGGTGATTCTGAACTCGGGCCACTCCGCTCGACGCCGCGCGAACAGCTTGTGCCATGAGCTTGCCCACATACTCCTCAATCACCGATCAGACGATACCCAGTTGTCGCGGCAAGGATTCTTGTTCCGAGCGAGGTTCAACAACGAGCAGGAGGAGGAAGCCGACTGGCTCGCCGGATGCCTGCTCGTGCCTGGGGAGGGCTTGCTTCGTACGTCCTGGCGGATGCGCTCCCCTGAGTTGCTCGCGGAGCACTTCGGTGTGAGTCGGAAACTCGTCGAGTGGCGACTGCGTATGACGGGGGTCCGCAAGCGGATGGGGCCGCGGCCTGCACGAACGCTGACTCGAACCCGCATTCGTTAGTGCCCAAGCGAACTGACGGCACCAAGTAAACGCCGATGGCCTTGAACCCCGTCGCCTACACCGAGAACGTCGTTCGGAGCTTCCTGCGGTACCAGCTTACGGCGTACCCGTTCGCGGATCCCGGGCTGCACCGGCAAATGCGGGATCTTTTGTCACTCGATCACACCCGCCGCTCGCCGCTGCTCAAGGGACCGTACGTGAGCCTGTCGCGTCCGTTCCGCGATGGCGCCTCGGTGTCGTCGCTGGTGCATGAAGGGTTGCTCCACCCGCACCTGCGGGACCGCATCCCGGAGAACATCACCCACCTGCACAGTCACCAGGAGCAGGCGATCCGCGCCATCGTGGCGGGACGGACCACGCTGATCTCCACCGGCACGGGTTCGGGCAAGACCGAGTGCTTCCTCTACCCCATCGTCAGCCAGTGCCTGAAGCTTCGCGATCAAGGGGCGCGGCCCGGCATCAGTGCAGTCATCGTCTATCCGATGAACGCGCTGGCGGAGGATCAGCTCATGCGTCTGCGTGGGCTGCTCGCGGGCACGGGAGTTCCGTTCGGGATCTACGTGGGCAAGACGCCCGAGGGCGAAGCCGACGTGGCGGGCGTCAGGCTGCGGGCCGGCGCCTCACGGGCCGACTATGAAGCGCGGCTGCGACGGACGCAGCGCGACGGCAGCGGCGAGACCGTGTATCCGGCCGAGGAAGTGTGCTCGCGGCAGATGATGCGCACGCCGGGCCGCCAGCCGCGCATCCTGCTCACGAACGTGAAGCAGCTTGAGTTGCTGCTGACGCGCCAGCAGGACATCCAGCTCTTCGCCGATGCGCGGTTGGACTTCCTGGTGTTCGACGAAGCCCATACCTTCACCGGCGCACTCGGAGCCGAGACGGCATGTCTGATCCGTCGGTTGCGAGCGTTCTGCGGGGCAGCCGCGGATCGAACCACGTGCGTCGCGACCTCGGCGACCATCGTCGATCACGAGAGCCCAGACGCGGCGCGCGGGTTTGCGTCGCGGTTCTTCGGAGTCCCCGCCGAAGCGGTGGAGACGGTCGGGGAAGACTACGAAGAAGAGGTGTGGGCCGAACCTCGCTACACCCCTCTAGGTCCGGGGCACGACGCCGCGGGCATTCTCGACCGCTGCGTGCTCGCGGTCGACGATGAAGAGGATCCGGACGCCGCCGTGCGTTCGGCCTATCGGGCGTTGTCCGACGAGAGCCTGCCGGCGGGAGACTGGCCGAGCGCGCTTCACGCGGCGCTGTCCCGCAGCGAACTGGTCTTCCGCCTCAATGAGGAGCTGCGGACGCCGAGAGCGCTCGACGAACTGCCGCCCGCTCTTGAGGGGCACCTCGCCCGACCCGTCACGGAGGCCGAGGTCCTCGCCTGGCTGACGTTGGGCGCCGCGGCGCGAGAGAACGACCGCCCGTTGTTGCGACCCGTGGTCCACGGGTTCGTGCGCGGCATCGGCGGCGCTGTGGCGACCTTTCCGCAAGATGCCGGCGGACCACGGCTGTGGCTGACAGCGGAGGACGAAGACGATCGGGATGAGTCGGGCGCGAAGCACAAGCCCTTTCCGGTGATGACCTGCACCACCTGCGGTCAGCACTACTACGTCGCGTTCCTCGAAGACTTCAGCTACACCGGCAGAAGACCGGGTGGTGGGCGAGCCGGGATCGCCGGCTCCTGGTGGCCGTCGCTGGAGGAGGCGCAGGGCGGCAAGCGCGTCGTTCTGATCGACAACCTGATCGGCGAGGATGACGCCGAAGGAACACCCGAGCACCCCCGGACGGCGCCCCTCCACTTCTGCCGGCACTGTGGTTCCGCCCACCCGGAGCCCGTGGACCGATGCCGGCAGTGCGGCGTTGCCGCAGACCCGATAGAGCTGCTCGCCGTGCAGCAGAACTCGAAGAACCCCGGCCGGCTTACGAGCTGTCTGTCCTGCGGCTCCATCGGTCACCGAATGAGCGGCCACTATCGCGAGCCGGCTCGCTCCGTGCGCGCGATCAACGTCGCGGACGTGCATGTCCTCACCCAGGACATGGTCCATCACGCCCAGCGCCGGCGCCTCCTCGTGTTCTGCGACAACCGGCAGGACGCCGCGTTTCAGGCCGGATGGATGAAGGACCACGCGCGGCGTTTCCGATTGCGGGCGCTGATGGCCGATGGCATGAGGGGGACCCCGCGGTCGGTCGGCGATCTCGCCGGCTATCTGGACGATCTGTTGGAAGACGACGAGACGTTGTCACGGGCGCTGGTTCCGGAGGTCTGGCAGGTCGCTCGCCGAGAGGGCAGCGGCGGACGCCACCAGCAGGAGCGCCGCAAGTTCCTGCGCATCCAGGTGCTACGTGAGGTTGCGTTGTCGTCCCGGCAGGCGCTCGGCCTGGAGCCGTGGGGAAGACTCAAGATCGACTACCTCGGTCTGGACGTCTCACTGCCGTGGATTCAGGACCGTGCCCACTCCCTGGGCATATCGCCCGAAGACCTGCGGGAGGGTGTCGCCAGCGTGCTCGACTATCTCCGGCGGGGGCGGGCACTGCACGACCCGGAGTACGAGATCTTCACGAAGTACTGGAGGGAGGGTGACCGGGAGATCCAGCAGGGATACCTCCCGAGCTTCATCAATCCCAACGCCACGAAGCTGCGCCGGGAAGCGACGGAGAAAGCGGAGTTGATCACGCAGTGGCTGAGCGACCGCGGCGACACGACGATCCGTCAGATCGCGCGGAAATGGGGCGTGCCGGCGCCCGCGGTCGAGCCGGTTCTGGAGAGCCTGTTCGACATGCTGGTCGAACGGGGATTGCTGGTATCCGTGCGACTCAAGGGCTCCTATGGGCGTGCGTTGCCGAACGTGCACGGCGCCTACCAGGTCAGCGCCGACCGGCTGCGCCTCAGCCCGAACAAGGGCGTGCGGCGCTGCAGGAGCTGCCGGCGCACGACCACCCGGAACGTGCCGCATCAGCGCTGCCCGGCCTGGCGGTGCGACGGCGTGCTGGAGTGGGTGCGGGAAGACGAAGACAACTACGATCTGCAACTGCTCGACGGCGCCTATCTGATGCTGCGCCCGGAGGAACACACGGCCATGGTCCCGACCGATGAGCGCGAGCGGTTGGAGAACCTGTTCAAGGGTACGTCGGACGCCGTCAACTGCCTGGTGTGCACGCCGACCCTGGAGCTGGGGATCGACATCGGCCAACTCGACTCCGTGCTGATGCGCAACGTCCCGCCGCTGCCCGCGAACTACTGGCAGCGCGCGGGGCGGGCCGGCCGGCGGCACCGTATGGCGGTGGACATCACCTACTGCCGGCCGACGTCGCACGATCGCGCCTACTTCCAGGAACCGCGCAAGCTGCTGGCGGGCAGGATCGACCCGCCGGCGTTCAACCTCCGCAACGAGGTGATGATCGCCAAGCACGTCCACGCAACAATGATCGCCAGCCTGCATCGATACTCCCGCGACGACGCTCGGCCGGAGGCCGAACGGGATGCGATGTTCGCGGTCCTGTCCGCCTGCCTGCCCCGGCGGGTCGCGCCGTACCTGTTCGATGGCGCTGACGTGCGAACCGCGCCGATCGACTTCGACCCCGTGCGCAAGGTCGTGGCAGATAACGCGGCGGCGCTGACCTCCGACGTGCAGCGGGTGTTCGCACAGGGATGGCCGGACGCGGATGCGGACGTGACTGCCCCGGACGTTCTGCGCGCCTGCGTCGATGGGTTCGCCGACGGCCTGGAGCAGGTCGTCTCACGTCTGCGGCGCCGCCTGCGTTGGGCGCTGGACCAGATACGTCGCCTCAACGAGCGCCGAGAGCGTCAGGGCACCCTCGAACCGGCGGACGAGGCGTTGTTCCGGCGGTGCGACAACCTGGTGAAGCGCCTGAAGGGGCCCGAACGTCGTCGTAGCCGGGCGGAGGGTCACGACGACTACAACACTTTCAACGTGCTGGCGGCAGAGGGGTTTCTGCCGGGTTACGGCCTGGAAGTGGGTTCGGTGGTCGGCTGGGCGGAAGTACCGTTCTGGCGGACCGGAGCCATGGACTTCTCCCTGCCCCGAGCACCGGCAACCGCGCTGCGCGAGTACGTACCCGGCAACCTCATCTACGCCAACGGCCACCGCTTCGTGGCGCGGCGCTTTCACCGCGACATCGACGAGGAGCGCGCCGAGATGCCGCACTACGAGGTTGCGGCCGACCGTAAGGCGGTGAAGGAAGCCGGGCCGGGCGCGGGTTCCCTGTTGGGGGGCCATGTGCTGCAGACGATGGCGGTCTGCGACACCGACCTGATCCATACCTCGCACATCTCCGACGAGGAGGAACTGCGCTTCCAACTCGGTGTCGCCATCTACGGACTGGAGCTGAACCAGCACAACGGCGGGACAGCTTACCAGTGGGGAGCGCAGGCCGTGCAGTTCCGGCGCGGGGTGCGCATGCGGCTCGTCAACGTGGGCGCATCGTCAGCCATCGACGGTCGACAGGGGATCGGCTATCCGGTGTGCACCGTCTGCGGCCAGAGTGTCTCGCCGCTCTCCTCCGAGCGCCAGCACGAGCACTTCGACCAAGACCATAGGCAACGCTGCGGGCGTGCTCCGCAGTCGATCGGTTTCTACGCCGACGTGGTGGCCGACGCGCTCTCGCTGCCGGGCTGCGACAGCGCCGCCACCGCGTACAGCGTCCTGGAGGCGCTGCGCTTCGGTGCCACCAGCGTGCTCGACATGCACATGGAAGACCTCCAGATACTGGTCATCGGCCACGTGGACCGCGAGGAGGTCGACGGCTTGCTGTGGGATCCGATGCCCGGCGGATCGGGACTCCTCGATCGCCTCTGCGAGCGCTTTGCGGACGTCGTCGAAGCGGCTCGGGAGGTCGTGGCCAACTGCCCGGCGGCGTGCGCTTCGTCATGCATCGACTGCCTGCAGACGTTTCGCAACGCCTACTACCATCGTGACCTGGACCGTGCGACGGCTCGCGACCTTCTGGACGAGTGGGGGGACCAACTCGCGTTCGGCCACGACATACCGCCGGCACAGCCGGCCGAGACGCCTGGTGAGGACGCGATGCCGGTCAACGATGCGGAGACCAAGCTGCGCCACCTGCTGCTGGCCGCCGGGTTCGGCGAAGGCATCCGAGGGGAACAGATCCGGCTGAGCGCGGCGCTGGGCTCGACGACACCCGACGTGATCTATCGGGACGAGGACCACGAGCCCGACGAAGGGGTGTGCGTCTATCTGGACGGATTGAGCGCGCATCTTCACGGCAATCCCGAAACCGCGGAACAGGATCGGGAGATCCGCGACTGGCTGCGCAACAGCGGGTATGACGTGATAGAGATCGCCGCCACCGATTTGGATGACCAGGATGCGATGACCCGTCACTTTCGCCGCCTGGCTCAGTACCTGGGAATGCGCGACACGCGCAGCCGGCTGCGGAGTGACCCGTCGTGGTTCCACCGCGCTGGACAGTCGGAGCAGGAACCACGCAGTCGGTTGCGCCTGGTGTCCTCCCCCTCGAGCGACCGCCAGTACGTCACCTGCGTACCTCTGGTTCCCCTGCACGTGGCCGCGGGCGAGTTCGGAGACCCCGACACCGTCTCGGACGATTTCGAACGGGAGTGGGTGGAGCTGGATACTTCGCGGTCCCTTCGCCGCTGGATGTTCGTCGCCCGCGTGGACGGGAAGTCGATGGAGCCCCGCATCCCGGATGGCTCCTACTGCCTATTCGCCGCTCCCGTGACCGGCAGCCGCCAAGGCCGCACGGTCCTCGCGCGGATGCTGAATGATTTCGACCCGGACACCGGCCAACGGTTCACGGTGAAGCAATACCGTAGCGAGAAGGCCACGAACGAGGATGGCTGGCGACACCTCGCCATCGTTCTGGAGCCCCTCAATCCCGACTATGAACCCATCGAGCTCACCGCCGAGGACGAGAGCCCCGTCAACGTGATCGCCGAGCTGATCGAGGTCATTGGCACCGAGGCGCCGATCGACGAACTCGGCCACCCTCGATGAGACGCAAGGTCAATACCATCAGCGCCGATGGGGAGGAGCCATGAGTCGCAAGTACGGCATCATAATCGAGAGAGGAAAGCGAAACTGCTCCGCATACGCCCCTGACTTGCCGGGATGCATCGCCACGGGTAAGGCCATCGAGGAAACCAAGCGCATCATGACGGAAGCCATCAAGGCACACCTGCAGCTCATGCGTGAAACCGGCGACCCAATCCCCGAGCCCAGCGCCGTTGTGGCAGATTCCGTGACCGTTGGATGATCGAAGACGATTTCACCCGAGGTGCAGAAGGCAGTGCATCAACTGACCGTACGAGTTTTCGACGCCGAACTGGCGGTGCTGCGCCTTCTTCGCCGCGGTGCCGGTCTTGCGGACGGCGCGGACTGAACGTCGAATCGCGAGGGACAGTACGTCAACCGGACGAGCGGGACCCTCTTACCGGCTTCCCATCGATCCGCTCAGCGCGACCGATCACCGAGGACGACGTGCGATCGCTCGACGACATCGAATGACGCGATTGCTCGACTCTACGATGATGTCGCCGAACTGATTCCCGAGTGACTATCAGAGGGATCTCACCAGAACGCTGACGACCTGGTACGGCGCGTAGTCGATGGCGTAGGTCACGTCGTCGACGCGTCGCGGTGCGCCGCGCTCCTGCTCGCGGAAGTCCACGAGCGTGACCGTGCCGGCGGGTTTGGCAAGGCGCAGCTCCGCGGTGCCACGCCGGCCGGCCGTCTCGTGCGCTCGGATGACGTAGCCGCTGCCGGTCTCGCTGGGTAGGACCCACGCCGGGCACAGCGACCCCGGGTGCTCCAGCACGAACGGAGAGGGCCTGGCGGCGCCTGCACCCGTCGTCGGCACCGGGGCGAAGAGCGCGTCGGCGGCGCATGCGGAGGACAGCACCGCGTCCGGGCCGCTGCCCAGGGTCGCGGGCTGGTGCCGGCCAACCGCGAAACGGATCGTGTGCCGGCCGGTGTCGGCCGCCGGATCCGGGTGCCTGGCTGCCTTGAGCAGCGACACCCCCAGCTCGCCGTCGAAGCAGGAGAACCCGTACTTGGCCTCGGTCAGGACCGCCAGGCCGGTGTCGTCGTCGTCGTGCACGGCGGCCCAGCGGCTGCCGGCCACCTCCCACATCGCCTCGTCTTCCGGCCGGCCGGGCAGTTGCGGGCGCTCGATCGAGCCAAACGGAGCGCCGAAGGTGGCGGTTCGGCCGCGGTAGCCCGTGGGCAGGTGGTAGCGGAGCAGCCGGTGCTCCTCCTGCCAGTCGACGTCGATCTCGACCAGCAGAAAGCGGCTGCCGGGGTCGAGCAGGTAGCGGACCGTTGCCCGGCTCGAGTCGCCGATCGGCGCACGGCCCGCCAGCACTCCGCGCCGCCCTGAGTGCTCGGCGACGGCGAGCTGCAGGCGGTCGGCGACCGGCCTCATGGTCCCGGCCGTGTAGTGGTCGATCTCCCACGCGTCGTAGTTGTGCGGGTCGTCGTGGCCGAGTCGCAGGCCGGCCGCGCCGATCAGCTCCAGGCGCCGGCCGTCGACAACCAGGCCCACGAGCTGGCCGTCGTGGTCGAACGACGCCTGGACGATGCCGTTGTCGAGCCGCGTCGGACTGGCCCCCACACCGGCCACGGCGGCGTGGCTGCCGGGCGCCTCCGTCAGCGGCGCCGTGCCGAGCGGCGGCAGGTCGAGGAGCAGATCGCGCTCGGCGAGGTACACGCGGCGGTGGACGGCCACCGGGTTGAACGCGACGGCATCGCCTCCGTTGGCCAGCTCGGCCGCCGTGGCCTCCTCCTCGCGGGACAGGATCCGGGCGAATTCGGCCTCCAGGTCTTCGTACACGCGGCCGATCGAGCTGCCGGGAAGCGCGTCGTGGAACTGTCCGAACAGCACGCGCAGCCACGCCTGCTCGCCGAGCGGACGGCCGCTGTCGGCCACGCGCAGCGCCTCGTGGGTCTGGAGCGCGACCTCGCATGCGCGGTAGAGCCGCTTGTATTCGGCCTGCGACGTGAGCACGCCGCGGTGCGCTTCCATGTAGAGCTCGCCCTGGTAGACCGGCAGACGATCGCGTACCCGTTCCAGCTCGGCGAAGAACGAGGCGCTGGTCCGCCACGTGTGGCGCGGGGAGCCGGCGAGGTCCCTGAATCGCCGCGCGCGCTCAGCCTCCGCTTCGCTCGGCCCTCCGCCGCCATCGCCCAGGCCGGTGCCGATCAGCATCGCGTCATGCACGTCGAGTTGGCGGTGGCGGCGGAGCGCCCCGCGGTTCTCTTCCAGCCGGACCTGGCCGTTGTAGCCGGTGGTAGCCAGGTGGGCCACGACCTCGCTTGCGGCGTCGCTGCCGCGCCACACGAAGCTGGTGTACGGGAACCGGGACACCTGCGACCAGGTGATCTTGGTCGTGTAGAAGCCGCTGATGCCGGCCAGGCGCAGGATCTGCGGCAGGCAGTTGCTGTAGCCGAAGACGTCCGGAATCCAGCACACGTCGCTCGGCGCGCCGGTGAACGCGGCGATGAAGCGGTTGCCGTACACGGCGCTGCGCGCCAGCGCCTCGCCTGCCGGCATGTTCACGTCGGGCTCGACCTCGAAGCCGCCCATCAACTCCCACCGGCCGGCGGCGATCTGGTGCTTGATCTGCGGGATGAGGGCCGGCGCGTCCTCCTGGACCGCCCGATACACCGCGGGCGTGCTGTGCGCGAAGACCATCTCCGGATAGGCCGAAAGCATGCGGAGCTGCGTGGCGAACGAATGCACGTTCTTGTGGCGCGTCGCGATCTCCGGCCACAGCCACACGACGTCGATGTGCGCGTGGCCGATGAGCGCCGCCTCGGGTTGCCAGGACTCGGCGGGCAGCGCGGCGAGCAGCGCCCGTGTCGCTGCGCGCATCGCGTCCACCCCGCCGGACACCCAGGCGTCACAGCATTCGTCGATGCCCCGAACGAGCCGGCGCAGCAGCGGGGATACGTCGTCGAACGCCGGCCGGTAGCCATGGCCCGTTGCGTTGACGGCCGCGTCCTCGTCCTGGATCAGCAGGTCACCGAGCTGCCGGAGCGCGTCGAGGTCCCACTTCAGGTCCCAGGCGGCGGCGTCGCGGATGCGCAGCTCGGCGAAGTCGAAGCGCAGCCCGTAGGGGCCGATCGCCTCCGGCGGCTCGGGAGTCCAGATACCGGTTTGCCAAGTAGCGGTGTCCAGGTAGAGGACGGCCGGCGTATCAGGCAGCGGGCAGGTCGGGTGGCCGGGATCGAGGCCCGCCCACGGCACGCCGTCGATGCACGCGGTCGTCTCCCCCTGGCACTTCCAGCGCAGGAAGCGCCGGCCGCGCTCGCCTTCCCTGGCCGCGGGGATCCGCACGCGGAACCACCGGTGCGACCAGTCGCCGTGCGGGGCGCCAAAGTGCTCGCCCGGCGTTATGGGGGTATAGGGGAGGGAGAGCGCTTGGCCGCCGTCGAGCATCTCGTCCGTAACGGGGCTTCCTTCCACGGCCAGCCGCTCGCGCCGGACCCAGATCGAGCGGTCGACGTTCTCCTGGATACGGGCCAAGCGGTCCGCCACGAGTTGCGGAAGCGGGTTGAGGCGTCGGCTCATCGGTCAGGTCTCGGGTTCAGCAGGATTCTTCCATTGTAGACCGTCACGCGTGATCGCAGCGGCGAAGTGGCAGCCGTCCCGATCGACCAGGTCGACCGCGCGGCACAAGATGAGCGGCGGCGCTGAGGCTCGCCTACAGCGCGACGGTGCCGCCGGGATCGCTGAGGGACGGCATCGGGGTGCGCCAGCCGTAGCCGGGGCGGCGGAACAGGCTGGAGGCGGCGGCCGGTCCCCAACTCCCGGCCGGGTAGCCGTGCAGGGGTATGCCGGGGTGATCCCGCCACGCCTTCAGGATCGGGGTCACGAACTCCCAGCAGGACTCGATCGCGTCGGCGCGCGCGTACAGCGTGGCGTCGCCCATGATGCCGTCCAGCAGCAGCCGCTCGTAGGCGTCCGGCAGGTAGGTGTCGGCCAGGTCGGCGTAGCGGAAGTCCAGCCCTACCTGCCGCACGTCGAAGCCCGCGCCCGGCAGTTTCACGTTGCAGCAGAGCTGGATCGCCTCGTCCGGCTGGATGCGGATGATCAGCTTGCTGGCATCCGCGGCGGCCGCGGAGACCGCCCGTTGGCCGTACCCGGCCGGATCCGGTACGCCATCGGTCACCGACGGCGGCGGCGCCCCGAACAGGTGGTGCGGGACCTGCTTGAAGTGAATGACGACCTCGGTCACCCGCGCCGGCAGCCGCTTGCCGGTGCGGACCAGGAACGGCACCCCCGCCCAGCGCCGGTTGTCGATATGGAAGCGCAGCGCCACGTAGGTCTCCGTGCGGGAACCGGCCGGAACGCCGGGCTCCTCGCGGTACCCGGGCATGGCGCCTTCGGTGGTGAGCGAGCCGGTGTACTGGCCGCGCACCACGTCCTGGGACACCTGCGACGGGGCGATCGGCCGCAGCGAGTCGAACACCTTCACCGTCTCGTTGCGCACCGCGCTCGGCCGGAAGTGCGCCGGCGGCTCCATGGCGATCATGCCCACCACCTGCAGCAGGTGGTTCTGGAACATGTCGCGCAGCGCGCCCGATCCGTCGTAGTAGCCGCCGCGCCCCTCCACTCCCACCTGCTCGGCGGCAGTGATCTCCACGCGGTCGATCGTCGCGCGGTTCCAGAGCGGTTCCCACACCTCGTTCGCGAAACGCAGGACCAGGACGTTCTGGACCGTCTCCTTCCCCAGGTAGTGGTCGATCCGGTAGATCTGCCGCTCCGTGAACCAGGTGTGCAGCCGCTCGTTCAGCGTCCGGGCCGACTCCAGATCATAGCCGAACGGCTTCTCGACGATCAGGCGCCGCCACGCGCCGTCCTGCTGTTCCGCGAGGCCGGCGCCGGCCAGCCCGCCGGCGATCGGTTCGAACAGGCTCGGCGGCGTCGCCAGGTAGTAGAGGAAGTTGCCCCCGGTGCCGGCCTCGGCCACTACCGCGCGCAGCCGCTCGGCGAGCTTCCCGTACTCGCCCGCGGACCCGGTGTCGAGCTGCTGGTAGTGCAACGCGCCGAGAAAACGCTCCCTGTCCGCGGCCGGCTGACCGCCGGCGCCGTTCGCCAGCTCCTCCCCCATCCGGCGGCGGAACCGGTCGTCGCTCATGCCGGTACGGCCGGCGCCGAGCACCGCGAACCGCTCCGGCAGCAGTCCGCGGCGGTACAGCTCGTAGAGTCCCGGGATCAACTTGCGCGCGGTGAGGTCGCCCGACGCGCCGAAGATCACCATCGTGCACGGGGAGGCCTGCTCCGTCACGGCTGCCATGGCGTGTCGCATGCTACCGGTCGCGGCCGCCGCGCACCAGGGACACGCCCAGGGCCCCGAACAGCAGCGGCAGCGCGGCGTCGATGATGATCCACGCCAGCGATGCGCGGGATCATGTGCAACCTCGGCCCGCTACTGTGGTTTCCGGCACCGAGCCCGTCAATACGTCCATCGCGCGGTCGGGGCGCAGTGCACAGCGATCCTCGCGTCGCTTGTCCCATCGGCGTACATCACTCCTATCTATCACTCAGCAAGGAGACAGCAGGATGAGCAGCACACCGAACCCCCACGCCCGCGTCGCATCGGCGCAGGTGCACCCGCTGTTGATCAACCGTTGGTCACCGCGGTCCTTCGCCCCCGATCCGCTGACCGCCGAGGAGATCGCCTCGCTGTTCGAAGGCGCCCGCTGGTCCCCGTCCTCCTCCAACGGCCAACCGTGGCTGTTTCTCTATGAGACCGACGGTCCCGACCGGCCGGTCTTCGACTCCGTCTTGATGCCCCGCAACCGCCAGTGGGCGGCCAAGGCGCCGCTGTTGGGTTTCATCTTCGCGAACACCCGGACCCCCGACGGCCGCGAGCCCCGCACCGCGCAGTTCGACACCGGCGCGGCATGGATGGCTCTGGCGCTGCAGGCGCAGGCGCTCGGTATCTACACGCACGCGATGGCCGGGATCGACCGCGATGCCGCGCACGGGAAGCTTGGCGTAAGCGCCGAGTACTACACCGTGATGTGCGCGTTTGCCGCTGGCAGGCTCGGCCCCCGCGAGTCGCTGCCTCCCGAGTTGCGCGAACGCGAACAGCCCAGCTCGCGCAAGACACTCGGCGAAATCGCTCACCGGGGCCTGCTGGGCCAGCTATGAGGCGCTCGCGTGAGCGCCGCACCGGTGCGCTAAAATAGGACGCGATGGCTGATCATCTGAACCTGCTCACCGAGAACCGCGACCGCTACATCGCCGAGTTGCGCGACTTCGTACGCATCCCCAGCATCTCCTCGCTTCCCGACCACCAGGACGACGTGCACGCCGCCGCAACCTGGGTGCGCGACCGCCTGGCCCGGGCCGGGCTCGAGCACGCCGAGATCCTGGAGACCGGCGCTCAGCCGGCCGTGTACGCCGACCACCTTCACGCGCCCGGCACGCCGACCATCCTGATCTACGCCCACTTCGACGTGCAGCCGGCCCTGCGCTCCGACGGCTGGGACGCGGATCCGTTCGATCCGGTGCTCACCGACGACCGGGTCTACGGGCGCGGCTCCTCCGACGACAAGGGCAACCTGCTGGTCCCGGTGCAGGCGGTGGAGGCACTGCTGGCCCACGGCGGGTCGCTGCCCGTGAACGTCAAGTTCCTGCTGGAGGGGCAGGAAGAGATCGGCAGCCCCACGATGGACCCGTTCGTCTCTGCGCACGCCGACCGTCTGGCCTGCGACCTGATCGTCAGCGCCGACGGCTCGCAGTGGACCGAGACCGAGCCAGGGCTGTGGCTGAGCCTGCGCGGCCTGTGCTCGCTGCAGATCGACGTGACGGGCCCGATGCGCGACGTGCACTCCGGCA
The DNA here is from genome assembly GCA_965262795.1 of Spirochaetia bacterium. Lineage (GTDB taxonomy): Bacteria > Spirochaetota > Spirochaetia > SZUA-6 > Bin103 > CATQHW01. The sequence goes on along the minus strand of OZ253561.1, from coordinate 5,080,914 downwards.
CCTATGGCGGCGCCATCCACAACCCAATCCACGCGCTGGTACGTATCCTGGACTCGGTGCGCAGCCCGGAAGGCAAGGTACTGGTGGACGGCTTCTTCGACGGCGTGCCGCAGCTCTCGGACGCCGACCGCGTGGAGCTCGACCGCATCCCGTTCGAAGAGCGGAGCTTCCTGGACGGCCTGGGCGCGCGCGGACTGTTCGGAGAGCCCGGCTACGCCACCCGGGCGCGGCAGTGGCGGCGCCCGACGTTGGAGGTCAACGGCATCTGGGGAGGCTTCCAGGGCGACGGGGTCAAGACGGTGCTGCCGAGCCAGGCGCACGCCAAGATCACCTGCCGCCTGGTGGGCGATCAGGACCCGGCCAAGGTCCGCGAGGCGATCGCTGCCCATGTCCGCCGGCACGCCGACCCGGCCGTGGCCGTCGAGGTCAGGTCGCTCGGATCGGCCGGTCTGCCGTACACCATCCCCGCCGGGCATCCCGGCAACCAGGCCGCGCGCGAGGTGCTCGCGGGGCTGTACGGCACCGAGCCGTACGCGATCGCCTCCGGCGGCAGCATCCCGATCCTGAGCATGTTCGAGCGCTACCTGAACGCCAAGACGGTGATCTTCGCCTTCGCGCTGGAGGACGAAGGCGCGCACGGTCCCAACGAGTTCTTCCGCCTGGCAAGCTACGAGCGCGGTCGGGTGGCGTATTGCCGCCTGCTCGACCGCCTGGCCGGGTTGGCGGCATGATGGCCACGCACCTCCGCCACGCAGCAGGCACACTCGCGCTCGTCCTCGCCGCACTGTGGGCGCTCGGCGCCTGCGCCGTCACGCAGGAGCTCACCGTTCGCGCCGACCGCTCGGGAGAGACCGAGATCGCCGTCGACCTATCCCCTGATCTGGTCGCCCGCATCCAGGAGATGGCGGCGCTCACCGGCGCCGAGCTGCCGGAAGACGGGATCGTCAACCTGGATGGGATCCGCAGAAGCCTGAGCGCCCGTCCCGGCGTGACGGTCATCAGAATCGAGTTGCCCGAAGCGCACCGTGTGCAAGTCGAGTTCGCATTCGCGGATGCGCCGGCCATCTTTCCCAGCGCCAGCCTGCTGTGGGAAGCCGGGATCGTCACGTTCGAGGATGTCGAAGAGGGCACCCGCGTCCGTCTCTACCTGGACCTGGACAACTACAAGCACCTCTCCGAGATCTTCCCGTTGCTCGACGACCCCGTCGTCCGCGCCATGGGACCCGAGGAGAACACCGAGATCACCTCAGAGGACTATCTGACGATGATGGGCTTCGTCCTGGGTCCGAGCGGTCCGGACGCCATCGCCGACTCGCTGATCACCATCGAGCTCACGGTTGAAGGCGAGTTGGTCTCCCAGAGCGGCGGCCGCGTCGAGGACGGCGTGGCGATATTCGAGGTTCCCCTGCTCGACCTGCTACTCCTGCACGAACCCATCGATCTGCAGGTCGTGTTCCGGTAGGGCCTGTCCCACGCTCGGGACTCCGCGGTCCGAACCCGTTCACGGTTGTGGCCGAGGCAACCGGGGAAACGGTGTGATCAAGTGAACGGTGGGGAAGTAGGTTGCGATACGCGACCGGTCCGCGGTCGCGAGCGGCCATCGCATGATCTCCGCGTGCGCGCCGATGAAGAAATCCGGGAGCGGGGTCGCTGGCGAGTCCAAGCCGGACTGCAATCGTCTCTGTTCGCGATAACGGCGGTACGCGGCCGCACATACCTCCGCCGCCGCGCCGGGCACGTCGAGAATCGCCACCCCCCAGTCGCGAATGCGTTCGACTTCGGTGGCCGCATTATCCGCGCCGACGCAGATCTCAGCCACGCTGACGGCGCTGACGGCCGCGCCGTCCGCGTACACCGCATCAGCCACGGCTCCGCATGCCCACTCGTGATGTTCGGCGCCCACCGCGGACGCGTAGATCAGCACGTTCGTATCGAGGAGCGTCATGGTTCATGGTTCGCGCGTCAGCCGCCGCAGTTCGTCCCACGAGAGTCGAAGGCGAAGGGGATTGCGTGCGATGGCTGCTAGACACTCCGCTCTGCTCTTCTTCGGGGGAGCCTGCGGAACCTGGAGCCGGACGAGGAGGAATCTCCCCTCCCCCTGACTCTGGATGTCGAAGATGTCGCCAGGATGCGCTGTGGGGATGACCACCCGCTTCTTGGCGTCAGCTCGCGCAGTCGCCATGGTGGGACTGTCCCACCAATGAAGTCGCCAAGTCAACCGTGCGTTCTGCTTGGTAACGGTCGAAGGGTGCCCGTCTAAGCGATCTCGACGGCATGACGACGCCCGTTTGCACTTGTGTTATATTCGGGTATAACATTGGAGGGGCGAATGCATGCCACCAATCTGCGCAAAGTCGGCGGTTCCGTCATGCTTGCGGTACCCCCGGCGCTGCTTGATCTCCTGGACCTTCGGGCCGGCGCCAGAGTGGACATCGGCATCGAGAAAGGTCGCCTTGTCGTCGCGCCAAGAGCGTGGCCTAGCTACACCCTCGACGAACTCCTCGCGCAGTGCGACGAGACCGCACCGGCCGACCAGGAGGATCGCGCTTGGCTTGAGGCCAAGCCGCTCGGCAACGAGCTGCTGTAGTGCAGCGGGGTGAGATCTGGCTGGTCAGCCTCGACCCCACCGCCGGCCACGAGCAACAAGGGACCCGGCCGGTCGTGGTCGTCTCCCCCGCTCCCTTCAATGAACTCACCGGGACACCCGTCGTCCTGCCCATCACCACCGGGCGCTTCGCGCACCGGCGCGGGTTTGCGGTATCGCTTGATGATGCAGGCACCCGAACCGTTGGCGTGATCCGCTGTGACCAGCCTCGAGCCCTCGATCTCGCTGCCCGGAACGGGCGATGCCTCGAGACGGTGCCGGAGCCGATCATGGACGACGTGCTCGCTCGCCTCGCCGCTATCCTGGCGTAATTTTTCTGCGCACGCCGCTCGAAAAGTGAGCCAAAACGCCGATCGGTTTTTGACCCACCCAGGCAGTTCAGAAGGACTATACCGGAGGCGGCGGCAAACGGGGAGGGGGTGCGGGGGAGGGGTCGTAGCTGCCTGTGGGCAGCGCTTGGCAGGGATGGTCGAGACGATCCGTAAAGCGGTCACCGAGCAGCCGATAGTGGGCTTCGATGAGACCGGGATGAGCATCGGCGGCACGCTGTACTGGCTGCACGTAGCAAAGCAAGCACCGAGCTGCTGACGTACTACGCGGAGCACGCCAAGCGCTGCGGTCGCAAGAAGCAGAGCAAACCGCGCAACCTGCTGCTGCGGCTGTCCGAGCGGCGGCGGTCGGTGCTCGCGTTCATGTATGACTTGCGCGTTCCGTTCGACAACAACCAAGCGGAGCGCGATCTGCGGATGATGAAGGTGCTGCAAAAGATCTCAGGCACGTTCCGCAGCCAGGACGGCGCCGAGGCGTTCTGCAGGATCAGAGGCTATATCTCCACGATCTGCAAGAACGGCGTGCGCGTGATCGATGCTCTGAGTTCCGTCTTCGAAGGCCGCCCGATGATGCCTCCCTGCCTCAAAACCGGCCCACCAAGCTGAATAGTTACCGCCTGACCGGGTAGCTACTCCTCGGAGGAGGCGTCGATCGAGCATTGTATTCCGTAGGCAGCACGATAGGGGCTGACCACGAACCTGATTCTCAACTCAGACCATACAACACTCTTGGAACTCGGTCGATGGCCAAGCGCCTGCGGGAGAGTTGCGGCCAACTCGCCGAACGCTGGAGCCGCGTGAAGGCAGGGTCGCTGCCTGCTGGTACTGCCGACTCTGAGGCCGGCTGAGGAACCGCGGACTTGGGTTGCGCGACTGTTCAGGAAAGACCTGGAACCGATCTACGCCTCGCTCAGCCCCACCAGATCGCCGGCATCGTCGAACGCCAGCGACTCGGGCGAGCCTGCGACCTCGGCTTGTGCGGTGCCGTTCAGGGTCGCAACGGCAGCCGGGCTGGCCTGCAGTTCGCCGAGCGACAGCGTGTCGCGGATGCGCGCCAGGCGCAGCGACGCCGGATCGATGGCGCCCGTGGTCTGGATCGCCGCCCGGATGGCCAGGGCGTCGGTGGCCAGCACCATCGGGATCTTGACGCTCATCGCCTGGGTCGAGGTGAGCGCATTGGGATAGGTCTCCTCGAAGGTCATGCGGTCGAACACGCGGCGGGTTGTCACGTCCACCAGACCGACGCCGTTGGCGTTGCCGTGCGTCTCCGGGGTCAGGCGCAGGGCGGCGATGCGGGTGATCGCCGGCCCGCCGCGGAGCGCCGGATTGCTGTAGCGGCCCACCACGTTGCAGTCGACGCCGGTGCCGGCGATGTTCTTGCCGATCCGGTCCACCACCAGCACGTCCAGCTCCGCGAACGGCAGGGTCGGCTGCAGGCCGCGCGCCCTCATCAGCAGCGCCGGCTCGCGCGCAAGGATCTCCGGTCCCGGGATCAACTCCACGTGACAGGGCTCGTGATAGGCGTTCTCGATCTGGGCGACCCCGGCGCGCACGCGGCCGGTGGCCAGCACGTGGGAGGCGACCGCGAACACGGTGGCCGCCAGCGCCTGCATGCCGCGGCTGTGATACGCCTGCGCCCCCGCCTGCTTGCCCAGGCCGATGGCGATCATTTTGGCCAGCCCGCTCTCCCGATCGCCACGGAACGAGGGGTGCGGCTTGACGCGGTTGACGATGACGATGCCGTCGGCCCGCCACGCCAGCCGGTCGACCAGCAACGGCAGGCCGTCAGCCTCGCCTATCTGCTCCACCTCCATACCGGACCGCACCGGCGCGCCCACCGTCCGCTCGCTGATGCCCATGCCGGCCAGCAGCTCTGCCTGCCCATCGCCGGTAGCGCCGCCGTGGCTGCCCATCGCCGGGACGATGAACGGCTCGGCGCCGGCCGCGCGCAGCGACGCCACCAGCCGCGCCACCACCGCCGGCTGATCCGCCACGCCCCGGCTGCCGACGGCGACCGCGATCGACTCGCCGCGACGCACCAGACCGGCGAGCGCGCCGGGCGACAGGGTCTCCTCGAGCTGTCCGGGGGCGAGCCGCGGCCGCGGCAGCGACTGCCGGACAGTCACCACCTCCGGGATCGGCACGCCGGCCAGAATCGACTCGATCGTGCTCATCAGCGCCAGCGCCGTTCCGCGACCGCACGCAGGGTTTCGTCGATCTGCTCGTCGCTCACCAGCGCCGCCAGCTCCAGCCTGCGGGACACCGGGGTGGAGATGTCGAGCGAGGTGAGGCACGCCACCGGGCCGTCCAGCTCGTCGAAGAACCGGGTGGTGATCTCCGCCGACAGCGCCGGGCCGATCCCCTGGCTGCGGGCGGCCTCCTCGACGATGACCATGGCGCCGGTCTTGGCGAGCGAGGCGCCGATGGCGTCGTAGTCGATCGACAGCCGGTCCAGGCAGCGCAGGTCCAGCAGCTCGACCGACACGCCGTCGTCGGCAAGCGCCGCCGCTCTCGCGGCGCAGCGCCCGACCATGACGCCGTAGGTCAGCACGGTGACCTGATCGCCGGCCTGCACGGTGCGCGCCGTGCCGAACGGAATGGCGTAGTCCAGGTCGTCGGCCGGTGCCGGTGAACGCTGCGTATACAGCGCGTTGTGCTCCAGGATCACGACCGGATCGAGCGAGTGCATGGCGGTGTTGAACAGACCGATATAGTCGTACGCGTCGGCCGGTGTGAGGATCCGGAAGCCGGGAAACATCCCGTACAGGCCGACCGGGTCCATCGAATGCTGCGCGCCGTAGCCGAGGCCGGTGCCGACGCGGCTGCGCACCACGATCGGCAGGTCGGTGGTATCGCCGTACATGTGGCGCGCCTTCGAGAGCTGGTTGAAGAGCTGATCGGCTGCCACCAGCGCGAAGTCCGCGAACATGATCTCCACCACCACGCGCATGCCCAGCATGGCGGCGCCGAAGCCCAGCCCGGAGAAGCCGCCCTCGGAGATCGGGGTGTTGATAAGGCGGTCCGGGAACCGCTCGACCAGCCCCTTGGTGGCCCCGTAGGCGCCGCCGCCCAGGTTGGCCACCTCCTCGCCGAAGACGATCGCGTTCCCCTCCCGCTCCAGCCAGCGGCCGGTCACCGCCGCGATCGCGTCCGAGTAGCGCATCGGCTCGAGCGCCGGTCCGGCCCCGTCGGCCTGAGGCCGGTCGGCCCGGGGCCGGTGGAGGAAGCGCAGGCCGGCGAGCTCGGTGCCGCCGCTGCGCATGCCGTCGCCCGCCGTGGCGGGATCCGGCCACAAGCTCTCGCGCACGCGCGGCGGGTCGCCGGCTTCCGTGCACGCCGCTCGCGCCGCCTGTACCGCCTGCTCCGCCAGCCCGTCGATGGCCTCCACCGCCGCCTGGTCGAGCAACCCGGCGTCCACCAGGATGCGCGGCAGCACGCGTGTCACCTCGGTGCCGGCGTACCGGTCCTCCTCCTCCTTGGTGCGGTAGCGGAAGGCGCTGCCGGGCACGTCGCCGGCGTGGTGGTAGCGGCGGTAGCACTCGCACTCGATGATCGCCGGCGTGCCGCCGTCGCGCAGGCGGCCGGCTACCTCCCGCACCAGTCCGTAGATCGCGATCGCGTCGTCACCATCGACGATAAATCCTTCCATGGCGTAGGCGGAGGCGCGCTGCGACAGATGCTCCACCGCGCAGGCGTCCTGCACGCGGGTGGCGACCGCGTACCGGTTGTTCTCCACGAACACGATCAGCGGCAGCGACCACAGGCCGGCCAAGTTGCACGCCTCGTGAAAGGCGCCCTGATTGACCGCCCCGTCGCCGATATAGCAGACCACCACGTTGCCGGTGCCGGCGAACTTCTCGGCATAGGCGGCGCCGGCCGCCAGCGGCACGCCGCCGCCCACGATCGCGTTCGATCCCAGGAAGCCCGACCCGTTGTGGCGAAGGTGCATGGAACCGCCGCGACCGCCGCAGTAGCCGGGGGCCAGCCCCATGATCTCCGCCATGGTGCGGTAGAAGACCTCCTGCGCCTGCTCCGGTAGCTCGCCTGCCGCGGGGTCCCAGTCGGCCGGCACCTGCGCCTGCAGGACCTTGGCCAGGAACTGGTGGTGGGCGCGGTAGGTGGCGGCCATCTTGTCGGAGGGCCGCAGCGCCGCCACCGCCGCGGAAGCGGTCGCCTCCTGGCCCACGGAGGTGTGCACGGGGCCCCACACGGCGCCGGCGTTCTTGAGCTCCAGCAGCGCGTGCTCGAAGCGGTTGATCGCCAGCGTGTCGAACAGCAGCCGCGCGGCCTGCCGCCGGTCGAGCTGCTCGATATCGGCGGCGTCCGACGCCCACCGCTCCCACGGGAAGGAGCCGTCGATCGGGGTACGTTTCACGAAGTCATCCTCAGTCCATCAGGAAGCCGCCGTTGACGTCGACGATCTCGCCCGTGATGAAGCGGGCGCGGTCGGACGCCAGGAAGGCGACCACCTCGGCGACGTCCTCGGGCTGGCCGTAGGTGCCCAGCGGGATCTTGGCGGCGAACGCCCGGTTGGCTTCCTCCCCCCACTCGCGCGTCAGCTGCGTGTCGATCGGTCCGGGCGCCACCGCGTTGGAGGTGATGCCGTACGGGGCCGCCTGCAGCGCCAGCGACTTGGTCAGGCAGATGATGCCGGCCTTGGACGCCGAGTAGTGGGCGCCGGCCGCCGCTCCTCCTATCTTGCCGGCCATGGAGGCGACGCTGACGATGCGGCCGCCGCCCCCGTCCTGTAGGTGGCGGGCCTTCATGCGGCGGAACGCCTCGCGGCTGGCGATGAAGGTGCCGCGCAGGTTGATCGCCATCATCCGGTCCCAGGCGGCCACCTGCAGCTCCAGGATCGGTGTCAGCTCGCAGATGCCGGCGTTGTTGACCAGGATGTCCAGACTGCCGAGCTCGCCGTCCACCGTCGCGAACAGCTCCAGCATCGCCCCTTCGTCGGCCACGTCGGTGCGTACGCACACGGCCCGGCCGCCGGCCTGCTCGACCTCCGCGGCGGTGACCGCCGCCTCCTCCATGTTCAGGTCCGCGATCGCCACGTCGGCGCCGTCGCGCGCCAGCGTCGTGGCGATCCGCCGGCCGATGCCGGCCGCCCCGCCGGTGACCAGCGCGACCTTGCGCCTGACCAGGGCTACCTTGCGCCGGCTCATCCTGACTCCGGGAGCTGCCGCAGCTCCAGCGCTTCGCGGTCCGGTCCGTAGAAATACTGCACCCATACCTCCGGGCGAAACTCCACCAGCTCGCCTGCCATGTCCACGCCCGCCTGCCGCAGCCGCTCGATGTCGGCGCGGATATCGCTGCACAGGAATCCCAGGTGCGAGAAGCCGCGGTCGGCCTGCGTGCGGTCGCCCACGGGGCGCCCCGCCGGGTCCAGGTAGTGGAACAGCTCCAGCATCAACTCGCCCTGGAAGAGGTGGGCGATGCGGGCCGTGCAGGCCGACAGGCCGGCGATGGCGCCCAGGTTCATCTCCGGCGGCACCTCGATGACGCGACGCAACTCGAAGCCCAGCAGATCGCGGTAGAAGGCGATCGAAGTGTCGAGGTCGCTGACGCTGAGCGCCACGTGGTCGACGACGGCGGTCATGCCTGTGCCCATCTGACTGTGCCCATCTGGCCTGTGCCCATCTGACTTTGGCGGTACGGTAGCGGATCGGGGCCCGTCTGTCGTGGCAGACTGAGGCGCATGGTGGATCAGGAACCCATCGTCGGGGTGATCATGGGCAGCGCCTCCGACTGGCCGACGATGCGCAAGGCGAGCGAGGTGCTCGACCGGTTCGAGATCCCGCACGAGCGGCGGGTGGTGTCCGCGCACCGGACCCCCGACCTGATGCGTGCCTACTCGCTGGAGGCGGCCGGCCGCGGCATCGAGGCGATCATCGCCGGGGCCGGCGGGGCCGCCCATCTGCCGGGGATGGTCGCGGCCTTCACCACCCTCCCGGTCATCGGCGTGCCGGTGCAGAGCCGGGCGCTGTCGGGGCTCGATTCGTTGCTGTCGATCGCGCAGATGCCGGGCGGCGTGCCGGTCGCGACCATGGCGATCGGCGAGGCCGGCGCCACCAACGCGGGACTGTTCGTGGTGGCGCTGCTGGCCGTGCGCCGGCCGGCCCTGCGCGAGCGCTTGCGCGCGTTTCGCGCCGAGCGCGAGCGGGAGGTGCTGGAGCAGACGCTCGGCTGACCTCACCGCCCGCGGCGCCGGTGCTCGATTGTTGCGCCGGCTACTCCTCGTCGTCCTCCTCCGGCATGAGCACGAACTCCGGATAGGCCTCGATCTTCAATTCGGCGACGTCCTGGCCGAGCTGCTCGACCTGCTTGGTCACGCGGACGCCCAGCAGGACATCGATCACCTTCCACAGCACCAGCGACACCACGAACACGAACGCGCCGACCGCCACCACGCCCAGGAGCTGCACGCCGAAGTTGCCGCCCGCGGCGATGCAGACCGCCAGGGTGCCCCAGACGCCGGCGAACAGGTGCGCGGGCACCGCGCCGACCACGTCGTCCAGCTTCATCTTCTCCAGCAGCTTGATGGCGGCGGTGCAGATGATGCCGCCGATGGCGCCGATGACGACCGCCCAGATGTGGCTGGTGATGTCGGGCCGGCGGTGATCGAGACCAGACCGGCGATGGCGCCGTTCAGGCCCGCGAACATGTCCAGGCGGCGCAGGATGAGGTGGGAGAACGCCAGCGCCGTCATGAAGCCGGCGGCGGCTGCCAGGTTGGTGTTGACCAGCACGTGTCCCATGGCCACCACGTCCGCCGCGCTCCCCAGCGCGAGCTGCGAGCCGCCGTTGAACCCGAACCAACCGAACCAGAGGATCAAGACCCCCAGCGTCACCACCAAGACGTTGGATGGCGGGGTCACCTTGACCGAGCCGTCCTTCCGGAACTTGCCGAGGCGCGGCCCGACCACCAGGATGCCGGCCAGCGCCGCCCAGCCGCCGGTGCCGTGCACGATCGTGGAGCCGGCGAAGTCCTTGAAGCCCATGCTGCCCAGCCAGCCGCCGCCCCAGGTCCAGGCGCCCACGATCGGGTAGATGAACGCGGTCAGGAACAGCGTGAAGAGGAAGAACGGCCACATCTTGACTCGCTCGGCCAGCGCGCCGGACACGATGGAGGCGGCGGTCGCCACGAACACCATCTGGAAGAACCAGTCCGACATGACCGAGTAGCCGTTGCCGATCACCGCCGACACATCGCCGTCACCGGCGAGCAGGGCCAGCTCCTCTGCCGACGGCCGGTAGAACAGCTTGAAGGAGCCGATCACGCTGCCCACGTCGGTGTACATGAGGCTGTAGCCGACGATGTAGTAGGCCAGCCCCGCGATCGAGTAGAGGCCGATGTTCTTCAGGCAGATCACGGAGGCGTTCTTGGTGCGAACGGACCCGGACTCCAGCATGGTGAAGCCGGCCGCCATCCACATCACCAGCCCTCCCCAGAGGAGGAACGAGAAGGTGTTGAGGACGAAGGCCGTCTCTTCCGCGACGGCCGCGTACGCGGCGCTCGATCCTGCCATCAGCAGGCCGAGTATCAGGAGCAACCGTACCGGAACGGTGCCGCGCCGAGAGAACTGAAGGTCGTTCATGCCATTCCTTGTCGTGTCGGTGAATTGGGCCGTGGACGCTTAACCCGATCGACCGTTCCGTATTTTATCCGGTTTCGCGCCCTTGCCTACGCCCGGCCGAGATGAGGCACACTCCCGAGCGTGCCTGTCCCGGTGCTTCCCGGCGCGACTATCGGCGTCCTGGGCTCAGGCCAGCTCGGCCGCATGCTGGCCCTCATCTGCCGGCGGATGGGCTACCGGCTGCACACCTTCTCCCCGGAGCGCGACAGCCCGGCCGGGCAGGTGGCCGACCGCGAGGTGGCCGCCCCGTACGAGGATCTGGACGCGGTGCGGGCCTTCGCGCAGGCGGTGGACGTGGTCACCTTCGAGTTCGAGAACGTGCCGGCCGCGACCGCGGCCGCGGCGGCCGAGCACGCGCCAGTCCACCCGGACGGCCGCGTGCTGGAGATTGCCCAGAACCGGCTGCGGGAGAAGGAATCGCTCGCCGCGCACGGCTTTCCGGTGACCCCGTTCCGGGCGGTGCGCAGCGCCGTGCAGGCGCGGGCCGCGGCCGCGGAGGCAGGCCTGCCGGCGATCCTCAAAAGCGCCGGGTTCGGCTACGACGGCAAGGGGCAGGCGGCCGTCAACGACGCCGATCAGGCGGAAGCGGCCTGGACGGCGGTCACCGGCTACTCCGGCGCTGCGGGCTCAGCCGGGAGCGAGCCGGCCGCGATCCTGGAGCGGCGGGTCGACTTCACGCACGAGCTGTCGGTGATCGCCGCGCGCGCGGCCGGAGGCGGCCGCACGGTCACCTACCCGCCGTGCGAGAACCGGCATGCAGACGGCATCCTGGACCTGTCGAGCTGCCCGGCCGAGGTGCCGCCGGCGGTCGGCGAGCGGGCGCGCGCCCTCGCCCGTGACCTGATGGAAGCGCTGGACGTGGTCGGCGTGCTGTGCGTCGAGCTGTTCCTGACCACCGACGGCGAGCTGCTGGTGAACGAGATCGCGCCCCGGCCCCACAACTCCGGCCACCTCACGATCGAGGCGGCGGCCACCAGCCAGTTCGAGCAGCAACTGCGCGCCGTGTGCGGCCTGCCCCTGGGCGCAACCCATCTGTACCGCCCGGCGGCGATGGCCAATCTGCTCGGTGACCTGTGGGCCGGCGGCCCGCCGCGCTGGGAACGCGCGGCCGCGATCGAAGGCGTGCACCTACACCTGTACGGCAAGGCCGAGCCCCGCTCCGGCCGCAAGATGGGGCACCTCACCGCCCTGGCCGACACCCCGCGGCAGGCCCGCTCGCTGGTCTGCGCCGCGCGCGACCTCCTCCGGCCGGCGTAGTAGCTTGCACGCCGTCAAATTTCACCGGGTTTCCGTTTCCAGCCCTAAGCACCAACCGGATAGTTCACAGGACCGCTGAGAAAGAAAAAACCCGTATCCCACTTGTCGACAAGTGCTAGCCCCAAGACTTTGTAGCGCGACACGGGTTTATCCGCGGTCTGCAGCAGAACTCCAACAGGAACCTTGAGCCTCATGCAATCCATCAAGGAACGATTGGTGTACTCGTCATCTCGATGACTAGGATCATGCCCTTCCTGATGATAGCGAAACAACCACGTTCCGTCCGATAGAAACCGCCGGTCATCATCGTCGGGATAATCTCCGTTCAATAACGCTCTCACGCTAAGAGCACAGTCGGCACCGCGTGGCTTGTAGATCGCCTTATATCCCATGACTAAGCCTAGACAATAGAGTTCAGCGTAGGTCGCCTCGGTTTCAGCGTTCTTCATGAACCAGCGTAGTGCATCTCCGTGTCTCGCAGTCACCTTATTCTCCTATGTGGGGCCCTGCGACCGGCGCGGTAGCCGCGATTTCAGCATCACGCCAACTCACTTGATCTTACTGCCGATGGAGATCCGTTCGCAGACAAACGATTTGACGTCAATGCCCCGATGGCGCTCCTCTTGAATGGCCTCGGATCGAGTGACCCTAACGCGCTGCTTGTCCAGCCGGTTCGCGTCGCGGCTCGCCAGGATAACGTAACGCACCGATACGTCCGGCTTGCTGCGATCCTCGATACCGCAAACCGATCGCAGGTATTCCAGGATCGGCAAGGAGCGTCGAAGCTGCTCTCTGGCGTCATCGTCGTCCTGAGCGTCTCCTTCAATTCGACGAACACCGCACAATAGCTCCCACCGCGCGGCTATGAGCAGGTAATCACAGATCCCGAACCGATCGATCCGGCATTCCGTGCGTCGCAGCATGCCGCACATAGAAGTATAGATCGACCAACCCCGCGCGCCGAAGAAGACGCCAAGTGGAGTGGGAGATCGAGAGCCTGTCTCCGTGTGGCGGCCCGTGATCCGCCTGGAGCTCAGCCGAGTCTGCGTTCGGCCGTTCGGGCGAAAAGATTCGAAAAATCGTGCGCAGGGGTTGACGGGGTAAACGGGGCTCCAGGTGGCCCGCTACCGCCTCTTCCGCCGGGTCCGGGGCTCCGAGAAGCTGCGAGGACCGGTCGGCAGCTCAGCGGCCCGTTCAGTGTCCACTGAGCGCCTGTTTCCTGACCATCCAGGACTCGTAGAATCATCCTATTTCCAAACCGGTGTTATATTTACGGCATGAACAGCAGCACCCGGAACGAAGTCGAACTCACCTCCACCATCTCCGGCCTCAGCGACAACGCGCTGCTTGCGCAGACCAAGAAACTGGCGCACCTCGAACAGCAGCTCCAGGTCACCGTCATCGACCATCTGCGCGAGATCCACACGCGCCGGCTGTATCTCAGCCGCGGCTTCTCCAGCCTGTTCGACTACGTGGTGCGCGAGCTCGGCTATACCGACTCCGCCGCCGCGCGGCGCATCAACACCATGCACCTCTGCGCCGAGTTCGAGGAGGTGCGCGAAGGGCTGCAGGACGGATCGTTCACCCTGAGCACGGTGCGGCCGCTGGGCACCGGGCGCTACGAGATGAAGGTCGTCATCGACGCCGAGTGTCACCGTGGGCTGGAGCGGCTGCGGGGGCTGCTGTCGCACGTGGACCCGCACATGACGTTGGGGCAACTCGTCGGGAGGCTGGCGCGCGAGGGGCTCGATCGCCACGACCCGGGCCGGCCGCCGCGCCGTCAGCGCGCGGGCAGTCGGCCCGTTAGCGGCGACCAGACTTCGGCGGCGAAGTCGCAACGGAATCCGGGCGGTGGAGCCGGTTCGGCGCCACGCCGGCCGGTGCAGCCGGCACGATCCGTCACTTCGCCGCCGAAGCGGAGTGCATCGAACAGCCGCGCCATCCCGATGGCCATCAAACGACGGGTCTGGCAGCGTGACGATGGCCGCTGCAGCTACGTGGACCCGCGTACTGGGCGCCGCTGCGCCTCCCGGCACCTGCTGCAGATCGATCACCAGATCCCGTACGCCCTGGGCGGAAGCGCGGAGCCCGGGAACTTGAGGTTACTGTGCTTTGCCCATCACCGGCATCGCCACCGGGGGCACGCCTCTCCGGGAGAGCCTGCCGAGTGAGAATCGGACGCCCCCTCAGACTTCATCCGCCAGGAGCGCGTCCAACCGGGCTTCCGTCAGGCCGGCGTCAGGCCGACTCCGCGCCCAACGCATCCATCGTCGACCTCAGGCGTTCCCAGGCAGCTCCGCGAAGCGGTTCGTACTGGCGGATCGACATCATCACGCCGACCGCTCTGCCCTTCCTGGTCACGCAGACGGGTGCGCGCTGCGCCGCGTTCGGCAAGTGCCCGAAGCGCTTCCTGGCCTGGCCGGCAGCGATTTCTCTCACGGCGCTCCGATCTGCCGGACGTCCGTGAAGCGGCCGGTGGCGGCCGACTCCTTCGCGGCCAGCGACGTGTAGACGCTCATCAGGCCGCAGCGCAGGTCGGCGCGCGGGGGCGTGCCGTCGCGGGCCAGCGCGAAGAAGTCGCCCAGCAGATTGGCGTCGCCGCCGTGGTGCCCGCCTTCGCCCGCGTCGAGTTGACCGTGCTCGGTGAAGCAATCCTGATGACGCACCTCGCGGTAGTCCGAGCGATAGAAATCGAACTCGATCGTCCCCGGGTAGCCCGATACCACCGCGCCGCGCCGGTGAGCGTCGCGCTTCGTGAAGAACACCTGGGTATAGGTGCCGTGCGCGCCGGAGGCGAACCGCATCAGGGCGGTGGAGCAATCCTCGTTGGTGCCTTCTTCGGTGCGCGTGTCGGACGAGAACAGGCACAGGTGGTCATCGGCGGTCCGCAGGCCGTTGCGGCGCCGGTTCTGCGGGCTCTCCGGACAGGTGGCGGTCTCGTCACATGCCGAGCAGCGCAGTCCAGGCGGCTTGTCGCCTCCGAAGACGCGGCCGTAGTTGCCCATCGCCGCCACCTGCACGATCGGGGAGCCCATCAGCATCGCGATGTAGTCGAAGTCGTGGGTCGCCTTCTGCAGGAACAGCCCCCCGGTGATGGTGAAGTTGCGATAGCCCTGCTCCCAGTAGACGGTCCCGTAGCTCACGTAGTTGGTGGCTGAAATATGCTCGGGCGATCCCACCACGCCCGAGCGAATGCGCCCGGCGATCAACTCCGTCAGCGACGAGACGCGCAGCGGGAAGCTCACCACGACGCGTTCGTACCGCCCGGCATAGGCGGCTTCCAGACGCTGTGCCTGCTCCATTGAGATGGAAACCGGTTTCTCCACAAAGAGCGGCAGGTCCAGGTCGGCCACTTCGATCGCGTACTCGGTGTGCAGGTGGCAGCGGGTGCCCACCAGCAGCGCGGTCGGCCGAGCCCCGCGATTGAGCGCTCCGACCGAATCGTAGAACGGCGCGCCGGCGAACCGCTCGGGCAACCGCGACCGCACCCCGTCCTCGTCCGGGTCGAGCACGCCCACCAGCTCCACCGCGGAGTCGAGCTCCGCGACCTCTTGCACCAGACGGCCGGCGCGTCCGCCGCAGCCGATCACCGCCAGTCTCACCGTGTCGGTCACTTCACTTCTCCATGCCCACGGGCACGCGCACCGGCACGCGTCCGGTGGGAAACGGCACCGCGATGCGCGGCGCTTCGATCGATGGGAACATCCGATTGCGCAGCCAGGTCCACGCCCGCCACGCCGCCTGCATCCCGAGCCCGCCGATTCGTACCAGGTTGTAGAGCCCCTCCAGCGGCGTCAGGCTGGAGCCGGCGAAGTAGGTGCCGCCCACGTCGCGGACGACCCGGTCGGCGCCGACCTCCAGCCGCTTGTCACCCAAGCCGTAGATGCCCGGCGGCGCGCCCGCGGCCGCCATCGCGTCGGTGGTGGCGAACAGCCGGCTCGGCCCCAATCCGGCCGTGAGCCGGCCGAGCACCGGCGGCGGGAGGTGAATGCCGTCCGGGACGACCGATGCGGCCAGCTCCGGACACGCCACGGCTCGGTTGATCACGTTGTCGTGGCGGTGAAGCTGCGCGGGACAGCCGTTGCCAAGGTGGGTCCAGAGCCGCAACCCCGCGCGCACGGCTTCCTCCAGGTCGGCGCCGCCGGCGTCGCTGTGTCCCGCGCATACGGTCACGCCGTCGGCGGCGGCGCGCCTGATCAGCTCCACCGCGCCGGGCAGTTCCGGCGCCAGGGTCAGCATGACGATGCGGCCGCCGGCGGCCCGCTGCAGCCGTTCGTAGATGGCCGGATCGGGATCGCGCAGGCACGCAGGATCGTGCGCGCCGCGAAACCCCTCGATCGGGCTCAGGAACGGACCCTCCACGTGGAAACCCGGCACCGCATCCCGCACGCGGCCGTTTCCCGCGGCGGCCGCCAGCGTGGCGAACTGCGCTTCCATGCGATCCACGGACCCCGTGATCACGGTAGGCAGCAAATGCGAGCAGCCCGCGTCTCGCAACGCGCTGACGGCATGCTCGACGCCGTCGACGGTCAGATCGGCGCTCTGGAAGTCGACCCCCGCGAAACCGTTGATCTGCGGGTCGAACAGCGCCGGCCCGCTCACCATCGTCATGCCGGCCGGCACCTCGGCCGCGCGCCCGGATGGCAGCGGATCGCCCGACAGGGCATCGAACATCGCTGCCGCGCCCTCGCTTTCCGCAACCATGGGGCCATCATGGTACTATGGCCGTAACTCCGGCCCCAACCCACGGGCCGCTATCAAACCGAATACCCCGAACACGGAGGCACCACGTGAAGCTCGTCTTCTTCGACGACTACCGACTCGGCGTGCTGCGCGACGACGGCGTCGTCGACGTCTCAGGCGCCGTCGCCGATCTGCACCACCACACCGCCCAGGAACTGCTCAATCAGGTCATCGAGGGGTGGGACGACCGCCGCGGCGCCATTGCGTCCGCCGCCGACTCCGGCACCGCGCGGCCGGTCGATCAGGTCCGGCTGCGCCCGCCGGTGCCGCGTCCCGGACAGCTCGTCTGCCTGGCCGGCAACTACATCGAGCCGGACCATCCGGGAAAGGACACCTTCAACGCCTTCCTCAAGTCGCCGACCTCGGTCATGACCACCGGCGACACCGTCGAGCTGCCCGAGGCCGACGCCTCGGTGTTCCACTTCGAGCCGGAGTTCGCTCTGGTCATGGGCAAGCCGGCCGCCAAGCTGGCCCCAAAGGACGCCCTGGGCAGGATCTTCGGCTACACTCAGTTCATGGACGTCTCCGCGCGCGGCCTGCCCGGCGGCTTCTTCCTGGGCAAGAGCTGGCACACCTTCGGCCCGATGGGCCCCGTGCTGGTGACCGCCGACGAGGTGCCCGACCCCAACGCGCTCGGCATGCGGCTGTGGGTGAACGACAACCTCAAGCACGACGTCAACACCGCCGAGATGGCCCGCCACGTGCCGGAGTTGCTCGCCGAGGTGACCGCCGTCGTCTCCCTGGAGCCCGGCGACGTCGTCTCCACCGGCACCCATCACTACGCGCTGTCGCCCATCCAGGACGGCGACCGGGTGCGCATGTCCATCGAGGGCATGGGGCCGGAGCTGGCCGTCTCCGTCAGCGATCCCCGCAACCGGACCTGGGACCGATAGGAACGCAGCCGCAATCGTTGACACCTAGCAGCGATTGCGCTACCGCTACACGATTCAATCAAGCACGTAGGAGGAATTCGATGAAAAGAGCATTTCGCACATCCATCGCACTGGTCCTCGCAGGCCTGCTCGCCGGCGTGTCGGCGCACGGTCAGACCATGGGCGACTACAACGAGGCTCCCATGCTGGCCGAGATGGTCGAGGCGGGTACCCTGCCACCGGTCGCAGAGCGCGTTTCCGAGGAGCCGCTGGTCCGGGAGGTGTTCGGCGAGATCGGCCAATACGGCGGCACGCTGCGCCGCTGGGGTCCTGACCCCGTCGGCGGCTGGATCCAGTTGAACTACTACCGTGGCCTGGGGGACGCCGGCGGCTTCGGCTTCATCATCCCCTACGATCTGGCGGGATACCTGAACGACGGTCTCCACTTCGGTGGCCTGGATCCACTGTACGCCACGGAGTACCAGTTCAACGACGACTTCACCGAGCTCACCGTCTGGCATCGCAGGGGAATCAAGTGGTCCGACGGCCATCCCCTGACCTCTGACGACATCATCTGGTCCATGGAGGAAGTCGGCAACGACGTCAACATCCACCCGAACGGCACCTGGTGGTCCCATTCCGGCGGCGAGCCCATCAAGGTGGAGAAGATCGACGACTACACGGTCAAGTACATCTCCGCGGTCCCCAACCCGGACTTGACCCTGAACGTATCCGGCCCCTGGGCGTTGTACCCCAAGCACTACGCCGAGCAGTTCCATCCCAAGTTCAATTCCGATTCGACGTACGAGGCGTTCAAGAACAACACCGAGCTTCGCTTCATGGACGATCCGGGCTCCATGCCGCAGATCGGTCCGTGGGTCGTCACGCAGCTCGATTCCGTCGACGGGGCCTTCGCCACCCGCAACCCGTACTATCCGGTGGTCGATACCGAGGGCAACCAGCTCCCGTACATCGACAACATTCACATCAGGATCCTGGCCGACCAGCAGGTGGCGGCGCTGGCCGTCATCCAGGGACAGATCGACGTCCAGGGCCGCGGCATGCAGGGCTTCCAGAACTTCCAGGTCATGAAGGAAGGCGAAGCCGAAGGCGACTATCAGGTCCTGACCTGGAAGGGCGGGGCGTTCCAGGGCTACCTGAAGCTGTTCTTCCAGCTCAACGATGAGAACCTCGCCAAGATGATGTACGAAGTCGACTTCCGGCGGGCGCTGTCGCTGGCCATCAACCGGGACGAGATCAACGAGGCGCTCTTCTTCGGACTGGCGCAGCCTTCCGGAACGATGGTCGGGCAGGATTCTCCGTTCTACGACAGCCGCATGGAGGCGTACGGCAGGTACGATCCCGACGAGGCGAAGCGGATCTTCGCCGAGCTCGGCCTCGAGGACACCGACGGCGACGGCATCCTGCAGTATCCCGACGGCCAGAACGTGACCATCATCATCGACACGCCCACCGACCGGTTCGTCAATACCCCGCAGACGGAATTGGTGGTCCGGCAGTGGCGGGACATGGGGATCGACGCGATCCTCAACGCCGTCAAGCGCTCGGTCATCTTCGAGAAGATGCGGGCCTACGACGCCCAGGTGGTCATGCACTGGGGGCCGTCCCTGCAGGTCTCGCTGCCGTGGGTGTTTCGTTCCGGCGGCTACAACCCGGACTCCCAGACACTTGGCACCAAGTACGAGAACCCGCCGCCGGAGTTCCTGGCCGCCTGGGAGCTGGAGCAGGAGTTGATCTCCGCCACCGACCCGGAGACGTTCTCGGCGCTCACCAAGGAGCTGTGGATCAGGGAAGCCGAGGAAGTGACGAGCTGGATCGCGATCACCTCCGACTTCCCGGTCGTGATCATCCGCCACAACCGGATCGGCAACCTGCCGGACGTGGCGACCGCCCAGAAGATGGAGTACTCGGCCTATCCCGACCAGTTCTACATCAAGTACGAGGTGCAGTAAGTAAAAGGGTAACCACGTGGGGCCTCACGACGGGCTGCCGGGGAGATGTCTCTCCGGCAGCCTCGCGCCGGTCTCTTTCGCCAAAGTGCTACAAACACGCAGTTTGTAGCACTTTTCTTTAGTTTTTTCGGGGCGATGTCCGGCTCCGAGGGGAAGGGTCTGCATGCTGAAGGAACTATCGATCATCAATAAACTGGCGACTTGGCCGGTCCTGACCACCGGGGCGCGCTGGCCGAGTCTCCGCGAGGACAAGGGGCCCGAGCCCTACTTCACGATGTTCCCGGAGGTCCGCGACGACCCGGATCGCAACGACTTCGGCAGCGTCACCGAGTATCCCCCGCCCTTCGCCAGGGGCGGCGGGCTGTTCCCGGTCCTGGCGCTGCTGGACGACGGCCGCCTGTGCTGCGCATTCAGGACCGGCGCCACCCACCGGCTCTGCCCGTCGGAGATCAGCCTCTCCTTCTCCGCCGACCGCGGGACGAGCTGGTCCGACTACCGGGTGGCCGTGCGCGGTGACGCCGACCGGGAGATCGACGTGCGAAACCCCACCCTGGGCAAGTCCGCGGACGGGCATCTGGTCCTGGGGTACGGCATCGTCGAGGGCTTCGCACCCAACGACGTGGGAGTCGAGGAACACAAGCGGTGGATGGAGATGATCCGGTCGGACGACGACGGGAACACCTGGTCGGAGCCGGTCAAGGTCCCTGCGCCGGCGGGGACCACGCTGAGCCCGCATGGCCAGATGCGCACGCTCGCCGACGGCACGCTCGTGTTCAACGCCAGGGGCTCGCACGAGCTGCGCAGGTATGCGGACGATCCCGGCTTGCCGGTACGCATCAGCTACCTCTATCGGTCACACGACGGAGGTCTGACCTGGGACGAACCCACCGCGATCGAAGACGGGGCCAGCGAGACCGGGTTCGTCGCGCTCGACGACACACACGGGGCCGGGACGCACTGGGTCGGGTACGTCAGGCACAACGACCGGCCCAACCGAATCGCCCACTCCTACGACGCCGGCAAAACCTGGGAGCGGTGGGACGACAGCGTCCCGCAGGGCAGCGTTCCAGGGGAAGGGGCCGGCCACGCCACGCCCGAGATCCTGGGACAGGGGAACTGGCGCATCGTGAACGGGCGCGTGCAGAAGCCGTCACCCGGCAGCCCGGTCGTGCTCCCGGACGGCAGGGTGCTCATCACCTACGGCTACCGCGCCTACCCCTTCGGGGTGCGGGCGATCCTGAGCCGTGACGGCGGCGACACCTTCGACATCGAGCGCGAGTACGTCCTCTCCGACACCGGCTACAGTTGGGACTGCGGCTACCCCAGCACCGTCTGCTACGACGACGGCACCATCGTGACCGTCGCCTACACGATCATGGACATCGGGCACCGCGACTGGGGCACCTGCTGCATGGCCTACGTCTATCATCAGGATGCCTTCCGGTGAGGGCATCACCGGTACACAGGAGGATCGCATGAAGGAGTTCGCGCTGGGCTCACTGACACCGAGGGGGACGCGCCGCACGGTCTACTGCAGCGACCCGTCCAACACCACGCGCTTTCTGAGCGAGGGACGCGCGACGCCGGAAGAACTGCGCGGGGTCGTGCGCAACTACGCCGGCGCGCAGGCGATCGACACCGTGGTGCAGGAGGTCTTCAGCCAGGGGTGGAGCCACTTCTGGCGCGGCGACACATGCGAGTACGACGCCCGCCCCCATCACCAGCGGATGGTGCCGATGATGGACGACGGCGTGATGCCGATCGAGGTCTACGTCGAGGAGTGTCACCGCCACGGCATCGAGCTCATCGCCGGCTTCCGGATGAACGACCGCCACGGCCACAACCCCGACTGGTTCTCGCGGCTGTCGCGGGACAAGCCGCACTGGATCCTCAAGGGGTACGACCCGTCGTCGAAGCGCACCACCGACCCGCGCAGCTACGAGCTAGGATGCGCGCTCAATTACGCGATGGACGACGTCCGCGACTACTTGTTCGCGATCATGGAGGAGGTCGCCGACCGCTTCGAGGTCGACGGCATCGAGTTCAACTTCACCCGCCTGCCGGCGTGTTTCCCCCGGGGCGAAGCGGAGCAGAGCCACGCAATCCTCACCGGCTTCGTCAGGCGGGTCCGCACAATGCTGGATGCGGTCGGATCACGCCGCGGCCGACGGCTCGTCCTGGGGGTCCGCGTCCTCCAGCACCTGGACGGCTGCCGGAGGATGGGGTTCGACATCCCGGCCTGGATCGCGGACCGGTTGATCGATTATGTCGTCCCCGGCGACATCGGATTCACGGATCCCAACGCGAGGTTCGAGGAGTTCGTCGGGCTTGCCCGCGCCTCGGACTGCTACGTGTACCCGCAGGTCCAGGACTGGATGGGCTACAACCACCGTGACCTGGTGCAGACGCCCGAGCATTACTGCGCGGCGGTACGCAACTTCTACGGGGCGGGAGCCGACGGCTTCTCCACCCAGAACTGCTTCGACGTTTCCCGGTACCCGATGCTGCAGGTGCTGCGCGACCCGGAGCGGATTGCCGCGCACGATCGCCACTACGCCTTCTATCCCATCTGGGGACCGAATCCCAGTCGGCGGGAAGGATACAAGGGCGATTTCCCGTACCGCGCGGAAGAGATCGTACTGCCCAGAAACGCGCCGGCAGCGCGCGGCGAATTCAGGTTCCGCCTGTGCGAGCACCTGCCCGGAGAGGCGCGCGCGGAGCTGCTGTGCCGGCCCGCGATCGTGCCCGGCGACGAGATCGAGATCGACATCAACGGCGAGCGGGTTCCCCCCGAGTCGATCCGCTACGAGTGGCCGGATGGGAAGGGTCAGCTCCCGGTGTGCCGCTTCGCGCTGGGTTCCCCGCCGGCAGTGTACGGAGACAACCATCTGGGCATGCAGCTCGTCAGGAGCGCCCCCGGCGCACGGGACGACGTCGTCCTGCATGAGGTCGAAGTGCTGGTGAAGGGGCGGCGATGAGCCAGGGGGCGATCCAGGAGGCCGCTTCGAGCCGGAGCATCCGGGCGCTCACCTGGCGCCGCTTTAGCAAAAATAGGCTGGCGCTGATCAGCGGCGTCATCCTGACCGTCCTCTACTTCGTCGCCATGTTCGCCCCGTTCTTCAGCGCGTATCACCACGACGAGTTCCACGTCGCGTTCAAGTTCGCCCCTCCGCAGAAGGTCCATTTCAGAGACGAGGAGGGACGGCTCTCGCGTCCGTTCGTCTACGCCTCAGAGCGGAGCATCGACATGACGACCCTGGCGATCTCCTACCGGGAAGTGAAAACGACGAAGTACCCGATCCGGTTCTTCGTCCCCAGCGAACCCTACAAGCTGATCGGCTTCATCCCCGCGCACGTGCGGCTGTTCGGGGTGGAGGAGGGAGGGACGCTGTTCCTGTGGGGAACGGACAACCTGGGCCGGGACATCCTGTCGCGGGTCTGGACGGGCGCGCAGGTCAGCCTGTCGGTCCCTCTGGTGGGCACCTTCATCACTATCGTCCTCGGATCGCTCCTGGGGGTGGCCTCCGCCTACTTCGGCAGGATGGTGGACAACGCCATCCAGCGGCTGATCGAACTGCTGATCTCGTTTCCGCAGATACCGCTCTGGATCGCCCTGTCGGCAGCCATACCGGTCACCTGGCCTTCCGGTTTCGTCTATCTCGGCGTGATCGTCATCCTGTCGCTCATCGGCTGGGGAAGCCTGGCCCGCGTGGTGCGCGGCAAGGTGCTGGCCTACCGCCAGGAGGAATACGTCATGGCGGCCCGCGTCGTGGGCTCCAGCCATTGGCGGATCATCACCAGGCACCTCGTTCCCGGATCGCTCAGCCACATCATCGTCACCGCCACGCTGGCCGTGCCGGGCACAATCCTCGGCGAGAGCAGCCTGAGCTTTCTGGGCATCGGCATCACGCCGCCGTTGACGAGCTGGGGGGTGATGCTGAAAGACGCCCAGAACGTGCAGGCGCTGGTCCACCATCTCTGGCTGGCCATTCCGGGTCTCATGATCATCCTGGTCGTGCTCTGTTTCAATTTCTTCGGCGACGGATTACGCGATGCCGCCGATCCATTCGCGACCTAGCGCCATGGCAAGAGACCCTTCCGGCAGCGACAAGCTGCTCGAAGTCAGAAACCTGCGCACCTGGTTCCACACCGATGACGGCATCGTCCGCGCCGTCGACGGCGTGAGCTTCGACATCGGCACCAACCGCACCCTCGGCATCGTCGGCGAGAGCGGCTGCGGCAAGAGCGTGACCGCGGCGACCATCGTGCGCCTGGTGCCGAGCCCGCCGGGACGCATCGAGGAGGGATCGATCGCCCTGCACCGGGAGGATGAGGTCGTGGATCTGGCCCGGCTCCCGCCCAAGGGCCGCAAGATCCGCGAGATCAGGGGCAAGGAGATCGCGATGGTCTTCCAGGAGCCGATGCGCACCCTGAGCCCCATCTACACCATCGGCTCCCAGATCATGGAGAGCGTGCTCATCCACCTGGACATGGACAAGAAGGAAGCCAGGGAGTACGCCACGGAGATGCTGCGCCGCGTCGGCATGCCCGACCCCGGGCAGCGGGTGGACGCGTACCCCTATCAGTTGAGCGGCGGCATGCGACAGCGGGCCATGATCGCCATGGCGCTGTCCTGCAACCCCCGGCTGCTCATCGCCGACGAGCCGACCACCGCCCTGGACGTCACCATCGAGGCGCAGATCCTCCGGCTCCTCAAGGACCTGCAGGCCGAGTACCAGATGTCGATCCTGTTCATCACCCACGACCTGGGCGTCATCGCGCAGATGGCCGACGACGTGATCGTCATGTACCTGGGCCGGATCATGGAGCAGGCGCCGGTGGTAGAGCTGTTCGGCAATCCCCGGCACCCCTACACGCAGGCGCTGTTCCGGTCGGTCCCGTCCATGGCTACCGCTCCCAAGTCCAAGCTGGAGGCGATCACCGGCTCGGTGCCCGACCCGATGACGGTCATCGAGGGGTGCCCGTTCGCGCCGCGCTGCGCCCACGCCACCGACCTGTGCCGGACCCAGCCGGAGATCACCGCGGTCGGCCCTGACCACACCGCCTCCTGCTGGCTGTACCCGGAGGGCAACCATGCCCGGTGACCGCCCGAGCGCCCGCCCGCTGCTGGAGGTGGCGGGCTTGAAGAAGCACTTCCCGATCGAGAAGGGGCTGCTGCGCCGGACGGTCGGCTACGTCCGGGCGGTGGACGGCGTCGACTTCTCCATCGCAGAAGGCGAGACGCTGGGGCTGGTCGGGGAGAGCGGCTGCGGCAAGACCACCACGGGGCGGGTGATCGTGGGGCTGCACGAGCTCACCGACGGCCGCGTCGTCTTCAGAAAGGACGGCAGGGAGCTGGACATCCGCACCCTCACGCGCGCGGAACTGCATGAATACCACCGGCACGTCCAGATCGTGTTCCAGGACCCCTTCTCGTCGCTCAGCCCGCGGATGCGGGTCTCGGAGATCGTCGGCGAGCCGCTGATCGTGCAGAAGATCGCCAAGGGGCAGGGGCTGCGGCGCGAGGTGCAGCGGCTGCTTTCGATCGTCGGGCTCAGACCGCAGCACGCGGACCGGTTTCCGCACGAGTTCTCCGGCGGCCAGCGGCAGCGCATCGGCCTGGCCCGCGCGCTGGCGCTGAAACCGTCCCTGGTGGTCGCCGACGAACCGGTTTCCGCTCTCGACATGTCGGTGCAGGCGCAGGTCCTGAACCTGATGATCGACCTGCAGCGCGAGCTGGGGCTGAGCTATCTGTTCATCGCCCACGATCTGAGCGTCGTGCACTACGTCAGCGACCGGGTCGCGGTCATGTACCTGGGACGCATCGTCGAGACCGGCGGCGCCGCGGAGGTGTTCCGCAACCCCCGGCATCCCTACACGGAGGCGCTGCTGGCCTCATCCCCGTCGCTGGATCCCAACGAGAAGCGGGACGAGGTCGTCCTGGAGGGTGACGTCCCCAGTCCCGTCAACCCGCCGTCGGGCTGCCACTTCCACCCGCGCTGCCCGTACGCGCAGGAGCGCTGCAGGGTGGACGCGACCCCGCTGGTGGAGGTCGGACGCGGTCACCGCTCCTCCTGCCTGCGCACCGCCGAGCTGGAGCTGCAGGGAAGGACGCTGTAAGTGAAAGTCTTTCTGCTGCGACGGTTCCTGTCGATGATCGTCTCCTACTTCCTGTTGTCGATGATCATCTTCATCACCATCCAGATCGCTCCGGGCGACTACCTGACCAACATGCTGGCGGAGCTGCAGGAGGAGCGCAGCGGAATACGGACGGAGGCCGCCCTGCAGATGGTGGAGAACCTCCGCGTCCGGTTCGGCCTCGACAAGCCCAAGTGGCAGCAATACCTGATCTGGATCCGCAACTTCACCATGGGCGACATGGGCATCTCGTTCACCTATCAGCGGCCCGTCGCCGAGCTGCTCGGCAGCCGTCTGGCGCTCACCTTCATCATCTCCATCGCCTCCCTGATCTTCACCTGGGGCATCGGCATACCGATCGGGATCTACGTGGCGATCCACAAGAACACCCCGGGCGACTACATCGCCACCTTCTTCGGGTTCGTGGGCCTGTCCATCCCCAATTTCTTTCTGGCCCTGGCGCTCATGGTGCTCGCCCTGTTCGAATTCGGGATGCCGGTGGGGAGCCTGTTCTCGCCGCACTATCAGGACGCCCCCTGGAGCGTCATGAGGGTGCTGGACTTCATCAAGAACCTGTGGATTCCCATCGTGGTGATCGGGACGGCGGGCACCGCCGGCACCATACGGGTGATGCGCGCCAACCTGCTCGACACATTGGGGGAGCCGTATGTCACCACGGCGCGCTCCAAGGGCGTCAAGGAGCGGATCGTCATCCGCCGCCACGCCGTGCGGATCGCCTTCAATCCGTTCGTGAGCAGCCTGGGTATGGCGCTGCCGGCTCTGCTGTCGAGCGAAGCGATCACCTCGATCGTCCTCAACCTGCCGACCGCCGGTCCGCTCCTGCTGGAGGCGGTGCTCGGCGAGGACATCTTCATGGCGGCCAGCATCCTGCAGTTCTACGCCATCTTCCTCCTGATCGGGAACCTGCTGGCCGACATCGCCCTGGCGGGCCTCGATCCCCGCATCCGCTACGACTAACCGTCAAGGCGGCACTTCCAAGGAACGTGAACAGGCGTTGACGGGGAGCCGGCGGGGCGACTATGTTGGCCGGCATGACACGCAGAACCCTGATCATCGGGCTCGTGACGCTGCTGGCGGCGGCTGTCATGGCGGTGGTGTTCGTGACCAGCGCCACCGCCGCGGCAACCGTGCAGACGGCCCCCGTGCTCGAGACGCAGTCCGCCACGTCGGACTATGACCTCGGCGCGGATTGTCCGCTCAGCGGCCACGGACCGTAGGTCCCGGGCACGGACCGTAGGTCCCGGGCACGGCGGTCTGTAGCTACCGTAGCGCACGACGGCCCTTGTCGGACGGATGAGACCCCCGCGAGAGGCGGGGGTCTTCGTGTCTGCAGCGGATGAACGGCACCAACCCGGCTGATTGGCGGCAGGCTGATCCGCTGCAGCGATTCCATCCGGCGGTCGCCGCCTGGTTTCGCGACGCCTTTGCCGCTCCCACCGAGATCCAGGAGCGCGCCTGGGCACAGATCGGCGACGGCCGGCACACCCTGATCGCCGCGCCCACCGGTTCCGGCAAGACGCTGGCCGCGTTCCTCTCGGCGATCGACGGTCTGGTGCGCCGATCGGTCGACGGCTCTCTGACCGAAGCGACCTCGGTGCTGTACGTCTCTCCCCTGAAGGCGCTCAGCAACGACATCCACCGCAACCTGGAGCAGCCGTTGGCCGGCATCCACCGCCTGCTCGACCCTGCGGGCTCGAGCGAGGAGGCGCTCGCACCGATCCGTGCCATGGTGCGGACCGGCGACACCCCCTCGGGGGCGCGCACGGCGATGACGCGGCGTCCTCCCCACATCCTGGTGACGACGCCGGAGTCGCTGTACCTGCTGCTCACCGCCGACGGCGGCCGCCGGATGCTGCGTACCGTGGAGACGGTGATCGTCGACGAGATCCATGCGGTGGTCGGCTCGAAACGCGGCTCCCACCTCGCCCTCAGCCTGGAGCGTCTGCAGGCGCTCACCCCCGCGCCGCCTCGGCGTATCGGCCTGTCGGCGACGCAGAAGCCGATCGAGCGGGTTGCCGAGTATCTGGCGCCGGCAGGCGATCCGTGCGCGATCGTCGACGTCGGCCACCGCCGCCGCATGGACACGGCCCTGGAGCTGCCCGACTCGCCCCTGGCCGCGGTGATGTCCAACGAGGTGTGGGAGGAGATCTACGCCCGCCTGTGCGAGCTGATCGACCGGCACCGGACCACGCTGATCTTCGTCAACACCCGGCGGATGGCCGAGCGCTCCGCGCACGAGCTGAGCGAGCGTTTGGGGCCGGACGCCGTGGCCGCCCACCACGGCAGCCTCTCCAAGGAGACGCGCATGGACGCCGAGCGGCGGCTCAAGGAGGGATCGCTGCGCGCCCTGGTTGCCACCGCGTCGCTGGAGCTGGGCATCGACATCGGCTCCGTCGATCTGGTGTGCCAGCTCGGCTCGCCGCGGTCGATCATGGCCTTCCTGCAGCGCGTCGGCCGCTCCGGGCACGCGGTCGGCGCCACGCCCAAGGGCCGCCTGTTCCCACTCAGCCGCGACGACCTGGTGGAAGGGTGCGCGCTGCTGGCGTCGGCGGCGCGGGGCGACCTGGACGAGATCCCGATCCCCGACGCGCCGCTCGACATCCTGGCGCAGCAGATCGTCGCCGAGTGCGCGGCGCGCGAGTGGTCCGCCGACGAGCTCTACGCGGTCGTGTGCGGGGCGTATCCGTACCGCGGCCTGGCGCGCGAGCGGTTCGACACGGTGGTGCGGATGCTGGCCGAAGGCTTCACCACGCGCCGCGGGCGGCGCGGCGCCTACCTGCACCTGGACGCGGTCAACGGCCGGCTGCGCGGGCGCCGCGGCGCCCGCCTGACGGCGCTGACCGGCGGCGGCGCCATTCCCGACACCTTCGACTACGAGGTGAGAGCCGAGCCCGACGAGACCATGGTGGGCACCATCCACGAGGACTTCGCCATCGAGAGCATGGCCGGCGACGTGTTCCAGCTCGGCAACACCTCCTGGCGCATCCTGCAGGTGGCCGGCAGCACCGTACGCGTCGCGCATGCCGGCGACCAGCGGCCCACCATTCCCTTCTGGCTGGGCGAGGCGCCGGGCCGTACACCGGAGCTGTCGAGCGCGGTGTCCGAACTACGCGAGGGGACGGAGGCGGTGATCCGGGAGGCGGAAGAGCGCGGCGACCCCGCGGCACCGGCGGCGGCCGGCTGGCTGGCATCGCTGCGTGGCGTGCCGGCGAGCGCAGCGGAGCAGGCTGCCGAGTACCTCACCGCCGGCCGCAACGCCCTCGGGGCCATGCCGACTTGCCGCACCCTGGTGATGGAGCGGTTCTTCGACGAGGCGGGCGACACGCACCTGGTGATCCACTCCCCGCACGGCACACGCCTCAATCGCGGCTGGGGGCTGGCGCTGCGCAAGCGGTTCTGCCGGACGTTCAATTTCGAGCTGCAGGCGGCGGCCACCGACGACGCCATCGTGCTGTCACTCGGCCCCACGCACAGCTTCCGCATGCAGGAAGTGTGGAGCTACCTGCACCCCAACTCGGTACGGGACGTGCTGGTGCAGGCGCTGCTCGACGCGCCGATGTTCCAGGTACGCTGGCGCTGGAACGCGTCGCGCGCGCTGGCGGTGCCCCGCTGGCGTGGCGGACGCCGGACGCCGCCATACCTGCAGCGCATGCAGGCGGAGGACCTGGTGGCGCTGGTGTTCCCGGACCAGCTCGCCTGCGCGGAGAACCTGACCGGCGAACGCGAGGTGCCCGACCACCCGCTGGTGACGCAGACGATCGACGACTGCCTGACCGAGGCGATGGACATCGACGCGCTGCACGCGCTGCTGGCGGCGATGCGGGCCGGCGAACTGACCCTGGTCTGCCGTGACCTCAGCGAACCGTCGCCGTTCGCGCAGGAGATCCTCAACGCGCGCCCGTACGCGTTCCTGGACGACGCGCCGCTTGAGGAGCGGCGCACGCAGGCGGTACGCAACCGCCGCTGGCTGGATCCGCAGGAAGCGCGCGAGCTGGGCGCGCTCGACCCCGGCGCGATCGCCCGCGTGCGCAACGAGGCGTGGCCGCGCGTCGAGGACGCCGACGACCTGCACGACGCGCTGGTGCTGCTGGGCTATCTGACCGAGGCCGAGGGCCGGCGCGGCGACGGCACCCGCGACTGGGTCGAGCCGTTCGAGCAACTGGCCGCGGAGGGCCGCGCCGCGCGGCAGAGCTCGCCGGCCGGGCCGCTGTGGGTGGCCGCCGAACGGTTGCCGGAGTGGCTGGCGCTGGCCCCGGATGCTGAGCGCACGCCGGAGCTGACCGTCCCCGGCCGCTACCTGCGCACCTATACGGCGGATGAGGCGCTGCGCGAGCTGTTGCGCGGCCGGCTGGAGGCGCTGGGACCGGTCACCGGAGAGGAGCTCGCCGCCTCCATCGGGCAGCCGCCGGGTGCGATAGCCGCGGCGCTCATCGCCCTTGAGACCGAGGGCTTCGTGATGCAGGGCAGCTTCACCGGCGGGACGGGTGCGGACGGCCCTGCCTCTGGCGACGGGGTCGAGTGGTGCGAGCGGCGGCTGCTGGCGCGCATCAACCGCTACACCCTGGACCGCCTGCGGCGGGAGATCGAACCGGTCTCCAAGGCCGACTACGTGCGCTTCCTGATGCGCTGGCAGCACGTCGGGCCGACGCACCACATGGCGGGACCCGAGGGCTTGGCCGAGGTGCTGGCGGCGCTGGATGGCGTCGAGCTGCCGGCGGCCGCCTGGGAGCAGACGGTGCTGCCGCTGCGCGTGCGCGACTACGATCCCGCGTGGCTGGACGCGCTGTGCCTGTCGGGCCGCGTCGTGTGGGCCCGCTTCCCGGACGACACCGCGGGCGCGCCGGTCAAGGCGACGCGCATCGCGCTCTTGAGCCGCGAGCGCCGGCCGGTCTGGCAGCGGCTGGCCGGGGCCGGCACGGCGCCGGCCCCGGCGACCGCCGCGGCGCGGGAGGTGCAGGGGCTGCTGCAGGAAGCGGGCGCTTCCTTCTTCGACGACATCGTCGCCGGCACCCGGCTGCTGCGCACGCAGGTGGAGGGCGCGCTCGGCGAGCTGGTCGCGGCGGGCTTGGTTACCTGCGACGGCTTTGCCGGGCTGCGCGCGCTGATCGGACCGTCCTCCACCAACGGCCGATCCGGCAACGGCTCGCGCCGAGGCGGCGCCCGCCGCTTCGGCACCGTCTACCGCCGGCAGCAGTCGTCCCTCGAGACTGCCGGCCGCTGGTCGCTGGCCGGGGCGTCGGAGGAGCCCGCGGCGGACGGGGATGCGGACGAGCAGGCGCGCGAGACCGCCGCCCGCGCCCTGCTCAAGCGGTACGGCGTGGTGTTCCGCCGGCTCACGGACCGGGAGCCTCACCTGCCGCCGTGGCGGGAACTGGTGCGCACCCTGCGCCGGCTGGAGACCCGGGGCGAGATCCGCGGCGGGCACTTCGTGTCCGGTGTCGGCGGCGAGCAGTTCGCGCTGCCGGAGGCGGTCGGCGCCCTGCGCGAGGTGCGCCGCACGGAAGCGACCGACGAGGTCACCGTCCTGAGCGCCGTCGACCCCGTGAACGCGCTCGGCGTGACCGTCCCGTCCGGCGCCCGGCTGGCCGCGCGCGCCGGCAACCGGGTCGCCTATCGGGCCGGCCGGCCGATCGCCGTCCTCGACGGGGGACGCGTGATCTATTGCGAGCAGCTCTCGCCCGAAGACGGCTGGTCGGTCCAGAAGCGGCTGCTGCGCGCCGCGGTCACCGAACCGGCCGGGCAGGATCCGAGCCGAGTCGCCAAACCCGCCCTGACCGGCGCCCGCTGAGCGCACTCGATCGTGAGTCGCAGGCGTTCCTCTCGGCGGGCTCAAGCCCGTCACCTGCCTGGTCCGCGGCTCGGACTCGCCCCTGCCGGCGGCGACGGTCCAGTCCCTGCCCCGCGGCTTGCCATCGACGGCGCCGTTCCCGACTGGATCGTGCTGTTCGGGGAACTGAGCGACGAGTACTGGGACAGGGTAAAGGGACACCGAAGAGCGGGAGACGCGCTGCATGAAGCGTCCGAACAGCAGTATGAGCGCGCGCTGCAGCTCGACCCGCGCGACAATGTGGCGCTCGATCGCCTTGCCATCATGCGGTTCTAGCGGCAGCGCTACGAAGAGGCGCTCGGCCTGTACCGGCGTCTGGCCGAGATCAGCCCCGGCAGCTCATAGACCGGCGCCAACCTGGAGGCAACGCTGTACTATCTGGGCCGGATCGACGACGCCGTCAAAAGCTTCGAGCGCGCCCTGTCAATCGACCCGTCGCTGGAAACGGCGCGAGCCGCCCTGGAGCTCCTGCGCGCGGCCGCTCAGCAGGACGGATCATAGCCGGCCATGATCAGACGCAAGAACACGCGAACCGCGCGGCGGCCGAGCGCATCTCGCACGCGTTCGGCGGCACCGGTCCCTGGCACCGGCCCGCAGGCGCGCGTGTCGGCGGCATGGCTGGGTGCGTTCTCGCCCCACGACGGATCGGTGGCGCTGGTGCTCGCCCTGCTGGTGGCAGTGAGCTATTTCCCGGCGTTGCGGGGAGGCTTCGTCTGGGACGACGTGATCTTCGCCGAGGAGCCGGTCATTCACGCCGCCTCCGGCCTGCGCAGCATCTGGTTCGCCCCCGCGGACATCAGGAACGAGGGCCACTACTGGCCGCTCGTCTATTCCAGCTTCTGGCTGGAGCACAAGCTGTGGGGGCTGAACACGGCCGGCTACCACGCCGTCAACATCGCCCTGCACCTGCTCAACTGCCTGCTGCTCTGGCGCCTCATGCTGCGCCTGCGGGTGCCGGGCGCAGCGGTGATCGCGGCGGTCTTCGCCGTGCATCCCGTGCACGTGGAGTCGGTGGCCTGGATCATCGAGCGCAAGGACGTGCTGTCGGGGCTCTTCTACCTGGGCGCGGTGCTGGTCTGGATCCGCTTCGTCCAGGCGCCGCGGCCGGCACGCTACGCGCTGGCCCTGGTGCTGTTCACCGCCGGGCTGCTGTCCAAGTCGGTGGTGGTGACGCTGCCTGCGGCGCTCTTGATCTGGCACTGGTGGCAGCAGGGGAAGGTGACGCGGATCGACCTGCTGCGCATGGCGCCGTTCGTGGCGGTCGCGGTGGCGATCACGGTGGGCGATCTGTCGTTCTACACGTCGCGGGAGCCGCTGGAGCTGGGCTACACGCTGGTGGAGCGGGCGCTGATCGCGGCGCGGGCGCTGTGGTTCTACGCCGGCAAGCTGCTCTGGCCGGCCGATCTGGCGGTGATCTATCCGCTGTGGAACATCGACGCCGGCGGCCTGCTGGGGTGGGCGTACCTGGTCGCCGCGGCGGCGCTGACGGCGGGACTGTGGCTGGGGCGGCGGCGGATCGGGCGGGGACCGCTGGCGGGGGTGCTGTTCTTCGCGGTGACGCTGGGGCCGGTGCTGGGGTTCGTGGACTACGGCTACATGCAGTTCTCGTTCGTCGCAGACCGGTTCCAGTACCTGGCGGGCATCGGCGTGCTGGCGGTGCTGATCGGCGCTGCCGCGCACGGGGTGGCCAGGCTGCCGGCCCGGTACCGGCGAGGCGCGCTGGGTCTGGCCGTGGCCGTGGTGGTGGCGCTGGGCACGCTGTCGTGGCGGCAGGCAGGAATCTACCGGGACGAGGTCACGCTCTTCAGCCACGTCGTCGCGCACAACCCCACGGCGCGCGACGCGCACCTCAATCTGGGCAACGCGCTGATCGAAGCGGGCCGAAACGAGGAGGGACTGGCCGCCAGCCGCGTCGCCGTGGAACAGCGTCCCGAATCCGCCGACGCCCACTCGAACCTCGCCCTGGCGCAGATGAACCTGGAACGGTTCGAGGAGTCCGCGGAGTCCCTCCGCCGCGCGCTCGAGGTCGACCCGCGCCACAAGAGCGCCCTGCAGAACACGGCCGAGCTGCACCGCAAGCAGGGGCGCCACGAGGAGGCGGTCGGCGCCTACCAGGCGGTGCTCGCGCGCGACCGCGGGTACGCGCTGGGGTATGCGGGCATGGGGGACGCGCTGTTCCAACTGCGGCGCTACCGGGAGGCGGTCGAGTCGTTGCAGCAGGCGGTCACGCTGCAGCCGAACCTGCCGATGGCGAGCAAGCTGCAGGTGCTCATGGGCCGTGCATCACGAGAGCTGGGGCGGCTCGATGCGGCGGAGGAGCACTTCCAGCTCGCCATGGCGATCGACCCGCACGACGCCACCCCGCTGTTGGACCTGGCCGGTCTGCGTGGCGCACAGCAACGCCACCGTGAGGCGGACGATCTCCTGCGCCGCGCCCGTGAGCTGCAGCCGGGCGACCCGGCGACGCTCCAGAACGTGGCCGAATCGCTCAGGAAGCAGGGGCGCTACCAAGAGGCGCTGGCGGCGTACCGCGACGTGCTGGACATCGATCCGGAATACGCGCTGGCGTACGCCGGCATCGGGGATGCCCTGTTCAAGCTGGAGCGCTACGAGGAGGCGCTGGAGACGCTGGGTCGGGCGGTCTCCGTGCAGCCGGACCTCCCGATGGCCGCAGCGCTGCACCGCCTGATGGGGCAGGCGGCGGAGGAGCTGGGTCATCCCGATGCGGCCGACCACTATGCGCTGGCGATCGAGCTCGACCCGCGCGACACGGCGGCGATCGACCGGCTTGCCATCGCGCGTTTTCAGGAAGAGCGCTACGAAGAGGCATACCGCCTGTACCGGACGCTGGCCGAGATCAATCCCGACAACGCGCAGACCCACTCCAACCTGGGCGCCACGCTCTACTATCTGGGCCGAAGCGAGGATGCCCTGCGCAGCTTCGAGCGCGCGCTGTCCCTGGACCCCGATCTGGAAACGGCCCGCGCCGGCGTCCGCGCGCTCACCCCGGATTGACCCGAGGCCGGCGCTCGCGCACCGCGTTGCCGGCCGCTGGCCGACGTGATGCACACGGTGGTTGGCGGTGCGCAGGTCCGGTTGACGACCGGCGCCGCGGATAGCATGCTATGAAGCGAAATCACGGGGAGTTCGGTAGCGCCGAGCTGAGAGGAGGACGCAGCAGTCCTCGACTCGTACCACCTGATCCGGGTAATACCGGCGGAGGGATTGGATCTCTCACACGCGATTCCCACATCGCGGGACCCCGATGACGGAGGAGGTTTCGCATGAATCGCACAGTGTTGGACACGCGGTCAGGGTTCGGCAGGACGGCCGCCGGCCTGGTCGTCACCCTCGCCCTCGTCGTCGCGCCGCTTGCGGCATTCGCAGGTCCGGACGCCGAGACGGCCGGCCTGCGGCGCACCGTGACGGTGATGACGCACGACTCGTTCGCCGTCTCCGAGGAGGTCCTGACCGCGTTCGAGGACCGGCACGGCATCCGCGTCCGCATCCTGGAGGCCGGCGACACCGGCACCGCCCTGAACAAGGCGATCCTGGCGCGCGGCAAGCCGCTGGCCGACGTCATCTACGGGATCGACAACACCTTCCTGAGCCGGGCGCTGGATGAGGACATCCTGGAGCCGTACCGCTCGCGGCTGCTGGCGTCCGTGCCGGAGGAGTTCCAGATCGACCCGTCGCACCGGGCGCTGCCGGTCGACTACGGCGACGTGTGCCTGAACTACCACGTGGCCTCCTTCGGGGAGGACGGACCGGCGCCGCCGGAAGATCTGGACGATCTGATCGACCCCGCCTACCGCGGCCTCACCGTGGTCCAGAACCCGGCCACCTCCTCGCCCGGACTGGCCTTCCTGATGGCGACCGTGGCCCGCTACGGCGACCCCGGCTACCTGCAGTACTGGCAGTCGCTGGTCGACAACGACGTGCTGGTGGTCAACGACTGGGAAACCGCCTACTACCAGGAGTTCACCGGCTCCGCCGGTCAGGGACCGCGCCCGATCGTGGTCTCCTACGGCTCCAGCCCGCCGTTCGAGGTGCTGTACGCGGAGTCGCCGATGGACGAGCCTCCCACCGCCGCGGTCACCGGTCCGCTGTCCTGCTTCCGGCAGATCGAGTTCGTGGGCATCCTGTCCGGCACCGAGAACCGCGATCTGGCCGAGCTCTGGGTCGACTTCATGCTGTCGCTGCCGTTCCAGGAGGACCTGCCGCTGAACATGTTCGTCTTTCCGGTCAATCGCGACGCCGTGCTGCAGAAGGAGTTCGTGGACTATCTGGCAGTCCCGGATGAGCCGGCACTGCTCGATTCCGCGCTGATCGCCGAGCATCGCGAGCGCTGGATACGAGAATGGACCGAGGTGGTGCTGCGCTGAACCGCGTCTTGTTGCGAGGCCCGGCCCTGCTCTGGGCCGGGCCGCTCGCTTTCCTGGCGTTGTTCTACGCCTATCCGCTGGCGGGGATCGTGGCGACCAGCTTCGCCCGCGAGGCCGACGGCCTGCTGCGCGCGCTGGCCTCGCCGGCGACCGGGCGCGTGGTCCTGTTCACCCTCGGACAGGCGGCGGCGTCCACGGCGCTCACGCTCCTGGTCGGGCTGCCCGGCGCCTATCTGGTGGCGCGCTACCGGTTCGCCGGCAAGACGCTGTTCCGCGCGCTGACCGCGATACCGTTCGTGCTGCCCACCCTGGTGGTGGCGGCAGCCTTCGACGCGCTGCTCGGCTCGCGGGGCTGGGTCAACGCCGCGCTGGAGGCGGCCGGGCTGCCGCCGCTGCGCTTCACGCGCACGCTCGGCGCCATCCTGATCGCGCACGTGTTCTACAACACCACGATCGTGCTGCGGCTGGTGGGCGACTACTGGTCGCGGATCGACCGCCGCCTGTGGGATGCGGCCCGTACGCTGGGCGCGGGCGCCGCGCAGCGCTGGTTGCGGGTCAGCCTGCCGCTGCTGGCCGCCCCGGTCGCGGCGGCGGCGGTGCTGGTGTTCATCTTCTGCTTCACCTCTTTCGGGGTGATCCTGATCCTGGGCGGGCCGCGCTTCGCGACGATCGAGGTCGAGATCTACTACCAGACCATCAGCCTGTTCGACCTGCCGGTGGCCGCCTCGCTGGCGCTGGTGCAGGTTGCGATCACGCTGGTGCTCGGCATCGCCTACACACGGCTGATGCGCCGGGTGAGCCGGCCGCTGCCGCTGCGCGCGCCCCGAACGAACGAGCGGTCGCTGACCGGCCGCCGGGCCCGCGCCCTGGCCGCGGCCGTGCTCTTGGGAATCGCGATCTTCCAGCTCGCACCGATGGCGGCGCTCGCCGCCCGCTCGGTCAGCGGCGCGGAGGGCCCCACCCTGGCGTTCTACCGGGCGCTGAGCACCGAGAGCCGGCAGGGAGCGTTTCACGGCAGCGCGCTGTCCGCCGTGCGCAACTCGCTGGGCTTCGCGGCGGCGGCCACGGTCATCGCGCTGGCCGTCGGGACGCCGGCCGCCTGGGCGCTCGGCCGGCACGGCGCCTCACGCTCCTCGCGGCTGTTCGACCCGCTGCTGATGTTGCCACTCGGCACCTCGGCAGTGACGCTCGGTCTGGGCTTCATCGTGACGCTGAACCGGCCGCCGGTAGACCTGCGCGCGTCCCCGCTGCTGATCCCCATCGCCCATGCGCTGGTTGCGCTGCCGTTCGTGGTGCGCAGCCTGGCGCCGGCGCTCGCTACCGTGGAGCCGCGCCTGATCCAGGCGGCGCGCGTGCTGGGCGCCGGGCGCGCGGCGGTGGCGCGCCGCGTGGAGCTGCCCATCGTCGCCCGCGCGATGGGCGTGGCGGCGGCCTTCGCGTTCTCGATCTCGCTAGGCGAGTTCGGCGCCACCGCCATCGTCGCCCGCGGCGACCTGCCGACCATACCGCTGGCCATCTTCCGTCTGCTCGGCCGGCCCGGCGCCCTCAACCTGGGGCAGGGGCTGGCCCTGGCGACCATCCTGATGCTGGTCACGGCGGTCGTGGTGACCGCGATCGAGCGGCTGCGGGTGGCGCGGGTCTCAAGCTTCTGAGGACGCGGTGATGGTCGATCTGGAGCTGCGCGGCGTGAGCAAGCGCTTCGGCGAGACGCTGGCGCTGGACCGCGTCGATCTGCGGGTGCAGCGCGGCGAGACGGTGGCGCTGCTCGGCCCGAGCGGCTGCGGCAAGAGCACGCTGCTGGCACTGGTCGCCGGCCTGGAGCCGCACGAGGGGACGATCCTGTGGCGGGGGCAGGACCTGGCCGGCACGCCGGCCGAGTCGCGCGGGTTCGGGATGGTGTTCCAGGACTACGCGCTGTTCCCGCATCTGAACGTGTTCGAGAACGTCGCCTTCGGCCTGCGCATCCGCCGCACGCCGCCGGCGCGGCTGCGCGAGCGGGTGGCCGAGGTGCTCGCGCTGGTCGACCTGGACCACCTGCAGGGCCGCGACGTCACGACCCTGTCGGGGGGGGAGCGGCAGCGGGTGGCGCTGGCGCGCGCGCTGGCGCCGGAGCCGCGCCTGCTGATGCTCGACGAGCCGCTGGCCGCCCTGGATCGAAACCTGCGCGACCGGCTGGCGGAGGACCTGGGGGCGATCCTGCGCGACCTGGACCTGCCGGCGATCTACGTCACCCACGACGTGGAGGAGGCGCTGGCGGTGGCCGACCGCGGCGCGGTCATGCAGCCGCGCCGCATCGCCCGCATCGGCACGCCGCAGGAGATCTACCGGGAGCCCGGCAGCGAGTACGTGGCGCGCTTCCTGGGTCTGGACAACCTGATCGCCGCCCGCCTGGACCGGGCCGGCGGCCGCCCGGTGCTGCGGACCGCGCTGGGCGCATTGCCGGCGGAGGCGCTGACGATCCCGGATGCGGAGGGCACGGACCTGAAGCTCCTGCTGCGCCCCAACGGCATCACCATCTGCCCGGAGGACGCCCCCGAGCGGCCGGTTTCCAGCGCCGACCGCTGGATCCTGCAAGGCGAGCTGACGAGCCTCTCCTTCCGCGGCGCCGCTCAGCGCGTGCAGATCACCGTTTCCGGGATCGAGCTCCGCTTCCGGTTGCCCGCCGACCAGCCTCTACCGCCCATCGGCTCCCCGGTGACCTTCACCATCGACCCGCACCTCGGAGCGTGCCTGATTGACGAATGATAGTATGGGAGACAGTCACGCCTCGGACCGTGCCGATTCGGCCCGTTCATGGTAACTCGCAGGGACAAAATGAGGCACAAGAGAAGAAAACGACAAGCCATCGCCTGCCAGACATCCGGTGAGATCACCGACCGCGTTGCGCGCAGAGCGAGATACCTAGGCAGCGCCGAGCACAAGGCATACCCGAGCGACGCCGTGGAGCAGGGCTTCCTCAAGTATGTCTGGGGATGGCTGCACGGCGACCTCTACGAAGCGCGGCACATCAACGGGCCGGCCGGGACGTACAAAGGATACAAGCTCCTGGAGTCCGAGTATCCTCGCGACCCCATGGGCCGTCTGAAATGGGGCGGCGCCGCATGATCGAGTTTCAGGTCGAGTGGCAGGATGCGCCCGGGGTAAGAGACCCGGTACTCGAGCGCACATGGTGCCGCCTGACCATGGACGTGGACGGGCAGGTGGTTACCCGAGCCATCGACCACCGCTCCCAAAGCCTGCGGGACGGCATATACGGCTCGGCCCTGCCGTTGTGCAGGTGGATCGTCGAGAACTGGTGGTGCCTGCAGTACGAAGCCTATCGGTTTCATCTCCCGTCTCGATCGCACGATCTGGCCCGTAATGTCGACCACCGGGCCTGGGTTCAGCGTCACAGTCTGCGGGCGGTCGGCGAGGGTGGTGTGCTCCCGGACCTGATGCTGTTCCGCGACGGAGACGCCATCGTCGTACGGTGGCTTCCCGATGAGTCAGACGCCACATACCCGTTTCTTCGATTCGTGGGCAAAGGAGAAGCGAGACTGGCAGCCCAGAAGGTAATGCACGGGCTGACTGATTTCGTTCTTCGTGTTCTGGAGCGCGTTGAGGAGATGGACGCACCCGAAGTCGAAGCGCTGAGCCGGGACTGGGCCGCAATCACGACCGCCACGCCCGACGAGCGCGAGCTCTGTCTCTGGTCGGGACGCCTGGGCCTGGATCCGTACGACCCGGACGAATTGACAGACCGGCGCGAGGAGCTGTTGAAAGCGTCGATGTCGTCCCTGGAGGGCAAGCTCAAGGGCGACCTCCTCGACGCGGCGACGGCCGATGCGCTCCCCGCGGATGTGCATTGGATCGCTGCCGCCCACGAACTTGCATTGGGCTCCGGTTTTTCTGCAGGGAACGGGCCGGAAATGGAGTACCGAGCACCCCGCCAGACCGCTCACGAGACCGGCTACGAGTGCGCCCGAAGGATCCGCCAGCATCTGTTCGGGGCGAACGGGGGCCCGGTGGCCGATATGCGCGCCGTCATGCAGGATCTCGGCTGGGCGGAGGAGCCCTTGCTGATCACCGATTCGAAGCCGGCCAGCCCATTCGACGCGATGCTGGATCGTAGCGATAGCGGGGCGCCTGTCGTCGTCGCGTACCAGGGCGACGACATCAAACCGGAGCGGTTCCGGCTGGCTCGATCACTCTTCCTTCACCACTTCGCCACAGCGCAGGCGCGCCGGCTCGTAACGCCCGCGCACACGTGGGACCAGCAGGCATCGCGAGCATTCCCCGCCGAGTTTCTCGCCCCCACCGGCGCCTTGGCCAAGCAAGTTGCGGGTCCCGTGTCGTTCAGCGACATCGACAAACTCGGGGATGAATACCGTGTCAATTCACTCGTGATCAAACACCAGATCGACAATCACCAGCTGGGCTTTGTGACGGACGCCTGATCGGCTGCGCTCCGTACCCGGTGCAGTCGGTACGCGAGCCCCACCTCCCGCTCGGCGTCATCCTCGATCCTCTGCTTCAGGGTCGTCTTGACGGTCATCAGCAACTCCTCGGTCTGACCGGATCGTACTCGACCGGAACCGGGCATGCGATCCGGAAGCACACATGCTGCGGTTGTCGGCACTCGCCCACCACCGCATATTCATCCCTATGGTGCCCGGAATCTCCGACGTGGGGGCGATGTTCGACCGCATCGCGCCGACCTACGATCGGCTCAACCGGCTGCTGTCGCTGGGCTCCGACGTGCGCTGGCGCGACTGCGTCGCGCGCGCGCTGGTTGCCCGGCGCGTGCGCAGCGTCCTGGACGTGGCCACCGGCACCGGCGACCTGCTGCTAGCGATCGACCGGCGCCTACCCCTTCTGACGCGCGCCGTGGGCGTCGACCTGGCCCCGGAAATGCTCCACATCGCGCGCGACAAGCTGGCGCGCGCCGGCTGCGCCGCGAAGCTCACGCTGGG
Organism: Spirochaetia bacterium; assembly: GCA_965262795.1. GTDB lineage: Bacteria > Spirochaetota > Spirochaetia > SZUA-6 > Bin103 > CATQHW01. The sequence goes on along the minus strand of OZ253561.1, from coordinate 5,040,176 downwards.
CGACGCCCATCGCCTGCCGTTCGAGGAGCACGCTTTCGATGCGGTGACGGTCGCCTTCGGCATCCGCAACATGGCCGACCGGCCGCGCGCGCTGGGCGAGATGAACCGGGTGCTCAGCCGTGGCGGAACCCTGGCGGTGCTGGAGTTCTCGCTCCCCGAGTCGGCGCGGCTGCGGGCGCTGTACCTGACCTACTTCCGCCACGTGCTGCCGGCCATCGGCCGGCTCGTCTCCGGTGACGTGCAGGCCTACCGCTACCTGAACGCCTCGGTCGAGGCGTTCCCGTCCTCGGCGCGCTTCGTCGCCATGCTGCGGCGGGCCGGCTTCGCGGAGGTTACCACCCGCCGCCTCACCTTCGGGGTGGCGATGCTGTACCTCGCGCGCCGGTGATGGCGCCCGCCCGCGCTATACTCATGTCGAGCGCATGAGCGACGTCGCCTCTCCGCCCCTGCCACATACCGGAACCGCCAACGGTCAGGCCGCCTCCATCCCCAATGACGGCAGCATCTGCCGCGTCGAGGTGGCCGCCGGCGTCGAGCCGTTGGCATGGCTGTCCGGCCGCCCGGAACGGGAGCTGTGCTACTGGGCCGATCGCGACGGTGGGGAGGAGACGGCAGCCGCCGGCGTCCTGATCGACGTGTCCGGCGCGGCAACCTCCGGGGCCGCGCCGTGGATGGAGCGCATCACCGCTCACCTGGACGCCGCCGACGAAGGCGTCCGCTTCTACGGCGGCACGCGCTTCGACGCGCGGGCGCCCGCCGCTCCCGAGTGGCGGACGCTCGGTGCCTACCGGTTCGTGGTGCCCCGTTTCGAGGCGGTCAGGCGCGACGGCAGAACGCTGCTCGCGTGCAACTTCCGGCCCGCGGAGCGCGACCGCCTGACGGCGCTGCTGGCCGACCTGCAGAGACCGCCGGCACCGCCCGCCGAACCGGCCGCGCCGGTCCGCCTGCTCCGCCATGCCGATGCGCCCGACCGCGCGGGCTGGGAGACGCTGGTGCGCACGGCGCTCGCCGCCATCGACGATCCCGGCGACCCGCTGAGCAAGGTGGTGGTGGCGCGCCGCACCGGCTCGACCGCGGCCGCGCCGATCACCCCGCCCACGCTGCTTGCCGCCATGAGCCGGGCGGACGACCACTCGTTCCGTTTCCTGGTGCAACCGCGGCCCGGCACCGCCTTCGTCAGCGTCACCCCTGAACGGCTGTTCTCCCTGTCCGGGCGCACCGTACACACGGAGGCGATCGCCGGCACGCGGCGGCGCGGCGCCACCGCGCAAGAGGACCAGCGTCTGCGGCGGGAGCTCGCCGCATCGACCAAGGACGTGCTGGAACACCGCATCGTCCACGACGCGATCGCCACCGCGCTCAAGGAGCTGTGCACGGACACCACGGCGGGCACGACCACGGTGCTGCGCCTGCCGGCCGTCCAGCACCTGATGAGCCGGCTGTCCGGCCACCTGGCGGCCGGCGTGGGCGTCGCCGATCTGGTCGATGCCCTGCACCCGACCCCGGCGGTGGGGGGGGAGCCGGCCGAGGCGGCGCGCCGCTTCCTGGCCCGGCACGAGCCGTTCGACCGCGGCTGGTACGCCGCGCCGGTGGGCTGGATCGGTCCGGGCGAGGCCACCTTCGCGGTGGCCATCCGCTCCGCGCTGATCGACGGCGGGGCGGTGTCGCTCTACACCGGCAACGGCCTGGTGACCGGCTCCTCCCCGGATGCGGAGTGGGCGGAGCTGGAAGCCAAGGTCGGCTGCTACTTCGCGCCCGGCGGCTGAGCCCCCGCTGAGCGCGACCCTGCCAGCGACGCGACCATGCCAGCGACCGCGACCATGCCAGCGACCGCGACCATGCCAACGACCGCGACCATGGGGAACCGCCTGTGGGGCGAGCTGATCATCGACGAGCTGGCCCGCTGCGGCTGCCGCGCCGCGTGGCTCTGTCCCGGCGCCCGCTCCGCCCCGCTGGCGGCGGCCGCCGCGCGCTCGGCCGAGCTGGATACCTCGATCTGCATCGACGAGCGCGCCGCCGGCTACCAGGCGGTGAACGCGGCCCGCGTCTCGGGCGCTCCGACGGCGGTGATCTGCACCTCCGGCACGGCCGCCGCCAACCTGCTGCCGGCGGCGGTCGAGGCGGCGATGAGCGGCGTGCCGCTGCTGCTGCTGACCGCCGACCGCCCGCCGGAGCTGCGCGACACCGGCGCCAACCAGACGATCGACCAACCCGAGCTGTTCGGCCGCGCCGTGGCCTGGCGCTTCGATCTGCCGGTCGCGAATGACCGGATCGATCCGTCCGCGGTGCTGACCACGGTCGATCAGGCGGTGCACCGCGCCCGCTCGGCGGCGGCACCCGTGCACCTGAACTGCATGTTCGCCGAGCCGCTGCTGGACGACGAGCCGGCGGAGAGGATCGACCGAGGGGCAGGCCGGCGCCCCTACACCGCCTATGCCGCGGCGCCGGCCGAGCCACCCCGGGAGGCCGTGGAGGAAGCGGCCGCGGCAGTGCGCGGCGCCACCGCCGGGGTGCTGGCGGTCGGGCCGCTGCCGGCGGCGGCCGACCGGCCGGCGATCGCGTCGCTGGCCGCGACGCTCGGCTGGCCGGTGCTCGCCGACATCCAGTCCGGGCTGCGCCCCGCGTGGGCGGGCCGGCCGGCGATCGCGACCGTCCGCCATCACGATCTGGTGCTCGCTCACGCCGGCGCGGCCCTGCCGGCCCCGGACGTGGTGCTGCATCTTGGCGGCCGGCTCACCTCCAAGGCGTATCTGGGGCTGCTCGGCTCGCGGCGGCCGGCCACCTGCGTGCACGTGGCCGAGCATCCGCGCCGAATCGACCCCGAGCACGTGGTGACCAGCCGCATCCAGGCGGCGACCGACCGCTTCTGCGCGCTGCTCGAAGCCGAGCTTCGCGGCGCGGGCGGTCCGCCCGGCGCCGGCGCCCACGATCTGGCCGACGCCGGAGCGGCGGCGGCCGGGGCGGTGGCGGCGGTGCTCGACGCGGAGCCGTCCGTCAGCGAGCCGGCGATCGCCGCCGACCTGATCGAGCTGCTGCCGGCCGGCTGGGGCGTCTTCGGCGGCAGCAGCATGCCGATCCGCGACCTCGACACCTTTGCGGAGGCGGCGGTCGCGCGCGCCGCGCCTCTGGTCGTGGGAGCGAACCGCGGCGCCAGCGGCATCGACGGGGCGATCGCCTCCGCGGTGGGGTTGGCCAAGGGCCTGCGGGCGCCGGTCGGCGCGCTGGTCGGCGATCTGGCGGTCCTGCACGACCTGGGCTCGCTGGCCGAGCTGGCCCGCTCGCCGCAGCCGGTGGTGCTGGTCGTGGTGAACAACGACGGCGGCGGCATCTTCAGCTTCCTGCCGGCGCTCACCAGCCAGGACGACGTGTTCGAGCGCTGCTTCGGCACCCCGCACGGCTACCGGTTCGAGCACGCCTGCCGGATGTTCGACCTGGACTACCACCGGCCCGAGACGCGAGCGGCGGCACGCGGAGCGCTACAGAGGTGCTTCGCCGCCGGCCGGCCGGCGATGATCGAGATCAACACCGACCGGAAAGGGAACCTGGCCCTGCACCGGCGGCTCGGTGCCGAAGTCGGAGCCGCCATCGAAGCGCGGGCGCGGTCAGGCGGGTGAGCGGCGCCCGAGCGACGACGGCGGTGCTGCTGCACGGCTTCCTGGGCAGTCCGGACGACTGGCAGCCGATCGCCGACCGGCTTGCCGGGCGCGTGCCATGCGTGGCGCCGCCGCTGGCGGATCATCCGACCCTGGCCGCCCTGGAGACGGCCATCCGCCGATCGGTCCCGGGTCCGGCGGTGCTGATCGGCTACTCGATGGGCGCCCGGCTGGCGCTGCACCTGCTGCTGCGCGACCCGGACCGCTACCGCGCGGGCGTGCTGGCCTGCGGCTCCCCCGGTCTGGCCAGCGCGGCGGAACGCGCCGAACGGCGCCGCGCCGACGCCCGCCTGGCCGCGCGCCTGCGCGGGCTTGGCGACAACGAGGCGCTGCGCGGCTTCCTGGACGACTGGTACGCGCAGCCTATCTTCGCCCGGGTCCGCTCTCACGCCTGCTACCCGGCCATGCTGGAGCGCCGCCTGCGGATCGACCCCGGCGCGTGGGCCGCGACCCTGGCTCACCTGGGCACCGGCGCGCTGCCGTCGCTCTGGGACGAGCTGCCTCGCCTGCGGCAGCCCACCCTGGTCCTGGCCGGGGAGCTCGATGCCCGCTACGTGACCATCGCCTCGCGGATGGCAGCGCGGAGCGCCACGATCCGCGCTGCGCTCCGCGCCCGCCTGCTGCCGGACTGCGGCCATGCGGTGCTCTGTGAAAAGCCGGCCGAATTTGCTACACAGGTGGCGACCTTCCTCGACGAGGAGATCCGGAACCTATGAGTCAGATCGAATGGACGGCCTGCGGATCGTACCGCGAAATCCTGTTCCACAAGGCCGAAGGGATCGCCAAGATCACCATCAACCGCCCGCACGTGCGCAATGCCTTCACGCCGTTGACGGTGGCGGAGATGCAGGACGCGCTGCGCGACGCCATGGACGACAGCAGCATCGGCGTGGTCATCCTCACCGGCGCGGGCGAGCTGGCGTTCTGCTCCGGCGGCGACCAGAAGGTGCGCGGCCACGCCGGTTACCAGGACGAGGAGGGCGTCGACCGGCTCAACGTGCTGGAGTTCCAGCGGCAGATGCGGCGCTGTCCGCTGCCCATCATCGCCATGGTGGCCGGCTTCGCGATCGGCGGCGGCCACGTCCTGCACGTGATGTGCGACCTGACGATCGCTGCCGACAACGCCGTCTTCGGCCAGACCGGCCCGCGGGTGGGATCGTTCGACGGCGGCTTCGGCGCCAGCTACCTTGCGCGCATCGTCGGCCAGAAGAAGGCGAGGGAGATCTGGTACCTGTGCCGCCGCTACGACGCGCAGGAGGCGCTGGCCATGGGCCTGGTCAACACGGTGGTGCCGCTGGCCGAGCTGGAGGCGGAAACGGTGCGCTGGTGCCGGCAGATCCTCAGCCACTCGCCCACCGCGATCCGCTGCCTGAAGGCGGCGCTCAACGCCGACTGCGACGGCCAAGCCGGGCTGCAGGAGCTGGCGGGAGCCGCGACCATGCTGTTCTACCAGACGGAGGAGGCGCAGGAGGGCCGGGACGCCTTCGTCCAGAAGCGGCAGCCGGATTTCTCCGGGTTTCCGCGCCGTCCCTGAAGCCGACGGGTGAAGAACAAGAGCAAGACGGCGATCTGGCTGGAGGCGGCGCGACTGCGCACGCTGCCGGCCGCCGTTGCGCCGGTCCTGATCGGCTCGGCGATGGCGGCGGCCGCGGACAGCTTCGCGTGGGCGGCAGCCATACTGGCGCTCCTCGGGGCGCTGCTCATCCAGATCGGCACCAACCTGCACAACGACCACGCCGACCACGTGCGCGGCGCCGATACCGCCGAGCGCGTGGGACCGCGCCGCGCGGCGCAGGCCGGCCTGCTGCAGCCGGGCGAACTGCGCCGCGGCATCGCCGTGGTGTTCGCGGCGGCCGGCGTCGTCGGCGTGATCGCCGCGATCCTGGGCGGTTGGCCGATCCTGGTGGTGCTGGCCGCCTCGCTGGCCGCCGCGCTCGCCTACACCGGCGGGCCCAGGCCGCTCGGCTACCTGGGCTTCGGCGACCTGATGGCGTTCGTGTTCTTCGGGCCGGTCGCCGTCGCGACCACCTACTACCTGCACGCGGGCGACTGGCTGATCGAGGCGATCGTCGCCGGCGTCGGCCCCGGCCTGCTGGCGGCGGCGATCCTGACCGTCAACAACCTGCGCGACGTGGACACCGACCGCGCCGCCGGCAAGCGCACCCTGGCGGTGCGCTTCGGGGCCGGCTTCGCACGCACCGAATACCTGAGCTGCATCATCGGCGCCGCGTTGGTCCCGACCGTGCTGGCCGTCGCCACCGGACGCTGGGCCGGCGCGCTGCCGCTGATGACGGTCATCGTCGCGGCTCCCTGGGTCCTGATCGTGCTGCGTCCCGCCCGGCCGCCCGAGCTCAACCACGCCCTGGCCGGCACGGCCCGCACCATGCTGATCCACGCCCTGCTGTTCTCCATCGGATGGTCGATCGCCTGAGCCCCGGGCAGATCGATCTGATCGAGCTGCTCGAAGGACACGGAGAGTCGATCGCGCTGACCGGCGCGGAACACCCTCCCGGCGAGGGGCTGAGCTACCGCCGACTGGCCGAGGCGGCCGGCGGCTGGGTGGAGCGGTTCCGCGCCTACGGGCTGACCCCCGGCTCGCGCATCACCGTGCAGGCGGAGAACACCAGCGTGCTGGTCGCGTTCCTGTACGGCGTGTGGTGCGCGGGCCTGTTCCCGCTGATCCTGACCCCGCTGCTGCCGGTGGGGCGGGTGCGCGAGCTGGCTACGGAGCTCCGTTGTGGCCCGCCGTTCACCGCCGGCGACCTGGACCTGCCGGCCGGCGGTGCGTCGGCGGGCCTGATCGACTCCGACGCGCCGGCCACCGCACTACTCACCTCGGGCAGCACCGGCAGCCCGCGCGGGGTGGTCCACACGCTGGCCAACCATCTGTGCAGCGCCATCGGCTCTGCCGCCAATCTGCCGCTCGAGCGCGACGACCGCTGGCTGGTGGCGCTGCCCCTGAGCCACGTGGCCGGGCTGTCGATCCTGTTCCGCTGCCTGCTCGCCGGGGCGACGGCGCTCATCGCCCGCTCCGGCTCCTTTCGCGAGGACGACCACGGTCCGGACGACGCGTTGGCGCTGCTGCCGCGGGCGACCCGGCTCTCGGTCGTGCCGGCGCAGCTCCAGCGGCTGCTCGAGCTGCCGGAAGACTGCAGAGGCGCGCTGCGCAGCGTGCTGGTCGGCGGTCAGGCGGTTGCTCCAGCGCTCCTTCAGCGCGCGCGGGCGGCCGGCATCCCGGTGCTGCCCACCTACGGCTCCACCGAGATGGCCTCGCAGGTGGCCACCGCCGCCCCCGGCGCCGACCTGCCGCCCGGCGCGAGCGGCCGCGTGCTGCCGCACCGGCGACTGCGCATCCACGACGGTGACATCGAGGTAGGTGGCGAGACGCTGTTCGCCGGCTATCTGAGCCCGGACGGCATCAAGCCGCCGCCGCTCGAACCCGGCGGGTGGTTCCGCACCGGCGACTGCGGCCACCTCGACGCCGGCGGCTTCCTGACCGTCACCGGCCGCGCCGACGGCATGTTCCTGTCGGGAGGAGAGAACATCCATCCGCAGGAGATCGAGGAGGTGCTCGGCGCACACCCCGCGGTAGCCGTCGCCGTAGTGGTGCCCGCCCCCGACCCCGAGTTCGGCTCCCGCCCGGTGGCGTTCATCGACTCACACGGCAGCTTCCCGGCGGGCGACGAGCTGCAGGCCCTGCTCGCCGAGCGGCTGCCCCGCTACAAGCACCCCGTGCGCTACCTGCCGATGCCGGCGGACGCCCTCACGCCCCTCGGCAAGCCGGACCGCGCACGACTCACCGAGCTGGCCCGCACCAGCGCCGACGGTCTGGATTGACGGTCATCGAGTTGAGGCATTCTTAGCCATGCTCCAGATCAGCACCACCGAGCTGAAGTCCCGACTTGGCACCTATCTCGCACTCGTACGTGCGGGCGAGACGATCGCCATTACTTCCCGCTCGCAGACCGTTGCGAGACTCATCCCGGCTGTCGAGGACGAGTCCCTCATCAAGGATCCGATCGACCCGCCGGAAGCGCTTCGAAGGCTTGACCGTCTCCCGTCCAGCCGATCGATCCCGGGCGTAGCCGCGCTGTTGGCCGAACGCGGGCGGCGATGATCGTCCACCTCGAAGAGTCGATAGCAACCGAGACGAATTGAACCGCAGCTTGTCACCGGCAGTAGTCGAATATCTTCTACCACCAGATGGATGCGCGGAAGCACCGCCGCCAGCGCCAGCTCGTGTTCGGACCCGCGCTCGGGACCATCTCCTGGTGACGGGAGTAGAACCGGCTTCGGAATTCCTGGACGATCTGCGCGGCCTCTGACGGATCGAACCGCTATGATCGGGGCCGACCGTCAGGTTTCCCGGAGGTTGCAATGAGCCGGATCGACCGCGTTCAGATTCACGAGTTCTCCTTCGACGTTCCCGACATCGGGCTGGAGCAGGCCGCCGCCGGCGTCGGCAACATGGCCTACGTCAAGGGCGCCGCGCTCACCGCCCGCCGCTTCGCGGTGCGGATCTGCAGCGACGACGGCGCAACAGGCGAGTACGTCACCCACTGGGTGGGCACGCCCGCGTCCCTGGCGCAGGCGGCGATGCTGGCGCCGTTGCTGCTGGGGCGCGACCCGGACCGGCGGGAGCAGATCTACGACGACCTGAAGCGGGAGTTGCGCGCCTACGACCACATGGGGCAGGGCGTGCTGGACATCGCCCTCTGGGATCTGGCCGGCAAGCGGCTGGGCACCTCGGTGTCGCGGCTCCTGGGCGGCTTCCGCGAGCGGCTGCCGACCTATGCCAGCACCTACCACGGCCAACTGGGCCCCGGCGGCCTGAATAGCCCGCAGGCGTTCGCGGACTTCGCCGCCGAATGCCAGGCGGCCGGCTTTGCGGGCTTCAAGATCCATGGCTGGAACGACGGCGACGTGACCCGTGAAATCGACAACCTGCGCGCGGTGCGCGCCCGGGTCGGCGACGGCTTCCGCATCATGCTGGACCCGGCCTGCCAGCTCCGCACCTGGAACGACGCACTGGCGGTCGGCCGCGTCTGCGACGAGATCGGCTGCTTCTGGTACGAGGACCCGTATCGGGACACCGGCGTCGCCGCCGAGGGGCACCGCCGCCTGCGCGAGCGGTTGTCGACGCCGCTGCTGATCACCGAGCACGTGCGCACGCTGGAGCAAAAGGCGGCGTTCCTGGTGGCCGGCGGCTGCGACATGATCCACGCCGACCCCGAGTACGACCTGGGCATCACCGGCGTGATGAAGATCGCCCATTTCAGCGAGGCTTTCGGGCTCGATCTGCAGGTGCACGCCTGCGGCCCCGCCCACCGGGCCGTAATCTCGGCGCTGCGCAACACCCACCTCTACGAGCTGGCGCTCATGGGTCCCGGCATGCCCAACCTGATCCCGCCCGTGTACGACGGGTACAGCGACCAGCCCGACGCGGTCGGCGCGGACGGCTGCGTGCCGGTTCCCGACAGCCCCGGCCTGGGCGTCAGCTACGACTGGGACTTCATCGAGCGCAACACCACCACTTCGTACGACATCACCGATCCCTGAGGCGATCGACCCGCCATCTCGAGGGCGTTTTCGCGTCGGGTGGAAATTGTTTGCTCGATTTTTCACCTCCGCGCAAAATCGTTAGCATGGCCGTATGGGCGGATCCCTCGAGCGGTACCTCACCGCACAGATCCGCTCCGATCTGAGCCGCAAGATGGTGTTCGTCTCCGGTCCGCGGCAGGTGGGCAAGACGACCCTTGCGCGGCGCTTGCTCCCGGATCCGGCCGGCTACCTGAACTGGGACATCCCCGAGCACCGCGATGCCATCCTGCGCGGCCGGCTGCCGGCCACGGAGATGCTGGTCTTCGACGAGCTGCACAAGTTCCGCGATTGGCGCGCGCTGCTCAAGGGGCTCTACGACCGGCAGGACGGCACGCGCATCCTGGTCACCGGCAGCGGCCGGCTCGACTACTACCGCCATGGCGGCGATTCGCTGCAGGGCCGCTACCACCATCTGCGGCTGCATCCGCTGTCGGTCGCCGAGCTGGGCATCGACGATGCGGCCGGCCTGCGTCGCTTGCTCGACCGCGGCGGCTTCCCCGAACCGTACCTGAGCGACTCGGCCGATGAGGCGCAGCGATGGTCGCGCGAGTACCGGGTGCGCCTGGTCGAGGATGAGATCGCCGACCTGGAGCGCGTGCAGGATCTGAGCTCGCTGCAGCTCCTGGCCGTGCGGCTGTCTGACTTGGTCGGCAGTCCGCTGTCGGTGAACGCGCTGAGGGAAGACCTGCAGGTGAGCCACCGCACGGTGGCTCGCTGGCTGGAGATCCTCGAACGGCTCTACGCGATCGTGCGTCTGGCGCCGTTCGGCGCCCCGGCGATCAGAGCGATCAAGCAGGCACAGAAGCACTACCACTACGACTGGCTGCCGATCGGTGACACGGCCGCCCGATTCGAGAACCTGGTGGCGCTGCATCTGCTGAAATGGGTGCACCACGAACAGGACGGGCGCGGGCGCGAGATCGAGCTGCGCTACTTCCGCGACGTCGATGGCCGCGAGGTCGACTTCGTGCTCACCGAGCGCGGCCAGCCGACCCATCTGATCGAAGCGAAGTGGCGCGACCGGCCGCCGGACCGGTCGCTGCGCTATCTGAGCGAGCGCTTCCCGCAGGCAGCCGCGTACCAGATCAGCGCCACGGGAACCGACGACTACCGGACGCCGGAGGGCATCCGCGTGCAGCCGGCACTGGGGTTCCTGCGCGGACTGGTGTAGCCGCCCGTGCTACCGTCGCGGCATGGAACTGCGCAAGAACCGCATCAAGCACAAGCTGGCCGACGGGCAGGTGGCGACCGTGGTCTCCGGCATCACCCACGCCGACGACATCGACTCGTTCGGGGCGATCGCGGAGGCTACGGGGATCGACGGGATCTGGCTGGAAGGCGAGCACGGGCCGGTCGACGCCGCCGACCTGGGCAACCTGACCCGCGCCTGCGACATCTGGGGCCTGAGCTCCGTGGTGCGGGTCAACGACAACCATCAGGGGCTGATCTACCGCACCCTGGACCGCGGCGCCCAATCGATTGTCGTCCCGCACGTGAACAGCCGCGCCGAGGCCGAAAACGTGGTGCGGGGCGGCAAGTTCGCGCCGGTCGGGGGACGCGGCATGTACGGCAGCCGGCAGTACCACGGGGTCGCCGGCTACACCGAGCGCGGCAACGACGAGACCTGCCTGATCGTCCTGATCGAGGACATCGTCGCCTACGGCAACCTGGACGAGATCCTGGCGGTCGATCACATCGACGTGTTCTTCGTGGCGCCCTCGGACTTCGCCTCCTCGATGGGCCACATCGGCAACCACGGGCACCCGGACGTGCAGGCGAAGATCGACGACTCCATCCGCCGGATCGTGGCGGCGGGCCGCAACGCTGGCGCCATGACCTCCACCGCGGACGTCGCCTCCTACATCGACAAGGGAGCCCGGTTCCTGCTGACCGGCGTAGCGGGCTGGCTGCAGGCCGGCGCCGCGGAGTTCATGAGCCGCGTACACGGCTGATCGTCAGCGCTTGATCGCCCGGAAACGAAGGCGCACGTAGTCGACGGTCCACGCGCCGGTACTCGGCGGCTGTGGGGAAGTACCACGGATCATGTGCTGGGGCATCCACGCCGCGGCGGCGTAGGGCCGCGTGGAGTGCGTCCCGTACGGTGGCGATGTTGCCGGCGCCGCCGAACTCACCCACGAACCGGCCGCCGGCGCGGAGCAGCCGCCGCACCCCGGCGACCACCGCCGCCGCATCGGGAATCCAGTGCAGAACGGCGTTGGAGAACACCGCGTCGAAGCTCTCCGCCGGCAGCTTCGGACCCGCCAAGTGGCGTGCGTCCGCCTGCAGTGCGGACAGTCCGCGCTTCCGCGCCGCCGCAACGAACTCGGCGCTGCGGTCGACACCCAGCACATCGCAGCCGCGCGCAGCGAGGTGAGCGGTGAGCGCGCCGTCGCCGCAGCCCAGGTCGAGCACCTGCTCGCCGGGGCGCGGGTCGAGCAGCTCGACGACATCGCGGCCGAGCTCCGGGACGTACGAAGCCCATCGGCGGTACTGTTCGGGATCCCAGCGCTGTTCGCCGGTCACGGTCATCTCCACGTTCGGCATCTCCACGTTGGCGCCTGCAGCGTCGCATGCAAGCATACCGGCCCATGGATACCGCGACCGATTTCATCCGATTCGTCACCGCCGAGTTCGCCAAGGCGCGCGAGTTTGCCGAGCGCGCCGTGGAGCAGATGCCGGCCGGGGACCTGGCCTGGCGGCCGGACGAGCGCGGCAACAGCGTCTCCATGCTCATGCGCCATCTGGGCGGCAACCTGCGTTCCCGCTTCACCGACCTCCTTACCACCGACGGGGAGAAGCCGGACCGTGACCGCGACTCCGAGTTCCGCAACGACGTCACCGACAGGGAGGCGATGCTGGCGAAGTGGCGCGCCGGATGGGAGTGCCTGGACCATGCGCTCGCGGAGCTTGAACCCGCCGACCTGAACCGCACGATCGCCATCCGCGGCGAGCCGCACACCGTGCTGCAGGCGCTGCTGCGCGCGGTGACCCACACCTCCTACCACGTCGGGCAGATCGTCGACCTGGCGCGCACGCGCGCCGCGGACTGGCGAACGCTGAGCATACCGCGCCCGCCCGGGGAGTAACCCTAACTCTCGCGCATCCCCTCGGCGATCGGGACGCGCAGCGCGGAGAACACCGGCAGCACCCCGAACAGGCCGCCGACGCAGATCGCCGAACCCACGCCGATCGCGATGGCGGCAAGATTGATCACGGTGCCGCCGAGCTCGGCCTGCGTCGTGCCGCGGAAGATCGGCACGACCAGCTCGGTGAGCGGCCCCGACAGCAGCAGGCTCAGGGCCACGCCGATCACCGCCGCCGCACTCACCATGATCAGCGAGCGGGCGAGGAACTCGCGGGCGATCATGCCGCGCGACGCGCCGACGGCCCGTTGCACGGCGATCTCCCGCGTGCGGCCGAGCACCTCCACCAGCATGATGCTGAGGATGCCGATGCAGCCGGTCACCAGCAGCACGAAGCCGAGCAGGTTCACCACCAGCGAGAACGTGGCCACCGTTGAGCGCGCCTCCTGTAGCGCTGCGGTCTCCCCGTCCGGCCGGCCTTCCCAGACCGCGACGGTCACATCGTCGCCATACTGCTGCGCGAGCGATCCGTGGACCTGGCTCTCGATCGTCGCGAAGCCGCTTCCCTGCACCCGCAACGCGATGCGCGACATCAGGAACCCCTGCAGGAAGCTCGAGTTGATATTGCTCGGAAAGGCCGATGTCACCGGGACGAGCATGTCGCCCACCCCATAGGCGCGGCGCTGGATCTCGCTCGGGTCCGCAAAGACGCCGCGAACGGTGTAGGTCGGCGGCACGAAGCGCCTGCGGGCCTCACCCCCCTGCTGGCCCCCCTGTGTGGGCGCAGGCGGCTGGATGACCTGTCCAAGCGCATCCACCGGGGACCCGAACAGCACCTCGGCCAGGGTCGCCGAGAGCAACGCCTCCCGCGCGCCCGCGGTCACGTCTTCAGCGGTGAAGAACGAGCCCGCGACCAACTCCAGCCCCATCACTTCGACGTAGTCCTCGTTCACGCCGACGACGCTTCGGAAGCGGTAGTGGCTGCCGGCGGCCACGTACTGCGTCCACGGCGTGAAGGCGACCGGGCTGGCGGCTCCGGCACCCGAAACGCCGGTCAGCAGCGTGTCGATCACGCCAGCGTCGAACTGCGGCGGCCGTACCTGCTGCATCTCCCCGTCGTCGTCGATCTCGACGTTGGCGACCATGACCACCAGGCCTTCCCTATCGAGTTGCTCGGAAACGAGGCGGCTGAACGCGTTGCTGATCGACAGCGCGAAGATCAGCACGCCGACGCCCAAGCCTACCGTGGACAGGGTGACGAACGACTTCAGCGGAGATCGGGCCAGGCTGGTCAGTACCGAACGGAGTGTACGCATTGACTCCTCCTACTCGTAACGAATCGCTTCGGCGGCCGGAGTGCGTGCTGCCGTCGATGCCGGCACCACGTTGAAAACGGCGATGATCGCCCACGAAGCCAGCACGCCGACGACGATCAGGCCGATCTGCAACGCACCGAAGCCGATCGTCTGCTCCATCAACCGCGACAACAGGGCCGAGAGTCCAAAACCGACGCCCGCACCCACCGCGCCGATCGCCAGCGCCTCCAGGAAGAAGACGGTAAAGACCTGGCGGATGCTGGCCCCGAGCGCCTTGAGGATGCCTACCGTGCGCCGCTTGCGCACCGCCCGGCTGAAAAAGATGTTGGTAACGTTCACCGCTGCGATCAGCAGTGCCGACAGCGACAGGAACAATATGACCGTGGCCAGGCGGCCGTTGCGATCGGTGGTCGCCTTGGCCTCGTCACGGGGGATGCTGATCGCCACAGCGCTCGTCCCATAGGAGGAGTCGAACCAGTTGACCAGTTGCGCCCGCGCTTCATCGAGCTGCGCCGGGTCGTCGACCGTGAACCGCAGGTTGGTGCGCAGTGCGCTCCCGCGGCCTCCCTGGAACTGCGATCCTGCGATGCGCGCCGGCGCAAAGGCCAACTCATCCATCTCCGTGCCGCTGGGCTCCAGGACTCCGATGATGCGGTAGAGCTGGTTCCGGGCCAGCACCTGCCGGCCCACGGACTCCCCGTCCTCGAACAGCGTAGCGCCCAGATCCGAGCCCAGGACCAGGAGCGGTTCGCCCCGATCCATGTCAACGGTCGTGAACAAGCTACCGCCGGAGGCCGCGACGAGGTTCCAGGCTGCGAAGAACTCCGGGCTGACCTCAAGGCCCTCGACGAATTCAAGCTGTGGCTGTGGGCCCTCGGGCGCCGCGACGGGCTCCCAAGCAGGACTTGCGCTGCTCTGTGCGTCCGCCGGTTGGCCCTGAGCCTGGCCTTGCGCCTGAGCTTGTTGTCCCTGAGCTGGTTGGCCCTGAGCTTGTTGACGCTGGGCTGGTTGACCCTGGCGTTGCGCCCCCTGGGTCTGCCCCTCTTGGGTCTGCGCCTGCGGACGCTGGCTTTGAGCCTGGTTGCCTTGAGCCTGGTTGCCTTGGTTCTGGTTGCCTTGGTTCTGATTCGCGCCCTGACCCCGACCGAAGCCGCTTTCTCCGAACCGGAAACCGGTCCGATTGGCCAGATACGCGTACTGGATCGCCTGCGTGACCGTACGCGCCTCCAGATCGGCCGCAGTGAGTACGGTCAACTCGGTAGACATCTGCACCTGCGCGGGCAGGTCCATCTCGTCCGCATCCTCACGGGCGGCGACGACGATTTCGCGATAGCGAGTCGATGACAGCAATTCCCGCGATTGCTCCGAAGTCCTCCCGGCCAACGCGATGCCGGCCGCCGTCGCCCCCACCGCCAGCGCCACGCCCAGCGACAGCAGCAGCGACTCGGCCGGCCGGCCGATCACCGAGCGAACGCTCATCCGCAGGTCTTCGCGGTATTTCATGCCGTCACCTCCCCGTCCTGATCGACACGGCCGTCGCGAATGCGGATGCAGCGGCGCGCGCGCCGTCCCAGATCCTCGTCGTGGGTGACCATGACGATGGTGACCCCTTCCCGGTTGAGGCCCTCCAGGATCGCCATGATCTCCTCGCCGCGGTCGCTCGGCAGGTTGCCGGTGGGCTCGTCGGCCAGGATCAGATCCGGTTTCAGGGCCAGCGAGCGGGCGATGGCCACGCGCTGCTGCTCGCCGCCGCTCATCATGGTCGGCAGGTGGTACATGCGGTCGCTCAAGCCCACCTGCTCCAGCAGTTCGGCGGCGCGTGTGCGCCGCTCGCCGCGCCCCATGCCGGCGTAGCCCATCGGCAGCATCACGTTCTCGATGGCCGACAGCTCGCTGAACAGGTTGAAGCTCTGGAAGATGAAGCCAAAGTGCCGGTTGCGGATGCGCGCCTGCTCCTTGTCCGGGAGCTGCGTGATCTCCACGTCCTCCAGGAAGTAGCTGCCCTCGCTCGGTACGTCGAGCAGGCCGACGATGTGCATGAAGGTCGACTTGCCCGAACCGGACGGCCCCATCACGGAGATGTACTCGCCGCGCTCGATCCGCAGGCTGACCTCGGTCAGCGCCGTCACCTCCACCTCGCCCAGATCGTAGCTCTTGCCTATCTTCTCCAGTCGTATCATCCGTCGCTCCCTCCGATCACGACGATGTCGTGCTCAATAAAATTCTGATAACCGCTCACGATGATCAGGTCGCCTGCCTCCACGCCGTTCACCACCTGCACCAGGTTGCCTTCCACCTGGCCGAAGGTGACAGCGATCTTCACGGCACGGTCGCCCTCGATCCGGTACAGGTAACGCTGGCTACCGGTGGTCAGGTACGGGCCTCGCGGCAGGAGCAATGCCCCCTCGGTCACGCCCACCTCCATGACGCCAACGGCCGTGGCCCCGGACAGGAGCGGCCCGGCGTCGGGATCGGGCTGCACCCGTACCAGCACCGTGGCGCCCAGGCCGTCCGGGGACTGCTGGGCGACCCGGCCGATCGCGGCCACCGTCCCCGTCAGGCCGAGCGTCCCGATGCCGAGCTCGACCGGCTGACCGAGCTGCAGCACTCCGGCGTACTGCTCCAGCACCTCCAGGTCGATGACCGCGCTGCCCGGGTCGGCGACGGTGAACAGGGTCTGGTTGGCGGTGATGCGGCTCCCCGGGATGCCGAGCTCGGAGGCGATCTCCAGCACCTCGCCGTCGATCGGTGCGGCGACCGACATCGCCGCGATCTTGTCCTGCTGGCGGCCTATCTCGACCTCCAGTGCTGCGATCGAAGCAAGCGAAACCTGGTCCTCCAGCGCCGCGATCTCCCGATCCTCGGCGAGCTGCAGGATCTGCTCCTCACGGTCGCCGATCAAACCCTGCAGGGTGCGCTCGGCGGCCTCCAGATCGCTCGGCGGCGACACCTCGGCGGCCACCATCGACTTCACCTCGTCCCGTTCGGCCGTCGCGTCGG
Organism: Spirochaetia bacterium; assembly: GCA_965262795.1. Classification (GTDB taxonomy): domain Bacteria; phylum Spirochaetota; class Spirochaetia; order SZUA-6; family Bin103; genus CATQHW01. The sequence goes on along the minus strand of OZ253561.1, from coordinate 5,023,523 downwards.
TGATGTCCTGCGCCAGATCGTCGATCTGGCGCTGCTTGCGCTCCAGGTTGATGCGGCTCTGCAGCCGCTGCTTGGCCAGTGACCGTTGCGCATCGGCCAGGTCGCCGCGCAGGTCCTCCAGCGTGTCTTCCAGGTCGGTGGCGGCGAGCTCTGCCAGGAGCTGACCCTCCTGCACGGAATCGCCTTCCTGCACATACAGCGTCGCCGCCGATCCGGCCTCCGGACTCACCAGCGTCATCTGCACGGGAAAGACTACGGCGCCGGAGGCCTGCGTGGTCTGCACCAGGCGGCCGCGGGTCACCTCCTGCGAGTTGTACGAACGCAGCGAGTACAGTTCCTGGCGCGGTCCGAGGATCAGGTACGCCGCGACCGCCAGCCCCACCACCAGCGCGCCCACCAGCAGCACCAGACGCCACTGCCGGCGCTGGCCCGGCGGACGGTACGCCCTGACCTTGCCGGTATCTACGATCTTGCCTTCAGCCATAGCTACATGCGTGCCCTCTGCCTAGGGAGAGATGCCGGTAGCATAGTCCTCACCGGCGGTAAACGTCCGGGAAATCCCATCTAAACGGCTCCGGAACCGCGCTTCCGCGCCGCCAGCTCGTCCCGGATCCGTGTGGATGAACGGTCCAGGCAGAACCGGTCGGCCGGCAGCTCGACGAATACCGCGCGCAGCGCAGGCGGCACCTGCAGCCCGCCAAGGGTCAGCAGCCCGCACGGCAGCGGCCGCGCCGCCACCAGAAAGCGGCTGCCGGCCGCGCCGACGGCGGCCACCGCCTGGTGCATCTGCCGCTCGCCGCCGTAGAAGCGCGGCTGCAGCACGCGCTCGGCGGTATCGGCGCCGACCACGAACACCGCTCCCGGGAACAGGGCCGCCTTTTCCGTGTAGAGCGCGGCGCGCGTCAGCCATAGCTCCGCGCGTCCCAGGAACTGGGCCGCGCGGCGGTGCGCCTCCGCGGCGTCGAGCGGCGACTTGTCCGCATTCAGCACGGGCAGCTCATACGACACTTCCGTGCCCAGATAGTCCGCGGCCGCCGCCGCCAACCCGCGATGGGCGTCGTGCATGGGATTGAAGGCCCCGGACAGGAGCGCTCCGACCCGCGACCGGCGCGGCGCCGGCGGATCGACCAGCACGGCGCCGTCCGCGCCGCGGCACAATGAAAGCGCATCGCCCGCAAGGAGGGCCGCCAGCCCCGGCCCGGCGTCGACGGAGACCTGGACGGGTTCCGGTTCCGACCACGGCGGCAGCGATCCGGGATCCACACCGGCCGCGGTCGCCAGCGCCAGCAGCACCAGCCGGCCGGCGACCTCCTCCTCCTGCACGCGGTCGCGCGCCCCCTTGCCGAGCCGGACCGTCAAGCGGCGCGACCCCAGGCGGTCCCGCGTGGCGACGTGGCACACGTGCGCACCGCGCCGCTGACGTTCGGTGACCATCGCGGCGGTGCAGCCAAGACCCACCACCGCCGCGCCCGCGCCGGCCAGCGCCCGCGCGCGCTCCCAGGCGGCCGCGGCCAGCGCGTCCGCCACCCGGGGATCGGTGGCGCGGGCCGGCCTGGCTCCCAGGGCGGTGGCCAGAGAGCCCGCGTGGTAGCGGTCATGCGCCTCCAGGACGGTCGCGGACGACCCGCCGACCGCGTGCAGCCACGCCAGCCCCTGGGTGCCTCCGGCCAGCTCCAGCACAGCCGCCACCGGCGTGCGGTGGACGGCGCTGACCAGCCCGGTCCACGCCACCGCTTCATCCGGGGGGGCTGACATCTGCTACCCTCACCGCTGCATGCCGCGCACCACCACCGTACTGTTCGTTGCCGACGTCGTCGGCAAGCCGGGCGTGTTCTGCGTCAAGAGCCTGCTGGGCAACCTGCGGCGCACGCATCAGGTCGACCTGACGATCGCCAACTGCGACGGCGCTACGGGCGGCTTCGGGCTCGGCAAGCGGCATGCGGCCTACCTGCACAAGCTCGGCGTGGACGTGATCACGTCCGGTGAGTGTATCTACTACAAGCGCGACATGGTGCCCTATCTGCAAGAGGTCAGGTACGTGCTGCGTCCGTTCAACTACCCGCGCCAAAATCCCGGGCACGGCTGGGCGACCGTCACCGCCCGCGGCGGCGCCCGCGTGACGGTGGTCTGCCTGCTTGGTCAGTCCGGCTACGACCGCGTGCACGCCGCCAACCCGTTTGCGGCCGCCGACTGGCTGGCCGCCGAGCGGCGACCCGAAACGCCGATCACCATCGTGGACTTCCACGCCTGCACCACCGCGGAGAAACGGAGCATGTGCCTGTGGATGGATGGCAAGGTGAGCGCGGTGTTCGGCACGCACGTGCGGGTACAGTCGGCGGATGAGGCGATCAGCGCCAAGGGCACCGCGACTCTCACCCACTCCGGGCGGACCGGCAGCATCGACTCCGTCGGCGGGCTGGACCCCGAGATCGAGATCCGCAAGTGGCGCACCCAGATCTTCGAACGATCGGCGGACACCTGGGCGAACCTGCAGTTGCAGGGGGCACTGGCTCGCTTCGATGACGACGGCCGTGCCGTGGCCCTCGAGCGCCTGCAGGTGCCGTGCCCCAGTCCGACGGCAACCGATGCGACGGACGTTTGACGGGCTGCGGCCCGCATTCCGCACCCGCCTGTCCTCTCTGCCGGCGTCGGCGGCGCTGCTGGCATCGGTGGCGATGTGGGCCGGCTGCTCCTTCGACTACCGCGCCACCTCGCTGGAAGAGGAGCTGGCCGAAGCGGTCCCGAACACGGTGCTCCGCAGCGTCGAGCACACCGTGATGCGCGGCGACCGGGTCACCGCCGTCCTGCGCATCGACCGGGTGGAGAGCTACCGCGAACGGGACCTGCTGCTCCTGTTCGGCATCCACTTCACGGAGTTCGACAGTTCGGGCAGCGTGCTGACGGAAGCCTGGGCGGAGCGCGCCGAGTACTACAGCAAGACCGGCGACGCCCGTGCCGAAGGCGAGGTGGTGGTATCGTCGCGCCGGGAAGATGCTCGCATCACCGCCGCGGGATTGAACTGGAACGACGCCGAACGCACGCTGAGCGGCGACGAGGGCGCGGAGGTGGCGCTGGAACGGACCGACGGATCCAGTATCTCCGGCGTCGATTTCGAGGCCGACGTGGCACGCCGCATCGTCCGTTTCCTGGGGCCGGTTTCCGGCGACTTGGTGGTCGACTGATGACGTTGCCGCTGCGGCGTGCGGCCGCCGCCCTGCTGGCGAGCGCCGCCCTGGTGGCGATTGCTGCCGTGGCCGCCGCGGACGACTCGGGGAAGGAGACGGTGACGTTCACGGCGTTCGACCGTATGGAGACGGCGCTCGCCGAGGGCCGGAAACGCACCGTGCTGACCGGCTCGGCCCAGATCGTCGTCGACGGCACCTCCATCCGCGCCGAGCGCATCGAGCTGATCGGCGACGATGCCCGGTTCGTCATCTGCCGCGGCGCCGTGCGGGTGATCGACGAGGAACGGAACATCGAGATCGCCAGCGAACACCTGTTGTTCGACCGCGAGCGATCGGTGCTGCGCATCCAGGGCAGCGCGTTGCTGATCGACCGCGACAACGAGGCGGTGGTGAAGGGCGGCTTCATGGAGTACAACCAGGATTCCGGCGAGGCGACCGTCCAGATCGGCGTGCGCATCCTCAAACCCGATCTGGTGTCCCGATCGGAGTTCGCGCGGTACCGGCGCGACGAGAACACCGTCGACCTGTCCGGCATGCCGGTGGTGACGTACAAGGGCGACGAGTACCGCGCGCTGCGCATCTTCATCGACCTGGACCAGGAGTCGGTCCGGATGGAAGGGCGAATTCGGGGCACGATCACGGTGTCGTGAGCGATTCCGCGAGGGCGAGCCGACCCGCGCCGACGCTGGAGGTCCGCGACCTCAGCAAGCGATTCGGCCGCAAGGTGGTTGTAAACGCGATCTCCTTTCGGATGAACGTGAGCGAGATCGTCGGCCTGCTCGGACCCAACGGAGCCGGCAAGACCACCGTGTTTTTCATGATCGCCGGCTTCATCGAGCCGTCGGCGGGTTCCGTCTCCCTGGCGAGCCAGGACATCACGCGGCTGCCGATGTACCGGCGCGCGCGCAACGGCATCGCCTATCTGCCGCAGGAGGCGTCGGTGTTCCGCAGGCTGACTGTGCGCCAGAACGTGCTGGCGGTGCTGGAGACCCGCCGGCTGCGTCGCAGGCAACGCCATGAACGCTGTGACGAGCTGCTTGCGGAGCTCGGCATCGAGGAGCTCGCCTCCCAGAAAGCGTACACGCTCTCCGGCGGCGAACGCCGGCGCACGGAGATCGCCCGCGCGCTCGCCGGCGATCCCCGGTTCCTGCTGCTGGACGAGCCGTTTGCCGGCATCGATCCGATCGCCGTGAATCACTTGAAGCACGTCGTGCAGTCGCTCGCCGGCAAAGGCATCGGCATCCTGCTCACCGACCACAACGTCCGTGACGCCCTGGAGATCACCGACCGCTCTTACATCATCGACGGCGGACGCATCATCGCCGACGGCACGCGCGAAGCGTTGCTGGCCGATCCGGCAGCCCGCAGCGCCTACCTGGGAGCCGAGTTCCGCATGTAGGAGTCTGTCGGGTTGCCGCTCACGCGGCAACCCGACAGACTCCTGGCGACCACAATGCAAACGCAGCAGCCGGTCCTTCGGCAGGAACAACGCCTGCGGATGACGCCGCAACTCTATCAGGCGATCCGCATCATGGCGCTGCCGCTTGCCGATCTGCAGCTCACGATCGACCAGGAGTTGGAGCGCAATCCGGCGCTGGAGGTCGTCTCCGAGGACCCGACCGACTCCCTCGACGAGTTGGAGGACCGCCCCGAGGAGGAGCTGTTCGGGGACTCCTACGATCCGGGGTTTCAGAGCCTTCGCGCCCATGCGGACCCGGACGCCAGACAGCGCTTCCTCGATGGCGCGCTGCAGCGGCCGGAGACACTACAGGAGTACCTGCTGTGGCAGGTGCGGCTGCAGCCGGTCGACGGCGAACTCATGCACGCCGCCGAGCTGTTGATCCACAACCTGGACGACAACGGGTTCTTCCGCGAACCGCCGGAGGTGGCCGCCCCGGACATCGAACCGCGCACGATCGAGCGGGCACAGCGGCTGGTCCAAGGCCTCGACCCCGTCGGCACCTGCGTCGCCGACTACCGGGAGTCGCTCATCGTCCAGATCCGTCACCACGAGAGCCCGGCGCCGCACGCCGCGGCGGTGGTCGAGGCCCACCTCGATGGACTGGAGCGCGGGCGCTTCGACGAGATCGCGCGAGCGCTGGACATCCCGGTCGCCGCCGTGCACGCGGTGCTGGCGTTCGTGCGCACGCTTGAGCCGCTCCCGGGGCGCAATTTCCAGTCCGAGCCCACCCGCTACGTGATACCGGATGCCACCGTCCGCGTGCACGACGGCGAGCTCGCCATCGTCCTCAACGACGAGGTGATCCCCGTTCTCGGGTTCGACAGCTTCTTCGAGCGGATCGGCAGCGACGGCGTCGCCAACAACGGCATGGGCGGCACCCCGGCGGGCAGGGAGGCGCGCCGATTCGCCAAGGCCAACCTGCAGGAGGCCCGCTCGTTCATCCGCAACGTTGCCGCTCGCAACCGCTCGCTGGTCCGCGTGACCCGAACGGTCGTCGACCGTCAGCGCGAGTTCTTCCGGCGCGGGCCGAAACAGCTCCGCCCCCTGACGCTCCGGGACGTAGCCGAGGAGGTCGGCCTGCACGAAGCGACGATCTCCCGGATCGTCAACGGCAAGTTCGTGCAGACCGAGTGGGGGATCTACGAACTGCGCGATTTCTTCACCAACTCCATCTCCGGCGCCGGCTCGCGCGGATCGCAATACTCGAAGGCCGGCGTCAAGGAAGTGGTGCGGGAGATCATCGAAGCCGAACGCCCGGACGGCAAGCGCTTGTCGGACAGCCGCATCGCCGCCATCCTGGCGGAACGCGGCATCAAGATCGCCCGCCGTACGGTCGCCAAGTATCGTGGCGAATTGGACATCGAAAACTCCCTGGAGCGCTGACCTCAAGACTCATGGCCTTTACCGTCCTGGACCTGCTGCGGCTGGACCTGCGCGAGAACGAAGCGTTGCATCTGTCGTGCATCGGCGGGCGCGCAGGCATCACGCGCGAGATCAACGCCCCCGAGCTGAACCGGCCCGGTCTGGCGCTGGCCGGGTTCTACGAGCAGTTCGCGTTCCAGCGGATCCAGGTGTTCGGCCGCGGCGAGAACGCCTTTCTGGAGAAACTGTCCGCGGAAGGCAAGACCGACACGCTGCAGCGCCTGTTCGACCACGCGGTGCCGTGTTGCGTATTCACCGACCGCCAGCAGCCGACCGAGGATTTCCGCGAGCTGTGCGAGGCCGCCGGTTGCCCCATCCTGCAGACCACGCTCTCCTCCTCCTCCTTCACGGCGCGCGTGGTGAGCGCGTTGAACTCGACTTTCGCCCCCTCCGATCGCGTGCACGGCGTGCTGCTGGAAGTGTTCGGCCTGGGCGTCCTGCTGCAGGGACCCAGCGGCGTGGGCAAGAGCGAGGCTGCGCTGGCCCTGATCGAGCGCGGCCACCGTTTCGTGGCCGACGACGTCGTAGAGATCCGGCGCGTCGGCAATACCCTGATCGGCAACGGGGTGGAGGTCACCAGCCACCACCTGGAGATCCGCGGCATCGGCATCATCAACATCGCCCACCTGTTCGGGGTGGGCGCCATCCGCGAGTCGAAGCACATCCAGTTGGCGGTGCAGCTTGAGGAGTGGGACAACTCGCGCGAATATGATCGAATCGGCGATCAGGACATCCAGAAAGAGCTCATCGGCACCCACATCCGCCAGATCGTGATCCCGGTGCGGCCGGGCCGGCCCGTGCCGATCCTGATCGAGACGGCGGCGATGAACGAACGGCTCAAGCATATGGGTTACAACTCGGCCCAGGAATTCAACCGTAGCGTCATGGCATGGATGTCGGCGCGCAACCCGCAGACCGCCGCAGTCGAAGAATGGTAGGTGAGCCCGAATGGTCGAGCGTGAGGTGATGATCGCGAACCGGGCGGGCGTGCACGCCCGCCCGGCGGCGCTGCTGGTGCGGGCCGCCAACCGGTTTCAGGCGGACATCTACCTGGAGAAGGACGGCGAGCGGGTCAACGGCAAGTCGATCATGGGGATCATCGCCCTCGGCGCCGCCTATCGAACCTCGCTGCGCGTCATCGCCAACGGCTCCGACGAGGCGGAGGCCGTCGAAGCGCTGGCCCGCCTGGTCGAGAGCAAGTTCCAGGCGACGGACGACGGACTGTGAACGGGCTCACGCAACGCCAGCGGCAGACCCTGCAGTTCATCGAGAGCTACCTCGAACTGCACGGCTTCGCGCCGACGGTGCGCGAGGTCGCCGCCCACCTGTTGATCACGACCAAGGGTGCCCATGATCATCTGCGGGCGCTCCAGCGCAAGGGCTGCATCAAGCGCGGCAGCCGCCGGTCGCGGGCGATCACCATGACGGGAAACGGCGCGGAGCCGCCGGAAGTCGTCCACATACCGGTGCTCGGCACGGTGGTCGCCGGACTGCCGCTGCTCAATGAGGAGAACCTGGACGGCACCTACCCGCTGCCGCGGTCCAGCATCGGCACAGGGGACCACTTCGCGCTACACGTGCGCGGCGACAGCATGAAGGACGCCGGCATTCGCGACGGCGACCTGGCCGTGATCCGCCAGCAGCCGACCGCCGGGGACGGTGACCTCGTGGTCGCGATGATCGACGACGCCGTGACCCTGAAGCGATTCTACAAGGAGAGCAGGCGGGTCCGCCTGCAGGCGGAGAACCCCGCGTATCCGCCGATCTACGCCACCGACCTCAGGATCCTGGGCAAGCTCGCGTGCCTGGTGCGCGACTACCGCTGACGCGCCGTTCCGCTTCGCGCCGGATGCAGGCCTGATGCCTGAGACGATTGCCCCGACCTATCTGTTCTGCGGACCCGATACCGGCGAGAAGCGCCGTGCGGTCGAGCGGCTGCGCGCGCAGCTGCAGCGGAGCGCCGGCGGCACCCCGCTGGCGATCGAGCGTCACTACCCGTTCGACAGGGTCATCGTGGACGTGATCGCATCGCTGCGCACGCCCAGCCTGTTCGCGCCGCGACGGCTGGTGGTGCTCGGCCAGGCGGAGGCGCTGAAGGCGGGCGACGCGGCGGCGCTGGCCGACTACTGCCGCGGGCCGACGGATGGGACCACACTGGTGATCGAGACCGAGGAGTTGCGCGTCGCCAAGCGGCTTCAGGACGCGGTGCCGGCCTCCTGCCGCCGCGTGTTCTGGGAGCGCTTTCCCGATCAACGGCAGCGCAGCATCAACGCGTTCTTCCGCGAACGAGGAATCGCCATCGACGACCAGGCGGTGGAGACCCTCAGCGAGATCGTCGGCTCCTCGTCGGCGGCGCTGGAGAGCGAGTGCGCGGCGCTGGCCGCCATGCATCGAGCGCTTTCCGGCGAGCGGACCACGCTGAGCGTGGAGGACATCGACCGATGGGTGCACCACAGCCGTGCCGAGACGGTGTTCACCCTGTTCGACCACCTGGGAACCCGAGATCTGGCCGCCGGCATCCGCACCCTGCAGGCGATCATGCTGACTCGGCAGACCAGCCCCTCCCAGCTCCTGGGCGGCCTGGCATCTCAGTTCCGCAAGGCGGCCGACCTGCAGCAGCTGCTCCCGCGCATGGACCGCCAGCAGGCGTGGCGGGAGCTCAAGGTGTCCGGAAAACGGGCCCAGGCCAGCGTCGCCCGCGCGGCCGAGCGCTACCGCGCCGCGGAGTTGCAGGAGATCCTGCGCGTGCTGGCCGAGTTCGACGTGCGCATCCGCGCCGCCGCGCAGCACATGCAGCTCAGCCTGCTCCGGCTGGTGCTGTACTACGTCGCCGCTCGAGGTGGGCAAGGAGCGTGGCGGTTGTTTCCTCACTGACGCCGGGACGCATGTCGGCGCTCAAGGTGGGCTAGGAGCATCGAGGCTGTTTCCTCGCTGACGCCGGCATGGCGGCTGATCTCCTGCGGCGTGGCGAGCGCCACCGCCGAAACCGAAGCGAACCGCTGCAGCAGGCGCCGGCTGCGGACCGGTCCGATGCCCGCCACCTCCTCGAGCACCGAGCGCGCCACCCGCTTGGTACGCAGGCGCTTGTGGTGGCTGGTCGCGAAGCGGTGCGACTCGTCGCGCACCGCTTGCAAGAGCCGCAGCGCGGCGCTTCCTTCGGGTAGCACCAGCGGAGCGCTGCGGCCGGGGAGGTAGATCTCCTCGTTGCGCTTGGCAAGGCCGGCCAGCGGCAGCTCGGTCAGCCCCAGGCCATCCAGGATCCCCTTGGCGGCGCTCACCTGGCCGGCGCCGCCGTCCACCAGCACCAGGTCCGGGCGGGGCAGGCGGTCGTTGAGCACGCGGGCGTAGCGACGCGCGATCACCTCGCGCATCGCCTCGAAGTCATCGACCCGGCCGCCCAGCGAACGGATCCTGAAGTGACGGTACTCGCCTTTCGCGGGCTGACCCGCGTCGAACACCACCAGCGACGCAACCGTGTCACGCCCGCCCAGATGCGAGATATCGAATCCCTCGATCCGCCGCGGGACGAGCGGGAGGTTCAGCGCATGGCCCAGCTCCTCGATACCGCGCTCGCGGTCGATCCCCGGATTGGCCCGCTCGGCGTCCTGGCGGGCGTTGGCTTCGGCCAACCGCAGCACCTGCGCGTGTCTGCCGCGCTTGGGGACGTGCACGCGCGGCGCCGCCCGCCGCCGGGGCGAGTCGTCCGGCACGAGCGCGCCCAACGCCGCCGCGAGCGCCTCGAGCTCCTCCACGGACCCGGTGTAGATCGTGAGCCCGGCAAGTGCGGTGGCTCGCCCGCCGTAGTAGCTGACCAGGAACCGGGCGCGCGCCGCCGCATCGTCCAACTGCGGGCCGGGATCCTGCACGTGGAACCGCTCCCGCCCGACTAGATTGCCGCCGCGAAACTGCAACACCAGGAAGCGGTGCCAGTCGCGGCCGGCGAAGTGGCCGACGTAGTCGCGCGCATCCGCGTCCACGCCTGCGACGTGCTGCTGCTCGGTCACGTCACGAATCGCCTGGAGCTGGTCCCGGAGCGCCGCCGCGAGCTCGAACCGTTGCTCGGCCGCCGTCTGCTTCATCCGGCGGGTCAGATCACGGCTCAGGTCGTCCGCCCGCCCTGAGACCAGCTTGCGGACCGCCCGGACGCGCTCGGCGTACTCCTCGGCGCCGATGGCGCCGATGCAGGGCGCCGCGCACCGGTTGATGTAGTGGTTGAGGCAGGGAGCAGGGCGCCGCTTGAACACCTCGCCGCGCTTGCGCAGCGGGAACAGTCGATCGATCAGGTCCAGGTAGACGTCGATCTGGTTCGCCTTCGCGAACGGCCCGAAATACTCGGAGCCGTCGAACACGATCGTGCGCGTGCGGTAGACCCGCGGGAACTCCTCCGCGGTGAGCCGGATCACCGGATAGGACTTGCCGTCCTTGAGATTGATGTTGTAGCGCGGCGCGAAGCGCTTGATGAGGGAGTTCTCCAGCAGGAACGCCTCCGACTCGCTTGCGGTCAGCACCGTCTCGATCGAGGCGGTCCGGGCGGCCAGCAGATGCATCCGGGGATCCGTCATCCCGCGGTTGAAGTAGCTGTTCACGCGGGCGCGCAGCTTCTTGGCCTTGCCCACGTAGAGAACCGCTCCCGACGAGTCCTTGAAGAGGTATACGCCCGGCGCCTGCGGCAGCCGCGCGGCAGCGGCGCGAAGATCCGCGGCGGCGCGAAGATCCGCGGCGGCGCGAAGATCCGCGGGGGCGCGAAGATCCGCCGGGGCGCGAAGATCGTCATCGGGCATCGTGCGTGGGCTCCGTCTATTTCCTCAGGAATTGTGCTTTTCTCAGAGTACCGTCGTGCCGATGGTCAAGTGTAGGGCTGGCGTTGCCCTGGCCGGGATCGGCCACGTAGCGCGTTTGTCCAAGGAGTGGCTTCTTGATAGGTTGTGTCGTCACCGGACGGGGGATTAGCTCAGGTGGTAGAGCGATAGGTTCGCAATCTATAGGCCAGGGGTTCGAGTCCCCTATCCTCCATTCCCGCGCGCGATGCGGGCCTGCCCGTCACGCACCTGTGCGCCACGCAGCGCGGGCGGCGGCGGTGCTGCTGGCCACGGTGGTAACGCTGAGTTGTGCGACCACCGAGCCGGAGGCTCCCGGGCTCGACATGAGGCCCTCTGTACCCAGCGGTTTCGCTGCTCCGGAGCGGCCCGCCCAGTCGGGACAGCAAGTGACGGTACCGCAGCCGGAGGCGGCCCCGCCCACGGCGTCCGAAACCGAAGCGGTTGCCTCGACCGATGCGGGACCGGCCGCCTCTCAACCCGCGGCTGCCGAGCCGGCCGAGACCGTGCCCGCGACCATGGACCCGATCGAGGCCCGCATCGACGAACTGCTTGCGACCATGACGATCGAACAGAAGATCGGCCAGCGCTTCATGACCTGGATCCCGGGCACGGCCAGCTCCGAGCGGGCGGCCGCCCTCATCGAGCAGGCGCACGTCGGCGGCGTGATCATCACCGAGGACAACGTTGAAAGCCACCAGCAGGCGAGAGAACTGATCGCTACCCTGCAGCGCATGGCGCAGGCGGCTCCGTCAGCCGTCCCGCTGTTCATCGCCACCGACCAGGAAGGCGGACGGCTGACGCGTGTACGGCTGCCCGAGCTCACCCTGTTTCCGGCCGCCTTCCACCAGGGCGTGCACGCCGACACCGACTACGTGGAAGCGACGGCCTACGTGACCGGCGTCGAGCTGCGGCGCCTGGGCGTGAACATGAATCTGGCGCCGCTGCTCGACTTGTACGACCAGCCCGATCAGACCGTGATCGGCAACCGCTCCTACGGAGCGGATTCGGGGTTGGTCGCCGACTTCGCGCGCGCCTACGTCCGTGGCGCCAGTCGCTCCGGGATCATATCCGTGGCCAAGCACTTCCCGGGCCACGGCGTCACCATGATCGACTCGCACGACCGCCTGCCGGTGGTGCGGCTCACGCGGTCCGAGCGCTCGTCGATCCTGGCGCCGTTCATCGCCGCGATCGACGCCGGCATCGACGTGATCATGTCCGCGCACATCCTGTACGAGGACCTCGACCCGGACCTGCCGGCCACCGTATCGCCGGCCATCGTCACCGGCCTGTTGCGCGATCAACTCGCCTTCGACGGCGTGGTAATGACCGACGCGATCGAGATCCGGGAGCCGGCACCGGCGTTGATGGAACCCGATATCGTGTACAACAGCTTCGTGGCCGGAGCCGACATCATCCTGACGGGGAGGGACCGTGACGTTCTGCCGCTGGTGCAGGAAGCGATCCGTCTGGTCCGTGCCGGGCTGGAGAGCGAGGAACGTCTGGACGAGTCCGTACGCCGCATTCTGCGGGTCAAGCTGCAGACAATGGGGCGATGACAATGGGCCGATGATCGTATCCGATGCCACCATGCGGGAGCTGCTCGACGCGGGCACGGTGGAGATCGACCCGCTCGAGGACTATCAGCTCCAACCGGCGTCGGTCGACCTGCGGCTGGGCGACCACTTCCTGAAGGTCGACGAGAATACCTCCGAGTGCATCTCCCTGACCGAGCCGATCCGCTACACCGAGCTGCGGGCCGAGCAGATCGTCATCCCGCCCCAGTCGTTCCTGCTGGCGGTTACCCGGGAGCGCATCCGGCTCCCGAACGACCTGATCGCCTTCGTCGAGGGCCGCAGCTCGATCGGCCGCATCGGCCTGTTCATCCAGAACGCCGGCTGGGTGGATCCCGGCTTCGACGGCACGATCACGCTGGAGCTGTTCAACGCCAACCGGCTGCCCATCCGCCTCACCGCCGGCCGGCGCATCTGCCAGATCGTGTTCGCCCGCATGGATCGGCCGGCGGCCCGGCCGTACGCAGGCAAGTACCAGAAGCAGCGCGACGCGGTAGGCAGTCGCGTCTACCAGGAAACCGCCTGAGCGTCAGCGCTCGTCTATGGGCACGTAGTCCCGCTCGGTCGGGCCGGTGTAGATCTGCCTTGGCCGCGCCAGGCGCGCGTCGGGATCGCGGATCATCTCGTGCCAGTGCGCGATCCAGCCAGGCAGCCTGCCGATCGTGAACAGCGTGGGGAACATGTCCACGGGAACGCCAAGCGCTTCCAGGATGATGCCGGAGTAGAAGTCGACATTCGGGTACAGCTTGCGCGCGATGAAGTACTCGTCGCGCAACGCGATCTCCTCGAGCTCGACGGCCAGATCCAGCAACGGGGTGGAGGTGTTCAGCTTGCCGAGCACGTCGAAACAGGCCTTCTTGAGGATCTGCGCGCGCGGATCGAAGTTCTTGTAGACGCGGTGCCCGAATCCCATCAGACGGACCCCGGCAACCTTGTTCTTCACCTTTTCGAGGTACTGGGAGCCTCCATCGCCGGTAGCCAGGATCTGCTGCAGCATCTCCACGACCGCCTGGTTGGCGCCGCCGTGCAACGGGCCCCAGAGCGCGTGCACGCCGGCCGCTATGGAGGCGAACAGATTTGCCTTGGAGCTGCCGACCATGCGCACGGTCGAGGCCGAGCAGTTCTGTTCGTGGTCCGCGTGCAGCAGGAACACCGTGTCCATGGTGCGGGCGATCTCGGGATCGACGACGTATTCCTCGCACGGGGTGGCGAACATCATGTGCAGGAAGTTGGCTGCATACGCCAGGTCGTTGCGCGGATACATGAACGGTTGGCCGATCGAGTGCTTGTAGGAGTACGCGACGATGGTCGGCAGCTTCGCGATCAGGCGGTGGACGGAGATCTCCACCTGCCGTTCGTCGTGCATGTCCAGCGAATCGGAGTAGAACGTCGAAAGCGCTCCGACGACCGCACCACAGATGGCCATGGGGTGCGCCCGCTTCGGGAACCCTTCGTAGAAGCTGCGCACATCTTCATGCACCATCGTGTGATAGGTGATGTGGCGCATGAAAGAGTCCAGCTCCTCGCGGCCGGGCAGCTCACCGTCGAGGAGCAGCATCGCCGTCTCCAGAAAGTGGCTGCGCTCGGCGAGCTGCTCGATCGGGATGCCGCGGTAGCGCAGCACGCCCCGCTCGCCGTCGATGAAGGTGATCGCGCTCCGGCAGGAGCCGGTGTTGGCGTAGCCGGGATCGACCGTGATCGCGCCGGTCTCGCGGCGCAGCGCCGCGATGTCGACGCCGACTTCCCCCTCGGAACCGCGTACCACCGGGAGATCGATCTCCCGTCCGTCCAGCGAAATACGGGCCGTCTCGGCCATGTCCTGTGAGCCTCCGAACCTGAGCCCCGCCATCTTATCACGCACCCGTCCGGACGAAAGCGGACGGCGGCCGGCTCTAGGCAGGAAGGTGCAGCGTGAACGTGGTTCCGGAGCCTGTCTCGCTGGCCGCGCTGACGCGGCCGCCATGCGCCTGCACGATGTGCTTGACGATCGCCAAGCCCAATCCGGATCCGGGGATGCGGGAGTCGCGCTCGACGCGATAGAAGCGCTCGAACACACGTTCCAGGTGCTCGGCGGCGATGCCTGGCCCCTCGTCGGCCACGTCGATGCGCACGCCCCCCGCGCTCCGAGCGCCGTCCTCGCTCCGAGCGCCGTCCTCGGACCGGGCGCTGATGTACACGGATCCCTTCTCGCCGCCGTAGAGCAAGGCGTTATCCAGCAGGTTCACCAGCGCCCGCTCCAGCAGGGGGGCGTTGGCACGCACCCGCACGCCGTCGACCCCCGTCGTGTCGATGCGCGCGCGACGCTCGTCGAACCGTGACCGGCAGGCGTCGATCGCCCGCGTGACGATGGGGGCGAGAGGCTGAGCGATGGCGACGATGCCGTCGTGCTCGCCCTGCTCAATGCGGGACAGGCTCAGGAGGTCCTCCACCAGCGCGTGCAGGCGCTCGGCCTGCGCGCCGGTGATGCGCAGAAACCGTTTGCCGTGGGAACCGCGGTACAGGCGCCGGTCGAGCATTGTCTCCACGAACCCCTTGATGGAAGTGATGGGGGTGCGAAGCTCGTGGGAGACGTTGGCGACGAAGTCGTGCCGCAACCGCTCCAACTGGCGCAGGCGCGTGGCATCGGTCGCACAGAGCAGGACCAGCCACCCGTCGCCGTCGGCCTGGACGCGGCTCACGCGGATATGGATCACCGCATCCGGCACCACATCGGCCAGATCTCCCGCGCCGTGGCCGGACGTACCGGCTACGACCGGCGCCAGGAGCTCACGCAGCGACGGCGCGGACAGCACCTCCGCGAACGGGCGCCCGACGTGCCCGGGATGTACTCCCAGCAGACTGCCGGCCGCCGCATTTGTGACGCAGATCACGCCGCGCGAGTCGACTGCCACCACCGCGTCCGGAAGCTGGGCAAGCAGTCGCTCGGCCCGACGGGCGTCGCGCGCGTCGGCGGCGCTGGCGCCGGCATCCTCCCGGGCGCGAGCGGTTGCCCTCCGCTGGCGGCTCAGGCACCACGTCAGCACGCCGGCGGACGCGCCGAGCAGCGCGATCGACAGCCTCCCGACACCTGGCGTAAGCACCTCGGCCGGGAGCAACACGGCGACGGCTATGCCCAGCGCGGCCAGCACGCCGGCGGCCACCGCTCCGGCGGTCATTCGCGCACGCGGAAGCCGACGCCGCGCACCGTCTCCAGACGCCACGCCTCATCGCCGAGCTTCTTGCGAAGGGAGGCGATGATCACGTCGACCGACCGGTCGGTGACCGGATAGTCGACGCCATGAACCCCGGTGACGATGCGGGAACGGGAAGAAACCCAGCCGGCGCGTTCGATGAGAAACTGCAGGGTCCGAAACTCGGTGGCGGTCAGCCGCAGCGGCTTCCCGTCGACGGTCGCCTCATGCCGCCGCGGGTCGAGGCGGATAGGGCCGGCGGCTACCGGCCCGGCCGTGACGAGCGGATCGCCGCGCCGCAGCAACGCGCGCGCCCGCGCCACCAGCACACGCGGGCTGAACGGCTTGGTGATGTAGTCGTCGGCACCGATCTCCAGTCCGGCAATCACGTCCTCCTCCTCGCTGCGGGCGGACACGACCAGGATCGGAATGGCGCGCGTCTGCACGTCGTCCTTGAGCCGGCGGCAGACGGTCAGGCCGTCGATCCCCGGCAGCGCCAGATCCAGGACGATCAGCTCGGTCGGCGCGCGGACCACCGAGTGCAGCGCCTCCTCGCCGGTGGTCACCCGCCGGGGTGCGAACCCCGCGCTGGTCAGATTGAAGTCGATCAGTTTGGCGATGTCGCGGTCATCCTCGACGATGAGCGCGTGCGGCCGGGACCCGCGCTGCTTCACGCCGGTTCGTACATGCGGATGAACGCTCGCGGCAGCGTCCAGCACAACAGCCGCACCAGGCGTGCCGCGGCCAGGGTGACGAGACGGTGCGAACGGCTCGGCGGCGCGGCCGCCGCCCGCTGCAGGATGGCGGCCAGACGGTCGTGCTCGGCACGCCCGAATCGTTCGGCGACATCCCGTGCGCCGAGCTCCGCGATGCCCGTGGCTTCCACCGGGTTGGCCAGCGCGTGGTGCACCCGGCGCACGTACTCCGTCCGGTCCGTAGCCAGATAGCCGCCGACCGCGCCGTCGGTGATTTGCGCCGACACGCCGGCGTCGTCCGCCAGGGCGACGATCGGCAGCTTGCAGAGCTTCGCCTCCGTGATCACCAGTCCAAAGGTATCGCCGAGACTCGCGTACAGCATCAGGTCTGCATCCACCATCTCGCTCAGCATGCGCTCGCGGCTGACCGCGCCGAGCAGGCGCACGCGTTGCGGCGCACGCACGGAGCGGCGCACCCACTCCGTGAGCGGCCCCGGCCCGACCAGACGCCATTCGGCCCGCGGATAGCGATCGGCCAGCTCCTCGTTCCAGACGGAGACCAGCATCTCGACGTTCTTCTCCGTGGACAGCCGGCCCGGGGTGATCAGGCGGATGGCCGCATCGTCGCCCGCCCCCGGACGCGGGCGGGCGCGCGGCGGAGGCGTGGAGCGCTCCGGGAACCGGTTCTCGACCACACGGCAGGGCGCCACGCGCAGTGTCTCCACCAGATATCGCCGCATCTTCTCACAGAGGATACTGAGCAGCACGCGGTGCATGCGCCGCTGCGTGATGCCGAGCAGCCAGGTGAGCATCCAGCGGATCATCGCCTGTGCAGCCGGCCCCGAGCCCTGCGGATAGGTATAGACCATGTAGTCCGGCGCATAAGTGGTGAAGCGATTGACCATCGGCACCCCGAAGCGAGACGACAGGTACAGCAGGAAGAACAGGCCCTGCGGCGCCACGCAGTGCCCGTAGGCAACGTCGAAGCGGTGCCCGCGCAGCCGCCGCGCCAGCCGCCGAGGATCGGCGTCGAATGCCTGGTAGTAGTCGCGATAGGCGACCAGCTTGTAGGTGCGCGTATAGGCGGTGTTGGTGGAAACCACCACCACCGTGTCGCCCCGCTCGCGGAAGAACTCCAGCTCGGCATCGATGCTGCGGCTGACGCCATCGACCAGACCGTACGAGTCGCTGACGAGCAGTATACGCAACGTCAGCTGAGGGCGCGCTCCATGACCCGATTCAGACGCTTGGCGAAGGCGATCGGATCCTCCGGTCGGACGCCTTCGATGAGCAATGCCTGTTCCAGCAGCAGCCGGCTGGCGTCATCCAGCAGGGCGTCGTCACCGCGTTCGGCAAGACCGACGATGATCGGATGCCCGGGGTTGACCTCCAGGATCGGCTTGCTGGCCGGCAGGTCGCGCTGGCCGAGCTGCTTCAACACGTTCTGGAAGGCCAGGGTCGGATCGCTGCCGTCGGCCACCACGCATGACGGGGAGTCGCTGAGCCGAGCGCTGGGCCGCACGTCCTTGACCTGTTCGGAGAGGAGCTTCCTCATCTTTTCCAGCAGCGGCTCGATCTTCTTCTCGCCCTCCCGGTCCCGTTCGTTCCTCAGATCGTCGGCGGTGTCCGAGCGGTTGGCCGACTTGAACTCGATATCTCCGTAGCTGCCGATGGCCGGCACCACCAGCTCGTCGATCTCGTCCTCCATGATCAGCACCTCGAACCCCTTGGCTTGGTACGCCTCCAGCAGCGGCGAGCGCCGCAGATCAGCGGAGCGGTCGCCGGTGATGTAGTAGATCGCCTTGTGATCGGAGGACATGCGCTCCTGGTACTGGGCCAGGCTGACCAGCCCCTCCTCGGAGCTCGACCGGTAGCGCACCAGCTCCAGAAGCTGCTCGCGGTTGCCCGGGTCCTGGTAGAGCCCCTCCTTGAGCACACGGCCCAGCTCCGTGAAGAAACGATCGTAGGCGGCGGGGTTGTTCTTCGCCATGCCGGCCAGCTCGGACAGGATCTTCTTCACCGATGCCTGCCTGATCGCGGACATGGTGCGGTTCTGCTGCAGGATCTCGCGCGAGACGTTGAGCGGCAGGTCCTCCGAGTCGATCACGCCGCGGATGAAGCGCAGGTAGGTGGGCAGCAATTCGCGGTCGTCATCGGTGATGAACACGCGCCGCACGTACAGCTTCACGCCGGGCTGATAGTCCGCGTAGTAGATGTCGGGCGGCGCCTTGGCCGGCACGTAGAAGAGCGTGGTGTACTCCAGGGTGCCTTCCGCGTGCGTGTGCACCCACTGTAGCGGCTCCTCCGTATCCACGCTCAGGGTCTGGTAGAACTCCTTGTAGTCGTCGTCCGACAGCTCGGACTTTGGGCGCTTCCAGAGGGCGGAGGCTGCGTTGATCTGCTCTACCTTCTGTTCGGCGTCGGCGCCTTCCTGGTCGGTATCGGTCTGGTCGGTACCGGTCTGATCGGTGCCGGTCTGGTCGGTGCCGCCCGGCTCCGCGTAGTGGAGATGGATGGGATGCGGAATGTGGTTCGAGTAGCGCTTGACGATTCCCTCGATGCGGTACCGGGAGGCGAATTCCTTGCCGTCGTCGTTGAGGTATAGGGTCACGGTGGTGCCGGATTGCGCACGCTCGGCCGGCTCCACCTCGAACTCGCCGCGCCCGTCGCTCACCCACCGGTGCCCCTGGTCGTCGCCGGCGCGCTTGCTCAGTACCTCGACCCGGTCAGCGACCATGAACGACGCGTAGAAGCCGACCCCGAACTGCCCGATCAGGTTGGTATCGGCGGCTGCTTCCCCTTGGACGTCATTCAGGAAGCGACGCGTGCCCGAGCGAGCGATGGTCCCCAGGTTCTGGGCCAGCTCCTCGGCGTTCATGCCGATCCCGGAGTCGGACACCGAAAGCGTCGATCTCTCCGTGCCGTCGAAATCGATGTCGATCCGCGGCACGAACGGAAAGCCCTTGTAGTCGTCGTCGGTCAGCGTCAGGTACTTGAGCCTGTCCAGCGCGTCGGAGGCGTTGGAGATCAGCTCGCGCAGGAAAATCTCCCGCTGCGAGTACAGCGAATGCGTGATCAGGTGGAGGAGCTCGGATACCTCGGTCTTGAATTGCTGCTTGGCCATCGGTCGAAAGGTAGTATCGCTGCTCAGGCGCCGGCCAGCGCGCCGGCCGCTTTCGCGAACTTCAGCCCCATGGCGGCGCGCACCTGCGCCATTGTCTCCCGCGCCTCGCGCCGCATGCGGGTGTTGCCCGCGTCGAGAATCGCCTCGAGGCGCTTCGGATCGGCCGCGAAGACCGCGCGGCGCTCCCGAATCGGATCCAGGAACGCGTTCAGCGCGCGGGCCAGCTTGCGCTTCACCTCCACGTCGCCGACCGCGCCGCGGCGGTAGCGGTCCTTGAGGTCGTCGACCTCCGCCGTGTCGGGGTTGAAGGCGTCGTGATACTGGAAGACGGGATTGCCCTCCACCGTCCCCGGGATGTCCGCCCGTACCCGCTTGGGGTCGGTGTACATGCCCATCACGCGGCGCTGCACGGTCGCCTCGTCATCGGAGAGGTAGATGGTGTTGTCCAGGCTGTTGCTCATCTTGGCCTGACCGTCGGTGCCCAGCAGCGACGGGAAGTCGCCGAGCAGGGTGCCGGGCTCCGGGAAGACCGGGCCGTACAGCTTGTTGAAGCGGCGGCAGATCTCGCGGGTCACCTCCAGGTGCGACTCGTTGTCCTTGCCGACCGGAACCAGATGGGCGCGCGGCAGCAGGATATCGGCGGCCTGCAGCACCGGGTAGCCCAGCAGCCCGAACGGCAGGGCGTCCAGGTGCGCCGCCTGCGCCATCTCCTTGACCGTGGGCACGCGCTCCAGGCGCGGCACGGTCACCAGCATGCCCAGCAGAGTGGTCAGCTCGAAGGTCTCCGGGACCGCGCTCTGCACGAAGATCGTGGAGCGCTCCGGATCGATGCCGACCGACAGGTAGTCCAGCACCACCTCGCGGATGGTGCGGTCCAACGCCTCCAGATGGTGCTTTTCCGGCCGCGTGGTCATCGTGTGCACGTCGGCGACGATGAAGAAGCACTCGTACTGGTCCTGGAGCTGCACCCGGTTGTGCAGGCTGCCCACGTAGTGGCCGATGTGCAGGGGGCCGGTAGGACGATCACCGGTCAGGATCCGTTTCTTCGCTGCCATCGCACGCTCACCGTAGGGGCACGACGCGGTACCGGTCAACGCCGGCGCCGCTGCAGTCACACCAGGGGCTCGCACCCCCCCTCTACATCCTATGCCCCGCTCTATCGAACCACTTGCCCCCCAAGGACGTCGCCTGTTCCGACAGACCCTTCCTCCTCCTTGCCCACGCCACGGCCCAGGGGCTACGCTTCCCTCTCCGTCGAACCCATGGCCTGTCCGATGCCTTCCTCTTGGCCCCTTCCGCATCTCGTCGTCAGCCAACGGTAAACCGCACCCAATGCACCCTGACTTCAAGAACCCACCGATAAACGAGGTTGTCATCGCCACCTATTTCAGCTCTCCCCTCTCCGGCTTGCGAACCGAGCACATCGGCCTCTTTTGGGCACAAATCAAGAACGAGTTCCCCACTGCCCTTCAGCGCCCGCCCGTTCCCCTGGAGGAGCTGACTGCTGGCAGCGAAGTATTCCCCACACCTCGTTACTGGTTCGTCTCTGCAGACGACGCGAGCCTTCTTCAGGTTCAGAAAAGCGCCTTCATGTTCAACTGGAGACGACGAGACGACGCCTACCCTCGATTTCGTACTATCAAGCCTCAGTTCGACAACTACTACAACCTATTCGTCAATTTCGCCCGCGCGGACCTGCAGTCCGCAGAGCCGACCATAAACCTCTGCGAACTGACCTACATCAATGCCATTCGCGGATGCGAGTTCTGGAACGCTCCGTCGGACACCCCTAACATCATACCATCCTTTTCGTTGATTGTTCCGGGAATCGCTGAATGCGTGTCCTCCGGTTTTAGTTGCAGCTTTTCATTCGAGACAGCAACCGACGTGCAGTTGAATGTCGGTGTTCGCAGTGGCATGACCGTCGAGGAGCCGATCGGTCCAATCCTCTTGTTCGAAATAAAGGCCACCGCGAAGTTCGGAAAAGCTACAAAGGCCACCGCGGACTCTTGGTTCGTACGTGCCCATACCGCTATTATGGATTGCTTTCTGAACATGACCGATCCGACCATCCAGGACAAGCACTGGCAGCGTGTGGAGACCTGCTGATGGACAGAATCTCGCAGAAGAACAATATAGTCGAGGGCTTGCTCGGAGCATCTTCGTCGAATATCAGCGACACTTTGGTTCTTGAATCGGATCTCCCCTGGAGACTACGTGTGCCGGATTATTGTCACCACTTGGAGAAGCAGCGCCGATTCGGAGTCGATGCCACAAATAGTGACGTCGTGCCGTCATTTCGTCGTGTGGAGACAGCATTCTCTCCCGAAATACCGTCCGATGAAGACCGTGCTATCTCCTCTTGGAAACAAGCCAACCAATTGTTGTTGCTCGCATGTTATAGTGCGCAGGAAGACTCAGACGCGGCCGGCGCAACAGACGCCGATCAGGCTTGGTCACGTCTCTTGACAATCGTCGCCGTATCAGACCAACGGCGAGATCACGTCCGCGACACCTTCGATGGTTATCGGAGTCGGATTGAGAATCTGCTCGGAGAGGCAGCGTTGGACGGCATCGCTCCCAACAAGGCTTCGGAACGGGACTTCTGGTCATTCATGCGATCGATTCCGTCCGCACGACAAGCCGGGATCGTACTCCTCGATAGCGGCAATGTGCGCGCTGTCTGGAGAGACGGATTGTCCATTCTCGTCGGCCTTCAGTTTCTGGGTATGGGGTGGATCGAATATGTGATCCTGAAGCGTCGGGTGGGATCGGCGAGGGTCTCTCAGACGTCAGGTGTCGACACGGTTGATGTCGTGAAGAGACAACTGCGGGCATTTGAGTTAACCTCGTGGCTGAACGGATGACCGATATAGACCTTCCGGATCCCGACCACGTCGTCAGGTACGTAAGGCCACGGTTGGTACTGGACGATGGGAGTGTCGACGGCTCGGCGTTCCGCCTGCGATCGGGTGACAGCGGCGTTTCGGTCAACTGGATCGAATGCTTTGACGGCTTGTCAAAGTCGGAACAGATCGAGCAGGTGCGAATTCTGTCGCGTTTGGAGATGAGAAGAAATGGGCGACTTGCGGAACTAAACGTGGGTATGACGAGGCAGAGCACCGGCTCCTTGGCCTCGGTTCGGTTCGTTCATGTTCCCTGGCCTGCTGAACAAGGCTACGAAGCGGACCCATCCCATAGTGAGATTACCGGACTACCATCCGACTCCCCAGTGGCTGCGAGGGTCGGCGACCTGATCGCTTGGTCGGTAACCAACCTGTATCCGGCGATCGATTCATAGCGACGTAACACCTAAACCCCTTCATCAACGGAGCACCGATGTTCACACCGCATGAACGAGAGAAGCTGTTGCTGGCGGTCGCTGGCATGGTGGCGCGCGACCGGATGCAGCGCGGCGTCAAGCTCAACCACCCCGAGGCCACGGCCATCATCGCCACCCAGATCATGGAGTGGGCGCGCGAGGGCCGGTCGCTGACCGACATCGTCGATCTCGGCGGGGCGATCCTGTCCGCCGAGCAGGTGATGAGCGGCGTGCCGGCGATGATCCGGAGCGTGCAGGTCGAGGCGACCTTTCCCGACGGCACCAAGCTGGTGACCGTCCACCACCCGATCCAGTGAGCGACGGCTGGGCGCCGGGCCAGATCTGGATCGCGCGCGACTCCTGGCGCAGCCTGCCCGATCGGCCGGCGGTGCAGATCGACGTGGCCAACACCGGCGACCGGCCGATCCAGGTGGGCAGCCACTTCCACTTCTTCGAGGTCAACCGGGCCTTGCGCTTCGACCGCCGGCGCGCCTACGGCATGAAGCTGGCGATCGCCGCCGGCACCGCGGTGCGCTTCGAGCCGGGGCAGCGCCATCGGGTGACCGTGGTGCCGTTCGGCGGCGAACGGGTGTGCCATGGCCTCAACGGACTGGTGAACGGCCCGCTGGACGACGACGAGGTGCGCGCGTCCGCTCTGGCCGCGGCACGCGAAGGAGGATTCAGCGGTGCCTGACACCATGTACGGCTTCCGCACCGACGGCGCCGGCCACGCCGGCATGTTCGGACCGGCCACCGGCGACCGCGTGCGCCTGGGCGACACGGATCTGGTGCTTGCCGTGGAACGCGATCTGACCGTCTCCGGCGACGAGGTGAAGTTCGGGGGCGGCAAGGTGATCCGCGACGGCATGGGGCAGGACCCGCGCGCCACGCGCGCCGCCGGCGCCCCGGACCTGGTGATCACCAACGCCCTGATCGTCGACCACACCGGCATCTACAAGGCCGACATCGGCGTCCGCGACGGGCTGATCTGCGGCATCGGCAAGGCCGGCAACCCCGGCCTGCAGGACGGCGTCGATCCCGCCCTGGCGATCGGTCCGGGAACCGAGGCGCTGGCGGGGGAAGGGATGATCTGCACCGCCGGCGCCATCGACAGCCACATCCACTTCATCTGCCCGCAGCTCGTCACCACGGCACTCACCAGCGGCGTCACCACCCTGCTGGGCGGCGGCACCGGTCCGGCCACCGGTACGCTGGCGACCACCTGTACGCCGGGAGCGTGGAACCTGGCGCGCATGCTGGAGGCGGCCGAAGAATACCCGGTGAACCTGGGCTTCTTCGGCAAGGGGAACAGCACGCTGCCGGAGCCGCTGCGGGAGCAGGTGGCGGCCGGCGCGTGCGGACTGAAGCTGCATGAGGACTGGGGCACCACGCCGGCGGCGATCGACTGCTGCCTGGGCGTGGCCGACGAGACCGACGTGCAGGTGGCGATCCACACCGACACGCTCAACGAGGCGGGCTTCGTCGAGGACACGATCAGGGCATTCCGCGGCCGCACCATCCACACCTTCCATTCCGAAGGGGCCGGCGGCGGGCACGCGCCCGACATTCTGCGCGTCTGCGGGGAAGCCAACGTGCTGCCCAGCTCCACCAATCCCACGCGTCCCTTCACGGTCAACACGGTGGCCGAGCATCGCGACATGCTGATGGTCTGCCACCACCTGGACCCGTCGATTCGGGAGGACGTGGCCTTCGCCGACAGCCGCATCCGCCCGCAGACCATCGCGGCCGAGGACATCCTGCACGACCTGGGCGCCATCAGCATCATGGCCAGCGACAGCCAGGCGATGGGCCGCGTCGGCGAGGTGATCACCCGCACCTGGCAGACCGCGCACAAGATGAAGGTGCAGCGGGGCGCCCTGCCCGGCGACCCGGCGGCGCACGACAACGGCCGCATCAAGCGCTACGTGGCCAAGTACACCATCTGTGCTGCGATCGCGCACGGGGTGAGCGATCGGATCGGCTCGGTGCAGGTGGGCAAGCTGGCCGACCTGACGCTGTGGCAGCCGGCCTTCTTCGGCGTGCACCCGGAGGTGGTGCTCAAGGGCGGTTTCATCGCCTTCGCCGCCATGGGCGACGCCAACGCCTCGATCCCCACGCCGCAGCCGGTCTGGGGCCGGCCCATGTTCGGCGCCCACGGCAGCGCCGTCGCCTCCACCAGCGTCACCTTCGTGAGCGCGGCGGCGCGGGACGCCGTGGCCTCCTCCGGGAGTATTCGGCGCCGGGTCGAGGCGGTGCACGGGACGCGCGGTCTGTCCAAGCGCGACCTGCCGCTCAACGACGCGCTGCCGGTGATGGAGGTGGATCCCGACTCCTACGAGTGCCGTGCGGACGGCGAGGTACTGGCGTGCGAGCCGCTGGCCGAGCTTCCTCTGGCACAGCGCTACTTCATGTTCTGAGGGCGCCGTTCGAGCGACTGGTCCGATGAATGAGGTGGCATCCGACACGGCTCGGGCGCGGTTGCTGCTGCTGGCCGACAGCGCGTTTCCCACCGGCGCGTTCGCGCACTCCTGGGGTCTGGAGTGGGCGGTGCGCGCCGGCTGGGTGACCGACGCCGCCAGCCTGCTCGCCTGGACCCGCGAGGCGCTGCGGTTCGGAGTCGCGCCGCTGGCCGGCCGGGCGGTGGCGCGCGCCGCCGCCGTGACCGTCGCGCGGCCCGACCAGCCCGTGCCGGAGATCATCCGCGTGAGCGACGAGCTCGCCAGCTTCCAGCCGTCCCGCGAAGCGCGGGCAGCCGGCGGTCAACTGGGTCGGTCGCTGCTGGGCGCGGCCGCCGATGCGCTGCCGGCCCTGAGGCGGCACGCCGGCCACGTCGCCGTGACCAGGGCGTCCGCCGGCCACGACGACCGCCTCCAGCACCCGGTGGCGTGGGGATTCCTGGGCGGCGCGCTCGGCATCGACACCGGCGAGCTGGTGCAGGTATTCTTATTGGGAACCGTGCGCCAGTGGTCGCAGGTGGCAGTGCGCACGGTCCCCGTCGGCCAATCGGAGGCGCTAGGCGTCGTCGGCGCGCTACTGGATGACGTGACCGAGTTGGCACGGCGGATCACCCGGCGTCCGCGGCCGCTGGCGAGCGCCACTCCCGGCTGGGATGCCGCGGTGCTCGGCCACGGCGAGTTGAGGGCGCGCTACTTCCGAAGCTGATTATCGACACCCCTGGAGCGCATGACATGGAGCACGACGGAAACGACGCACACGTTCGGCCGGTCCGATTCGGCATCGGCGGGCCGGTCGGATCCGGCAAGAGCCACCTGCTGCTGAGACTCTGTCAGCGGCTGGGCAGCGAGCACTCGATCATCGCCATCACCAACGACATCTACTCGCGCGAGGACGCACGGTTCCTGATCGATGCCGGTGCACTTGCGGAGGGCCGCATCCTGGGTGTCGAAACCGGTGGCTGCCCGCATGCCGCGATCCGTGACGACATCTCGGTCAACGCCGACGCACTCGCACGGCTGCAGGGCCGCTTCGGCGACGCCGGCGTGGCGTTCATCGAAAGCGGCGGCGACAACCTGGCCGCCACCTTCAGTCCCGACCTGGTCGACTATCAGGTCTACGTGATCGACGTCGCGCAGGGTGGCGACATACCGCGCAAAGGCGGTCTGGGCATCACGCGCAGCGACCTGTTGGTGGTCAACAAGGTGGACCTGGCCCCCTTCGTCGAAGTGGATCTGGAGCGGATGGCCGACGACGTACGGGCCGCGCGCGGGGATCTCCCGTTCGTGATGACCAACCTCAAGGACGGCTCCGGCGTGGCGGAGGTGGCGGACTGGGTCGGGCAGGCCCTCGCCGCCCCACTGCGGCGCAACCGGCCGCCCTGGGGGGTGGGGGGGCATCACCACCATCACCACGACGGCAACGGTCATCACTCCCATCACCACCACGACGGCCAGTCGGAGCCTCATCTCCACGCCGCCCACTCCCGATAGCGGGCGGCGCGGGGAGCTGCGGCTGGCCGTGACCGGCCGGCGCTGGCGGACCCGTTGCCGCGCGCCGCTGTTCGTCAACGTGCTCCCGACTCCCGGCGGCGTGCTGGCGATTCCGGTCGATCAGGGAGGCGGCCTGCGCACCGGTGAACGTCACCTGCAGCGCATCCGTCTCGACCGCGAAGCGGAGGCCACCTGGGCGCCGCCGGCCACGACTCTGTGTCTGCCGGGATCCGGCAGCGGCCCCGCCTATCTGCAGCTCGTCGCGAGCGTGCGCGGCGGGAGCTACCTGCGGGTGGTGGGACGGCCCCTCATCCCGTTCAGGGGAGCCGCGTTGATCCAGTCCAGCGTCGTCAGCATCGCCCGCGACAGTGCCTGTCTGCTGCTGGAGTGTGGGTGTCCCGGCCGCACGCAGATGGGCGAGGCATGGGCATTCAGGTACCTGGGCTACCATCTGACGGTCGTCCGCGACGGCTCGGTCATCTATCGGGAGCGCTACCGCCTGCACCCGCCGGCGGTGCCGCACGGGCCCAGCGGCTTCGGCGGCAGTCTGGGTTGGGCGAGCTGCGTCGCCGTCGGCGCCCGCGCGGTGACGGAACTGGACGCGTTGCGGCCGGCGCTCACCGGCGCTGGTGTGGTGAGCACCTACGGGCTCATCGCCGACGACGTGGCGGTGGCGCGCGTCATGGACCGCGACGGCACCCTCATCAGCGCCCTTGCCGATCTGACGACCGACGCGCTGCGGAACGGCTGAGCGAGCGGAACGCAAGCGAGCCGAGGCTCACCCGGCCGGTTGCGGGCCGGCGGGATACACCGTCTCCTGATCCTCCGACGGCACGCTGGACATCGCCCACCGCACGTCCATCGTGAAGCCGATGTCCAGCGCCAGGTGGCTGAACTCGCCCGACAGTCGGTCGAAGACCTCGCGCCTGATCCGGTCGTGCAGGCGGACGTCGATCGGCTCCTCGGCGTCCTCCGGCACGATCACGTAGAGATGGATGTACAGGTAGCGGCCCACCTCGGTGGTGCGCAGGTGCGTCTCCGAATGCGGCACCTGCGCCAGGACCGATTCGACCAGCGCCGCGATGCGGTCCTGCACCTCGCGGTCCGGCGCTCTGCCCATCAACTGCCGCCAGTTGTTGCGGATCGTTCGAATCGGCTGCGGCGCCGCGATCGCGGCGATCGCCAGCATGATCACCGGATCGGCGTAGGGAGCCCACGCCGACAACCGGGAGTTCTGGATGATCAGCGTGGCCACGAACGCCACGCCGACCGCGCCCGAGATCATCGTGTCGATCACGGCGTTCTGGGCGTCCAACTGAACGATCGGGGAACCCGACCGTTCGCCCAGCTTGCGCAGCACCACCACCAGCGCGATCCCGCCGGACACCGCGATGGCGGCGTAGATGATGCCGCCGATGGCGGCCACCTCCTGCCCGCCGGACATCAGCGCCCTGACGGCCGTCCACACCGCGTAGAGCAGCGCGGTCGCGATCAGTATCCCCTTGAACAGGTTCAGCATCGGCTCGAACGTGGCGTACCCGAACGGATAGTGCTCGTCCCGCGGGCGCTGCACCAGCCTGCACACGTACAGCGTCAGCACACCGACCACCGCGAAGATCAGCGAGAACAGGCCGTCCAGAAACACGGCCCCCGACCCGCTGGCGAGCGAGATGACGATGCCGATCAGACCGAACGACACGCTCGTCACGATCGTGATGACGATCGACCGCTGCTCGAGTTTTTCTGCCGTCATGGGATCATCCTTTACCTTGCATGCTTTGGCGTCACGTTGTTCGGACGCTCACCTCCTGATCCAGACGCAGCCCCAGGCGGTCCTTTGCGACCTCCAGTTCGTAACGGCCCTGTAGATTGAGCCACAGCATCTCAGAGGATCCGAAGTACCGTGCCAAGCGCAGCGCTATGTCCGCCGTGATGGGCTTGTGCCATTCACGATGTCGTTGATCCTGCGCTGCTGCACGGAGATGTCCGCAGCCAATCGATCCTGCGAGATATTCAGCGGTATGAGGAATTCGTCTCGGAGTATTTCGCCGGGATGTACCGCCGGCAATCTTTCTTCGGACACGTAGCGCCTCCTGAGCGGGGCTTCGCTGAAACACCCGCTGCGTCAGGTTGTCCGCGAAGCTCCGAACCACGGGTCCAGATAAGGCGAGGCGTCATCATCTGTCAACGACCGGACGATTCACCGGTCAGGCCGAGCGTTTCGTCGAGCGCGCGCTGGTAGGCGTCGACGCAACTGTCGCGCATGTCCCTGGACACGGACCGGCGCCCCGCACGCCGCCGATTCCAGCATCGCGTAGTAGCTGGCCACCGCGCTCATTCCCTGCTCCGCGTCAACCTCCAGTGGCGCGCCGCCCCGGATCGCGTCGGCCAGCTCCGCGTACTCGATGGCAAGCAGCTTGGCGTCGGTGACCGGGAACGGTTCATCGTAACCGCAGAGTCGTTCCGCGCCAAACAGGGCCGCGGTGTTCGCGTCCAGGGCGATACCGTCCCGTACAGCCCGAGCACCGTCCTCGGTCGATACCCCTTGAAGCAGTACGTCTGACCCTCGTGGTTCACTTCACCTCAGACCCCTGATGCCCCGTACCAACTTCGTTCACCAAGCGCCGCACCGCTGCCCTGCCGAGCCGCATGAGGCTCTCCTGCACCGCGCCAGTTCCAACTGGAGCATCCCCTCGGCGTCGGTGCGGATCGAAGCGACGGCCAAGCGCAGCAACGCCGACTAACACTCACGGAGATCCCGGCGGATACCGCTGCGCCGGAACGCTGCGGCCAACGTCGCGTAGGCGCGGGCGGCGGCGGCGAGCGGATCATAGTCAGTGCGCCGCTGGACCATCACGCTGATCTCCACGGTGACGAACCCACGGTAGCCATGGCTTGCCATCTGTCTCAGATACTCGACGTAGTCGAATTCCCCCTCGCCCGGGATCAGGAACTCGAACGCAGGCACCACGCCGCGCTGATCCTTGACGTGGGCGTGCACGGCATGGCCGGCCAGGGCGGAGATGCTCTCCGTCATCGGGATCCCGGCAACTTCGTAGTGGCTGATGTCGAAGTTGACCCGAACGTTCGGCAGATCCACCAGCCGCAGCAGCTCGACGGTCCGCGCCGGCGTGTCGACGGCGTTGCCCACGTGCGGTTCCAGGGCGATGGTCACGCTGCGGCCGGCCGCATAGTGAGCCAGCTCGGCGATCCGCTCGGCCAGCAGATGCCGTACCCGCGGCCAGTCCTGCGGCTGTCCGCCCAGCGTGGTGGCGACCGCAGGTGTTGAAGATCCTTGCGCCAAGTCGGCGGCCACGTCGCAGGCGGTGCATGACCTCGGCGCGCTCGCCTGAAGTCTCTGCAAGCAGCGTCGAGTGAGCAGCCAGGGACGGCAGGGCGAGCCGGTGCTCACGCAGCAAGCCGGCGATGCGCGCGGTTTCGGCGGTGTTCAGCGTGCTGAGCTCCGTCGAGTAGCCCGCCGTGACCGCCAATTCGATGCCCTCGTAGCCGAGCCGCGCCACATGGGCAATCGCCGCGTCGATCGGCACCTCGGGCATGCCCCAGGTGCTATAGCCCAGACGCACGAGCGACGCTCAGGGCACCGTCAGCCCGAGCGATTCGTTCAACTCACGCTGGTAGGCATCGATGCGCCCGGCCAGCACGTCCTGCACACGGGCCGGCATTGCCGACACGCCCGACTCCAGCATCGTGTAGTAGCAGGCCACCGAGCGCATCCCCTGCTCAGCATCCACCTCAACGGGCCCACCGCTCTGAATCGCGTCCGCGAGCTCGGCATACTCGGCCGCCAGCAGTTTGGAATCGGTGACCTTGAACGGATGGTCATAGCTCCCCAGGCGCTCCGCACCGAACAGTCTGGCGGTGTTCTCCGGCAAGGAGAACTCGGGGACCTGCGCCAACAGCTCGTCTCCCGCCAGCCGTTCGCCCCCGTCGCCGTGCACGATAATCTCCTTGCCGCTGCGATCGCCGGGCAGCGTCATCGATCCGGTCGATCCGAACACCACCCGGCCCCCCAGTCCGGCGCCGTGACCGGCATGGTCCTGGAGGAGACTTCCGACCACGCCGCTCGCGAAGGTCAGCGTCGCGTACAGCGCGTCTTCGGCGGTCGCCTCGAACTCGCTCGGCGTCGCCCGCTGCCACTGAGCGTAGGCGTTGCCGGGGTCGATGGCGGCACCCCCGGCGCCTGCGGCCGGATTGCGCCGGACCGGTTCATGGAGCCGCGTGACCGCGTACGCGGTGTCGATGCGGCCAAGCAGATACTCCAGCACGTCGGCGAAGTGTACGCCGACATCGAGCAGGATCCCGCCGTGCTCACGGCGGTGCCGCCACATGCTGATGGCCATCCGGTCGTCGCCGCCGATGCCGTGCTGGACGATGAGCCGCGGCGCACCGATCGCGCCTGAGTCCAGCAGCGCCTTGGCCAATCGACACATCGGATCGCGACGGTAGTTTTCGGCGACGCTCAGGATCGCTCCAGACGCCGCATCCGCGTCCCGGATCAGCCGACACGCAGTCACGGTCAGCGCCATCGGCTTCTCGATCAGGACGTGCAATCCCGCTTCCAAGGCCTCGACGGCGAGCAGATGATGGGTGCGCGGCGTGCTGGTGATATCGACCGCCTGCACCCCGTGGTCGTGCAGGTCGCCGATGGTGGCGACCACGGCCGGTCGCGTACCGAACGCCGCCTCCGCCTGATCGGCGAGGGATACGGCGTTGGCCTCCACCGGATCGCAGGCAGCGACCAGCTCCAGCGGCCCCAAGCCGGCGTTGCGCAACTCGCCGAGGCCTCCCAGGTGGCGATGCCCCATACCGCCGCAACCGACGATGGCAAGACGTATGGCCATGCCGGCGAGTGTAGCCGCGTACCCCGGCCGTCACCAGAGCCGGTCCGGTCGCTCACGGCCTGTTGCCTCACCCAAATATCCACACGAAAGAGAGGCGGCGGTAAAGGGGGTGGGGTGCGGGGGTGATGCTGCCTGTGGATAGGTGGACAACCTCAGCACCCGCGACATCGCCATGACCCCTGCGTCTAAGGCCGCCGCTTACCGGCGCTTGGGCGCTGGGCGGAGGACCGGGTGGCGCACAGGAGCTTGAAGCGGCGATGCAGCGTGGGCGGGACATCACGTACATTGGAGTTGACCCGCTTTCGTGGACACATCGAGAGTGAGCACGGGAGGAGGGATCTACGATGGCGAGAACGAATCAAGCCTACCTGCTGCTGCTCGCCGGGCTCATGGTGCCGGCGCAGGTGATACTGCTGCCGCTGGTCCAGGTGCTCAGACAGCTCGGCCTCATGTTTACCGTGCAGGGGCTGTTGGTCGCCAATTTGGCGTGGTACATGCCGTTCGCCGCGTTCGTGTTCGTCGGCTACATTCGAACGGTTCCGCAGCAGCTCGACGAGTCGGCGCGCCTGGACGGAGCCGGCGAGTTGCTCATTTTCGGTCGGATCATCTACCCGCTGCTCGGACCGGCGGTGGCAAGCGTGATCATCTTCATCGCCCTGTGGACCTGGAACGACTTCGTCAATCCGTTGATCATCCTTGGCACCTCGCGGTACTACACGATCACGATCGGCGTGTACCGCGCCGTAGGGCAGTACGTCCAGAAGTGGGAGGATGTATTCGCGATCGTGTTCATGGCGGTCTTCCCGGTAATCGTCTTCTACGTCCTCATGCAGAAGCGCTTCGTGTCCGGGCTGACCGCCGGCGCACTCAAAGCGTAGTCGCAAGCATGCCGGACGGGATCGAGACGCCCGCGACCGCGCCGTATCCGCGCGACCTGTGCGGCTACGGTGCCGATCCGCCGCAGGCACGCTGGCCCGAAGGCGCGCGGGTAGCCGTGCAGTTCGTGGTCAACTACGAGGAGGGGGGCGAGAACTGCGTGCTGCACGGCGACGCCGCCTCCGAGTCGTTCCTGTCCGAGATCGTCGGCGCGCGCCCGTTGCCCGGCCGCCACATGAGCATGGAGTCGATCTACGAGTACGGCAGCCGCGTCGGCGTGTGGCGCCTGTTCCGCCTGTTCCGCGAACGGGAGATACCGATTACCGTGTTCGCGGTGGCGATGGCGCTCGAACGCAACCCTGCGGTCGCGGACGCCGCCAGGGCCGCCGGTTTCGAGATCTGCAGCCATGGCTATCGCTGGATCGACTATCAGACGGTTCCCGAGCGGGTGGAACGCGAACACCTGCACCGCGCCGTGGAGATCATCCGCCGGCTCACGGGGGAGCGCCCGCTCGGCTGGTACACCGGGCGGACCGGGCCTAACACGCGGCGGCTGGTGGTGGAGGAGGGCGGCTTCCTCTACGACGCCGACGACTACAACGACGACCTGCCGTTCTGGACGGAGGTCGCCGGACGGCCGCATCTGGTGGTGCCGTACACCCTGGACGCCAACGACATGCGCTTCGCCAGCCCGCAGGGCTTCAACTCCGGCGACCAGTTCTTCAGCTACCTGCGCGACGCGTTCGACGTGCTGTACGCGGAGGGGGCACACACCCCGCGCATGATGTCGATCGGCCTGCACTGCCGGCTGGTCGGGCGGCCCGGCCGCTTCGCCGCCCTGCAGCGGTTCGTGGACCATGTGCTCGCTCACGACGCAGTCTGGTGCTGCCGCCGCATCGACATCGCCCGCCACTGGCGTGCACACCATCCCTTCGGAGGCCCTCATGGCTGAGACGCCGGGACGGCCGGACACAGCCGGCCCGCCTGAGACCACCAACCTGGCCGACGCGCGGCTCGGCGCCGTCGGGGTGTGGTGCACGGACGAGTTCTTCGCACCCCTGTCGCGGATGCTGGAGCCGGCCGAGCCGGTGTTCATTCCCGACAAGTACGACGACCACGGCAAGTGGATGGACGGCTGGGAGTCACGCCGCCGCCGTGGCGGGGGGCACGACCGCAGCGTCGTGCGCCTGGCCGCGCCCGGCGAGATTCACGCCGTCGACATCGACACCCGCCACTTCACGGGAAACTACCCGCCGGCAGCGTCGCTCGAAGCCTGCCTGAGCGACGGCGACCCGGGCGACGACGCTGAGTGGGTCACACTGGTGCCGCCGGCAGCGCTCGGCCCCGACGCCCACCACCTGTTTGTGGTCGCCGACCGGCGCACCTGGAGCCACGTCCGGCTCAACCTGCTGCCGGACGGCGGCGTGGCGCGCCTGCGCGTGTGCGGCCGGCCGCGGCCGGACTGGACCGCGCTGGCGGCGCTCGGAGAGCTCGATCTTGCCTCGGCCGTGCACGGCGCCGTGGCGATCGCCTGGAACGACGCCCACTACGGCAATCCCGGCAACATGCTGCGGCCCGATCGCGGCCGCGACATGGGCGACGGCTGGGAGACCAGGCGGCGCCGCGAACCGGGCCACGACTGGTGCATCATCGCCCTGGCGCATCCGGGCACGATCGACCGCGTGGTCGTGGACACCGCCCACTTCAAGGGCAACTACCCCGACCGGTGCTCCCTGCAGGGGGCGTCGCTGCCGGCGAACGCGGGCGAGTTGCGCGCGTCGGTGGTCGCGCAATCCATGTTCTGGCCGGTGCTGCTGGACGAGCAGCCCCTGCACGCCGACCGGGAGCACACCTTCGCGGCCGACGCCATGAGGAGCCGCGGACCGGCGTCGCACGTACGCGTCAACATGATCCCGGACGGCGGCATCAGCCGCTTGCGGCTGTTCGGCACGCCGTCCTGAGGCGGCGGACCGAAAGCGGGCCGACCAATGCTGGAGCTCGTTCCGGAGCCGCTCACGCGGGCGGCCTTCGCGCCGTTCGGGGACGTGATCGAGACCGCGGGCGCCGAGCAACGGATCATCAATGAAGGCACGACCGTACGCTTTCACGACCTGGCCGCCGTCGACGTCGCCGACCGCGGCGGCCGGCCGCTCGTCAACGTGTTCCGGGCACAGCCCCTGCCGTCGCCGCTCACCGTCGCCGTGATGGAGCAGCATCCGCTCGGCTCGCAGGCGTTCATCCCGCTGGACCACGCGCCGTTTCTGATCGTGGTCGCGCCGGCCGGCCCGGCGCCGCGGGACTCCGATCTGCGCGCGTTCGTGACCGACGGCCGGCAGGGCGTCAACTACGCCAAGGGCGTCTGGCACCACCCGGTGATCGCCTGGCGGCGTCCCACCGACTTCCTGGTCGTCGACCGCGGCGGCCCCGGCGAAAACCTCGTGGAAGTCAGGCTTTCGGGTGACCGGCCGATCCTGTCCGACCCCGCCCCGCGTTGATCAGCGGTCGCCCTGCACGGCGCGAGCCCAGCGCACGCACTCCTCCACCAACTCGGCGCTGCGCGCGTGCAGCGCCGCCACGGCGTCCTCGATGTGGCAGGCGAGCCGCGGCGACAGATCGCCCGGCACCTCGTCCCGGTCAAGGGTGACCGGACGCCGCGCCGGCAGCGCCAGGACATCCACCCACAGATCGCGCCAGCGCAACTCCGTGCGCCCCAGCTCCACCGCGTCGCAGACGTTGAAGTAGGCACCGAGCACCGCGTCTGGCCGACCGAAGCAACTCCGCATCCACAGATACAGGTTGTACGGCCGGCCGGCCCAGAAGCAGCCGTAGGAGCGGGTCCCCGCCGGCAGGAACACGCCGGCCACGGTCGCGGCATGCCGGATCGTGTAGCCCAGGAGCTGTCGCCCCGGCTCGATCGCCAGCAAGTCGCAGGCGAAGGTGACCCGCCGCCCGTCGGGATAGCGCTTCACCTCGATGCAACGCTGGGTGCGGGGCTGGGGGAGGATCATGGTCGAGTCCTGACCTGGAGTCTGTCCGATTCGGCGCGTGAGCGACAGATCCGGCGATCAGCGAGGTCGGGACGGACCGGCCCAGCCCGCGTAAGATCGCCCATGGCCGCAACGACGATCACCGCGTCGCATCGCCCCGTATCGATGCGCACCCTGTTCAGCCAGACCCGCCGGGAGAGCCCCGGCGACACCGAGGTGGCCGGCCACCGCCTGCTGCTGCGCGCAGGGTTCGTGCGCCAGCTCGGCGCGGGCCTGTTCAGCTACCTGCCGCTGGCGCAGCGCTCGTTGCGGCGCATCGAGACCATCCTGCGCGAGGAGATGGACCGGATCGGCGGGCAGGAGATCACCATGCCGGTCGTCAACCCCGCCTCCGTCTGGCAGGCGACCGGGCGCTGGCAGAAGATCGGCGCGGAGATGGCGCGCCTGCAGGACCGGGAGGGGCGCGATCTGGTCCTGGCGATGACCCATGAGGAGGTGATCGCGGCGCTGGTGCGGGACGAGGTCCGCTCCTACAAGCAGCTCCCGCAGCTCCTGTACCACATCCAGACCAAGTTCCGGGACGACCCGCGGCCGCGCGGCGGCCTGATCCGGGTGCGGGAGTTCACCATGAAGGACTCCTACAGCCTGGACCGCGACGAGGACGGCCTGGATCGGCAGTACCGCGCCCATTTCGCCGCCTACCACCGGATCTTCCGCCGCTGCGGGCTGCCGGTCGTGGGCGTGGGGGCCGACGTCGGCATGATGGGCGGATCGGGCGCGCACGAGTTCATGTACCTGACCCCGATCGGCGAGGATTCGATCCTGTCGTGCGATGCCTGCGGCTACCGCGCCAACCGCCAGGTCGCCCGCTGCCGCAAACCGGAGCCGGCCCCGGAGCCGCCCGCCGAGCCGGAGCGGGTGCATACCCCGGGGACGACCACGATCGACGAGCTGAGCGTATTCCTGGGGATCGCGCCGGAACGAACGGCCAAGGCGGTGTTGCTGATGGGGGCGGGCATCGGCGAGCAGGGAGCCGAACGGCTCGTCTTCGCGCTGGTGCGCGGCGACATGGACGTCAACGAGTTCAAGCTAGCGCAGGCCACCGGCGCCACCGGCCTGCGCCCGGCCACGGAGCAGGAGATCCGCACGGCCGGCGCTGTCCCCGGCTATGCGTCGCCGGCGGACGTACGCGGTGCGCTCATCGTGGTCGACGACCTGATCCCGGCCGCGCCCAATCTGGTAGGCGGTGCCAACGAACTCGACTACCACATCCGCAACCTGAACTACGGCCGCGACTTCCACGCCGACGTGGTCGCCGACATCGTCAACGCCGATGCCGGCGCCGGCTGCCCGAGCTGCGGCGGCGCGCTGGAGCTGTCGCGCGGCGTGGAGGTGGGCAACATCTTCCGGCTGGGGACCTGGATCAGCGACGCGGTGGGCTGCACCTTCCTGGACTCCGACGACACCGCCAAGCCGGTGGTGATGGGCTCCTACGGCATCGGCGTGGGCCGGCTGCTGGCCTGCGTGGCCGAGGAGCACCACGACGAGCAGGGGCTGACGTGGCCGATCACGGTGGCGCCGTTCGACGTGTACGTGGTGGCCCTGCGCGGCGGCGAGGACGGGGCGGCGCAGCTCGCCTTGGAACTGGCGGAACAGGGACTGGACGTGCTGCTGGACGACCGGGACGAGCGCCCCGGCGTGAAGTTCAACGACGCCGACCTGATCGGCGTGCCGATCAGGATGACCGTAAGCGCGCGCACCGTCGCCGACGGTCAGGCGGAGATGAAGCTGCGCCGCGACGCTCAGCCGAGCCGCGTACCGCTGCAGACGGCGGCTCGCGCCGCGGTTGAGGCGTGGGCGGCGCTGTACGCCGACCGAACCTGATGCCACCGGTTCACTACCGAACGGGCGCGTTCCCGCCGGATGCACGGCTGGATTGGCCGAAGCTGATCCCCCTGATCGGCCCTGCCGCGGCCGCGGTGGCGCGCTATGATGGGGTGCTCGCAGCGGTCCCTCACCCGAGCGTACTTCTGGCGCCACTTGCCACGCAGGAAGCCGTACTGTCATCGAGGATCGAAGGTACGCGTGCGACTATGGGCGAGGTGCTCGAATACGAGGCCGGGAGGCGGTTCGACTCCCCGGCACTACTCGGCGACATCGGGGAGATCCTGAACTACCGCCTCGCCATGCGCCGAGCGGAGGCGATGCTCCAGGAGTTGCCGCTCTGTCTCCGCGTGATTCGTGAGGCACACCGGGTCCTGTTGCAAGGGGTACGGGGTAGAGACAAGGCGCCCGGGGAGCTTCGGCGCATTCCCAACTGGATTGGACCCCCTGGGTGCACGATCGCGGACGCGACGTTTGTCCCGATAGGCGCCGAGGGACTTTCGAGTGCGCTATCGCGCTGGGAGAGCTACCTGCACGAGGACCCGCCGGACCGGCTCGTGCAGCTTGCGGTTCTGCATGCCGAGTTTGAGGCGCTGCACCCATTTCTTGACGGAAACGGCCGCCTGGGACGCATGCTGGTGCCGCTGTTCCTGTGGCAACGGGGGTTGATCCGGGAGCCCGTGTTCTACCTCAGCGGCTATTTCGAGGAACGGCGCTCGGCCTACTACGAGGGGCTGCTCGCGATCTCCCGCGACGATGACTGGACCGGCTGGTGCGTGTTGTTCCTGGAGGCAGTGCGCGCGCAGGCGGAAAGCAACCTGGCGAAGGCGCAGGGGATTCTCGACTTGTATGAGGAGATGGTGCCGCAGATCACCGCCATGACGCGCTCGCCAAATGCCATCCAGGCTCTGCGGTGGCTGTTCGGTCGCCCCGTCTTTCGCAGCGCCGACTTCGCCGCCACCGCCGGGTTGCCGTCGCGAACCGCGCATCGTTTGCTTCGCGGTTTGCTGGAAGCGGGCATTCTGACAACCGTGAGCGCCGGAAACGGCCGCCGCGCCACCGTGCTGGGATTTCCGCGCTTGCTCAACCTGGTCGAGGGGCGCAGGGTGCTGTGACCGCCAGTCAGGAAGGACCGCGTCTCCGGATTCGAGCCGGAGGACAGCGCCAACGCACGTTGCGTGCCATATGTGGCGCAATAGGTAGTCTTGTGCGCCACATCGGCATGATTGTGGCGCACAAGACCTGGAATCGGTCACACGTGGCACACAACGTCAATCGCCCGTCGCAATCATCGATCACCGGGCACCCGCGTGCCGGTCTGCGGTCTGCGCGCGAATGGCGGATGTTGCGCGGCTATCCGCCCGGGACCAGCTCCACCGAGTTGCCGA
Source organism: Spirochaetia bacterium (assembly GCA_965262795.1). Taxonomy (GTDB): domain Bacteria; phylum Spirochaetota; class Spirochaetia; order SZUA-6; family Bin103; genus CATQHW01. The sequence goes on along the minus strand of OZ253561.1, from coordinate 4,984,808 downwards.
CGGCGACCGTGCCGCCGGCCACCACCGTGCAGGTGGCGCCGCCGCGCCAGTCGGGCTCCAGTGCACGCCGCAGGCCGGCGCGCTGCCGGTCCATGATCCGGCACGGCTGCGTCTCACCGGTCACCCGCAGCCGCACCGCGCCGATGCGCAGCTCGCACCCGGCGCCGGCCCGCAGGTCGAGGCCCGTGACCAGCAGGTTGGCGCGCCGAGCGGTCCACGGCACCTCCTGACCCAGCTCCTCGCAGGCCGACTGCCACGCGTCGCGATCGACCACCGTGACCTCGCGCGCCGGCGACCGGCCGGGCACGTCGCCGACCACGCCCACGCCGGGACGCAACTCCGCAGCATCGTGCTCGACCATGGGCGCGCCCGGAGTGGCGTGCGTGGCGATCGCCGCCACCGTTCCAGTGCTTACCGCCATCGCAGCCGGCCGCGGAACCGTACCGACGGGCCGTCCCCGCCCGTCCGGCCGATCGTCCCGATCCGGTAGGCGGCGTCACCGGTCGCGGCCGCGCACGCGACGGCCTCATGCTCCAGCCCCGCCGGCACGACGGTCACCAGCCCTACACCCAGATTGAACACGCGCAGCATCTCCCGGTCATCGATCCCCCCGCCCTCGCGCAGCGCCGCGAAGATCGACGGCACCACGAACGCGCCCAGATCGATGTCCGCGCACGTCCCCTCCGGCAAGATCCGCGCCAGATTGTCGCGCACGCCGCCGCCGGTGACGTGGGCCATGCCGTGCGCCGGCAGGTCGCGCAGCGCCAGACACAGGTCGCGGTAGGAGCGGTGCGGGCGCAGCGCCGCCCGCAGGAACGGCTCTCCGTCCACGGCTCGGTCCGCCAGCTCCGGGTCGCACTCCAGGAGCGCGCGGACCAGGGTATAGCCGTTGGTGTGCAGCCCGTTGGAGGCGACCGCCAGCACCACGTCGCCGGCGGCGATGGCGGTTCCGTCGACGATCCGCTCCCGTTCGACCACGCCGACCATGGTGGCCGACAGCACGTAGGCGCCGTCCGCCACCACGCCGGGCTGCTCGCTGGTCTCGCCGCCCACCAGGCTGCATCCCTGCTCCCGGCAGGCGGCCGCCAGCTCGACGATGATGCAGTGCACGGTGTCGGCCTCCAGCCGGCTGCACACGATCATGTCCAGCACCGCAAGCGGCTCCGCGCCCATCACCGCTAGGTCATTGACCAGATGGTTGACCAGATCGCGGGCGATGCCGTCAAAGCTCCCCGCGCGTGCCGCCAGGAGCTGCTTGCTTCCCGGCTCCTCGGTCTTCAGCGCCAGCACCGGCTCCCGATAGCCGGGAAAGCCGGCCAGGAACAGCGACGCGAACGCCCCGCTGCGGCTGAGCACCCGCCCGTCGCCGGTGGTCAGGTCGGCGTCAAGAGTCGCGAACGCGTCCCGCTTCGCGTCCAGCGAGACGCCGGCATCGGCGTAGGTCAGCCCGCGATCGGGATGGTCGCTCAATCCGCGTCGGTCGCCGCCAACCTCACGGTGACGCTGTTGTTCTCGCGATCGCGCCGCATCCGGAACGCCTCCGACTGGCTCTGGATCAGCTTGGACAGCCGCCGGTTGCCGTAGGTGCGCGGATCGAAGTCGGGATACAGCTTCTTGAGGTTGTTGGCGATCGTCCCCAGGTCGACCCAGTCATCGTCGCCCTCCGACATCTCGATGGCGTCCGTGATCACCGTCACCAGGTCGAGCGACCCGCGCTCGGCATCATCGGTTTCCGTGACCGGCTGCTTCCTGCCCGTGCGCCGCTGGCTGCGCTCCTCCGCAATGGCAATGTTCTCCACGAAGCGGAACTCGTTGCAGGCGTTGACGAACGAGCGCGGCGTATGGTCGCGGCCGATGCCGATGACCATGCGGCCCGATTCGCGCACGCGCAGCGCCAGACGGGTGTAGTCGCTGTCGCTGGAGACGATCACGAAGCCGTCCACGGCACCTCCGTACAGGATGTCCATGGCGTCGATGATCATCGCCGAGTCGGTGGCGTTCTTGCCGACGGTATTGCGGAACTGCTGGATCGGCTGGATCGCGTGCGTGGAGAGCCTCTGCTTCCAGCCTTCCATCTGACGGTCCGTGAAGTCGGCGTAGATGCGTTTGATCGTCACCACGCCGTAGCGAACGCTCTCCTTGAGCACGGCGCCGATGTGTCCGGGTTGGGCGTTGTCGCCATCGATAAGCACGGCCATTCGCCGCTCCATGAGTTCAGGCACGTACAACATTATACCGCCACTTCGCTGGCGAGCCCACCGGCGGGCCGGGCGCTACACGAAGGTGATCAACGGCACCAGTCTGGCGGCGATCGCCATCAGAGTGCGGAATACCGGTACGCCGACGAAGCTGAGCAGGATCAGGCCGTACAGCGCGTAGCTGCCGAAGCGGGCGTTGTAGTACCGGTACCAGCGCGCGGCCGCCGCCGGCAGCAGGTGCGGGAGGATCCAGTGACCGTCCAGCGGGCCGAGCGGAATCAGGTTGAACAGCATCAGTAGCAGGTTGATGCGCACCAGCAGCAGGACGAAGGTCTGCGGTCCCGGCAGGAAGACGAATCCCACACCGGCGCCGCGCAATGCCAGGAAGCCGTTCCAGACCACCACCGCCAGCAGCAGGTTCATGACCGGGCCGGCGGCGGCGATCCACAGATCGGCCCGCGGGGAGCGCAGGTAGCGCGGGTCCACCGGCACGGGCTTGGCGTAGCCGAAACCCACCAGCATCACCATCAGCAGACCCATCGGGTCGATGTGCGGCAGCGGATTGAGCGTCAGCCGGCCGGCCAGCTCCGCGGTGCTGTCCCCGGAGAGCTTGGCGACCGCGGCATGGGCGTACTCGTGAAACGTGAGCGACACGATCAGGGCGACCGTGACCAGGGCGAACAGCAGAACCTGGCCTTGCAGCAACAGGGAAACCACGGACCAACCATACCGCGGTGGACGACCCGGATGCCTCGGACTACCGTACCGCGATGAGCGACCGCGGCGGCCGACTCCTCATGCCCGCATCCGGGCGCGGACAGTCGTCGCTCGCCGCAACCTTGCTCGGCGCGCTCACGTGCGTGTTCGGCCTGCAGTTCCTGCGTCTGCTGGTGGTGGCGCTGTCGGTCAATCTGGTGCATATCAACGAGCTGAGCTCGGTGCTGGTGGGCGTCATGGGCCTGGCCGTGTTCGCCCTCGGTTTCCTGGCGCCGGTCGTGCACGGGATACTCGGCCGGCGTACCGGGGTGCCCGTCATCCTCGGCGGCCTCGGCCTCCTGCGGATCGCCGAGCAGTTCTCGTCATCGCTGCCGGTCGATTTGGCCCTGTCGATCGCGGGCACAGTGATGTTCCTGTGGGCGCTGCCGCTCATGCTGCGGTCGCTCCCCGGCGCCGGTGCCGCGGAAAGCGGACCGCATACCGCGATCGCGCTGCTGCTGGGCCTGTCGATCGATACCGCCGTCAAGGGAGCATTCGGCACGATCGATCTCTCCTGGGCCGGTGGCACCGAAGCGCATGTGGTCACCGCCGTCCTGGTAGCGGCGCAGTGGTCCCTGCTGGCGATCGCGTCGCCGGCGTGGGCGTCGTCACCCATGGGCCATGCCGCGGCCCGAGTGTCCTGGGGCGCGCCGTGCCTGATCTTCGGGCCGGCGCTGGTGCTGCAGTTCCTGACGTTCCAGAACGTCGCTTGGCAGACGGTGCTCATCGGGTGGCCGCAGCCGGTGGTGCTCGCCTGGATCCTGGCCTCGAACCTGGCGGGGGTGGTGGTCGCGCTCTGGTTGGCACGGCGCAGGCGGCCTCTGCACGGCGGCGCGCAGGCACTCCTGGGCGGCGTGCTGATCGTATCGGTCGCCGTGGAGTGGACGGGACCCCTGGCGGCGGTCGCCATGCCGGTCGGGCAGGTGGTGACCGCAATGCTGCTGGTGTCCGTGGCAAGACCGGGACCAGCCGCTGCTCGCACGCGCAGGGGCAGGGCGGTGGCGGCCTGGACCACCGCCGGGATGCTGACGCTGCTGGTGCTGCTGTTCGTCTTCTACGCCCACTACGACATCGCGGTTCCGGTGCCCCAGGCGATCGTCCGTCCGCTGGCCGCGCTGGTGATGGGGTTTGCGGCGCTGCGGGCCAGCATGACCGGCGCCCTGGTGCCGGCGAGGGTGGGGCGTTCCGCTGCGATCCCGGCACTGCTGCTCCTCGCGGTACCGGGGATTCAACTCGCGACCTTGAACGAGATCGAACCCGCTGCCGGCACCGGGTTCCCCGTTCGGGTGATGACCTACAACATCCATCAGGGCTTCGACGCGCACGGCCGGCACGGCATGGAGGCGCTCGCGCAGATCATCGAAGCCCAGGACCCCGATATCGTCGCGCTGCAGGAGGTGTCCCGGGGCTGGCTGATCAACGGCTCGGTGGACACGCTGGTGTGGCTCTCGCAGCGCCTTGGCATGGCCTACGTCTTCGGCCCTGCGGCCGATCAGGTGTGGGGCAACGCCGTGCTGAGCCGCTTGCCGATCAGACGCGCCGGCAACCACCGCATGCCCAACAACGACGACATCGTCATGGACCGCGGTTTCCTGATGCTGGAGGTCGACGTGGGTGGGGGCGAGACGCTGGAGGTGCTGGCCACGCACTTCCACAACGGCGAAGAGGAAGAGGATGCGGCAGCCCGGCTGCCGCAGTCCCAGGCGGTACTGGAGGCGGCCGACAGCGACCGCACCATGGTGCTGCTCGGCGATCTGAACGCTTCGCCGCATCACCCGGAGATGCTGCTGATCGCCGACGCCGGTTTTGTCGATGCGTTCGTCCTGGCCGGGCCGCCCGGGGACGGCTACACGTGGCTGTCCGACGCACTGGAGCAACGCATCGACTACGTCTGGACCAGCCCTGATCTGCGGGTCACGGACTTCGCCATGCCCATGAGCATCGCCTCCGACCACCTGGCGATCGCCGTGACGGTCGACCGGTGATGCCGGACAGTCCCGTGGGCGACGCCATGGATCGGCGGCTGCACGAACAGATCGAGTTCCTGTGTGCGATCGACGAGCTGAAGCGCGTGGAGCGGCAGACGACGCTCCTGGACGGCAGCCGCCGGGAGAACTCCGCCGAGCACTCCTGGCATCTGGCCCTGTACGCGATGGTGCTCGCCGAATACGGCGGGGACCTGGACGTGGGCCGCGTGCTGCGCATGGTGCTGGTGCACGACATCGTGGAGATCGACGCCGGCGACACCTACATCTACGACGAGCAGGGGCAGGCGACCAAGGAAGAGCGCGAGCGGCAGGCGGCCGACCGGTTGTTCGCCCTGCTGCCGGACGATCAGGCGGGCGTGCTGCGCGCCGCCTGGGACGAGTTCGAGGAGCGCGAGACCCCGGAAGCGCGCTTCGCCTACGCGATCGATCGCCTGCAGCCGTTGCTGCACAACCACCGCACCGGCGGGGCCGCCTGGCGGCCGCACGGCATCACCGCCGATCAGGTGTACGGCAAGAACCACCCCATCGGCGACGGCGCACCGCGGCTGTGGGAGCTCGCGCGCAGGATCGTCGAGACGTCCGTGCAGCGCGGTGACCTGCTGCGCTGAGACGCCGCCCGCGCGTTACCGGCGCCGCAGATTGTCCCGATTCAGGTAATCGGGGAGACCGTCGCTGTCACGGTCTCCGGTCTGAGCATCGCGGTTGAGGTAGTCGGGGAGACCGTCGCCGTCTCCATCCCCCTCGGCACTCCGGTAGTTCCGCTCCTCACCGGACGAATCGACCGGCAGCGGAGCCTCGCGACCGGCGAGTGGCAGGGCTGCGATGTCGCCCCGGAATCGGCGCAGCAGCATGTCTTTCGCGACACCGGCCGTACCCGTGATCATCTCCGCCAAGCTGTACTTGGGCTTCACCTCCGTGACCTGCGCGATTCCCATCGCGATCTCCAGGCTGCCGAGACTCTCGCCGGTATCCGGATCGACGATCGGCGGTCCCGTCGCGAATACCTCGAACAGATCGCCCGCCTGCACCGTGGAGCCGCCCCGGTTCACCACGAAGCTCCCCGGCGCGACGAGCTGTACGACCACCGGGGGATAGATGTTCTCCGTCAACTCGTCGACGAGGTAGCCGGCGGTCTCGTCGAGTAGCGCTTCCGCCAGTTGTTCGGGCCGGAGATCCTCCTCCGCGTCCTGCTCCAGAGCGATCGACGAGGACCACTTGACCTGTCTGGTCGCCACGGCGAGCACGGAGAAACGGACCCGCACCGCGGCGAACACCCGCGTACGGCTCTCGCCGGTGAGTTGAATCCGCGTGCGCTGCTCCTCCACGGCGATGCGATCCACTGTTCCGTACAGCAGGTAGTCGGCGCCCAGCACGTTGCCGAGACGCGCCGCTTCGGCCGGGTCGACGTCGGCCGACCGGAGGAGCCGCTGCTCCTGTTCGTAGAGGTCCGGGGCGCGGCGATCGAGCACCGCGAAGCGCCGCCCTTGGGTCAGCAACTCCTCGATCCGTGCCCGAAACCGTTCCTGCAGGTTGCGGATGAGATCGAAGTCCACGTCCACGCCCCGCCGCACCGCCCGGCCGCCGCTCCGCTGCTCCCGTCCGCCTCCAGCGCCGTACAGATGTACCTCGTCCATCTCGAAGTCCAGCACCGCAAGGCGGCGGCGCTCCACGGCCGGCCCCGGCGTCCGGTAGGTCGCGTGCCGGACCGCAATCCGCACGCGCACGCCGTCGCCTTCCGGCGCGACGCCGAGTACGTCGTAACCCTCAAGGCGGCACGCTTCCCTGCCGGTAGTGACGCTGATCTGCCGGTTGATCTCCTCGATAATCTCCACGCTGTCGCCGCTGGCGACGAACGTGACGCTCGATGCGGCCTCCGATTGCAGGCGCACCCCGCAGAGCTGAAACGCTGCCTGTTGCAACGCGTTGCGGATCGCTTCCCGTTCGATCGCACCGGTCCCGCCGGTTTCGTGCCCCGCGACGATGACCTGCGCATACGCGCCGCAGACCAGCAGGATCGACCAGAGCGCTCCACCGGCAATCCGCAACGCCCACCCGCGTGCGTGCTCGTGCAACCACGTCATGTCGTATGTCCTCCTCGCCCGCTCAGAAGTCGGCCGCATCCATGAGCGCCTTGCTCTGCGTCCTGCCGCTCGGGGTCGGTTCCGACGCCGATTCCGGCTCGGTAGACGACTCCGCTCCAGCACGCGATTCCGAATCAGGTACATGTCTGAGGCCCAGCCCCAGGCCCGTACGTATCACGTCCTCCCGCGCCGGCGACCAATAGGCGACCGCGCCCACCAGTTCCTGATCCGCTGCGATCGGGTGCCGCGCCGACCACGTGCGGAGAATGCCCAGTCCGGTGAGGTCCGCCACCGACCGCGTCTTCGCCTCCTCGATCGCCACGTCGACGACAGACGCAAGCTCGACATCTTCGGCGATACCACCGGTATGAAGCCTGGTGCTCTCCTCGACGATCTCACCGCGAATACTCTCGGTGGAGAAGCTCGTAGCGACGTTGATGAACTCCACGAGACCGGATCGCGCGTCGTTCTCCGCCTGTACCGCGGCGGCTCTTCGCGCGCGGTCCTTCTGGCGATTGCTCAGATTCCCCAGGGTCACCCCCCACTGCCCGAACGACACCACTACCGGGTAACCCCGCTCGTCCCACCACAGGCGAACGCCGAATTGGGTGGTCAGCTCTTCATCCGACAGCTCGCCGATCCATTCGCCGACCGGATAGCGGGCGCGTTCGGGATCAGGAGGTATCCGTCGATCATCGGCGATCGAGGCCGCCACCCGCGCCATTCTCTCCGAGAAGACCACCACTACGCCGATGGCGGAGTTGCCCTCCGTATCGACCGCCTCGAATGTCTTGACGGGGATGAGACCCGATGCGCTGCCGACCGACTCGGTGACGCTGCGGCGCAAGAAGTCATCTCTGAACCTCGTGATCTTGTCGGGCGGTGACAGCCGGTCGATCTGGTCGTCGCTCATCCCAAGTTCGTCCTTGAGCGCCTGATCGAGTTGCCCTTCCAGAAGCATGGCCTCCTTTTCTTCGATGCGTTCCAGAAACGAGGTTGGTTCTTCCCGAAAGATACCGGCACCATCGTCGCTGAGGTCGCTGAAGTAGAGGCGAGTGGTCTCCACCTCGACCCGCTGTCTGCGCAGTCCGACGAACTCACCCATCGCGCTCAGGTAAGCCCTGGCATACGCCAGCGCGCGGGACTTTCCCCAGTTCCGATCGTCGACGTGGAGCGCGACCGTCTCACTCCCGTCGACCATCAGGACGTTCGGATTGCGCGACAACTCCCGTCCGAGCGGATCTTCCCGCTTCCACATCTCGATCTGACAGGAGATCTGATCACCGGCGGTGGCCGCCTGTCTGCCGGAGTCATCCTCGTACCTGCATCGCTCGTAGTCGGGACCACCTGCCGTTTCCTGAGACCACGACGCCGGAGCGATGATCATCAGCATGGCGACCGCAGCCGCCTGAGCGACGCGATGCCGCGGGCTCCTCCTCATGGGCCCCATCGGTGTCGACAGCCCTGTGCTAATTCCACGAGAAGCTCTCGTTGCTGCCCAGCTTGACGATCACCTGTTCGAACTCCCAGTACGCCAGACCGGTCTCGATGTTGGTCGTGGTGAGCTGGAAGTAGTAGTCGACCTGCTGCTTGTCGCCGACGCGGTTGGTGCGCTGGATGATCTTGCCGGAGAGGCTCAGATCGGGGGCCACCATGGTGCCGTCCTTGGCGACGGTTTCCTGATTGAACAGCTTGGAGTCCTGCAATTCGCGCGTCTTGGCGCTCAACGGATCCTCGGGCCCTTCCAGCCCCACGGCCGTGGTGACGATGACCCTGCCGCTCTCCAGGAGGTCGATCCGAATCTTCTTCACGAGCTGATCCGTGTCGATGTCGAGCGCCGTGTCGTTGACCATGCGACTCATCGCCATCACCCACGGCGCGTCGCTGCCGGGCTTGACCGACAGCGGGCTGTCCAGAAACGAGGCCACGGCCTGCTCGGCCGCGAACTCGAAGTCCCGGTAGTCCAGGCCGAGAGTGGTCCGCTCGCCGACCCGCGGCGGGTTCTGCTGCGGCTCGTTGGCCTGGCGCAGGTCGAGGTAGACCGGGTCCGACGCGCAGCCGATCAGCAGGACGAGCGCCGCGGAGGTGGCCACGGCGAAGTGGACGAGCGATTTCATCTGCATGCCTCCAATATAGTCCTATTGTCGGTCGGTTTCAGCCTCCGAACGCCGCCGTGTGCACGGTGGGCGGCGCGCCCCGGACGATGGTCTTGACCTGTACCAGCACGAAGCGCCCGCTCGGCAACCGCACGTCCACCGCGTGATCGCCGGCCGTCACCCGAATGCGGCCATCGGCGGGCCGCGGCAGGCTGGCGATGCCGATCGACTGCGGCAGCGCCCGCCAGATGCGCGTGTCGGCCTGGGTGGCCACCGCGGAGGCGATCGGTGTGACGAACCCGATGATCGACCCCAGCGTACCGGCGTCCTTGGTCCCCTCCTGTACCGCGATCTGCAGGAGGGTCCGGATCACCGTGCCGGCCACCGCCTTGCCGACGACGGCGTCGTAGCCGGCGCGGAACTCCGTGGCGGCGTAGCGGTCGACGTTCAGGAGCGTCTCGGTCCGGTAGTCCTCTCCTCCGGAGCTGAGCCGCAGCGCCCCCGACGCCGCCCTTCCCGGACGCAGATCGGGCAGGGCCATGGAAACGATCAGGAAGCTGTCCCGGTCGAGGAACACCGGCAGGTCGAAGCGGAACTGATCGAGGTACGGGCCCGCGCCGTCCTCGTGCACGACCCACACGCGGTCAGCGGCCGCGGCCGTGCCGGAGGCGGCCCGCTCGGCCACGGCCAGATCGGCAAGCACGTGACGGTTGCGCGTGCCGTCCAGGACGGCGGCGTTGCGAAACAGGTCCGATGCGCGGTTGGCCTCCCCGGTCGCGAGCCGGAACGCGCCGTGCAGCCATTCGGTGAACGGATTGCGCAGATCCCGATACGCCCCGAGCGACTCGACCGCCTTCAGGCGCCGGGCGACCGCGCCGTCGGGCTCCATGGCCTCGCCAAGCGACCGGTCGATGCTCTCCCGGTGCTCGTCCTCGTCCTCCTCCTGAGCCCGCAGCGCCTGGACCTTGGCCGCAAGCTGATCGACCGCGTTGGCCTGCCGCTGGTGGGCCCGGTTCAGCTCCACGCGGGCGCGCGCCGTGTCGCCGATCATCACCGCGTTGGTCGCCTTGTAGGTGTTCACCATCACGCCCTCGTAGATCGTTCCCCGATAGGAGACCATGAGATCGTTGCCCACCACGGTAAGCCCCGCCGCCAGCAGGTCCTCGACGCTGGCGATGGAGTCCGACTTCCACAGGAGCTGCGATTCGGCGCGGTCGAACGCGACCTGGGAGGCGTCGAACCTGCCGGCTGCGCGCAGCGCCATGGCTGAGTGCAGCGAGCTCAGGAGCTGCCCTTCCGGGTAGTCGAGCCCGGTTGCTCCGCCGACCACGGCGCTTGCGGCGTCGTACTCGCCGGCGGAGTAGCTTTCGAAGAACGTCTCGGTCTCGCGCAGGTCGGAGAACCCGGCGCACCCGCAGAGCAGTGCCGCGGCGGCAAGCACCGTCGATGGACGTGCAGCGAGGGACAGCAATCTTTTCAATGTCATTACCTCAGCGTCATTACCTCGGCGCGGTGTCAGCCATGCTGCAGGCTGACGGCGCCCCGGCTATGATGCGCCGGAGCGGCGTGGCTGACCAAGCGGCGGATCCCTGGGAAGCCGCGGCCTATGAGGCCGCGGAGGTCGGGCGTTGGGCGGGGCTCCGGCCGTCGCTGGTTCGGCGCTGGTTGCGCTCGGCGCCATCCCGGGATCGGCGCGCGCACGCCTCGTTCCTGGACCTGATCGACCTGCTGTTCGCCGGGCGCTTCCTGGCTCGCGGGCTGCGGTTGCGGCAGCTCCGCGCGGCGCTGGACGAAGCCGGCCATCTGCTCGGCATCGATCATTTCGCGTGGCGCGACTTCTTCACCGACGGCCACGGCATCTTCCTGCGCACGCGTACCTACGGCAACGCCATTCTGAGGCTGCTCTCCGACGGCCAGTGGGTTGCCGCCGACGACATCGTGGATCTTTCCGGCAGCATCGACTTCGATGAGGGGTCGGGGTTGGCCGAGCGCTGGTACCCGTCGGGCATCGACGGTCTGATCGTGATCGACCCGCTCATGGCGGGCGGCCGGCCGTCGATCGACGGCCGCTCGGTGTCGACCGCCGACGTGCACGCCGCGTTCGTGGCCGGAGGGCGCAGCGTGGCGAGCGCCTGCGCGCGCCTCGGCCTGGACACCGGCGAGGTCGAAGCGGCGGTCCTCTTCGAGGAGCAGGTACGGTAGCGCTGCGGCACGCGCCAGCGTTATTCGGACGCCAGCGCCGCCGTCGCGAACACCACGTGGAACGGCATGCAGTAGATGACCACGCTGCCGAACCGGTCGATGTCGGTGCCCGCGTCGAGCAGGTAATTCTGACTGCCGACGTTGCCCTTCAGCGACCCCAGATCGATGTAGTCGCCCAACTCGTCGCGCCGCTTCGGCTCCGCGTTCTCGGCGAGCAGCACGTGCAGGTCCGGACCGTTGGTGACGCGAAACTCCTCGAACCGGAGCAGCAGGCCGCCGTCCGCCAGCCGATAGATGAGCGCCTGACCCGAACCCTTGTGGAAGTTGTCCGCATCCTGGAAGGCGCCACGCACCAACTGCTCGGCCGACGCGCCCCCGGACGGCATGGCGTCATCCATGTCGTGATCGGGCATGGCGGCCGCGAACTCCATGACCCCGTCCTCGATCTCGCGCTGCGCGCGGTCAGACAGGTCCTCCCACGCTTCGCCCTGCGGGAGGTTGGCCAGCGCCTCGCGGCGCTTCGCCTCGATCTCCGCGGCCGGCATGTCGTCCATGTCCTCAGCGCTCGGCAACTCCACCGGAAACGCCTCCGACACGCTGCGGTTGATGAAAAGCGGCGAGCCCAGGTACCAAGCGGCCGCCAGCACGGCGGCTCCCGCCGCGGCGATGATGACGATCAGGATGGGTTTCATGCCATGAGTGTGCGCCTCACGGCGGCCCCCGGCTACTGCCGTGGCGATCGAAGCTCGTCCAGCTCCTGCAGGCTGTGCGGCCAGTCGCCCTTGAGCAGCCGCGACAACGCACGGTCCGCCAGCAGCCGGCCGCCGGTCTGGCACGCCGGGCAGTAGTTGCATTCGTTGTCGGCGTAGACGATGCGCTGCACCGGCGCGGCGCAGCGCGAACACGGCTGGCCGAACTTGCCGTGCACGGCCATCTCCGGGCGGAACGCGGTGACCCGCTCCGGAAAGCGGTCGCCAGCCTGCTCACGCAGCCGATCGATCCAGAGCGTGAGCACCTGACGCGCCGCGGCATGCAGCAGTACCACCTCCCCGTCCGTGAGCCGGCTGGTCCACTTCAGCGGCGACAGCCCCGCGGCGTGCAGGATCTCGTCGGAGTAGGCGTTGCCGATCCCGGAAAAGAGCCGCGGATCGGTGAGCGCGCGTTTCACGGTGTGGTTCTCCGCGAGCAGCGCCTGGCGGAACGCCGACGCGTCCGCGGCCAGCACGTCGATGCCGCCCCGGTCCAGCGCCCGCAGCGCCGGCGCTCCGCGCAGCAGGTGGAGCGCGGCGCGCCGCTTTGCCCCTTGCTCGGTCAGGATCAGGGCGCCGGCATCGAAGCGGAACGCCGCCAGACCGACTCGGCGCGGGATCGCCGCGGCGGCCTCCCCCGCCTTCCAACGAAGCCGCCCGGCGATCATCAGGTGCAGGGCCAGATGCAGGTCCTCCTCCAGGCCGAAGACGATGCGCTTGCCGATCAGCTCGATGGACTCGACGCGCGCACCGTGGGCGTCGCCCAGCGGCGGGTCGTAGGTCTTCAGGAGGCTGGGGCTGGCCACCGTCACCCGTTGCAGCCGCTCGCCCGCCACGCGGCGCAGCAGATGATCGCGGTAGAGCAGCAGATCAGGCAGCTCCGGCATCGTCAGCCGTCCGGTGATGAACGGGAAGATCGGCTCATGGTGGCGAGAGGGCGCCAGAATCGCTCCTTTCCCCTGAAACGTCTGGATATATTCGCGAATCGTTTATCATAACGTCTCAGACGATCGGTCGATCCTTTCGATCGTTCGTTCATTTTAATGGATCGATCGTCTTCGATCGTGAGGCGGCTGCTCATTCCATCCAGGCGATTGGAGACATCCTCGTCGTCGAGCACCAATTCCCATCTCGCTCATACCATACCCCAGGCTCGCAGGATGCGAACTACTCACGGCACCGCATTGACACGCCGCTCGCACGCCACCACCTCGCCCTGCGTTGTGTTACGAGGTGACGGACTTCGCCCCTGTTGCAAGCTGCTGCTCCGGCGCGTATGAACTGCAAGTGACGTGAGCGAAGAGTCAGGCATCAGCGGCGTGCAGGAGTCATCCGTGGGTCCGCTGGCGCTGGGCATCGACACCGGGGGCACGTTCACCGATCTGGTGGCGCTCGGCGCGGACGGGTCGGTGCGCGTCGCCAAGGCCCCGTCCACGCCCGACGCGCCGCTGGGCGCGCTGCTGAGCGTGCTGGACAAGGCCGCGGTGCCTGGTGCCGCGATCGAGCGCATCGTGCATGGCACCACGGTGGCCACCAACACGGTGCTGCAACGGCGCGGGGCCGAGGTGCTGTACGTGGCCACGGCGGGTTTCGAGGACATCCCTTTCATCCAGCGCATTAACCGCAAGAGCGAATACGACCTTCACTGGCTCAAGCCGCGGCCACTGGTCAGGCGCCGCAACTGCCTGGCGGTGGCCGAGCGGATCGACGCCCAGGGCGAGGTGGTGGTGCCGCTAAGAGCGGCGGCCATGGAGCAGCTCGCGGCGCAGGTCGCGGAGCGCAGCGCCGAGGCGATCGCGGTATGTCTGCTGTTCTCCTATCTCAACCCGGCCCATGAGCTGGAGCTCGGCGCGTTCCTGCAGCAGCGCTTTCCCTCCATCCCGGTCTCCCTCTCGCATCGGGTCGCGCCGATGTGGCGCGAGTACGAGCGCTCCAGCACCACCGTGGCCGACGCCTACCTGAAGCCGCTGCTGAGCGGCTACTGCCCGAGCATCGGCGCGGCGCTGCGCGAGCGCAGCGTGAACGGTCCCTGCTCGCTGCTCAAATCGGACGGCGGCACCACCGGGCTCACGCAGGCACCGGAGCGGCCGGTGGAGCTGCTGCTCTCGGGGCTCGCCGGCGGGGTGATCGGCGGTGCCCACTTCGCGCGCGAGGCGGGCTTCGAGCAGGCGATCACCCTCGACATGGGGGGCACGAGCTGTGACGTGGGACTATTGCTGGATGGCGAGCCGCAGTTCACCACCGACTATGAGATCGAGTGGGGGCTGCCGGTGGCGATTCCGGTGATCGAGGTGCGCACGCTGGGCGCCGGCGGCGGTTCCATCGCCCGTATCGACAAGGGCGGCATGCTCGCGGTGGGGCCGGAGAGCGCGGGCGCCCGGCCCGGCCCCGGCTGCTACGGCGCCGGCGGCGACGCCGCCACCGTGACCGACGCCAACCTGGTGCTGGGCCGGCTCAACCCCGACTTCTTTCTGGGCGGGGAACTGCAGCTCCACCCTGAGCGCGCGGCAGCGGTGATCGACCCGCTGGCGCGATCGCTGGGACTGCGGCGGGAAGCGGCCGCGCGGGCCATCGTCGACCTCGCCGACGAGAACATGACCAACGCCATCCGCCTGCTGACCATCGAGCGCGGGATCGATCCGCGCGACTTCGTGCTGGTCGCCTTCGGCGGCGCCGGGCCCCTGCACGCCGCCGCCATCGCCGCCAAGCTGGGCATACGCCGGGTGGTGGTGCCGCCGCATCCCGGTCTGTGCTCGGCCTTCGGGGCCGCCCTGGCGCGGCTGCGGGTGGAGCGGGTGCAGACCCTGGGGCTGCGTCACTCGGAGGTAGACGAAGCGGAGCTGGCCGCGCGCTTCCACGCCATGCTGCAGGCCGGGCGGCGCGAGATCGAAGCGGAGGGGCTGCGCGGCGCACCGCGCGAGCGGCTCGGCCTGAGCATGCGCTACGCGCAGCAGAACTACGAGCAGGACGTGGAGTACCGGTTCGCGGACGGGCTGCCCGCGGCGTGTGAGCGCTTCCACCGCCGCCACGAGGAATTCTTCGGCTACCAGTTCCCCGATCACCCCGTGGAGCTGGTGCATCTCAAGGTGTCGGTAGCCGAGACCGCGGCGGAGCCGCCGCTCGCCCTGGCGGCGCCCGCCGCCGCCGCCGCCGGCCCGCCTCCGGCGCCGCAGCGTCCGGCCGGGGCTGGCTACCGCCGCGACCGCTTGCCCGCGGGCACCGATGTGCGCGGTCCGGCCGTGATCGAGGAGCTCGACTCCACCACCTTCGTGCCGGACGGGGTGCATCTGGCCGTGGATCGGCTCGGCAACCTCGTCCTCACCCTGCCGGCCGCGGCGCCGGGGGAGGCATAGCGCGATGGCCCAGACCCTGGACAGCGTCACCCTCACCATCATCAACAACTACCTGGTCAACACCTGCCGCGAGATGGGGCTGGCGATGATGAAGACCTCCTACTCCTCGATCTTCAACGAGGGGCTGGATTTCTCCTGCGTGGTGTTCGACCGCGACGCGCAGATGGTCTCCTACGCCGAGTTCTGCCCGGCCCAGATCGGGGCGATCCTCTACACCATGCAGTGGACGATCGCCGAGGTGGGACTGGAGAACTTCGGCCCCGGCGACGTGGTGATACACAACGATCCCTACCGCGGCGGCTGCCACCTGCCCGAGCACACCGTGATCAAGCCAGTGTACCACCGCGGCGAGCTGTACGGGTTCGTCGGCAACATCGCCCACCTCACCGAGATCGGCGGCAAGGCAGTCGGCGGATTCGCTGCCGACGCCCGCGAGGTCTATCAGGAGGGCCTGCGGCTGCCGCCGGTGAAGATCATGCGCGGCGGCGAGTACGTCGACGACATCTGGAAGATCATCCTCACCAACCACCGCACGCCGCGCACCTCATGGGGCGACTTTCACGCCATGATCGGCTCGCTCACGGTCGCCGAACGGCGTCTGCACCAGCTCCTGGACCGCTACGGCTTCGACACCGTGATCGGCGCCGGCAAGCAGCTCATGGACTACTCCGATCGGCGCATGCGCGCGGAGATCGCGGAGATTCCCGACGGCGAGTACCAGTTCGAGGACTGGATCGAGAACGACGGCGTGGTGGCCGACGAGCGCTACCGCATCCACTGCACCACGGTGGTGCGCGGCGAGCGCATCATCTTCGACTACAACGGCTCCAGCCCGCAGGCGCAGGGTCCCTGCAACTGCACCTACGGCGTGACCGCCTCGGCCACCTACAACGCGATGCTCAACCTCACCGACCGCACCATTCCGCGCAACTCCGGCTGCTACCGTCCCATCGAGCTGATCGTGCCGCCCGGTACGGTGGTCAACGTCGAGCATCCCGGTGCCAGCGTGGGCGGCAACTCGGAGATCCACGAGCGCATCGTCGACGTCCTGTTCGGCTGCCTCTCGGCGGCTCTGCCGCAGCGGGTGGCGGCCGCCGCCGGCGCCAGCTCCTGCAACTTCCTGTTCGGCGGCGTGCATCCGCGCACCGGCGAGTTCTATGCCAACTACCACATCGAAGGCTGCGGCTGGGGCGGCAAGGCGTCCAGCGACGGCAACGACATCCAGTGTCCGATCAACGGCAACTGCCGCAACACGCCGGTGGAGGTCTTCGAGACCCGCTACCCGTGGCTCACGCACAGCTACAGCCTGGCGGCCGGCTCGGGAGGCCATGGCCGCAGCCGCGGCGGCTCCGGCAGCCGGCGCGTGATCGAGGCGCGGGCGCCGGAGATCACGGTGTCCAGTTTCATGGACCGGCACGAGCAGGGTGCCTGGGGGATGTTCGGCGGCCAACCGGGAAGCCCGGGAGCGTTGCGCATCCGCAGGCACGGCGAGGCGGCCTGGGGTACCTTCAGCGAGGCGTTCGGCACGGTGTCGCCCAACAAGTTCGCGGACATCCGGGTCCGGCACGGCGACCGCATCGAGATCGTCAGTCCCGGCGGCGGCGGGTACGGGCCGCCGGCGGAGCGCGACCCCGAGCTGGTGTGCGAGGAGGTGCGCGACGGGGTGCTCAGCGCGCGAGCGGCGCGCGAGGTGTACGGCGTGGTGCTGGCGCGGGATGCCGGCGGCGGCTGGCTCCTGGACGCGACCGCAACGGCGCGGCTACGCTCGGGGCTGTGAGCGCCGCCGAGGGACACTGGGAGCCGGTTCCCGACGCGTTGTACGCCACCACCACCGCGCGCTGCGACCTGTGCGGCAAGATGATCGTGGGCCGTCTCTGGCGCGCGCAGCACGGCGGGCGTTCGCTGTGCTTGTGCGACCGCCGCTGCCAGCGCACCTGGCTGGAGTACTGGCTGCCGCGCTACGGCGGCGCCGAGCCCGGAGCGGACAGCGCGGGCGCTAGCCCAAGTTTGACGGGCTAAACATTATCCTGATATGAGTGAACAACTTAGAGGATCGGAAATCGCCGGGTGGCACTACATTCCTTGCACTCGGTCACTCTCTCTCAGGGCTATGCGGCTCTCAAAGGATTCCGGGCGGCCCGATGGGCGCACCTGCGGCTCGGTCATGCCGACGCGGCCGAGCGGCGGGTCGATGTACAGCGCGTAGCAGTCGATGCGGTCGGTCACCCGCCGCGGGTGGTCGTGCAGGCGGTGTGGGCAAAGGCGCTACGAGGCAGCACCGAGCAGTGCTCGGCTGTCAGGGATCCGGTCCCGTGGCAAAAATACCGGGGATGTTGTCGAAATGAGCGTCCATCGTGACGAGTTGCGCGCCCCGCTCCAGCGCCACGGCCGCGATCCATATGTCGTTGGTGGGTAACGGAGTCCCCTGCTGCCTGAGCTTGCTGACCAGCATGCCGTAGCGCTCGGCCGCGGTCTTGGTCACCGTGGCCACGAAAACGCCGGGGCGGCGCAGGAACTCCTCCAACTCAGCCACGTTCCTCCGCGCACGCGACCCCATGCGAAAGCCGGCGAACAGCTCTCCGAGGACGATGCTCGGCATGGCCACCTCCTCCGCGGTTTCGACGACATCGACGATGTCCGCATCCCCTCGCTTGAACGCCGAATAGGCGTTCGTGTCCAAACAGATTCTCATCGCTTCCACATCTCATCGTCGAGTTGCTCGAACACCCGCGTGTTGGCGTCGAACTCCTCTGCTTCTTCGGCGCTCCACGTCCCGGCAAGGTCGGACATGTCACGTTTCCGATCGCGCCCGTCTCCGAGATGGAGCGATTCCATCAGGACGCCGATGATGGTTCTGTTCAAGCTCTTGTTCTGTGCCCGCGCCAACTCGCGTAAACGGTGATCCAATTCCCGAGGAACGTCGCGCAGCGTGATTTGACTCATAGCGCTGCCTCCATTGCGTCAGTGCTTGTAGGCATCGTCGCCAGTCGAAGGCCGTCCGGTCAACCCACCAGCCTGGACGCGGCCGCAACGGCGCAGCTACGCTCGGGGCCTGTGAGCGCCGCCGCGGGAGTTAGTGCGCGTTCAGCCGGAAAAATGCGAACGCGGCGTCGTTGGCTTCGCGCTCGCGGGCCGCTATGCTCGGCCTCATGAAAGCGGTTCTGTACGAGAAGCCGTGGACGATGCGCGTGGTCGATCTGCCGCAGCCGGAGCCCCGGCCCGGAGAGGTGCTGCTGGCCGTCGACGCGGTCGGCATCTGCGGCAGCGACGTGCACGGCTTCACCGGCGAGAGCGGCCGGCGCGCGCCGGACATGGTCATGGGACATGAAGTGGGTGCACGCGTCGCGGCGCTGGGTCCCGGCGCCGGCGGGCCGCCGGTGGGCACGGCGGTCGCCCTGTACAACATGGTCGCCGATCACGCTCCGAGCCCGGAGGAGGGCGACCCGAGCTTCCTGAACAAGCAGGTGATCGGCGTCAACCTCGCCCACCGCGGCGCGATGGCCGAGTACGTCACGGCCCCCGCCGCCAACGCCATCCCCATCCCGTCCGGGGTCGCGGCCGACATCGCCGCGCTGGCCGAGCCGGTGGCGGTGGCGGGCCACGGCTTCGACCGGCTGGCTCTGCACGGGCGCGAACCCGGGCGGCTGGCCATCCTGGGCGCCGGCACCATCGGCCTGTGCGCGGCCACGGTCGCCCACCTGCGCGGCTTCGGTCCGATCGTGGTGCTGGACACGGTGGCGGCCAAGGCCGCTGCAGCCGCTGACTTCGACGCCACCCCGTACCACCTGCAGGCAGGCGAGCAGCCGGCGGCGACCTCCGCGGCGGTGGAGGCGGCGCTCGGCGGGCGCCCGGCCGTGGTGGTCGACGCGGTCGGCACCGCCTCGTCGTTCGCGCTGGCCTTCCAGCTCTGCCGGCCGGACGCGGCGCTGCTGGCCATCGGCAACCTGGCCAAGGAGGTGAGCCTGCCGCTGCAGGACATGGTGTCCGACGAGGTGTCGGTCATCGGCAGCTACGGGTTCGACCGTGCCTCCTTCCAGGAGAGCGTGGACTCCCTGCCGGAGCTGGCCGATCGGCTGGCCACCTTCATCGAGGCTCGCTGCACGCTCGACGACGTGCCGGAGATGATGACGGCGTTGGCGCGAGGAGACCGGCATGAGCGCAAAGTGATCATCGATGTCGCAGGCGCCCGGGGGTCGAAAACTTGAAAGAGTTGCGCGTAGCCCTGATCGGGTGCGGAGGACGAGGCCGCGGCCACGCACGCCACATCGCCGCGATCGATGGAGCCGCCATGGCGGCGGTGTGCGACCCGGACGCCGATCGGTGCGGCGCCGCGGCCCAGGAGCTCGGCGGCGCGGCCACCTACGCGGCGCCGGAGCAGATGCTCGAGGCCGAATCTCCCGACGCCGTGGTCGTGGCGGTGCCGCCGGAGTTCAACGCCTCGGTGGCGCAGATCTGCCTGGAGGCCGGCGTCGCCACCCTGCTGGAGAAGCCCCCGGGACTGCACGTCTCGGAAACCCGCCGACTGCTGGAGACCGCAGAGCGCACCGGCGCCCGCTGCATGGTCGGGCTCAATCGCCGTTTCGACCCGCTGATTCGCGAGGCGCGGCGGCTGGTCTGCGAGCGCGGCCCGCTGACCACGATCGTCGGCGAGTTCCACAAGAACCTGGTGGATATCGAGGAGCGCGGCATCCTCAAGCCGCCGGTGCTCGAACGGTACTTCTACGAAACGCCCGTGCACGCGTTGGACTGCGTGCGCGCCCTTGCCGACTCGCCGGTGGCGGAGGTGCAGAGCTTCTCCGGGAGCTTCTTCTCCCGCTACCGCGACGTGTACGGCGGGCTCATCCTGTTCGAGAGCGGCTGCGTCGCCCACCTGATCGCCAATGTCACCGCCGGCGCGCGGCTGGAGCGCTACGAGCTCCACGGCCGTGACGCCTCCGCCTACCTGGAAGGCGTCCGTAGCGGCCACGTGGTCATCGACGGACAGGTCACGGAGCTCGCCGACCTCGGCGACAGCACCCGCGACCAGAACCGCTACTTCATCGAGTGCGTGCGGGACGGCCGCCCGTTCGGACCTCCCGCCTGCGACCTGCGCGAGGCGGTGCTCTCCATGGAGCTGATCGACCGCATGTTCGGCTGAGAGCCAGTCGCACGTTTATCGGCCGTACTTATGCCTCCGAAGCCATAAATACGTCCGAATGATCGCCAGTGCCGGTCATTCGGTCTATGGTAGCCCCATGCGACGCGACGCCTACGATCGCCTGCTTGCCTGGAAGCGTGAGCCGGGACGCAAGCCGCTGGTCATGCGCGGCGCGCGGCAGACCCACCTGCTTCAGGCATTCGGAAGGTGTGAATACCCGAGCAAATCTCCCCACTTCTGCCGGAGTAAGAGTCCCCACCCCGACGTAGTGATGGTCGGGGGGCAGCCCTTGAGTGACGGGGGCACCTCGGTCTTTCGTGGCCGACCCCGCCCACGCTTGGGTGGAGTCGACACGGGCGTTGGATGCAGCGCCTCGGGCATCAGGTGCGCGTGCTCGCGCAGCCGGTAGCTTGAGCCGTCGATCTCGATGACGATCAGCGTGGTGCAGCAAGCGGTCCAGCAGGGCGGCGGCGATCACGTTGTCGCCGAACACCTGTCCCCACTCACGGAAGCCGCGGTTGGAGGTCAGGATCATCGCGCCCTTCTCGTAGCGCGCGTTGACGAGCTGGAAGAACAGGTTCGCGCCACCGGGTTCCAGTGGCAGGTAGCCGACTTCGTCAACGATCAACAACCCGGGCCGGGCCAGGAAGCGCAGCCGCTGAAGGTGCAGTTGGTCGGCCGATCGGCCGGCGTCGGACGGGCGGAGAGCGCAAGCCCCCTGGCGTCAAACACATACTCCCGCGACCGCCTAAGAGTACGCCGAACCGCGACTCCCGGACGCGGTGATGGGCACGGCGACGTACGTCGCACCCGCGTCCCGAGCATGTGATCGGCCTCAACGCCGATTCCCCTCCGCTTTCAGCCGAGGCGAACCGGCTGACCTTTGAACGCGGTCGTCGCAGACTCCAACAACCCCAAGTGCTTAGCTTGCGGGTGCGGATCGTCCGGCACCCCGCCAAAGCCAAGTCCCCCGCGGAGAACCGAGCGCACGCACGAATATTCCTGGCCGGACACAGCCAAGTTGCGTGCCAACTCGTATTGCTCTCCACCGCCCTTTCTCACGAGACTTTGAATATCGCGCTTAACCCCGCTACAACTCCTTGCCGCTTTACCTCGACAGCGAGAAACGGATACCGCTTCTCCAAGAAACCGAGCGTAATATCCCCGCGCGCCAAGTGCACCAACAGATCACAACGCTCCTGAACCATCCTGTCATCCGCGTTCAACTGCAGAATGTCGATCGTTGATATCACCGTCCTCCTCAACTCCCCTGACACTCCCCTTCCTGCGCGCACCAGACAACTGGGCAGATCAAGCTCAAACCATCCCGTCTTCACCCCAAACGGGTCGACCAGGTCCTCGGCATCTCCCTTTCGAAGGTTTATCTTCGAGCGCGATAGCCGATAGTTCGTCCACTCGTATGCCAACCACGGATACTTCGACTTCGGACGAAAGTGATCGACGGACCCCGTCTCCGCCATGTACATAGAGGTGTAAGCGCAGCAACCCATATACGCCTCATGAAGCTCCTTTGCTGCCTTCTTCCAGTAGTTATGCTTACCAAACTGACGCGACGACGGACACGGATTCCTCCTCAGGAACCTCTCTCCTGCCTTCCTTACCTCTATATCAAACTCTTGGTATTCTGGCTGCTGCAACACCGGAATCACGAATTTACACCCACTTGCTCAGCAAAGAAACTCCAACGCGGCCAAAACGGATCGTCTGCCGATAACAGCCGCCGCAGTTCATTGGATACCTTTCTAACTTCCAATCCTTCCGGTAAGTCAGCGATCTGAAGCCTCTTCGCAGCCTCTATCGCGCGCTCCGCCTCCCGCGAACGCGCATGTTTTAGCCCAAATATCGGGGATGTCAACCACGCCGAAAAATCGCCCTGTTTATGAAACTCGACAGGACTCAGGCCCACTTCGCCGTTCCTCAACTCCAGATGGTATATCGTGTCGCTCGGCGCGCCGAATTCCCCCTCAATCGACGCGAGTACCATCGGCGAATGCGTTGAAACAATTACCTGCATATTCGCGTACTTATCTAGCAGCTTCCCGACTTGCATCACCGCCGGCAATATCGTCCGTTGCCACCGAGGGTGCAAGTGAGCCTCTATCTCGTCCACAACGACCACAAGATTTCTCGTCGGGGACTCTCCCACCTGATCGGCAGCCACCGTATGCTCTTGCCAAGCCCAGATGATCACATACGCAAGCTGCAGAATTCTCTGTACCCCGGCGGATGCATACGGCACCGGCACGCTTCCATACGAGTGCTCGATCGTCGGAATCTGTCTCGGATCTCCAGGTAGCCGCGTCGGTTTCCCTGGAGTCAGAACCCCTAGGTCCTCCGGAGATAGCTTGTCCAATACACGTTTCAGCATCGCAAAGAAATGCCCGTCCTCCGCCAGCTGCCAGGTTACCCAATCGCGAACGAGCCCCTCCGTCGCCCCAGCCTTGCCGTTCCACACCTCGTAACTCGTAAACACACTCGACGGTGAGCCGCGGTCCCCCTGTACACGCACTGTCATTTCATCCGCCACGGCAAACGAGCCGTCTACCTTCGCAAACACGCACAACGAAGCCATCCCGGGCCGATCGTCCTCCGCCACCCACGCCTGACGCCTCCAGTCAAAGGTGAAAGACCCCGTTCGCCGTTGCCCCGCCTTGCTACGTACTTCGCACGCTACCGTCGCGACCTTTCCACTTCGATTGTCAAACGGCAACGCTGGGTTCCCTGCCCAACCCCCGGTTAACGCCCACCAGCCAACCTCAAGCAAGAACGACTTTCCCAAACCGTTGTCCCCAGCAATTACGGTCAGCCGCTCCCCGAAGTCTACATCCAGACGCTGTGCCGGACCGATGTTCCTTAACCGCAAGCCGCTGAGTGCACCACCCGCCTCCTCCGGTACGTCGGGAGGCGTCTGGAAATCGTACGCCATCGACTTCAGGTCCGCAGCCCCTTCGCTGAACAATCCGTTAGCATCGTCCGCGTCCGAGATGGCCCCGTCAACAAAGAGATGGTCCCGCTCCGCGCCATCTATACGGTATGATTCCAAAAACGCCCGTACTACCGTTGATAGGGTGTCCACATCATTCCATGGGCGCGACTTTCCGAGCCAGATGGCGATCGCCTCAAGTGGTGGTCCTTGAGCACCTAGCGAATCCAGCACCTCCGCGATTATGCTAACGTAGTGCGCGTGGAACCCCCATGTGCGTGTATTCTTCCCATGAATGAATGAATTCCCAAACGTCTGCGTGTTTATAGCCTGCAACCCCGATGACGCGTATGTCGATGTCAGCCAGTATTTGTTGCTCTTGAATGGTTGGAAGTAATAGTCGCTCTGCGGGTCTAGGCGGTGATATTTGTCCAAGTGCTCTCGTGTGAGCGCGTCGAGACTAAGGGATAGGGCTCTCCCCACTGGTAATTCCGCGTCTTTGCACGCCAGGAAAGTGATCCCGACAAAGGGATGGGTGGCCTTTCTGAGCTCGTTTATGGCCCACGCCACGCTCTTCGAAGATAGGTATTTCATACCGACAGCTGATCCAGAGACCCTGCGGAGAATTCGCAGAAACGCTTATTGAGGTCAATGCCGATACCGGAGCGTCCGCTTTGCAGCGCTACCCGTACCGTTGTCCCACTCCCTACAAAGGGATCGAGAACGACGCCCCGTTCTCGGCAGCCGATCTCCAAACATCGCTCCACAAGCTCGTCCGGGAATGGCGCCGTATCCAATCCGTTGGTCGACTTGGGTTGGGTCGAGATCGTCCACATGTCTTCTTCTATACCTCGGTCTATAAGCGGCTGCTTGTTGAAGTAGTAGCGCGGACGCTTGGCCAACATGAATATGTATTCGTAGCTGCGCCCTGGGCGATCTCGAACGTACTCGGGCAGCCGGTTCTTACGGCACCAGATCACAGAGCTACGGAGAGCCCAACCGTCAGCGGTTAACCTCAAAGCGATGCGCCAAGGTATCCCTATGAGGGACTTTCGCTGGAGACCAATTCCCAACCCTCCGCTCTTGTCGACCGCACGTAACCCGAATCGTCTCTTCTTGCTCTTGATATCATGTCCGTGAGAAAGGCCCTTGCCTGAATAAAACGTGTCGCCGATATTTAGAAAGGTCAGTCCGTCGGGCCTCAGAATACGCCGGCACTCGATCATTACTCCTGCAAGAGAGGAAACGTATTCAGCGACGGTGTCCTCAAGACCCATTTGTCCGTCCACTCCATAATCACGAAGCCAAAAGTAGGGTGGTGACGTGACGATGCAGTCAATACTATTTGGGGGCAGTTGCTTCAAGACCGCGAGGGCCGAACCGTGGAAAATGATCCATGATAGGCCGTTCCCAAGTGTTCCTGCCCACTCGGCAGTTGAGCTGACGTTGTGATCGGTGAAGATGTCGGGGTGCTCCGGATCTGCATTCGCATGACTATCGCTGATCTCAGCCATTGTTGGTGGCCCTGGTGGCGTCATGGTGGTGTAGTGTGCACTGGTCTAGGGCCCATGGGAGAGTGGAAGACCTGAGATCGTATGATTTGGAAGACTTGGCCCGGGTGTGGCGTGGGTCGATGGGGTCAATCTCACGCTTTGAGTCCAGGCGGGTCCAGCAACAGGTTGGGTCGGTGGTCGAAGCGGCGTCGAGGGCGACTGCTCTGTTCATTGTACGGTTCATTGCACAGATGGCGTTGGCGCTTCAATCGGTACCGAGACTCCGCTCGATTCGGCGCGCGCGCGAGGAGCGCACAAGCCGGAGTCGGCCACGCGGTACAGCTCGCCTCCGAAGAAGGTGACGTAAAGGCCCGTCCGATCGGCGCCGCCGAAGGTGCAGTTGGTGGGCCGGTCAGCCGGTGTGGCATGGGTCGAGAGGGGAAGCCCTTTGGCGTCGAACACGTAGATCGCCGGCCCCGGGCCGCGCTCGTGGTGGCCGGCGGTGGCCACGATCAGCCCGGCCTGCGCCAGCCCGGCTGCCCGGCACATGCCGTCCACGCCGCGGCCGGCGCCGAAGTCGTGCAGCAGCGTGTAGTCGCCCAGGCTGCCGTCGGGCCGGATCGGATAGGCGCGTAGCTGCCGCCGCTGGTCGAGCCGGCGCGGGCTCTCGGCCACGTACAGGATCGACTGATCCGCCGACAGCAGCACGCCGTTGGGGCGGTTGGTGTCGGTGGTGACCTCCGTGACCGTCCATCCCGAGGAGGCAGGATCGGCCCGGTAGACCGACTCGCGCCGCTGCGCGAGCGGGCGCTCGCCGTAGTTGGGGTCGCTGAACCAGACGCGGCCGGCGGCGTCCACCGCCAAGTCGTTGGGCTCGTTGAAGGGCGCGCCGGCATGCGCGTCGGCGATCACCTCGGTCGGCTGGCCGGCGGCATAGCGGACCACCCGCCGCGCCTTGCCCTCGCAGGCGTAGTAGCGGCCGTCGGCGTCGAAGATGGTCCCGTTGGCGCCGCCGGTCGACTCGCGCCAGATCTCACGCCTGCCGTCGGCGGGGGTGTAGCGCCAGAGCCGGTTCGCGTCGATCTCCGTATAGCGCAGCCCTGCGCCGTCCCAGGCCGGCCCCTCCGTGATCACCTCGTGCCTGGCGATCAACTCCCACGTCCACGTGTCCGTCATCGCGCCGGATGATACCATCCCGGCGTTGAAGAAACGGGTCGATCTGGCCTACGGCCGCAACGGGCTCTCGATCGAGGTGCCGGCCTGCGCACAGGTGGTGCTGCCCCGTCACGTGGACGGTGTGGACGACGAGGCGGCGGCGATCGAGGCGGCGATCGCCGCGCCCACCGGCTCGCCGCCGCTGGCCGAGCTGGCGGCAGGCAAGCGGCGGGTGGTGGTGACCCATTCCGACATCACGCGCGCCACGCCAAACGACCGCATCCTGCCGGTCCTGCTGCGGGCGCTTGAAGCAGCCGGGGTGGACCGCGGCGATATCACCCTGATCAACGCCCTGGGCACCCACCGCCCGCAGACCGAAGCGGAGCTGCGGCAGATGCTGGGCGACGGCGTCGTCGACCGCTACCGCTGCCGGCAGCACGACGCCTGGGACGATGCGGACCTGGTTGCCGCCGGCACCACCAGCCGCGGCAACGCCATCCGCCTGAACCGCACGGTGATGGAGGCCGATCTGGTGATCCTCACCGGCTTCATCGAGCCGCACTTCTTCGCCGGCTTCTCCGGCGGCCCCAAGGGCGCCCTGCCGGCACTGGCCGGCAGCGAGAGCGTACTCACCAACCACGGCTACGCCATGATCGGCGACCCGCGCGCCACCTGGGGGATCACCAACGGCAACCCGATCTGGGAAGAGATGCGGGAGGCGGCGGCGCTGATCGAGCCGCTGTTCCTGCTCAACGTCACCCTCAACGCGCAGGGCCGGATCACCGGCGTGTTCGCCGGCGACGTGGTGGCCTCCCACCGGCGCGGCTGCGACTTCGTGCGCGAAAGCGCCATGGTGGCGGTGGAGGAGCCGTTCGACGCCGTGGTCACCACCAACAGCGGCTACCCGCTCGACCAGAACCTGTACCAGACCGTGAAGGGCATGCAGGCCGCGCGCGGCATCGTGCGCTCAGGCGGCGCCATCATCATGGCGGCCGAGTGCTCCGACGGCCTGCCGAGCCACGGCCGCTACGCGGAGCTGCTGGCCGAAGCCGGATCGCCGGACGCGATCCTGGAGATGCTCAGGCAGCCCGGCTTTTCCGCGCAGGACCAGTGGCAGGTGCAGATCCAGGCGCAGATCCAGCGCCACGCGGACGTCTACGTCTACAGCGACGGCCTCGGCGACGACGAGATCCGCGCCGCCCTGCTCACCCCGACCCGCGACATCGAAGCCACCCTGGCGAACCTCGCCCCCGAGCGGCTCTGCGTGCTCCCGCAGGGTCCGCTCACCATCGCCTATCTGGACTCCGCCTGAACGGAATACGGGAGAGACCGCCATGGCGACATTCGATCTGAGGACCCCGAAAGGGCTGCGGGACGCCTGTCGAGAAGCCGAACGGAAGCTCGCGCAGGATCCGCAGTACGTCGAGAGGGTCGAGACCACGGCCAAGTTCCTGCAGGAGCTACACGAAGCGTCCGGCGAGGAGCGGCAGAGCGAGACCTTCCTGCGTCGCGTCTGGGACGACAATCCGCTCTTCGATCTGGGCCACGGCGATTACGACGTGAGTGCAGCTCTCGCCGATTCGGACTTTCGTCGAGCGTTCCACGACTGACCACTGGGCATCTCCCGATAGCACCGGACGAAAGGGCCGTCCGACTGGATGAAGTCCTGAATGCGACGCTTGATCTGGTGCAGCCGTTCGTCCCTCCAGACCGCAACGGGCACAGGGACAAGCCGATACTCAAAGCGACGCGGGTCTTCGCAGCTCTCTTCCCGAACGACTTCACGACTCTCCGCTATCCGACAGACACCTGGACCCTGTACAAGCACCTGGGCGGAGGCGGACGTGGCAAATCCCGGGCCCAGGCCAACAGGCGGACTCTGGACGGGCTAAACGGCGTCATCGGTCCGGTGGATCCATCAGACTGGAACAGCGTCGCGCGACGCATGATGCTGCCAGCGATTCTGCTCAAGATTCACCATGAACCTCCTCCGCCACCGGTCATTCGACCCGAATTGAGCCGAGTCGCCAAACACTTCAAGTCCGTCCGGGAGGCGGGGAAACTCATCTTCGATCGGGACATGGTGGAGTCGCTCCATCTCGGTCTCTGGGCACGCGAACGACGGCACTTCGCGGTGCTCACCGGGCTCTCCGGAACCGGCAAGACCCAGCTTGCGCTCGAATACGCCATGGCTCTGACCGGAGAAGGTGGCGAGTCGAAGGCTCGAATCTGTACGATCGCAGTACAACCGGGCTGGTACGACCCGACGCCGCTGCTGGGGTACGTCAACCCTCTCGGTGAGAGCCGATACACCGCAACCGAGTTCCTGCGATTTCTGGTTCGCGCGACAGAGAACCCGGCCCAACCCCACGTGTGCGTGCTCGACGAAATGAACCTGTCCCACCCGGAGCAGTATCTGGCGCCGATCCTCAGCGCGATGGAGCTTGAACACGGCGACATATCGCTGCATGGCGGCGACCAGGATGAGCACGGCATCCCATCGAGCATTCGCTACCCGGACAACCTGGTCCTCATCGGCACGGTAAACATGGACGAGACCACCATGGGCATATCCGACAAGGTGCTGGACCGGGCATTCACGCTGGAGTTCTGGGATGTCAACGTGGACCGGTGGCCGGGTTGGGAGAAAACTTCCTTGGTCGATCAGGACAAGGATACGGTCAGGCAGATACTCACACGCCTCATGGAGGCGCTCAGTCCGGCCCGGCTGCACTTCGGCTGGAGGGTGATCGAGGAGGTCGTGCGGTTCATGGAGCAGCGGCAGGCACAGAGCGCCGAGCTGTCCGTGAATGATGCGCTCGACCGAGTGCTCTACGCGAAAGTCCTGCCGAAGCTGCGCGGCGATGACTCTCCTCGCTTCCGCAATGCGCTTGCGGATTGCCCGACCGCGCTGAAGGAGCGGAACCTGACTCGCTCTGCCCGAAAGGTCGAGGAGCTCATCGAGGACGTGGACCAGACCGGCAGCTTCCGTTTCTGGCGATAGGGCCGTGACCGCCGAACGCGGGATTACGCTACGTACTCGGCGCGATGACGGTCTCCACGACCTTGACGCGTCCCGGCCGAACGGAGGGTTCGTCGAGCGGCAGGAAGCCACCTTCCTGGGTCCGGCCGATCGCGAATGCCGGCTTCTCATCGACGACGAACCGCTCGGACGGGTCGAGGGGTCCGCGAATGAGTGGGCGTGGACGCCGGGGTTCTACGCTGGCGAGGTGCGCGCCGAGCTTCTGGATGCGGACGACCGGTCGCTGGGCATCTGGCTGCTCGACGTAAGCCCCGATCGGGGCAAGGCGGGCCGTGAGGTGTTCGCTCGCATGATCGACGAGATCATCGACTTCGACGCGCATCTGGTGATCGGTGACGAGCCCGCGCGGGCCAGACCGACTCCGATCGTCGACGATGCACCGGCAGGCGCGGCGATGGAAGCCGCATCACGCTCCATTTGCAGCGTACCTTCCGCAAGACGAGAGGGGACCAAGAGACCGAGGGCTGGTCGATTTCACGCGAGTTCAGACCCGATCTGGTGCTTGCTTCACAGTCTGCCGACGGCGCGACGCGATTCGTCGTCCTCGACGCAAAGTACCGCGCCGCCGAATCTGGGATCCTCAGCGGAATGGTGGAGAGCGTGCACCCGTATGCCGATGCGCTCCGCTGGGGACCCCGCCGGCCGGAATGGACGCTCCTACTGGTCCCGAACGCCACGGAAACGGAATGGCTGACCCGCACGGACTACGTCGACCGGCACCGCGTTGGCGTCGTCGCCCTACGACCCGACCTCGAAATGCCGGATTGGTTTCGCGGACTGTTGACCGGTCGCGCGAGACCGGGTCGCACGAAACGCCAAGTTCCTTCAGAAAGCGCGTGTCAGGAACTCGCGTGAAAGGACGTCACATAAGGACCGTCAACTACGGCTCCGGAAGCGCGCCGCCTGTTTTACCAGACGCTAAGGCGCGTCCCTACACATTCGCCGACGCCCGTTTCACCGGTAATCTGAACCCGGATACCGACCTCCGTGCTATCCTGCGAATTGAGGTAGCTGGCTTCGGCGTTGCGATCAGGCTGGTCGAGCCTCTGAGTAAAGCCTCCTACCGTCATCGTCCAGCCCCGGCAATCCGCACTCCTATAGAAAAACACCCTAGTGTCGTCGTGTCCAAGATGAATCTCCGCAAGCTGGAATTGCGCTTCGTATACCCGATCGCTGCCGAGACGCTGCCGGGCGCGAAGGTTGCTCACTTTCACCGGCCCAAGCTCCCCTATCTCGACGCTTCCAAGCTCGGTCCCGTTCGGGTCGCCCCTGCCGTTCCGCGTCGCCCGAAAGTAGTACGTAACCGTACCCCGCGACCCAATAGGGAGATCCGCGTAGGTCCACCGCGGCACCAGACGGATCACCGACTGTCGGGATTCACTATAGTCGGTCCTGGTCGGATGCGTGCCGGGGACGCTAAGCCACGAGCTAAAGGTGTCGTCAACCTTCGTACGGTACTGGTACGCTCGGGTTCCTCCGCTCCCGCCCCAGGCATCAGGCGGCACCCATCCGATCCTGACAACCTGCTCCGTTACCTCTACGGAGCCGTATATCAACCGGTAGGTGTCGATCA
The DNA here is from genome assembly GCA_965262795.1 of Spirochaetia bacterium. Lineage (GTDB taxonomy): Bacteria > Spirochaetota > Spirochaetia > SZUA-6 > Bin103 > CATQHW01. The sequence goes on along the minus strand of OZ253561.1, from coordinate 4,954,040 downwards.
GCTGAGGGGCGCCTACGAACGTAGCGGTATTCGTAGGAGGCGCCGCCGGGGTGACACCGGGGCTGAAATTGGTGTTCGCAGTATTGCCGCCGCTCTCCCCCGTCTCCGTAGCAACCTCGTCACTCGGCGTTTCGATCTGCTCGCCAGCGGGCGTCGCCGCCGGCTCCTTGCCCCGAGGAGCAACCGCCGCGTCGCACCCGTTCAGCGCTACAGCAAGTAGCGCTACCAGACCAATGAATGGATACCTCACTCGCTTACTCCTTTGTGGCGCGACATCAGGGTGAGAAACGGACTACAATTAGTGTGAAAGTATAAGCCGACAACGCCGACCCAAGAAACGAAAGCAGGGATAAAAATGTGACCCTCAATGGGGGATTTTATGCCAATATCCGATGCCGGCGGCGCGCCGTCTCTGGAGAATCGACCACTTGGCCGAGATCGACGCGCGCGGCCTGTATCTGGAGCGAGGCTTCTCCAGCCTGTTCGACTACGCGGTGCGCGAGCTCGGCTACAGCGACGCGGCCGCCGCTCGGCGCATCGGCGCCATGCGGCTGTGCGCCGATCAACCGCACGCGCGGGAGGGGTTGCGCGACGGCTCGCTGACGCTGAGCGCCGCCGCGGGTCGATCTCCGCCGCCGCCGCCGCTGGTGCTCGATGCGGTGGGGCGGCAGAAGCTGAGCTGAAGGCGGTCATCGACGCGGAGTGCCAGCAGGGGCTGGAGCAGCTCCGGGGGCTGCTCTCGCACGTGAACCCGCGCATGACGCTGGGGCAGCTTGTCGGACGCTTGGTCAAGGAGGGGCTCGACCGCCACGACCCGAGCCGGCCACCGCGCCGAGCGCGCAGCGGCAGTCGGCCCGCGGACGCGCCGCGAACTCCGACGCCGGAGCAGGCGCACGGGAGCAGCGCTCCGGCGCCGAAGACCGACCCGGACGCCGGCCACCACGCCGCTTCGACGCCGGAGTCGCAGCCGGCTGTGCAGCGCCGGCGCCGCTCCCACACCGGCGCGGGCGGTTCGGCCGATGCCGACCTCCGCGCCGCCGCCGAGCCGCTACCGGCGCGAAACCGACGGGCGCCCATCACCGCCACCGTCACGCGCAAGGCAGGTCACCGCGTGAGCCTGCACCGTGACCGCTGCCTCCCCCAAGCGCGCGCCTCGGTCAGGTCTCACCCACACGAAACCCGGAAGACCCCAGAGAGCTTTGTGTCAACTGGCGGAACTTCGTGTGGATGTCTGGGTGTCAGGCGGTGACGAACTGCCGAATCGGGATCTCCTTGCGGCTCGTCCAAGCCTGCCAGAGATCGTATTGCATCTGCTGCTGCAGCCAGCTTTCCGGGCTGCCGCCGAAGGCTTGTGACAGCCGGATGGCCATTTCGGGAGAAATCCCGAGACGCCCGTTGAGCAGCAAGGAAAGCGTGTTGCGCGACACCGCGAGCCCCTTCGCAGCCTCGGTGACGGTCAGACCGAGGGGCTCCAGACATTGCCGCCTGATAAAGGCGCCCGGGTGGGGCGGATCGTGCATCAGCATGGCAGGACCTCCCTAGTGATAGTCCACGTAGTCAACATCGACGACGTGGCCGTCTTCGAAACGGAAAATCACGCGCCAGTTGGCGCGGACCGTGACGGCCCAGAAACCGGCACGGTCGCCTTTCAACGGGTGCAGCCGAAAGCCGGGCAGGTTCATGTCCCCGGCCGGCGGACGCGTTGAGCCGCGCCAGAATGTCCCGCACGGTCTCGCGGTGTTCGGCGCGGATACGGCGCGCGTCGCCGCGCTCCATAAGGCGCTGAAGCGCTCGGCTTCTGAAATTCCGTATCATGACGGAACGTAATACGCCATATGGCGCATGTCAAGTAACCGGGATGCGACACTTGACCCCTCCGGGTGTGGCAGCGCGATGATGGCGCCATGAGAACAACCAATCTGGCCGGGAGGCGTGCTCTGGCGGGGGCGGTGTTGCTCGCTCTCCTTGTCTTCGGCTTGCCGGTTGCCGCCGAGCAGTCGCTGACCGTGGTGTCCTTCGGCGGGTCGTATGCCCGTGCGAGCCAGAAGGCGTATCACGAGCCGTTCACGGCCGCGACCGGGATCGAGGTGCGGCTGGAGGACTACAATGGCGGGCTCGCCCAGATCCGCGCCCAGGTGGAGACCGGCAACGTGTACTGGGACGTGGTCGACCTGAACCTCGCCGATGCCGTGCTCGGCTGTGACGAGGGCCTGCTGGAGCTCATCAACGTCGAGGATCTTCCGCCTGCGGCGGACGGCACCCCCGCGGAGGAGGACTTCTATCCCGGAACGCTCACCGATTGCGGGATGGGGACCATCTTCTTCTCGTCCATCTACGCCTACCATCCCCAGCACTTCCCGGACGCCAAGCCGGAGACGATCGAGGACTTCTTCGACGTGGAGCGGTTTCCGGGCCGTCGCGGCATGCGTCGCGTGCCCGGCGACAACCTGGAGATCGCGCTGCTGGCCGACGGCGTGCCGCTGGGTCAAGTGTACGCCACCCTCGACACGCCGGAGGGCGTCGAGCGGGCGTTCCGGAAGCTCGACACGATCAAGGACCACATCGTGTGGTGGGAAGCGGGCGCGCAGCCGCCGCAGATGCTGGCCGACGGCGAGGTGGTGATGAGCACCGCCTACAACGGCCGCATATTCAACGCTCAGGTCCTGGAGAGCCAGCCGTTCGTGGTCGGGTGGGACGGGCAGATCCTGGACAACAGCCAGCTCGTCATCGTCGCCGGCGCGCCCAATCTGGAGGCGGCGCGTGAGTTCATCGCCTTCGCCGGCAGGCCGGAGTCGATGGCGGCGGTGAGCCGCCACATCTCCTACGGTCCGGTACGCCGCTCCGGCGCGGCGCTGGTCACCGAGCACCTGGACACGGGGGTGGAAATGGCGCCGCACATGCCGACGACGCCGGGCAATCTGCGCCGCGCCCTGCACCACGACTGGCAGTGGTGGAGCGACCACGGCGACGAGATGAACGAACGCTTTAGCGCATGGCTGGCGCGCTGACCGAGGTGCCCCTGCGGCCGGCCGCTCACGGACCGGGGTAGGGGCGGAACAGGTCGAACTGCGCGGGCGTCAGACGGGCGCGCGTGGCATCGGTGAGATACGGCGGCTCATCCATGGTGGCGATGTTCTGGGACATCAGGAAGTGCGGGCCGTACCCCACGTGCAAGGTCTTGCGTACCTGCGCGGAATGATTGGTCAGCCCGCCGTGGCGCAGCGCTTCGGTGAAGAAGATGGCGTCGCCGGCCTTGACCTCGAGGCCGACCACCCCGGGCTCGACGTCGGGGTCATTGGTGTCGTAGGGGCAGTCGAAGTTTCCCTTGTGGGTGCCCGCGATGACGCAGAACGCTCCCTGTTCACGGCTGACGTCGTGCAGGAAATAGACCATGCGCACCATCATGCAGTCGATGCCGTTCCGGTTGACGTGGTAGCGGTACTTCGCCGAGCGCGTGCCGCCGTGGTTGGTGCTCTGGTTGCCGCGGTAGCGGATGCGGATCTCCGAGTTGTTGATCGTGGCGCGTCCCTGAATCACCGAGCACACGCAGTCCATGGTCGGCTGATGCCCGATGAGCAGATCGAAGGCGGGATCGGCGTTCCAGAAGTCCTCGATGATGACGGTCGCTCCCTCCTCCCGGGAGCCCTGGACGTGATACCCCAGGTCGAGGTCGCGGTGATACTCGTGCCCCCGCGGACTGCGCTTGCGCGGCGGCGCGTCGAGGCGGGCCACGGCGTGCTCCTCCAGGGCGTCGACGGCGGCCCCCAGGCTCGCTACCTGCACCGCCGTCAGCATGTTCTCGATGACCAGAAATCCCTGCCGGTCGAACTCGTATCGCTGAATTTCGTTCACGTCAGCTCCTGTCGCTTCGCGATGAGGGAGGATCATCCCTCACGGTGTCGCCGCCGGCGCGCTTGGCGGCATACATGGCGCGATCGGCGTCTGCGATCAGCCGTTCGGAGTCGAGGGAGCCCGCGGCTGCGACGGCCACGCCGATGCTGGCGGTCACCCGCACCGCGCCCGCCGGGGTAGCGACCGGCCGGCCCCGCAGGCTGGCGACGATCGCCGCGGCCGCCCGCGGCGCGCCCCGCTCGGCGCCCGCTCCGGGGACGATCACCATGAACTCGTCGCCGCCGTAACGGCCGACCGGATCGTAGGGCCGCACCACCGCGCGCATGCGCGCGGCCGCCTCGCACAGCACCGCGTCGCCGGCGGCGTGGCCGTGGGTGTCGTTGATCCGCTTGAAACGGTCCAGGTCGATGAACAGCACACCGACGCGTCCCCGCTCACGCCGCGCGCGCTCCAGCTCGCGGTGCAGCAACTCGACGATGGCACGCCGGTTCCACGCCTGCGTGAGCGGGTCCAGCCGCGCCAAGCGGCGCGCCTCGGCCAACTCCGCGCGCAGGCGCTCCAGCTCGGCGGCCACGCGGCGACCGGACCCGGCTCAGTCGGCGATCCGTTCGGCCACCTGCGCGGCGAACTCGGAGCTCGAAAGGGTTCCGCCGACGTCCGGGGTCCCGGCTCCGCCGGCCAGCACCCGCTCGCAGGCGGCGCGCATGCGCTCGGCCGGCTCGGCGTGCCCGAGCCACTCGATCATCATCGCCGCGCTCAGGATGGCGGCCGTCGGATTGGCGATCCCCGTGCCGGCGATGTCCGGCGCCGAACCGTGCACGGGCTCGAACATCGACGGTGCGCCGCGGTCGGGACGGATATTGGCGCTCGGCGCCATGCCCAGGCCGCCGACCACCATCGCCGCCAAGTCCGACAGGATGTCCCCGAACAGGTTGGAGGAGACGATCACGTCGAAGTCGCGCGGCCGGCGCACCAGGTCCATCGCCGCGGCGTCCACGTACAGCCGGTCGGTGCGCACGTCCGTGTACTCCGGGATGAGCTCCTCCAGCACTTCCTCCCAGAGGACGAAGCTGTACTTCTGGGCATTGGACTTGGTCACCATGGTGAGGTGCTGGCGGCGCGCGCGCGCCTGCTCCAGCGCGAAGCGCAGGATGCGGGTCACGCCGACGCGGGTGTGGATCGCCGACTGCACGGCGATCTCGTCCGGCTCACCACGGCGGAACCGCCCGCCCTGGTTGACGTATTCCCCTTCGGAGTTCTCGCGCACCACCAGCAGGTCGATCGCCCGCGGCTCCATGCCGGCCAGCGGGCTGCGCACGCCGTCCAGCAGCAGCGCCGGCCGCAGACACGCGTACTGGTCGAACGACTGGCGAATCCGCACCGGCGGCTCCAGCGACACCGGGTCCGGCATCTGGTCCGGCGCCCCTACCGCTCCCAGAAAGATGGCGTCGAAGGCGCGTAGCTGCTCGATGTAGTCCGGTGGGGTCGGCGTGCCGTGCTCCAGCCAGTAGCTCACCCCCCACGGGAACTCGGTGCAGTCGAGCTCGACCGTGTCGCCGATGGCCTGATGCAGCACGTCGAAGGCCAGCGGCGTGACCTCCTGGCCGATGCCGTCGCCCGGATAGACAGCGATCCGATAGCAAGGTTTCTGACTCATGCGTCCCGATTATAAGTCAGAGACGGCATGCGTCCGCGAATCGTGGTGGAGCGTCGTCCTGTATGATCCACCGCATGCGCTGGTCGGCCGTCTTTCTGGTAGCGGCCCTCCTGGCTCCTGCGCCTTTCGCTGGCGCCACCCATGAGGTGGACCACCGCCTAACCGTACGCGGTGCGATTTACGAGAGCGACGGCACGCCGCGCAGCCGCAGCGCGGTCAGCTTGGTGGGCTCGGGCGGGGAGGTGCTGGGCACCACCGACACGAACCGCGCCGGCAAGTTCCAGTTTGTCTTGCACCTCCACGACGAAGACGCCGGACGGATGCTGATAGTGCGCTCGGGGGCAACCAGCCGAGAGTTCCGGCTGACGTTCGATCCCGGCAACAGACGCGCGGAGCGCATCGTCACGGTCGTCATCGGCCAGCAGTCGCCCCAAGTGCGCCGTCGCGCCGCGATCCTGGCCGGCGTCGGCATCGCCGCGCTCGCGGGGCTGGTTGCCGGCGCGGCTGTTCTGCTCACGCGCAAGACGCGCAAGCGCAACAAACGTAAGGGCAAGAGCAAACCCGGAGTTACCGGCTCGGGGGCCGGTCACGCGGGACGCAGTCCCAAGCATCAGGCGGCCGCTGCAGACCGACGTAGAGCCGGCAGCGGCGGGTCGACCGCTCGCGGCCAGCGCAAATCGCGACCGAAACGGCGCTGAGCCGCCGGTCACGCCTGATCCGCGGTAGGTGGTAGCATCGGCGCGATGGCGCGCAAGATCGTCGTGGTCGGGGCCGGCACCACCGGCTTCCAGCTCGCCAGGCAGCTCGTCGCGGACAATCAGGACGTCACTCTGATCGAGCTCGACTCCGACACCGCCAAGTACGCGCTCAACAACCTGGACTGCATGGTCATCACCGGAAGCGGCAACGACCTGCGCCTCCTGCGCCAAGCCGGGATCAAGGAGGCGGAGTTCTTCATCGCCCTGACCGACTCGGACGAGTTCAACATGGTGGTCTGCGGTCTGGCGTCGCGGGAGTTCTCGGTCCCCTTCAAGATCGCGCGCGTCCGCAATCAGCAGTACTACACCCGCTCGCACCTGTTCGACGGATCGATGTTGGACATCGACTACATCGTCAATCCAGAGATCGAAGCGGCGCGTGGCATCGTGCAGACCGTGGAGCACGGCGCGACCAGCGAGGTGGTGGCGCTCGAGGACACCGGCATCGAGATGCGCGTGCTGCCGATCATGGGCGACTCGCCCTTCTGCGACCGCACGATCGCGCAGACGCGCGCCGAGTTGCCGCTGGAGTTCCTGGTGTGCGGGCTGCTGCGCGGCGAACGATTCTACCTGCCACGCGGCGACACTCGGGTCCGCGAGGGGGATGAGCTGTACATCAGCGCGTCGGAGGAGGTGCTGGACGAGCTCTTCGACCGCGCCGGCCGGCCGAAACTGCGAATGCGTCAGGTCATCCTGGTCGGCGGCGGCCGGGTCGGCAGCTTCGTTGCGGAATCCCTGCTGGGCGCTCGCGAACTGCGGCGCCGGCTGCGGCTGCTGCGCGCCTTCGTCCGCAAGCGGCGGCTGAAGATCATCGAGAGCGATGCGGCCAGGAGCAAGTCGCTGGCAGACCGGTTTCCGGGCGCGATCGTGATCAACGGCGACATTTCCGAGGAGGGGTTCTTCGAGGAGGAATCCCTGAAGAACCATGACCTGATCATCACCACCACCGCCAATCAGGAGCTCAACATCCTGGCGGCCATCTACGCCAAGACCTACGGCATCAAGCGCTCCATCGCGCTGGTCAACAAGTACAACTACGTGACGCTGGCCAACCGCCTGGGCGTGGACGTGATCATCAGTCCCAAGAACAGCGTGGTGAGCGCGGTCCTCAAGATCGTGCGCCGCGGCCGGATTCGCAGCGTCGCCAGCCTGTTCGGCGGCCAGGCCGAGGTGATCGAAAGCACCGTCGATGCGTCGGCCCGCATGGCGGGCCAGCGGATCCAGGAACTGCGGCTTCCCGAGCAGTCACTGATCATCTCCGTGCGCCGCGACGACGCGACCCTGATGCCCCGCGGCGACCTGGTCCTGCAGGACGCCGACCGGCTGACCATCATCGCCCGCACCGACGCGATCGGCCGGGTGGAAGAGCTCTTCGATTCTTGAACGTCAAGGCGATCCTCAAGACGGTCGCGGCGCTGCAACTCGTGATCGTCTGCTGCCTTGCCGGTTGCGCGCTGCTCGCGCTGGTGATCGGCGAACCCGAGCAGATCGCCGCCTTCCTGGTGCCGGCCGCGTTCATCGGGCTGATCTCGGCGACCGTGCTGGCTGGCTTCCGGCACGTCCCGCGGGAGGTGCTGCTGACCCGCGAGGGGTTCCTGTTCGTGACGCTGAGCTGGATTAGCGTCTCGCTGTCGGGCGCCCTGCCGTTTGTGCTCTCCGGAGCGATTCCGTCCTATGCCGACGCCTTCTTCGAGGCGATGTCGGGCTTCACCACCACCGGCGCGACGATCCTGACCGACATCGAGGCGCTGCCACGTTCCATCCTGTTCTGGCGCTCGCTGATGCAATGGCTGGGCGGCATGGGGATCGTCGTCCTCACCGTCGCCATCCTGCCGCGCATGGGGATCGGCGGACTCAAGGTGTTGCGCAGCGAGGCGCCGGGTCCGACCGTCGACAAGCTCACCCCGCGCATCGCCCAGACGGCCAAGATCCTGTGGCTGCTGTACGTGGGCATGTCCGCGCTGGAGGTGGCCCTGCTGCTGCTGGCGGGCATGCAGCCGCTGGACGCCGTGATGCACACCTTCAGCACGGTGGCGATCGGCGGGTTCTCCCCCCGCAACGACAGCATCGGCAGCTTTCAATCCGGATGGGTCGACCTGGTGGTCATCGTCTTCATGCTGGCCGCCGGCGTGAATTTCTCCCTGTACTTCCGGCTCGGGCGCGGCGGGCTGCGCGTGCTGGTGTCCAACGTGGAGTTCCGCGTCTACGTGGCGATCGCCGCCGCCGCCACGCTGATCATGACGCTGACGCTGCACGGGCGTGTCTACGACTCGGTCACCGACAGCCTGCGGTACGGCGCCTTCCAGGTGGTCTCCATCCTGACCACCACCGGCTATACGACCGCCGACTACAGCCGCTGGCCGCAGTTCGCGCAGGCGGTGCTGATGGCGCTGATGTTCGTGGGCGGCTGCGCCGGCTCCACCGCCGGCGGCGTCAAGGTGGTGCGCATCATCACCCTCTTCAAGCAGGCTGCCAACGAGCTGCGCTACCTCATCCACCCGCGCGGGGTGTTCCCGACCCGGGTCGCCGCGCGGCCGCTGAAGAAGGACATCCTCTATCCGATCGCCACCTTCTTCTATCTGTACATCGCGATCCTGATCGTCACCATGCTGGTCGTCGCGTCGGCCGGCACGGACCTGCTGTCGGCGTTCTCCACGGCGCTCTCCACCGTGGGCAACATCGGCCCCGGGTTCGGGGCGATCGGCCCGGCGGAGAACTACGCCCACTATCCGATGGGCGTGAAGCTGTTCCTGAGCCTGGCCATGCTCACCGGCCGGCTCGAGCTCTACAGCGTGGTGGTGCTGCTCACGCCCGAGTTCTGGAGGAAGTGACCGTCGGGGGAGATAGCCGAGGGCAGCGTCTTCTACCACGCGACGACCACCGCCTCGCCCGCCACCTCGAAGCGCGTGGCCTGACGGCCGCTGTCGGCGAGCGTCCGTTCGATCAGCTCATCGTGGCGCAGATGCCGCCGGCCTCCCAGGCTGCCGGTCGCGGTGGAGATCACCACCACCGGGGCCGCGGTCCGGCGCACCAGATCGACGCCCGCCCCCGGCGCCAGCCGCTCCAGAGTCGGCAGGGTCTTCAGCATCAACGCCACGTCGAACCGGCCGGACGCCGCCCCCGGAGGTTCCAGCGCATCTTCCACCTCGACCACCGGAGGTTCGCGCAAGGAGGATGCCTCCAGATAGGGGAGGGCCTGACGAGCCAGTTCGACGACGCGGCCGTCGGCGTCGACACCGCGGTAGCGGCTGCCGGGCGCCAGCCCCATCCACGGCAGCGCGAACGGGCTCAGCCCGCAGGCGACGTCGAGCACGTGCACGGGGGCGGAGCAGGCCACGCCGCGGGCGTCCGCCGCCGCCTGCCAGATGCGCTCGTATAGTTCCTTCATCACCGGCAGCCGCTCGGCGCTGGAGGCGTGCAGCCCCAGCACGGCCCGGCACAGCCGCTGGCGCCCTTCTTCGCTGTCGGCAGTGACGAGCGACCGCACCAGCCGCTCCGCGCGGCGGCTCGAGTCGGCATCCAGAAACGCGCCGGCAAGCTCGTGCAACGCGCGCTTGGCCGCCTTCAGGGCGTCCCGGCGCCCGCGGTTGGCCAGCGAACGGCGCGCCACCCGCGCCAGCAGATCGGGGTGCACCCGGCCGTACTTGCGCGTGGCCTGCAGCGCCCGGACCAGTTCCTGCGCCGGCTCGGCCGGATCCCGCTCCGCGTCGGCCGCACACGCCCGGCTCATCGCGCCGCCGCGCCGACCGCGCGGCTGTAGACCCGCAGGTTGTGGATCGAGGCGAGGCGGTGACCGAGCGCGTCGCCGATGCGGAACAAGTGGTGCAGGTAGGCGGCGGAGAAGGTCCGGCACGGCCCGCAGTCGCAGCCGTCCACGGCCGGATCCTGCCGGCGCGCGAAGCGTTCGTCCCGGATCGACACCGATCCGCCGTCGTCGGCGTACAGGCGACCATGGCGCGCATCGCGGGTCGGCAGCACGCAGTCGAACAGCCGGTAGCCGGCGTCCGCGGCTTCGCGCAGCGCGCGCAGGCTGCCGATTCCCAGCCCGTGCAACGGCACGTCCGCCGGCGCCAGCTCCGCCACCGCGCGCACCATGTCGTCCAGCCGGCCGTTCGTGATCGGCCAGCCGCCGAAGCCCAGCCCGTCGAACCCGAGCGCCAATAGCTCCTCCACGCACCCGGCGCGCAGGTCGCGGTGCGGGCCGCCCTGCACGATCGCGAACAGCAGCGGCACGGCGGCGCCGGACTCGGCGGCACGCGTCAGCTCCTGCCGGCACGCGGCAGACCAGAGCACCGTGCGCCGCACGCTCTCCCGGTGCGCGGCATAGTCGGCGTCCGGCCGTGGACAGTGGTCCAGGCAGAAGGCGATGTCGGCGCCGAGCTGAAGCTGCCGGCGTACGGTCCGCTCCGGCGTCAGGTGCAGCCGGCCCGACCCGCCGCCGGCGACGCTCAAGCCCCGGTCGGTGACCCGCACACCCGCCATGGACAGCGCCTGGAATCCCCCCGAGTCGGCGGCCAGCGGGCCGCGCCAGCCCATGAAGGCGTGCAGCCCGCCGACGCGGGCGATCGTCTGCGTCCCCGGCGCCCGCGCCAGGTGCAGGCAGTTGACCATGAGCGCCTCGACGCCGGCGGCGGTCAGGTCGGAAGGTCCCAGCGTGCGCACCACCCCGCGGGTCGCATCCGGCAGAAACGCGGGCAGCCGCAGCACGCCGTGGGCGGTGACCAGCCGCCGCGGCCGCCCCTCAGCGGATGAGCCGCCGGTCGTTGCCGGCGATGACAACGCACACCTCCCCGCGCAGATCCATCTGATCGACGCCTTCGATCAGGTCGGTCAGGTAGCCGCGATGCACCTGCTCGAACCGCTTGGTCAATTCGATGCAGACCGCCGCCAATCGATCGCCCAACGCGGCGACCGCGGCCGCAAGCAGCGCGGCCACCCGCCCCGGCGCCTCGAACAGCACCAGCGTGTGCTCCCGGTCCGCCGCCTCGGCGAGCGCCGTCTGCAGCCGCCCCGCCTTGCGTGGCGGGAAGCCCAGGAACAGGTACGCGGCGGTGGGCAGGCCGGAGACGATCAGGGCGTTGGGCACGGCGCTGGCTCCCGGGATCACCTCCACCCGGTGGCCGGCCTCGATCGCCTGCCGTACGACCAGATGGCCGGGATCGCTGATGCACGGATAGCCGGCGTTGGAGACCAGCCCCACGGCGGCGCCGCGCGCGAGCAAAGCCAGGATGCGCGCGCCGGCCGCCGCCTCGTTGTGGCTGTGGTAGGAGAAGATGCTGCGGGGCCGCGCCAGATCGTAATGCTCATAGATGGCGCGGGTGCGCCGTGTGTCCTCGCATGCGACCGCGTCCAACTCGCCCAGCACGCGCAGCGCCCGCAGGGTGATGTCCTCCAGATTCCCGATCGGTGTGGCGATGACGCTCAGCGAACCCGCCTCTGCCGCCACCCCGGGATCATCCCCGCCCGCCGCGCGCACGGTCAACGGCGTCCGCGGCACCCGGGCCGCGGCCTCTTGCGTGCTGGTATACTCTCGCCTTCTCTACCGTGACTGGACTCCGCGACCGCTTTCATCGCCTGCGAGAGACCATCCGTGACAAGGCGACGCGCGCTCAGCGGTCGCTGGTCATGCACGGGGTGACCTTCGCCGGCATCAACGGCCTGCTGCTGGGAATCAACGCGGCCACGGGCGGCGAGCCGTGGTTCATGATCCCGTTCGCGTGCGGGGCAGGGGCCATCGTCCAGCACGCGGTGCATGCCGCCAACCGTCGCCGGGCCGCCGACGAGTTGGACGCGGCCGGCTACCTCAGCGACCAGCGCTTGGACCTGGTGCGGTCCATCCAGAAGGCGCGCGCCCGTCTGCGTTCGCACGGCGCCGCCGCGGCCGCGGTGACCGGCATGCTGTTCATGATCAACGTCGGAGCGGGCAGCAGCGGTCCGTGGTTCATGATCCCGGCCGCTGTCCTCGGCATCACGGTCGTGCTGCATGCCGTCCGTTCGTCCTACCGGCGCAGCGCGCTGCAGGAGCAGTTGGCCCAATCCGGCCTCGACTGGCAGAAGATCGAGGCGGGCGCCGCTACAGCGTCCGCATCAGCTCGTCGACGGGCACTGTCGCGTAGAACCGGCGGCACGTTGCCCTCCCGGTAGAGCAGAATCAGGAGACGGTTGCGCTGCTCAAGATACTTGCGCTCAGCACCGGCCAGATCGCAACCGGTCGCGTGCAACCCGCCGACAGCGTCATCGCGCGGCTGAGGGACCGTCCATCGGCACGGGACAACGGAATCAGGAAATGAACCCGAACATCACTGAGTCCGTGCAAGACGACAACGCGAAGGTCGAGCGCGAATGCCCGCAGTGCGGTAAGGACTCAATCGCGACATACTGGCATGACGACACGTTCACGTACGGCTCCGGCGATTCAGCGGTGATGCTTCGCGTCGATCTTCCCGTACGCCGCTGCGCAGCATGCGAGCTTGAATTCCTCGACGATGAAGGTTCCCGGCTCAGAGATGAAGCCGTATACCGCCATCTCCGAATCCGGCCATCTCCGAATCCCGCCCCCCGGCTGAACTGCGTAGCATCCGGAAGCCACGAGACCGTGATGACGGTGCTGCCGCTCAAAGCAGTCTTGGAGTGAAGTCAAATGACCCCGCCGCGAGGTATTCGCGGATCAGCTCTACCGACCAGGGCTCTACCACCTTCTTGGTCTCGATATCGTCGGCGAGCGCCTCCACGGAAGCAAAACTCCCGCTGAGAGATGTTCCGCGCCTCTCGAAGAATTCGGATCTGCTGAGTACCACGGCGACATCGTCAGTGGACGCACGCCACTCGTACGCAATCCCCACATGCTTGGACGTATTACCGCCGCTATCGAGATATACCGCACCTATCATATGCAGAGCCGCGATACCCACCTGAAGCCGTAACTCCTCTTCGAGTTCCCGGACGGCGCAATGGACCAGCGGGTCGCCATTGACCGAGTCTTCACGCCGGACGTGTCCTCCAGCCCAGATCACGATCTTTTCATGAAGCGGGTTGTCAGCCTTTTTTTCTCGGCGGCGAAGACGAAGCACTTCCCCGCTCGCGTTCCGAATGATGACCACCGGAATCGCCTGGACACGCCCATCGTCCGCTTCCACTTCATCCCTCGGCCGGAAGCCTTTCTCGTCAACCTCGCAGAACTGTCGGACCAAATCGGCCGCCTGTGGGCCATGGAGAAAGCGCTTGCCCGCAAAGGATCGGACTACGGACTCTTTCGGGCATGACATGATGTCTTCAGCTACTTGTTCCTCTATCAATCCGAGAATGGCTTCGACCACCACCTCGGCGGTCCGCTTGGGATCACCTCTGGTATCACCGAGAGACGTGTCGACAGGATAGATCCTGAAGTCCTCTCCAAGCTGATCGATGCATTGCTTGTTGACGTCCTTGATCTGACCGAGAACCTCGGCATTCATGATCGATCCTCCCCTTCCTTTGACCGGGAGCACACCTTGCTCGCGTTCCATCGCGTCCCGTGGAGAGGCGAGCATCACGAATACCGCCGAGATTCTCTTGCGCCAGTTGTCGATCATCAAGAACTTCTGGATGAGCTCTCTCTCCTCAGGCCGGATGCGCGAAATCCTTTCCATCATGGTGATCCAGCAGATGGAGTCGAACAGCCCTCGATCCAGAAATAGGATCTGTGGATCGTCGGAACGCGGAGGCGTCTGCGTCTTCTCCAGGATCTGCGCGAGGGTCGTACACGCCGTCCAGATGTTGAACGTCGCATGCTTCTTGTCTTGAATCGGACAGACGGAGGCGCGTTCTACCACGACCGCGGTACGAAAGCCGCAACGCTTGAGAAAAGTAGACACGTTCGTCAGCGTCGTAGTCTTGCCCGCTTTTTGGGACGCCGGCGAATTCGATGACCAAGGTTTGCGAGCCTTTTCGGCGAATTGAGTCGACGCTCGTTCCGCTCGGTCTTGGAGACATGACTTCATATCGTGAGATCCGTTTCGGGACTTTGCATCATCTGACTACTGCTTCACGCTACAGCGTCCGCATTAGCTCGTCGAGGGGCGTTGTCGCGTAGAACCGGCGGTAGGCTGCCGTCTCGGTAAGCATCTCGCGGACATCCGCCTCCGCGCGGGCGGCGGCCGCGGGGTCGGCCTGACCGCCGTCGGCGAGCGTCACCGCTTCGCCGTCCTGCCGCACCACCGTGAGGTCGCCGCGGCCGGCGAGCCACGCCAGGCCGGCGCGCACCGTCGCCTCCCGGTGGGCGCTGGCCGCGGCCAACCGGCCGAACGCAACGCGGCCTTCGTGGTGGCGCATCGCGTGCTTGCACATCCCGGCCAGACAGTGCAGGAACCGGTCCGCCGGCGCGGTTTCCGGATCGACCGCGAACAGGTGCAGCGTGCGCGGTTGAGCCCGCCGCAGCACCTGCTGCAGCTCGTCACGTCCCGGCGGGGTCGTCCACACCACCAGCGTCTGCGCCGGTTCGATCCGGTCGCGGCCGCTTGCAGGTTCTGCAGCACCGTCCTCCCCCCAGATCACCGGCCGCTCGGCCAGGCCGTCCATCAGCTTAGTCAGTCCGCCGGCCGCGTCCCCGCCGGCGCGGTGATCGACGACGGCCGGCGGCTCCGTCCCGGAGGCGATCACCGTGGGCGCGGCGGCCGGTCTGGCGTCGCGCCATTCCACCTGCAGGGACCGGTTGCCACGGTAGTCGCGGGCGGAAATCCGATACGCCAGGTCGAAACGGCCTTCGGGCGGCGGGTCGCCGCCGCTCTGCCACCACATCACCGAACGCGTCGCCCCGGTGCGGTCGGCGACCAGCACCTTGCGGTGAGCGTCGCCCTGCCCGACACCCGTGACCCCCTTGATCGTGACGCCGTGGCTGGCGAAGGTGAGCGCCCGGTTGCCCGGTCCGAACGGGCCGAGTCCGGCGAGCGCGTCCACCAGGCCCAGGTCGGTCTGCCCCAGGTCGAGTACGCCGTCGATCAGCAGTCGCGGCGCTGGAGCTCCGTCGCCGATCTGCTCGCGCAGCGCGCCCTGCAACTCCCGGCGGAACGGCTCCAGCCGTTCCGGCTGCAGCGACACGCCGGCCGCCATGGGGTGCCCCCCGAAGCCGTCCAGCAGTTCCGCGCATGCGGCGATCGCGGCCGTGACGTTGCAGCCCGCGATTGACCGCGCCGACCCGCGCACCGGTCCGTCCGGGGGCGACGCCAGCAGCAGCGTGGGGCGGTGAAAGCGCTCGACCAGCCGGCTGGCGACGATGCCGATCACGCCGGGCGGCCAGTCCGGGTGGAAGAGGACCAAGCCGGGATTGTCGAGGATGCCCGGGTCCGCCTCGATCTGATCGCAGGCGGCGTCGAACACCTGGTCGGTGAGCAGGCGCCGCCGGGCGTTCATCCGCTCCAACTGCAGCACCTGCCGGCGCGCCGCCTCGTGCGAGTCCGTCGTCATCAGCTCGACGATCGGGTTGGCGTCCCCGAGCCGGCCGATGGCGTTCAGCCGCGGTCCCAGTGCGAAGCTGATCTGCTCCTCGCTCAGCGTCTCCCGGTTCAGCTCGGCCAGCTCCATCATCACCTGCAGGCCGATCCGCTCGGTGCGCCGCAGCACGAGCAGCCCCACCTGCAGCCAGAACCGCGTGTCGTCCACCTGCTCGGCTAGATCGGCCACCACCCCCAGCGCCACCAGGTCGAGCAGCGCGCGCGACTCCTCGATGCGGCCGGCCCGGCCGAACAGCTCGCGCGCCACCTGGAACGCCACCCCCACGCCGGGCAACGCGCGCAACGGGTGGGAGCGCTCGATCCGCTTCGGGTTGATCACCGCCAGCGCCGGCGGCAGCTCCTCGGGCAGCTCGTGATGGTCGGTGATGATCACGTCCACGCCCCGGCCGGCGGCGTACTCCACCGATTCGGTCGCATCCACGCCGGTGTCGCAGGTGAGCATCAGCGTGACGCCCTTATCCAGGAACCCGCGCAGCGCCTCCACGCCGACGCCGTGCGACTCGGTCGCGCGGACCGGGATATGGAACACGGGATCGGCTCCCAGGCGGCGCAGGGTCTCCACCAGCAGCGTGGTGGAGGTCTGGCCGTCGACGTCGAAGTCCCCCCACACGCCGATCCGCTCGCCGTCACGAAGCGCCCGTTCGATCCGATCGGCAGCGCACGTCATGTCCGGCAGGTCGGCGGGCGGCGCCGGCCGGTAGTGGCGGGGGTCCAGGAACGCCCGGGCGCGCTCCGGCGTATCGTAGCCGCGCCGCACCAGGGTCTCCGCCAGCACGGGCGGACCGCCGACGGCGTCCCGCAGCGCGGCCGGCACCTCGACCGGGGCCGGCTCCTCCCAGCGCGGGGCGATCCCGCCGGCCGCCATCAGAACGACACCTCACCGACCTCGGCATAGTCGAGCCCGATCGCCTCGTCCCCGCCGTCGACCGACAGCGAGAAGCCCGTCCCCACGTCCTCATCGAGGTCACCGTGCCCCGCGGCCGCACCCCGGTCGCACAGCGATCGATAGGTGCACAGCCGGCAGCGCTGCAGGTCCTCCGTGCGCTCGAAGCCGTCGGGCGGCCGTCCGGAGATCTCCCCCAGCAGTCCGACAAGGTACGCGCCGTCCGCTTCGAACCGGTCTCGGCCGTAGCGAATCACGGTGGGCTCGTTCGGCAACGCGGCGTACCAGTAGCGCATCTCGATCCGTTCGGGCGAAAGCGGCGTTCCGTCGTTCAGCACGCCGCCGGCCAGCGCCAGCAGGTAGGGATACACGCGCGTCTGCAGCCGTCCCTCCACCGTCGCGTCCTGCGGACGGCGTCCGGCGGTCTTCCAGTCCAGGATCACCGCGCGCCGGCCTTCCTCCACGACGACCAGGTCGTACTTGGCGGCCAGCCGCCGGCCGGCCACCTCCGCCGCCAACGTGACCTCGGGGAAGTGCTCGCCCGGCAGGTCGGCCGGGCGGTGTTCCAGGAACGCCCGCCACCAGTCGGCCAGCCCGTCTTCGTCGCCGGGCTCCGAACGGTGCTCGGCCAGCGCCCGCAGGCGATCGGCCGGCACGCCCAGAAGGTACTGGTGCACCATGCGATGGAACTCCGCCCCATCCCGGCGCCGCCGCTCGTTGCGGCCGGCCGGTTCCGCCTCCACGGCCGGCCACTCCAGGCGGTCCAGGTAGCGCAGCCGAAACCGATAGCGGCACTCGACGTAGTCCTGCAGGCTGGCCTGACTCAGGGTCAGGTCGTCAGGAATGGCCATGCTCCTCCTTCCACCATTCGGACAGGGCGCTGAACGCCGCGGCGGCGCGAACGTCGCCCCCCCGACCCGTGTTCCAGGTCACGATCAGATCGCGTCTGGCGCGGGTGATGCCGACGAACAGGAGCCGCAAGCGCTCCCGAATGTAATCGATACGGGCACGGTACGTCGCCTCCAGCCGCCGATACGGGGCGCCGGCGCGCAGGCAGCGCGCTTCCTCGCATGCCTCCATGGCGGCGTTGATCCGGTCCTTCAGGTACCATTTCTCGGGGATGAACCGGTCCGCTTCCGGGTCGCCCGGATAGTCGTAGGCGTTCACGGAGGTCAGATAGACCCGGTCCCATTCCAGCCCCTTGGCCTTGTGCATGGTCGCCACCACCACCGCGCCCCGGTGCGCGGAGGGGTCGAAGCCGGCCTGATCGGGAGTGAAGCCCGCGAACCGCCGCCGGCTGCCGGCGATCGCCTTCAGCTCGTCGATCATCTCGCGGATGCCCCAACGCGGATGCATGCGCCCGGCCTGACGGAGGCTGACCGCCAGCTTGAAGGCGACCGCCAGCGCGTCGGGCTCAGTGAACAGGTCCTGGGAGACGGTCAGCACGAGCTGATCGATCGGCAGCCCCGCCGCCCCCTGCCAGCGGCGCACCAGGTCGCCGAAGCGAGAGAAGCGATCAACCTCGCTCGCGTCGACATCCTGCTGGTCCAGCCAGTCGCGGCCAAGCCGCGGCCAGAGGTAGTCCTCCAGCGCCTCGCAACCGCGCAACCGGCGCGCGCCTGCCTCCACGGCGGCCCACGCCGCCGGGTCGGCCCGGTCGGAACGCCGCCAGGACAGGTAGCAGTCGGCAAGCGCGAAGGCCGAGCCGGGATCGGCCAGGGCGCGCAGCACGCGGCCGAGCACCTCGGCCACCTCGCGCGTGGCGCCGGTGCTGTTCAGCAGGCTCTCCACGCAGCGGAGCCCGCGCTGCCGGATCGCCTGCACCAGATCGCCCGCGCGGTGGTTGCTGGGCGCCAGCACCGCCACGGTCGCCTCCTGGTTGGCGGGCAGGAAGCGGCCGAGCGAGTCGGCGACTGCCGCCGCCTCGCGCTCCGGCGTGAGCGGCTTGTCGACGAAGGCGACGGTGGCCTGCGCATCGGGGGGGTTGGGCTGCGGATCGCCGGCCGGCGTCGGGCTGACGTGCGGCAGGCCGAGCGCGTCGCGCGCCTCAACCACCGGGTGGCAGCCGGTCGTCCAGTCGATCATCCGATTGGCGACCGCGATGATGCGGGCCGCCGAACGGCCGGACTCGGGGAGCTCCCGCGCCGCCACGTCATCGCGGCGCAGGAATTCGCGCAGGAACCTCGGGTCGGCGGTGGTGAACGTCTCGAAGATCGCCTGATTGGGGTCGCCGACGCGCACCCAGTTGCCCCCCTCGCCGGCCAACAGCGAGAGGATCCGCTCCTGCACCTCGCTGGAGTCCTGCGCCTCATCCTCCAGGATGTAGGGCCACCGCTCGCGGAGCCGGACGACCAGTTCTTCGTCCTGCTCCAGCAGGTCCAGCGCGCGCCAGATCAGATCGTCGAAGTCCAGCGCGCCGCGGTAGGACAGGGCGCGCTGGTAGTCGGCGTACAGCGACGTACCGATCTCCGCCAGGCCGGCGTCTTCGTCACCGTTGGCGCCCGCACCGTGATCTCGGAGCAGCGCCTGGAGCTGATCCGGCCGCACCCGCTCGCCCTTGGCATAGCGGATGAAATCGGCGCCCAGATCCTCGATCAGGTCCGGCAGCCGCTCGCGGCGCACGAACGCGCGGCGCCCCTCCGGCAGCTCCGGATCCAGCAGCCACTCGCAGCGATGCTGGTTGCCGCGCAGCCAGGCGACCGCGATCTGGCGCCGGATCTGGGCGCACTGCTCCTGATCGACGATCCCGAATGACTCGGTCAACCCCACCGCTTCCGGCCGCTCGCGCACGATGTCGGCGGCAAGCGAGTGCAGCGTGCGCACCCGGTAGCCGACGCCCGGCATCAGGGTGCGCGCCGCGGTGGCCTGATCGACGCGGCGGGCCAGATTGTCGCATGCGGCGTTGACCAGCGTGACCACCAGGATCTCCTGCTCGCCGTCGAGGATCTGCAGGTCCAGGATGCGGTCGACCAGCATGGAGACGGTTTCCGTCTTGCCGCTGCCGGGCACCGCGGCGATCCCCATCAGCCCGCCGCGGTAGGACAGCACCGCGCGCTGGCTCGCGCGCGGCGTGAACCCCCGCAGGACCGGTCGCGCCGGCGCGGCGACGGTCGGCGCGACCGCGGGGCCGCTCATGCTGGGGCGGGCTTTCCGGCCTCGGCAGGTCCGTGCTCCCTCCGGGGGTTATCTACACGTTGCGCCTGCACCGAGCGCAGCACGGCGTCGATGGCGCGCAGGAACCGGCCGCGGTACTCGGAGCCCTGTTCGTTCACGTCGCAGAGGCCCAGGTGGATCGCCGCGCGGCAGCGGCGCACCAGCCCGACCGCCAACCGATACAGGTGATCGCGGCCTTCTTTCGCCTCTTCCTCATCCCCCCAGACCCGGCCCGCGGGCCAGCCACGGCTGAGCACGTACGGCTGCGTCAGCGGATTGTGCATGGGCTCGGACCAGCCGCGGGCGCCAACCTCGATCCAGAACTGGTGATCGACCCGCCGGTTGCTCATCAGAAACGTCCATGCCGGCGCCAGCAGCACCGCTTCAGGCGCCTCCCGATCCCAGGCGCCGACGTACTGCGCAGCAATCACGCCGTCGGCGACCATGGCCGCGTACTCCCGGTCCGAGGACTCGCCGGCCGCGGCGAGCTGCCGCTCGGTCACCCACCGGAACTTGCGCACCGACTCGACCAGTTGAGCCGCGACCGCGCCGTGGTCGCGCGCGCGTTCGTGGGCGTGGTGGAAGCCGTAGCCGGGCTGCGACAGGACCTCCCCGAACAGACGCCGCAGGAAGTGGTCGAGCCGGTCGGCGGCCCGGTAGTCGTCGATCCAGACGCGCAGCCCCTCGTAGCGCCCGCCGACGGTGTGGGTGACGCGTTCGTGCACCCCGGCGGGAGCGGACGCGAACGGCCGCAGCGCGCCACCGGTCGCGGCCTGCCCGGGATCGAACAACGCGTCGGCCAGCACGCGGGCCCGGATCAGGTCCAGGCCGTCGATCGCGTCGACCAGCGCGTGGGAGAGATCGGCCGGCCCGACCGGCAGCCGCCACGACGGATGGGCCAGGGCCGCCAGCGTCAGCAGGCAGCGCGTCGCCGGCTCCTCCCGCAGCGCCCGCGACGGGCGCTGCGATCGCACTGGCACCCCGAGGTGGTCCAGGCGGTCGACCAGCGCGAAACGGAGCGCGTCGGACAGGTACGGCGCCAGCACGACGATCTCCCCCGGCGCGACGCCCTCCTCGATCAGCCCGGCGATCCGCGCGGCCACCCAGTCGAGCATCTCCGGGTAGTAGCGGTGGTGGGCGAAGCGCAGTACGCCCTCGCCACCGACCGCGAACCGCTCGCGCCCCGGGCCGTCCGCGGGGCGTTGCGCCGGCGGCCGCAGTTCCCAGGCGAGCCGGCGCTCGAAGGCCGGCAGCGACGGGGACGACTCCGGAATGCGGTCCATTCGCACCTCGGTGTCGCAGGGACCGCGCAGCCGCAGGCCGTCTTCGGGGTCGGCGCCCAGGAAGCGGCGGTAGCCGGCGTCGTCGTCGCAAATCACCACGGCGGAGGCGAACTCGCCCAGCCAGGAGAGCAGCAGGTCGTGCGCCACGGGGGTGTCTTCCTCGACGTTGTCGGCGATCAGATGGCGATGGAGCCTGACCAGGTAGCGGCGCGCCGGCTGCACGTCCATGAGGTGGCGGGCGAACACCTCCATCTGCAGCGAGAAGTCCAGCAGCCCGTGGCGCAGGCAGAAGCGGCGGAAGGCCGTGGCACAAGTCTGAACGTCGCGATAGACCCGCTTCAGGACGGCGTCACCCGCGCAGGCAGCGCTCAGCCGGTCGCCGATCGTGAGGTAGTCGAAGCCGACCGCCGCCGACTTGTTGAGGTTGTCGAGCACCTGGCTATAGATGCGGTTTCGGTCGATGGACAGCGAATCGAAGCAGCCGTCGCGCAGCAGCGGCTGCATCACGCGGGCCATGTAGTACTGGGCGGTCTCCATGGTCAGGAAGACCGGCTCTCGGGACGGCTCGGCGAAGCCGGCCTCCTCGGCGACCAGGGGCCAGAACAGCTCCACCAGCCTCTGTGCCAGGCCGCCCACCGTGCGCACGTTCACCGCGGCGCCGGCCGGAAGGGCCGGGTCGCGGAGCGCCTCGCGGTACGGACGATCGAGGGTAAGTTGCGGCAGCAGCACCAGGATGGAGTCGGCGCGCACGCCGGCCTGCAGCAGGCGCCGCAGGCGATGCACGGCGGCGGTGGTCTTGCCGGCGCCGGCGGGGCCCGTCACGAACAGACTGCCGCGCAGCTTCGGGTCGGCGACCTGCCGCTGCCGGTCGGTCAGCGAGATGGACCCGGGCGGAAGTCCTCGCCCAAGAAAACCGGCGGTATAGATAATGACGCAGGCGTGCTTGAACTCCACGCCATGCGCCAGCGATCCCAATGGCGCGGTCGATGCACGGCTGACCGCCTCATCGCTCTACCTCCGACCGCCGCTGGAGGAACATGTCGTCGGCCGTACAACCGGTGAGCAGGCTCTCGAGCGCTTGCGCTTCGTGGTAGTCCACGCTCAGGTTCCAGCGCGTCTTCACTTCGACAACGCGCTGCGCCCACCAGCAACCGTTGTACGGCGGCATCCAGTCTGAGGCATCGCTTGCAGCGTCCGGGCGGTTCAGATCTTTCGACACCAGCGCTATGTTCCGAGAATCGTTGGCGAACAGCCGGCGCACCAGCCGCGACTGCAAACACAGGCCACTTCGGTGCGCTTCCTCAAGAGCCACGACGTGCTCGATCTCCGCCTCGTCGGTGCTGCCGAATTCCTTGAGCTCGTACGGGCTCCAGACGCCGCCCAGCTCGGCTACGGCGACCTCCTTCAGGTCCGACCCGTGGGGGTAGTCCTGCGGGTCGTAAGGGTCGCTATCCTGCAATTCGTCGTAGCACGCGAGGAGGCGCATGCGTACGCTCAGCCCGCGCCACGTGCAGCACGTAGGCGGCGACTCCTTCCATGCGAACGGGGCAGTCAGGAAGTCCGTCGTCGGCCGTACCGTTCCGATCGCGCCCGCAACCGAAGTTGTCGCGTGTTCGGGTTCTGCAGCCGGTGCTGGCGCTTCCTCCGCTGCAGCCGCGTGTTTGACCGGGATTGCATCGCCCAAAAGCACCTGAACCAGCCGTTCACGTGCATGGGGGTCGGCCTCGAGCTCCGCTACCAGCCGATCGACCAGCCGTTCTTCGCTGGGCTCCGCCCTCGCCAGCAAGGCCTCCAAGAGCGCCTTCGCCAACTCCTCGTATGAGCCCTGCGTCGTGGTGACGCTCGACCGCGCGCCGACGGTCGGAGCCGGTGTGCTCGTACCGGTCGTCGTGGCAGGCTGGCGGTGACAATGCCTGACGCCGGTTGAGCGGTTGTAGTGGCATCCGTCGGCAGCGAGTCCGCCGCTATGCGCGACTACCGAGGGGCCGTTGGTTACGAGTAGCAGGACGGCCACCAGTATGACAGGGCCGACCGGGCGGGCGCGGCAAGGCGACCACTCCCAAGGCCGGGCTGAAGCGTCCGCGAGGACTCCCTTCATCGTCAATGTAGATTTCGTTCGCCTTGAAATGGTTTGTTTCCGCTGTCAGGTGAGCTTTGGCGGCATTGTTTCCGTTCAGCCGTGTCATGTCCAGGACGCGGGAGCCGGTACGGACAATATACGTCCGGCAGAGCAAGAGTTGGCACGGGTCGTCGTCGGACGGGAGCCGGCCCACATATAGGAGTCTCTGCCACCTACTCGGAGCCGGCGAACACCGCGTCCTTGCCCAACCCTTCCGGTCCCATGCCGAGGTAGCCGCCGTCGATCCGCAGGTCGGTCGCGGAGATGAACGACGCGTCGTCGCTGAGCAGGAACAGGATCGGACCCGCGCACTCGATCGGCTCGCCGCAGCGCTCCAGCATGTGGTACCGACCCCACACCGGTTCCCACTTCTCACGGCCGCCGCCGTCCAAGTCGGCCGCCTTCAGCACCTCGCGCGTCCAGATCCAGCCCGGGCTGACGCTGTTGATACGGATCCCGTACGGAGCCAGGTCCATCGCCATGCATTTGGTCAGCGTGTGCACCGCGCCCTTCGCCGCGTTGTAGGTCCAGCGGTCCGGCTGCGCGATCTGCGCGGAGATGCTCGACACGTTGACGATGGCGCCGCCGCCGCTGTCGCGGATGGCGGAGGCCGCCGCGTCGGCCATCGTCGCGTAGGCGACCGGCCCCGCCTCCAGGCTGCGCAGCCACGCCTCCCGCTCGGTGCCGAGCCCGGAGGCGATGAACGAGAACGCGTTGTGCACCAGGTACTGCAGCCGGCCCCAGCGCCCGGTCGCCTCATGCACGAGCCGCCGGCAGAAGGCCTCCTCCGCATGGTCGCCGCAGCAGGCCGCCACCTGGTGTCCCTGCCCGGTGAGGTCGCTCACGGCCTGCTCGACCAGCTCGGGCTCGATCCCGGAGAAGGCCACCGCGGCGCCCTCCGCGCAGAGCTGCTCGACGACGGTCACCTTCCCCTGCGCTCAATGTTCTTCGTGATCGTCTCCTTCAGCTCGGTATGGGCGCAGTGGCCGCCCCGGTCCACTCCGGTTCCATCTGGACGGTGACCCTGATGCGACCGTCGAGCGCGGCAAGAATCTTCATCAGCCGGTCAAGCGTGAACCGACCGAGACTCGCGTTGCGAATGCGCGAGAAGTCCGCCGCGGCGAAGCCGGTCAGCTCCTCCGCCTTGCGCACCGTAAGGGCGCGCTCATCCAGCACGGCGATGATCCGTGCCGCAACGATTGCCTTGGCCTGCTTCAAGTCAGCGTGAGGATCGCCGAGGTCGCGAAACACATTCCCGCTGCCCTCGACCAGCCCAAAATCTTCCTCTTTCACGACAGCAACTCCCTCTTCAACCGCCGCAGCCGCGTCCGCACGAGATCGACAAACAACCTACCATGGACCCTATCAGTAGGCCCGATCCATGCGACGATGACGTGAGAGGGAACATGCGATGGATCTGCACGTCGACCTGCGCGGCCGCCGCGCCCTGGTGACCGGCGGCGCCACCGGCATCGGCCGCGCCATCAGCGAGGCCTTCATCGACAACGGCGCCGCGGTCGCGATCGCGTACCGCTCCAGCGCGGCCGCCGCCGCGGAGCTTGCCTCGCGCGCCGCCGACGCGCCGGTGGCGGCGATCGCCGCCGACCTGACCGATCCGGGGCAGGTCGAGCACCTCTGCGCGCAGGCCGCCGCGCGGCTGGGCGGGCCGATCGACATCCTGGTCAACAACGCCGGCGACGTGCTCGACATGGGCCCGCTGCTGGAGGCGCCGCTGTCCGCCTGGCACGACACCCTGGCGCTGGACCTCACCGCCGCGATGCTGACCAGCCGCCTGCTGGCGCCGGCCATGCGCGCGCGCGGCTGGGGCAGGATCATCAACATCTCCTCGATCTCCGCCCACACCGGCGGCGGGGGAGGGGCCACCGCCTACGTGGCCGCCAAGGGCGGCCTGTCGGCGATGACCCGCAGCCTGGCCAAGGAGCTGGGACCGGCCGGCATCACCGTCAACAGCGTCGCCCCCGGCGTGATCCTCACGGCCATCCACGAGCGCACCAACACGCCGGAGACCCTGGAGACGCTGCGCCTCACCACGGCCGCCAGGCGGCTCGGCCAGCCCGCCGACTGCGCCGGCGCGGTGCTGTTCCTGGCATCGGAGGCGGCCTCCTACGTTACCGGCAGCACCCTGGCCGTCAACGGCGGCATGCGCATGGACTGATCCGCCGGCACGCACGGCGACGCTTGCGCACCGCGCCCCGAGCGGGGAGGATCGCGCATGGACCCGATCGCTCCCGAGGTACGCGGCTACCTTGATGACCTCGTTCCCGCTCGCCCCGCGGAGCTCGCCCGCATGGAGGAGCACGCCCGCAACATCGGCTTTCCGATCGTCGGACCGGCCTCCGGCCAGCTCTGCTACCAGATCACCCGCATGATCGGCGCCCGCTCGGTGTTCGAGCTGGGCTCCGGATTCGGCTACTCCACCGCGTGGTTCGCGCGCGCCGTGCAGGAGAACGGCGGCGGCACCGTCCAGCACGTCGTCTGGGACGCGGAGCTGTCCGCGCGCGCCCGCCGGCACCTGTCCGCGCTCGGCTACGACGGCATCGTCCGCTACCACGTGGGCGAGGCGGTGTCCGCCTTGCGCGAAGCCGACGGCCCCTACGACGTGATCTTCAACGACATCGACAAACGCATGTACCCGGACTCGCTGCCCGTGATCGAGGAGAAGCTGCGGCCCGGCGGCGTGCTGATCATCGACAACATGCTGTGGAGCGGGCGCATCTTCGACGACACCGACCGCTCCGAGGACACCGAAGGGGTCCGCCGCTTCACCGCCCTGATCACCGCCGACCGCGGCTGGACCGTCTCCCTGGTGCCGATCCGCGACGGCCTGATCGTCGCCTACCGGAACCCGGCGTGAGCAGTCCGGCCGACAGCGGACCGGCGGCCGACGCCGCCGGCCCGGACTTCCTGCGCGCCGCGGTCAGGCGCGACGTGGACGCCGGCCGCTACGGCGGCCGCGTCCGGACCCGCTTCCCGCCGGAGCCCTCCGGCTACCTGCACATCGGCCACGTCAAGGCGATCTGCATCAACTTCGGCGTCGCCGACGAGTTCGGCGGCGTGTGCGCGCTGCGCTACGACGACACCAACCCCGAGCGGGAAGACACCCACTACGTCGAGCAGATCAAGACCGACATCCGCTGGCTGGGCTTCGACTGGGGTGAGCGCGAGCACTACGCCTCCGACTACTTCGAGCGGCTCTACGAGCTGGCCGTAGAGCTCATCGAAGCCGGCAAGGCCTACGTCGACCACCTGACCGCGGAGCAGATCATCGCCTACCGCGGCGTCGCGCAGTCGGCCGGCCGCGAAAGCCCCTACCGCGAGCGCCCGGTGGCGGAGAACCTGGACCTGTTCCGGCGCATGCGCTCAGGCGAGTTCGAGGAGGGCTCCTGCGTGCTGCGCGCCAGGATCGACATGGCGGCTCCCAACGTCTACCTGCGCGACCCGGTGATGTACCGCATCATGCGCACCGCCCATCACCGCACCGGCGACCGCTGGTGCATCTACCCGACCTACGACTGGGCGCACGGGCAGTCGGACTCCATCGAGGGGGTCACCCACTCCCTGTGCACGCTGGAGTACGAGACGCACCGGCCGCTGTACGACTGGTTCATCGAGGCGCTCGGCATCTTTCCGTCGCGCCAGATCGAGTACAACCACCTCTACATCTCGCACACGATGACCGGCAAGCGCCGCCTCAAGGAGATGGTGGAGGCCGGCGACGTGACCGCCTGGGACGATCCGCGCCTGCCGACCATCGCCGCGCTGCGCCGGCGCGGCGTGCCTCCGGCGGCGCTGCGACGCTTCGCGACCGACGTGGGCCTGAGCAAGACGCAGGTGCTGGTGCAGATCGAGATGTTCGAATCCCGTGTGCGCGAGCACCTCAACCGCACCGCGCCGCGCGTGATGGGCGTGCTGGATCCGATCCGGCTGGTCATCACCAACTATCCGGCCGGGCAGGTCGAGCTCCTCGAGTGCGAGAACAACCCGGAGGACCCGTCGGCCGGAACCCGGCTGGTGCCGTTCAGCGGTGAGCTCTACGTCGAGCGCGACGACTTCCGCGACGACCCGCCGCGCAAGTGGTTCCGGCTGGCGGTGGGGCGGGAGGTGCGGCTCAAGCACGCCTACTACGTCACCTGCGACGAGGTGGTGCGCGACGAGCACGGCCGCCCCGCGGAGCTGCGCTGCACCTACGATCCCGCCTCAAGCGGCGGCGGCACCGCCGACGGCCGCCGCGTGCGCGGCACCCTGCAGTGGGTGTCCGCCGCACACGCCCTGGAGGCCGAGGTGCGCCTGTACGACCGCCTGTTCACCAAGGCCGACATGAAGGACCTGGACGAAGGCGAAGACTGGCGCGACCACCTGAACCCCGACGCGCTACGGGTGCTCACCGGCTGCAAGCTGGAGCCGGGTCTGGCTGCGGCCGAGCCGTCGGCCGCCGTGCAGTTCATCCGCAACGGCTACTTCTGCCTGGACTCGCGCGACGCGACTCCGGAGCGGCCGGTCTTCAACCGCACCATCGGCCTGCGCGACACCTGGGCCAGGATGGAACGCGCCGGCAAAGGGGGCTGACCGCGGCACCGGTGAGCGACCGCTTCACGATCTTCGTCTCCCACACCTGCCACGCCGACCACGGCTACACCGACCGGCTGGACGCGGTGCGCGCCGCTTGGGCCGACGGCCTGGACCAGGCGCTGCAGGCGGTCGAGCGCGGCTTCCGCTGGACCCTGGAGGCGTCGATCTTCTTCCAGGCCTACCGCGAGTTGCGCGACCCCGGCCGCGTGCGCGCACTGGCGCAGGCGGTCCGCGACGGCCACGTGGAGCTGTGCGCGACCTACGCCAACCTGGAGTACGAGCAGATCGACGGCGAGGAAATGACGCGGGTCTGCTCGCTCGCCAACCGCGTCCTGGCCGACGACTTCGGGATCCGCGCCCGCACCGCGATCCTGAGCGACATGCCGGGCATGACCTGGGGCCTGCCGCAGGTGCTGGCCGGAAGCGGCGTCGACTACCTGATGTTCTGGCGCGGCGCCTACAAGGACAACATGTACCACGCGCGCGTGCCGCCCATCTTCCGCTGGGAGTCGCCCGACGGCTCGGGCGTGCTGGTCAACCTGTACGGCGGCCCGGAGCTGCACGACTTCTACTTCGACAAGTCGGCGGCCTGCTTCCTGCACCGCGACACCGTGGCCGAACGGCTGCGGGAGATCGTCGGCTGGCACCGCGCGCTCGGCGACCGTTACCCGTACACCGCCGTTCACCTGGTGATCGGCTACGACAACGGCCCGGTGCTCACCCACCTGCTGGACGGGGTGCGCTGGTACCGGGAGCACGTCGACGAGCACGACGTGCTGCTGGCAACGCCGGCGGCGTTCATGGACGAGATCTCCCGCCAGCGGCCGGCCGCTTCGGTACCGGCCGTATCAGGCGACTTCACCGGCGCGTGGGCGGACGACCCGCTGACCTACGCCGACGCCTTCGTCGCCAAGCGCCGCGCCGTAGCGCGCTGGAACGTGGCCGAACGGCTGGCCGCCCTGCTGCCGGCGGTCCGCGCCGATGCGCCGCCGTATCCGCGGGCGGAGCTGGATGCGATCCAGGAGAACCTGTTGCTGTTCACCGAGCACACCTACGGCAGCTCGCAGTGGCAGTGGGAGCGGTTCCAGCCGCAGGCCGACGCGCGCCGCTTCGAGCGCTCCTGGGATTTCTCGCGCACCACGTGGGCGGACAAGCGCTCCTTCGCGCACGCCGCCGACCACGGCGCGCGCCGGCTGCTGACGCGGCTCGGCGCGTTGCTGGGCGCCGGCGCCGACCAGCGCGGGCCGGCGATCCGGGTGCTCAACCCCAGCGGCTGGGCGCGCAGCGAGCACCTCACCGTGTTCGTCAAGGACCGCGGCTGGCGTCAGGACCAGCCGCGCGAGGTGCATGTCCTGCACGCGGCCACCGGCACGGAGCTGCCCGCGCAGGTCACCCGCGGCGACCACCTGGGCTACGAGGTCTGCTTCCGCACCCCGCGCGTCGAGCCGCTGGGCTGGGACACCGTGCTGGTCGTCCCCGGCCGCGGTCCCGCCGGCGCGGAGGGCGAGCTGCGCGTCTCCGAAGGGACGCTGGAGAACCGCTGGTACGCGATCGGCGTGACCCCCGGGCGCGGGGTGACGTCGGTCGTCGACAAGGAGCAGGACCGCGAGCTGCTCTGCCCCCAGTCAGACCACGGCGCCGGCCAGTTCATCTACCGGCGCGTGGCGCCGCGTTTCCACGACGACCTGTACGCCATGCGCGGCCGGCTGCTCGCGCACGACCCCACCTGGCAGGCGTACGGCGGTGAGCGCACCGTGATGGGCCGCATCCCGGAGCGCGACTGGGTGGTGCGCTCCGCCTGCACGCGCGTCACCGCCTGCCGCGTCCGTCACGCCGGTCCGGTGGTGGCGGCGCTGGAGCTGGAATCGGAGCTGGAGCTGGACGGCGTCGCCTGCCGGCTCACGCAGGAGGTGAGCGTGTACGCCGGCGAACGGCTGGTGCGCTTCCGCAACCGGCTGCGCAAGCAGGAGACGCTGGGCAAGGAGGAGGGCTACCTGGGCCTGCCGCTGGCGATCGCCGACCCGGCCGTGCACTGCGAGGTCGCCAACGCCGTCATCCGGCTGGGCCGCGACCAGCTCCCCGGATCGTTCACGGGCTTCACCGGGCTGAACCGGTTCGTGGCGGTCGGCGACGACCGGCTCACCGCCGTGGTCAGCCCGATCGGCCCGGCGGTGGTGGAGGTAGGCGGCATCCGCACGCACGCCTGGGAAGACGTCCGCTACGAGCCGCGCGACGGGGCGCTGTTCTTCTACGTGCTCAACAACCTGGAGAACACCAACGCGCCGCTGTTCCAGGGCGCCGAGAGCTGGCAGGACGGCTTCATCGACCTGGACTTCTGCCTGACCAGCCATGCCGGGCCGTTCGATCCGGTGCGCGCCACCCGCTTCGGGCTGCGCTGCCACCAGGAGCTGCCGGCCTGGGTGACGCCGCCGGCCGGCGACTCCACCGACCTGCGCAACGAAGACAAGGTGACCAATGCGGCGCTTGACGTTGGCGCCGCTCCGGGCTGCCGGCCCCTCGACCGCCGCGCGGCCAGCGGACGCTTCCTCCACGTCGACGCCGACCCGTCGGTAGTGGTGCAGGCGATCAAGCGGGCCGAGGAACGGCCGGGCGGCCGTGACCGCGGTCTGGTCGTGCGGCTGCGCGAGGTTGCCGGCCGGCCGGCGGCGGCGCGCTTCGGCGGCCCGCGGCGACCGGTCACCGCCGCGTGGCGGTGCGACCTGCTGGAGAACGACCGGGAACGGCTGCCGATCCGCGACGGGGTGGCGGAGGCGGCAATCCCGCCGTACGGTCTTGTCACCGTGAGACTGAACGGGGGAGGAACCGATGGCACGATCTGAGTCGTGGCGCTACGAGAAGCGAACCTGGCCGGAGATCAACGACGCGGTGAAGCAGGAGCGGGTGGTGGTCTGCCCGGTGGGATCGACCGAGCAGCACGGCCCGCACCTGCCGCTGGACGTGGACGTGGTGTGCCCGCGCGGGGTCGCCGAGGCGGCGGCGCGCCAGGTCCCGGACGAGGTGCTGGTCATGCACCCGTTCGTGCACGGCTACGCCGCCCACGTGATGGATTTCCCCGGTACCACCAGCATCCACTGGGAGCACTTCATCAAGTGCATCGTCGACATCGGCGCAAGCCTCGCCTACCACGGCTTCAAGAGGATCGTCTTCCTCAACGGCCACGGCTCCAACGCGCCCAACCTGGACCTTGCCGCGCGGCGCGTGAACCTGGAGACCGATGCCGAGTGCACGGCCTGCTCGTGGTGGCAGCTCCTATCGGTGGATCCCGAGTTCCTGCCGGGCTGGCGCGAGAGCCGCTTTCCGGGCGGCATCGCCCACGCCTGCGAGCTGGAGACCTCCGTCTACCTGTATCTGGCCGAGGATGACGTGCGCAAGGAGCTGATCGCCGACGGCCGCATCGCCTACCACCGCTACGAGTCGGACTTCTTCTACACCGACCTGTATGCCCACGGGCCCGGCAACGTGACCTCCTGGACCGCCTCCTACAGCGACACCGGGGTGCTGGGCGAGCCCACGCTGGCCACCAAGGAGAAGGGCGAAGGCGCCGTGCGCGAGGCGGCGCGGCAGTTGGCGCGCATGATCAGCGAGTTCCGCGCCCGTCCGAAGCCGCCGCGCGGCGACCACCACGCGACGCCGCCGACCATGCCCATGCCGTGGGGCCAGTCGGAGCGGCCGAGCGCCCGCGGCGACGTGCACGGCGGGCCGGACGACTCTTCCGGGTAACGGTCGGACGAGCGACTGTTGTCTGCAGGCAGTAAGCAGTGAGTGAACCGCCCGCTATGCCCCGCGACTCGGGGTCGTCAGGTGACCATCCTTCCACACGAGTTCCTGAAGACCCGTTGGACGCAGGGTCGGCCCGATCCTCGGGTGGGCGGCGAACACCTCGGCTGCCAGGTTGTACGACCAGCGCCGTCCCGGTCGTTGACCCACGAGCGCCAGAAAGCGGCCGCGGGCGGCCCCAGCGGCCAGCGGCGCGTTGACAGTCCGCCCCCATCAAGGTACGAGTTCGGCGGTTGACGATGATGGGCATGACCGTGACGCCCGAACCGACGCCGACCTCGCAGGACGGGCTAACCTCCCTCCTGTGCGAGGTCCTACCACCACAGGGGGCCTGGAGCGACGAGGCCTACCTGTGGCTCACCGACCACAGCAACCGCCTGATCGAGTTCACCGACGGCCACATTCAGGAGTTGCCGATGCCGACCTCCTCCCACCAAGCCGTCTTGCTGTTTCTCTATCTCCTGTTCCACGACTATCTCGCGCCGCGCGGCGGCGTCGTGATGGTTTCGGCGCTACGCATGCGCATTCGCGAGGGCAAGTTCCGCGAACCCGACCTGCTACTGCTCCGCGACCGCTCGGACCCGCGCTACCAGGACCGCTACTGGCTGGGCGCGGATCTCGTGGTTGAGGTCGTGAGCCCTGACGCCCCTCAGCGGGACCTTGTAGAGAAACGCGCCGACTATGCCGAGGCGGGCATACCGGAGTATTGGATCGCCGACCCGCGCGACGCGACGATCACCGTGCTGGCTCTCGACGGCGATTCGTACGTCGAGCATGGCGCGTTCGGCCGTGGCGGATCGGCCACGTCGCCGCTGCTCGAAGGGTTCATCGTCGACGTTGCGGCGGTGTTCGACGCCCCGGAGTCGAGCGCAGCCGTACGCTGACAGGCCTCAGGCGGCGCGCTCGCGCAGGAAGCGCGCCAGGATGGGCGCCGTGCGCGACCCGCGGCGCACCGCCGCCACCCGCTCCGGCGGCCCCTGCGCGACCACGCGGCCGCCGGCGTCGCCGGCATCCGGGCCCAGGTCGATGACGTGGTCGGCCTCGGCGATCACGTCCAGATTGTGCTCGATCACCACCACCGTGTCGCCGCGGTCGGCAAGCCGGTGCAGCACCCGTGAGAGCCGGTCGACGTCGGCCATGTGCAGCCCGATGGTGGGCTCGTCCAGCACGTAGAGCGTGCCCCCGCCGTCGGTTCTCCCGGCCGCCCCGGCCGGCCCGGCCGGCCCGCGCTTGGCCAGCTCGGCGACCAGCTTGATGCGCTGCGCCTCGCCCCCGCTCAGCGTCGGGCTGGGCTGGCCCAGCTTCAGGTAGCCCAGTCCCACCTCCACCAGCAGGTCGAGGGTCGGCCCGATCCGCGGGTGGACGGCGAACACCTCGGCCGCCGCCGCCGCGTCCAGCGCCAGCACGTCGGCGATCGATCGGTCGTGCACGCACACGGCCAGCGTCTCCTGGTCGAAGCGGGCGCCGCCGCACGCCTCGCAGCGGATGGCCACGTCGGGCAGGAAGCTCATCTCCAGCTTCTTCACCCCCTGGCCCGCGCACTCCACGCAACGTCCGCCCTCCACGTTGAAGGAGAAGCGGCTGGCCGCGTAGCCGCGGATGCGCGCCTCGGTGGTGGCCGCGAACAGGGCGCGCACGTCGTCCCATACGCCCACGTAGGTAGCCGGGCAGGAGCGCGGCGTCTTGCCGATGGGCGTCTGGTCCACCTGCAGGGCGCGGCGCAGCCCCTCCCACCCCTCGATCGAGCGGCAGCCGACCCACCTGGCGCGCGCCGAACGCCGCGAACGGGGTGCCGAACGCGACGCAAGCCGCTCGCGCACCTGATCGAACAACA
This sequence comes from Spirochaetia bacterium, assembly GCA_965262795.1. Taxonomy (GTDB): domain Bacteria; phylum Spirochaetota; class Spirochaetia; order SZUA-6; family Bin103; genus CATQHW01. The sequence goes on along the minus strand of OZ253561.1, from coordinate 4,920,625 downwards.
GCCGGCGCGCCAGAGTGCTCTTGCCGGAGCCGCTCACGCCGGTGACGCAGGTCACCGCCGCCAGCGGGACGCGCACGTCCATCCCCCGCAGGTTGTGCAGCTCCGCCTCCCTGACCGTGAGCCAGCCGGCTTCCGGATCGCGCCGCCGCTCGATCACCGGGTGCCGTCCCGGCGCGCGCAGCATCCGCCCGGTGGTGGAGGCGTCGTTGGCCATCAGCTCGGCCAGGCTGCCCTGCGCGACCACCCGGCCGCCCCCCGTGCCGCCGCCCGGGCCCAGATCGATGATGTGGTCGGCGCTGCGGATGGTCTCCTCGTCGTGCTCGACCACGATCACGGTGTTGCCGTGCTCCTGGAGCTTCCGCAGGGTGGTGAGCAGCAGATGGTTGTCGCGCGCGTGCATGCCGATGGACGGCTCGTCCAGCACGTAGCAGACGCCGCGGAGCTGCGATCCGAGCTGCGCGGCCAGGCGGATGCGCTGCGCCTCGCCGCCGCTCAGGGTCGGCGCCGCGCGGTCCAGCCCCAGGTAGCCCAGCCCCACCTGGTCCAGGAAACCCAGGCGCGCGCGCAGCTCGCGGACGATGTCGCGCGCGATCGCCCGTTGCCGTTCATCGAACCGCAGGCCGCGCAGCGCCGCGGGCAGCGCCTGCACGGCCAGGGCGCCCAGATCGTCGATGGAGCTGCCGCCCAGGGTCACCGCCAGCGCCTCCGGCCGCAGGCGCCGGCCGGCGCAGGCCGGACAGGGCACCTCCACCCCCTCCCACGACTCGTTCCACCACCCCTCGTCGCCGCTGTGCTCGGCTTCGAAACCGGGAAGCTCCGCCCCGGTGCCGTAGCATACCGGACACCAGCCGTGCTTGGAGTTGAAGGAGAACAGGCGCGGGTCCAGCTCGGCAAAGCTGCGCCCGCAGCTCGGACAGGAGCGTTCGGTCGAGTAGACCTGCACGGTGCCGGCGCGGCCGGCGTCGATCTGGCGGACGTGCAGGGTGCCGCGCCCGAACTCCAGCGCCTGAGCGACGGCGGCTTCGACCGCGGCGGCGGCGTGGCGGTCGACCTCGATGGTCGCGATCGGCGCGTCGATGTCGTGCTCGCGGAAGCGATCGAGCCGCGGCCATGGGTCGGTCGGCAGCAGCCGGCCGTCCACCATCAGCTCCGCGAAGCCCTTGCCGGCCGCCCAGGCGGCCAGATCGGTGTAGTAGCCCTTGCGGCCGCGCACCAGCGGCGCCAGCACCATCGCCCGCCGGCCGGTGAACCGCTCCAGGATGGCGCCGCGGATCGCGGCGGCGCTCTGCGGCTCGATCGCGGCGGCGCAGTCGGGGCAGTGCTGGACGCCCAGCCGCACGTACAGCAGCCGCAGGAAATGGTAGATCTCGGTGAGCGTGGCGACCGTGCTCTTGCGGCCGCCGCGGCTGGTGCGCTGCTCGATCGCCACCGCCGGCGGCATGCCGGACAGCCCGTCCAGATCCGGGCGAGCCGCCGGCTGCACGAACTGGCGGACATAGGCGTTCAGCGACTCCAGGTAGCGGCGCTGCCCTTCCGCGAACAGCACGTCGAAGGCCAGCGTGCTCTTGCCGGAGCCGCTGACCCCGGTAATCACCGTGAAGCGGTCGCGCGGGATGGTGAGGTCGATGGCGCGCAGGTTGTGCTCCCGCGCGCCCCGGACCTGGATGGCGCCGTCGCGCCGTGGGGACGGGGCGTCCGCCCTTCCGTCCGGGTGTGCATCGGCGGACGCCGTCAGCTCCCGGTTCCGGTCGCGCAGCGCCAGCGCGGTGTGGGTGCGGCCCGCAGCGGCAAGCTCGTCCGGCGTGCCGGCCGCAACGACCCGGCCGCCCGCTTCGCCGCCCTCGGGACCCAGCTCGATGACGTGATCGGCGGCGGCCAGCACGTCCAGGTTGTGCTCCACCACGATCAGCGAGTGGCCGGCGGCCACCAGGCTGCGCAGCGCGTCGATCAGCACCGCGATGTCCGCGAAGTGCAGGCCGGTGGTCGGCTCGTCCATCAGGAACAGGACGCCCTGGCGGGGTTCGCCCTTTCGGCCGGAGCCCTTCGAGGCGGCGCCGGCCAGGTGACCGGCGATCTTCAACCGTTGCGCCTCGCCGCCGGACAGGGTAGGGACCGCCTGCCCCAGGGTGAGGTAGCCCAGCCCGACCTCGGACAGCGGCCGCAGCGCTGAGCGCACCACCGCCTCCGGGAAGGCCTCGTGCGCCTCGTCGACGGTCATGCTCAGCACGTCGACGATCGACCGGCCGTGCACGCGCACCTCCTCCACCTCCGGGCGAAAGCGGCGGCCGTCGCAGTCCGCGCAGCGCAGGTAGACGTCGGAGAGGAACTGCATCTCGATGTGCTCGAAGCCGGCGCCGCTGCAGGTCGGACAGCGCCCGGTGCCGGTGTTGAAGCTGAAGGTGCCGGCGGTGTAGCCGCGCGCCCGCGCCTGCTCGGTGGCCGCGAGCAGCTTGCGGATCGGATCGAGCGCCTTCACGTAGCTGGCCGGCGTGGAGCGGGCCGACTTGCCGATGGGGCTCTGATCGATCAGCTCGATCGCGGCGATGCGATCGTGGCCAAGGACGCTGCGGTGCGCGCCCGGCGCCTCCGCCGGCTGGCCCTTGGCGCGGCGCACCGCCGGAAACAGGACGTCGCTCAGGAGGGTGGACTTGCCGGAGCCCGAGACGCCGGCCAGGCAGACCAGGGAGCCCAGCGGGAAGTCAACGTCGATCCGCTTGAGGTTGTTGGCGCGGGCGCCGCGGACCCGCAGGAAGCCGCGGCCGGCCGGCGGCAGGCCGTTGCGGCCGGCTACCTGCAGGCGTCCGCTGAGGTAGCGGCCGGTCAGGGATTCGGACCGCTGCAGATCGGCGACCGGCCCCGCGAACTCGATGCGGCCGCCCTGGCGACCGGGCCCGGGGCCCAGATCGATGACGTGATCGGCGGCGCGGATCACCGCCGGGTCGTGCTCGACGATCAGCAGGGTGTTGCCGGCATCGCGGAGGCGGTGCAGCACGCCGATCAGCCGGTGGATGTCGCGCTGGTGCAGGCCGATGCTGGGTTCGTCCAGCACGAACAGAGCGTTGACGAGCTGGGTGCCCAGGGCGGTGGTCAGGTTGATGCGTTGCACCTCGCCACCTGACAGGGTGCGCGACTGCCGGTCCAGCGTGAGGTAGCCCAGCCCCACCTCGACCAGGTAGCGCAGCCGCGTGCGGATATCGGCCAGCATCGGCTCCACCCCCGCGGCGATCGCGGCCGGCACCGCCAGATCGCCGAAGAAGCGCTCGCATTCATCGATCGGCAGGAGGGTGACGTCGTGAATATGGCGGCCGCCGTCGGCTCCCAACCGCCACAGCAGCGCGTCCGGCTTCAGCCGCGTGCCGCGGCACTCCGGGCACTCCACGTAGGCGCGATAGCGCGACAGCAGGACCCGCACGTGCATGCGGTAGCTCCGCCCCTCCAGCCAGTCGAAGAAGCCGCGCACGCCGTACCAGCGCCCCTCGTCGTGCTTCCCCTCGCCATCGATCACCCAGCGGCGGTCGGCGGCCGGCAGCTCCTGCCACGGCACGTCGACCGGCGTGCCGCGCCGGCCCGCGAAGCCGATCAGGTCGTCCTGGCACTCGGCGTAGCTCTTGCTCTGCCACGCACGCACGGCGCCTTCGGCCAGCGAGCGGCGCCGGTCCGGGATCACCAGATCGTAGTCGATGGTGATGATGCGCCCGAAGCCGCGGCAGCGCTCGCAGGCGCCGACCGGGGAATTGAAGGAGAACAGGCTGGGGAGCGGCTCCCGGTAGGCGATGTCGCACGCCGCGCAGTGCAGCTCCGCGGAGAACCGGCGCGGGCGGGCGGCGCTGCCGTCCGGGTCCACCGCCCGCACCGCGACCCGTCCGTGGCCATGCTCCAGGGCGGCCTCCAGGTCCTCGACGATGCGCGGCAGGTTGCGGCCGGTCAGCGAAACCCGGTCCTGGACCACCTCCAGCCGCCGCGGCCGCGACTGCGTGGCGCGCTGCTCGGCGTGGATGCGGTGGTAGCCCCTGGCCGCCAGCAGGGCGCGCACCTCCTGCTGCGTGAAGTTGGCCGGCACCGGCACCTCGAAGGTGATCAGCACGAGCTGTCCGTCCGGTCCCAAGCGCAGCAGCTCGGCGGCGATGGTCTGCGGTGTGTCCACCTGCACGGGGCGGGCGCAGCGGCGGCAGGTGAGCCCGGCCGCGCGCGCGAACAGGAGCTTCAGGTAGTCGTTGAGCTCGGTCATGGTGCCGACCGTGGAACGCGAGGTCCGCACCGGGTTGGTCTGATCGATGGCGATGGCAGGCGGCACCCCCTCCACCGCATCCACCGCCGGGCGGTCCATCCGGTCCAGGAACTGCCGCGTATAGGCGGAGAAGGTCTCCACGTAGCGCCGCTGGCCCTCGGCGTAAATCGTGTCGAAGGCCAGCGACGACTTGCCGGAGCCAGACACGCCGGTGACCACGGTCATGCGCGCCAGCGGGATCTCGACGTCAAGGCCGCGGAGGTTGTTGGCGCGCGCGCCGCGGACGACGATCGCGTCGCCGCCCACGACGCTCGGGTCGTCGCCCACGACGCTCGGGTCGTCGCTTACTCCGATTGCAGCCGTTCCTGCAGCTTCGCGTGAACCGCGCGGGTGATCGGGTAGGCGGTGAGGACCGCCACCGCGGCCGCGAAGAAGATCGCCGGGAACGGCCCGACCAGCAGCCGGATGCCGGTCAGCGCGGCCGGCGTCTGTACCGCGTCGGCCACGTAGCCGGTAGCGCTCAGAGTGATGCCGGCCAGCAACGGCGCCAGCGCCTGACCGGCTTTCTGCAGCAGTGTCCAAAGGCCGTAGTACACCCCCTCGTCACGGCGGCCGGAAGCCGCAGCGCCGGCGTCGATCGCGTCCGGGAGCATCGACCAGGGGAATACGTAGTGGGTGGCCAAGCCGAATCCGGCCAGGCCGATGATGACGAGCGTCAGCGGCACGCTGTGCTGGCCGAACGCCGCGGCGGCCAGCAGGCAGAGGCAGAACCAGACCATCCCCAGGTTGTAGCAGGTGCGCTTCTCCAGCCGCCTGCCGGCGCGCACCCACAACCCGATCGAGGCCATGGCGGCGATCAGCAGGACGCCCAGGGCGATCTGCGACAGCCCTTCGTCCCCGTGCACGTACTTGAAGTAGAACACCACCATGGGCGACACCAGCGAGATGCCCACCATGTGCAGGGTCCAGGGAATCAGCACCAGCAGAAAGGAGCGGTTGCCGAGCGCCTGCAGCACCGGCTGCAGGCCGATCCCATCCGTTCCTGGGGCGGCGGCCGGGGGCGGTGGCTCCCGGACCATCAGGAAGGTCACGAGCAGCCCGGCGCAGACGATGGCGCCGATCACCAGGCCCGCGCGGCCGTAGCCGGGCGCTCCGGGGCCCAGCGCCGCCACCAGCGCGGGAAAGCCGGCCGCGCCGATCAGGGTACCGACCACCGCGAAGGTCATGCGGTAGCCGTTCAGCGCGGTGCGCTCGTCCGAGCCGGGAGCGAGGTCCGGCGTCAGGGAATTGTACGGGACGAACGCCACCGTGTAGGCGGTATTCGCCAGGCTGTAGACGATCACTGCCCAAGCGAACATCGCCCCCGGCGTTTGCAGGCCGGGATCGACGAACAGCACGGCGATGCCGGCCAGCAGCAGCGGCGCGCCGGCCAGAAGATACGGACGGCGGCGGCCCCAGCGGGTGCGGGTGCGGTCGGAGATCACCCCCATCAGCGGATCGGTCACGGCATCCCAGAGCCGCGCGACCGTGAACGCCAGCCCGGTCAGTGCCGGCGACAGCCCTACCGTGTCGGTATAGAAGATGAGCAGGTGGAAGCTGACGACCGTGAAGAACAGGTTGCCGCCCAGATCGCCGACGCCGTAGCCCAGCTTGGTGCGCAGCGTCATCGGGGTGGACCCGTCAGGCCGGGCGGTACGGCGCGTACTTCTCCCGAACCTTGTCGGTCACCTGGCCCACGTCATGGCCGGTGGAGTACAGCCAGTTGCGGGCGCCGTCCTTGGAGATGTAGGCGAACCGCCTGGATAGCTCCGCGCAGGCGGACGGCACGCCGCCGGCCACCGCCGACTCCACCCAGGAGCCGAAGCTGCCGTGCTGGTCGGCGACCTCCTGGATTTCCTGCGCGTTGGTCACCACAGCCTGCAGCTTGGCCGCGTACTTGATCACCCGGTCGTCCTCCGACAGCCGTTCCACGTCGGCCGGCCCCATCGCCGCCACTGCCGCCACGTCGAAGCCGTGGAACGCCTGCAGGAAGCCGCCCCACTTGCCATCGACCACCCGGCGGTTCAGGCCGCCCATGAAGATAATGCGGGCGGCCGCCTCCAGGTAGCCGGCGTCCGTGGTTGGCTTGTCCGGTCTCGTCATGATACGTCGATACTACCCCGACGCGGGTGCCACCGGTACCGGCCGGCGGCTCAACCGGGTGAGTCAGGCCGATTTGACGGATGGCACGCAGCTCGTGTAGATGTGTGGGGACCTATGGCCCATCACGTCAGCGACCTGCCGATCTCGGAAGCAGCGCTCGCCAAGGAGACCGTCCACGGAATTGCCGCGGAGGGTCAGGCGGACCGGAGGTTTACGGCTCAGGTCTGGCGCGAAGGCGAGTGGTATGTGGCTCAAGCACGAGATGTCGAGGTAGCGAGCCAAGGAGAAACGCGAGCGGAAGCTATCGCCAACCTGGGCGAAGCGTTGGCTTTGCATTTTGAGCCGCCGATTGCCACTGAGACGCCTCCGCTCAGCCTCGCCCAGTTCGACGCCCTGTGAAAGACGGCCTGCCACAAGCGTGAGGCCGCAGGGGGCCGCGCTCACGGCGGCCCCCTGCTATCGACAGCACGAACTACGCGGTCGCCTGCGCGGGCTCCGGTTCGGCCATCATCGCCTCCGCCTCCGGCTCCGGCGCGGACTCCGTCTCCTCGCGCCGCTGCGGCTTGAACTCCACGTGCTCGGCGATGACGTCCACGCGGGAGCGGCGCTGCCCGCTGTCGTCCTCCCACCGGTCCTGCTTCAGGCGGCCCACCACGCGCACGCCCCGGCCCTTCACCAGGTATTCGGCGCAGATCTCGGCCAGCCGCGACCAACTGGTGACGTCGAAGAACGACACCTCTTCCTGGCGCTGATCCTCCTGCTTGTAGGAGCGGTTGCAGGCGATCGAAAAGCGGCAGACCGCCGTACCCTTGCCCGTGTAGCGCAGCTCCGGGTCGCGCGTGAGGTTGCCCTCAAGCAGGACTGAGTTGAGATTGTTCATCGGTGCCTCCTGTGATGATTCGGTCTCACCCAAGACACCGACGGAACGGCGCTGACGCTTCTAGTCGTGAGGCGGTTTTCTCGGAACGGACTGGCGCGGCGGCTGGGATCTCAGGCGCCGCCCCAGCCCGCCGCCAGCTCCGCGAACAGGCGGGCGCCGTAGCCGGTGGCGCGGCTCGGCAGGTAGCTCACGTCCTTGACGTCCCAGGCGGTGCCGGCGATGTCCAGGTGCGCCCAGGGGTAGCTCACGAACCGCTTCAGGAACGCGGCGCCGATGATGGTGCCCGCTCCGCCGTCGCCGATGTTCTTGATGTCGGCCACCTTGCTCTTCAGCGGCTCGTCGTACACCTCCCACAGCGGCAGCCGCCACACTCGCTCGCCGGTCGCGGCGGAGGCGGCCTCGACCGCGCGCAGCAGCGGCTCGTCCGTGCCGAGCAGCGCAGCCGCGTGGTGGCCGAACGCGGCGATCACGGCGCCGGTGAGGGTGGCGGCGTCGACCACCGCCGCCGGCTTCAGGGTCGCCGCGTAGCCCAGGGCGTCGGACAGCACCAGCCGGCCTTCGGCGTCCGTGTTGAGCACCTCGATGGTGACGCCGCCGTAGGAGCGCACCACGTCGCCGGGCCGCTGCGCCCGCGGGCCGGTCATGTTCTCCGTAGCTGGGATCAGCCCGACCACGCGCTGCGGGCAGTCCAGGCGGCTGATGGCCTGCATCCCGCCGAGCACCGCGGCGGCGCCCCCCATGTCGATCTTCATGTCCTCCATGCCCTTGCCGGTCTTGATCGACAGGCCGCCACTGTCGAAGGTGAGCCCCTTGCCGACCAGGACCAGCGGAGCGGCGCCGGTGTCCTCCCCCGCGTGCTCGAGCACGATGAAGCGCGGCTCCTCGGCGCTGCCCTGCGACACCCCCAGCAGCGCGCCGAAGCCCTGGTCGGCAAGCTCCGCCGGGCCGAGCACCAGGCTCTGCAGGCCACGCGCGCCCGCCAGATCCACGGCCCGGTCGGCCAGCGCCGTCGGCGTAAGGTGGTTGGGCGGCTCGTTGACCAGATCGCGCGCCAGACAGGTGGCGACGCTGAGAATCAACGCGCGGTCGAACGCCACCTGCAGGGCGCGAGTGTCCCCCTCCGTGCCGGCCAGCAGCGTGACCGCCTCCACGACGGTTTCGTCTTCGTCCGGCTGTCGGTAGCGGTCGAAGCGGTAAGAGGCCAGCGCCAGCCCTTCGGTGAGCCCCTGCACGAAACGGGGGTCCGTCTGATCCGGCAGCACGACGAGCGCCGAGCGGATCGTAATGCCGGACAGTCCCTGGATCGCGGCGCCGCCGGTCAGGCGGCCGTTCTCCGCGGGGTCGTCGCAGCCGCTGCCGGTGCCGACCAGCAGGACCCTCTGCGCCTTCAGCCCGGCGCCGACGTGCACCAGACGTGTCGATTTGGCCTTTCCGTCGAAATCGCCCCGCGCCACCACCGCCGAAAGCGCTCCCCCGGCGGCGGCATCCACCGCTGCCGCCGGGCCGCTCAGCGTCTTGTCCGCGGCGACCGGCACCACCAGGGCGTCGCACGCCTCGGTCGCCGGGTCGCCGCTCCGAATCGTCAATTGCATGGCCGTGATAGTACGATGAGCGTGGCCCGCGTCGTCGACCCACGGGCGCACAGACCACGGTGCACGGCGCTGACAGTTCGACATCATCGATCCGATGCCAGCGCTGAGCCGCTGCGGAGCTTGTGGTGCGCCGATTGACGTTGACGCCGGCGTGTCAGCTCCGTAACGTGGCGTTTGTATGGCAACCGCGGTCGCGACGAAGACCAAGCTGACGTGGGACGACTACGCCGGCTTCCCCGACGATGGTCAGCGTCACGAGATCATCGATGGAGTGCACTACGTGGCTGCGTCCCCGTTCCTGAATCACCAGAGCATATTGGCCAACCTTCTGTTCCAGCTCTACACGCAGATCGACCAGCACGGCCGAGGTTCGGTGTTTCCCGCCCCTACGGCCGTGCAGCTCTCCGCACACGACATCGTCGAGCCTGATCTGCTGGTGGTGGTGGCTGAGCACCGCTCCTATCTCACCGAGCCGAAGGTGGACGGCCCCCCTGACCTGGTAGTGGAAGTACTTTCACCATCATCCCGGAGCAGGGATCGCGAGCAGAAGCTCCACCTGTATGGACGGGCTGGTGTGGGCGAGTACTGGATCGTCGACCCGCAGTCTCGTCTGGTGGAGCAGTACCGCCGCGAGGGCGATGCGCTGGTGGCGTCGGGCACCTTTGGCGGGCGGATCTCCTCCGACCGGCTGGCCGGAGTGGTAGTCGACCTCACCCGCATGTGGGAGTCGGCGGGTGCTTGACGGGGTAAATCATGGTGTCGATGAACGGCAAGCTCCAGTCGCTCGCGGAGCGCCTCGCGAGGATTGAGGGAAGGATCGAGCCGTACCCTCCGCACGTCAACACGGCCGAAAAGGACGCTACGTAGCCGTTGGCCGGATAACCCGTCGGGGCGGTGGCCCTCCCCGGCGGCGTTGAGCCGCGAACTCGCCGTCGGTCCGAAGCCTTGGTCGGCCAGCTCCGCCGGGCCGAACACCCGGCTCTGCAGGCCGCGCTCGCCCGCCAGACCCACGGCCCGGTCGGCCAGGGCCGTCGGGGTGAGGTGGTTGGGCGGTTCGTTGACCAGATCGCGCGCCAGACGGGTGGCGTCGCTGAGAATCAGCGCGCGGTCGAACGACGCCTGCGGGGCGCGAGCGTCGCCGTCCGTGGCGGCCAGCAGCGTGGCCGACTCCACGGCGGTCTCGGGTTCCTGGGGGTCCGGTAGCGGTCGAACCGGTAGGAAGCGAGGGCCAGCCCCTCGGTGAGCCCCTGCACGAAGCGGGCGTCCGCCCGTTCCGGCAGCACCACCACCACCGAGCGGATCGGCATGCCGGACAGGCCCTGGACCGCGGCACCGCCCGCCAGGCGTCCGTGCTCCGCCGCCGCGGGACCGCTCAGTCTCTTGTCCGCGGCCACCGGGATCACCAGGGCGTCGCACGCCTCGGCCGCCGGGTTGCCGCTCCGAATCGTCAGTTGCATGGCGTCGATAGTACGACGAACGGCCACCCGGTCGCCCTCCCCCTTAAATGCGAAAGGGTGCACCCAAGTGGTGCACCCTTTCAGTCGGTTCGAAGGAACCGGGTCTAGTAGGAGATCTTCAGTGAAGCGGTGACTTCGCCCCTGTCGGGTTCGTCGCTGGTGATGTTGTCGATCGAGTACTGGAGCGTCGTGGTCAGATGCTCAATCATCGACAACTCAAGCCCGGCCTTGAACGCGGTCTTCGCGGTGTCCGCGTTGCTGAACTTGACCATGAAGAACGGCTTGATGCCCTCCACCTTGTAATGGGCGTCAAGGGTCGTCGCCCACGTGCTGGTTTCACCGGTGAGGTCTATGAGATCGACCGTCAGGGAAGCTCCCAGACCAGCCAGCGCACCATCGTCGGCATCGCCCTCCTTGAGGGTAGCCGATATGCCGACGGTCGAATCCCCATCGGCCGGAGCGTGCATCATCAAATCCGTCGAGAAGGAACTCTTCTCATCCGCGGAGAGATTCCACTTGATGCCGCCTCCGACATCCCAGGGAATGCCGGCGCCGTCCTCGGGGATACTGCCGTCGAAGGCGATATGCGGGTCGATGTCGCCCAGATCGAAGGTGGCCTTGGCGCCGATGCCGATCGGCTTCGAGTCGTACTCGTGGCCATAGGCGACCGCGGCTTCCAGGTTGGCGTTGTCGCCGATCTTCAGACCGATGGTGCCGATGAACGCATAGGCGTTCTCATCATTGTTGCCGTCCTTGTTGCCTATACCGCCGTCGTCCGGAATGGCGTCCTTGCAGGCCGTGATCGTACCGTCGGCAACATCGTCGGTCGGGTCGTCGTTGTGCGTGTGGCAATCCAGCTTGTCCTTGTCCGGCGCCTCGCCTAGCTCCCAGTCGTTCGCCGAGAGGACGCCCAGGCTCAGCGTGACCGGGTCGATCTTGTACCCCAAGGTCAGACCGCCGCTGCCCGTATACTCAGTCGCGATGTCCAGGAAATCCGGGTAGCCGGGGTCTCCATCCTCGTCGTCGTCCTTGGGATCGACGTAGTCGATGTCGATCACCGGCTTGGAGTAGGTCGTGATCGAGAACGCGCCCATGATGAGCTTGGCCTCGATGCCGGGCGCGGTCGTGAGGGCCGCATCCTTGTCCGCCACCCACTTGAAGTCCTTCAACTTGATGTACGCGTACAGGTCGTCGGTGTCCATCATGCCGGTGTCGTCGCTTTGCTTCGGATAGATGGTGACCTCGAAGTTGGACGTCATTTCGTTCTTGAAACCAGTGGCATTCGTCTCAAGGTCGATGCCCCACGTCAGCGTGGCATCACCACTGACCTTCGCCGTGGGTCCGTCCTCCGCCATCATTGGGTCCGCTGACACGGAAACGAAGCCGAGAATCAGAAGCGGCACAGCTAGAAGTGCGATCTTTCGCATTGCTTCCTCCTTTAGATTCGGGGCTCCATGGGCCAACGGCCCCCCCACCCCGTTTCGTCGCCAGCAGTATGGAGACACCACCTACGAGGTGTCAACCGTCCACTGGGCACTACAGCCCATATGGTCGGCCATCTGCCGGCGTTGCTCTATGTAAGGGTAACGCGGCCGGGTTGTCAAGTGCCCGAAGGCCCCTGCAACGACCGCGTTTGACAGCGGCGAGCGCGCCCCATAGACTCCAGCGGCAAGTGGCCAAAGAACAAGCGATCGAAGTGGAGGGTACCGTTCGGGAGTCCCTGCCGAACACCATGTTCCGGATCGAGCTGCCGAACGGCCACCGCATCCTGGCCCACCTGTCCGGCAAGATGCGCAAGCACTACATCCGCATCGTGCCGGGCGACCACGTCAAGGTGGCCCTGTCCCCCTACGACCTCAACCGCGGGCGCATCATCTACCGCGAGCGCTGAAGCGCCGCCAGCGCCGCGGTCGCCACCCACCCCGAGCCCACCGCACCGTCCTCGATCAGCGCGTAGTCGTCGAAGCGCCGGCTGACCGTCACCGGCAGGCCGGCAGGCAGGCGGTCGACCACCGCGCCCTCCGGCGCCGGCACGCGCTGCAACGCGGCGCCCGCGCGGCCGATTACGGCCATGCGGCGTTCTTCCTCGCCGATCCACGGCATCCGTCGCAGCCACGCGGTGTCCGCGCCGCGGGCGAGCCCGGTCAGACCGGTCGCCGCCTCGATCCCGGCGAGCGCTTCGCGCGTCTCCGGCCAGCCGCGCAGGCGCAGCGCGGCGCGCAGGGCGAGCACCGCGGTGGCCACGTCACCCGCGGCAAAGCGCCTGACGCCCAGGTTGTGCAACTCCGCCGCCCGGCAGGCTCGCCGCCGGCCGAGCGCCGGCGCGGCGCCGCAGCCGCGATCGGCCGGGTCGATCGCGGGGAGCTCCCCCCGCGGCGGGCGGGACGCAATCGCACGCGGCAGCACGATGGTCTGTGCCGGGATCTCTGCAACTTCGCCTTCCGGCAGGCGCAGGTACGGCAGCGCCGGGACCAGAACCGACAGCGCTCCACCGCCATCGCCGCGCAACCGGTAGCGCCACTGCTTGCTCGAACCCGCCGCGTCCACCTCCACCGCCGTGTCGACGACGCTGCCGCCGCGCACCGCCGGCTGCGGGTGCTCCACGTACGGGACGCTGCCGGTGCCGGTCAGATCCACGGTCAGTTCGGCTGCATCCGTGCCCAGCCGGCGAATCTCCACCGTGCGCGAGAAGTCGCCCACCGCCCGCGACGCCGCGACCGGCTCGGGGACCCCACGGACCACCAGCCCGACCGAGTCCGCCATCCGCTCCGTGCCGGCCACCGCCACCCGCGCGCCCGGCAGCGTCGTACGGCCGGCGACCCGCGCCGTCAGCCGGTAGCGGGCCACCGGGATCACGAACCGGTCCGACCCGGCCAGTGGCTCGATGCCGTCCGCTGCCGGCAGCGGCTGGAGATCCAGCGCCGCCACCGGCTCCACCCGCGGCTGTCCCACCAGGGGCAGCGGCGCCGGCGCGATCAGCTCCAGCACCGCCGTGACCGCCTCCCGGACGAACGGCGTGGTGGTGTCCAGGCGCCAGCGCAGCACCGGCTCCGCGGCGGCCGACTCCGCGCGCCCCAGAACGGTGATCTGCAGCGGCGTCGTGAACACCGACCCTGCCGGCGTGCGGATCAGGAAGCCGCCCAGGGGGTGCCGGCCGCGGCGGGTGGCCTGCAGCCGGTAGGTGACGACCGCGCCCTCGGGACCGTCGAGCACCTGCGGATCGCCGCTCGGCAGCACGCCCACGAACACCGGCGGCACGATCTGCATACCGGCGGCGTCCGCGCCGCTCAGGCGGATCTCCACCTCGAACTCCTGCCCGATGGCCGCCTCGGACGGCCGCACCGCGACGGAGGCGGAGACGCCGGTCTGGGCAGCCGCCGGCAGCGCGACGGACAGCGCCAGTACGAGCGCCGCGGCGGCCCGCGCCGTCACCAGGAGTCGGCCGTGTCCCCGCCGGAGCTGCGCGAGCCCCATACGGTGTCCTCCTGTTGCACGGCGAAGCGCAGGAGCTGCTCGGCGCCGTCGCCGATCGCGCCGTCCTGCTCGGCGGCCGGCGGCGCCGCCGGCGCCTGCTCGGCCGCCAGGCGGCGCAACGCCAGCTCCAGGTTGCGCTTGGCGGCCCGGTCGTCGCCGCGCTCGGCGAGCGCCCTGCGAAAGCCCAGCAGCGCGGCACGGTAGTCGCCGCGCGCGAAGGCCAGGTTGGCGCGGTCGAAGCTGATCCGGAACAGCAGCTCGGCGTCCGTGGCCCGATCGGTCAACTCGGCGAGCAGGCGCTCCGCCGCCTTCCCCTCGCCCAGCGCGGCGTAGGTCGCGGCCAGATTGTAGGTGGCGTAGGCGGCGAACCGATCGTCGACCCCTTTGTAGCTGACGATCGCCCGCGTCCGCTCGCCGCCGGCGAAGCGCAGGTTGCCGGCGAGCACCAGCACGTGCTCCCGGAACGGCACCGCGAGGGCCAACGCGGCCAGTAGCAGCCCCGCGGCTGCGCCGCCCAGCGCAGCTCGGAGCCTGTCGGATGACGCTAGAGACTGCCGCGCCATCGGACCGACCGCACCAGCTCGGCGCCCAGGGCGGCGACCACAGCCGCCAGAATCAGTTCCAGCATCCGCGCGCGCGGCCGCCACGCGCGCCCGGCCGCGTCCGGGGTTGGCCTGCCGTCGGCGACGGCCACCACCGCACGCACCGCCCGAGCGACCTGATCCGCGGCGGTGACCTCGATCGGGGTGGTCCGCGCGGCCCGAGCCAGGCTGGCCACGTTCGCCGCGCGCGCCCGCGTGATCACCGGATTGCCGGCGGCGTCCAGCACGGGACGGCCGTCGGCACGCAGCAGCCCGATCCCCTGCGGCGTGCCGATCACCACCGGCAGCACCGCCGTGTCAGCTCCTGCACCGGCGGCCTCCAGCGCGGCACGGACCCCGGCGCCGAACACGGCCCGCACGAGGCGGTTGTCCACGGTGGCTTCGCCGTCGGTGACCAGCACGACCGTGTGACGCGGCTGCGGCCGCCCGGCAAGACGCGCCAGCACCTGCTCCAACGCCCGGGAGATGTCGGAGCCGGGAGGCGGCAGCGCCAGCGACGGCCGCTCCTCCTCGGCGCGCGCGGCCCGTCCGGCAGAGCGCGCCTGTGCCGGTGTCGGAGCGGGCGGAAGCGCTTCGGTCACCTGCGCCAGGACGGCGGCCAGCGCCTCCCGATCGGCGGTCGGCGGCAGCAGCTCGAGCGTGTCGCCGCGGAACACGGTCAGTCCGATCCGCGCGGAGTCCAGCGCGGCGGCGCTGCCCGCAACGATCGCCGCCGCCGCGTGCAGGCGCGACGGCGTCACGTCGGCGGCGCGCATGCTGTAGGAGAGATCGAGCAATACCGTGACCTCGTGATCGGAGGAGACCGGCGTAACGACCTCCCGCCCCCAGCGCAGATCGGCGGCGGCCAGGGCCAGCAGGGCGACCGCCGCGGCAAGCAGCAGGCCGCGCACGGCGCGCTTGGCACGCGCCGTGCGCGCAAAGCGCGGGCCCCGCGCGGCGCCCGCCAGCGCCGCCACCACCTCGGCGGCGCGCCGGCGCCCGGTCCACGCCAGCGCCGCGGCCAGCGCCGCGCCGGCCAGCAGGAGCAGGTACGCCGGTGACTCGACCGTCATCGGGCGTTCACGCGATCGGCCTCACAGGGCCTCGCGCAGCAGCAGGCGCCGCAGCGCAGCGTGCAGCAGCAGCCCGGCCAGCGCCGCGATCGCGAACGGCCGCTCCAGCGCGCCGCGGTGCACGGCCAGCCGCGTGCGCCGCTCGCGGCCCTCGGCCGCATCGAGATCCGCGAGCGCCACGTGCAACCCGGCCGCATCGGTCGCCCACGCGAAGCGCCCGCCGGTTCGCTCGGCCAGCGCCTGCAGCAGCGACGCGTCGGGCTGACCGCGATAGCTGCCGCGGCGCAGCGCCCCGGTCTCGGGGTCCGTGAACTCCAGGACCGTCGGCCGGTCGGTGCCGACGCCGACAGTGTGGATGGTGATGCCCAGGTGCGCGGCCACCTCGGCGGCCGCATCCGGGGCGATCAGCCCGGTGGTGTTCTCGCCGTCCGTGATCAGGATGATCACGCCGCGCTCGGCCCCGGCCGCCTGCAGGTGCGCGGTGGCCACGCTCAACCCCATGCCGATCGCGGTGCCGTCTCCCGACTCCATGACGCGCAGCCGGCCGATGCTGTCGCCGAGGTAGTCGTGGTCGTAGGTGAGGGGCGAGCGCAGTCCGGCACGCTCCCCGAAGCTCACCAGGCCCAGCGGATCGCCCGGCCGGCGCTTGACGAACGCCTGCAGTGCGGCTGCTGCGCCCTGCAGGCGGCTGTCCGACCCGAAGTCCAGGGCGGCCATGCTGGGCGAGGTGTCCACGGCGAACACGATGTCGGTGCCGCGGTCCAGGTACACGGTGCTGTGCTGCAGGCGCACCGGGCCGGCGGCTGCCACCACCGCCGACAGGACCGCCGCCCAGAACAACGCCACGCTCAGCCCGCGCGCGGTGCGAAGCAGAAAACCCGGCGGCGGCACCGAGGCCCCCCCCCAGGCGCTCAGCGCAACGGGGACGGCGCCGCCCCGATTCCGCCGCCGCGAGACCAGGAACACGGCCGCCACGGCGAGCAGCGCCAGCAGCGCCAGCGGCCGATCCAGACCCATCACGCTACTCCCCTGACAGCTCGCGCTCGGCAGCCGCAACGGCGGCCCGTGCCTGCGCGGCCAGCGCCGCGGCGTCCTGGTCCCGCAGCAAGGCACCGCCGAAGGTGAACCGCTCGGTTGCTGCGATCGCCCGCGTCACCGCCGCGGCGGCGTGCGGGGTGAGCCCGGCGCCGGCGAGCATCGCGGGCAGCTCCGCCGCCGTCTTCGAGCGGGCGGGCACCTGCAGCCTTGCCGCCAGGAAACGGCGAGTCAGCCGAGCGACTGCCGCCGAGTAGGCGGCGCCGGCAGGACCCTGTCCGGACAGGGCGCGCAGGTCGCGCTCGAACCGCAGCCGCGGCCCCCGTCGTCGCCAGCCGGCCAGCAGGCGATCGAACCCGCGCGCAGCGCGCCGCGCCCCGAACGCCGCGGCGGCGGGGCAGACCAGCAGCACCGCGATCACCACCGTCAGGCGCAGGGCGGTGCCCGGCAGCACCATCGGTCCGCGCGCCGGTTCGAGCTCGCCCACGCCGGCCGGCAGGGTGGCGGCGGTCAGCGCTTCCGGAAGTTCCAGCAGCGATCCGCCGCCCAGGTCGATCGCCGGCAGGGCCGCGCTGCCGGGCCGGAATGAACGAAACGACACACGCAGTACCTGCCGGCCGCCCGCGAGCGGCGTCACGGCGATGCCGTCGATCACGATCGGGTCGAGCGGTGATGCGGCCGTGGCGGCCGCGCGGGGAAACCCCGGCTCGAAGCCGGCGGCCAACCCCACCAGCACGACCTGCAACTCGACCGGATCGCCGACCGTGAACCGCGGCGGGATGAAGCGCACCTGCTCGATGCGTGCCGCGGGGGCGACGGCCGCAGGTTCCTGCGCGAGAGCGGCGGCGGCCGCCAGCGCCGCCGGAATCCACAGCCGGCGCGCGGCCGGTCTCACGCCGCCCCGCGCCGCCGCCGTGCGGCGAAGAACCGGGCCAGCGACGCACCCGCGTCGTCTCCCACGTCGATCTCCAGCACGGCCACACCGGCCGCGCGGCACCGCGCGCGCCACGTCTCCAGGTGCCGGTCCCAGAAGCGGCGGTAGCCGGCCGCCACGCCGAACCTGCGCAGGCCCGTCTCCGGGTCGACCAACTCCACCGTGGCCCCCGCCGGCAACTCCCGGTCCAGCGGCTCGGCGATGCGGATCGCGATCACGTCGTGTCTGCGCGCCGCCGCGCGCAGCTCGTGCCAGTACCCGTCGGCCTTGAAGTCGGAGAGGATGATGCAGACGCTGCGCCGCCGCAGGCTGGTGGTCATCGTGCGCAGCGCCAAGGCCAGGTCGGAGCCGCGTCCGGCCGCCCGTGTACGCAGCAGGTCGTCGACCAGGCGCAGCACCCGCGTCCGGCCCTTGGCCGGCGCCACCCACGACTCGATGAGGTCGCTGAACAGACAGGCGCCGACGCGGTCGTCGTTGAACTGCGCCGACAGCGCCAGGATCGCCGCCACCCAGACGGCGAGGTCGCGCTTTTCCACCGAGCCGGCCAGCATCGAAGCGGACCGGTCCACCAGCAGCACGATCGCCAGCTCGCGCTCCTCGCGGAACACCTTGGAGTAGGCGCCTGAGGTGGGGCCGCCGAGCCGCGAGGTGACGTTCCAGTCGATCGTGCGCACATCGTCGCCGTCCTGGTATTCGCGCACCTCGTCGAACTCGACGCCCTGTCCGCGGAACGCGGAACGGTAGCCGCCGGTCACCAGCGCCGCCGCCACCCGCTCCGCGGCGACCTTGATGCGGCGGGCATCGCGGGCGAGCGCGGCCGGCGATGCCCGCGAATCGCTCACGGCACCTCCACCTGGTCGAGCACCAGCGCCACGATGGCGTCGGCCGACACCTGCTCGGATTCCGCCTGGTAGGAGGTGATGATGCGGTGGCGCAGCAGCGGCGCAGCCACCGCCTTGACGTCTTCCGGGATGACGTAGGCGCGCCCCTGCAGCACGGCGTGGATCTTGCTGCACCGGAAGAACCCGATCGACGCGCGCGGCGAGGCGCCGTGCTCCACGAAGCGGGCGTGCTCGGCCCCGTCCGTGGCGCGGGTGGCACGCACGATGGCCACGATGTACTCCTCGATGCGGTGGTCGACCAACACCCGCGAGATGATCCGCTGCAGGTCGGCCACCCGCTGCGGATCGAGCGTGCGGCGCAGCACCGCGTCCGGCTGATCGCCGACCAGGCGCACCACGGCAAGCTCGTCGGCGAAGGTGGGGAAGGGCACCTGCAGCTTCAGCAGGAAGCGGTCGAGCTGCGCCTCCGGCAGCGGATAGGTGCCCTCGTGCTCCAGCGGGTTCTGGGTCGCCAGCACCATGAACGGCTGCGGCAGGACGAAGGTGTGCTCGCCGATGGTGATCTGCCGCTCCTCCATCGCCTGCAGCAGCGCCGACTGCACCTTGGCCGGCGCGCGGTTTATCTCGTCGGCCAGGACGATCTGCGCGAAGATCGGTCCGCGCCGCGGCACGAACTCACCGGTCTGTGGCCGGTACACCATGGTGCCCAGCAGGTCGGCCGGCAGCAGGTCCGGGGTAAACTGGATGCGGCTGTAGCTGGCGTCGACCACCTCCGCCAGCGCCCGCACGGCGCGCGTCTTGGCAAGCCCCGGCGCGCCTTCGAGCAGCACGTGGCCGCCGGCCACCAGCGCCATGAGCATGCCGTCGACCACCGCGTCCTGGCCGACCACCCGTTTGCCGATCTCCGCGTGCGCCTCCCGGAGGGCGCCCCGTACCTCGGCTACCTGGGCATCGAGCTCCGCGACGGAGCTCACGAGCGATAGTCCGCATTCTCCGTCACGTAGCCGTGCGAGAGATCGGCTCCCTGGACCACCGCGTGCGCGGAGCGGCCGGCCGCGGGTGCCTCGAAGTCCACCTCGATCTCCACCGTGCGGTCGTGCGGTGGGTAGTCGAGCGTGTGGTCGATGCGCCGCTCCTGCAGGTAGGCGGCGAGCGCCGCCTCCTTGCTCCCGTCCAGTTGGAACGCGCCGCGGGAGTACACGGTGACCCCGCCAAGGCGTACGGTGGCACCGGCCAGCGGCGGCGGATCGCGCTGCGCGCCCAGGTGGTCGCCGGCCGCGCTGACGATCCGGCCCACGTTGGGATCGCAGCCGTTCACGGCCGTCTTCACCAGCGGCGAATTGACGATCGCCTTGCCGATCGCCGCCGCCTCTTCGTCCGTTCCCGGCGCGCGCACGGCGACCCGGATCACGTGCTCCACCCCCTCGCCGTTGCGGACGATGTCGCCGGCCAGATCGCGGCAGACGCCGGCGATGGCGTCGCCGAGCGCCTCCTCCGGCACCCCCGCGGCCCGCTGCGAGCTCAGCGCCAGCACCATGTCGCTGGTGCTCTGGTCACCGTCCACCGAGATGCGGTTGAAGCTGTCCCGCACCGCCGCGGACAGCAGACGCTGCAGCGTGTCGCGATCGACCGTGGCGTCGGTGAGCAGGAACGCCAGCATGGTGGCCATCGACGGCTCGATCATGCCCGCTCCCTTGGCGATGCCGACCACCGTCGCCGCGCCCACGCGGCGGCTGCGCGCCTTGGGATAGCGGTCCGTGGTCATGATCGCCCGCGCGGCCGGCATGGCACTGCCGGCCGGCATGGCACTGCCGGGCGCACAGGCGGCCACCAGGCCCGGCAGCGCCGCGCAGATCGGCTCGAACGGCAGCCGCCAGCCGATCACGCCGGTGGAGGCGGGCGCGAACGCCTGTCCGGTGGCGTCTGCCTGCTCGGCCAGCCGGTCGACGACGGTCATGGCGTCATCCACGCCGGAGGCGACGCCCACGTTGGAGACAGCGTTGTTGATCACGACGCCGCGCACCGGCACGCGCCGGGCGAGCAGATCTTCGACAATCTGCACGGGCGCCCCGCGCAGGGCGTTGCGCGTCAGCGTGGCCGCGAATGCGTGAGTCGGCTGAGCTGCCAGCAGCAGCGTGACCCGAAGCGGCAGCTCCTTGCCGGGCCGTTCGGGGGGCTCGAACGCGGTGGCCGCGGTGGCGACCCCGAACCCGAGCGGCAGCGTGCCGCGCGCCTCCAGCGCCGCCAAGTAGTCCGCGGACGTCTCGTAGTGCTCCACGGTCCACATTGTAGCGGGCCGTCACGTCGGTTGCTCGGTGACCACAGCGATGTCAATGTAGTCTCGAGCAAGTCACATGATTGTCGCAGGTATCCGTGAGACGAAGGCACGACTCAGCAGCTACCTGGCAGCGGTGCGTGCCGGTGAGGAGGTGCTCATCACCGACCGCGGCCGGCCGGTGGCGCGGATCATCCGCGAGCCGGCGCGTACGGCGTCGCTCACGGAACAGCTTGCCGGCCTCGCGGCGGCGGGGATCGTCACGCTGCCGACCGATCCGGCTCCGCGCGCACAGCCCATTCCGCAGCGGGTCCCCGGCAGGCCGCTGTCCGACATCGTGCGCGAAGATCGCCGGTGATCGCGTACTTCGACACGAGCGCACTAGTAAAGCGATACGTGCAGGAGGCGGACAGCGATCGGGTATTGGCACTCTGGTCGGCAGTGCGAACGCGGGCCGTATCGCGGCTCGCCTTCGCTGAGACCCTTTCGGCGGTCCGACGCAAGCAACGCGAGCGACCCGAAGCCCATGCGGTCGTTGAGACATCGCTGGAGGAATTCGTGCGCGATTGGCAGACGTTCCTGATCGTCGAAGTGACGGCGGATCTCGATGATCCGATCCGCCGGCTCCTTGCGGACCACACGCTCAAGGGTGCCGACACCATACATCTGGCATCCTGCTTGGTCCTCGCGGAACGGCTGGCGCAATCACTGGTCTTCGCCTGCTGGGATGAAGCTCTCCTGCAGGCGGCGCGCGCTGAAGGCTTGTCGACGATTCCCGAGGAGCGGTCCGGCTGCTGATGCTACCCGCCATGCCGCAGGTGCAGGAGGATCGGCAGGTGATCGGAGTGGCCCTCCGTGCCGGTCCAGCGGCGCGGGTGGCCGGTGGCGGGCGACACTAGGCCGTCGCGGATCACCGCGAAGCCGCCGGCCTCGTACCAGACGCCTGCGGGGTCGAAGAGTCCGGCGCTCAGCAGGAAGTGGTCGGGCGTCTCCCAGAGGTCGCGGTGCACCACCGAGCCACGCTCGGACGCGTCCAGCTCCAGCCACGGGTTGTACAGCACCACACGGCCGGCCGGCGTGCGCGGATCGAGCGACACTCCGGTGATCGCCAACGTATCGACCATCCGACCCGGCGCGTCCAAGGCTCCGAGGGAGATCCCGACGAGCGCGGTCGGATATCCGGCCACCGCGTGCTCGTCCACGTTCTCATTCAGGTCACCGGCGACCAGCACGTCGGCCAAGGGGTCGATCCTCTGCAGCTCCCGCAGGCGGGCAGCGAGCACCGCGGCTGCCGCGCGCCTGGCCGGTGCCGTCTCCTGCGCCCCGCCGCGCTTGGACTTCCAATGGTTGTTGAACAGGAACAACGACCGCCCCCTGCCCACGTCCAACTCCACCTCCACGATGGGCCGCAGGTAGCGGCCGTCGTGCCACACCTGATGCAGGCGTACCCGCAGCACCGGCACACGCGACAGCACGACCGGCGTGAGGGTCAGGCCGAGATCGGCGCCGTCGTTGGGGAAGGCGACCACGTAGTCGTAGCGCAGGTCGCGCAGTCGATCGCGCAGGTCCAGGGCGGCGCTGCGATTCTCCACTTCCTGCAGCGCGACGACGTCGGCCCCGCCGGGGTGCGCCTCCCGCAGCACGGAGGCGATCCGGGTCAGGCGCGCCGCATAGCGTGCGGGGTCCCACCGGCCGGACTGGAACTCGTGGTACTCGCCGCCCTGCTCGGCGGCGTCGAACAGATTTTGGACGTTGTAGGAGAGCACGGTGACAGGCGCCGGCTGCGCGGCGGCGTGCGGAGCCGGGATGAGGATGGCGGCGCATGCCAGGAGCGCGGCCAGCGCCGCCGCGGCCGGGCGGCGCGGATGGGTCAGCCCGCGGCCGACAACTCCGCGCGCAGCGCGGCCGACTCCTCCACCTCGGTCGCGGAGCGGGGCCGCAACGGCGTGCCGGTCAGCAGCGTGAACACCTGCGCGTAGCGGCGGCCGAGCTCCAGCCGCAGATCGTCCGGGATCGGCGGCGGCGTCCCTTCTCCGGAGTAGCCGCGGTCCATCAGCCATTGCCGCAGATGCTCCTTGTCGAGCGCGTGCTGCCGTTCGCCGGCTTCGAACCGTTGCCGATAGCTGTCCGCAAACCAGTAGCGGCTGGAGTCGGGGGTGTGCACCTCGTCGGCCAACACCAACTCGCCGTCCAGAACTCCCATCTCATACTTGGTATCCACCAGGATCAGGCCCCGCTCGGCGGCGATCTGCCTGCCCCGCTCATAGAGCGCATGCGCGGTCCGTACCACTTCAGGCCAGAGCCGCGCGGGCACCAGACCGCGGGCTGTCACCTCCTCGGCGGAGATCGGTTCGTCGTGCTCGCCGCGTTCAGCCTTGGTGGCCGGCGTCAGCAGCGGCTCGGCGAACCGCTCGTTGCAACGCATGCCGGCCGGCAGGCGGATGCCGGACACGACGCCGCGGCGCCGGTAGTCGCGCCACGCCGACCCGCTCAGGTAGCCGCGCACCACGATCTCCACCGGCAGCACCCGGCAGCGGCGCACGCGCAGCGTGCGCGCCGTCACGCTACGCACCACGTGGTTGCCGACGATGTCGGCGGTACGCTCGAAGTGGTACAGCGACAGGCCGGTGAGCACCTCGCCCTTCCACGGGATCGTGGTCAGCACGCGGTCGAAGGCCGACACGCGGTCGGTGGCGCAGATCAACAGATCGCCGCCGCAGGTGAGGATGTCGCGCACCTTGGCGCGCTCCGGGCGCAGCCGGTCGTCCACCGATGCCAGCGTTGCGCCAAGCGCCTCGCCGCCCGGCGGCAGGGCCACTACAGCTCTGAGCGGCTTGCGATGATCCGCGACACCAAGCCGTACTCCTGCGCCTCCTCGGCGTTCAGCCAGTAGTCGCGATCGGTGTCGCGCTCGACCTTCTCCAGCGACTGGCCGGTCTCTTCGGCGATCATCTGGTTGATCTTCGAGCGCAGCTTCTCCAGCTCGCGGGCGTGGATCTCGATCTCGGTGGCCACGCCGCGGATGCCGGACAGCGGTTGATGGATCAGGTAGTGCGAGTTCGGCAGGCCGACGCGGCGCTCTCGAGGGGCGGCCAGCAGCACGATGGCGGCGGCGCTGGCGACCAGTCCCATGCCGATGGTGACCACCGGCGGGGTGACGAAGCGCAGCATGTCGAAGATCGCGTAGCCGGCATCAGCGTCGCCGCCGGGGGAGTCGATGAAGATCCGTATGGGGTCTTCGGCGTCCGCCTCCAGCAGGATGAGCTGCTTGATCACCCGCTCGGCAAGCCGCTTGTTGATTTCTCCGGAGAGCAGCACCGACCGGCTCTTGAGCAGCCGGCTGGCCAGATCGCCGTCGCCGCCGCTGTCCCCGTTGCGCTCATCCCGTTCCCCTTCGTCCTCCTGTTCCTGTTCCTCTTCTTCTTCTTCTTCCTCGTCAAACCGGCGGCCCGGCAGATCGCGGCCCCATGCGTGCATTCCAGCCTCCGCCGGCAATATAGCCCCGCGTTCAGCGGGCGGCCAAGGAGCGCGGGGCGCAAGGAGTCCTCTCAGTTGAGATTCAGGTCCGCCGGGTCGACCGGGAAGTCTGCCGTCGGGTGCGCGCTCAGCACCCCGTCCGCTTCGGTGATGACCAGCGCCTGCACGCCGGCATCGTCATCGAACCAGCTCAGGCCCGCCGGGCCGGCCACGAACAGCCCGGTAGCCAGCGCGTCGGCCTCCGCGGCGCCGTCGGCGATCACCGTCACCGATACCGACGCGCGCGCGGGCCAGCCGGTGGCCGGGTCCAGGATGTGGTGGTAGCGCACGCCGTCGGCTTCGACGTAGCGCTCGTAGTCGCCGGAAGTGACCACGGCGCGCCGCTCGCCGGCGGCGCCGATCTCCAGAATCGCCAACTCCGCCTCCGGCGCGCGCGGGTGCTGCACGGCGATGCGCCAGCGGCGCTCCCCGGGCTTGAGACCGGCGACCAGCAGGTCCCCTCCCGCCTCCACCAGAAACCGCTCGATGCCGCGCTCGGTCAAGTGGTCGGCGATCAGATCGACCACCGCACCCTTGCCGACGCCGCCCAGATCCACCTGCTGGCCCGGCGCCAGGGCCAGGGCGCCAGTCACCCGGATCGTGGTGTAATCCACCAGCGACAGGGCGGCCGTCAGCGCCTCCGGCGCCGGCAGCCTGCCGCCGGCATCGAAGGCCCACAGCCGCACCACCGGCAAGATGGTCGGGTCGTAGGCGCCACCGGAACGGGCGGCCACCCGCACCGCATCGACCAGCACGGCGCGCAACAGCGCCTCACCGTCGCTGCCGGCCGGCAGCCCTCCTGTTTCGTTGAGGATCGCGGTGGCCGATCCAGCCGCGCGGTGATCGAGATGGCGGACCCACACGGCCGTCGCCGCGTGCAGCTCTTCCCACGACGGCGGACGGCGATCGTAGACGGTCACCCGCACGACCGTGGACATCGACTGAAAATCGTCCTGGAACTCCCGCAGGCCGCAGCCGGCGAGCGACAGCAGACCGGCGGCGATGGCGACGGCCGCGCGCGCCGCGCGACCGATCGAGCGGCCCGCGCTCAGACGGCCTTCGCGTCCCAGGTCGTCAGGTCCAACCCGAAGCTGTCGCGGATCGCCTTGAAGGCATCCAAAGTCCTGGCGACGTCCTCCTCGGTGTGGGAAGCCGTGGGGATCATGCGGTACAGATGCACGCCGCGCGGGGTCACCGGATAGGTGACGCCGGAGCAGAAGATCCCGAACCGGTCGCGCAGCGTCTGCAGGATCGCCATGCCGGTCTCCTCCTTGTCGGTGGGCACGTAGACCGGCGTGATCGGCGATGCGGTATCGCCCAGGTCGAAGCCCAGCTCGCGCAGGCCGTCCTGCAGCAGGCGGGCGATGTGCCACATCTGCTCGCGGTACTCCGGATGGGCCTCGATCTCGTCGAGGGTTGCCATCAGCGCCTCCACGTACACCATGGGCAGGCTCTTGGCGAACAGGTTCGAGCGGGCGTTGTAGCGAATGTAGTCGCACACCTCCTGCTCGCCGGCGGTCACGCCGCCGATGGCCGCGAACGCCTTGGCGAAGGTGCCGAAGTAGAGGTCGATGTCGTCCTGGACGCCGAAGTGCTCGCCGCTACCCTGCCCGGTGGCGCCCATGACGCCGAAACCGTGCGCGTCGTCGCAGTACACCCGCGCCCCATACCGCTTCGCCAGGTCGCAGATGCCCGGCAGATCGGCCAGGTCGCCGCGCATGCCGTACACGCCCTCGACCACCACCAGGGTGCCCCCCCGCTCGCGTCCGGCGGAGGCGGCGAGCTGGCGCTCCAGGCTCTCCAGGTCGTTGTGCTTGAAGGGCCGGAAGCGCCGGCCGGCCATCGCCAGCACGGTGCCGTCGATCATCGACGCATGCGACAGCTTGTCGATGATCACCTCGTCCAGCGGGCCGATCAGCGACGAGATGGTGCCGATCACCCCCAGATAGCCGTAGTTGAACAGCACGGCGGCGTCCTTGCCGCACCAGGCGGCAAGCCGCTCCTCCAACTCGATGTGCGCGTGGGTGTTGCCGGTCAGCATGCGCGAGCCCATGGGCGAGTAGGTCCCGTAGCGCTCCAGCGCCTGCCGCGCCCGCTCCCGGATACGCTCGTTACCGGTGAGGCCGAGGTAGCTGTTGACCGACCACATGATTACAGGCCGGCCCTGGAATACCATGTGCGGGCCTGGCGCGGAGTCGAGGATCGGCTGGGAGAAGTACCGGTCGCCGGCCGCCCGGAAGCGGCCGAAGTAGCCTTCGTCGCCGTGGCATTTGTCGAACAGGTCGGTCATGGGAAGCCTCCTGATGTGGGGTTTGGGCTAGGCGGCCCGGCGCTCGGCCAGCCGCGCGACGCGCTCCGGTATCGATTGCAGGTCGGACGGAGCCACGAACAGATCGGGGACCGTCGGCACGTTCGGCAGCTCGCGCGCCGCCCTGGCCCGGCCTCCTTCGGGAAAGAACCCCGGTAGCGCCGCGATGCGGCCGGCGACGGCGATCGCATCGGCATAGTCGGCGTCCCCGCCCAGCGCGGCGGCCAGGCGCTCGGCGTTGAAGGCGGCTGGCCGCGGCGAGCCCGGGTGGTGCAGCCGTACCGGCAGCCAGTCGGCGTAGCGGAACAGCCCCGGCCGCGCTTCGATCGGTCTGAAGCGGGCCCGCCGATACTCGCTGCGCAGGAGCGCGGGCGGATGATGCGCGTCGCAGGACAGCCGCATGCTCAGGTCGTCGTCGCGGTGGATGCGACCACATCCGGTGCAGCGCAACCGGTAGTGGGGCTCGGGAAGATGGCTGGTCATCATTTGGGTACGCGATTCCGGCGGGATCGCGTACCCACCGTCTCCCGCGCGCAACGGCCGAGTCTACGGCGTCGGACCGTCGCGGCATGAGGTAACGCAAGCGCGCGTCGTCAGGATGCCCTGAGATCGTCCTTTTCGGTCGACGCACGGTAAATCCCGCCACGGTCGCACGGTGGCAGAGCTGAATATTTGAATGTAATATTCAGGCGCTATGATCGAGATGTCCAGAGTCGCGTCCGGCCGCAAGGGCCGCCGTGAGCAACTCCTGCAGGCGGGCGAACGCCTGTTCGCCGAGCACGGCTACCGGGGGGTCACGATCGCGGAGGTCGCCGGCGCCGTGGGCGTGTCGACGGGGTCCTTCTACAACCACTTCCAGGACAAGGAGGCCTTCTTCGGCGCCATCCTGGACCGCGTCGCGGAGCAGGGGATCCGGCAGGCACGACAAGTCATCTCCCGCTTCAAGAACCCGATGAACCAACTCAAGGCGCTCTTCCGGTTCATCACCCTGGGGCTACGGAGCAACCCGCTGCTGCTCGGCGTGCTGACCAATGCGCGCCGGTTGGGCTCTCCGTCGCCGGCGGAACGCGACCGGCGGCGCCGTGTGCTGCTGCAGTCGGTCGGCGGACTGATCGACGACATCCTGGCGGACGGCATCCGGCGCCTCACCTTCCGCGTCGGCCGCTACCACGACGCGCGCCGTCTGCTGGTATCCGTCTACGGCGCGCTGTTGTCCGAGATCGACAGCGACCGTATCGAGGAGCTCACCCAGGATATGTTGCTATTCATGGACCGGGGCCTGCGCCGGCGGATCACGTTGAGCGGCAGAGCCAACCGCCTGGACCGGCGGCAGGCGCGCACGCGGGAGCGCGCGGATCGCTAGCGCGAGCGCCGCCGGCGCTCACCACAGCGGCACCACCACGCACCGCAGCGGCACGGTCGCAGTAATCGGCCGGCCGTCGGCCGGCAAGTCGACCCTCATCAACCGCATGTGCGGGCACGACCTGGCGATCGTCGCGCCGACGCCGCAAACCACGCGGTCGCGCATCCGCGGCATAGCCACCCGCGACGGCGGGCAGCTCCTGCTGATCGACACCCCCGGCTTTCAGGACTCGACGCGTCCCTTCGATGCCCGCCTGCAGGCGCTCACCACCGCCACGCTGCAGGAGGTCGATGTAGTGCTCGCCGTGATCGACCCCACCCGCGCCGGCGGCCCGGAAGAGAATGCGATCGTCGCGCTGGCGCGCAGCTTCCACGGGCCGGTGGTCGTGGCGCTCAGCAAGGCCGACCTCGCGCCCGCCAGCGGGCGCGAGGACGGAACGACCGTGCCGGATGATCTTGCCGGAGCCCCGGTGCATCGGATTTCGGCTGCGACCGGCGCCGGGGTCGAGGAGCTGGTCGGCCGGCTCATCGCGGCGAGCCCGGTCGGCCCGCCGATGTATCCGGACGACCGCTACACCGATCAGCCGCAGGCGCTGCGGGTGAGCGAGGTGATCCGCGGCCACGCCATCCGCGCCACACGCGAGGAGCTGCCGCACGCGATGTACGTGGAGGTGGCCGATCTGGAGACTTCGGCGGATCGCGTGTGGGTCCGCGCCTTCCTCAACGTCGAGCGCGAGTCGCAGAAGGGGATCGTGATCGGTCAGCGCGGCAGCCTCATCGCCGCGATCCGCACCGGCGCGCAGGCGGAGCTGACCGGCGTGCTGGGGCTTCCCGTCCGGCTGGACCTGCGCGTCAAGGTGCAGCGCAACTGGCGCCGGGACCGGGCGCTGCTGGAGCGCCTCATCCGCTGAGAACGCGCACCGGAACACCCGGATACGCGTCCCGTGCCGCCTGCGCGGTCAGCTCCCCCGGCGCCACGATGCTCAGATCCTGGGGCAGCCGCTCCCCGTAGAGGTCCCGAAAGGCGGCGACTCCCGACGGCGAGGAGAACGTCACCACCGAGATGCCGGCGAGCTCCTCGCGCACCGCGTCGGCGCGCGGCACCGTCCGGTAGACGACCACCACCGCGACCCGGTTGCCGGTGGCGCGCAGGCCGCCGGCCAGCGTGTCGCGGGCCATATCGGAAACAGGCAGCAGGATGCGCGCGCCGCTGACCCCGACGGCCGCGTAGGCGTCAAGGAGCCCTTCGGCGCCGGTCCCGGCGCCGATCAGGTCGGCGGCCAATCCCCGGCGGGAGAGCGCCGCCGCCGTGGCCCCTCCCACGGCGGCGATCGTGCGGCCGGCCAGGGCGCGCGCGTCGTGGCCGGCCACGCGCAGCTCCCGCAGGAAGTGGTCGACCGCGTGACGGCTGCTGAACGCGACGTGGTCGAACTCGCCCAGCCGGTCGATCGCACGCCGCACCGCGGTCCGATCCGCGGCGGGCGCCGTGTCGATGAGCGGCGTGTGGATCGGCTCGCCGAGGTGTGCGAACGGTTCCACCCGCGTCCCGGTTACCAGCACCTTGGGCCGCCGGGCGTACCAGCCGCCGCTCTCGTTGTCGAATCCGCCTTGCGCGGCAGCTCCGACAACGACCACGCTGGGTGAGGCGGCGGCGTGGCCGGCACGGATGCGCTCAAGGCTGGTCAGGGTGCCGTGCTGGTCCGGCAACGTGGCGTTGCGCACGATCAGGACCGGCGTGGACGCCGGCCAGCCGGCAGCCAGCACGGCGGCGGCGACCCGCGGCAGCGACGCCGCCGCCATGTAGTAGACGATCGTGTCCACGGCCGGCACCGGGATCGGTTCCGCGTGACCGGTGCAGAACGCCACCGAAGAAGAGCGGTCGCGGTGCGTCAGCGCGACGCCGCAGTAGGCGGCGGCGCCCAGGGCGGCGGTCACGCCGGGGATCACCTCGTAGTCGATCCCCGCGCGCTCCAGCGCCTCGACCTCCTCGCCGCCGCGCCCGAACAGGAACGGGTCACCGCCCTTGAGCCGGCACACCGTGCGGCCCGCGCGGGCCAGCCGTACAAGGAGCGCATCGATCTCATCCTGCGGGAGCGCCTGCACGCCGGCCCGTTTGCCCACGTAGTGTCGCCGTGCACGGCACGACGCCACGATCCGCTCCGCTACCAGGGCGTCGTAGACCACGTCGTCGGCCGCCAGGAGCGCCGCGCGGCCCCGTTCGGTCAGCAAACCGGGATCGCCGGGCCCGGCGCCCACCAGGCTGACCCGCCCCACACCTGCGCCGTTCACCGGGCTGAGTCGGCGAGCGGCTCGATCACGCCGCCGCCCCGGCATTCGTCGCCGTCGTAGAGCACCGCGAACTGTCCGGCAGCGACCGTCACCGCGCTTGCGGTGTGCACCACCACCCGGTCCGGGACGGTGGCCGGGACGACCGTGCAGGCGTGCGCCGCCGGCCCGTGGCGCACCTTGACGCACGCCACCCCGCTCGGCGGGTCGCCACCGATCCAGTTCGCGCCGGTCACCGCGAACGCGTGATGCGCGTGAGCGGCCGGCATGCGGCTGACGGTGACCCGATTCTCGCACGCGTCTTTGTGCACCACGTACCAGGGGCCGTCTCCCAGGCCCAGCCCCTGCCGCTGACCGACCGTGAAGAAATGGTGGCCCCGATGCTCGCCGAGCAGGCGGCCGGTTTCCTGCTCCACGATCGGCCCCGGCTGCTCGCCGAGCCGCCGGCGCACGAAATCGCGGTAGCTGATCCGCCCCAGGAAGCAGATGCCCTGGCTGTCCGGCCGGGCGCGTGTCGGCAGGCCGCGGTCGGCCGCCTCGGCGCGGACACGCGCCTTGGGCGCGTCACCGATCGGGAAGGCCGCGCGGCCGAGCTGCCGAGCGCTCACGTAGGCCAGGAAGTAGGTCTGATCCTTGACGGCGTCGGGGGCTGTCCGTAGCCGAGGGCCGTCGCCGGTGTGGACCACGCGCGCGTAGTGGCCGGTGGCCACCGTGTCGAAGCCGTCCGCGTAGCGATCGGTGAACACCCCGAACTTGATGTGGCGATTGCACATGAGATCCGGGCTGGGCGTATTGCCGGCGCGCAGCTCGCGCACGACGTAGTCCAGCACGTGCTCGAGATAGTCCTGCTGCACGGAGATCACGTGCAGCGGCACGCGGCGCTGGCCGCAGACTGCCCGCGCATACTCCAGGTCCTCCTGCCACGGGCAGTCGCCGAGGCCGGCCAGTTCCTCCTCGAGCCAGACCTTGAGGTAGAAGGCGGTGACGCGCGCGCCCGATTCTTGCAGCCGCACCAGCGCCACCGAGCTGTCGACGCCGCCGGAAAGCAGCAGGGCGGCGTGCACGGTGGCTTAGCCCTCGGCTGCCGCCAGCGCGTTGGGGACCGTGTCGTCCGGCGTCACCGGCGACCACGCCCCGCGCAGCGTGCCGTCGGCACCAACCAGGAAGGTGGAGCGGATCAGGCCCATGCCCGTCTTGCCGAACACCGTGCGCTCACCCCACGCGCCGTAGGCGTCGATCATGCCGCGCTCCGTGTCGCACAGCAGCGGGAAGCCCAGCGAGTACTTGTCGTCGAACCGTTTCTGCGCGGCCGGACCGTCGGGGCTGACCCCCAGGGCCGCGATGCTCCTGGCGGCCAGCTCCGCCGCGTGGTCCCGCACCGAGCAGGACTGCTTGGTGCATCCGGGCGTATCGGCCCGCGGATAAAAATAGATCAGCAGTTGCCGGCCCGCGTAGTCGGCAAGGGTGTGCGTGTTGCCGTCCTGATCCTGCAGCGAGAAATCGGGCGCGGGGTCACCTGCGCTCAGCATGTGCATCCTCCCCCGGTCGGTACCGGGTGACGTCGGTTTCGTTCCGGCCCACGAACAGGTCGTCGACCGGTCGGGTGAAGATACCAACGCAGACCACGCCCGGCACAGTCGCGAGCTCGCGCTCGACCGCCTCCGGCTCGAAGGCGCCCGCGGGCTGCGCATCGATGATCAGGTTGCCGTGATCGGTGATCACCGGACCGGCCTTGCGCACCGCCACGCGCACCGTTGCGGTCAGCCCCAGCCGGACGAGCGCCCGCTCGGCCACCGCCAGCGCGTCCGGGACCACCTCGACCGGCACCGGGTGACGTGTGCCGAGCCGGGCGACCAGCTTGCGGGCCTCGACCACGACCGCGTAGCGCGCCGCGGCGGCGGCCACGATCTTCTCGGTCAGCAGCGCCGCGCCGCCGCCCTTGGTCAGCCGCCAGGCGGGATCGACCTCGTCGGCGCCATCGATCAGAACGTCCACCTCGCCGCGCACCGACGGGTCGCTCAGTCCCACCGGCGACAGCCCCAGATCCCAGCAGGCGATCTGCGCCTGCCGGCTGGTGGGCACCACGGTGAGGCCGGACAGGCGCCCGGCCGCGATCTCGGCGCCGACGCGGCGGATCACCTCCAGCGCGGTGGACCCCGAGCCCAGACCCAGGCGCTGGCCGTCGCGCACCAGCGCCGTTACGGCCGCGCGGGCGATAGCCGCCTTCAGCCGGTCACTCATCGCGCGCCGTCACGTTGGCCAGCAGCGCATCGATGCGGGAGAGGCCGATGGTGAGGATGAACTCGGCCAGGCGGGGCCCGCGGTCCTTGTCGATCAGGATTCGGTACAGCTCCGCGAACAGCTCCCGCGCCTCCATGCCGTGCGCGGCGGCCACGTCGTAGATCGACTGGTGCACCGCCTTCGAGTCGGGTGTCTCCCGACAGGCCAGCCGCTCGCGCAGATCGGCGACGGCGGCGGCCACCGGCGGGCTGACCGGCGCGGGCGGCGCCCCCGGATCCCGTAGCCGGAAGCGGAACCCTTCCGGCGCATGGGTCGTGATCCAATGCCAGGCGCAGCGGGCGCGTTGGTGCAGCCGGTCGCGGGCCGTACGGTCGGCGGCGCCGTCCTGCAGGCTGTCCAGCACGCCGTCGATGTCCCCATCGCGGATCTGCAGCAGGCTGCACAGGTGACGGTAGGAGACCTCCGTCGAGTCGGCGGGGGAAGGGTGCTCGGGTTGCACCTCGCTCAGTTCGATCGCGCGCCCCTCGCGAGCGCGCCGCAGGGCCGACGCCTGCTCCGTGCCGCGATAGACCCGGCCGGCGCGGTCGTAGTCCTCGTAGGTCTTCAGCACGTCCAGGTCGAAGGAGATCTCGAACTCGCGGTCGGGGCGGGCGCGCGCGAACAGGTAGCGGACCACCTCCGGCTGATAGACCTCCAGGGCGTCGGCTACGGAGATCAACTGCCCGCTTGACGACGCCATCGTGCCCACGCCGCGAACGTTGATCCAGTCGAACTTGAGCGTGGCCGGCGGCTCGATGCCGAACACCTCGCGGGCCAGCGGCACGGCGGTATCCCAGGAACCGCCGGCGGTGTGGTGGTCCTTGCCGGCCGCCTCGAAATCGACCTGATGGTGGGCCCAGCGCATGGGCCAGTCGACGCGCCAGCCCAGCTTGACGCCGTCGCCGCGGCGCAGGTCAGCCACCCGCTCGGCGTCGCAGGACGCGCACCGGTAGATCAGCTCGTAGGCGCCGTCCCAGCCCGCCACGGCGGTGCCCACCGCGCCGGCGCCGCAGGCGCAGTACACCTCCACCGGCCACCAGTCGGCGGCGAGCGGGGCGGTGCGCTGCTGGTCCAGGAGCTCGCGCAGCCGCTGCCGGTGCTCCAGCGCCGTCCGCACCCCTTCCGCATAGACGCCCCTGCCGTACATTTCCGCCTGCGAGATCCACTCGGGCTCGATGCCCAGCCGCGTCATCTGCTCCTCGAACACGCCGGCGAAGTGGCGGGCGTAGCTCGCGGACTCGCCGTAGGGATCGGGGATCTCGGACAGTGGCACGCCGACGTAGCCCTCCCAGCCGTCGCCGGGGAGATTCGCCGGCACGCTACGGAACCGGTCGTAGTCGTCCCACAGGTAAATGAAACGCACCGCGTGCCCCAGCCGGCGCAGCGCGCGCGACACCAACTCCGGCGTGATGATCTCGCGCATGTTGCCGAAGTGCACGGTGCCGGACGGGGTGATGCCCGCCGCCAGCACGTAGCGGTCCCGCTCGCCGCGCGCGCGCACGATCCGCTCGGCGGTGGCATCGGCCCAGTGCTGGGCGTCCTTCGGTCGGGCGTCCTTCGGTCGCGCGTCCTTCGCCTGGTTCGCCATCGGTGTAGTGCGGGAGTCTGTCGGACCTGCCGCGCGAGCGGCAAGTCCGCCGATTCGGCACGCCCGCGCGAGCGGCCGGGCTCAGCTCTGGAGCAGCGCCGCGCGGATCGCGCGGATGTGCTCCGGCCCCGTGCCACAGCATCCGCCGACGATCGAGGCGCCGGCGGCCACCACCTCCGGCGCCTGCGCCGCCATGAGTTCCGGGGTGTGATCGTAGCAGGTGGCGCCGGCGACGATGCGCGGCATGCCCGCGTTGGGATAGGCCATCAGCCGCTTGCCGGTGATGCCGCGCTCGGCCAGCGCGGCCTGGAGCTGACGGATCGCCTCGGCCGCGTAGGGCATGCCGGTATGCTCCGGGCGGCGCTGCTCGGCGCCGCAGTTCACGCCGATGACGTCCACGAACGGCAGCAGGTCGTCGCCGTTCGTGCCGTAGCGGCCCGACGCCAGCAGGTCGAGCAGGTCCGCGCACGAGTGTCCCCAGTCGGTGCGGTACACGGTCGCCCCGCTCGCCCGGTCACGCGTGTACTTGAGCGTGATGTTGACCGCGATCGGCAGACCGAACGCGCGCGCTTCGTCGACCGCGATCACCGCCTCGGTGGCGGAGAACATCGTCTCCAGGCACAGGAGGTCCGCGCCGGCCGCGGCAAGCGTCCCCGCCACCAGGCGATGCGCCTCGCGCACGTGGACGTCCGGTATGCCGAAGGTGGTGTCGCCCGCGTCGGCTTCGATCGCGCCGGGCGAAGGCCCGATGGAGCCGCTGACGTGGACCGGGCGGCCGCCTGCATCAACCGCCTCCCGCGCCAGCCTCACCGCCGCCGTGACGATTGCGGCGGAGTCCTCCGCGCTGCGGCCCGCCATCTTGAGGTGCAGCGGCGAGGCGACGAAGGTGTTGGTCTGCACCAGGTCGCTCCCCGCGTCGATGTAGGCCTCCGTGACCGCACGCACCACGTCGGGGCGATACTCGTTGGCCAGCGAGCTGTTGGGCAGGTCGACGCCGCGGGCGAACAGCTCGGTCCCGATGGCGCCGTCGTAGACGAGCACCCGGTCCCCGGCAAGCACGGTGCGGAGCGAGTTCATCGGCCGGCCCCGTGGTGCATCCTGGCCAGCGGACGATGCCGATCGATCAGGGTGGCGCGCTGCTCACCGTATGCTGCCATCACTCGATCCGTTGTTCATTATAGGTCGCTTGCATTGGGGTCGTCCGTCAGTGTTCGCCATCCTTCCGGGATGGTTTCGATTGCTTGCATTGTGCTGTCCAAGAACGCACAGTGCAGTCATGGCTGTGCAGATCACCATCAGAGGCGTCCCCGAGGCGGTGCGGGACGAGCTGGCGGCGCGCGCGGCGCTGCAGCGCAAGTCCATGCAGGCGTATCTCCGGACCGAGTTGGAGCGAATCGCGTCCCGACCGTCAATCGAAACGTGGCTCAAGGAGGTCCGCGAGCGCGTGGAAGCCGCTGGCACCCATGTTCCGGCGTCCGCCATCCTGCGCGCTCGTGACGCGGACCGGAAATGACCGTCGTCGTGGATTCGTCCGTGCTGGCCGAATCCCGCGTATGGGCTCTGCGCGGCAACCTGACCTGCTACGACGCCTGGTACGTGGCGCTCGCAGAGGCGCTGGACTGCCCACTGATGACGCTGGACCGAAGGCTCGGCCGCGCCAGCGGCCCCACCTGTGAGATCGCCGTCCCTCCCTGGCCGGAACCGGACCGGCACGCATGATGCACCGCCTTGCAGGCGACGTCCGGAGGTGGACGGCCCGATGAGCGATCCCGGGCAGGGTGCCGGCGTCTGCCTGCTCGAGCTTGACGCCGACCGCCGCCCGATCGCGGGCGACGAGGCGGCGCTGGCGGCCGCGGTGCGCCGCGGCGCCGACCTGCGCATCTATACCGAGTTCGCCTGGCACGAGCACATCGAGCTCGGCTCCGCGAACACGGAGCTTGTGCGCGAGCTCTCGGAATTCCGGGTCACCTACCTGCTCGACGACCGCTGGGTGGCGGCGATCATGAACTGGCGCGTGCCGATCACGCCGATGTCGTTCGGGCCGGAGCCGCACCTGTCGTTCTTCCTCTACAACCAGGACGGCTCGCAGGCCTGCGCCACCCCCCGGCTCGACACCGCCGCCCCCTCGCCCGAGCCCACCGGGCGCGACACCTGGCCGGTCAAGTATCGGGTGCTCGACGCCCACGACCGGGGCACGCGGGCGCCCAGTCACAACTTCGTGTACCGGTTCGACCGCTACCGCTTCTGCGTCAGCGAGCGATGGCGCGAGGTGCTGGCGCACGACGAGCGCGGCGCGGTGCGCTCGGGTTCGCTCGACGCGCTGGGCGAGGCGCTGCAGCAGGGCCGGGAGCTCAAGGTGGCGGTCAACGGCCTGTGCGCGGACCTGGGCGGCACCGGCGAGCACGAGGTGTTCGTGCACGTGGGGGCGAGCTGGCACATGACCGAGTCGGGCACGGTGGTGGCCGGGACGCACCCGCTGGTGCGCGTGGCGCCGGCAATCCCGCTGCGCTACCGGCCCGACGGCTGGGACTTCGGCTGGCTGCTGGTCGGCACCGACGGGCGGGTGCAGCAGTGCCTGGTGGAGCCCGCCACCGGCGCGTTCCGCAAGCGCGAGTCGGCCCATCCGGTGCGCTGGTTCGCCCGTGTCGAGGGCGAGCGCTCGGCCTGAGCGCGCCGGCGCCTACGGCTCGCGCACCGCCAGCCGGTAGCTGTACAGCGAACCCTGCGCGACGCTGAACACCAGCATCACGGTGCGGTCGCGCAGCGCGCGCAGGTCGGCGTGGTCGCCCCAGCGCACCCGAGCACGCAGGTGGTTGCCTTGCACCGGCTCGCAATCCTCCAGGCCATAGCCGTCGACCGCGGTCGCGTCCGGGTTGAGGACGCCCACGCGCACGCTGCCGCCGCGCGGCACCGACTCCCAGCGGGTCTCGACGTTGACCTCCAGCGTGTCGCCGGCGATCACCGCCGGCTTGGTGACGACGATGCCCGTCGGCTCGCCGGTCTTCCAGTGCCCGTGCGACAGCGACACCCAACGGTCCAGGCGGATCTTCGCCGCGCCGATCACGCGCGGGTGGATTGGCTGCTCGTCGGGCCGCCGCGCCGACCCCGTGTTGAAGTAGAGCAGCAGCTCGTCGTTCACCAGGATCGGCGCGTTGTGCAGCGGCATGCCGCCGGAGCGGTAGTAGCTGCCCTCCGGCCCGTGATCCAGGAACGGACGGTCAGGGGCCACGCGCCGCCACGGCTGGCCGTCGCGGTGGCTGACCAGCTCGCAGGTGCCGGTCGGAAAGACGCTGTCCTGGATGTCCAGGAAGCCCAGGTCCATGTCGCCGTAGTTGAACGGAGTCAGGCCGTGCCACTCCCACAGGCGCCCGAAGGCGCTGTCGGCGTCGTTCAGGAACAGCGACTCGATCGGCGACCACGTGCGCAGGTCGGTGGAGGTGGCCAGGCCGACGTTGCGCCGGTGGGGGTGGCCGGCTTCCGGGTTCCTGTAGGAGGGCGCGCGCGTGTTGAGCATCCAGCGCGCGTTGCGGTGGTCGCGGATCACCTTGAGGTAGTCGCCGTAGGTGGGCTGGATGAACTCCGGCGCACCCGCGAAGTGGATGCCGTCCGGGCTCTTCCACAGATACAGACCGCTGGCCTGTCGCGCCAGCTCGATCTCCTCATCGGTGATGTAGCGGTCGTGCTGATCCGGGTGCGCGCGCGCCCACATGCGGTCGTCGTGCATGAAGGCGATCATCGCGTAGCGCTCGGCGGCCGGCGCCGCGTCGTCGCGCACCATGGTGTAGCCATCCATGGCGTTGACGTTGCCGGGCGCCAGCTCGGGCGGGAACTGGAAGTAGAGGTTGTTGCGCTTGGTGCCGCGCCACTCGATCAGCCCCAGGTCGGGCTTCTCCCAGTGGATGCCGTCGCTGCTCTCCGCGTAGGCGTTGGCCACCTGCCGGTTGGGGTAGTCGTTCAGCAGGTACCACAGCCGCAGCCGGCCGGCCTCCTCGCGGATCACCGAGCCCCAGGCGACGATCCCGCAGCCGAGCTCCCACTCGGCATCGCCCTGCACGACCGGCTCCGGCGCGTAGGCCGGCTGGTTCAGCATGCGGCGCAGGTTGATGATCTGGTGGATGCGGTCGTCGTCGACGAACAGATGCAGGTCCGGGTCGTACATGACCCGGCAGCTTAGCGCTACGCGTCGGAAGAGACGAGCGCCGCGACCTCTGGGCGCAGAGCGTCGGCGACGGTCTCGAACGAAGGCAGTCCCGGCACCAACGGGCCAAGCGACTGCTCCCAGGTCTCCTCCACGTAGGCGAGCATGCGGTCATCGAAGAAGCCTTCCGGTCCTTCGAAGCTGACTTCGCGCACCGCGCACTTCTCTCGCAGCAGGGAATCGAATCCGGTGAGGACCATCCGATCCTTGTACGCGAGAATCACGCGCCACAGGTCGTAGTAGTCGCGCGCACGTGAACGAGCCCAACCGCGCCTTTCGAGGATCGCGACATGTTGGAGGATGGATCGCAGCTTTTCGGCGACCACCTCCTCGATCGAGTACAGGTAATCGCGCTCAAGGACCTCCCATGGGATGCCAAGGCGCCGGCGCGCTTCCTGAAGACGCGTGCGTAGCGGCTTCATGCATCGACCATTCCGGGCAGGTTTTCCTGGACCATCCAACGGGTGTTCCGTCGCCCGTTTCTCGGTCCCCGAGGGTCGAGCTTGCGGTAACCCTTGATCGGAACCGCCGCGAGCCGATCGAGCCCGGGACGAGTGCGCCCGTGATGCTCGAGGACCCACCCCAGGCGCTTGCCGGTTGCCGCATCCAATCGGAGGGCATAGTCGGTGATCCGCTCGACATCCAGCCGAGATCCTGCCGCCTCGAAGGCGTAAAGCACCTCGGCGAAGTCGCCGCAGTGCTGCGGCATGCAGAGTCCATCGACCAGCGTCCGCTCGAGATCGGTGATCGACACCCTGGCATCTCCGACCCACACCTGCTCCGTACCGAAGAAGCGGGCCGGCCTCACCTGGACGAACCGGTAGACCACGCCGTTGATGAGGCAGCCGTGGCGCGACTCGTCCGCCCTGCCCCGCAGACGCGGGACGGACGTCTCATGAGTCGTAAGCACGAAGGTCGTCCTTGGCACCTGCGACGTGAGGCCATGGTAGTGCAGCGCGGACCAGTGCGAGATGGCAGCCGGATCGACCAAGGCCATGGCGACCTCGAACTCGTGCGCCGGCGTCATACCCGGTACGGTCGAAGCCAACGCGTAGAGTCCCCGGCGAAGAGCGACGATCCAGCCGGTCCGCCGGAGGTGGTACAACGACTCTCCGATGTACGAGGCCTTCACGCCCGCTCTGGGCGCCAGTTGCCGCGCTTGGTCGATCGAGAAGATTCGATGCCCTTCATTCGCGAGCAGGCGAACCAACTCGATTCCGACCAACGACCGCTTGGGCTTCGCTACCGTGGTCACGGGTTGCTGTCCAGAGGCTGTCCACGCTTCCGTAGCGCCAACCTGATGGCAGATACTGTAAGCTGACAGTTGGATGCTGTCAAATCTTCTACGGACACGATTTCACGTGCGCCTCCGCGCTCTCGCGACGGAGGTCGGACGCCGGAGAATGGGCCCACAAGGACTCGAACCTTGGACCAACGGATTATGAGTCCGCCGCTCTAACCGACTGAGCTATGGGCCCCGCGCATAAAGACAACACGCAAAGGGCCATACCGGTCAAACAGCCCTGTAGGTAGAGCGTCTCGCGAAAGGCGGGAATGGCCTGACGTCGGGCAACGCTGGTGGCGGCGGACGCCGACGGCGCGCCCTACGGCGTTGGATCGAAGTAGGGCACCGGCAGCTCTCCGCGGGCGAGCTTGAATGCCATCGGCACCCGACCTTCGTGACCAGGGTCCAACGCAGGGAGGTCGTGCTCCGGGAAGAAGCCCGCGTCGGTCGTTTCGGGCCCTGCTATCGGGGTCCGGTCGTCGTGTGTCTCCACAAGCCAACCGCTTTGGTAGAGGTGATACTTGCTGCGGGAGCGCCACAAGCGGGAGTCAAAGACGCCGAGCAGCTTCGTGGCGGTCCCCACCACACCTGTCTCTTCGCGAAGCTCGCGCTCAACCGACTGCGCCCACGTCTCGCCGACGTCGGTCGCTCCGCCCGGCATCGCCCAAAGGCCGTTGTCTTCGCGCTTGATCAAGAGCATGCGTCCATCCCGGAATACGGCCGCATCGGCGCCGACGAACGGCGCAACGTGTATGAGGTTCTGCTTGTACTCCTCCATCACGTCGTCTGCCGGCCTCTCCTCGATGGCGGCGACCAATCGAGCGCTCAACAATAGGGCGCGGTCGTACCGTTCTCGGTCGTACTCGTTCTCGGCATAGTGCGCTCCCATGTTGGCGATGCTCCTCAGCTCGTCGGCGATCAGGTACATCTCGTCCTGGAAGGACACTGTCAACTCCTCACGTCCGCCGTCCGGCCTCGATGCTATCGTACGGTGAAGGCCACCGATCCCGGCGACGAGCCCCTACGGCCGTGGAGGTCACGGTGCACTACTATCCGCTGCTTCGCTACGCTCGCCAGACCAAGCTGCGCCTGCCGCAAGCGCGGGTCGCTACGCTCGACCGGATTCCGGATGCCGCCGAAGCGTGCCGGCGCGACGAGCTGTTCGATTCGCCAAACCTGATCGCCGGCATGCGTCTGCTGCACGACGACTCGGCTGCCGATCACGATACCGTCACCGTGGCCTACACCGACGGCAGCCGTCTGCTGGTACTGGCCAGGGCGATCGAGAGCGACCCTGCCGGCATGCGCGCCCTACTCGCCGAAGGGCAGCGCGCCACCCGCCTCGACGGCACGGACATGGAATACAACATCGACAAGGACGACAGCGTGGAGTTCCGCTTCGACGGCTCCTGCCGGCACGAGGAGGCGTTCTGCTTCGCCGTCACCCCCATGAATGCCCGGCGGCACCGGCGCGTGTCATGTCCCATGAACAATCACGCGCTGCCCGAAAACCACGACCTGGATTGCTCCCCGGTCTACCAGACAGCGGCACGGGTCGGCACGGCGTGGTGGGTGGCCGCGCTCATGGTCGATCTGGCCGAGATCGGCGCCAAGGGGCGGCCCGTGATCGGCTTCGACGTGGTGCGCAGGCGGCAGCGGGACGTCCGGCAGGAAAGCTGCTGGTCAGAGCGGCTCTCCTCAGGTTCCGTCGACCCCCGCTCGTTCGGCCATCTGCTGCTGTCCCAATCGGCTATCGCCCCGATCGCGCTCGACTGGGGGCCGGGCCGTTACGAGGACAACACCGTGACCGTGACACTCCCGCCCGGCCGTGGATGGACCAACGGCCTGCTTCCTGCCCTGCACGGTCGGCCGGTAGCCGGTGCGTATGTCGTTGCGGTCGAACCCGTAGGTCTCGATGAGCTGGCGGAGCACCTTCTGCACCAGCGGGTTCTTGCCGGTGTCCCTGAGATCTGCTCCCGTGAGCAGGTCGATCAGCCCGTTACCGCCGGAATCGCGTTCGGGACCGCTATCGGTGACTGCCTGCGCGTCGGGTACCGTGTTCGCTGTCATTCCGCGATGCTCTCTTGCAGGAAGCGCGTGATCCGGTCGCGGTTCGCGGTCAGGCTCGAAAACTGCTTCTCGCAGACATCGCTGAAGCGCGCCAACACCTTGCGGTTGATCGACTCCTGATCCTCGAATATCGCCAGGGAGCGGAACTTGAGATCCCACTTCTCGAACTGCAGCAATGCGATCGTGGCGTCTCGTGTCCTGCCGTCACTCGCGAGGCCGTGGACAAAAAGCGGGCGTGACATGCCGTTGATGCGGCAGTCCACGGGATACATCCCGTTGGGATCGTGCTCGGGATCGCTCCAGTCGAAGTCTCGGCGCTCTTCCGGCGCCACTTCGCTCAGCAGAGCCCGAAAATCCTCCATGAAGGTGGACCGCACCCGTTCCCGCGACAGAAACGACACGTCGCTGATCTTGAGCAGCGCCTGAATGAAAGAGAACAGCGCATCCCCGTACCGCTGATTGGGCACGGCAAGGACCAACTCGCCATCGCGATCCTCGACCTGGAACGTGGACAGCGCGTTGGAAATGATCTGCTGGCGCGTTCCCCTCTGCATGTCTCGCTCATCCAGATCGTAGGTAAGGTGCATAAATGTGTGCGCCTCATCGGAGAGCACCCACTG
Source organism: Spirochaetia bacterium (assembly GCA_965262795.1). Classification (GTDB taxonomy): domain Bacteria; phylum Spirochaetota; class Spirochaetia; order SZUA-6; family Bin103; genus CATQHW01. Next base: position 4,878,599 of record OZ253561.1, on the reverse strand, counting down.
TGCTCCCTGCCTCTTGAGGACGATGGACAAGTGATCGCCGTCTTCGAACAGAAACGGCGTAAACACGCGGTACCGGTCCATGCCTTCTCCTGCCAGTCTCACCTTGGCGGAGACCTTCGCGTGAAAGTCGTCCGTCACGGCATGCATCGTCATGGCTCTACCTCCCCTTCGAACAAATTGCCCTGCAGATCCGAAGGAACACGGAAGCTCGCGTCTCTGAGCAGACAGCGAAGAGCATCGTAGTACGATCCGTATCGATCCGTCGGCTCGGCGTATGCGTCTTCGCGCGCTCCAAGCATCTGATAGCGCTCCGTCGCACGGTGAATGTGAAAATCGTAGAACCTATCACCCTCGATGTGGTTCGTATGTTCGTGGCTTCTGCCGTTGTAACGGCAGAGTCGAAACACCTGGGAAGATTGCGGGACGAGCACGGCCAGGATGACGGAGAAGTCCAGTACGTTGATGGTGTTCTGCCTGAGGATGAGACGGAACTCGCTCCCGCCGGCCCCGACTACGTCCAGATGCCGCTCACGATGACCGCGCTTCGGCTTCAACGTGGTCCTCGCGCGCCAGTCGTCCGGCAGGGGCTTGGGCTCCCGAATAAGAGCCTCAATCTCCTGGTCCGAGTACATTGCCGCCATCTTTACTCCGACGCCTCCACTGGGCCGGCGCCCTGCCACCTGAGCGCGATTTCCCACCAGTCGATGGAGCGTTCCTGTTCGCCCGTCCACATCTTCCAGAAAGACGGGACGGGCGAGTGTGGTCGGCCGTTCTCCGCGAGCGAGAGATCGATCACCGCGATCCGGCCGTTCTTCGCCTGATCTGCGCCGACGTAGTCGTTGAGCCGACTCTCCAGGGTGGCAGACGTGGCGTCCTCTGGGTGGATCACGCTGGCCAAGCGGTCCGCTGCCAGGAGGTTCTGAGTACGGAGGTTCAGCGTATCTACGAATTGAGCAAGATCGCGACCGGGCATGAGTCCCGCCAGCGCCTCCTCGTACATTGGTAGCTTGCGAGAATCAAACACCTTGGGTACGTCCGATTTCACTGCTGATTTCTGTTCCGTACTCAGTTGGTCCCAGCAACGGGTTGGACCGCTTGACGCTCACTCTGCATACCGCGTGATCGTACCCGTCGCGCCGTGAAGCAGTCACGCTCCAGTCTGGTTTGCGGTCGACGGCTCGAGGCGCGCCCGGCCACCGCCTCGGCTCTGCTATGGTAACCGGATGGGGATGGACCGGAACGGCGGCTCGGCCCCCAGACGGAAGATCCTGTTCACCGATTGGCGGGACATCGACTGCGGCTCGGTCGCCTGGCTGACCGCGGCCGGAGAGCGCTATCGGGTGGGCAACCCGCCGGGCGAGCCGGTGGCCCTGTGGGCGGAGCAGCCGTCGGTGCCGCGCGGCATCCGGCTGCAGGCGCAGGCGGCGCGCAAGGCGGGGATGATCGAGGGCACCCCGGACGTCGGTCACGTGCTCTACGAGGAGGGCCGCTACCGCTCCTGGTACCTGGAGGTGAACGGCATCTCCCGGTTCGGCACCGGCGCGCCGGCCCATCGACGCCCGCCGGAGCTGGTGGAGATCTGCTCGGTCGAATCGCCCGACGGGTTGCACTGGAGCGCCCCGACCCGTTCGCGCATCGAGGCCCCCGCACGGCGGGACTTCGACGGCATGGGGTTCTTCATCGACCCGCACGCGAGCCCGGAAGAGCGCTACAAGTTCATATACTGCGCCAAGTTCGACGAAGGCGCGTTCCGATCGCACCTCGACGATTACCTGCGCCGCGAGCCGCGCCATCGGGACGCGCGCATGTCCGCCGAGCGGCGCTACGGGATGTTCGCGGCCGTGTCGCCCGACGGGATCACCTGGCGCAGCCTGCCGGAGCCGTTCACCCTGCACCCCAGCGACACCGACACCACCGTCTTCTGGGACGACGCCGTGGGCGTGTACGTGATGTACACGCGCCTGTTCCGCGACGGCCGGCGCTGGATCGGCCGCGCCGAGGCACGCGACTTCGCGCACTGGGGCCCCGTCGAGCCGATCATCTGGCCGCGTCTGGACGATCCGCCGGACTACGACTACTACCTGAACGGCCACAGCCGCTACCCCGGCGCGCCCGAGTACCGGCTGATGCTGCCGATGCTCTACCACCGCTACACCGAGCGCAGCCACGTGCGCCTGTACTCCAGCGCCGACGGCATCGCCTGGAGCGAGGTTCCCGGCGGGCCCGTGCTGACCACGGGCGAGCCGGGCGCGTGGGACAGCGAGTTCATCGGCACCGGCAAGGATCTGGTCCCGTTCGGCGAGGGCCGCATCGCCATCCCGTATTCCGGCACCGGCTACCCGCACAAGTATCCGCGCTGGCAGCCGGTCTTCGACGCCATGCGCACCGGCTGGGCGTGGTGGCCGCAAGACCGGCTGTGCGCCGTGGTCGCCGATTACGAAGGCGAGTTCCACACCCCGCCGATCCTGCCGGCGGGACGCCGGATGCGGCTCGACTTCCGCACGCCGATGGCCGGCCGCGTGCGCATCGGCATCGACGGCGTCGAGCGGCGGTCGGCCGCCGACTGCGACCCGCTGGTGGGCGACCATGCCGGCCGGCCGGTGACCTGGGGCGGGGAAGCCGACCTGGGCGTCCCTGCCGATCGGCCCATCTCCCTGCACGTCAGCCTGCGCAGCGCGGAGCTGTTCTCGATCACGTTCGAGTGACTCAGCCGCCGGCGCCTCCGGAGAGGATGCCGTGCTGCCCGAGAAACCGGCTGATCTCGCGCAGCGGCGTGGGACAGTCGTTGTGCCCGCACGCCATGGCTACCGGCGTGGTGCCGGCCGCGCGCGCCAACGCCTCTCCGTGCTTGAACGGGATGATGCGGTCGCGCTCGCCGTGGAGCACCAGCACCGGCGATCCGCCTGACGCGACGACCGTGAGGTTGTCGAACCGGTCAAGCATCAACGCGCGCGGCACGAACCGCGGCATCAGGTCGCCCAGGCGGGTGAAGCTCGACTCCAGCACCAGCGCCGCCACCGGCCGGACGGCGCCCAGCGCGCACGCGGCTCCGCCGCCGATCGACCGCCCGTAGGCGACGATGCGCTCGGCGTCGACCTGCGGCTGCACGCTGAGGTAGTCGAACGCCGCGACCACGGCGGCGGTGATCGACCGCTCGTTCGGACTGCCTCCCGAGCGCCCGTAGCCCGGGTATTCGACCAGCAGCACGCCCACGCCTTCCCGCGTCAGCGGCGCGAGGGCGGCCACGTGATCGTCGATCAGCTCGCCGTTGCCGTGCATGAACATCACGACCGGAAACGGAGTTGAAGCAGCCGGCTGGAGAAACCAGCTCTCGATCTCCCGGTCCTGCCCGAGCCACACCGTCTCGGCGCCGGCTGGAAGTTGCGGAGCCAGAGGAAGCTGTGGCCGCGGGTAGATCACCCGTCGCTGCAGCCCCATCCATGCGCCGATGAGCCCCAACCCGACCAGCCCCAGGACGGCGGCAGTCAGCATCGTACGGGCACGACGCCTGCTCGACCGGGGTACCATGGTGAGATCAATGACTGATGATGCACGGCGCCTCCGCGGGCTGCTGAGTGCAGTCTGCGTGATGCTGATGCCCCTGGCGGCATGCGCCACCGGTATGCAGGAGGAACCGTCCGTGCCGGCGCCGCCTGAGTGCATGACGCAGGAATGCATGACGCAGGAATGCGTCGCTCAGGCAGGGAACCTCGTCGCGGGCGCCTCCCTGCGGGAGGCGGCCGGGAGCTATCGCCTGACGCTCGCCGCCGAGACGCGTGACGGCAGTCGGCATGCAACGACCGGGACACTCCACCTGGAGATGAACCCGCCGGCCCTGCGCAGGCTGTCCGCGGACGGCGCGGCCGCGGACGACTCCGTGAACGTCCCGCTGTACGGCTGGGCGGCCATCGACCTGCGGCCGCTCGGGGCACTGGAGATCGGCGACCTCGGCTCGCACGACCGCTTGAGTCCCGGCGTGCTGGTGCTGGAGCAGCGGCCGGCGTTCGCGGCGCCGGTGGCCATCACCTTGCGCCTGGGCTCGATCGCCAACCGCCGCACGGGGGCGACGGCGTTCGACGGCGGCTACACGGCGCTGCACGTGACGCGCCTGGAGGAGTCCGGCGGCTTCTCCGGCACCTGGATCAGCGGAGTGCACGGCAAGCGCGTCGAAGGTCACTTCTGCGCCGTCCCCATCCCCGCCGACCAACGGCGGTAGCCGCTCCCGTCCTGTCAGGTTGCCTGCAGCGACGCCAGCCGCTCGACCAGGGTCGGATGCGAGTAGTGGTAGAAGCTGTACCAGGGATGGGGGGACAGGTTCGCCAGGTTGTCGCGGCTGAGCTTGATCAGGGCGCCGGCCAGCGGCTGCGGAGATTCGACGGCCCTTGCCGCGAACCGGTCGGCGGCATACTCGTGCCGGCGCGACCAAAGCGCCGACAGCGGCCCCAGCCAGAACGTGAACGGCCCGGCCAGCAGGCTGAACAGCACCAGCGCCGCGTGGTGGCTGGGCTCGCCGATCCCGAACGCCGCGAACAGCGGCGCGTAGTCCACCACCAGGCTCAGGACCCAGAGCGCGGCGATCGTCGCCACCACCGACAGCGCCAGCCGCTGCGGGATGTGCCGCAGGCGCTCGTGGCCGATCTCGTGCGCGACCACCGCCTCGATCTCGCCGGGATCGAGCTGGTCGAGCAGCGTGTCGAACAGCACGATGCGCTTCACCGGTCCCAGACCCGTGAAGTAAGCGTTGCTGTGACGGGAGCGCTTGCTGCCGTCCATCACGAAGATGCCGCGCAGGCGGTAGCCCAGCCGCCGGGCGAGCTCCGCCAGCCGCGAGCGTACCTCGCCTTCGTCGACCGGGACGAAGCGGTTGAACAGCGGCGCGACCACGGTGGGGTAGAGCACCATCAGCACGAACTGGAAGGCGATGATGACGCCGCCCGCGTACAGCCACCAGAGGCTGCCGGCGCGGTCCATGAAGGCGAACAGTACCAGCAGGACGACCGCGCTGATGACCAGGGAGATGAGGCCGCCCTTCAGGCGGTCCAGCAGGAACAGCCGCAGCGTGGTGCGGTTGAAGCCGAAGCGCTGCTCGATCACGAATTGCGAGTACAGCGACGCCGGGATGCCCAGCACGGTGAAGAAGGCACCCACGGCCAGCACGTAGAGCCCTCCCGACAGATAGGGGTGCATGGCCAACTGGCCCACCGCGCGGTCGAGCGTGCCGAGCGCCCCGCTCAGTACCACGGCCAGCACCGCCACGGCCGACACGCTGTCGGTGAGCAGCGCGAAGCGCCCGCGCGTCTGCGTGTAGTCGCGCATGCGCGCGTGGGTGGCGCCGTCGACCGTGCCGGCCAGCGCCTTCGGCGGGGCGCTCTGCGCGCGTCCGTGGCGCAGGTTGAGGATGCCCAGGCCACTCTCCACCACTCGCTGCAGCACGAACAGCGCCAGATAGAGTGTCAGAATCGTCGCGCTTCCCATTCGCTACGTCCTCCGAACCGCGTGCGGGGAGTCCGCCGGGTCCGGCAAGCGGCCGCGGATGGTCGGATAGGTCTCGATCGGGACGCCGCGCACACAGGCGATCACCTCGGCGACGACCGACAGCGACCCGGTGGCGACGACGGTGTGCGGCGGCCCGCCTGCCGCGGTTCCGGCCGCCGCCGCGCCGGTAGCGGCGGCCACGTCGTCATCGATGCCGAGCACGGTGAACCCCTCCTGCTCGAGCGCCGCGGCGACCGCCTCGGCGGGTTCGGCCCGCGGGTGGTGCGAGCGCACCGCGTAGACGCGGCCGGTGAGGCGGCGTAGCGGCTGCAGGGTCTCCACCAGATCGTGGCCGGCGAGGGCGCCGACCACGGCCACGGTCCGCGCCGGGTCGACCCGCCCGGCGAGTGCGCCCACCATCCGCTGCATGGCATAGGGGCTGTGCGCGCCGTCCACGATCACCTGCGCGCCGCGCCACCGCAGATGCTCCAGCCGGCCGGGCCAGCGCACGGCCGCCAAGCCGCGCAGCACCGCCTGCGGATCGAGGCGCTCTCCGAGAAAGATCTCTCCCGCGGCGACCGCTACCGCGGCGTTCTCCCCCTGGTAGTCGCCGGCGAGGGGCAGATCGACCAGGTAGCTCGCCCGCAGCGTCTCAACCCGCAACCGCTGGCGGTCGCCCGCCGTGCCGTCCACCGACCAGCGGACGTCGGTGCCTACCTGCGTCACCGGCGCTCGCTGCCGGGCGGCCACGCCCAGGGCCACCTCCAGGGCGCCCTCCATCTGCGGCGCCAGCACCACCGGCACCTCCGGCTTGATGATGCCGGCCTTCGCGCGGGCGATGCTCTCGATAGTGGGGCCGAGCACGGCGACGTGATCGAAGCTGATGTTGGTGATCGCGCAGACCGACGGCGTCACGACGTTGGTGGAGTCCAGCTCGCCTCCCAGGCCGACCTCGATCACCTGCGCGTCGACGCCGGCCTCCCGGAAATGCAGCAGGGCCATGGCGGTGAGCGCCTCGACCGTGGTCGGCTCCCCGAAGGGCGTCTCCCCGGCGACCTGCTGCAGTGGTTCCCAGACCGCGTCCAGCAGCCGCGCGAACGCCTCCGGTTCGATCGGGTCAAGACCGTGGCGAATGCGTTCGGTCACGCGCAGCAGATGGGGCGATGTGTACAGCCCGACCCGCAGGCCGTGCGCCTGCAGCAGCGAGCTCAGCATCGCCGAGGTGCTGCCCTTGCCGTTGGTGCCGGTGACGTGCAGCGTCGGCACCGTCAGGTGCGGGTCGCCGAGCCGCTCCAGGAGCGCGCGGATGCGATCGAGCCGGAAGGTGCGGTGCGCGGGGCTGTGTCGGACGCGCTCGAAGTCCGCCAGCCGCATGAGGCGGTCGACCGCACGGCGGTAGCGGCCGGATGGCGCGGAGGCTTCGCTCATGGGCGGTGCCGCCCCGATTGGCCGGTCTGCCGCCGGCCGCCGGGACTCAGTTGCGCGAGAAGTCGTCGCGATCGCCGGAAGGGGCCGCCAGGGAGTCTTCCTCGTTCCTGCACGCTTCGCCTTCCTCAGCCCCGCACACGCCGCAGGTCGTGGACGCCGCGCCCGAGCCAGCACGGCCGCTCAAGCCAGCAGGGCCGGCGGAAGAGAAGCTGCCGCAGCCGAAGCGCTTTACCTCGCGCTCGCGCCCGAGCAGCACCTTGATCGACAGTGCCGCCGCGACGGCGATCATGATCGCGATGCTCAGGATGATCGTCACCATCAAGTCCTCCCGGTACGTCCAATATATCACCGTTCGGCGCCGGCGTGTGTGGCCGGCGGCAAATCGGGTTTGGCCGGGCGACGGACAGGTCGACCGCCGGCGCTTGCCCTGCGGGCCCCACGTGGCGATGATATACGTGGTGAGCACGCAACGGCTGATGGTCCTGGGCGGTGGACCCGGCGGCTATGCCGCGGCCTTCCTGGCGGCCGATCTCGGGCTGTCGGTGACCCTGATCGACGAGGCGCCGAACCCCGGCGGCGTCTGCCTGTACCGCGGTTGCATCCCCTCGAAGGCGCTGCTGCACGTCGCCAAGGTGATCGGCGACGCCAAGGAGGCGGAGGAGTGGGGCGTCCGTTTCACCAAGCCGCGCATCGACCTGGACAAGGTGCGCGGGTGGAAGGAGTCGGTGGTCGGCCGCATGACCGGCGGCCTGGGGTCGCTGGCCAAGCAGCGCAAGGTGACGCTGCTGCAGGGCCGCGGCCGCTTCGCGAGCTCGCAGGAGATCGCGGTGACCACCGACGCCGGCGAGCAGCGCGTCGGGTTCGACCACGCCATCATCGCCACCGGGTCGCGGCCGGCGGTGGTGCCGGCTTTGGCGCTCGACTCCGACCGCGTCCTGGATTCCACCTCCGCGCTGGATCTCCCGGACGTTCCCAATCGGCTGCTCGTTGTGGGCGGCGGCTACATCGGCCTGGAGCTGGGCAGCGCCTACGCCGCGCTCGGCAGCGCCGTGACCGTCGTGGAGATGACCGACGGTCTGCTGCCGGGGGTCGACCGCGACCTGGTGGGCATCCTGGAGCGGCGGCTGCGCGGCTCGCTGGCCGCCATCCACACCGGCACGCGTGTCGATGCGGTCGAAGAGACCGAGCGGGGGTTGGCGGTGACCCTGTCGGGAGCGGCCAGCGGCACCGAACACTACGACCGGATGCTGGTAAGCGTCGGCCGCGTGCCGAACACCGGCGACCTGGGCCTGGAGAACACGCGCGCCGCGGTCGGTGCGGACGGATTCATCGAGCACGACGACCAGCAGCGCACCGGCGACCCGGCGATCTTCGTCGTCGGCGATGTCGCCGGGCAGCCCATGCTGGCGCACAAGGCGTCGCACGAAGGGCGCGTGGCCGCCGAGGCGGCAGCCGGCAGGCGGGTCGCGTTCGAGCCGCAGGCGATTCCGGCCGTGGTGTTCACCGATCCGGAGATCGCCTGGTGCGGCCTGACCGAGACCGAAGCGAAGGCGAACAGCCGCGACGTGCAGGTGGCCCGCTTTCCGTGGGGGGCCTCCGGACGCGCGACCACGCTGGGCCGCTCGGAAGGACTCACCAAGCTGCTCGTCGACCCCGGCAATGAGCGCGTGCTCGGCTGCGGCATCGCCGGCCCCGGCGCTGGCGAGCTGATCGCGGAGGCGGTGCTCGCCATCGAGATGGGGGCGGTCGCCACCGACGTGCGGCTGACGATCCATCCGCATCCAACGCTGTCGGAGACGCTGATGGAGGCGAGTGAGGTCCTGTTCGGAACCGCCACCCACATCTTCCGGCCGCGCCGGTAACAGGCTGAGGCGGTCCCGGTGCAATCGATCCGCGTAGCCGCCGTCAGCATGAACAGCCCGTTCGGGGAAACCGCCGGGATCCTGGACCGGATCGGTGGCTTCTGCGAGAAGGCGGCAGCCGAACGTGTCGACCTGGTCCTGTTCCCGGAACTGGTCGTCCACGGCCACTGCACGCCCAACACCTGGGAGCTGGCCGAGCCGGTTCCCGACGGCCCGAGCGTCCGCCGGCTGGCCGAGCTCGCGGCTCGTTGCAAGCTGTTCCTCTCGGTTGGGCTCAGCGAAAAGGAACGTGACATCGTCTACAACACGCAGGTCCTGTTGGGCCCCGACGGCTTCATCGGCAAGCAGCGCAAGATCCATCTGTCGCGCGATGAGGGCTTGTTCTACACCGGCGGTCGCGACATGGCGGTGTTCGATATCGGCCCGTGTCGGGTGGGTACCGTCATCTGCTACGACAACCAGTTTCCCGAGGTGGGACGCATCGTGGCGCTCAAGGGCGCGGACATCATCCTGATGCCGCATGCCGCGCGTGAGGGCCGCTGGGACCACACCCCGGCGTCGCAAGCCGCCGCGCGCCGTCACGTCCGCGATTTCTTCTCCATGTGCTATTCGATGCGAGCCATAGAGAACGCCTGCTTCTGCGTGCTGGCCGACCAGGCCGGGCGCGCGGGAACCGTGCCCGACTACCCCAGCGATCACATGAATCAGCCGCACCATCCCGGCGCGGCCATGATCTTCGCCCCGGACGGCTCGATTCTCTCAGAAGCACAGACCGAGACGGTCCGGGATGAGATGATCGTTTGCGATCTGGACGCGGGGCTTCTGGCGAAAGCCCGCAGCTACGCGAACTACACGCTGCGCACGCGCCGGCCCGAGCTGTTCGGCGAGCTGGTGCGCGACCGGCGTTCGTCATAGTACCCCGTCAAACTGTGGTTGGGGGTAGAAGCTACGCGACTCGCCCCCATACGCGCGCTTCCAGCGCGCTTGAGTCCATTGGCGACATTTCCTGGTACCCGTTGACATCAGTTTGACGGGGTACTAGCCGCCGGCCCGCCGTGTCAGGTTCCTGACCCGCGTCCTTCGCCCACTGCGAGCGTCTCTTCGAACTCGCGCCACATCGCATCGATCTCGCCCGCGGCTTCGGGAAAGGTGCCGATGTTGCGGACCACCAGGCGCGCTCTGCCGGAGAACGGTCGACCTGGCACCAAATCGCCGCTGAAGGTGAAGTCGTGCGCGGTTTCGTATCTGTGTTTCTGGCCGCACAGCGTTCGGCTCTTGTCGGGCTCTATCAGCGTCACGCAGGCGAGCCCGCTCGCCTGTTTCTGACATACCAGGATCGGTCGCGAGTACTCATACTCGGCCACTCCCGGATTGCCGGCGATGTCCCCATAGCGACCGTCGTACAGCAGCTTTCGATAGGCGGCATCGCGGGGGACATGGTACATGTTCCCCCACGGCTCGGAGCGGCGGTTATCGAGCTTGCGCCATTCCTCGCGTCCGCCGATCGATGCCGGGACCCAAGTGCTCTCCATGTCCTCGATGAGGTACGAAGCGAAGAAGAAATCGAAATCGCCGTGCGCGGTGTTCGGCAGGAGGCGCATCTCGAAGTCGATCCAGTCAGGCCCCGGGGTGTACCGGAACTCCACCGAGAGGTTCCAGTCGCGCGTCTGCTCGGCGTCCACGGTGAAGATGACAGTGTCGCGATCGAGCATGGTCCGCGCCTGTGCGCGGCACGGTGCCCAGAAGATGCCGTCGCTGCGCCCCGCTTTCTTGAGCCACTCCGGCATCAACAGCGCTTGGCGCGGAACTTCCGGCAGCAGGTCGTATCCCGGCGTGTACGGAGGCTTGGGCTCGCCCTTGTGAGCCAGGTAGATCACGCCCGGCTTGGGAACCCCATGGCATCGAATCTCGCCGATCAGCCAATCGGTTTCGAACGGATAGGTGGTGACGGCGCGGATGTCCATGGTCGCGGTTCGGTCAGGCGGCCAACGCTTCGTCGAAGATGTTCCGGAACTCGTCGAACGACACGCGCACGTCCACATTCTGGCAGTCGACCGCCAGCGGCGAGGTGCCGGCGTCGGTGAAGGTCCAGCGAATGGGCGACTCGAAATGCCACAGCCGCAGCGACCGGTAGTACCGCGACAGAAGCTCGTCCGTGCGCGCGTTGCGCGAGCCACTCGGATAGGCGAAGTGCGCCGGCACCACGCCCAGGCGCTGCTGGAACAGGTCGTTGGAGGTCTGCGCTTCCATCACCACCGCCTGGTCGCCGCCGGCCGCATGGGTTTCGGCAACCTTGCAGTGGGTCGCCGTGTGCGCGCCGATCTCCCACCCGGCGTCGCGCAGCCGAGCCAGGTGATCCCACGTCATGAACGGCTTCTCTACCACCCCTTCGGTGAGCGTGCGGACCGTGGCGGCGCGGCCGTGGGTCGCAGCCTCGATCCCATCGGTGATCGGAAAACAGGTGGCGGCAACGCCCCACTCCTGCAGGATCGGCAGCGTAACGGAGAACGTGTCGAGCCATCCGTTGTCGAAGTGCAGGGCGACCGCCCTCGCGGGGAATGCTCCCGAAGCGGAGTGATCCACGGTGAGCCAGTCGACGATTCGGGAGGTAGAGACTACCTGCCACCCGTGCTCGGCGATGTAACGCACCTGCTGCAGGAACTGAGATCGCCCGATGATGCCGGCTCCGGCATCTCCCACTGCACCCTTCAATTCCGGTGCATGGTCGGCGTAGACGTGATGATATACCAGAATCGGTACGCGCTGGCGTTTCATCGGCAGCGCCGCGCCCCTTCGTTGCGGATCATCGCCGGCGAAGGTACCGTAGTCGCGCATGGCACCACAAGCGAGACTGCGCATCGCGCTCGACCGTCCGATCGGGACCGTCAGCCCGTACGTATTCGGCACCGCGACCTTCGCTGACGGCACCGACGCGTATTGGGTCGGCGAGGATTCGCCGATCCCCAACATCCGCGGCTTTCGTCGCGACACCGTGCGGTATCTGCGACGGCTGTCACCGCAGGTCACCTCCTATTACCACGGGCTGTTCTGCGATTGGCGCGATGCGGTCGGCCCCCGCAACAGCCGGCCGCCGCTGTTCGACCCGATCGGAAGGGCGGTGTTCGAAGAGACGCCGATGGATCGGGACCCGAGCTTCGGCATCGACGAGTTTCTGCAATTCTGCGAGCTGATCGGCTCCGAAGCGCTGCTCAGGATTGCCGATGACGACGTCCGCAGCGCCAGGGACCTGGTCGAATACTGCAACTACGAGGGAACCTCCAAGCACGCCGAGATGCGCAGAGTCAACGGCCATCCGGAGCCGTATGGCGTCAAGTTCTGGCAGTGGTACGCGTGGTGGGATCCGGCCCAGCACGCGCGTACGCTCAGGGACTTCTCATGGGTCGCCCGCTGCATCGACCCGAACATCCGCGTCCTGTGCGCCCAGCAAGGAGCGTACGCCGAGCGCTTCTTCGCCGAGCTCGAGAGCGTGCCCGACCAGGAGATGGGGGGTGCGAGCCTGGTCGACTATATCTGTTCGATCAACTACCTGGGCGGCTTCGATGACGAGCAGGACATCGACGAGGGGGCGGTGTACCGGGTCATGCACAACGCGGCGGGACTGGAGAAGCTGTTCGTCGACAACGACGCGGCCATGCAGCGACATGCTGAGGGCAGGAAGCCGTTCGGGCGGTTCCGTACCATCGACTGGCTCGGCCGGCCGGCCAGCAACGACCGGATGGGTACCGCGGTCACCGAATGGGGGATATCGCACCGCTTCAGGAGCGGGACGTTCCGCGACGCGCTGGTCTGCGCCAACGTGCTGGATATCTATTGCCGTCTGTCCGCAATCGTTCCGCTGGCCACCCTGACCTGGACGGCGAACATGGGCAGCGGCCTGCTGCTCACCGACGGTGAGGCGACCATCACGACCCCGATGTATCACCTGTTCGACCTGTACCGCGCGCACAAGGGCAACACGGCGCTCGCGGTCACGGTCGAGGCCGATGAGATTCGGCCCACCGCTCCGGTCACCGACGCCGACTCCGTGCCGCTTGCCGGAGACGCGATGACGGAGCTGCCGCCGCTTGCGGTCGTCAGCGCAGCCGCTTCCAAGGACCCGCGCGGTGAGCGACTGTTCCTGAGCGTGACCAATCGCCATCTGCGGCAGGACGTGGAGGTGCAGGTAGCCATCGACGGGGCCAGGGCGATCACCGCGGGAAGCGTCGCGACCCTCAACGCCGACCGCATCGAGGACCGCAACGATGCCTCGGATCCTGAACGGATCACGACGACGACCTCACCGTTCACGCCGCGGTCGGCGCCTTTCAACATCGTGCTGCCGGCGCACAGCATCAGCACGGTGGCGCTGACGCTGGCGTGAGCGCAGCTCAGGCGGCCTACCAGAGGCTGGCCTGGTTCAAACGCCTGCTGACCGTGTTGGCGGCCAGCAGCAGGGTGAAGTTGATCAGCGAGTTGATCAGCCCCACCGCCGCGGCGAAGCTCCACTGAAATTCCTGGAGGCCCCGGCGGTAGACATAGGTCTGCACCACGTCGGCGACCTCGTATACGGCAGGATTGTAGAGCAGGATGATCTTCTCGAATCCCACGTTCATCAGGTTGCCGACCGTGAAGATGAGGAGGATGACGATCGTGGGCCGGATTCCGGGCAGGGTGACGTGCCACATCTGCTGCCGCCTCAGCGCGCCATCGATATGCGCCGCTTCGTAGAGCTCCGGATTGATGGAGCTCATGGCGGCGAGGTAGATGATCGAGCCCCAGCCGAAGCCCTGCCAGACCTCCGAGGTCACGTACAGGGCGCGAAAGTAACCTGACTCCAGCAGAAAGTAGATCTTCTCCAGTCCCAGCGCCGAGCGGATCTGGTTGACGTAGCCGTGCTGCACGGAAAGCACCTGGTAGAGGATGCCGACGACGATCACCGTCGAGATGAAGTGCGGCATGTAGCTGACGGTCTGCACGACCCGCTTGAAGCCCGTGCCGGCGATCTCGTTGACGACGAGTGCGAAGATGATGGGAATCGGGAAGCCGACGATCAGCGTCAGCAGGCTCAGGACTACCGTGTTTCGCAACACCCTCCAGAGGTACATGGAGCTCAGGAACTCCTGAAACCATCTGAATCCGACCCATGGTGCGGAGGCGAGCGTGTCGCCGAAGCCGAAGTCCTTGAAGGCGATGACGACGCCGTACATCGGCGCGTAGTGGAACACCGCGAAGAACGCGATGCACGGCAAGGACAGCAGCAGGTACTCCCGCTGTCCCCACAGCACGGTTCGGAGCGGCCGTTTGCTCAAGCGTCGACCGCGAGCGAGGCGGGCGCTCCACCGCGGAGCGCCCGCCGTTGCAGGCGGTAAGGCCGCTGGCTCGGACATGTGCTACCGCGAAGAGGGATGCCAGAGGTCGGCGTCGGTGAGACCCAGGCTCGCCAGCGCTTCGGTCAGGCGGAGGACCTTCGAGTCATCGTAGCCCGGTCCGTGCGAATCGGAGCCGATCGAGAACCTGACGCCGGCATCGCGCAGCAGATGATGGAACTCCAGGTACTGCTCGCGCGGCGGCGGCGGGAAAAACTCGTCCGCCTGCCCCGTCTTGCGGCCTTCGTGCTGCTCATGAAACGAAACGCCGCTCAGCTCGATCGCCGTGTCATGCTCGCGCGCCGCTGCCCCCAGCTCCTCATGCATGGAGCGCGGAATGACGCCGAAGTCGTACAGCCACGGCATTCCCTGCACGCGGATCGGCTCCAGCGCTACCGTGTACCACCACCACGGATGTACCAGCACGTCCACGTGCGGGTGGCTGACCAGGCAGAGCTGCTGCTCGTGCCAGTTGCGCACCGCCGCCTCGGTGTCGGCGGGACCCAGGCGGCGGCTGCCCGCTCCGCACACGCCGAGCAGCCAGTGCACGCCGCCGATCACGTAGTCGAAGTCCAGCTCCTCTCTGAGCTGGTCCGGCAGATAGACCTGCGGCGGCTCGACCGGACCGCCATCGTAGTGTCCGTACGGCGTAGCGCTCTCGCCCCGCTCCTTCTCCACCTGCCGGTCCCATTCGCGCAGCGTCGAGCACTCCACGCCGAAGTGGAACCCCTCACGGTCGTCGAGCGCGTCGTATTCCGCTCGGGAACCGCGCAGATGGTCATCGGTCCTCCCGTTGTTCAGGTGATCCGAGATGCCGATCGCGCGCACGCCGGCCGCCCGCGACTCGTCACGGATGCTCGCCAGCGTCGTACCGTTGCCCACGTCATGCGAGTGCCCGCAGTGCATGTGAAAGTCGCTGCGGACCCGGAAATCTTCGGCTGCCATTGCGTCACCTCCCTGTGTGACCCGATCCCGATCTAATGCTTCAGCGCCCCGATCACCACGCCCTTGACGAAGAACCGTTGCAGGAACGGATAGACGCTCAGAATCGGAATGATCGTCACCATGATCGCCACGAACTTCATCTGCTCCGCCTTGCCGCTCTGCGTGGCGAACGTCGCTTCCATCGTCAGACCCGCGTCGTTGGACGAGCCGATGGTCAGCAGCCTCCGCAGCCACACCTGGATCGGCTGCTTGTCCGGGTCGACCACGAACACCGTCGCCCAGAAGAAGCTGTTCCAGAAATACACCGCCGCCCACAGCGCGATCACCGCCATCAGCGGCTTCGACAGCGGCGCCGCGATGGACCAGACCATCGTCCACTTCGCCGCACCGTCGACCGCCGCCGATTCGAACAGCTCCTCCGGGATGGCCGACTGAATGAAGGTGCGGGCGATGATCACGTACAGGGGAGACAGCGCAAACGGAAGCACCAACGACCAGCGCGTATTGAGAATCCCTACACCGCGCACCACCATGTAGAACGGAATCAGTCCGCCCGAGAAGAACATGGTGACGACGATGAACGCCATCAGGTAGTTGCGCAGCACGTAGTCGCGCCGCGACAACACGAACGCCGTGATGAACGCCAGCACCACGTTGCAGGCGGTGCCGGCGGTGACGATGGCGATCGTGTTCGCGTAGTAGCGCAGCACCTGCCCGTTGGACAGGAACAGGCGGTACGAATCCAGATAAACACCGTCCGGGAAGAAGATGATCTGGTTGTAGAAGATCGCCTCCGGCGTGGAGATCGACCGAAACGCTACATAGAGAAACGGAGCGAGCGTGACGGCGAACGCGGCGAACGCGGCGCCGTAGACGACCACGTCGGTGAGCGGCTCCCTGGCCCTCGACGACCCTCCCGTCGGCATCACCGTGCCGATCTCCGGCTGCCGTTCTCAACCGGCCGGGAGAGGTCGATCCTCTCCCGGCGCGCGGCGCCTTAGTACGACGCTCGCAGGTGCTGGTCGAAGTATGCCTGGCGGACCTCGATCGCCGCCTGAATCTCGGCTCCGGCCTCTTCCTCGATGGTCGCGACGTAGCTGTCCCACTCGTCCAACGGCTTGCTGCCGATGATGAACTTGGTGACGCTCTCGTCGATGAACGCCCGGATGTCCCGGGTGGCCGCGCGGATCACGTCGTTCTGAGCGGCCGTCAACTGCCAGAAGATCGTGGGATGCAAGTATTGCTTCACCCGCTCGTTCCAGTCGCGAACGCCCGCGAACTCCGGTTCGTTGGCGACCTTGCGGGTGGTGGCTATCGACCTGAACTGATGCGGGAGGTAGCCGATCACCGTGCCGAGATAGAAGTAGCGGCTGCGCGTGTCGAGATCGGCCAGCTCGCCGATGTACTCGCGGGTGCCGTCGGCCAGCACGCGGTGGTGCACGCCTTCGATGCCGTACTCGGCGATGAGCGGAAAGTCGGGATCGCCCAGCGTGAAGTCCACGAAGCGCAGCACGGCGTCGATGTTCTCGCTCTTGGCGCTGAGGTAGGTGGACCACAGCGCCGGTCCGAGCCGCGCGTACTTGCGGTCGGCGGGGGTCATGTAGCGCGGATCGATCGGGTGCGCGATGGCGTGGTAGGTCGCGGTCGGCTCGACCGACGCCAACTGCTCGCCGATGGGGACGATGTTCTCCGGCCACTGGTTGAGCCCGGCCAGCGTGTTGTTGGTGCTGAGCGTGTTGAACTTGGGGCTGTCGAAGTTGAACTGGTCGGGATGGATCAGGCCTGCTTCCCACAGGCCGTTGACCCATTCCAGCAGCGCGCGGAACCGTTCGTCGGTCGGGATGAACGTGATGCTGCCACCGTCCACGACCGCCCAGTCATTGTCCCACGGGAAGTAGTCCAGTCCTCCCAGTCCGAAGCTGCGGTTGAGCATGCTGGTCCAGCCCGCGCCGCTGAAGAAATTGGCCCAGCCCACCTCATCGGCCTGCCCGTTGCCGTTCGGATCGCGGGTGACCGCTGCCTGCAGGTAGTCCCGGTAGTCGTCGATCGTCTCCGGATCTTCGATTTCAAGCTTGGTGAGCCAGTCGCCGCGTACGTAGTCGCTCCAATACAACAGGCTGGTGTTGCCCATCCTGGGCAGGTAGTAGATCTTGCCGGTTTCCGCGTCCGTGATCTGATTGACGAATCCTTGGTTCGCGGGGTCCGCGAGCAGCTTGGCCACCTTCGGCATGCGTCCCGCTTCGATGAAGTCGCTCCATGGCAGCGTGATGCCCTTTTCGGCAGCCTCTCGATGCGTCATGTCGGGAGGCAGCACCTGAAACAGATCCGGAAGATCACCGCCGGCCGCGATCAGCAGGGCGATGCGATCCGCCCGTTCGCCGTCGGGAACGAGCTGCCACTCGATCTTCACGTTGGTCTGCTGCTCGGCATACTCGATCGCCGGTCGCGAGCCGAGCAGGCTGTACTCGGGAAACTCGTAGTCATACCCCAGCACCGTGATGCCGTCGGGCTCGGTGCTCGCCTCCTCGGAAGTCGCTGTGCTCCATGCCGTGACGGCCGCCAGCACCGTGACCAGAACGCATGCGACGAAGACCTTCGATACCTTCATCCGGATCACCTCCGTCGGTGTCTGTGAAACCAAGACTGTACGCCTCCGCAAGTAGCCTGTCAACGACGTGCATTGCCTGGGTGGGAACGCCGAAACCGGCAACCATTGACTCCAGGGACGAAGAAGGGCCTACCTGCCCACAAGTAACCACACAAGAGGCAGGTAGGCCATGAAGAGTCATGAACTTGTAACGAGTGCCGAGCGGATCGTCAAGGAGCTGTCGAGGCGGCTGAACGCGGGCCAGATCGGCCTGCAGGACGCCGAGCAGAGGATCGTGGAGTTCCTGAACTGGGTCGGCGATCTGATGGTCCAGGAGGTTGTCGAAGGCGTCGCAGAGCCCACGCGAGCGAACCGGATCATGGTGCACGGCGAGGTGGCGGTGTTCGAGCAGGTGCGCAACCTGCGGTTCATCAACCGGTTCGGGGAACACGTGGTACGAGCGCGGCGGTGCTACAAGTTGCTCAACCAGCGCGGCAGCTTCGCGCCGCTGGACGCGAAGCTGGGCATCGAGGGGTGCTTCGGGTTCTCGCCGCTGATGACGATGCTGATCTGCATGCTGGGAGCCGAAGAGCCCTACGAGCGCTCAGCGACCAAGCTGGAGGCGCTGCTGGGGTATGCGGTGAGCTCCACGGCGGTGCAGCGCACCACTGAGAAGACCGGCGAGCGCATACCCGACGATCCAGCCGAACTGATCGATGCGGCACAGCATGGGCAGCCATGCCCGTTGATGGTGGTCGAGGTGGACGGCACCACGAGCCCGCAAATCTCACCACTGCCGGGAGTAACGGGCCGCAAGAGCCTGCGCGCACAGACCTGCTGGAAGGAGTGCAATCTGGTGGTGATCGAGAAGCGGGACGGCAAGAAGGTCACCGACCGCTGGACCGGAGCCCGCTACGGGCCGCGCAAGGACTTCGAGCCCTACGCGGCGCAGGCGGGGATGCAGATGGGCTTCATGGACGCCGAACAGACGCTGTTCATCGCCGATGGGGCGCGTCACAACTGGGAGCTTGCGATGACGCACTTTCCGGGGGCGTTGCAGATCCTGGACTACTACCATGCGGCTGGCCATCTGGCCGAGTTCTGCGACCTGTTGCCGGCCTCGATGCACGATGAGCACCTGCGGCAGTGGTCGACGCTGCTCTACAACGGTGAGCCGTTACAGTTGATCGTCGAGATGAAGGGCGCGGTGGCCAAGCTCACCGACGCCGACGCCGGGTGGAAGCACATCAATTACTTCCAGAACAACCAGCAGCGTATGGACTATGGCCGCTACCGGGCTGCCGGCTGGCCGATCGGCAGCGGCTCGGTGGAGGGACAGTGCAAGTTCGTCGTGGGCCAGCGCTTCAAAGGCAACGGGATGCGCTGGAGGCCGCACGACAACGAATGCGTGCTGCGCACCCGCCTCGCCGTGCTCAACGGTGCGTTGGAACGCTACTTCCAGCCCCGCCCAGAGGTCTGGAACGAGGCCGCCTAGCCATGTCAACCCCTATTGCCGGTTTTGGCATTGCCACCCCATTGCCTGGGCAGCGGTCACGCGGCTGATTCGCCGTCACGACGGGCTCGGCAGGGATTCACTGCCGCCCTTGTCTACGCAACTGCGAGCACAGCCGGTACACTCAACGGGGCAGGCCTCGCACAGGCGAGGATACCCGGCAGGAGGTGCTTATGACCACTGGACTGGCGTTGGAAGGCGGGTCGCCGAGCGTACCCCACGAGTTGATCGCGCATGATTGGGAGCGGTATCGGAAGGCCGGGGACGAAGAGATCGACGCGGTCACAGCCGTGTTGCGAAGCGGTCACCTGAGCATTGCGGCGGGTGCCGGCATGCCGCAGGCGGACGCCCTGGAAGAGGAGTTCGCCCGGTGGGTCGGCACCGATTACTGCCTGGCGGTGAACACCGGCACCGCTTCGCTGCACTGCGCGGTCGCCGGCGTTGGCGTGGAAGCGGGTGATCAGGTGATCGTGCCGGCCTACACCTTCATCGCATCGGCCATGGTGGTGCTGCAGCACAACGCCGTTCCGGTGTTCGTCGACACCGAGCCGCAGACCTATCTCATCGATCCGGACAGGATCGAAGAAAAGATCACGGCCAGGACCAAGGCCATCATGGTCGTGCATCTGCACGGCCTGCCGGCCGACATGGACCGGGTCAATCGCATCGCCAAGCGTCATGGTCTCAAGGTCATCGAAGACTCGGCGCAGGCCTACGGCGCTCGCTATCGTGACAGGAAAACCGGTGCGCTGGGCGATGCGGCCGGCTTCGCGATGACGACCACCAAGCATCTCATGACCGGCGAGGGCGGACTGCTGACCACCGCCAGCCCGGAGATCCATGAGCGGGCATCGATGACCCGTCTGTTCGGCGAGCCCGGCAACATGAAGGATACGAACCGAGCATACCTGTCCGAGCGGATCGGCTGGAACTACAAGATGCCCGAGATGATCTCGGCGCTGGCACGGGTGCGGCTGCGCCACCTGGATGCCTACGTCAGCGGGCTGCAGCGCAACGCGGAATATCTTACGCAACGGCTACGCCACATCGACGGGTTGGCGTGCCCGCTGGTGCCGGAGGGCCGTACCCACAGCTACTATATCTACACCGTCCAGGTCGATCCGGTTCGGCTGAATCTGGATATCGAACCGGGAGAGCTGAAAGCGGCCGTCATGAAGGCGCTGACAGCGGAAAACGTGGACGTGATGAGCTGGCAGAGCGTGCCGGTACCCGCTCAGCCCCTGTTCCAGAACAAGGTCGCCTATGGCAACGGCAGCCCATGGAATCAGCCTGGCGCAGATGTGTGCTATGACCTGGACGACTATCCGAATGCGTTCGCCGCGATCGACAGCTCCTTCGGCGTACGGCGGCTCGTGCCTCCGAACGGCGTCGAGCTGATGGACCGCTACGCCGAAGCGTTCCAGAAGGTGTTCGATCGGATCGAGCGGGTGGTCGAACTCTACGATGAGACGGAGCGCTACCTGCCGCTCGCGGAACGCAAGGCTCGTCTGTCACAACCGATTTCACAGCCGCAGGGAGCGGCCACACGCTGAATGCGCTACCGGCAGTTGGGTAACAGCGGCGTCGACGTCTCGATCATCAGCCTGGGCGGCACCGTCTTCGGCCGGCACATGACGTTCACGCACTACAACGACCAAAGGCAGACCGCCGCTCTCATCCATCACGCCGCCGATCTGGGCATCGATTACATCGATACCGCCGATATGTACGCGGATGGCGTATCGGAGAGCTACATCGGCACGGCAATCGCCGGTCGACGCGATCGCTTCTTCGTCGCCAGCAAGGTCGGCATGCCGCGCTCAGATACACCGAGCGATGCCGGCCTTTCACGCGCTCACATCACGGCCGGCATCGATGGCACGCTGCGCCGTCTGCAGATCGACTACCTCGACCTGTACTACGCGCACCGCCCGGACCCGAGCACGCCGATCGAAGAGACCGTCCGCGCGTTCGACGATCTGGTCAGGCAGGGGAAGGTCCGGTTTGTGGGCTGCTCGAATTTCTCCGGCGTTCAGATCGCGGCAGCTCGCGGCGCGGCCGAATCGCGGGGCTATGCCGGCTTCGCGGTCAGTCAGTCGCCGTACAACCTGTTCGAACGCTCGCTGGAGGCGGAGATCGCCCCGTGTTGCGCGCGCCATGGGATGGGCATCGTCGCCTATACACCGCTCGCCCAGGGGGTCTTGACCGGCAAGTACCGGCCCGGTGAACCGATACCGCCAGGCACCCGCGCCTGGCAGAACCCGAGCCGCAACCTGGCCCGGTACCTCCGGGACGACCGCCTGGAGACGGTACGACGGCTCGATGACTGGGCCAGGGATCACGGCCACCGTGTCGGCGAGCTGGCGATCGCGTGGCTGCTGGCCAAGCCGCTGGTGTGCTCGGTGTTGACCGCCGTCACCAGCCATGCACAGTTGGAGGCCAACATCAGGGCTGCCGACTGGGAGCTCACCCCACAGCACGTCCAAACGGTCCAGGACCTGGTGGCGACATGACGAACCGGGCTGGCGGACTCCTTGACCGTGGCTGCGCGGTACCCCACCCTGCGCTGGTGACCGGCGCCCCCCCGTGCGCGCGAGGCATGCGGTGAGGAAAAACCCCTCCCGTGCCGAGCTGCTGGACCTGCTGCATCACTGGCGCAACGAGCGGTACGTGAACAGGGTGGCGACCAACGTCGATCGTCACCTGTTCAGCTCCTGCTTCCCGCAGGTCGAGATCGAGGGCATGGAGAATGCCAAGCAGCGCGCGGCGGCCGGCGAACGGCTGGTGTTCGTGGCCAACCATCAGAGCGAGTACGACTGGATGATGCTGCAGGCGTACCTGACGCTGAACGGCATCCGCGCCGGCGTCCAGGCCGGAGACAACTTGTTCATCGGCCCGCTGGACACCTTTCTGCGCAAGTGCGGCGGCTTCATGGCGGTGCGTGACCAGCATGCCTTCTACGCCCGTCACTGGTTTCCGAACCTGGTGCTCAAGTCGCTGGGCGTCCGCCCGGTGACCGTGACCCGCGATCAGTACAACGGTCTGTACCTGGATCAACTCAAGAGGGTGCTCAGCGGCGACGGGCTGCACCTCATGGTATTCCCCGGCTATGAGACCGATGAATTCACGGGTGCGGTGAAGTACGGCCGCTCCTATTCCGGCCACCTGAACCCCTTGTCACCGCTGGTCTTTCT
The DNA here is from genome assembly GCA_965262795.1 of Spirochaetia bacterium. Taxonomy (GTDB): domain Bacteria; phylum Spirochaetota; class Spirochaetia; order SZUA-6; family Bin103; genus CATQHW01. Next base: position 4,856,229 of record OZ253561.1, on the reverse strand, counting down.
GGCCATCCGCAACGCCCTGCGCGATCTGAGCATGGAGAAGGCGAGCTACATACCGATCAACATTTCCTACGAGCGGGTTCCGGAGGACATGATATTCCGCTCCTATCGGGACGGCTCGGGCAAGAGCAAGATCGCCAAGTACGTCTACGACAATTACTACGCGTTCGTCCGCGTGCCGATCATGCGCCGCGTACGCAACCAACGCTCGCGGGTGGTCATCAAGTTCGGCGACGCGATGGCGGCCGACCCGCGCACCCGGGCGAAAGAGGTCGCGCGCGCCCTGCACGATCAGCTCGCCCGCCTGATCCGGGTGTACGAGAGCACCGCGGTGTTCGCTTCCCTCGACAACCGCTTCCGCATCTCGCGCACCGAGCTGGAGGATCGCGTCGACCGGACCATCACCGCCGCCGACGCCGCCGGTCTGGACACCACCCCGTTGTACCGCGATGGCACGCGCAAGTCGCTGGACGAGCTCCTGGCGCGCACCGCCGAGCTGTTCAACTACCCGCACATCCCGATCATCGCCACCAAGTCCTACCGGACCCTGGAGTACGACGATCGGGAGATCTTCATCCACCACCCGCACCTGGCCTCCTACTACGGCAACAAGCTCAGCCACCTGCACCTCGCATGAGCGACCTGCCGGTCCCCCGTGCCCTGCGTGCGTTGAGCGACGTGTCCGATCCGGGCGAGCGCTACCGCTCCCTGCCCGACGGCTATCGGGCCGGTCAGGCGCGCTTCATCATCATCACCGGCAGCGTGATGAGCGGCTTGGGCAAGGGTATCTTCTCCGCCGGTCTGGCCCGCCTGCTGGCCGACCGCGGGTTCTCGACGAACCTGATCAAGATGGACGGCTACTACAACGAGGACGCCGGCACGCTGAGCCCGTACCGCCACGGCGAGGTGTTCGTCCTCGACGACGGCACCGAGTGCGACATGGACATCGGCACCTACGAGCGGTTCCTGGGCAAGAGCCTGTCGCAGCACAACTACTTCACCAACGGCCGGCTCAGCCAGCGCATCAACGCGTTGGAGCGCGGCGGCCAGTTCTCCGGCTCCGACGTGCAGTTCTTTCCGCACGTCACCGGCGAGCTGGTGCGCTTCGTGCGCGAGTCGACGCAGGCCGCCGGTGCCGACATCACGCTGGTGGAGATCGGCGGCACGGTCGGCGACGAGGAGAACCGCACCTACATCTCCGCGATGAACGACCTGGCCTACCAGGAAGGCGAACGCCACGTCTTCTTCATCAACCTGGTGTGGATCATCGAGGCGCGCCACCTCAACGAGCAGAAGAGCAAGGCCGCCCAGCACGGCACGCAACTCCTCATGCAGATGGGCATCAAGCCGCAGATGCTGGTCTGCCGCGCCGAGAACGCCGTGGAGCCCGGCGTGCGCCAGAAGCTGGCCGACCGGCTGCGCATGCCGGTGCGCAACGTCATCGACCTGCACAACCAGGCCTCCGTCTACCGCGTGCCCGGCCACCTGCAGGAGCAATGCGTCGACGAGATCTGCCTGGAGTACTTCGGCCTGGGCGAGTGTGCGCCGGGCGCGGTCACGGCGGGCGCCGATGGTGCAGACGGCGCCGCGGTCCGTGCGCGGGCGGCCGGCGGGCTGCAGCGCTATCTGGATGCGCTCACCCGGCCGCGGCGGACGGTGCGGATCGGCATCGCCGGCAAGTACCTGGGCCCGCGCGACACCTATGCCAGCATCCACAACGCCCTGGAGCACGCCGGCACCGGCCGGCAGGTCAAGGTCGAGGTGGTGGACGTGCCGTCAGACCTGATCGACGCCGCCGGCTCGCCCGCGCAGCGCCAGGAGCAGGCGGCCGAGTCCCTGCAGGATCTGGACGGGTTGGTCGTGCCGGGCGGCTTCGGCCGCCGCGGCTGGGAAGGAAAGATCGCCTGCGTCACCCACGCCCGCCTTCACGGACTGCCGATGCTGGGCATCTGTTACGGCTTTCAGGCGGCGATGGTGGAGTTCGCCCGCCACTGCTGCGGACTGCCGGCGGCCAACACCCAGGAAGTGGACCACCGCACCGATTCGCCCATCATTCTGCTGCTGCCGGAGCAGTACAAGATCGAGGGGATCGGCGGCTCGATGCGCCTGGGAAAGCGCACGGTCACGCTGCGGCGCGGATCGGTTGCCGCCCGGCTCTACGGGGCGGAGAGCACCGAGGAGCGCTTTCGGCATCGCTACGAACTCAACCCGCTCTACCGGGGTTTGCTGGAGAAGCGCGGCATGGTCTTTTCCGGGTGGGCGCCGGGACAACCGATCGTGCAGGTCGCGGAGCTCCCCACGCACCCGTTCTACCTCGGCGTCCAGTACCATCCTGAGTTTCTGAGCCGGCCCGGCTCTCCAAGCCCGTTGTTCGCGGGGCTGATCGACGCCAGCCTGGCGGGCAGCCGGGTCCCCGTCGGTCAGGCCGCCACGGTCGCAGGGACGCCCGCCTAGTGCCGGCGGCGGCGCTTCAGGCGCCGTCCCGCCTGCGGTACAGCAGCCAGCCTAGCACCAGACAGATCGCCCCCGCGATCGCCAGGCGCGCCGCCATCTCCGGCGTGGCCGGATAGCCGTGGAACAGCCGGCGGAACACACCGGTGAAGTCCAGGATCGGCAGCGCGAGCGTAAACGACGCCGCGCTCAGCAGCAGCAGGCCGGCAGCCACCAGCAGGCCGTGCATGGAGCCGCGCTAGAAACCGGCTACCGCCTCGACCTCGACGCGGTAGCCACCGGGAGGAGCGGCGTTGATGGTGCTGCGCGCCGGGCGCGGCTCCGGGAAGTACTGCACGTAGATCTCGTTCAGCCGCGCGAAGTTGTCCATGTCCTCCAGGAACACGGTGGTCTTCAGCACCCTGTCCATGCTGGAGCCGGCGGCCTCGACCTGTGAGCGCAGATTGCGCAGCACCTGATGCGTTTCGGCCTCGAACGAGTCGCGCACGCCCTCCCCGGTGGCCGGGTCGAGCGCGACCTGTCCGGAGATGAAGGCTAGGTCTCCGTAGCGGATGATGGGCGAGTAGGGGCCGCCTGCCGGCGGTCCATCCTTGGGGGCTATCGCTTCACGGTTCATGCCGCGAATCCTACTGGTCCGCGGGCCCGGCCGCCACTGGCGGCCGCCAAGCGCGGCGCGGCGGCTGCGGGGTACGCTTCAGCGCATGGACGCGTACGAGGTAGCGCCGGCCGCTGGCCCGGTGCGCGGCACGGTAACGGTGCCGGGCTCGAAGAGCCTCACCAACCGCGCGCTGGTGGTGGCGGCGCTGGCCACCGGCCGGTCGACGCTCCGCGGCGCGCTGTTCAGCGACGACACCGAAGCGTGCATGGACGGGCTGATGCGGCTCGGCATCGGCATCAAGGCCGACCCCGCGCACGCCCGCATCGTCGTCAAGGGCGCCGGCGGCACCATCCCGGCGGAGGCGGCGGAACTGGACGTGCGCTACTCGGGGACGTCGGCGCGCTTCCTGACCGCGGTGGCGGCCGCAGGACGGGGCGTCTACCGCTTCGACGGCGCGCAGCGCATGCGCGAGCGGCCCATGGGCGACCTGCCCGAGGTGCTCGCCGCCGCCGGCGCGCGCTTCCGCTTCACGGGCCAGCCCGGCCACCTGCCGTTCCAGATCGACGCGGCCGGCCTGCCCGCCGGGCGCATCGAGATGAGCGCCGCGCACTCAAGCCAGCCGGTATCGGCGCTGCTGCTGTGCGCGCCGACGGCCGCCGGCGCCACCACGATTGTGGTCGACGGTCCAGTGCCCTCCGAGCCGTTCATCGACATGTCCGTGCGGGTCATGCGTGACTTCGGCGTCGAAGTCGGCCGGCCGACGCCGGGCGTCTTCGAGATCGCCGCCGCTGCGGGCTACCGTGGCCGTATCTACGACATCGAGCCCGATGCGACCAACGCCTCCTACTTCCTGGCAGCCGCCGCGCTCACCGGGGGCAGCGTGTGCGTCCGCGGTCTCGCCGCCGATTCCGCGCAGGGCGACATCGCCTGCGCGGAGATCCTGCAGCGAATGGGCTGCGAGGTGCGCGAGGACACGGACGGCATCACCGTCACCGGCCCGGAGCGGCTGCGCGGCGTGGAGCTCGACCTCAATGCCGTCTCCGACCTGACGCCGACCTTCGCCGCGATCGCGCCGTTCGCGGACGCGCCGGTGACGATCCGCAACGTCGCGCACATCCGCCTGCAGGAGACCGACCGGATCGCGGCGCTGGCCACCGAGCTGCGACGGCTAGGCGCCACGGTGGAGGAGCTCCCGGACGGCTTGCGCATCGAGCCGTCACGACTCGCGCCGGCGCCGGTCCGCACCTACGAGGACCACCGCATGGCGATGGCGTTCGCGGTGACCGGCCTGCGGGTGCCGGGCCTCACCATCCTGGAGCCAGGCTGTGCGGCCAAGACCTTCCCCGACTTCTTCGAGCGGTTCGCCGCGCTCACGGCCGGGAGCTGAGCAGGGCGCCCGATCCCGGACTTACCGGTAGTGATACCGGCAGGCGATGATGCGGATCTGCTCCTCGCGCACCCAGACCAGCACCCCCGCAGTTCGTGGCGCAGCGGTTCCGGCTTGCCGATTCCCTGAGACGGCGAGCGCGCCGCATCGCGAATCAGCTCGTTGATGCGCTTCAGAATCCTTTTATCCGACCGCTGCCAGAACAGATAGTCGCCCCACGCATGCTCGGTGAAGAGGATCTCGGCAGCCAACGGGGCTCATTCGTCGCTGAGTGCGCGTGGCGTCGCTCCGCCGCTACGAGCCGCGCGGAGCGAATCGCGCAGGTGGTGAGCGTTTGCCTCTTCCGACAGCAGATACTCGGTCTCGGTCAGGCTCCGGTACAGTGGCAGTGGCTCTCCCTCGACCAGCGCGTAGGCGTGGTGCCCCGACGGAAGGCCCGGCAGGTCGCCGATCTCCACGGTGACCGTGCCCGTTGTGCCGGGGGTACGGACGACCGTGTGCGGTCGGCTCTCCAGGTCTCCTTTGGGAACCGTGACCGTGTTGGCGCCACCCGAGAGGCTTCCGTTCGTCACCACCACCGGCAGCACGATCTCGAACGGCGCGCCGCTCGGCACCGTCGCCTTGAACTGCATGGTGCCGGCCGCGTGGAGCGTCACCGTCAGCGGCACGGGATCCACCGCGTTACGGGACAGGTCGAGGCTCGCCAGCGACGACAGCCCTGCGAACGCCCGCGCCGGCAGTTCGGTCAGCTCATTGTCACTCAGGTAGAGTCGCTGAAGGCTCGTAAGCCCGGCAAACGCCCCTGCGGGCAGGTCCTCCAGTTCGTTCAGGAACAGCCGGAGCTCGATGAGCGACGACAGCCCCGCAAACAGCCCCGCCCGCACGTCGGTCAGCCCATTGTGCTCCAGGTAGAGATGCTCCAGCGATGACAGCCCCGCGAACAGGCCGGCCGGAAGCTGCTGCAGTCGGTTGTATTGCAGTTCGAGTCTCGTCAACGCCGTCAGACCGCCAAGGGTGTCGGCCGCCAGCTCGGCGATCTCGTTCTCCCACAGATACAGTTCCTCCAGCGAAGACAGGTCGGAGATGATCCCGCGCCGAAACTCGGTCAGCCCATTGCCTCCGAGATGCAGCGAGGTCAGCGACGGCAACCCTGCGAACGTTCCATCGGCAAGGTAATTGAGGGCGTTGCCCTGCATGAGCAGGGAGTCCAGCGGCGGCAGCCCCACGAATGCCGCCGCCGTAACGCTCTGCAGATCGTTGTTGTACAGTGCCAGATTCTCCAGCGACGACAGCCCGGCGAACACGCCGTCAGGAAGCACGGTCAACGCGTTTGAGTGCAGATACAATCCCTCGATCGCGGTCAGCCCGGCAAAGTCGCCGCGTTTGAGTGCCGTGATCTGGCCGTGGGTCAGATCGAGCGCCAGTACGACGGCCAGATGAGCGGCCGTGACCTCGCCACACTCCGAAACCCTGCTGACCCCGAGCTGAGGGCCGAATCTCCCGATGTAGTCGACGATCTCCGCCGCAATCTGGAGGGTGCGATGGCAGATGCCGGGAGCGGGCGTCGCGGTTACCTCGTCCGAAGGGCTGCTCGCGCCACCGGCGCCGACCGCGCGTACCTGGAAGGTGTAGGTCGTGCCGTTCATCAGGCCGGGAACCTCGAATCCGGCATGGTTGGGGCCGCCGCGGCCGCTGTCGGGAATGGCCGTCCAGGTGTTCGGATAATCCTGATCCGTTCGAAAGCGGTACTCGTGCCTCATGATGCCTGCCGAGGCCATAGGAGCGTCCCACGACAGCGTCACCGATCCGTCGGCGCTCACCACCGTCAGGTTCACCGGCGCCCTCACCCCGTCCGGTTCATCCGGCGGGTCGCCGCCGGACCCCGGCGCCATGTTGACCGTGATCAGGAACATCCGTACGTCGCCATCGCTCGGGTCGGAGTTGTCATCCGAGTCCTCGACCCGGTACGTCATTTCGTACTCGCCCGAGATCTCCGCCGTGCCCGCGAGCGTGCGTGTCTCGGCGGCGAAGTCGAGTCCCGGCACCGCCGGGCTCAAGGCATAGCGCAAGCTGCCGCTGCCGCCGGTGGCCGGCGGCAGCGTGATGTGGACGCGCTCCCCCGCCCGCGCGGTCAGATCGTCCACGATGCCCGCGAACCTCGGTCTGGTGTCCGGCCGGCCCGGGGTGGCGTCAGGCGTCCCCGGGGTGAGCCGCGAACAGCCGGTCAGCACCAGGACTGCGACGCCGCTCAGGACAGCGGCGCAGCGAAGCCCGGCGATTGCCATCTCTTCACCCGGAGTGCAGGGCGCCGTCGTGGATCGATGCCGCCCTCACCGGTGGGAGTCGGCCGAGCGCGGGGCGCCGAGCCCGTTGTGCATGCGCAGCAGGCGCTTCTGCCGATCGTTGAGGAGCGGCAGCCACTCCGGCGGGAACCCGTCGTGCGGGTCAACCTGGAAGCGCATGAGTTCCTTGCGGTAGTGGCCGAACAGCGCGTGGCGCGGGCTCCCCGACCGGTTGGCGCCGCCACCGTGCCAGCACTGCCCGTTGAACACCAGCACGCTGCCGGCCGGAGCGTGCGACTGATGCACGTGCCTGGCGCGGAACCCGTCGGGCGGCGCCTCCAGCCCGCTCCTGTGCGAGCCGGGCACGACCCTCGTTCCGCCGTTCTCGGCGGAGAAGTCGTCCAGCATCCACACGGTGTTCATCATCACCGGTGACGCCATGTTGAGCAGATCCGCACGGATGTCGCTGTGCAGCCCCTGGTCGCCGTCGCCCGGCCGTACGATGCGCGCGTTGAGGCTGCCCAGGATCAGCGTGGCCCCCAGGTAGTGGGTAAGGAGCGGCAGGATCTTCGGGTGGTCCAGGCAGGCGAAGAACGCCGGGTCCAGAGTCGGCAGGTTGGCCACGTGCCGGGCCGTACCACGATGCCGATGATCGGTGCCCACCTCGCGCTCGCACCGCATCAGGGCAGCCTTCATCGCCGTCACCTGGCCGGCGTCCAGGACGTCGTGGACCACCGTGAACCCGTAGATGTCGAGCTCGGCGAGCGCCTGTTCGTGATCGGTCATCGCGGCACCTCCTGGCACCCGGCAGCGTCCTCGGCGTCGGGCGGGAACACCAGCCGTACGCCGCAGTTGGCGGTGGAGCTGTCCGGCGTGTTGGCGGTGCGGGCGCCGACCCGGTAGCGGTTGCAGTAGGAATGGTGGCACAGGAACGAGCCGCCCTTCATCACCTTGCCGCGCCCGCGCGCCGGCCCGCGCGGATCGACCCGATCCGGCCCGTGGTCCGGCGCGAACCAGTCCGCGCACCACTCCCAGACGTTGCCGGCGGCGTTGTGCAGGCCGAATCCGTTGGCCGGGAAGGCGTCCACCGGCGCCCGGCCGGCGTAGCCGTCCTCGGCGGTGTCCCGATCCGGGAAGGAACCCTGCCAGATGTTGCAGCGGTGCTCGCCGCGGGGAGTGAGGTCGTCGCCCCAGCAGTAGATCGCCTGCTCCAGACCGCCGCGCGCGGCCAGCTCCCACTCCGCCTCGGTAGGCAGCCGGCCGCCCTCGAACCGCGCCAGGGCTACCGCGTCGTTCCACGACACGTGCGCGACGGGCTCGTCCAACCGGCCGGCCAGCGTGCTGCTGGGCCCCTCCGGCTGCGCCCAGCACGCGCCCGGCACTCCTCGCCACCAGGAGACGTTCGGGACTTCGCGCACCTCGTAGTCGGCGGCGACCGCCTCCGGTACGTGAGCGTGGAACACGAAGGACCAGCCGAACAGCTCGGCCTCCGTGACGTAGGCGGTGGCCGCGACGAAGCGCGCGAAGCGATAACCGGTCACGCAGAACGCGTCGCAGAGGAACGGGGAGACGGTCACCTCGCGCACCGGTCCCTCGCCGTCGGCGGGGAAGCCGTCGGGGTCCTCGGTGCCCATCAGGAAGGCGCCGGCGGCGATCGGCACGCGAGCGGTAAGCGACTCGCTGCGCCGTCGCTCCCGCTCATCGGCCCGCGCCAGCAGTCGGCGTGCGGCGCGCGGTCCGATCTCGGCCCCCGCGCTCGGCCCGGCGCGGGTTCGCCGCGGCACCGGTGGCGCAGCCGGGCGGCCGGGAGTGCAGCAGTGGTCAGCCGCCGCAGCTCGGTCAGCGGCCACGGCTCCCGGATCTCCGGCGGCTCACCCCCCCGTCGCCGGGAGGGTTCAGAACGAGTAGCGGATCCCCAGCTCGACGTTGTGGCCGAGCGCCATCTTCAGCGTTTCTCCGCCCTTATCTTCTGGAAAATCGGCGTCCATCGCGCCGGTCAGGCGGTAGCCCAGCGTCAGGGTCAAGTCTTCGGTGATCGCGTAGCCGATACCCGCGGCCCCCTGGAAGGAGAGCGCCAACACCGACTTGCTGGTCGCTTGCTTGACGGTGACGTTCGATATGCCGCCGCCCACGCCGATGTAGGGAGTGATCTCGCTGCCCGTGTCGACGTCGTAGTAGACGCTGGCGATCAAGTCCATTGAGGTGACGGATTCCTTCCCCTCGGTGCCCTTGATGGTGGCCATCCGGTAGCCGGCGGAAAGCTCCGGGCGGAATCCGAATATCGAGTAGCCGACGCCGACCCGGCCTCCCAGGAAGCCCAGATCGGTCGATACCGTGTCGTCGCCGATCGCTCGATCGCCGGGGAGCGCGACGCCGTAGGCGGCGCTGACGAAGAACGATCCGTCGTCCTTCATCATGTCGTCCTGCATCTCCTGCGCGGCGAGGGTGGCGAGCGGGGCCAGCAGGAGTAAGGCGCAAAGCGCGAAACGGAGGCTGCGGTTGGTTATCATGACTAAGCAAATGTCCGCTCCAAAGCGTCAGCGTGTCAAGGCGAGCACGCGATCGAGGACCGCATGACCGCTCCGGTCGGCGCGATCCGCGACGCGCTCACCTATCTGGCCCGCTTCCGCGGCAGCCTGTTCGTGATCAAGGTCGACGACCGGGTGCTGGAATCGCCGATGGCGGCGGTGCTCGTGCACGACATCGTGCTGATGCAGCGCATGGGAATACACGCGGTCGTGGTGGCCGGCGCGCGCGCCGCCATCGACCGTGCGCTCGAGCGCGTTTCGCTGCCTTCCCGCTACCACCGCGGCCTGCGCGTCACCACCGAGCCGATGATGGAGCACGTCATCCACGCGGTGTCGGCGCTGAGCACCCGGCTCATGTCGCTGTTCTCCGAGTGCGGGGCTCATGCCGCCTCCGGCAACTGGGTGCGGGCGCGCTCCCTTGGCGTGGTCGACGGGGTCGACTACGACCGCTCGGGCCGTGTCGAACGGGTCGACGCAGCGCTGATTCGCGCGCTGATCGATCGCGAGGTCGTGCCGATCGTCACCACCATCGGCTGGAACGCGGTCGGCACGGCCTACAACCTGGGCAGCGACGACCTCGCCGTGGCGGTCGCCACCGGCCTGCGTGCCGCCAAGCTGTTCGTGGCAGCGGCGGCGCCCGGCATCGTGGCTCCCGACCGGCCGCATCGCCCGGAAGGCGGCCAGGCGCTGCGCGACTCCGGCGCGTTCTCGACCATGACGGTCGACGCCGCGGCCGCGCTCGCCGGTTCCGAGGACTCCGGGCTGGGCTCGGACGCCCGCGCGTTGCTGCGCGTGGCGATCGATGCCTGCCGCGGGGGCGTGGAGCGCGTACACGTGATCGACGGCACGCGCGACGGCGTGCTGCTGGAGGAGATCTTCTCCGTGGGCGGTTCCGGGACGATGGTGTACGCCAACCGCTTCGCGGACTTCGGCGCCGCCACGCCGGAGGACGTGCCGGCCATCATGAGCCTGCTGCAGCCGCTGGTGACCCGCGGCCTGCTGGTGCCGCACTCGTCGGAGCAGATCGGCGCCGCCATCGAAGACTGGGTCGTCTACCGCGTCGACGACACGATCCAGGGATGCAGCGGGTTGGACCACCTGGGCGGCGGCGACGCGGAGATCGTCGGCTTGGCCGTGAACCCGTCGCACCGCGCCGCCAACGTCGGCCGCCGCTTGGTGGAGCTGCTGCTGTGCCGGGCGAGCGACGGCGGCGCGCGCCGGGTCTTCGTGCTGACCACGCAGGCGGTCGACTTCTTCCGGGAGCTGGGGTTCCGGGACGCCGACCTGGCCGCGTTGCCGGCCGCCCGGCGCAGCCTCTATGATCGGCAGCGCGGCTCGCGCATCCTCATGATCGATCCGCGTCAGGCGACCTGAGTCGCTCACCCGGATGGACGCGAACCCATGACCACTTCACGACCCCGCCTGGGCTTCGTCGGCGCCGGCACGATGGCGCAGGGCTTGGCGCGCGGCATCCACGCCGCCGGCTTGGCGGGCGCGATCACCGCTTACGATCCGGCACACGAGCTCCTGGAACGGTTCTGTACGGAGCTCGACGCCACGCAGGCCGCGGACAACGGCGCCGTGGCCTGTAACGCGGAGATCCTGTTCCTGGCGGTCAAGCCGCAGCACCTGCAGACGGCGGCCGCCGAGCTGGCCGCCGGAGGGGTCGACCTGGCCGACCGGCTGGTGGTGTCGATCGCCGCCGGCGTCACCCTGGCGCGGCTTGCGGAGTGGCTGCCCGGGGCGCGCCTGATCCGCGTGATGCCCAACCTGCCGTGCGTGGTCGGCGAGATGGCAGCCGGCTTCGCCCGCGGCCCGTCCGCCACCGAGGAGGATGCCCGCGTCGTCGGCGATCTGCTGCGCGCGCTGGGCGTGGCCCTGGAGGTGGAGGAGCAACACCTGAACGCCGTCACCGCGCTGTCCGGATCGGGGCCGGCGTTCATGGCCCGCCTGCTGCAGGCGTTCATCGACGCCGGCGAGTCCTGCGGCCTGCCGAGAGACGCAGCGCGCGCGCTCACGCTGCAGACCGCGAAGGGGACGGCCGCGCTCCTGCTTGAACACGGCTACGAGACGGCGGACTTCATCGACATGGTCAGCTCGCCCGGCGGGACCACCGTGGCCGGCCGCGCGGTGCTGGAGTCATCGGACCTGCATGCCGTGATCGCCGAAACGATCGCCGCCGCCACGAAACGCGGCCGCGAGTTGGCCGGAGCCTGAACACCATGACGACCCAGACCATCACGACCCAGACCATCACGACCCGGACCATGGAGCAGGCGGCGCACAGCGCCCGCGAGGCCAGCCGCCGGCTGCGCACCATGCCGGCAGCGTTGCGCGACGCGGCGCTGCGCGCCATCGCACGGGAGATCGACGCGAACCGGCTGACGATACAGGCCGCCAACGCCCGCGACCTGGAGGGCGCCCGCGCCGATGGCATCCCGCAGCCGCTCATCTACCGGCTGGGCCTGTCCGACCGCAAGATGGAAGCGATCGACGCCAGCCTGCAGGAGGTGGCCGCAGCGCCGGATCCGCTGCAGCAGGTCCAGGTCGCGCGCCAGCTCGACGAAGGCCTCACCCTGACGCGGGTGGCCGTCCCGATCGGGGTGCTGGGCGTGATCTTCGAATCGCGGCCCGATGCGCTGGTGCAGATCGCGTCGCTGTGCATCAAGTCCGGCAACGCCGCGATCCTCAAGGGCGGCTCGGAAGCCGCCGAGTCCAACCAGGCGTTGTTCGACTGCATCCTGGCGGCCCTGACCGCCACCGACCCGCGCTTCGCGGGCGCGTTGCACCTGGCGACCAGCCGCGATCAGATCGACGACCTGCTGCGCATGGACGACCTGGTCGACCTGATCATCCCGCGCGGCTCTCCGGAGCTGGTGCGCAGCATCCGGGACCGCACCCGCATCGCGGTGCTGGGTCACGCCGACGGCATCTGCCACGTGTACGTCGATGCCGCCGCCGACCTGGAGCAGGCGCTGGCGATCGTCATCGACGCCAAGACGGAATACCCGGCGGTCTGCAACGCGGCCGAGACGGTGCTGGTGCACGCCGACATCGCCGGCCGCCTGCTGCCGAGGCTGCAGCAGTCCCTGCCCCAGGTGGAACTGCGCGGCGACGATCGCGTGCGCGCCCTGATCGACGTGCGGGCAGCCACGGAGGCCGACTGGGACACCGAGTATCTGGACCTGATCCTGGCGATCAGGGTCGTCGACGACCTGCAGGAGGCGATCGCCTTCATCAACCGGCATGGCAGCGGCCATACCGACGCGATCGTGACCACCGACCGGCAGGCGGCCGACGCCTTCTTCGCGCAGGTCGATTCGGCTTCGGTGCTGTGCAACTGCTCCACCCGGTTCGCCGACGGCTATCGCTTCGGGCTCGGGGCCGAGGTCGGCATCTCCACCACGCGCATCCACGCGCGCGGTCCGGTCGGCGTCGAAGGGCTCACCACCTACGCCTACCGCCTGCAGGGCGACGGCCACGTGGTCGCCGACTACACCAGTGGCGCGCGCAGCTTCCATCACCGCGACCTGCCGTTGCCGCCCGCCGCGACCGCGGACGGGAGGACCTGAACGGATGCGGGTGCTCATCAAGATCGGCACCGGGGTGATCGGCGCCGGGTCGCAGCTCGACCGGCCGTGGCTGCGTAGCAAGGTCGCGGAGATCGCCGCGCTGCTCCGCCGCGGCGACGAGGTGCTGCTGGTCAGCTCCGGGGCGGTGGCCGCCGGCATGGAAGTGGTCGGCATGACCGAGCGCCCCCGCGAACCGCTCGAGCTGCAGATGCTGTCCGGGATCGGCCAGATCCCGCTGGCCCATTGCTACCAGGAGCTGTTCCAGGAGCACGCGGTCCAGGTCGCGCAGGTCCTCCTGACGCACTACAACTTCGACACCCCGCGTGAGGAGCGGACGATCCTGCGCATCCTGGACTCGTACCTGTCGCGCGGCATGGTGCCCGTGATCAACGAGAACGACCTGGTGAACAAGGAAGAGTTCGACTTCCGGGGCCACTTCACCGACAACGACATCCTGGCCGCGCTGGTCGCCATCTACGTCAAGCCCGATCTGGCCGTAATCCTGACCAACGTCGACGGCCTCCATGCCGGCGGCGAGCACGGCCCCCTGATTCCGCTGGTCGAGCAGGTCGATGACGAGATCCGCGGGCACGCCTCCCGGGAGGCGAGCCCGCTGGGGCTGGGCGGCATGCTGTCCAAGGTGGACGCGGCCGAACGAATGACCGCTCACGGGATCGACGTGATCGTCGGCAACGGCAGCGCCGGGCTCGAGCCGCTCATCGACGGCACCGCTCCACGCACCCTGTTTCGAGCCCAGCGCCGCAGCGCGGCGAGCTCGCCATCGGCCGCGATGGCCCGCGTCTGAGCGGCACCGCGGTGCGCGTCAGGTACCTGATCGAAGCGCTCGTCCTGGCGATCGCCGCCTTCGCGCTCAACCTGCTGGCCCCCGACGATCCCGGTCTGCTCGGCGCCGCCGTCAATCCGTATGTGATCGTGGCGTTCGTGGTGGCCGCCTACCGCGGCTGGGTGCCGGGATACGTGGCGCTGGCCGCAGGGGCCGCGCTGGCGTACCTGGCGTTCGGGATCGTCCTGGACGACCCGGCTCCGTCCGAATTCATGGCCGAATGGTCCGTCTCCGACCCGCTCGATCATCCCCGGCTGGGAACGCTGGCGTTGAGCGGCGTGTTCGGCGTGCTGCTGTTCGGCCTGATCCACTTCGCGCAGGCCAGGCGGGTGCGGCGCCTGCAGGGAGAGGCGGCCGAGCGCGACCGCGAGCGCGACGTGGTGGACCGCCAGCGTACCGCGTTGCTGGCCGCATCGAGCGAGCTGGAGCGGCGGGTGAGCGGCCAGCGGGATTCGCTGGCCTATCTGCATTCCCGATGGCGCGAGCTTTCCTCCCAGAGCGTGGGCGACACGCTGCGCGTGGTGCTGGACACGGTGTCGGAGCTCACCGGCGCCGATCGCTGCTCGCTGTGGCAGCTCGATGCGGACACCGGCGAGCTGCTGGCCCGGGCGACGGTCGGTTGGGACGCCGATGACCCCGCCGAGAGCCGTCTGCCGGTCAACGGCAGCATCGAGGGTTGGGCGCTGCGCAACGACCGGCTGTTCTCCGCCAAGCACCTCACGCGCTACGACACGCTGCGCCGCGTCGACCGCGGCACGGTGATCTATTCGGTACCGCTGCGTGCGGGCGCGCGGGCGTGGGGGGTGATCGACGTCGAGAACCTGCCGTTCGAGCGGTTCAACGCCCACACCGAGCATCTGCTGCTGCTGGTGGCGGCGGTCGCGGCATCGCCGCTGGAGCAGGCGCTTGCCTACGAGTCGGGCCTGGATCCCGCCGACCTGTCCGCCGACACCGGTTATCCGCGGTTCGAGCAGCTATCCCGCGTCTTGAGCACGGAAGTGCCCGCGCGCGCGGCCGACGGCGGCAGCCTGAGCGTCGTCCTCATCCAGATCGGCACCTACCACCGGCTGGCGAGTGCCACCGGCCTGGACCGGGCCGGCCAAGTGGTCGAGCGCGTGTTCCAGGCGGCCAGGGAGGTCGCGTCCGGATCCATACGCTGCTTCCACTACAAGCACGAAGGGCAGTTGGCCGTGGTCTGTCCCGGTCTGGACTTCGACGGGGCGGCACTGTTCGCGCTGGACTTTCTGCGATGGGCGGCGGAGACCTCCTGGCCGGATGACACCGGCGAGGCGCGGCCCGAGTTCACCGTCGGCTACGCGTCGCTGGCGCGGGGGGTCGACGACGCGGAGGCGCTCCTGCGCATGGCGGAGAACCTGCTGGCGATGCAGAACCGATGACGGTACGGCCGGTAACGGGACTGTCGCGAATCGGGCTGCGCACGGCCGACGGCTGCTTCTGTCCGCTGATGCTGGAGAGCTTTCGTGGCGTCCGGCAACTCGTGCTCACCACCACCGAAGCCACGCAGCAGGCCGCCGACATCGAGCTGTTCCTGGAGGAGCCGGGCGGTGGCGAGCGCTACCAGCATCTGGGCACCGTGCACCTGGACGACACGGCGGCCACCGGCGCCCGCCGTCCGGATCTGGTGCTGCGCGTCAGCCTCGACACCGGACGCGTGCTGACCGCGGTCGTCACCGGGCCGGCAGGGCGGGGCGAGCTGCGGGTAGCGCTGCAGCGCTACTCGCTCGGCGACATCGGGATGAGCACCACTCCCGACCTCGCCCGCGTGCGCGAAGTGTCGGCCACGGGCGACCTCGACGGCGAGCCTCGCTCCCTCCCGGCACCTGCGGCCGCCTCCTGGCGGGCTGCCGGGGGCCGCGCCGACGACGACACGGTGATTTCGCTGCCGCGGTTCGTGCATCGGTGCACGTCGACGATGCCCGTGAACGCGATGCCGTACGATCCGGAGCGCATCCTCTGGCTCGCCGAGCGCGCCGACGCGGACGATACGGACGCGGACGGCGCCGAGCCGCCTGCCGGCGAGGTGCGCGCGGCCTTCGAACGCCGCGAGTACGGTCTGGTGCAGAGACTCCTGCACGACACGCGGTCCGACGGCACCGACTCCGGGATACCGGCAGAGCTCACCGACTACTGGCTGGACGGGTAGCCTGGGCGCAAGCGACGCCTGCGGCGTCGCTTGGCCGGTCAGAAGTCCGCCGGCCCGCTCGACTCCCGGATCGCCAGGCGGTGTACCTGCGCCCCCGCGAACTGGGTGGAGACCGCCAGCGCAACCCGTTCGTCGGTGGTCATGACCACGAGCTGCCAGCCGGTGCGCTCCTGGAAGCGGGCGATCAGCCGTAGCGCGCGGCGCATGCGCGTGGTGTCCATGGCGTGAAACGGCTCGTCCATGATCAGGAGCCCCGCTCCTCGCTGCGCCCGCTCGGCCAGGGCCAGGCGAGCCGCCAGGCTGTAGGCGTCCCTGGTGCCCTGCGAGAGCTGGTCGGCCGGCCGCGCGACGCCGTAGGCATCGACGATCAGCGGCTCCTCCTCCAGCGCCTCCAGGTTCACCGAGGATGAGAGCTCCGCGGCCGGGGTGAGGGACGACTGCGGGGAACCGACCGTGAAGACCGCTCCCTGGGCAGCGGCGCTTCCGGAGACGGCCGTGTAGCGCGAGCCGATGTCCGCGGACAGCTCGTCGAGCGCTGCGGTCGACTCGTCGGCGATCCGGGCGAACAGGGAAGCGGCAATGCCGGCCGCGCGACGATCAAGCTCCAATGAGGCGATCCGGCGCTCGGCGGCGGCGATGCGGGTGTTGAGCTCGGTCATCTCGGCCGCGCCCGCGCTCAGAGCCGCCGCCTTCTCGCGGTCGCGTCCCATCTTCTCATCGAGTTCTTCCAGCCGTTCGCGCAGCTCGACCACGCGAGCGCGCAGCCGCTCCTCGTCCGTCGTCGGATACGAATCGACCGTCGACCCGACCGGTTCTTCGCTCACGCGGGCCTCCGGCGTGCGCGGCCCATCCCGGAGCTGTTCGCGGAGCATCTGGCGCAGGGTGTCCAGATCCCGCAGCCCGCGCTCGCGAGCCGCCGCGGCGAGCTCCACCTCCGCGTCGCGCCGGCGAGATTCATCGGCACGGGCGCCGCCGAGCTGCATCAACAACTGCTCCTTGGACTCCGCGCCATACCGTTCCAGGAAGCCGCGCAGCTCCCGTTCCAACTGATCGTGCCGTTCACGGCGCACGCGCAGCCGCTCGGCCGCGCGGTCGGTCTCCTCCCGGATCGACGCGAATCCCGCGGATCGCTGTCGGATCAGGGCCGCGACCGCCACGGTTCCCGCCGTCGCCGCCACTCCGGCGGTTACCGCGGCCAGCATCGGCAGTCCCAGGATGAGGACCAACACGGCCAGGACGCCCCCGGCCAACAGGCCCAGAACGACGACCGTCGCGATCCCGCTCGCTCCCTCTCCCTCCGCGGACGCCGCGTGGGCCGGTGCGCCGCCGGCAGTGTCCTGCAGCTGCCTGCGTGCGTGCTCCAGCTCGGCGCGCGCTCGCGTGACCTCCTGGGCCGCCGCGTCGCTGGCCTCGGAGAGTTCCTGCAGCCGGGCCGCCGCTTCGCCGGAGGACGCGGGGACCGCGTCCGGTTCGCGCGAAAGCTCTTCGAAGCGCTGCAGCAGCCGCTCCGCCTCCCGGTGTTCGGCATGATGCAGACGGTGGCGCGCCTGCCGCTGCCGCTCGTCCAGGGTACGGGTCAGGCCGTCCAGCTCGGCGGCCAGCCGGCTGCGCTCGGCACGCTGTCCGGCGACGGCCGACTCCGCGGCGCGGGCCGCGACGACCCGTTCCTCCAGCAGATCACGCCGCTCGGCAAGCTGGCGCTGCTCTTCCCGCAGCTCCCGGAGCTCACGGTTGTGGCGGCTGCCGCCGTCGTTGCTGGCCCGGCGTCCCAACGCGGCCTGCATCCGCTTCGGGTCGAGCCCGGCTGTGAACAGCTCCGCCTTCAGCGTCTCCACCCAGCTGCTGCCCGGCTTGACGTCGAGGTTCAGCTCCCCGGAACGGATCGCGAACAGGTCGTAGAACGCATCCTCCGGGATGGTCATCGGCTCGCCGTCGAATTCCGCGGAGACCCGCCGGTCCGTTCCGTAGCGGAGCGCCAGGCGTTTGCCGGCGAGGCGGTTGGACCGGGGTTTGCAGAGCACGTCACACAACGCGTCGACGATCGTGGTCTTGCCGCTCTCGTTCGGTCCCACGAACAGCGTGACCGTGCCGAACTCCAACTCGCGGTCGATGAACGCGCCGAATCGTTCGAGGCGCATCACGGTGATCATCGCCCGGCCGCCAGCTCCTGCTTGATCGCCAGCAGACCGAGCTGGCGCGCCCGCAGCCACGCGGGCCGCTCGGCGGGGTCCCGCGGCTCGCTCGCCTGCCACACCTCCAGGAAGCGCCTGGCCAGCGGCTGCGAAGCGATCCCCGGCATCGCCTCACAGTCCTTCGTGTCGACCTCGAGCCGGCGCACCGTGCCGGCGTGTCGTCTGCGCAGATCGGCCACCGCGGACGGCAAATCGTTCTCATCCTCCACGACGCCGGTCGCATGCAGCACAACCCAGTCGTTCCGGTGCCAGTCTCCCGGGCGCAGCGGTGCCAGGTCGATGGTCCCCGCCAGATCGACCGGCGCCTCGTAGAGCCGATACTGACCGGCTGTCCGCAGCGGCACGAACTCGCTGGCTACCCCGGTCCCGCCTGCGACGAGGCGCCAGACGCCATGCTCCCCCGATTCTCCGCGACGCCACACGCGCGCCGATCCCGGGTAGCTGAGCGTCACCCCGTCCTCGACCGCCTGGCGGCGGCCGTGCAGGTGGCCGAGCGCCGCGTAGTCGGCCTGCAGTTCCTGGAACAGCCGCGGCTCGAGCACTCCCGCGGGCGCCTCCTCCTCGCCATCGCCCGCCGCCGGCCCCGTGTACGCCATGCCGGGCACGATGCCGTGCGCGAGGACGATGCGTACCGGCGCCGCCTTGGACGGCACCCCCCAGCGGCGGTAGCCGTCGCAGGAGGGCTGGCCGGGGATCGCCACCACCTCGACCCCTTCCTCCTCGAACCGCAACAAAGAGAACGGCCGCCGGTCCAGCAGCATCACCGGCCCCAGATCCAGGGCGCTCAGCCTCCTGGATCCCTGGCGCTGCTCGTCATGGTTGCCGGGAAGAAACAGCACCCGGCAGCGTTCATCCAGACGCTCGACCCGCATGCGGAACGGCCCGCGCAACGCCTCCGCGGCGTCGAAGCTGTCGAACACGTCGCCGGCCAGCAGCAGAAAGGACGCCTGCACGTCGAAGCACAGCTCCACCAGCTCGTCGAGCACCTCCAGACAGTAATCGGACTCGATTTCGGACAGGTGCAGGTCGGCGGCGTGAACGAGGGTCAGGAGTCGCTCCCTGCCGGGCTTACCCGGCCGATCCAGTCCACCAGCTCCTCCCGGATCGTCTTCGGGTCGCCGACGGCGCAGCGCGCCTGCCAACGACCGCGGGCGTCGAGCAGGCCCACGTCCGCACGCCACCCGGTGGCACGGATCGGGCGCGCGTAGGCGCCCAGCGATGCTCGGCAGCCGCCCCCGGCCGCGCGCAGCAGCGTTCGTTCCAGGTCGACGGCGATGCCCGTGTCCTCATCGTCGATGTCCGCCAGCGACTCCAGCAGCTCCTCGTCGTCCTCACGCGCCTGCACCGCGATCGCGCCCTGTCCCGGAGCAGGCAGCCAGTCCGGGGGGTCGAGCGGCACGCGCCGCAGCTCCTCCAACAGTTCGTCGACCTCCGAACCGAGCCGCTCGACGCCGGCCCGCGCCAACACCACCGCTTCGACGCGGCCGCGGGCACAGTGCTCGATGCGGGTCGGCACGTTGCCGCGTATCGGCACCGCCCGGGCCTGTGGCGCGTGCAGGGACAGCAGTGCCGCCCGACGGGCAGAGCCGGTGCCCACGCGGGCGCCGGCCGGCAGTCCCAGCGGCGCGTCGGCATCCGATCCGCGCTGCAGCAGCAGATCGCCCACCGGGCCGCGCGGCAGCCGCGCCGCCACCCGCAGCCCCGCGATCGGCGCTACCGGCAGGTCCTTGAGCGAGTGCACCGCCAGATCGATGTCGCCGGCCAGCAGGCGGCGCTCGATGGCGCCGGTGAAGGCGCGCGTCCCGGCCTGCGCTTCCAGCGGCCGCCGGTCGGCGTCGGCTCCGACGGCGATCGGCACGACGGTCACCTGCCGCGGCAGGCGGGCGGCGACCAGTTCTGCCTGCACGTGGGCCAGGGCGCTGCGCCGCGTCCCCAGCCGCAGCGGGCGCGCATCACGTGCGTTCACGGTGCGCGGGGTCACGAAGTGCGGGGTCACGAAGTGCGGGCCACGGTGTGACCTGGTCGAACGACTCGGCGTGGGCGTCACCATCGTCGATCTCCGGCTCCGCGTCGGCCGGCATGCCCAGCACGCGGTGGTAGAGCTCCTCGAAGCGCGGCACGATCCGCTCGGGCGGATACCGGTCGGCGGCGCGCTTGGCGCCGGCGCGGCCCAACCGCTCCGCCAGCGACCGGTCGCGCAGCAACGCCACCGCCTGCCGAGCCATCCCCTCCACATCTCCCGGGGGAAACAGATACCCCGAGACGCCGTCATGTACCACCTCCGGCAATCCGCCCACGCGGCTGGCGATCACCGGCACGCCCGCGGCCAGCGCCTCCAGGGCGACCAGCCCGAACGACTCGCTCTGGCTCGGCAACAGCAGCAGGTCCGCACCGCTCAGGTACGGCGCCACGTCGTCGACCACGCCGATCAGGCGAATGCGGTCCAGCACGCCGAGCTCGCGCGCCAGGTCGGTGGCCGGCCCAAGATCGGGACCGTCGCCGACCAGCACTAGCCGCGCCGGCTGCTCGGCCACCACCCGCGCGAACACGCGGATCACGTCGGTGACGCGCTTGACCGGCCGGTAGTTCGAGATGTGCACGATCACCGGCACGCGCTCGCCACCGGCAGCGGCCCCTCCGTCGCCCGGCCACGCGGCGGGCTGGGCGTTCCGGTAGTGGCCGGGATCGACGAAGTTGGGGATCACCTCGATCGGCCGGGTGATGCCGAACACGCGCGTGGTCTCCGCGCGCAGCGCGTACGACACGGCCGTGACCGCGTCGGAGCGCTCGATGCAGAAGGCGGTCACCGGCCGGAAGCTGTCGTTGCTTCCGACCAGGGTGATGTCGGTGCCGTGCAGCGTGGTAACCACCTTGAGGTCCAGCTCCGGCGCGATCTGCTTGGCCAGGATCGCCGCCGCCGCGAACGGTATCGCGTAGTGGACGTGCAGGATCCGCAGGCGATGCGATCGCGCCACCTCCGCCAGCTTGGAGGCCAGCGCCAGCGTGTAGGGGAACTGCTTGAGCAGCGGATACTCCTCGATCGCGACCTCGTGAAAGCAGACCCGCGGCGGCAGCACGCCCAGGCGCAGCGGCGCCGAGTAGCTCACGAACGCCACCGAGTGGCCGCGCTCGGCCAGCCGCAGCCCCAGCTCGGTTGCAACCACGCCGCTGCCGCCATGGGTCGGGTAGCAGGAGATGCCTATTCTCATGGTGAGTCGGGTGCGGACGGCAGAGTCATCACCTCGTGAGTAAACGCCCCGGCCGGCTCGTCGATCAAGCAGGCATCCAGGAACGGCGCGCCGAAACGGGCCAGGAAATGGGGCGCGGGGAAGACGCGCTCCTGCAGCCGGCCGCGCGGCCGCACCTGGTTGAGCAACCGGTGCAAGGCGGCGCGCGAGTAGCCGCGGCGCGCCAGCACGGCGCGGCCCGTGCGCGTGCGCAGGCGCGCCAAGCCGAGCAGGGCGTGGTCGCGCGAGCGCTGCCAGGTGCGCGACAGCCCCGGATCGACAGCGCTGACGCTGCCGGCGAGCGGCTGAAACGCCGTGCGAATCTGCGCCGCGACGCGCTCGAATGCGGCCACGTCGCCGTCGCCCAGGAGCCGGGCGGTGGCCGCGCCGGGGTGCACGTCGCCGGTCAACGCCTCCTGCACGGTGATCGCGTAGCGGTCGAGCGCCTCGGCCTCGTCGTCGGTCATGAAGGTCAGGCTGCGCCGGGGCAGCACCGCCGGCTGAGCCACCCCGAACAGCGCGTACAGCGGCTTCAGCATGGCGTGATAGGCGAGCTCGCCGACGCCGACGACGTGCGCGAGGTTGGGAAGCAGCGCGTCGGCGAAGATCGGGCGCAGCGCCGCGTCGGTGGACAGGGCGGCCGGATCCACGCCTCGCTGGCGCAGCATGGCGCCGGCATCGGCGACGCGCACGCGCGTGCCGTCCGGGCCGACTCGGAACGGTGTCCCCGCGGTGGCCGGATCGAGCGGCGCCCGGTAGCCGGCGGCGCGCAGCTCGCCCGCGACGCCGTCCAGCGTCTCCGCAGCCGCGGCTCGCGCCCTGAGCGCGCGCTCGAACAGCTCCCCACACGCCGGCCGCAGGAGCTCAGGCTCGACGATCACCAGACCGGTGCCGGCGAACAGCCGCATCCAGCTCCGCGCGACCCAGCCGGTATAGGTTGCCTCCCCGTCTGGCGCGTACGGCGCGCGCGCGCCCCCCCTGTCGCCTGCGGGAAGCAGATGGTCAAAGTATCGTGCCACGCCGCGCGCCACCTCGGCATCGAACGGCAGCCGGCGCAGCTCGCGGCCGCCGGCGGCGCGGAAGGAGACGCGGCCGATCTCGCCGTCCGGCTTGGTCCCGAAGGTGTGGTTGGCCTCGCCGATGTCGTGGTCCTCCGACGCCAGCCAGAACACCGGCACGCACCGCCGTCCGGTGCGCTCGGCCGCCTGCTGCGCCAACCGCACCGCGGTGGCGATCTTGTAGGCGGTGTATACCGGACCGCCGAGCAGCCCCGCCTGCTGGCCGGTGATGATGCAGGTCGCCCGTCCTGCCGTCAGCGCCTCGGCGTTCGCGATCGAGCATTCGTCCCCGTCCCACCGGCGCTGGTGAGCGGCCAGCGCCTGCGCCACCGCGGCCGGCAGGGATACCTCCGTCGGCCTCGACCGGGCAGCGGCCGTCACGGCGGTCGCCGGATTCCGGGGCGGGATGGTGAAGAACCGTGAGGCCGTCTCCAATCCGGCGGCCAGGTCGCGCAGCAGCACATCCCCCGGGTAGAGCAGCGGCAGCGGGACGGTGGCGACGCGGGCGCCGGAGATCGAGGACCGGGACGTCAACGACATGGGCGTCAGCGCTTCGCCTTGCGCGCCACCAGGATCAGCCGATCGGACGTGTCCGGCCGGAAGGGGCGCAGCGCATAATCGCCGTAGCGGCGCTCGAGGTTCAGGCCGGCGTCCCGCAGGTAGCCGTGCAGGGTGTCGCCGCTCAGCGCACGCACGCGCTCCTGGAAGCGCGGTCGCGGCTCGCCCGCCGCGCGCCGGGGGTCGTCGACCTCGATCGTCTTGACGATGGTGCCGTCCCTGACCTCCCGCGTGATGTCGAAGGCGATCCCGCCGCGCTCGATCCGCTCGGCGGGCACGAGCTCCGCGACGGTGCGGGCCGCGTTGAGGAAGTCGATCACCAGCTCGCCGCCGGGCCGAAGCGCGCGCTCGATGCCGCCCAGCACGCGACGCTCATCATCCTCGTCCCCGAAGTAGCCGAAACTGGTGAACAGGTTGACTGCCAGGTCGAACCGTTCCCGCCACTCGATCGCCCGCATGTCGAGAACCTGGAAGGTCAGGTTCGGCCGCGTGCGCCGCTCCGCGACGGCGATGCTGGGCGCCGACAGGTCGATGCC
Organism: Spirochaetia bacterium; assembly: GCA_965262795.1. Taxonomy (GTDB): domain Bacteria; phylum Spirochaetota; class Spirochaetia; order SZUA-6; family Bin103; genus CATQHW01. Next base: position 4,832,835 of record OZ253561.1, on the reverse strand, counting down.
CAACACGTCGTAGCCCAGTTCGGCCAGGACTACCGAGTGCCGGCCGGTACCGCAGGCGACATCCAGCGCCGTGGCCGGCGGCTGCGCCCGCAAGGTCCCTTCCAGACGGCGGATGAAGGCGTCCGCCTCTTCCTGATCCCGGTCGCCATAGAGGATCCCGTAGTACGGAGAGTCGAACCAGACGCGGTACCAAGGCTCACCATCCCGCACGGGTATCGAGCCTATGAGGTTGTCGGGGGACCGACAACCTCATAGCAGCGGCAGGGAGGCCGGCGGGACCTAGTAGTATGGTGCAGCGTGGACCGGTTCGACATCACCATCATCGGCGCCGGCATCATCGGCCTGGCTTCCGCGTACCGGCTGGTGCAGCGCCATCCGCCGCTGTCGGTGCTGGTGCTGGAAAAAGAGCGGCAGGTTGGCCTGCACCAGACGGGGCGCAATTCCGGGGTACTGCACTCGGGCCTCTATTACCGCCCCGGCTCGGCGCGGGCGCGCCTGTGCGTGGAGGGACGCGCGCAGATGGTGGACTTCGCGCGCGAGCACGGCGTGCCCCACGAGACCTGCGGCAAGGTGGTGGTGGCCGTCACCCCGCGCGAGCTTGAGCGCCTGCCGGCCCTGTGCGCGAACGGCCGGCGCAACGGGCTGGATCAGGTCGAGGTCGTCGACCGGGCCGGCCTGCGGAAGATCGAGCCGTACGCCGGCGGCCTGGGCGCCATCTGGGTGCCGTACGCCGGCATCATCAACTACCGCGCGGTGGCGGCCAAGCTGCGCGATCTGCTGCTGGCCTCAGGCGCCACCGTCTCCACGCTGGCCGAGGCGACCGGCATTCGCCGCACCGCGGACGGCGTCGAGATCGACACGCGCGCCGGCCGCCGCGCCAGCCGCCATCTGATCAACTGCGGGGGCCTGTACTCGGACCGGATCGCGCGGCTCGACGGACTGACCCCTCCGGCCCGCATCGTCGCCTTCCGCGGCGACTTCTTCGAGTTGACGCCGGCAGCCCGGCACAAGGTGCGCGGGCTGATCTATCCGGTCCCGGACCCGGCCCTGCCGTTCCTGGGGGTGCACCTGACGCGCCGCACCGCGGGCGAGGTGGAGTGCGGTCCGAACGCCGTCTTCTCGCTGAAGCGCGAGGGCTACCGCAAGACTGACGTCGACGGCCGCGACGCGCTGGAAGCGCTCAGCTACCGGGGCACGTGGCGGCTGCTGCTCCGTCACGCCCGCTACGGCATCCGCGAATACGGGCGGGCGTTCTCGCGCCGGCGCTTCGTCGCCGCCGTGCGGCGGCTGGTGCCGTCCCTGACCGACGCGGAGGTACGGCCCACGCGGGCCGGCGTGCGTGCCCTGGCGCTCGGGCCCGACGGCTCCATGGTCGACGACTTCCTCATCGTCCGCGGCGAGCGTTCCGTGCACGTGCTCAACGCGCCGTCCCCGGCAGCGACGGCGGCCCTGGCGATCGGCACCGACGTCGCCGACGTGGCGACCGCAGCGTTCGGCCTCTGACCGGGACCGGCCGGGCGGCCGTCCGATCCGGCCGCGGTTGACTTCCGGGCCGATCGAACCACAAATACAGGGCGATGCGCATTTTCGTTCCCAAAGAGACCGATCCCGGCGAGCCACGTACCGCCGTCACACCCGACGCGGTGCAACGCTACCGGCGCAAGGAAGGGGCCGTCGTGGCCGTGGAGTCCGGCGCGGGCGCCGGTTGCCATTTCTCCGACGAGCAGTACCGCGAAGCGGGTGCGGAGGTCGTCAGCGACCGCATGCAGGAGCTCGCCAACGCCGACATCGTCCTGCGCGTGCGGCGCCCGCCGGACGACGAGATCGCCCCCATGAAGAAAGGGGGCATCCACATCAGCTTCCTGGACCCGTTCAATGAGCCGGCGCTGATCGACGCCCTGACCAAGCAGGGCGTGAGCGCGATCAGCGTGGAGCTGGTCCCGCGCTCCACTCGTGCCCAGAAGCTGGACGCCCTGAGCTCCCAGCACAACATCGCCGGCTACGCCATGGTGGTGCTGGCTGCCGAACGGCTGGGCGCCGTGATGCCGATGATGATGACTCCGTCCGGGACCCTGCAGCCGGCGCGCGCGTTCATCATCGGCGCCGGCGTGGCGGGCCTGCAGGCGATCGCCACCGCCAAGCGCCTCGGCGCGCGTGTCGAGGCGTTCGACACCCGCCCCGTGGTCGAAGAGCAGGTGAAGTCGCTCGGCGCCAAGTTCGTCAAGGTCGACCTGGGAGAAACGGGGCAGACCGACCAGGGCTACGCCCAGGAGCTCACCCCGGAGCAGCTCGCCAAGCAGCGCGAGCTGATGGCGGACACCTGCGCCCACGCCGACATCGTCATCACCACCGCGCAACTGTTCGGACGCAAGGCCCCGGTGGTCGTCAGCGCCGACGTGCTGAAGCGGATGAAGGCCGGCTCCATCATCGTCGACTACGCGGTCGAGTCGGGCGGCAACGTCGAAGGCTCGGTCGCCGGTGAGGAGATCCAGGTCAACGGCGTGACGATCATCGGCCTGCGCAACATCCCCGGCTGCTACGCCGTCTCAGCCAGTTCCATGTACGCCAACAACCTGTACAACTATGTCGACGAGTTCTGGGATGACGGGGCCCAGGGCATGAAGCTCGACCGGGAAGACGAGATCATCGCCGGCAGCCTGGTCACCCACGACGGGCAGATGGTCAACGAGATGGTCCGCAAGATCACCTCGGGATAGCACCGAACTACACCGTAGACACGGACGCCGAGCGTCCGGGACAAAGAAAAAGGGTCATGGAAGCCGCACAACTATTTCAGTTTCTGTTCTTCATCTTCGTGCTCGCGATGTTCCTTGGGATGGAGCTCATCACCAAGGTGCCGTCGCAGCTCCACACACCGTTGATGTCGGGGTCCAATGCGATCTCCGGGATCTCGATCGTGGGCGCCCTGGCGCTCGCCGGGCACGGCGCTTCGAGCACCCTGGTGACGATCTTCGCCGCGGCGGCGGTGGGCTTCGCCACCATCAACGTGGTCGGCGGCTACCTGGTCACCGACCGGATGCTTTCGATGTTCAAGGCCAAAGATTCCACAGGCGGGGGAACCGGCAAGGGCACAGGAGCGTCGTCGTGATCTACCTCGTCGTGGTCGCCTACATCGTTTCGGCGATCATGTTCGTGTTCGGCCTCAAGATGCTGGGCAAGGCGACCACCGCCCGGCGCGGCAACGGCCTGTCCTCCCTGGGCATGCTGATCGCGATCATCGCCACGGTGCTGAGCATCATCGACAGCATCCAGGTCGAGTGGGTGGTGCTGGCGGCCGTGATCGGCGCCGGCATCGGCATCGCCGCGTCCCGGCTGGTGAAGATGACCGGCATGCCGGAGATGGTGGCGCTGTTCAACGGCTTCGGCGGTCTGGCCAGCATGCTGGTGGGCTGGGGCACCTTTCAGGCGGCCGCGGACCAGTTCGGCGTGGGCTTCGGCGCCGGCGCCGGCGCCGGGAACCTGGCCGATTTCAGCGCCGCGCTCGGCGGCGGCTTCAGCGCCACGACCATCTATCTGGCGATCCTGATCGGCGGCGTGACCTTCACCGGCAGCATCGTCGCCTGGGGCAAGCTGTCCGAGGTGATCACCTCGCGACCGGTGCAGTTCCCGCTGCAGCAGGTGGTCAACGCGCTGGTGCTGCTGTCCATCGTGGCCGGCGGCGTCTGGTTCACCGTCGCGCCCGACCAGTACTGGATCGCCGTGATGGTGACCGGGCTGGCCTTCGTGCTCGGCATCATGGCGGTCATCGCCATCGGTGGCGCCGACATGCCGGTGGTGATCTCGCTCCTGAACAGCTACTCCGGCCTGGCCGCGTGCGCGGCCGGGTTCGTGATCTCAAACAACCTGCTGATCATCACCGGCGCTCTGGTGGGCGCCAGCGGCATCGTGTTGACCCAGATCATGTGCAAGGCGATGAACCGATCGCTCACCAACGTGCTGTTCTCAGGCTTCGGCGCCGCCGCCGGCTCGTCCAAGAGCGCCGGCATTCAGGGCGAGGCGAAGGCCATGAGCCCCGCAGACGCCTACTACATCCTGGAGGCGGCCAGCTCGGTGATCGTGATACCCGGCTACGGCATGGCGGTGGCCCAGGCCCAGCACGCGGTGCGCGAGCTGGGCGATCTGCTGGAGCACAACGGCGCCGAGGTAAAGTACGCGATCCATCCGGTCGCCGGCCGCATGCCAGGCCACATGAACGTGCTGCTGGCGGAGGCCAACGTCCCGTACGAGCAGCTCGCGGAGATGGATGCCGTCAACCCGACGATGGAGACCGTCGACGTGGCGATCGTCATCGGCGCCAACGACGTGGTGAATCCCGCGGCGCGCGAGGACGAGGGCAGCCCGATCTACGGGATGCCGATCATCAACGCCGACGCGGCACATACCTGCTTCATCCTCAAGCGGTCGATGGCCTCCGGGTTCGCGGGCATCGACAACCCGCTGTTCTTCAAGGACAACTCGTACATGATCTTCGGCGACGCCAAGGCGACCGTGGAGTCGATGGTCGGCGAATTCAAGGACAGCGCGGCTTAGAGGTCAGTCGCTCGATGGCCGCCGCGACCGCCGCCAGCGCCACGCTGGACTCCCTGCTTGTGGAGTACCGCCACCGGAACCCCGGTTCGTACGAGCTGTTCCGCCGCTCGCAATCGGTGCTGCCGGGCGGCAACACCAGGACCGGGGTGTTCGTCGATCCGTTCCCGCTGTATATCGACCGCGCGGAAGGCACGGATCTGATCGACGTTGACGGCAACCGCCGTCTGGATTTCATCAACAACGCCAGCGCCCTGATCCTGGGCCACGCCCATCCGGCGGTGGTCGCGGCCATCCGCGAGGCGGCCGGGCGCGGCACCGCCTACTTCGCGCCCACGCCGCTGGAAGTGGATCTGGCCGAGCTGCTCTCCGAACGGCTGCCGTCCCTGGAGCGGTTGCGCTTCTGCAGCTCGGGGACCGAGGCGATCCTGGGGGCCGTGCGCGCGGCGCGCGCCTTCACCGGCCGGCCGATGATCGCGAAGTTCGAAGGCGCCTACCACGGCATCGACGATCCGGCGCTGATCAGCTACCTGCCGCCGTTGGACGCGGACCTCGGCCCGGCCACCCGGCCACGCCCCGTGCCCGCGTCCGCCGGGCTCGCCCCAGGGACCGCGGAGCAGGTGCTGGTGCTGCCGTTCAACGACGCCGAGGCGTGCGCGCAGCTCATCGGCGAGCACGCCGGCCGGCTGGCCGCGGTGATCGTCGATCCGCTGTCCACGGCGGCCGGCCTTACGCTGCCGGAGCCCGGGTTCCTGGAGGGGCTGCGCCGCATCACCCGCGAGCACGGCATCGTGCTGATCTTCGACGAAGTGGTGAGCTTCCGCGCCGGCGCCGGCGGCGCCCAGGGCGCCTTCGTGGTGCGGCCGGACCTCACCTGTCTTGCCAAGGTGGTGGCCGGCGGCACGCCGGGCGGCGGGTTCGGGGGACGGGCCGACATCATGGCGCTCTACGATCCGACCGGCGGAGCGCCGGCGATCCCGCAGTCCGGGACCTACAACGGCAACCCCATCGTCATGGCGGCCGGGCTCGCCACCCTGCGCACCATGACCGCGGAGGCGTACGCCGCCATCCACGAGCGCACCCGCCGCGCGGGCGAAGGGCTCCGGGACGCCTTTCGGCAGGCCGGCGTGCGCGGCTGCGTGGTCACGGCCGGGTCGCTGTTCCAGCTCTACTTCCTGCCGCGCCCGCCGCGCAACTACCGCGAGGCGGCGCGGGACGACCGCGACCGCCAGCGCTGGCTCTACTTCCGGCTCCTCAACGACGGCATCGTCACCCGCCGTGGCGGCAACGTGTCGCTGCCCATGACCGACCGGCACGTCGACCGCCTGATCGAGGCGGTCGGGGCCGCCCTGCGCGAGCTGCCACGCTAAGCCGCCGGCTTCGGCTCGGGGCCGGCGCCGAGCAGCCGCGTGAACGAGCGCATCAACCAGGTCTGGAAGCGAACGCCGTCCGGTGCCGAGATCGACTTCTGCTCGAACGCCTCGGCAGCTCGGGATCGAAGTAGTCGCCGATCCTGCTGGAGATCGGCTGTGGTGGGACGTAGAATGCACTCGTGCCCAAGCGCAAGCTGCCCATCGGCATTCAGACCTTCCGCCAGATCCGCGAGGAAGGCTTCTACTACGTGGACAAGACCGTCTACGCCCGCAAACTGCTGGACGACGACGGCAAGCACTACTTCCTGTCGCGCCCGCGCCGCTTCGGCAAGAGCCTGTTCGTGGACACGCTCAAGGAGCTGTTCGAAGGTAGCGAAGAGCTGTTCCGCGACCTGGCCGTCCACGACGGCTGGAATTGGTCCAGGAGCCACCCCGTGGTGCGGCTGAGCTTCGGCGGCGGCAACTACGGCAGGCCGGGCCAGTTGCTCGCGCGCCTGGCGGAGCAACTGGCGGACCTCGAACGGGAGACCGGGGCGCCCGCTTCCGAGGGCGCTACGCCGTCAGGCCGCTTCACCCGGCTGCTGGCGGCGTTGCACCGTCAGTCCGGCCAGCGCGTCGTGGTACTGGTAGACGAGTACGACAAGCCGATCCTGGACGCCCTGGACGATGCGGAGATCGCCAAGGCCAACCGCGACGATCTGCGCGGGCTGTACGGCACGATCAAGGAATGTGACGCCCATGTCGAGCTCACGTTCATCACCGGGGTGAGCAAGTTCTCCAAGGTCAGCCTGTTCTCGGACTTGAACAACCTCACCGACCTCACCCTGGACCCCGCCTACTCCGCGATCTGCGGCTATACCGAGGCGGATCTGGACACGGTGTTCGCCGCCGAGCTGCCCGGGCTGGACCGGCAGCGCATCCGCGACTGGTACAACGGCTATAGCTGGCTCGGGGAAGACAAGCTCTACAACCCCTTCGGCATCCTCAAGCTGTTCGCCAGCCGCCGGTTCCGCGCGCACTGGTTCGAGACCGCCACCCCCCGGTTCCTCATCGACACGCTCCTGAAGCACGGCTTCGCGGCGCCGGATCTGGAAACCGTCCGCGCCGACGAAGACCTGCTGTCCGCCTTCGATGCGGACGCCATGGCGCCGGAGGCGCTGCTGTTTCAGACCGGCTACCTGACCATCGCGGACGCGGACGAGGATGCCGACGGCCTTCCCGAGTACCGTCTGCAGTATCCCAACCGGGAGGTGCGGCGCGGCCTGAACCGCGCCCTGCTGGACGCGCTGGCGCCGAACTGGCGGCGGACCATAGGGAGCGGCGGCGCGCTGCGCCGGCTGCTGGCGGCGCAGGACTGGCCCGGCGTGGAGGCGCTGTTCCGGGCGCTGCTGGCTGGGATCCCCCACGACTGGCACCGGCGCAACGACATCGCTCGCTACGAGGGCTACTGGGCGAGCGTCTTCTACGCGTGGTTCCAGGCGTCGATGGACGGCGTGGCGGTGGAGGACGCGACCAGCCGCGGCCGGCTGGACCTGGTAGTGCGCCTGGACGCGCACGTCTATCTGTTCGAGTTCAAGGTGGCGGAGCGGTCGGAACCGGGCGCGGCGCTGGCGCAACTGAAGGAGCGCCACTACGCGGACAAGCACCGCGCGCCGGACCGCTCGGTCTACCTGATCGGCGTGGAGGTCAACGCCGACACCCGCGACATCGCCGCGTTCGAGACGGAGCCCGCCTGAGCCGGCAACGCGAATCCCGCCCGCGCGCAGAGGGTCGGTCCTTCCATCGCTACCTGCGCCAGCCTGATCAAGGGTACCATGGCGTCGCGCGATGGGAGCCGCCTGGGCCGATCGGGAGGGGAGACATGGTTACTGACGCGGTCACCGCTGACGAATTGCTGGCAATGCCGGACGACGGATTTCTCTACGAACTGATAGAGGGCGAACTGAGACGTATGTCACCTGCTGGAAGCGAACACGGGGCGATCGGCATGAGATTCGTCGTAATCCTGGGGTCGCACGTGCAATCCAAGGACCTCGGCGTGGTCTTCGGCCCCGATACGGGATTCAGAATCGCATCTGCCCCCGATACCGTCCGCGCCCCTGATGTGTCGTTCGTGCGTCGCGAGCGTATTCCGGATGACGGTTTGCCCGAGGGATACTGGCCCGGGGCGCCGGATCTTGCGGTCGAGGTCATATCTCCAAACGATCGCTATTCAGAAGTCGAAAGGAAGGTGGAGGAGTGGCTCGACGCGGGGACTCGCACAGTAGTCGTGATTAACCCGCGCTCGCGCACCGCGATCCGTTACTCCTCGCCTACCGATCTGGTCCGGCTGCTGGAGTCGGACGTGCTCCGTCTCGACGACGTGGTTCCGGGGTTCGAGTGCAGCGTCGCCGAGTTGCTGGCTGATCCTCGATCATCGTCACGATGAAGCTGTCGAGAACGCGGGCCGGCACCGCGGTGGAGCGGGACGGGGAGCGGTTGCTGCTCCGCGGTCACGACTGGGACGAGCTGTTCCGGCAGGACGACCTGACGGCGTATCTGGACGGCCGGCTCGCGGCGGCGGAAGCTGCGCCGGCCGGGTCAAGCGAGCCGCTGGCGCCGGTGGTGGGCCAGGAGATCTGGGCCGCCGGCGTCACCTACTACCGCAGCCGCGACGCGCGCATGGCCGAATCGGAGCAGGCCGGCGGCGGCAGCTTCTACGACCGCGTCTACACCGCCGACCGGCCCGAGCTGTTCCACAAGAGCGGCGCGCGCACCGTGGTCGCCCCCGGCGGCACCGTGCGCATCCGCGCGGACTCCGCCTGGAACGTGCCGGAGCCGGAGGTCACCCTGGCGATCGACCGCAGCGGACGGATCTTCGGCTATACGATCGGCAACGACATGAGCTCGCGCGACATCGAGGGCGAGAACCCGCTGTACCTGCCGCAGGCCAAGATCTACGACGGGAGCTGCGCGCTGGGAGCGGAGATCCTGGTTCGCGACACCGTCCCCGATCCGTCCACCCGGATCGACATGGAGATCCTTCGCGACGGCGCGGCCGTCTTCCGCGGCGCGACCACGCTGGCTGAGTTGAAGCGCACGCCGCCGGAGCTGGTTTCCTTCCTGTACCGGCACAACACCTTCCCGGACGGCTGCTTCCTGATGACCGGCACCGGCATCGTGCCGCCGGACGGCTTCACGCTGCAGGCCGGCGACCGCGTCGCGATCACGATCGAATCGATCGGCACCCTCACCAACACGGTGGGCGGCTTCGGCGTAGCCGGGTCCTGACGGTGGCCGACATCCCCGACGCGAATCCGGCCGACCTCGATTCCATACTGGGGTTCGAGGCGCCAGCGCTGCCGGCCACCTCCGGCGAGGGCACGCCGGGGACCATCCCGCTCACCGAGCGCATGCTGCGCGAGGAGCCGAGCGGCAACCTGTTCGCCCTGACCCAGAACGTGGGCATGGGCTGGCAGCCGGCCCGCTCCGGCGGCCCCGCCTACCTGCTGCTGTCCACGCACGGCGGCCTGCGCGCCGAGGACGGATCGCCGGTCGCGCTGGGCTACCACACCGGCCACTGGGAGGTGCACCTGCTGGTGCGCGCCGCGGCGGAGGCGCTGGCCGCCGACGGCTGCATCCCGTTCGCCGCGCACGTCACCGACCCGTGCGACGGGCGCACGCAGGGCACGCCGGGGATGATGGACAGCCTGCCCTACCGCAACGACGCCGCCATCGTGATGCGCCGGCTGGCGCGCTCGCTGCCCACGCGGCAGGGGGTCATCGGCGTCGCCTCCTGCGACAAGGGGCTGCCGGCGATGCTGCTGGCGCTGGCCGGGGAGCGGGCGCTGCCGGGAGTGGTGATCCCCGGCGGGGTGACCCTGCCGGCCCGCGACGCCGAGGACCTGGGCACCGTGCAGACCATCGGCGCCCGCTTCGCGCACGGCCTGATCACGCTGGACGAGGCGGCCACCGCCGGCTGCAAGGCGTGCGGCTCGACCGGCGGCGGCTGCCAGTTCCTGGGCACGGCGGCCACCGCGCAGGTGGTCGCCGAGGGGCTGGGGCTGGCGCTGCCGCACACCGCGCTGGCTCCGTCCGGACAGCCGATCTGGCTGGACATGGGCCGTAGGGCGGCCGCGGCGGTGGTCGCCCAGCGCGCGGCCGGCCGGTCGATGGCCGACATCCTGGACCGGCGCGCGGTCGACAACGCGATGGTCGTGCACGCCGCCTTCGGGGGCTCCACCAACCTGCTGCTGCACATACCCGCGATCGCGCACGCGGCCGGCCTGCCGGTGCCCACCGTCGCCGACTGGAGCCGGGTCAACCGCGCCACCCCGCGGCTGGTCGACGCGCTGCCCAACGGGCCTGCCAACCACCCCACGGTGCGGGTGTTCATCGCCGGCGGCGTGCCGGAGGTGATGCTGCACCTGCGCCGCGCCGGCCTGATCGACCCCGCCACACTGACCGCGGCCGGGGTGACCTGGGGGGAGGCGCTGGACCGCTGGCAGGACTCCCCGCGCCGCCACCAGTTGCGCCGCCACTGCCTTGACGAGGACGGCGTCGACCCCGACCTGGTGATCATGGACCCGGACACCGCCCGGCGCCGGGGGCTGACCAGCACGGTCGTCTTCCCGACCGGCTCGCTGGCGCCGGACGGCTCGGTCATAAAGGCGACGGCGATCGATCCCGGCGTGGTCGATGCGGACGGGGTCTACCGCCACCGGGGTCCGGTGCGCTTGTTCGGGAGCGAGAGCGCGGCGGTCGCGGCGATCAAGGGGAAGGGCGAGCGTCCGGTGCAGGCCGGCGACGTGGTGGTGGTCGCCGGCATCGGGCCGGCCGGCACCGGCATGGAGGAGATCTATCAGGTGACCTCCGCGTTGAAGTTCATCCCCTGGGGCAAGCAGGTGGCAGTGCTCACCGACGGCCGCTTCTCCGGCGTCTCCACCGGGGCGTGCGTGGGCCACATCGGGCCGGAAGCGCTGGCGGGCGGGCCGATCGGCAGGCTCCGCGACGGCGACACCGTGGAGATCGTGGTCGACCGCCGTGAGCTCACCGGCTCGGTGGAGCTGGTCGCCACGGAAGCTGAGGGCGAGCTGGCTCCGGAACAGGCCGAGTCGATACTGGCCGCGCGCCCGACCGCGCCGGGCATCGCGCCGCATCCCGACCTGCCCGACGACACGCGGCTGTGGGCGGCGCTGCAGGCCGCCTCGGGAGGCACCTGGGCCGGCTGCGTCTACGACCCGGACGCGATCATCGGCGCGCTGCGGTCCGGCAACGGGGCCGGTCAGCCGGCCGCTACGGCGTCACCGCCAGCGTCCCGGCCGGCACCAGCTCCTCAGCGTAGCTGAAGATCGCCGGCGTGCCGCCGGTGTGCACGAACACCACCGTCTCGTCGGCACCGACTCCGCCGTCATCGATGCGGTCGATCAGGCCGGCCAGGGCCACGCCGGTGTAGTTGGGATCGACCATCAGCCCGTCGCAGCGGCCAGCCAGCCGCACAGCCTCCAGGACCGCCGGCGCCGGCCCGCCGGGCCCGGCGTAGCGTTCGACGAAGTCGAAGTCTTCGGGCGCATAGGTGCGCGGCAGGTCCAGACGCTGCCGCACCGTCTCGGCATGGCGGAAGATGTAGTCGGACAGCGTCGGCGCGGAGGCCACGCGCACGCCCGTGAAGCGCCAGCCCAGGTCCAGGTTGAGCGACGCCAGCGCCAGGCCGCACAGGCTGCGGCCGGCCACCGCCACCACTCGCACCGGACCGCTGACCGCGGCGGCATCGAGCTGGCCGGCGAGCTCCAGGCCGGCGCCGGCGAAGCCGATCATGCCGGCCAGCTTCGGGAACAGCTCGTCGTTCATCACGTACGGCGTAGCGCCGGCGCGCCGCAGCCGTTCGGCCACGCCGCGCGCCAGCTCCATGTCGCGCTCCGATTCCTCTTCGTTCAGCAGGTGCACGGCCGCGCCGAGCAGGTGGTCGACCAGGCTGTTGCCCTGCACCGGCCTGCCCGCCGCGTGGCGCAGGAAGACGTGGTAGCGAAAGCCGGCGCGTACGCAGGCGGCGGCCGCCAGCCGCGCGTTGTTGGAGTGGTAGCCCATGACGTTGATGACGGTATCGGCGCCGGCGCGCCGCACCTCCGCCATGAGCAGCTCCATGTGGCGTACCTTGTTGCCGCCGAAGGCCAGTCCGGACAGGTCCTCGCGCTTGACCAGCACCGTGCGGCCCAGCTCCCGGCTCAGGCCCGGCGCCGGCTGCAGCGGGGTGGGGTAGGCGCCGAGCGGCAGCCGCGGAAAGCGGTCCAGCCGCGTGCGCAACTCCTCCGGGGTCATGGCTTATCTGAAGAGCCCGATGAGGTCTTGGCTTCCCTGGCGGACGTGGATGATCTCAACACCTCACGTATCCTGCTTGGCAGCGGCGGCGTTGCGGTGCCGTAGTTCGTCGAATACTTCAGAACCGGGAATGAGCTCCCCGGCGTCGGCCTGCTCCGTGCCTCTCTGAACCCGTTCCCGCATGTCAGGCAGCTCGCGATCCAGCGTCTGATCGCGCTCGTCCAGCAGGGCAAGTGCCGTTACCAGGACGTCATCCACCGAAGCATATTTTCCGGACTCGATCTTGCGCTTGATGTGACCCAGGTTGCGGGCACTGATCGAAAGACTCATGTTCGCACCTCCGTCTCGCAGCCATGCATTCCCATCGTCGCACGGGATGGAGCGTCAACCGCCTCGCGGCACGGGCTCCAGCGGCTCGGCCTTGATGCCCGTGACGCCGGGGATGATGCGCAGCGGCTTCGCCCAGCGCACGGCGTTGACCAGCACGCGGATGATCTCCGGCTGGTAGTAGATGGGGTAGGTCTCGTGGCCGGGTTGGAAGTAGAAGATCCGGCCGTTGCCGCGCCGGTAGGTGACGCCCGAGCGGAACACCTCGCCCCCCTCGAACCAGGAGATGAAGATCAGCTCGTCGGGCTGCGGGATGTCGAAGCGCTCGCCGTACAGCTCCTCGTGCTCGATCTCGAAGTAGTCGCCGATCCCCTGCGTGATCGGGTGGTTGGGCTCGATGTTCCAGACGCGCTCGCGCTCGCCGATCTCGCGGTGGCGCAGGCTGCAGCGCGTGCCCAGCACCCGCGTCATGATCCTGGAGACGTGCGAGGAGTGCAGGAGGATCAGGCCCATGCCGTCGTTGGCGCGGAGCTGTACGCGGTCGACGGTGGCATCCTCGACCCGGGCGTGCGCCTTGTGGCCCCACCAGATCAGCACGTCGGTGGCGTCGAGCCGCTCCTGCGACAGCCCCTGATCGGGCTGGTCCAGGCTTGCGGTGGTCACCGCCAGATCGTCCTCTCGCCGCAGCCCTCCGGCGATCGCCTCGTGGATCCCGTGCGGGTACACCGCCGCGACCTCGGGATCCTCCCGTTCCTGGATGAACTCGCACCACACCGTCACGTTGATCATGGCCGGTACGCTACATCACCTGAGGGCGTCGAGCACCTCCCGGTGGAGGACGCCGTTGCTGGCCACGAAGGTGCCGCGGTGCACGGTTTCGACGCCGGCGGCGTCGGACCAGCGGCCGCCCGCCTCGGCGATGACCGCCGCCGCCGCCGCGCAGTCCCACGGGGCGTCGAGCAGATTGACGCAGAAGTCGATGCGGCCGGTGGCCAGGCAGACGTACGAGTAGGCGTCCATGAACCCGTAGCTGTAGCCGGTGCGGCGCAGCAGCTCGAAGAGGCGCGCCCCCAGCGGCTCCTCGAATCGCTGCACGAAGCCCAAGCCGCTGCCGATCGAGTCGGCCACGGTCGCGGTCGCTGACACCCGGGCAGGCTCCCCGTTGCAGAAGGCACCGCCGCCGCGGGTCGCCCAGCAGGTCAGATCCATGGCCGGCAGGTGCATGACGCCCAGCGCCAGACCGGCCGCGTCCTCCAGCGCGATCAGCACCGCGTGCGTGACGATGCCCCTGATGTAGGGGCGGGTGCCGTCCAGCGGGTCGACGATCCAGGTGCGGCCGCTGTGCCCGTCGGCCGTGCCCGACTCTTCGCCCAGGAAGCCGTCGTCCGGGAAGGCGCCGAGCAACTCGCCGCGGATCAGCGCCTCGCAGCGGCGGTCCACCTCGGTCACCGGCGAGGCGTCCGCCTTGAGGTCGACGTCGCCGGCGCCGCGCCGCGAGAGCTGGATGGCGCCGGCCGCGCGGGCGACCTGCTTGGCGATCTCCAGCTCGGCGTCGAACGGCACCGTCAGGCTCTTCAGCGGCCGCTAGCCGTCGATCGAGGGGATCGCCACCTCGGGATCGACGTCCACGCCGTAGTCCACGGCCGGCATCCCGAAGCCGAACAGCCGCAGAAACTCGCGCTGGTAGCCCTCGACGTCCAGGATCTGCCGGTACCCCTGCTCGGTCACCTGCTCCCACCGCTCGGCTACCGCCGCCTGCACCGCATCCTCCATCTCGTAGTCGTCCAGCCGGATGCGGCCGGCATCGTCCACGGGGATGCCGCCGCCAGCGCACAGCCGCTCCCGGAACAGGCGGTCCATCTGCTCGATGCACCCCTCGTCCGTGCCCCGCTCGCGCAGCAACGGCCCCAGCATGGCCAGGTAGACCGCGACCGTCGGGATCGCGGCGCTGGCCTGCGTCACCAGCGCGCGGTTGACCGACAGCAGCGCCCGGCCGCCGCGTGCTCGCAGCCGCGCATCCAGCTCTTCGGCGGTGCGCTGCAGGTCCTCCTTGGCCTTGCCGATGGTGCCGTCGCGGTAGATCGGCCACGTGTGCTCCGGGCCCAGGTAGGTGTAGGCAAGGGTGCGGCACCCCGGCGTCAGCACCCCCGCCCCCTCCAGCGCGTCGATCCAGCGCCGCCAGTCGTCGCCGCCCATCACCGCCACGGTGTGCTCGACCTCCTGCTCGTTCGCCGGCTCGATGCGGGCGTCGGCCAGGGCGCCCGACCGGGCGTCGATGGTCTTGCCCGCGAACGGCGCGCCGATCGGCTTGATGATCGAGTTGAAGACTTCGCCGCTCTCCGGGTGCACGCGGCGCGGGGAGGCGAGGCTGTAGACGACCAGATCGACCGAGCCGTCCAGGTGCGTGCGGATCAGGTCCAGGACGCGTGCCTTGGCCTCGTCGGCGAAGGCGTCGCCGTTGTAGCTCCACGCGCCCAGGCCGGCCTCGGCCGCCGCCCGCTCGAACGCCACGGTGTTGTACCAGCCGGCCGATGCGGACCGCTTCGCGGAGCCGGGCCGTTCGAAGAACGCGCCGACCGTGCGCGCGCCGCAACCGAATGCGGCGACGATGCGCGACGCCAGCCCGTAGCCGGTCGAGGCGCCCACCACCAGCACCGAGCGCGGGCCGCCGTCGATGGGGCCACGCTCGCGGACATGGGCGATCTGCTCCCCGACGTTCGCGGCACAGCCTTCAGGGTGCGCGTTCATGCAGATGAAGCCGCGCACCCGGGGTTCGATTATCATGCGTGCGAACCCTCCCGCCTCGGGCTGCCGATGTCAAACGAACCGTCGTCGAGGGCGCGGCGCAGCAGCGCACCGGCGCTCGGCAGCGATCGGACGGCGTAGCGTGCGGCCAGGATGAGCCGCTGGCCGGCGGTGAGCTCGCCGTCGCCGCCGCGGGCTGCCGTGCGCGAGCGGCGCGCGTGCTGCAGCACCATCGCCACGGCGACGCTGATGTTGAAGCTGCGCGTGAACCCCGCCATCGGGATCGAGAACCAGCCGTCGGCGGCCTCCGCTGTCGCGTCGGTGACGCCCGCGTGCTCGTTGCCGAACACCACCGCGGTGGGCCGGGAGAATTCGACCTGCTCGATCGTCGATCCGTCACCGACACGGGTCACCAGCACGCGGTAGCCGTCCTCCCGCAGCCGGTCGAGCCACGGGTTACCCGCGTTCCACCACGCCACCTCCAGCCACTTCTGCGCGCCCTGGGTGACGCGGTTGGGCGGCCGCGCCGGCGCTCCCGGCTCAAGCGCCTGCCTGACCACGTGCACCGCCGGGAAGCCGACCCCTTCGCAAGTACGCAGCACGGCGGCGATGTTGCCGTCGTCGTGCACGTGCTCCAGCACCGTGGCGACCGTGAAGCTGCGGCCGGCGGCCACCTCCTGGATCCGCTGCCGGCGCGCGGGCGTCAGATGCGGCTCCAGCAGCGACCACACGGCCGCCGCGGGAAGCGCTACGCCGTCCACCTCGACGGTGTCAGAATAGGGGAATGGGTCCGAGAGCATCGGCTGTGTCTGGGAGTGGCAGGGTACGAGGCCCGCGCGCCGGCGTCACCAGCGACATCTCGCCGCCTGCGGTGCGGGCCTACGTACGCACCCTGCGCGCCTGCGTCACCGCACTGCTGCTGGCCGCCACCGCGGCCCAAGCGGGTGCGGACGCCCTCTGGGACCGGGCCGTCGCCATCGCCACGGCCGCGGAACACCTGGTTCCGCGCACGATGGTTACGCGGACGCAGGAGCACTCGGCGGACGGCAAGCTCAGATCGACCCGCGAGACCCATATGCGCGGGCGGGTCGTCGACGGGGAGCTGACCTACGAGCTGGTGCGCGACGTGCAGGACGGGCGGGATGTCGAGCAGAGCGAAGCGGACGGCAGGACCGGAGCCAGCTCCGCGCGGTTCTCCGATGCGTTCCAGGCCGACCTGTCGGCCATGACGGGCGCCGAGCGGGATGGCGAGCGGCGCACGATTCGCGGGCAACAGGCGTTCGGCTACCGCATCGAACAGCCGGAGGAGCTGTACACGATCCGCGGGCAGCTCTGGGTCTCGGAGGACGGCGTTCCCCTTGAGCTGCAGTACACGGTCGACCCGCTGCCGCGCTCGGTGCGCGGCCTGGCAATCCTGGCGACCTACGAACTGCGGAACGGGCTGGCGCTGGTCACGGAAGTCACGGTCCAGGTCGCCGTCAGCGTCTCCATCTTTTACCGCCGGCTGTACACGATCACGGTCGATCTGGACGACTACTTCGATCCCGACGCCTGACGGTCCGCCGCGGGTTCGAAAGTGGCAGCGCCGGTAGCGCCGCTACTACCGTGAAGGTGGAACCCGGCACGGCACGCGAGTACGACGATCCCGTGGAGGCGGAGGCGCACGCCACGTTCGGCGTGCCCTACCTCTATCCGGTGCAGCGGCTGGTGGTGGACAACATCCTGGACGGCTGCAGCCAGATCGTGCTGATGCCGACCGGCAGTGGGAAATCGCTCTGCTTTCAGCTTCCCGCGCGCCTGCTGGCCGGGCCCACGATGGTGATCGTGCCGCTACTGTCACTGCTGCAGGATCAGCTCCGGCGGCTGCGGGAGGGGCCGCTACGGGTCGCCGCACTCATGGGCGCGCAGGAACAGCCGGAACGCAGGGAGATCCTGCACCGGCTGGCCGAGCGGGAGATCGACGTGTTGTTCACCACCCCGGAGGCCCTTGCCGGCCGCTTCGGGGAGCTGCTGCCCAGTCTGAGCATCTCCCACTGCGTGATCGACGAAGCACACTGCATCTCGGAGTGGGGGGACCGCTTCCGGCCCGCCTACGTGGAGCTGGGCGCGGTGATCCGGGCGGCCGGCATACCGGTCGTGAGCGCCTTCACCGCCACCGCCAGCGCCGGCATCCTCCGGCGCATCCGGGAGGTGATCTATGCCGATGCCCCCGTGTCCGTCGTGTCGGTCGACCCCGATCGCACCAATCTGCGCTACGCGGTGCGGCAGGTGCTGTCGAAGAAGCGCGCCCTGGTCGAATGCGCCGAGACTATGGCGCGCCCGCAGATCGCCTTCGCGTCCAGCCGCGGCGGCACCGAGCACTACGCCCGCCACCTGCAGGCCGCCGGCATCGCCTCCTCCCGCTTCTATCACGCCGGCCTGGACGCCGATGAGCGGCGCGCCATCGAGCAGTGGTTCTTCGCCTCGGCCGACGGGGTGCTGGTCGCGACCTCCGCCTACGGGATGGGCGTGGACAAGGGTGACATCCGCACCGCCATCCACCTGGACCCGCCGCCATCGATCGAGGCGTACCTGCAGGAGGCAGGCCGTGCCGGGCGTGACGGCCGGTCGGCCCAGGCGCTGCTGCTGCATGCCGGCGGGGCGGAGCGGCAGCGGCTGGAACAGATGACGCCGGCCGACCGGAGACGCTACGCCGCCGTGCTCGACTATGCCGCCTCCCGCCGCTGCCGCCGGGAACAGCTCCTGGCTCCCTTCACCGATGGGGAGGTGGCCTGCAGCGGCTGCGACGTCTGCGACCGAGAGGTTACCGAGCCGCCTCCCGAGGCGACGGAGATCGCCGACCTGGTGCGCCGGCACCGAGGTCGGTTCGGCCTGCGCGAGACCGCGCTCCTGCTCGGCGGCCAGCCGACGTATGAGGCGCAGACCATGGGCTTGCGGCGGACTCGGGGCTTCGGCTACCTGCACGGCTGGCGGGAGGCGGAGATCGGCGAGGCGCTCGCCGCGCTGCTGGCGGCGGGGTTGATCGAGCGCAGACGGCGCGGATTCATACCGGCGCGCCTGTCCGCGCCCCGCCGCCGGCTCGACGGCCGCGAACGACGATCCCGGGCAGGCCCATGACCGGATCCTCAATCGGTGCGTCTCAGCTCCCCTGCGGCATACTGGTGAATGAGCTCGGCGATCAGAGGCTGATACTCAACTCCGAGCCGCCGCGCCTTCGCCTTGATCGCCAGGAGATCGCCCGCCGGCAACCGTAGGGTGATCTTGGCGTCCTTGCGCTGGCGTCGAGACGCTCGCGCGAGCGTCTCCCGCATGTGTGCCTCCTCGCGCGCGTCGAGCGCGGCCCCCCCACGCGGGTCATTCTCAATGGCGCCGATAATCGTCCGTTCTTCCTCATCCAGGTACTGCAGCTCAGTCATGCTCCCTCCGTAGTCGATGGTACTTCCGCGATGGGTAGACCGTTTTGAGCGTCAAGCAGTCCGCACTACGCACTGCGGGACATACCCACGTATAGGCGCGGAACTCGAAGATCAGCAAGACCTGATTCGGATGGTGTTCTCGATCGGGGTGAGCCCGGATCTCGTACGTGCCTTCCTCCAGCACTTGCTCGACCACCTCGAATCCGACGCCCTCCGCTCGATGATCGTTTCTGTCGGCGGTCCTGGTACGGCGCGCTTCCCTTGGAGGGCGAAGGCGGTGTAAAAGACTCCTCTTCCTTCACAGAGACGGCCTCGTCATCCGTCCCCCGCGACGTCGCGGGTGGATCGGGGGAGGTCGGCGTCCTGGCTCTTGATCAGGAGATTCACTTGTCGTCGTCCTCTGCGCCGACGGTGTATATACGCGCCGACGGCCTCACCAAGCGCTTTCGGGTAGCCGAGCGCAGACCGGCGGAGCTGTACCGCCGCCACGGCTGATTCATGCGAGTAGAACTGAGACCGCGGAGCTACGCCGCGCTGGCCTCCATGCGCCTGCGCGCGATCCTGCAGTACCGCGCGGCGGCGATCGCCGCCGTGGGCACACAGCTCTTCTGGGGCCTGTTGCGCTTCATGATCCTGGACGGTTTCTACCGGAGCGATCCCGCGGCGAGCGACTTCACCACGGTCCATCTGGCCTCCTACGTCTGGCTGGGACAGGCGCTGTTCGGGCTGTTCCCGATGAACGCCGATCCGCTGGCAAGCGAACGGATCCGCAGCGGAGCGGTCGCCTACGAACTGCTCCGGCCACTCGACCTGTACGCCAACTGGGCGGTCAGCGTCATCGGCTGGCGGATCGGCAGAACCGCGCTGCGCGCCGTGCCGCTGGTGCTGTTCGCGGCGGTGCTGCTGCCTCTCCTCGGCGCCCGGAACTGGGCTCTCGGCCCGCCTGCGGGAGTCCCAGCCGCGCTCGGCTTCGCGGTCGCCATCGCGCTGGGGGTGCTCACCGGCATGGCGGTCACCCTGCTCGGCCAGACGATCATGCTGTGGACGCTCAGCTCCACCGGCTGGAACGCGATCCTGCCGCTCGCCGCCTGGTTCTGCTCCGGGCAGATCGTGCCGCTGCCCTACCTGCCGCAATGGGCGCAGTCGGTGCTGGAGCTGCTGCCGTTCGCGGGGCTGATCGACACGCCGTTCCGGATCTACTCCGGACACCTCGCCGGCGCGGAGGCGCTGCGCGCGCTGCTGGTGCAGGCGGCGTGGGTGGTGGCGCTGGCGGCCGCCGGCCACCGGCTGATGGCGCTCGGCATCCGCAAGGTGGTGATCCAGGGTGGATAGGGTCGGACCCGGCGCGCTGCGCATGGCCGTGCGCTACGCGGCTGCCAACCTGCGCGCGGAGCTGCAGTACCGCTCGTCCTTCCTGATGGAGTCGCTCGGCACGCTGCTCTCGGCCGCGATGGAGTTCCTGGCCATCTGGGCGCTCTTCAGCCGCTTCGGGAGCATCGGCGGCTGGACCCTTGCGGAGGTGGCGCTGTTCTACGGACTGGTCCACGTCGTGTTCGCGGTGGCCGAGGCGGTAGGGCGCGGTTTCGACCTGTTCGGTCCGCTCATCAAGGAAGGCGCGCTCGACCGGGTGCTGCTGCGGCCGCGCTCGACGCTGCTGCAGGTGCTGGGCAGCAACCTCGCTCCGAAGCGGATCGGCCGGTTGCTGCAGGGAGCTGTGGTGCTGGGCTGGGCGCTTGCCGCTCTGGACGGCGGACCAGCGCTCGGCGACGTCGCGCTGTTGCTGTGGGCGTTCATCGGCGGGGTTGTCGCCTATTTCGCCCTGCTCATGCTCTCCGCCGTCCTGTCGTTCTGGACCACAGAGACGCTGGAGATCTTCGCCATCGTCACCCACGGCGGCGTGGAGACCACGCAGTACCCGCTTCCCGTGTTCCATCGCGCGCTGCGGTATCTGTTCCTGTTCGTGGTGCCGATCGGCAGCGTCACCTACTTTCCGGTGGTGCGCGTCCTGGGCCGGCCCGATCCGCTGGGCGCGCCGGCGGTCGTCGCGTGGCTGGCACCGTGCGCGGGGTTCCTCTTCCTGGCCGCGGTCACCGGCTTATGGCAGCTCGGTGTGCGCCGCTACACCTCGACTGGTTCGTAGCGCCGCGGATCGAGTTTGACCCGGCCGCGGTGCGGCGGTAGACTCCGCCTCGCTTTCGGGTCCCGTCGGGCCCGTCCTCGCCTGAATGCAAGAACGCTTGTTGGAGACGTACCGGATCAAGCGCCGCGAGGCCGAGGCCGGCGGCGGCGAAAAGCGCATCGCCGCGCAGCACGCCAAGGGCAAGCTGACGGCGCGCGAGCGGATCGCCGCGCTGGTGGATCCCGATTCCTTCATCGAGCAGCAGCCGTTCGTGACGGTGCGGTCCACCGACTTCGGCATGGACCGGCAGCGCGTGCCCGGCGACGGCGTGGTGACCGGCAGCGCCAAGATCGAAGGCCGCCAGGTGTTCGTGGCCGCGCAGGACTTCACGGTGGTGGGCGGCACCCTGGGGGAGATGCACGCGACGCGCATCGCCGCCGCGCAGCGGCTCGCCCTGGAGTCCGGGGTGCCGTTCATCCAGATCAACGACTCCGGCGGCGCGCGCATTCAGGAAGGGGTCCTGTCGCTGGACGGCTACGCCAAGATCTTCCGCGCCAACACCCTGTCCTCGGGAGTGATCCCGCAGTTCTCGATCATCCTGGGTCCGTGCGCGGGCGGCGCGGTGTACTCGCCGGCGATCACGGACTTCATCTTCATGGTCGACACGATCAGCAACATGTACATCACCGGCCCGGAGGTCATCCGGGCGGTGACGGGTGAGGAGATCTCGCACGGCGACCTGGGCGGCGCCGTCCCGCACTCGTCGACCAGCGGCGTCGCGCACTTCCGCTTCCAGGACGAGGCGCAGTGCCTGGCCGGCCTGCGGCGCCTGCTCGGCTACCTGCCGCTCAACAACCAGGAGTCGCCGCCACTGCTGCCGGTCACCGACCCGATCGACCGCGCCACCCAAGGCATCGCCGATCTGATTCCCGACGACGCGCGCCGGCCGTTCGACGTGCGCGCGATGATCGCGGAGGCGATGGACTCGGGCTCGTTCATCGAGGTGCAGCCGGAGTTCGCCCAGAACGTGGTGGTGGGCTTCGCCAAGCTGGCCGGCCGCACCGTCGGCCTGTTCGCCAACCAGCCGACCGTCTACGCCGCGTCGCTGGACATCGACTCCTCGGACAAGGCTGCCCGCTTCCTGCGCTTCTGCGACGCGTTCAACGTCCCGATCGTGTCTCTGGTCGATGTCCCCGGCTTCCTGCCGGGCGTCACGCAGGAGCACGGCGGCATCATCCGTCACGGCGCCAAGATCCTGTACGCGGTCGCCGAGGCAACCGTCCCCAAGGTGGCGCTGATCATCCGCAAGGCGTACGGCGGCGCCTTCATCGCCATGGCCTCCAAGTCGCTCGGCTACGATCGCGTGCTGGCCTTCCCGAGCGCGGAGATCGCGGTCATGGGGGCCGACGGCGCAGCCAACATCATCTTCCGCCGCGAGATCGCCGCCGCGGAAGATCCCGCCGCCAAGCGGCAGGAAAAGGTGGATGAGTTCCGCCAGACCGTGATGAACCCGTTCATCGCCGCCGGCCACGGCTTCATCGACGACGTCATCGATCCTGCCGCCACGAGGATCGAGCTGGTGCGCTCCCTCGAGATGCTGGCCCGCAAGCGCGAGGACCGGCCGGCCAAGAAGCACGGCAACATCCCCCTGTAACGGCCATGGATCCCCAGGCGCCCTCCACGCTGGTCGTCGCCGTGCTCGGCATGGGGGTGGTGTTCGTCTTTCTGGTGTTCCTGAGCACGATGATGACGGCGCTCACCGCGATCTCCGGCCGGCGGGATGCGGCGCAGGCTGCCCCGGCCGCACCCGTCCCGGAACCGGCCGGAGCGGGCAGCCCCGGATGGATCGCCGCGGCCACCGCCGCCTATCTGGCCGCGGAGCAGGCCGCGTCTCGGCTGCCGAGCGCCGCCGCGTGGCGCCCCTACGACACGGTGGAGGCGGCGCGCTGGCGTCTGCGGATGCCGGCACGGACCACCGTCGCGCGGCAGGCAACGAAATGAGCACGATCCGCTTCCGGTACGAGGGGGTGCTCTACGAGGTCGAGGTCGTCCGCGATGGCGACGTCCTCACCATCACCCAGGAAGGCACGGCCTACCGCGTCGAGCTGGAGCCCGAAGCGGCCGCCGCCGGTGCCCCTTCGCCCCCGCCGCCTCCCGCGGCGCCAGCACCCTCTGCGCCGGCCCCCGCGCCGTCGGCGGCGGGCCCCGGCGTGCTGCCGGCCCCCATGACCGGTACCGTCAAGGAGGTCAAGGTCGCTGCCGGCGAGCAGGTGAGCGCCGGCCAGCTCGTCGTCGTCATGGAAGCGATGAAGATGGACATCGACGTCACCGCCACGGCCGCGGGCACCGTCGCAGAGGTGCACGTGAGTCCCGGCGACAACCGCGCGGCAGGCCAGCCCCTGCTCACCATCCGCTAGGGCAGACCATGGGACTGTTGGAACAGTTTCTGCAGGCGACCGGCCTGCCCGAACTGACGCTGGCGCGCGTGGCCATGCTGGCGGTGGCCGGCGTCCTGCTCTACCTGGGCATCGTCCGCCAGTACGAGCCGCTGCTGCTGGTACCGATAGGCTTCGGCGCGTTGCTGGTCAACCTGCCGGGCGTCGATCTGGCGGACCCCGGTGGACTGCTGGAACAGATCTACGTGTTCGGCATCAAGTCCAGCGTGTTCCCGCCGCTGATCTTCCTGGGCATCGGCGCCATGACCGACTTCACGCCGCTGCTGGCGCGGCCGCAGACCTTCATCCTGGGCGCGGCGGCGCAGTTCGGGATCTTCACCACGCTGCTGGGCGCCCGCGCGCTGGGATTCACGCTGCCGGAGGCCGCGTCGATCGCGATCATCGGCGGCGCCGACGGTCCCACCGCGATCTACCTCACCGGGAAGCTGGCCGACCACCTGCTGGGGGCGATCGCCGTGGCCGCTTACTCCTACATGGCGCTGGTGCCGATCATCCAGCCGCCGATCATCCGGCTGCTGACGACCCGCCGTGAACGCCTGGTACGCATGGCGGACCTGCGGCCGGTCTCGACGCCCGTGAAGATCCTGTTCCCGATCCTCACGACCGTGACCGCGGCGCTGGTGGTGCCGGCCGCCGCCCCGCTGATCGGGATGCTGATGCTGGGCAACCTCCTGAAGGAGGCCAGCGCGCTGGTCCCCAAGCTGGAACGCCTGTCGCACTGCGCCCAGAATGAGATGATCAACATCGTCACGATCCTCCTGGGCCTGTCGGTCGGATCGCGCATGAGCGCCGACGCGTTCCTGAACGGCCAGACGCTGCAGATCATCGCCCTGGGCCTGATCGCCTTCGCCATCGGTACCGCTTCCGGCGTACTCATGGGCAAGCTGATGTGCGTGCTCACCGGCCAGCGCGTGAACCCGATGATCGGCGCTGCCGGCGTCTCGGCGGTGCCGATGGCGGCCCGCGTGGTGCAGAAGGTCGGGCAGGACGAGGATCCGGGCAACTTCCTGCTGATGAACGCGATGGGCCCGAACGTGGCCGGCGTGATCGGTTCGGCGGTCGCCGCCGGCGTGCTGATCGCGATCTTCGGATGAGCCGCTTCATCGAGCTGCTGGACCGTGTCCGCGAGCATACGCCGCGGCCGGCCGGCTTCGCCGCCAGCGGCAGAAGTCTCGACGAGTTCGCGCTGATCGCCCAGACGGTGCCGGCGGCGCTGGCCGACGATCCGCGGTTGGCCCACTCCGACGCCGACGCGTTCCTGCTGCGGTTGGGCAACGTCGACGATCCTGCCCTGCCCGAAGCCGCCAAGGCGCTGGCCGACCGCATCTGGGGCGTCCGCCTGCCGCTGTTCACCCTCGAGCACACCAAGGCCCTCATCGACATCGGCTGCGACTACGTGGTCTTCGATGCCGCCGGAACCGAGGCCGCTCTGCTGACGCTTCCGGATCTGGGGATCGTCATCACCGTCGACCATCGATCAGACGAGGGGATCGTCCGCTCGCTCGGCGAGCTGGCCATCAACGGCCTGCTGTTCCGCCCGGCGATCCGCGAGTCCCCGTTGTCCTTCCACACGCTGGCCACCATCCAGCGCGTCTGCGGCGTGATCGACCGGCCGCTGCTGCTGGAACTGCCGGAGGGCCTATGCGGCACCGATCTGGAGGTGCTGCGCAGCGTCGAGACCACCGGTCTGATCGTCGAGGTGCCGCCGGCCGACCGGCCGGACGCGCTACGGCGCTGCATGAGCGAGCTGCCGCCGCGCTCGGAGAGCCGCATGGTACGCCGCGCCATGCAGTTCAGCGTCGGCGACGACGGGCTGTAGCTGGACGTATCACTCACGATGATGCGCATCAGCGCGAGCCGGCCCCTTCAATCCGTGTTCGATCTCCTCAGGAGGCTGGTGGAGCAGCTCACTGGCCTTGGATCGTGAAATCAGTCCTTCCGCGAGAGCCCAATAGCACAGTCTCTCGAACCGTCGCGGCAGTTCGTGCTGGCCCTTCTCGTCGTCGTCCTCCAACGGTTCCGGTTCGCTGGAGCGCCACCCTCGCGCAAACGTCTGGAACGCGTAGGCAAGCGTCGGCTCGTCGACCACTCCCGTCTGCCTGAGGCGCATCATCATCGCCGCTGCACTGACCCGGTACATTCGCTTGAGATGAAGCAGTTCCCGGTAGCCGAGAGCCGTTCGATGACTTCCGATCTCCTGGACGAGATGCGCACGCGGCACCAGAAAGGCACCGGCGAAGACGTTCGCTGCCCGTTCTTGGTCCAAGAAGGACTGGCTGTCGATCAGGCGATGCGCCAGCTCGTGGGCAAGCGTGAGGCGTCGCCGTTCGAGCGTCACCCGCCGATTGACAACGATCACCGGTATCTTGTCCTTGCGTCGTTGCCTGCTGACGAGACAGGTCAATCCGGAAACGCGTCCGGGCAAAGCGACGACCAGGACCTTGATCCCTCGGTCCTCCAGCAGCGACGTCATGTTCGGAATCGGATCGATACCGAGCTTCCACGTCTCGCGCAGGGTGTCGCCGAGAGCCTCGCCATCTTCCTCCGCAGTAAGGAGGCGGGGACGGAGTGGGCGCCATGCTCCGCTGTCCACGTCCAGGATCTCCTCGATCGTCAGATACCGTTGCAGCCGATCGATCACTTCAGCCTCGACCCGCGCTCGGTCCCGAGCCGAAGTACGCGAAAGCCTGCGGAACTCCACGGCTTCCAGCTCTTCGACCTGTTCGCTCAGAAGGTACTCCAGTGAGACTTCCAGCACTCTGGTCAGCCGGCTGAGCACCCCCGAGCTCGGCATCATCTCTCCGCGCTCGTACTTTCCGATGGCCTGCGCGGTGACCTTGCCGTCAAGCGCGTCCGACAGCGCCCGGAGCGAGTAGCCGGCCTTCTTCCTGGCGAGCTTCAGTCGGTCTCCAAACATGCCCTCGTTCGACCTCCATCCTATGACTTGATGTTTACGAATAATCTATCTAAGATCGTAATGTAAACCACGGGCGGTTCGCGTCAACCCGGCAATGACGATGGACTCTCGCTGGTCACGATTCTCCCCCATAAGGAGGCATAGACATGGGAAGCAGAAATCAGCACGTCGTTCCTCACGAACGAGGTTGGGCAGTCCGCGGCGCAGGGAGCCACCGGGCCAGCTCGGTGCACCGGACGCAGCAGGAGGCGATCGACACCGCACGCGAAATCGCCCGAAACCAGGGCAGCGAACTGTTCATTCATCGCAAAGACGGCCGAATCCGGGAACGCGATTCTCACGGCAACGACCCGGCTCCGCCTCCGGGCTGATCTTCGGCAGTTCGTTACAGCGCCTCGGCCTGCCAGGGCCAGGCGATGCAGGAATCCACCTGGAACAGGGCGTAGTCGGCGCAGCCGGCGACGACCAGCGTGTGGATGGCGGCTGCGCCGGCCAGTGCGCCGGCCGCGGCGCGCAGCGTGGCGCCGGTGCGCGCCACGTCGTCCACCAGCAACACCCGCTTGCTGGTCACGTCGAAGGAGGGCGGGGTGACCAGCGGCTCCGCCCGCTCCGGCTGGTGCGAGTCGTCGCGAAAGCGGACCGGAAGAACCCGCAGGTCGCACGCCAGCCGCTGCGCGGCCAGCGCGGCCGGCACGACGCCGCCGCGGCCGATGCCGACTACCAAGTCGATCGGCGGGAGCCCCAGGGCCGCCAAGCGTCGGATCAACTCCGGGAACCCGATCTCGGTGACGTCCGCGGTCACGGCGAAATCCGGAGCGGCTTCATCGGCGATTGCCCGTCTGTGGATCGACGACGGGCAACGACCTGCCTCACGCCTCGTTCCCGTCGAACTCGACCGGACGGTATCCATAGCGAGATCCCAATGGCAGATCGACTCCGTGTTCCGGTCCGAAGTACCGCTTGAACGCTTCGGACGGACTGGTGCGGCGCCGGGTTCGTTCGCGCCGCTCGTCGATCAGACGCCACAGCAGTTCCTTCACGGAGGTCACCGCTCCACCCGCACGCGCACGCGCCCGCCGGCGACCCGCGCCGGATAGGAGCGCACGCGCGCGCCCGTGTCGGCGAACAGGGCCTGGCCGTCGTCCAACCCGAACGCCCAGCCGTGCCACGGGCACTGTACGGCGCGCAGGTCGGTCTGCACCCAGCGGTCGTCCTCCCGGCGCAGGCGGCAGGTGGAGATCACCCGGCCCGCCGACAGCGCCGCACCCTGGTGCGGGCACACGTCGCGCAGCGCGAACACCCGGTCATCGTCTCTGACCAGCACCAGACGTCTGCGGCCTACCGCGACCGCGACCGGCTCTCCCTGCGGATAGCCGGCTACCGGCCCCAGGTCGTGCTCGCCTGAATTCCCCTGCTCAGAATCCATACGTGGCCCGGGCATTGCCGGCCATGATGCGGCGGCGCAACTCTGCCGGCAGCGTATGCGGCAGCGACCGGTCCGGCGAATCGAAGTCCCAGTGCGGGTAGTCGGTGGCGAACATCACGAAGCCGTCTTCGCCGATCATCTCGAACAGCCAGACCAGGTGCTCGGGTTGCTCCGGCTCCTCCATGGGCTGGCTGGTGGCCCGGAAGTGGCGGCGGATGTAGCGGCTGGGCAGGTCACGCAGCCACGGCACCTCGTCGCGCAGACCCCGGTAGTTCTTGTCCATGCGCCACATCAGCGGCGGCAGCCAGGCGAAGCCGCCTTCGATGAGGATCACGCGCGACTCCGGGATCTCGTCGAACACCCCTTCGCAGACCAGGCTCAGCACCTGCGCCTCGAACGCCTGCGACATGGCGGTGTGGTCCTCGATGTAGAACGACGGCCAGCCGCAGGCGGTGATCGGGTTGGCGGCCGAGCCGCCGAAGTGGATGCCGACCGGCAGGCCGGCATCGGCGGCGGCGCGGAAGATCGGCCGGAACTGCGGCCGGCCGTAGGGAGCGCTGGAGCGCACCGGCAGCAGCACCTGCACGAACCGTTCGTCGCGGGCGAACTCCTCGATCACCGCGGGCGCTCCGGCGGGATCCTCCGGGTTCACGCACAACGCGCCGCGCCAGCGGTGGTCGGCGTCCAGCCAGTGGTCCTGCAGCCAGCGGTTGAGCGCCGGAGTCAGCTCCCGCGCCAGGTGGTGGTTCTTGATGCCGCCCAGGCCGTACAGGTTGTTGAGGATGGCCAGGTCGACCGACCACTCGTCCAGAAGCTGCTCGGCCGCGAACGCGGGATCGCCGCCCGGACGCTTGCCCGACGGCGGCCAGGCGTCGCGGCGCGACGCCAGCTCGAACACCTTGGGGTACACCGGCGGCGGCGGCCCCTGATAGCCGATCTGCTCGATCCAGCTCCGCCAGCGCTGCGGCAGATAGGGGGTCAGCTCGTGGATGCCGTTGACGTACGGGTGCACGTCGCAGTCGATCAGGGAGAGCGCGCGTTGCGTGTCGGCGGGCGCGGGCGAAAGCTCCGCGCGCGGTTCTGCGATCCGGCTAGCCATGAGTCCCTCGCCTAGCGCAGCCGCGGATGCTCATCGCCGCCGCCGGCCCTACGGGCCGTCGTGCCTGTCGTCGCGGTAGTGGCACCCGATGCTGCGCGTGTTGTAGTAGGCAGCGTACACGACCAGCAGGGCGGTCTGCACGGCGTTGCGCAGATTCAGCAGCGCCTTGGAGACCGCATAGCCGCGGTAGAAGTCGTCCACCTGGGCGTGCAGCCCACGCAGCATGTCCCGCGCGCGCTGCAGCCGGCGGCCGGTGCGGATCAGCCCGACGTAGTTCCACATGGTCGCCTTGATCAGGTTCAGGTCCTGCTGGATCAGGTCCTCGTCGGCCTGCACGCGGCGGCCCTCCCAGGGCCGCACCTCCGGCGGCTCGAACCGGCTCCCGGCGAGCTCCGCGGCCGCGGCGGCAGCCGCCTCGCGGGCCATGGTCACGCACTCCAGGAGCGAGGTGCTGGCCAGGCGGTTGGCGCCGTGGAAGCCGGTGCAGGCAGCCTCTCCGACCGCCGACAGGTTGACGATGTTGGTGCGGCCGTACAGGTCGGTGTGCAGGCCGCCGCACGAGTAGTGGGCGGCCGGCACCACCGGGATCGGCTCGCGCGTGATGTCGACGCCCGCTTCCAGGCAGTGCCGGTAGATGGTCGGAAAGCGCTCGGTCACGTAGCCGGGCTCCAGGTCGGCGAGATCGATGAACACGGAGGGCGCGCCGGTACGGATCATCTCGAAGGTGATCGATCGGGCGATCACGTCGCGCGGCGCCAGCGACCCGTCCGGATGGTGGTCCTCCATGAAGCGGCGGCCGGCCGCATCCACGAGGTGGCCGCCTTCGCCGCGCAGCGCCTCGCTGATCAGGAACGGCGCGGCGTCCTTCCTGGTGAAGACGGTCGGGTGAAACTGCACGTACTCCAGGTCGATCACACGCGCTCCCACGCGGTAGCCCATCGCCACCCCGTGGCCGTAGGCGCTCGGGAAGTTGGTCGAGTGCAGGTAGATCTGACCCAGGCCGCCGGTCGCCAGCACCGTCTTGCGGGCGACGATCGCGTACACCTCTCCCGACTCGACATCCAGCGCGTAGGCGCCGAAACAGGTCAGCGGCTCGTACTTGTGCAGCGGATCCTTGGAACTGTGCGACAGGGTCAGGAGGTCGACCGCGACGGTGTGCAGGGCGATCTCGATGCGCGACGACGCGGTGACCGCGCGGTGTAGCGCCGTCACGATCGCCTTGCCGGTCTGGTCCTTCGCGAACAGGATGCGCGCCGCGGAGTGGGCGGCCTCGCGCGTCATGCGCAGCTCGCCCCGGTCGTCCCGTTCGAATGGAACGTCCAGCTCGTCCACGAGCTCGCGGACCGCCGGGCCGCCCCGCTCGACGATGAAGTCGATCGCCCGCGGATCGGCGGCGCCGGCGCTGGCGGTCATGATGTCGCCCCGCAGCGACTGCGGGTCCACCGTCGGATCGACGATGCCGCCCTGTGCGCGCGCGCTGTTGCACTCGTCCGCGCTCGGCTCCCCAGACAGCAGGATGCACTGCAGGCCGGCCTTCGCGGCCTGGTACGCGTACCCGGCGCCGGCCAGACCGCAGCCGATCACCAGGCAATCGGTGCGGACCGTGCGCATCAGTCCGCTTCCAGCTCCAGGCTCAGGTCGACCCGCCGCACCGTGCTGGTCAGGGCGCTGGTCGAGATCATGTCGACCCCCGCCTCGGCGTAGGCCCGCACGTTGTCGAGCCGGATCGACCCGGACGCCTCGGTGATGGCACGGCCGCCGACCGCCTCCACCGCCGTGCGCACCTGGGCCGGCGACATGTTGTCGAGCAGGATCACCTCCGCACCGGCATCCAGCGCCTCCGCGAGCTGCTCCGTCGTCTCCACCTCGACCTCGACGCGGGCGACGTGCGGCGTGCGCGCCCGCACCCGCTGCACAGCCTCCCGGACGCCGCCGGCCGCGGCGATGTGGTTGTCCTTGATCAGGGCGCAGTCCGCGAGCGTGCTGCGGTGCGACCGCCCGCCGCCGCAGCGCACGGCGTGCTTCTCCAGCGCCCGCAGGCCGGGCGTGGTCTTGCGCGTATCGCATACGGCGGCGCCGGTGCCGGCGATCGCCGCACAGAAGGCGGCGGTGACCGTGGCGACTCCCGACAGGTGCTGGAGGAAATTGAGCGCCACCCGCTCGGCGGCCAGAATCGACCGGACGGCCCCGGTGACCAGCATCACCTGACGATGCGGCAGTACGAGGTCGCCGTCGGCACCGCCGAACTCGATGGCCAGATCGGGGTCGACCGCCCAGAAGGCGTGTGCGGCTACCTCGGTCCCGCACAAGGTGAACGGCTCGCGGGCCAGGATGCGCGCGCGGCCCCGCCGCGCGGCGCTGACGACCGCTTCGGTGGTGAGGTCACCGTAGGCCAGGTCTTCGCGCAGCGCCGTGGTGACGGCCGCCTCGATGATGGGGCGGCTGAGCATGCCGTCAGGCGGCCAGTTCGAACATACGGTCGATGCTCACCTTGGCGGCGCGGGCGATCTGCGGGTCCACCTCGATCACCTGCTCGGGCTCCGGGCGAACGAGCGCGTCGCGGATCTTGGCTAGGCTGTTGAGCTTCATGTACGGGCACAGGCGGCAGGAGCCGATGAAGTGCTTGCCGGGATGCTCCGCCTCCAGCCGGCCGACCAAGCCGCACTCGGTGAGCATCATGAAGTACGGGGCATCGGAGGCCCGCACGTGGTCCATCATCGCCTGCGTGCTGCCCACGAAGTCGCTGGCCTCGGTCACCTCCGGCGCGCACTCCGGATGGCTGACCACGCACACACCGGGGAAGCGGACCCGCTCCTCAGCGATGCCGGCGGCCGTGAACTGGTCGTGCACCAGGCAGGTGCCCGAGGAGCTGAAGATCTCCTTGTCGACGCCGCGCGCGCGCAGATCGCGCTGCAGGTTGGCGGCCATGATCCGGTCCGGCACGAACAGGATGCGGCGTTCGGGCAGGCGCTCGAGGATCCTGAGGGCGTTGCCGGAGGTGACGCAGACGTCGCTTTCCGCCTTCACCTCCGCGGTGCTGTTGATGTAGCAGACCACGGCGGCGTCCGGGTGCTCGGCCTTGAGCACGCGCAGCTCGTCGGCGGTGAGCGAATCGGCCAGCGAGCAACCGGAGGCGATGTCCGGCACCAGCACCGTCGCATGCGGCTTGAGGATCTTGGCGGTCTCCGCCATGAACACCACGCCGGCGAAGACGATCACCTCCGCGTCGCTGTGGCGCGCCTCCAGGGCCAGCGCGTAGGAGTCGCTCTTGAAGTCGGCCACCCCGTATACGATCTCCGCATCCACGTACGAATGCGCCAGGATGATCGCGTTCCTGCGCTCCTTGAGCCGGTTGATCTCAAGCGTCAGCGGGGCGATCTCCCGGCAGTGCTCCAACGTCCAGCGGGTTCCGGGCCGGCAGCTCACGTTCATCAGGGTGGTGAACAGCCGCTCGGCCTCGCGCTCCACTACGCCGGCGGACACTTCGGAGGTGACCTGTGGTCCGGAAATGACCTGTGGTCCGGAGATGACCATTGGACTAGTGGTACTCATGAACCGGAACCGGTGTCAACGGTTTCACCGCTCCGCCGGGCGGTCGGCCAGCGCCAGGAGCTGCACCCGGTAGAGCTTGGCGTACACCCCGTCGCGAGCCAGCAGGGTGTCGTGGTCTCCCTTCTCTGCGAGCTGGCCGTCGTGGAGGACCAGGATGCGGTCGACCGAGCGGATGGTCGACAGCCGGTGGGCGATCACGATCGCGGTGCGCCCGGCCAGCAGGATGGCGGTCGCCTCCTCGATGAGCCGCTCCGACTCCGCGTCGATGCTGGAGGTCGCCTCGTCCATGATCACCACGTCCGGGTCGCGCACGAATGCGCGCGCGAACGACAGGAGCTGCTTCTGTCCGGTGGACAGGGACTTGCCCTCCTCCAGCACCTCCTCGTCGTACCCCCGCGGCAGTGACCGGATGAAGCCGTCCAGATTGACCGCCCGTGCCGCCTCCACCACCTGCGCGCGGCTCACCGAGCGGTCGAACAGGGCGATGTTGTCGTGCACCGTGCCGCTGAACAGGAACAGCGACTGCGGGATGGTGACGATCCGCCGGCGGAGCTCATCGG